>NZ_JBIUFR010000003.1:0-313959 GCF_053545315.1 Bacillus sp. CIS52
AAAAAAACGCTGATCCAGCTTCTTGTCCCCGACAGGGGGGAAGACAATGTATTGGCGGGGCTGGCCGCTTTTCTGAAAACGGCTCACCTTGAACATCCGAAGCTGTACGGCCAAGTCATCCAAGCCGGTCCGGACGAGCCCGCATCATCGCTTCTTGCCAAACTGAAAGAAAACCGGGCGCATCCTGAACAAGCGGAAATCCGTTATGAAGACGGCAAACGTCTCGTCAGAAACTGGCGTCATCTGCCGGCCTCTCAAAGCGGTACCGTTCCGTGGAAAGACGAAGGGGTTTACCTCCTCACCGGGGGAGCGGGCGGCATCGGACTGGTTTTCGCTGAAGAAATAGCCTCCCGCGTCAAAAACGCCGTCCTCGTATTAACGGGAAGGGCGGAAGCGCTTAATGAAGACCGCTCCGCCCGCTTACGGCGCTTGGAAGCGTCGGGTGCCCGCGTATTGTATCAACCGGTTGACGTGACAGACAGGGCGGCGGTCATCGCCCTCGTCCGCGGCATACAGGAGGAGCACGGAACACTCGACGGGATCATTCACGGCGCCGGCGTGATCGCTGACAACTACATTCTGAACCAGGCAGAAAACGAACGGAAGACCGTCATGGCACCGAAAGTGAAAGGGCTTATCAATCTTGATGAAGCAGCGAAAGATGTGCGGCTGGACTTTTTCATTCTGTTTTCTTCCTTGGCGGGAGGCATGGGAAATCCGGGACAGGCCGGTTATGCGGCAGCCAACGCATTTATGGATGTTTATGCAGCCCGCAGAAACCGTCTCGTGCGGGACAACAAGCGGAGCGGGCAGACCCTGTCCGTCAACTGGCCGCTTTGGGAAGAAGGCGGTATGCGCGTGGACAAAGAGACCGAACGGCTGATGTATGAACAGACCGGAATGAAAGCCATGCGATCGGCATCAGGCATCCAGGCGCTTTACGCGGCTTTTGCCTCCGGAGAACACCAGGTCATGGTGGCGGAGGGCGACGAAAAACGGATTCGCAGCCATATTTTCGATCTGGGCGAAGAACAAAGCGCCGCCGGACAAGCTGCGGCAGAGACAGATGCAAGAGATCTGAAAGATCGGGTTCAAGAGAAACTAAAGCGGCATGTATCAGATCTTTTAAAGGTAAGCATTAAAGATATTGAGGCTGACAGCGAACTGACGGAATACGGATTTGATTCGATCATCTTCACTGAATTTACAAATCTATTAAATCGGTCTTACCAGCTTGAGCTCAGCCCGACTATCTTCTTTGAATTTCCGACATTGCGCAAACTGAGCGGCCATTTGATATCTGAATGGAAAGAAGCATTCAGCGGCTTAGAAAGAGAGAGTTTAAAAACCGCCCCAAAAGCCGGAAAAAGAAAAGCTGAAGCTCCGGCGGCCGTTCATGTCAAGCGGGAAACGCCCGTATCCGTAAAAGGAAAATCAGAAGAAAAAGCCGAACCGATAGCCATTATCGGAATCAGCGGTATTTTTCCGCAATCGAAAGACATAGATGAATTCTGGACACGTTTATCAAAAGGAGAGCATTGCATCACAGAAATTCCCCGAGATCGCTGGGATTGGCGTGAATATGACGGCGATCCGGCAGCGGATGCAAATAAAACGTCAATTAAATGGGGCGGTTTTATAGATGGAATCGCCGGGTTTGACCCGCTGTTTTTCGGGATATCTCCGAAAGAAGCTGAAATGATGGATCCTCAGCAGCGTCTATTAATGATGTATGTGTGGAAAGCCATTGAAGACGCGGGGTACTCAGCAAAACGGATTGCCGGAACAAAAACCGGCATTTTCACCGGCACATTGGGAAGCGGATATCAAACCTTAATCAATAAGGCGGGTCTTCCTGTCGAGGGGTATACGATGACCGGAATCGTGCCGTCCGTCGGGCCGAACCGGATGAGTTATTTTCTTGATATTCACGGGCCGAGCGAGCCGATAGAAACCGCTTGTTCAAGCTCTTTAGTCGCCATTCACCGCGCGGTAAAAGCCATTGAAACGGGAGATTGTGATATGGCGGTCGCAGGGGGCGTCAACACGATCATCACGCCTGAAGGGCATATCGGTTTTCAAAAAGCAGGCATGCTCAGTGAAGACGGGCGCTGCAAAACATTTTCTGATCAGGCTGACGGTTATGTCAGAGGAGAGGGTGCCGGCATGATTGTCTTGAAAAAGCTTTCAGAGGCTGAGCATGACAGGGATCACATCTACGGCCTCATCCGCGGTACAGCGGAAAATCACGGCGGACGCTCAGCGTCACTTACCGCGCCGAACCCGCAGGCTCAGACGGATGTGCTGAAAAGCGCTTATCAAAAAGCCGGTATTCACCCGTCAACGATCACTTATATAGAAGCGCACGGAACCGGAACGGCACTCGGAGATCCGATTGAAATCAATGCATTGAAAAAAGCTTTCCAAACAGACGGGGCTCCGGACGGGTATTGCGGGATAGGCTCAGTGAAGACAAATATCGGACATTTGGAGCTCGCAGCAGGCATTGCGGGCGTTATCAAAGTATTGATGCAGCTGAAACATCGGACGCTCGCTAAAAGTCTGCATTGCGAGAACATCAATCCCCATATCAAATTGAAGGACAGCCCGTTTTACATTGTGACAGAAACAAAGGAGTGGGAAGCGCTGCGTGATGAAAACGGCCGGGTCCTGCCCCGCCGGGCGGGTGTAAGCTCATTCGGTTTCGGAGGTGTCAATGCGCATATCGTTATTGAAGAATACATGGGCAAAAGTGAGACGGAACAGCCGGAAACCCGTGAGAAAGCGTCATCTCTTTTTGTTTTGTCGGCTAAAAATGAAGAGCGGCTGAAAGAAAGAGCGCGTCTCCTTCGCGATTTTATCAAAAACGGATCATCCCGCCATATCGATCTTGCAGATGCCGCATACACACTGCAGACCGGACGGGACGCGATGGAAGCGAGGCTGGGAATCATTGCAGACTCCGCAGAGGAACTGACTGAAAAACTGAACGCGTTTCTGATGGGAAAAAACAGCGAAGATATCATCAGCGGCCGTAAAAAACGCGAGAATAACACGATCTCCATGTTCTCAGACGATGAAGACGCTGCTGACCTCGTCAGCGCCTGGATTGAGAAAAAGAAATACAAGAAAGTGCTGCGGCTCTGGGCAAACGGATTTGACACGGATTGGGAGCAGCTGTATACGGACAGTAAGCCGCGCCGCATCAGCCTGCCCTCCTATCCGTTCAGAGCAGACCGTTATTGGGTGCCGAAACAGGAGCGGCTGCCGCTTTCGAATCAAAAAACAGTATTATTGCAGAAAACATGGGAGCCTTGCGAGGCAGTGTCTTCATCCGTGCCATTGAGCAAATTAGCGCTCATCGTCTCCGAGGATACAAAAGACCTTGCCGCCGAGGTGAAAAAACAGCTGAATGATGCTGACATTGTGCAGGAAAATCAGCTCATCTCTTTCTTACAGGATCCGAATGCGGCCATCTATTCCGGGTTTATTGACTTCACCGGCTGCGGCTCCCGACAAAAGCGTCAGGACGTCAGCTGGGCGGCATCGCTGCAGCAGCTGATTGAATACGGCCGCGGACAAGAAAACATGAAAATGATTTATCTTACAAAAGGGCTTGAATCTTTCAAAAATAAGGCTGCCGCTATGCATGGTATTGAAAAAGCGGGGCTTTACCGCATGCTGCGGCATGAATACAGCCATATTCTCACCTGTCACGCCGATATTGATCCTGAAGAGCCGCTGGAGCAGACAGCCGCTTTTATTAAAAAAGAAATTGAATCAGACTTAACGGAGTCTGCTGTTTGCTACAGGGACGGCATGCGCTTCAGCTATGTTCTTCGGCAGACTGATCAGATTGAACCAGAAGCCGTGCAAACAGACCGGACTGTATTTCCAAAAGACGCCGTCCTGATGATAACCGGAGGAACGCGCGGACTCGGCGCTTTATGCGCCAAGCATTTCGTTTCCGCATACGGTGTGAAGAAACTGCTTCTGACAGGCAGAAAGGAGCTGCCGCCGAAAACCGAGTGGGATCTTGAGCAAACAGACCCTGTTGTTTCGGAAAAAATACAGCTTATCCGGCAGCTGGAATCACAAGGCGTAAAAGTGTGCGTCTCAGCAGTTGATCTGACGGATAAGCAGGCCGTCGGACGGCTTATAAAAGAGGTAACCTCAACGCTCGGACCTATCGGAGGCATTCTGCATTGCGCGGGAATTGCGGACCGTGAAAACCCTGCTTTTCTCCGCAAATCCAAAGACAGTATCGCGCGGGTGCTCGCCCCGAAAGCAGACGGCCTCCACGGTCTGTATGAGAGTGTAAAGGATGATGCGCCGGCATTTTTCGTCTTGTTTTCATCTGTCTCGGCAGCCGTCCCGATTCTTGCGGCGGGTCAGAGCGATTATGCGATGGCAAATTCTTATATGGACTATTTTGCAGAAAACAATGAGAGCGGCATTATTAGCATACAATGGCCGGCATGGGATGAGACGGGCATGAGCAGGGATACAAAAAGCGGGATGTATCAGCAAACGGGATTGCTGCGGCACTCTGACGCGGAAGGTCTCAAGATGCTTGATTACATTTTAAGAGAAAGACCCGGAGCTGTCGTGCTGCCGGCACAAGTGAAACATGATTGGGACATCAAAGCGCTGGAAAACGCCAAGCCAGCCGCCCATAAAGGAATGAGAACAGCTGCCAAACCTCCTGAAACAAAAAAACGGGAACATAACCGGATTGATATTCAATCTTGGCTGAAGTCGCTTTTGGCAAAAGAGCTGAGTATCGATGAAACGCATATGGATATCGATGTGCCTTTTCAGGAATACGGAATGGATTCTATCTTTCTGGCGCAAGTGCTGACAAAGATTGATCAAAAACTGCCGTCTGTTTCAATTGATCCGACTGTCCTTCTGGAACACCCTACTATAGAACAGCTCGCGGATTATTTAGCCGCACATTGTCCGGAAGCTTTTTCGGCAGATGCAGCGGTTCCCGCGGAGAAGTTCCCTTTGCAGAAGACACCGAAACGGAGCAAAAAAACGGCAGATAAGCCCGGGAAACGGGGAAAGGTTGCGATCATCGGCATGGCCTGTCATTTTCCGAAAGCGGGGGATATAAAAGAATTTTGGAAGAATCTCCGCAGCGGAACGGATGCCGTCACTGAAGTTCCGCCGGACAGATGGAACGCCGGGGAACACTATCGGCCGGGTGAATATCAAGAAGGAAAAAGCATCAGTAAATGGGGCGGTTTTATTCACGATATTGATCAATTTGACCCGGGGTATTTTAATATTTCAGAAACGCTGGCACCGATGATAGACCCGCTGCAAAGGCAGTGGCTTGAAGTGAGCGCGGAAGCTTTGGCCGATGCCGGTTATAAAAAAGAGGATCTCTGGGGCCGCCGTATCGGCGTTTTTGCCGGTGCAAGGGCAGGTGCGTTTCATGAGAAATTTCAATATTTGCAAAAAGACTCGATTATCGGCGCGGGACAAAATTTTATTACCGCGCATATGGCTCACATTTATAACTTTACAGGGCCCAACCTGGTCGTAGATACGGCCTGCTCCAGTTCGCTTACGGCAATTCATTTGGCCGTGCAGGCTATTCAAAATGGAGAAGCGGAGGCGGCCTTTGCGGGCGGAGTTGACATTTTGCTTGATGAAAAACCTTTTCTCACCATGAGCGCGGCGAGAATCTTATCGCCAAATGGCCGTTCAAAATCTTTCGATGCCGATGCGGACGGAACAGGAATCGGAGAGGGCTGCGGTGTGCTGATGCTGAAGCCGCTCGAAAAAGCGATAGAAGACGAAGATAAAATATACGGCGTTATTGACGGATCTGCGATAAATAATGACGGCAGCACAATGGGGGTGACGACGCCGAATCCCCGGGCGCAGCAGGACTTGATTGAGCAGGCGGTTCAATCGGCGGAAATCGATCCGGACACCATGACATACGTAGAGACGCACGGAACCGGTACATTGATCGGCGACCCGATTGAATTAAAAGGATTAACCAATGTCTTGTCTGCTTATTCCGATGAAAAACAATTTTGCGGTGTAGGAAGCGTCAAAAGCAATATCGGCCACTTGCTGAGTGCGGCGGGCGCGGCGGGAATCATCAAAGTTTTGCTGGCGATTGCCAATGAAGAACTGCCGCCGACTTTGCATTGTCATAAACCGAACCCCCGCTTTCAATTTAATGATTCGCCGCTTTATCCTGTGCTTGAGCTGAAGCGGTGGAAAGGAAAAAAAGAGATACTCAGGGCCGGAGTCAGCGCGTTCGGTTTGGGAGGGAATAACGCTCATATTATTGTCAGCAACGAAGGAATTCCGAAAGAACGAAAAGCGGCCATGGAACCGAAAGGCGGCCAGACAGTATACCGAAAACAGCGGTATTGGCCTGAAAAAGCACAGTTGCCTGAAGCGGAAGAAAATGAGGCGGGCACAGAAGCAATGTTTGAAATAAGCGAGGTGTGATAGATTGGCAGTTACTACCTATCAAGTCAAAACGTTCCTGCAGAAAATCAGCCATACGAATTATATCGTCCGGGATCATCGCGTTCATCAAATCCGCGTCCTCCCGGGCGTGACTTTAATAGATATGCTGTATCGGCTCGCCGCCGGGTATCTCGGTGAACGGCCTATAGAATTAAGACAGATTATTTTTAAGCAGCCTGTTGTAACATCTGAAGAGTTTGATAAACACCTGTATGTCACCTTTACGCCGGCGCGTGACAGCTGGAAAGTTGAGATCACAAGCGAAAAAGCAAAAAACGGCATACCGCTTGGCGGAAAACGGGATGAGAATATGGAATGTCAGCTTTATTTGCAAAAAGACACGCCCCGGGCAAAAGAGCTGAATATTGAAGCATTCATGAAAAACGCAAGCCGAAAATGGGACATGCATGACATTTACGGAATTGCAAGAAGAAGCCATATTGAGCATGGCGAGTTTATGAAAAATGAAGGGGCCGTTTATCAGCTTCAGGATAAAGAAGAATTAATGGAGCTTAGTCTGAGTGGTTTGGCTGAAGGATTCCGGGAGAAATTTAAGGCGCATCCGGCTTTTTTAGATGCGTCCACCCTTGCCGGCTCTTCCTTTGCATTGTCGGCCCAAAAACAGAATGACACACCTTATATTCCTTTTATGATCAATCGTTTTTGCATATATCAGCCGTTTCCGAAAACGATTTACACTTATTCTGCGAAAAACAGCCGCACTGAAAGCGGCGCATCAGATAGCGAACCTGATTTTTATTCGGCCGACTTCACGATTTACGACAGGGCAGGGAACGTATTGGCCGAATGTGAGAAACTGACAGTAAAAAGGGTCAGACAAGCGAATATGATTACCCATCTGATAGACAAAGAGAAGCCGCCTCAGCAGAACAGAAGCGGCCGTGGCGAGCCCGAAAATCATGTGGCCGCAGAAGACGTGTCTGAACAACAAACGCCGGAACAAAACATGGTGACTTACATAAAGTCGGAAATCGCCAGGTTGATCAATCGTCCGGCACAGGATATTGATGTGCGGAAAGGCTTTTATGATATGGGGCTTGACTCGGCGCATTTGCTGAAGCTTGTAAAGATATTAGAGCAGACTTTTCAGCAGCAGTTTTATCCGACACTGCTTTTTGAATATTCATCTGTCCGCCGCCTTGCGGATTACCTTATCAATGAAGCGGGCTGTGTGCTGAAAGATTCGGCCGAAGAACGGCATACATCAGACGCTGACATTGCTGATGAGGTTCTGTTTTTTGAACCCGCCTGGAAAGATCAGCCGCTGGAAACGGCAGTGCAGAACGGGCAAAAACACACCCGTCATCTCATTATCGCTGCCGATGCAGGACCCCGTCTCACCGATGAACTCGGCACATATTGCCCGGAAGCGGAAGTGATAGAACTAAAAAAGGAGCATGAGGCTGCAGATGAGCAGTTTGAAGCAGATGCCGAGCGCATATTTCGTATGCTCAAACGGGAACTGACAGACCATCCGAAAGAACATACATTGATTCAGCTTGTATGTGCCGCTGAGGATGGAGCGGCATTGTCTTCCGCTCTCGGGGCTATGCTGAAAACGGCACATCTTGAAAATCCGGCTTTTCGCACTCAGGTGATCACCTTCTGTAACAAGAATGAGAGATTGCCAAGTGAGACGGCTGCAATCATTAGAACAGAAGCAGACTGCTCTTATGCGGGCTGCACAGACATTCGGTATAAGGACAATATGCGGCAGATCAGATTGTTCGAACGTATTGAGAAACCGGACGGGCAGACACAGTCTCCTTGGAAACAAAACGGCGTATATGTCATTACAGGAGGCCTCGGCGGTCTTGGATTTCTGCTTGCCCGTCACCTTGCAGAAAAAGAAAAGGTGAAGCTCGCACTCATCGGCCGTTCGCCGGAACAGTCTGAGAAGATCAGCAGACTGAAAGCATTGGGCGCAGAAGTTCTTTACGTTCAAGCGGACATCGGCAGCAAAGCCGAAACAGAGCGGGCATTTGCTCAGATTACAGAAACTTTCGGCCGGCTGACGGGCATTTTTCATTGCGCCGGTGTTTTAAAAGATCAATTTATCATCCAAAAAGACAGTTCTGACTTGAAGCGGGTGTTCCTGCCGAAAATCAGCGGCCTGATTCATGCGGACGAAGCTTCACGGCATGAACCGCTTGAATTTTTCGCCGTATTTTCCTCATTCTCGGCGTTGGCCGGAAATGCGGGCCAGACAGATTATGCCGCAGCGAACGCTTTTATGGATGAATATATGAAATATCGCGATTGCAAAGCGGAAAAAGGCGAACGGACCGGGGCTTCTATGACGATCAACTGGCCGCTTTGGGAAGATGGCGGCATGCAGGTTGACAGCTTAATGAAAGAGATCATGAATGATGCAACCGGCACCAGCCCGATTCCGGCCGGGGAAGGGATGGCTTCACTTGAATATATGCTGCGTCTCGGCAAGCTGCAATCCGTTATTTTATACGGGAAGGAGCCGGCTGTAACTGAAAACATGGCCCGATTGGTTCCGATGGCAGACAAGAACCGCTCTTCATTATCCCATGCAGCTGTCAAGAGAAGGAACCAAAAACAAGAGAGACACACAGAAGAGCACGATATTGCGGTAATCGGATTGGCAGGAAGATACCCGCAGGCGGGAAGCATCGATGAATTTTACCAGAATCTGCGCTCAGGTAAAGACTGCATCACAACAATACCGAAAGACAGATGGAAAGGTTATCCTTTCTCCTATGAAGCAGATCAGTTCTATCGTTACGGAGGATTTTTAGATCGCATAGACTGCTTTGATCCGCTGTTTTTCAATCTGACTCCGCGCCAGGCTGAAATGATGGACCCGCAGGCGCGGCTTTTTTTAGAGACGGCTTGGGAAGCTTGTGAAGATGCCGGTTTTTATCAGGACAGAACGGCGCGCGGGCCATCTTCACAAAAGAGAAAACGCGTCGGGGTATTCGCAGGTGTGTTTTGGAGCCATTATGAGCTGTTCGGCGCTGAAATCACACAGCGGGGCACACCGCTGTCTATGGGCGTGACGCCTGCCTCTGTTCCGAATATCGTGTCTCACTGCCTGAACTTTACAGGGCCGTCAATGGCTGTTGATACGATGTGCTCTTCTTCGCTCACATCCATACATTTGGCATGTGAAAGCATTAAAAGGGGAGAGTGCGAATTCGCCATTGCCGGCGGTGTTAATGCGGTCACACATCCGCATAAATATGCGTTTTTGGCGAATGCCGGATTTCTGTCTTCAGAAGGCGTCTGCAAAAGCTTCGCCGCCGGCGGTGACGGCTATGTGCCGGGAGAAGGCGTCGGCGCGGTGTTGCTGACAACCGTTCAAGAAGCGGAAAGAATGGGCTGTCCGATATATGGCGTCATAAAAGGCTCCGCTTTAAACCATGTCGGAAAAACATCCGGTTTGACAGTGCCTGATCCGGCATCACAGGCGGAAGTCATTACAGATTCTTTTCAGAGTGCCGGCGTTGATCCGGAGACACTGAGCTATATTGAAGCCCACGGAACAGGCACGTCTCTGGGTGATCCGATTGAAATTGAAGGGCTGAGCCGTGCATTCCGCAAATGGACAAATAAGAAGCGGTTTTGCGCCATCGGCTCTGCCAAATCAAATATCGGCCATTTAGAAGGAGCCGCCGGAATCGCCGGATTAACAAAGGTGCTTTTGCAGCTGAAGCATGGAGAAATCTTTCCGTCATTGCACGCGGACACGCTGAATCCCCATATTCCATTTTCGGACACGCCGTTTTATGTGGCGGATCGGCTGGTAGAATGGGAACGGCCGTTACATCCTGACCAGCCGAGAAGAGCGGGTTTAAGTTCTTTTGGCGCCAGCGGGAGCAATGCCCATTTTGTCATAGAAGAATATCTGCCGCCGCAGGCTGAAAAGAAATCGATGAGTATACGGGAAGACGAGCCGGTTCTGTTTCTGCTTTCGGCAAAAAATGAAGAACGCCTATTAGAATATGTAAAACGGTATGACCGCTTTTTACGGGAAAAAGAAGTCGACCTTAAAGACCTGGCCTACACGCTTCAAGCTGGCAGAGAAGCGATGCCTGAACGGCTGGCATTTATCGTTACATCCGTTTGCGGCCTGCAAGCGAAACTGAAAGATGTGCTTGAACGGAAAACAGAAATTGAAGGGTGTTTCCGCGGACTTGCTCACGACGATATGTCATCAAGTGGAATGGCCGAGCTTTTGAAAAACAAGCAATATTCCAGATTGCTCACTGAGTGGGCAAAAGGAGCCGCCGTTGACTGGAGCCTGTTATACGAAGGAGAGAAGCCGAAACGGGTCAGCCTTCCTGTATATCCGTTCGCGAAGGAGCGGTATTGGGTGCCTGTGCCTGCGGATATCCGGAAACAGACAGACGAACCGGCGGAAAACCAAAAGATCATTCTTCAAAAAGAATGGAAGCAGCAAGATCCGGCGGAATCTGAAGCATTATCAGGAACAGTAATGATACTTGCAACTGATAAGACGAGGCGATTGGCCGATGCTCTTTTTAAAGGAAACGGCCATATTGAAACGATCTGCTTCATTCATCAGGCAAAAGACGGCGCCGATTATTACGCCGCCGCATCGGGGCGAAACCTTTACGGCAGAGTGCGGGAGTCTCTTAAAAACAAACAGATACTCGGGGTCATCGACATAACCGCATATGATGCGGAATATGAACGGCAGGAAGAGATAGAACACGGAAAGCTTGCCTTTTTACAGCAGGCTCTTGAATCATTCCGTCATAGAGGCGCTGTGTTCAGCCAAGTGACACACCGCCTCCAGCCTTTCAAGGAAAGTAAACCTCTGATGCAAGGGGCGAAAACGGCGGGGCTGTACCGGATGCTGGGCGCTGAGTATACCAACATTCATTCTTTTACGATAGATAGCGATTGTGCGATTGAGCACACAGAAGAATTAAGCAGACAGATTGAGACTGAATTTTTACAGCCGCGGGCCAAAAGCGGCAGTGAATGCTGCTACAGGCTGAATCGCCGTTATGTGCCGTTTCTGAAGCAGGGTATGAATGTTTCGGCTGCGCCTGAGCTTTCCTATTCGTCTGATGATGTGCTGTTAATAACGGGCGGATCGCGCGGGATCGGCGCAATTGCGGCGGAGCATGCCGTTTCATGCGGATGCAGGAAACTGGTCATCATGGGGCGGGAGCCGCTTCCTGATTCCTCAAAGTGGGCAGACATGAAAAACGACGGCATTCTCCCGGAAAAGGCCGAGCGGATGCAGAGGTTAGCCGAGCGGGGCGCGGAGATCCGTTATTACAGCGTTTCTCTTACGGATCAAAAGGGCCTCCGGAACATGACGGACAGCATCCGCGGCACGATGGGACCGATTACCGGCGTTTTTCATTGCGCGGGTGCAATGGGAGAACACCCCGCTTTTTATAACAAAACCGAAACGGAAATCGAAAGCGTTTGCGCGCCGAAAGTAACAGGGCTTCGCGGTCTCTATGAAGCCGTTCAGAATGAGCCGCTGTCGTTTTTTATTTTGTTCTCATCCGTTTCGGGTCAGATCCCTTCGCTTGCTGCGGGGCAAAGTGACTACGCGATGGCTAATTCATTTATGGACTCTTTTGCAAATCATCAAGCAGGTAAAGGGAACGTGTTTGTTAAAGCCGTTCAATGGCCCGTCTGGAAAGAAACCGGTATGGCTGAAGGCCTGCCGGAAACACCTGCTTATCAAAAATCAGGACTTTCCAGACTGTCTGCCGAAGACGGACTGAAATTTTTAGATTACATCATATTAAACGGACAAAGCTGCGGAATTCCTTGTGTTCCCGAAGACAGTGAGGCTGATTTTGGTGATCTTTTGAAGGTGAAGAAATCTGAAGCTCCCGTGAAAAAAAGCATTTCCAGTGACCAAAAGGTGAAGGATACGATTCGTCAATGGGTGCGCACCGTTTTCAGCGAAGAACTGAAAATGACGGATGAGCAGATAAAAGATGATATGCCGTTTGATGAATACGGGATTGACTCAATACTCTTTGCGGAATTGGTTCAATCATTGCAAAAACGGATCAGCATAAAGTTAACACCGTCCTTCATGCTTCAATATCAAACGATTACAGAAATGGTTGACTATTTCGCAGTGCATCATAAAGCCGATTTTGTGACAAAAGAAAATGGTTTCGTTCAAGACAGGGACCTCCAGCCTGATTTAACCGCCGCCGCTGAAGAGGGAACATCCAAGAAGCCGAAAGCGGATACCGAAGACGATATTGCCGTCGTCGGCATGTCCTGCCGTTTTCCGGGGGCGGGCGGAACGGATGCTTTTTGGGAGCTGCTGATGAAAGGGAACACCGCCATCCGGCCTGTCCCCGCATGGCGCTGGCATGCAACAGCACATACAAAGGATTATGCGGGGTGGATTAATGATATCGACATGTTTGATGCGGGTTTTTTCAGCATCTCTGAAAAAGACGCGGCAATTATGGACCCGCAGGCGCGGATCATATTAGAAGAAGCGGTTCATTCCGTTTATGATGCCGGGTACGGCCAAAAGGATTTGTCGGGCCGGAAAGTCGGCGTGTACATCGGCGGCAGGGCGCAGCCTTCAGCCGGTATGGAACATATCCTGCAGGCGCCTAACCCGATTTTGGGGGCGGGGCAAAACTATTTCGCGGCCAACATTTCACGATTTTTGAATGTCACAGGGCCGAGCCTTGTCGTGGATACAGCATGTTCCTCAGGGCTGATCGGGCTGTCCTTTGCAAAAGACGCCCTTTTGGCCGGAAGGATTGACGCGGCTTTAGTCGGTTCGGTGAGTCTGCTCTTATCTCCGTCCGCGCACCGGTTATTCGGAGCGCGCCATATTTTAAATGAGAACGGCGTGTTTCATATATTCGACCGTGAATCAGCGGGAGAAGTGCTCGGAGAAGGAGCGGGGGCCGTTTTTATCAAGCGATTGAGCGATGCGGTGCGGGACGGAGACCGTATTTACGGCGTCATAAAAGCCGTCTCGGTAAACAATGACGGCAGGACGCTCGGTCCCGGTTCACCGAATATAAGGGCGCAGAGAGACGTCATTCAAACTGCGCTTAATATGGCGGAAAAGTCACCCGAAGACATTGGATATATAGAAGTAAACGGAGGCGGTTCCCCAATCGTTGATTCGGTGGAAATCAAGGCGCTCTCAGATGTCTATCAGCTGAACCGGAAAACGCTTCTGCCCTGCCGGATCGGATCGGTGAAACCGAATGTAGGGCATTTGCTTCTGTCTTCAGGACTTGCGGGCTTCATCCGATGTGTGCTGAGCGTCTATCATAAGCGGATTCCGCCTTTCTTATCAGCTCGTGAGCCATTTGAACATTATGACTTTGAAGCGTCACGTATTCATTTTAATCGTGAACCCGTTGATTGGCATTCAGAGAAGAAACCCCGCGTCGCAGCTCAGAGTTCATTTCCTGACGGCGGGACAAATGCTCATATTCTCGTTGAAGAATACAGAGGTGAAAGGCAGCGGGAACATCACCGGGCGCCCCAGCCGCCGGAATTCCGAAAAAAACACTACCCGCTTTTGGGCGGCTGGAACAGCACAGAAAATGAAGCGGAAAAAACAAGTAATGAAAAAACGGACATTGCGGATCTTTTAAAGAAATATGAGAAAAAAGCAGAGACAAGCACTGCACCTGCAGACTCGTTTTGGCAGGTGACAACGTGACGTTTTTAAAAGGGGACTAACCATGAAAAAAACAGTGAATCTGCGCCTGACGGCAGAACATCCCATTATGAAAAACCATCTTATTCACGGAGAATCTGTCATGCCCGGTCTGGCCTATATTGATATGCTGTATCAGCTGGCAAAGCAATGCCTTGATCTTTCATTCCGTTCCATCTGTCTGAAACGGGTGACCATTTATCATCCTTTATCAGTGAAACGGTCAGAGCGGCTTGATGTGAGTGTCATATTCGGTAAAGAAAAGGAGTTCTGGACAGCCTCGATTTGCGGGGCGGATTCCGGGACGGTTTTCTTATCAGCGGAGGTGCATGAAGGAGTCTTCTCATCAGATAGACGCCTTGACGCAGGGGAGAAAAAACAACAAGCCGCACTTCCGTCAGTCTCTTTGCATACAGTTTACGAAGCCGCGAGAAGCCGCGGACTGTCGCATGACGGGCTGATGAAGCCGACGGGAGAGATCTATCTAAATGAAGAGGAATGTTTCCTTGATATTCGGCAGTCTGATTCATGCCAGGAAAATCTCCCCGGCGCTCTCTTTCACCCCGCGCTGATGGACGGTGCCGCCATGGCCTCCGGCGTATTGCAGACAGCTGCAGGCGCCGGTTTGTTTTTACCGATTTATTATGAGTCGTTTATTGCCGCTGAGACCGTTACGGATCGCTGTTTCGCGGTGATTTCGAAAAAATCCGGCACACCTTCAGAAATGGTGAAAATGGATATTGACTTTTACAACCCCAGCGGTGTGCATATTGCTTCACTGCTCGGCCTGACAGCCAAAAAGGTGCGGACAGACCGGCAGCTGATACCAGGCGTTCAGCAGATGGAGGAAACCTTATACCGCATTTTCTCGACACACGCAGGCCGTCCTGTCACAAGAAATGATGCGCACACCGTGTTTTTTGAATTAGGGCTTGAATCGTCCCAGCTTCTGGCCATTATTAAAGACATCGAAGGGGCGTTTGAACTGCGGCTGAATCCGACTCTTTTATTTGAGTGCAGCAGCATATCCGAACTGCTTGAAGACATAAAAACAAAAGGAACAGATGAATCTTCCGGCCTTGTCGCGGATACAGCACCGGTTTCTGAAACGCAATTGGGCAGTCAGACATTTACTTTCTATGAACATGAAGCATTCCTTCAGGATCATCTGGTTTTCGGCAAACCGGCACTGATGGGTGTAGTGTATCCGTGTATGGTGCTTGAAGCATCCGGAGCGTCTCATTCCGGCACGTATCCCGCCGAACTGAAAGATATCCGTTTTACGGGAGGGCCCGTCACGCTGGAGCCGGGAGAGGCCGCGCAGATTGACATTTCATTTACGGCAGAAAAGAGTGCCGAACGCTTTACCGCAAGCTGCACTGTCTCCGGTAAAGAAAGCCGGAAGACATGTGCCGAAGGAGAAATAAGCAGATATACAGAGGCACCCATAAAAAAATCATATGACGTTGAACAAATGAAGTCGCATGCACAAAAGGTGGCGCCGGATGTCATTTCCCGTCTGTACGATTCGGTTGCCGACTTCACGATAGGCCCGATGCTGAAAACGGTAACGGCGGGATACAAAATGAGTGAGAGCTCCTTTTTATTGCAGCTGGACTTATCAGGAAAAAAAGAAAAAGGCGATCTCCATCACTTTGCATTTGACCCGCTTATATTGAATTCTTGTTATATGTCGCTCGGTGAAGAAGAGTTGCAGCTGAAAAAGCGGATTCACATACCGCTCATGATTGAGAGGCTGACGCTTTACGGACCTGTCATGTCTGATACCGTCTATGTGGTCAATACAATCAAACATAAAAAAGACGGGTTTCTCTCATTTGATGCCGCAGTCCTCAGTCATACCGGGGAACAGCTGGCGGAATTGAAAAATGCGTCTGTGAAAGAAGTGCTTCAGCCAAATCGGCTTGAAAATGCGTCTTTTGCCCCGTCCGGGAATCAAAGCCGTCAGAAAACGAAAGGAAACCCGCTGGATATTGCCGTTGTCGGAATTTCCGGCAAGTATCCGCAGGCAGATGATATCGATGCGTTTTGGGATAATCTCAAACAAGGAAAGGATTGTATTACCGAAATTCCGAAAGACCGCTGGAAATGGGAACATTACTTTTCCGAGGACCGGACGGCGCCGGGAGCGATCTACAGCAAATGGGGCGGATTCATTGACGGGATCGCCGATTTTGATCCTGAGTTCTTTAAGATTTCCCCACGTGAAGCGGAACACCTTGATCCTCAGGAACGGCTGTTTTTAATGCATGCGTGGATGGCCATGGAGGATGCGGGATATACGAGGACATCACCTGAACTGGGCCGTCAGGTAGGTGTGTATGCCGGTGTCATGTATCAGGAATACCCGCTATTCTCGGCTGAAGCGGGAGTGAAAGGACGGCATATCGGGCTCCCAGGCGGGATTTCATCCATTGCTAACCGTGTCTCCTATTTTTGTGATTTTCAAGGGCCGAGCATTTCGGTCGATACGATGTGTTCGGGTTCGCTGACTTCATTGTACATGGCGTGCCGGGATTTGCGGGATCATCGGATTCGCGCGGCGCTTGCCGGCGGAGTGAATCTCACCGTTCATCCTAACAAGTACTTCATGCTGAGCCAAGGGCAGTTCATCTCATCTAAAGGACACTGCGGGAGTTTCGGCGCCGGGGGTGACGGCTATATTCCGGCAGAAGGGGTCGGGGTGCTGCTTCTTAAACGTTTAGAAGACGCCGTACAAGACGGAGATCGGATTTACGGCGTCATTAAAGGAGCTGCCATTAATCATGGCGGGAGAGCGAGCGGTTACACCGTACCGAACCCTAAGGCGCAAAACGAAGTCATTTCTCAAGCTTTACAGGAAGCGGGGGTATCCCCGGGTCAGATCAGCTATGTGGAAGCGCACGGAACAGGGACGAAATTAGGCGATCCGATTGAAATCCGGGCTTTAACCGATGCATTCGGTGATGTTCCTGAAACATGTCTCATCGGGTCTGTCAAATCAAATATCGGACATGGGGAATCGGCAGCAGGCATCGCTGCTGTCACAAAAGTGCTGCTGCAGATGAAGCACAAACAAATCGTCCCATCTTTGCATGCAGATATTTTAAATCCGAATATCCAATTTGATGAAGGACCGTTTTCCGTCTGCCGTGAATTAACAGATTGGAAACGGATTTCAGCAGGCGGAGAAGAACAGCCGCTCAGGGCGGGGATCAGCAGCTTTGGTGCGGGCGGTTCTAACGCGCATATCATTATTGAAGAATATGAGGCTCCTGTAAAACAAGCAATCAGCAGCCAAGGGCCGGCTGTCATTCTGCTGTCTGCAAAAAATGGGGAGCGTCTGACAGAATATGCGGAGCGCCTTCTTGCTTTTCTTCAAAAGAAGCATACGGATAAGCCGGACTTATTTGATGTCGCATATACTTTACAAGCGGGGCGGGAAGCGATGGATGAGCGGCTGGCTCTCATTGCTGACTCCTTTAAGGAGCTGGAGGACAAGCTCAGATCGTACTTGGAAAATGAAAACGCACCGCATCTTTACAGGGGGCGGGCGAAGCGAAATCATGAGACAGTGGCTGTGTTTGAATCTGATGAAGATTTGCAGGAAGCCATGGTCAAATGGCTGAAAAAGAGAAAGTACGATCATTTGCTGAAAATGTGGGTGCAGGGAGTCGATGTGGACTGGAACTTGTTATATTCGGGACAAAAACCCCGGAGAATCAGTCTTCCCGCCTATCCGTTTGCAAAGGTCAGATGCTGGATTCAAGATGAAGCCGAGGCGGTTTCAAAAAGGGATGACGGCAAAACGGTGATCCATCCGCTGCTTCATGAAAACACATCCGATCTTTGGGAGCTGAAATTCACCTCTGTTTTTACCGGACGGGAATTCTTTTTCACTGATCACACAGTCAATGGGCAGAAGGTGCTCCCGGGAGCCGCCGTGATCGAAATGGCCAGGGCGGCCGTTGAGCGTGCCGCATACGCTGTGCCGGACGGACGTAAAGGAATGTATTTGAAAGATCTCATATGGATGAGGCCTGTCGTTCATCAGGGGACGGATGTAGAAGTCCATATCAGCCTTATCCTTAAGGAAAATGAAGACATTGAATTTACGATTTACAGCCTATCGGAAAAACCTGGGGGAGAACGGATTTTATACAGTAAAGGCACCGCGGTATCAGGAGAGATAGCAGCGGTTCCGTCAGTTCACTTAGAGGGCTGGCTGTCCGGCTGCAGCCAATCGGTTATGACGTCTGATGAGGTTTATCAGGCTTTCCGGCATGCGGGTATGATATACGGGCCGAGCCATCAAGGGATTGATCAGCTGATGATCGGAGAGAGGGGTGCTGCAGCCCGGCTGTCACTGCCAGAAACGGCAGACAGTACCGCCGATCAGTTTGTCATCCATCCGAGCCTTCTAGATGCCGCGTTTCAGGCGTCACTGGGTGCCGGTTCAGATACTGCCGGAGACACTCCGATGCTGCCGTTTTCCCTGCGGCAGGCAGAAATATTTCAGCCGACTCAGAAAACGATGTGGGCGCTTGTCCGCAAACAGAGCGATCGGTCAGATAACGAAGCGCTGACGCTGGATATTGATTTATGTGATGAAAACGGCGCTGTTTGTATGAGATTGACAGGCTTCTCCTGCCGGGCTGTCCGGCAGACAAACCAAACCGAAAGCAAACGGCAGGAAGTTCAGACGGCGATGCTTGCCCCTGTGTGGGACAAAACTTTCTTTTCTCTGGAAGAAAATCGAGCGGTTGATCAGGAACAATTGCTGATCATCGGAAAGCCGGGAGATACCATAAAGGCTGCGGCAAAAATGTGGCCCCGCGCCCATCTGGAGGAGACGCCGGATCATTCAAGCGAGCAAACATTGCGTGAATTGACAGCCGGGTATCAGGATATCCGCCATTTCTTATGGATTGCGCCGGATCGTTTCGCACCTGCATCCGTCAGTCAGGAAATGCTTGATGAGCAGGAGAATGGGGTGATTCAATGTTTCCGTTTCATCAAAGCGCTGCTGTCACTCGGGTATGGAAACCGAAACATCAGCTTTACGGCGGTCACCCGGCAGACACAGTCCGTGTATCTGGGTGATCTGCCGCAGCCTGAGCATGCAGGCGTACACGGTTTGATCGGTTCATTGGCAAAAGAATATCCGAACTGGGACATCAGGCTGATTGATGCAGAAGAAGGCAGTGATTCGTCTGAGATGAAAAACATCTGGCGCCTTCCTCCAGATCCGGACGGAAATGCTGCCGCGTACCGTAACGGAGCTTGGCACAAGCAAAAAACAGTCCGGGTGCTGACAAGTTCCGCTCCGCGTATGTCGTACAGAGAAGGCGGCGTTTATGCTGTCATCGGCGGAGCGGGCGGTATCGGAGAAGCATGGAGCAAATACATGATCACCCGTTACAAGGCACGGATTATATGGATCGGCAGGCGGCCGAAGGATCAGGAGATTCAGAGCAAAATAGACAGGCTGGCGCTATCAGGCCCCGCCCCGCATTATATACAGGCTGATGCTCAAGATGCCGCAGCGCTTAAAGCGGCCGTCCGTTCCGTAAGAGAGCAATACGGCAATATAACGGGAGTCATCCATTCCGCGATAACGCTTGCTGACAAAAGTATGGCGAATATGGATGAAGCTTCTTTCAGAAACGCTTTTTCAGCTAAGGTGAATACGAGCGTCCGAATGATCGAAGCTTTTAAGGGAGAACCGCTTGATTTTGTGCTGTTTTTCTCATCTGTTAATTCTTTCACAAAAAATGCCGGGCAAAGCAACTATGCGGCAGGGTGTACATTTCAAGACGCCTTTGCCCGCCATATCGCTTCCTTGCTTGATTGTGAAGTGAAAGTCATGAATTGGGGATATTGGGGCAGTCTGGGCGTTGTATCAGACCCGTCTTACAGAAAACGGATGGAGGCGTCAGGGATCGGTTCTATTGAACCCGATGAAGCAATGGAGGCGCTGGAAGTCTTACTATCAGAACCGTTCAGCCAAGCGGCATTCATCAAAGCTGCTCCGCACGGCTTAGCCGCACTGACGGATCAAGATGCAATATCGGTTGTATCCGGCCCGGAGCCTTCATTTATGGAAAGCGTCAAGCGGCAAAATCCGGATCGGAATGAACGGCTTGAGACTTTAAAACGAGAAATGGAGTTGCGCATATGAACAGCCTTCTTTGCAAACTGCTATTTTACCAATTACAATCACTCGGTTTTTTCAGCGAGCCTGTCACCACAGCTGCAGCATCCATGCGGAACGCCGGCGTGATCGGCACATACGGCAAATGGCTGGAAGAAAGCCTGAATCTATTAAAAGAAAACGGATATATCGCGTATGACGGATACACGATCACTCTTCTCACGGATCAGCGCCCGGACGGCCGCACAGTCTGGAATGAGTGGAATGCCCATAAACACCTGCTTCCAAATGGGGAGCTTGCGCAAGCTGAATTGGCCGAAGCGACGATAAAAGCGATGCCTTCAATTTTAAAAGGAGAACGTCCGGCTACGGATATCGTATTTCCCGATTCATCAATGCGGCTCGTTGAAGGTGTTTATAAGCATAATCCCGTTGCGGATTATTTTAATGAAGTGTTAGCAGATTCCGCGGCCGCTTACCTGAAAGCCTATCTTACAGAACACCCCGATGCCGGCATCAGGCTGATAGAAGTAGGGGCCGGGACGGGCGGAACGAGCGCCATGCTGTTTGCAAAACTGCAACCATTTGCAAAACAGATTGCGGAATATTGTTATACGGACGTTTCTAAAGCTTTTTTAATGCATGCCGAACAGGAATACGGACCTGATGTGCCGTATTTGACAACAGCCTTGTTTAATGCGGAGGAGCCTTGCGAATCACAAAATATCAAAACGGGTGTTTACGATATTGTCATCGCCGCCAATGTGCTTCACGCCACAAAAAATATCAGTTTGACACTGCGCCGTCTGAAAGCGCTCCTGAAATACAACGGGATGATTCTGATAAACGAAATCAGCGATCGTTCTGTTTTTACCCATTTAACCTTCGGGCTGCTTGACGGCTGGTGGTCCTATGAGGATGATGAGCTTCGGATTCCGGGAAGTCCCGGCTTATATCCAAAATCGTGGGAGCGTGTGCTGCATTCGGAAGGATACAGAGCGGTTTGTTTCCCTGCTGAAACGGCTCATGATTTAGGTCAGCAGATTATCGCAGCTGAGAGTGACGGACTCGTCCGGATGCAAGGGATCAGAGACGGCAGAAAGCCATACGCCGCCCCGTCCGAAGTTTTCCGAAAGCCCGCACAGCCTGTTTCCCGCAGCCGCGCGCCAGAGGAGCATCAAGCTGTTAAGGCTGATGGGGAATCGGTCGCTTCCCATGTCCGCTCTGTCATCAAAACAAGTATTGCCGATGTATTAAAAATGAAAGAAGAGGATATTCAGGAAGAACTGAATTTCTCTGAATACGGCATTGATTCCATTTTAGCCGTCAATGTGATTAACGAGATGAATAAGCGATTGAATCTTACACTGCAGACAACGATTTTATTTGATTACTATCATGTGAAACTGCTGACCGGTTATATCTCGGCAGAATATGAAACCACCATAGCCTCATCTTTGGAGACCGAAAGAGCGAAAATCCGTCCGGCGCTTCAGGAAGAACGGCCTGCCGAAAAACCTTTGCAGACGGAAAGAAAGGAAAACGGTTATCAGAAACCGAAACAAGAACGTATGCCGCCTTCTTTCGCAAAGTCCGATGACTCGGGAATGTTCCGGGTTGTGATTGACCGTCCGGGCGGCATTGAAGATCTGACGATTGCCCGCAGTGAAGTGCCCGAGACAAAAGATGATGAAGTTCAAATAGCCGTCCGCGCCTTTTCTTTAAACTTCGGAGACTTGCTTTGTGTCAGAGGGCTGTACCCGACGATGCCGCCTTATCCGTTCACTCCCGGATTTGAAGCAAGCGGTGTCGTGATCAAGACAGGGAGGCATGTAACATCCGTCATTCCAGGTGATGAAGTGATTGTCGGCATGGGAGAGGAATTTGGATCTCAGGCGAATCTCATCACATGTAAAGAACATCAAGTCTATCATAAACCGGCCCGGCTGACCTTTGAAGAAGCATGCGCTCTTCCCACCGTGGCGGTGACAATGATAGACGCCTTCCGGAAAGCCGGACTTAAAAAAGGCGAAAAAATATTAATTCAGACCGCGACGGGAGGAACGGGGCTGATCGCGGTGCAAATGGCCCGGCATATCGGCGCGGAAATATATGCCACGGCCGGATCACAGAAAAAAATTGAGTATTTGCATTCGCTCGGGATCCGCAATACCATTTGCTATTTAGAAGAAGACTTTGAAACGGAAATCATGCGAATGACCGGCGGCCGCGGGGTGGATGTAGTCATTAATACCCTGGCCGGTGGTGCCATGCAAAAAGGAATGAATTGCCTGGCGCCGGGCGGAAGATATATCGAAATTGCCATGACTGCGCTGAAATCCGCTAAATCAGTCGACTTGTCCGTCCTTCATAACAATCAATCGTTTCACAGCGTGGATTTGCGGAAGCTGTCCCTTCAAAATCCGGAGCAGGTCAAGGACTATCAATTGGAACTGCAGCGGCTGGCGGAAGAGGAAGTCATTCAGCCTGTCATCTCAAAAATCTTTTCCTTTGAAGACATAAAAGAAGCGTATCACTGTCTGGATGACCGCGGAAATATCGGGAAAATCGTCATCAGCGTTTCTGAGCCGTATCAAATGACGTACCGCCCTGAACAAAAGGATCCGGCCGATACAGTCAAATCAGCAGCTGTGTTACCTGAAAAAGAACCGATCGCGATTATCGGGATGAGCGGGCGGTTTGCTGAATCGGAGAATGTCCATGAGTTTTGGGAAAACTTAGCCGCCGGACGGGATCTGATTAAAAAAGCAGACAGATGGGATCTCTCTGACAGCCAATGCCAGTATGGCAGTTTTATAGAGGACATTGAATGTTTTGACCCCGTTTTCTTTAATATATCGGGACGTGAAGCGACCTATATGGACCCTCAGCAGAGGCTGTTTTTGGAAGAAACATGGAAAGCGCTTGAAGATGCGGGATATGCGGGAGACTCGGTAAGAGGCCGGGAATGCGGCGTGTATGCCGGCTCCTGCGGCGGAGATTACCAGGCCATTTTTAAACAGCAGGGGCCCGCGCAGGCTTTTTGGGGCAATCATAATTCCGTCACTCCGGCAAGGATCGCCTATCACCTTAATTTACAAGGTCCGGCGATCACTGTTGATACAGCATGTTCCAGTTCGCTGACAGCCATTCATTTGGCATGTCAGGGGCTCTGGACGAAAGAAACGGAAATGGCGTTGGCGGGCGGGGTTTTCATTCAATCCACTCCCGCTTTTTATCAGTCGTCAAATAAGGCGAATATGCTGTCGCCGACCGGGCGCTGCCATACGTTTGATCAAAGCGCGGACGGCTTCGTGCCGGGTGAAGGCGTGGGAGCCGTGGTGCTGAAACGTCTTAGCGACGCGGTTAGTGACGGAGATCATGTGTACGGCGTCATAAAAGGCTCTGCAATGAATCAGGATGGCACTACAAACGGAATAACCGCTCCAAGCGCGCTTTCTCAAGAACGATTGGAACGGCATGTCTATGATACTTTTCACATTGATCCGGAAACCATTCAAATGGTGGAAGCTCACGGAACGGGCACTGCACTGGGCGACCCGATCGAATTCGGCGCCTTAACGCGCGCTTTCCGCCGCTATACGGATAAAAAAGGATATTGCGCCATCGGCTCTGTGAAAACCAATCTCGGACATGCCGCTGCGGCCGCGGGGATGGCCGGACTGTTTAAAATCCTGCTGTCGCTGAAGCATCGGCAGATTCCGGCTTCCCTGCATTTTCATCAAGCCAATCAGCATATTCAAATTGCCGACAGTCCGTTTTTTGTTAATGAAAAGCTGATACCGTGGGAACGGAATCCGGATGCACCGCGCAGAGCCGCCATCAGTTCATTCGGATTCAGCGGAACAAATGCCCATCTTGTTATTGAAGAGGCGCCGCAAACCGTGCGCCGGTCACCGGCAAAACCGGCCTGCCTTATTCCTTTATCTGCGCGGACGGAGCGTCAGCTGGAAATTCAGGCAGAACGCCTGCTGGATGTACTCAGCAAGAACAAAGATATCGATCTGGGAAATATAAGTTATACGCTCCTCCTCGGCAGAAAGCATCTGCATCACCGGTTTGCCTGTATCGTAAGCAGTGCAGACGAACTGAAGCGGATATTATCGGAGTGGCTAGTAAAAAGAGAGCTTCCGGGTGTGTTTGTGTCCAATTTGAAGGAGCAGAAGCCGGCAGAAGAAGCCGGAATGAAAACATTCGGAATGGAGTGCATTGAACAGTGCCGCTCGGCGGCTTCGCCCGCACAGTACAGAGAAAGCCTGGCACATATCGCTGACCTTTTTTGCAGAGGATATGATCTTCCTTTTACACGGCTTTTTGACGGAGGGCAATATTATAAAACGCCGCTGCCTGCCTACCCGTTTTTAAAAGAAAGGTATTGGGCGGCTGATGTAAACAGTTCTTTATCAGGTCAAGCCATGAAAAGGTCTGAAACGCAAACCGTTCTCCCGTCTTCGCCACAGCCTGAACATGAAGGGCTGATTTCTCTGAGTCCTTTAACTGAGATCGAAATGACAGCGTTTGAACCGGAGACATTGCAAAAACCGATCGTGTTACAGCCTTTGGATTGTACTGGTTCTGTTCAGCAGTCAGAAAAAGCCGTTTCCGAAGACAATAGAACATTGCTTGAAGAATTGAGGATAAGCCTGGCAGATATTTTATTTTTGTCACCGGAAGATATTGATGCTGATGAGCCTTTCATCGATATGGGGCTTGACTCCATTATCGGGGTTGAATGGATACAAACAGTAAATAAAACGTACCACACTGAGATTACTGCCAATAAGGTGTATGAACACCCGACGCTTGAGGAGCTTGCGGAATATATAGCGGGGCAAATAAAGAAACCCGAGTATGCTGAAGCGGAGGAAACAGCGGTACGTCCGCAAATCCTGGAAGCAGAAACTGCCCTTGCCGGCATCTCTGACGGCACTTTGCGCAAAGAGCTCAAAGAAAGCCTTGCGGACATTCTGTTTCTGAAGCCGGAAGATATTGATGAGCATGAGGCATTCATTGATATGGGGCTGGATTCTATTATCGGTGTGGAATGGGTTCAGTCCATTAATAAAACCTATCAAGCGTCTATTACGGCAAATCTTGTCTATGAATATCCGACAATCGCAAAATTAGCCGGGTATCTGACCGGTTCTGTCCAAAAAGATACTGAGGAAGTACATGGGGAACATACGAAACAAAACGATATATCAGAAGAGACAGATGATCAAGAGCCGCCCGAGCTGATCTGTCTTAACCCGGAAGGAAAGGGAAGACCGATTTTCTGGTTTCATTCCGCACTGGGGGCAGTGGAGCTGTACCAGCCTGTTGCCGAACGGACCGGGCGTCCTTTTTACGGAATTCAGGCAAGAGGATGGATGACAGACCGGGAACCGATCCGCGGCATTAAACACATGGCGGAATATTACGTTAAGCTCATACGTACCGTGCAGCCCCGGGGTCCTTACGATGTAGGCGGCTATTCATTAGGGGGTATGCTCGCTTATGAAGTCACCCGGCAATTGCAGCTGGCTGGAGAAACCGTTGAGTCAATCGTCATGCTAGACTCCTTTGACTCAGCGGGTGCGCGGGAAATAAACATTCCTGATGAATTATTTGATAAAAATATGATGCTGCAGACGGTGAACATGGCTTTATTTGCACCAATTTATCAACATCCGGAACGCATTTCTGAAACCTTGATTCACCGTGATGAACTAGATGCCGATCTTCATGAAGACATATTTTTAGAGCAATTAATAGCAAAAGCCAAACAGCGGGGGTTAACGAAGACGGACGCGTTGGTGAAAAATCTGATCAGGCAGAATATAAACGTTCAGGACGCTTACGAAATCACTGATTACGAACTCCTGCCGCTTCCGGATCCGAACGGGGTGACATGCTATTATTTCCGAAATAAAAACGGTATTTTCTTGGGTGAGCTTGATCCGTATTTTACGATCAGGGCCGATATTTTATCTGCTGATTTCGTCAACTACTGGAGCCAGTGGGAAGAGCATATGACAAATATCGCCATCATGGATGTGGCAGTATCCAACCATATGACGTTATTGGCTGAAGACAGCGCAGCCGAAACGATTTCTGAATTTTGCGGCGTTTTATATTCGGCAGACGGAATGACAGAACACAGCTTCCTGCAGCTGCAGGAAAAGATCATAAACGTGCATGGTGAGATGCTGAAGCAGCCCGCCAAAACAAGACTGTAAATTCACATATCCGCCCGCCGGGTTTACTCGTAAGCTTTGGCGGGTCTTTTCAAATCTTGATCACATCTTGGAGGAATGAAAATGACCAGTTTAACAAAAATCAGACAGCAGCAGCCGTACAAGTGGTACCAAACGATGAGAGAAACCTCTCCCGTTCATTACAATGAAAAGGAAGATTGCTGGGAAATCTTCACCTATGATGAAGTGAAGCGGGTGATTTCTGACTACAGTCATTTTTCTTCCGATCATAAATACTTAAGTGCGGACAAGCAGGAAAAAATGATCCGGCATATTAACAAAGACAGCCTTTTGAAAATGGACCCGCCTGAACACACCGTCTTCAGAAAATTGGTCAATCAGCCGTTCATGCCGAAATCGGTTGAGACTCTTACACCGCGTATAGCCGCTATCGCTGATGACCTGCTTCAGGCCGTCCGTTCAAAAGGCAGGATGGACATTATTGAAGATTACGCATTTCCGCTTCCGATTATCGTGATCGCAGAGCTTTTAGGATTTCCTCCGAAAGACAGGGATATCTTTAAAAGCTGGGTCGACCAAAGCCAGAATGTAAAAGATGAAAAGAAAATGAATGAAGTGCAAAAGCAGATGATCGGATACTTCATGCAGTTTATTTTACAGCGGAGAAAACAGCAGGAAAATGATTTAATCAGCCATTTAATTTCAGCTGATTTAGACGGAGAGCCGCTGTCAGACAAGCAATTAATCGGTTTTTGCGGCTTGTTGATCGTTGCGGGGCACGTAACGACGGAAAATGTGGTCGGAAATTCATTTCTCAGTCTCAAGGAGTTTCCGCATATTCTGCCCCGGCTGCTTGAAAATAAGGCGCTCCTTCCTGACTTTATTGAGGAAGTCATCCGCCTCAGACCTTCCATTCAGCGGGTAACCCGCTACACCGCGGTTGAGAGCGAGATTGGCGGAAAAACGATTCCGGCCGGAGAAAAAGTGTATGCGTGGATTGGATCGGCGAACAGAGATGAAAAGAAGTTTGAGAATGCCGATCAAATTGATTTGGGACGAAAGCCGAATCAGCATCTGTCATTCGGTCAGGGCAGCCATTATTGTTTAGGAGCGCCGCTGGCCCGGCTTGAAGCGAAAATCGCGCTTTCCCACTTTTTTGAACAGATGCCCGCATGGCGTTTTACTGAGGATCAAGAGCCGAATCTGGTTCCGAGCCCTGTATTTCACGGCGTTGACAGGCTGCTTGTTGAGTTTTGAACGAAAAAATAAAAGAGGCTTCACGGGAAGCCTCTTTACTCTGGGGGCTTGGAGAAATGAATGTAGGAATCGAAGCAATGAACGTGTTTGGCGGAACCGCGTATGTAGACGTCATGGAGCTTGCGGAACATCGGAATCTGGATAAAAAAAGGTTTGAGAACCTGCTGATGAAAGAAAAAGTGGTGGCGCTTCCGTTTGAAGATCCGATTACGTTCGCCGTAAATGCCGCAAAACCGATTATCGACTCTCTGTCAGAAGAGGAACGGAATCAGATTGAAATGGTGATCACCTGTACGGAATCCGGGATTGATTTTGGCAAATCCATCAGTACATACGTCCATGATTATTTGCAGCTGAAGCGGAATTGCCGGTTATTTGAGGTGAAACAGGCTTGCTATTCTTTAACGGCCGGGTTTCAGATGGGCGTGAATTTCATCTTATCGCAAACATCACCGGGAGCGAAAGCGCTCATCATCGGAACGGATATTTCCCGCTTTTTAGTGGCTGAAGGCGGTGACGCGTTGACGGAGGAATGGTCCTATGCCGAACCGAGTGCGGGGGCGGGAGCTGTGGCGCTTTTAGTCAGCAGCACCCCTCATGTCTTTTTGCTTGATCAAGGCGCAAGCGGGTATTACGGGTATGAAGTCATGGATACCTGCCGCCCGATTCCGGATAGTGAAGCGGGGGATGCTGATCTGTCGCTCATGTCTTATTTGGACTGCTGTGAAAAATCATTTCAGGAATACCGAAAGCGTGTGAGCGGGGCGGATTATAAGAGCTCATTTCAATACCTTTCTTTTCACACTCCGTTTGGCGGAATGGTAAAAGGAGCGCATCGGACGATGATGAGAAAATTGGCAAAGGCTAAGCCGCAAGACATTGAAGCGGATTTTCAGCAACGCGTGCTGCCTGGGATTCAATACTGTCAGCGCGTCGGCAACATCATGGGAGCCACCGTATTTTTATCTCTTGCCAGCACGATTGATAACGGCTCTTTTGAAACGCCGAAACGCGTCGGCTGTTTTTCATACGGTTCGGGCTGCTGCTCTGAATTTTACAGCGGTGTCGTTATGCCGCAAAGCCGGACGCGGCAGAATCAATTTCAGATCAGCCGGCATTTGGATGAACGCGTCCGTTTATCGATGGCTGATTATGACCGGCTGCTCCAAGACAGCGGCATCGTAAAATTCGGCACAAGAAATGCCGCGCCCGCAGCAGACATCCCGAATGCGCATCAAGGAAAAACGCGATTGGTGCTGACTGAAATAAAAGAGTTTCACAGAAAGTATGAATGGAAGACCTAATATCAGAAACACTCGGAGCCGGAAAGGCTTGAATATTTTTAAAGAAGCGGAGAATAAACATGAATCCAATGATTGATGTACAGGAAACAGAACCGGGCATTGTGCAGGTCACAATGCAGGATACGGCCGGGAAAAACGGGCTGTCAGAAGAGTTTGTAAGAGAGCTGCACCGGGTATTCCAAGACATCAATGCCCATCCGTCCTATAAAACCGTCCTTCTGACGGGTTACGGAAATTATTTCTGCACGGGAGGAACGCAGGAGGGGCTTTTGACCATTCAGAGCGGAAAGCTCCAATTTACAGATTTAAAGCTTCACAGTCTTTTATTGGATTGCAGGATTCCCGTGATTTCCGTCATGCAGGGGCATGCGATCGGAGCCGGCTTTACGATCGGTCTGAGCTCGGATTTCGTGATTTTAAGCAGAGAGAGTTTTTATTCTTGTAATTATATGAAGTACGGATTTACACCGGGAATGGGCGCGACGTATATTGTGCCTGAAAAACTGGGAATTGTCCTCGGGGAAGAAATGCTGTTTACGGCCGCGAATTTCAGCGGCGCCGCTCTGGAAAAAAGGGGGGTTCCGTTTGAAGTGCTGCCGAAAAAAGACGTCCTTCAAAGAGGCCGCGAATTGGCCCGGCTGCTGGCGGATAAACCGAGAGCCTCACTGGTTGCGCTGAAAACCAATGTGACCGCACGGATCAAAAGAGAGCTGACAAAAGCGGTTGAGGAAGAGGTGAACATGCATGAAGCCACATTCCATCTTCCTGAAGTAAAAGAGAGAATCAGCCGCTTATACGGCAGTTAAACAGAATGAAAAAAGCATGGGAAGCCCCATGCTTTATGATTGGTCCGTCTTTTGCAGCACGGAGCCTGCGAATTGTTCTTTAATTTCGGCGCTCCGGGCTGCGGTTTCTGTAATGCAGTGAATGATGGCTTCTTCAAAGCGGCGCTCGTTTAATGCGCGAAGGCCTGCCTCAGTTGTGCCGCCAGGGCTTGTGATTTCCTTGCGCAGGCGCTCAGGGCGTTTGCTGCTTTTTCTGAGCATTTCCGTCGCCCCGGCCATGGTTTGTAAAATCAGCTCTTTTGCCTTTTCCTCCGGCAGACCGACTTGAAGGGCGGCTTTTTCCATCGCTTCGACATACCGGTACACATACGCGGGGCCGCTCCCGGCGATGGCTGTGACGGCATCAAGGTGTTTTTCTTCAAAGAGCGTCGCTTCTCCGATTGTTTCCAGCAGCTCTTTTGCCGTCCGGATTTCTGCCTCACTCGCCTCAGAGCTTGCGGAAAAACCGGTCGCCGATTGCTGAATGGCCGCGGATGTATTCGGCATCGCCCGGATGATGGTGAGCTTTCTGCCGAAATATTGCTGAATGGTGTGAATCGTCAGCCCTGCGATGACAGAAATCACAAGCTGATCTTTCACGTATTCGCGAATGTTTTCAATGCTTTCTGCCGCATCTTTCGGTTTAAAGGCGAGAACGATAATGTCGGTCTTGCTGAAAAACTCTTCTTTATCCCGGCACGGTTTCACTCCGTACGTTTTATGGAGTTCTTCAAGCCGGCTGTCATTTGACCGGTTTGTCATATATATATGCCCGGGGGCCGTCAGTCCGCTTTGCAGCAGTCCGTTCACCATTGCTTCCGCCATTGATCCGGCTCCGATAAAACCGATTTTCTTCATATAAATCCTCCTTCTTTCCAAAACACAAAAAAACCTTCCCGTCAAAAAGGACGAAAAGGTTTCGCGGTACCACCTTACATTAGCACGAATCAGCCGTGCTCAGCTCAAATCCCGTAACGAGGGGATACGTTTAGGTTTTCCTAACCGCTCTGAGGGCAGGTTCTGTAAACAAGAGGGCCGCAATGTCTTTCAGCCGGGGACATTGCTCTCTGCTGCCGTTGTTTATATACTAGTTCCTCGTCATCGCGTTCCGTTTTTTCTAGTTTGTTGTTCATTATGCTATGCGGCAGAGCGGGATGTCAATCTTTTTTTCTGATATACGGCAATAATGACACAGGGAAGAGAAAAGGCTAAAATATGAGTATTCAGGAATGAAAAGAACGAAGGAGCGTAAATATGGCAGCGAGAAAGATCATTCCGATACGTGTACCGACTCCGTTTGCAGTCGGCGACGTTATCGTTTATTTAGTAAAAGATGAAGCCTTAACCCTCATTGATTGCGGCCCGAATACAAAGGAAGCGGCTGAATCGCTCTTCATGCAGCTTAAAGAACACGGTGTTTCTGCAGCAGATATAGATCAGGTGGTGCTCACTCATCATCACGCAGATCATTCAGGTTTGCTGCACCTTTTTTCCGATGATACGAAAGTAATCGGGCATCCGCTGAATGACAGGTACATTACTCAGAACCAGTCGTATATCGCCCGGCAGGAGGATTTTTTTCTGTCGCTTATGACAGAAATGGGCGTTCCTCTGACATATGAAGACATACATAAAACAGTTAAGCTGTCATACTTATTTTCTGCAAACCGTCCGTTAACGAAAACAGTGGGAGAAGGCGGAAAAATTGACGGGCTGGACGGCTGGACGGTGCTCGAAATCCCGGGGCATGCCGCTTCTCACATTGCGCTTTACCATGAAAAAAACGGTGAAATGTTCAGCGGCGATCTGCTTTTGTCCAACAGCTCCACAAATCCGATTTTGGAAGCTCCGGAAAAGGGGAGCGTGCGCACGTCTCCGATGCTGGACTATTTGAAATCAATGAAGCGGCTGTATGATATCAACCCGTCCCTTTTATATCCTGGACACGGCGAGCTGCTGAAAGACGTAAGGTCTGCTGCTGACAGGCGGCTTGAAAAACAGCGAAACCGGGCGGAATATGTGCTGCATCTGCTGTCAGAGGAAACGCTGACGGCTTTCCAAGTATGCAGGCGGCTGTTTCCGGCTGTGTACGAAAATGAATTGTTTTTAACGATGTCAGAAACGATCGGCCATCTTGACGTGCTGGCTGCAAAAGGGAAGGCCGAATCCTTTCAGTCGGGAAATACTCTGATGTTTAAAGCTGTGAAGGGGTGAAGGAAATGGGCAGATTAACGGATAAGCGGATTTGGATCACCGGGGCATCCGGCGGACTCGGAGAACGTCTTGCATATTCCTGTGCGGCAGAAGGGGCTCATGTTTTTTTATCCGCAAGGCGGGAGGACCGCTTGCAGGAAGTGAAAAAAACGATTACCGCGCGGGGCGGACAGTGTGATGTCATTCCGTTTGACGTCCGGCATGCAGAAGAGGCTGAAAACGTAAGGCGTTTGATCGGTCATGTTGATGTATTAATCAATAACGCCGGGTTCGGCATTTTTGAAACTGCCGCTGATGCATCTTTAGATGATATGAAGGCGATGTTTGAAGTCAATGTCTTCGGATTAATTGCCTGTACGAAAGCCTGTCTTCCGGTGATGCTTCACGCCAAAAGCGGCCATATTATCAATATCGCTTCACAGGCCGGCAAACTGGCGACACCGAAATCAAGCCTTTATTCCGCTACGAAACACGCCGTTTTAGGGTATTCCAATGCGCTGCGGCTCGAGCTGGCCGGTTCGGGTGTAGCTGTGACAACGGTTAATCCCGGCCCGATCAAAACAGACTTCTTTACAATTGCAGATAAAGAGGGCGGTTATGTGAAAAGCGTCGGCAGATGGATGCTTGATGCCGACCATGTGGCAAAGCGAATTACGTCCGTGATTTTGACGGATAAACGGGAAATGAATCTTCCGCGATGGATGAGTTTCGGGACGAAGCTGTATCAGCTTTTCCCATCGTTTACAGAAAAACTGGCCGGCCGCGCATTAAAGAAAAAGTAACAAGGGGGAGACAGCAAATGTCCGATCGGGATATACGCACGGCATTGATGGAAGAGCCTTTAGTCAGACAAATGGCGGAGGCGCGGGAAGTATTTTGGATCAATCCGCATAAAACCGATGATCCAGTAAAGCATGGCGCTGAATGGAAACAGGAGATTGCCGAAGCGGAAGAAAGGCTGCGCCGGTTTGCGCCTTATATCGCGTCGGCTTTTCCGGAGACGGAAGAGGCGGGGGGCCTCATTGAATCTCCGCTTGTCTTGATTAATGAAATGAAGAAGCGTCTGGAACACAGCGCTGCTCAGGCTTTCCCCGGGCGCCTGCTTTTGAAGTGCGACGATGGACTTCCGATTTCCGGTTCCATTAAAGCGCGCGGCGGGATTTACGAAGTGCTGAAGCATGCCGAAGATCTCGCGGTAAAAGCGGGAATGCTCTCAGCAGACGACGATTACAGCATATTGACTGAGGAACGGTTTACCGCTTTTTTCTCGAAATATTCTATAGCCGTCGGTTCTACGGGCAATTTAGGTTTGAGTATCGGCATAATCGGCGCGAAGCTCGGTTTTTGTGTGACCGTGCATATGTCCAGTGACGCCAAGCAGTGGAAAAAAGAGCTGCTCCGGGAAAAAGGGGTTCGGGTCATCGAATACGAAGCAGACTACAGTCTGGCTGTTAAAGAAGGGCGCATTCAGGCGGAGCAGGACCCTTATTGTTATTTTATTGATGATGAGCATTCCCGGGATCTGTTTTTGGGGTATGCAGTTGCGGGAAGCCGTGTAAAAAAGCAGCTGGATCAAATGAACATTAAGCCTGCTGCAGATGAGCCGCTTTTCGTCTATCTGCCGTGCGGGGTCGGAGGAGGACCGGGCGGCGTCGCGCTCGCGCTAAAGCTGATCTATGGCGAACATGTTCATATTTTTTTCGGTGAGCCGACGCATTCACCGTGTATGCTGTTGGGCCTTTTTTCCGGCTTGCATGACGGAATCAGCGTTCAGGATATCGGTCTTGATAATCAAACGGCCGCCGACGGACTTGCGGTGGGAAGGCCGTCCGGACTGGCCGGCCCCCTGATGGAACCTATACTCAGCGGCTGTTATACCGCCGATGACGGCACGCTTTTTTCGCTGCTCTATCAATTAAGAGCCGCCGAGAATAAAAGCCTTGAGCCTTCTGCCCTCGCCGGCATGGCAGGAGCTGTCAAGTTCGTTCAGACTGAAGCGGGAAACCGTTACATAAAAGAGCGGGGGCTTGAGATGGAAAATGCCGTGCACCTTGTGTGGAGCACCGGCGGGAGCATGGTTCCGGAGAAGGAAATGGAAGAGTACAGCAAGCTCGGTTCCTCATTTGCGAAAAAAATGGGCAGACAGTGAAGCGGTTTTCCGTTACAATCTTTGTAAGCGTTTGTTTTTTTACCGGAAAGCCATACAGAGAGATTGGTGTGAATTGTGAAAAGTAAAGAATTGAACTTACATACATTGTACACGCAGCACAGCCGCGAGTCTTGGGCCGGATTCGGCGGTCATCTTTCCATTGCCGTTTCAGAAGAAGAAGCCAAGGCCGTAGAGGGGCTGAATGACTACCTATCGGTGGAAGAAGTAGAAACGATTTATATTCCGCTTGTGCGACTGCTCCATCTTCATGTCACGTCTGCCGCAAAACGTAATCAGCATGTCAACGTGTTTTTGAAGCATCCGCATTCAGCGAAAATCCCGTTTATCATCGGAATCGCGGGCAGCGTCGCCGTCGGCAAAAGCACCACCGCAAGAATTTTGCAAAAGCTTCTTTCCCGTCTGCCCGACAGGCCGAAGGTGAGCCTGGTGACAACTGACGGTTTCTTGTATCCGACGGCGGAATTAAAAAGGAAAAACCTTCTGTCCAGAAAGGGATTCCCGGAAAGTTACGACGTGAAAGCGCTGCTTGAGTTTCTGAATGATATAAAATCAGGGAAAGAGAGAGTGGAGGCGCCCGTATATTCCCATCTTACCTATGACAGGGAAGAGGGCGCCGTCGAAGTGGTCGAAGGTGCGGATATCGTTATTATCGAAGGAATCAACGTCCTGCAGTCGCCGACCTTAGAGGACGACAGGGAAGATCCGCGGATTTTTGTATCGGATTTCTTTGATTTTTCGATTTATGTGGATGCCGAAGAAAGCCGGATTTTCACGTGGTATTTGGAGCGTTTCCGTCTTTTGAGGGAAACCGCTTTTCAGGATCCGGCCTCTTATTTTCATAAATTTAAGGATTTATCTGATGCAGAAGCGGATACCATGGCCGCCTCTATTTGGGAGAGCGTCAACCGTCCGAATCTGTATGAAAATATTCTGCCGACAAAATTCAGGTCGGATTTGATTTTGAGAAAAGGTGACGGCCATAAAGTTGAAGAGGTGCTGGTAAGGCGTGTGTGATGTGAGGAGGAAGCCAATATTATGATGCATCATATTGAATTGTATGTATCTGACTTGAAAGCCTCCGCCCGGTTTTGGGGATGGTTTTTAGGTGAGCTCGGTTATAGGGAATTTCAAAATTGGGACTCCGGCATCAGTTGGAAAAACGCAGGATTTTATGTTGTGCTTGTCCAGACAAAGGAGCGTTTTTTAACACCGGAGTACCACAGATGCCGGGTCGGGCTGAACCATCTGGCTTTTCATGCTGCATCAAGAGAGCAGGTTGACGAGATGACAGAAAAGCTGCTTGCCAGAGGATGCCCCGTGCTTTACAGGGACCGCCATCCATATGCAGGCGGAAGCACGCATTACGCCGTATACACGGAGGACCCGGATCGGATAAAGGTGGAGCTGGCTGCTCCTGCCTCTGATTCTGAATGAACTATACCTTTTCGTTTTTTTCTTCGCGCAGCGCGTCGAGTTTCTTTTCGATTCTGTATGCGGCGCTTGTTCAAGCTTCTGAATACATATATCACGGCAAACAGGAAAACCGCGGCTGCGGCGAATGAAATCAATTGAAAAATGACATCACCGATGTTCATCTTTTTACCTCCGTGTGCGGCGGGCGCTTCTCTGAGCCCGCCATTTTTCATTTTAGTGTCTCTCTAGCCTTGTTTTTTTCTGAGTATGAACAGTTTCTGCATGTGGCTTATGATCACCTTTGCGGCCGCATATCCCGGAATGGCCAGCAGCATCCCGGCAATACCCGAGAATTTGCCGGCGGCCAGCAGAAGAAAAATGATGGTCAGCGGGTGAATGTCCAGCTTCCGGCCCATAATTTGCGGGGAAATCAGCTGGCTTTCAAGCTGCTGGACAATGACGACAACCGTAATCACAAGCACCGCCTCGGTCGGTGAATCCAACAATCCGACAATGACTCCGGGAAATGTGCCGATCCAAGGTCCGATAAACGGAATCAGGTTTGTCACCATGGCGAACGCGCCCAGAACGAGCGGATAATCGAGCCCGATGATGAAATAGCCGATCGTGACGAGAACGCCGACACAGAAACTGACGAGCAGCTGCCCTTGTATGTATGAACTGAGAGCCTCATCCATGTCCCGAAGGATTTGTTTTCCTTCCTTTTGATGTTTTTCCGGAAGAAGCCGAAGCAGCCGCCGGGGCGCTTTATTTCCTTCTTTTAACATGTAATACAGCGCAAACGGAATAATGGCGGCGGTGATGGCGGCATTGGCAGCCGCACCGGCCAGGCTGCTGAGAGAATCAGCGATTGAACCGGAATAATTTGCGGCTTTGTCTGCTAATTTTTTGAAGGAATCCTCATGCTGAAGCCGTGAAAACCATTTGCTGTCCTGGAGATGCCCGATCCAATTTTCAGCTTTTGCGGAAAGCTCGGGAATGTGGTCTGTGAAGGCTGTAAACTGTTTTTGAACGGCAGGGCCCGCCGTGTAAAGGAAGAGGACAAAAAGGCCGGCTGTTCCCGCATAAATCGCTAAAATCGCGATTCCTTCAGGCAGCTTTAATTTCGCATGCAGCACTTTGACGAGCGGGCGGCACAAATAGTAAAGGACGCCCGATAACACAATGGGCGGAAACAAGGTTTTAACCGTAATCACAACAGGCTGGAACAAAAAGTCTATTAATGTTCCGAGATAAATGATGAGAAATAACAGAAGAACGGCATAGCCGATCTTGAAATAAGGCCCGACAGGCATATTCTGCACCACGCAATCTTTAAGGGTTTACTCTCGGACGTTTCCCTTATCGCCCGGCGCATAAACGTCTGTGTCAGGAGAACTGCCCCTGATTGGTGACATAATCGTAGATAATATCTTCTACATGGGCATGGAGGTCCTCGTCGGGTTCTTCGTTCCTTCTTTCTTCCAAAGCTTTTTTCAAACTCTGTTTTTCATAGGGGCTCAGCGGATCTGTCGACACATTCCGTCCATACTGGCGGAGGGCCTGTCCCAGCATTTTTTCTACAAATTGATCCATCGTATATTCTCCTATTCTTATCATTCATCCTTATTCTACTAAATATCATGTGATCCTCCCACTCTTCTATCATATTTTCTGTCAGGCCGCTTTAGGTTCTTTTATTCCAGTTCAGCTGAGAGAATAAGATGAAACGGCAGGGTTAACGCATCTTCATCGTTTATGATTTTTAAACGCTTTTCGTCATGCTTCACTTGTTTTACCCATCCCCAAAACCGGCGGGGGCCGTGTGCGGAAGCGTAGGTGACTGAGATGGCCCTGTCTTCTTCAATCGCCGCCGCAATGATGCGGTTCATGTCGTTCATTTGCTCTTCGCTCAGTTCCGGCGGCCGGAATTCCCGTTCTTTTCGTTTCTTTGCAAGCAGCTGCTCCCGGTGTTCGGGGAGCATCATCCGGCTTGACTCCCACATGACATTATATCCGGGTGTTAATTTGTTCGGATTCATGTATATCACCTCAATTATTTGTAATGCCCGCCGATTTTTTCAGCCCGGTGAAAGGCTTGGCCGGCCTCTGTCAGCGACACGGCATGGAGCAGCGACGCAGGGCCGTACCGCTCATGGATATCATCCAATACTTTGCCGAGACTGATCTTTTTTTCCTGGGCATCGAACAGGCTCAGCTGAACATAATCACAGGGCTCCAGCTGGGAAAGGGCGACGCCGGCGCTGCGGACGGGCTCCCCGTTCCAGTGCTCTTTGAAGAGCTTGACCGCCGTTTTAAAAATATCCATTCCGAAATTGGTCGGAGAGACGAGCTTTTTCTGTCTGTGAAAACCTGAAGGGAAATCAAAATCGGCGCCCCTGATGCTGACTGAAACCGTATGGCCGATGTATTGTTTAAAACGGGCGCGGCGGGCCACTTCTTCGCTTAACTCCAGCAATACGACTTTGATATCCTCAAAGCGGCTGTAGTCTCTCGGAAGAGTCATGTTATGGCCGATCGCTTTTTGCCGGCTGTGCGTGTTGACGGTGACCGGAGAGGGATCGATGCCGCGGGCTGTCCGCTGAAGCAATTCGCCGTTAATGCCCCAGCGCTTTTTTAGCAGTTCGGGAGGATGCGCGGCAAGCCCGCCGATCGTGCTGATGCCCATCCGCCTTAAATGATGCTCCATCCGTTTTCCGATGCCGAATAATTTTCCGACCGGCAGCGGCCACAGATCCTGTCTGATATTTGACATATCCAATCTGTAAATGCCGGATGCGTTTTTTTTGGCAAAATGGTCGCAAGCCATTTTCGCAAGCGCCTTATTCGGCCCGATGCCGACACGGGCATAAATTCCGAATTCACACATAATCGCTTGTTGAATGTTTTTGGCGATTGTAAAAGGATCACCGAACAGCCGCCTGCTCCCGGTCACGTCGAGAAACTGCTCATCGATGGAGTAGGGTTCTACAAGATCGGTATACCGCTCGAACAGCTCGGTAATCATAACGGAGACATCAATATACCGCTGCATCCGCGGCCGGACGATAACGGCGTCTGGACATTTGGCCTGCGCTTCCCCCAGCCGTTCAGCATTTTTTACGCCGTATCGTTTGGCGAGCGGACAAGCCGCAAGCACGACGCCGCTGCGTCTTTCGGGATCTCCCGAGACAATGACGGGCCGGTTTTTAAGATGAGGCGCTTCCGCTTTTTCCACAGACGCATAAAACGATTGCATATCAACAAGAAGAATATCAGCCATAAAAAAACCTCCGGGAACATTTGTTCTGTTTTTCATTTTACCCGAACAATGACCATGTTTATACTGGTAAATCATTCCCCGGTTGGAAGACGGGCTGATTCGTCTGCTTGAAAAGAAATCATTTACAATTGCAAACAACCCACATATAATTTTTTATATTCCAAGGAGAAGAGCTGACATTCATTTTGCCGGACGAAAAGGAGAGTCAATCGATAATGGATATTCGAACAATTACCTCTGAAGACTATGAAATGGTTACGTCTGTTTTGAATGAATGGTGGGGCGGCAGGCAGATGAAAGACAAACTGCCGCGCTTGTTTTTTGAACATTTTCAGGACACAAGCTTTATTACGTTCGGGCCGGAGGGAATGACCGGTTTTTTAATCGGGTTTCAGTCACAATCAGACCCTGAGACGGCATACATTCATTTTTCCGGTGTGCATCCAGATTTCAGAAAAATGCAAATTGGAAAACAGCTCTATGACCGATTTATGGAGACGGTGAAAGAAAGGGGCTGCACAAAAGTCAATTGCGTGACGGCGCCTGTCAATAAAGTATCAATCGCTTATCATACAAAATTAGGCTTTGAAGTTGAAAAAGGAACCAAAACCGTAAACGGAATCCCTGTTTTTGCGAATTATGACGGTCCGGGAGAAGACCGGATTCTGTTTGTGAAATATATGTAGGGGGGGATGAATATGGGTTTTTTAGCTGATACGCCCAAACCGCCCTATTATGCGGTCGTTTTTTCATCAATAAAGGGAAAATATGATGAGGAATATGAGCATACGGCAGAGCGCATGATGAATTTGGCAGGCGGACAGCCGGGCTTTTTAGGCGCGGAAAGCGTTCGGGAGGAAAACGGCTGCGGCATCACGGTTTCCTACTGGGACAGCCTGGAGGCGATTAAAAGGTGGAAAGACCATACTGACCACCGGGCGGCAAAACAAAAAGGAAAAAGCGCCTGGTATGAAGCGTACGCGGTCCGCATTACGAAGACGGAGTCACAGCGGATGTTTGCGTCAAAAGGGGCGGAAGATTGATTACATTTTTACGGCATACACAAGAACAGACGGCGCGGGAAATTGCGGCGGTTCAGCGCTGCTCTTATCAAAAAGAAGCCGAGCTGATCGGCTTTTTCGGCATTCCCGGGCTGCATGAAACAGCCGAAGACATACAGCGGTCACAGGAGACGTTTGCCGGTTTCAGAGTAAAAGATCAGCTCGCAGGCGTCATTTCGTATGAAAAAAAGGGATATGACCTTGTCATATGCCGGCTGACGGTGCACCCATCCGGCTTTCGGAAAGGAATCGGACGGGCGCTTATTCAATTTGTGATAGACCAAAACCGGGACGCCCAAAAAATAGAGACGGCTACCGCCAGCCAAAACGTTCCGGCAGTCTCTCTCTATTTAAAAGCAGGGTTCACGGAAGCCGGACAGACTGAGACGCCGGAAGGGCTGACCCTTTCGTTTTTTCATCTTTATCCGAAGAGGAAAGCGGAAGTTGTTCCGTACAAGCCGGAATGGAAAGAGATGTTTGAAAGAGAGAAGGCGGACTTGATCCGAATCTTCGACCCCGCACTTCATTCAGTCAGCCACATCGGCAGCACCTCCATCCCCGGGATGGCCGCAAAACCCGTCATTGATATACTGGCGGAGGTTAAAGAGATTTCGGACGCTGACCGATTCAGTCCTCAGCTGGAAGCACTCGGCTATGAGGCGAAAGGAGAAAACGGGATAGAGGGCCGGCGTTTCTTTCAAAAAGGCGGCAACAAGCGCACACACCACGTCCACATATATGAAACAGGCCATCCGGACGTGGGGCGTCATCTGCTGTTCCGGGATTACCTCACCGCAAAGCCTGAAAAAGCGGCTCAATACATGAAGCTGAAAAATGGGCTCGCTGAGACATACCCGTACGATATGGCAAAGTATATTGAAGGGAAAAAGGACTGGATCAAGGCGGCTGAACAAGAGGCAAAGGACTGGGAGAGCGGGCTGCAGTAAAGAAAGCAGAAACAATGCATACAGCGGTCCGGTATGCTACAATGGCGAAAATGAAATACGGAGGATCACCTATGCAAATACATGTGACAGATGCCGCGAAACACACGCTTTTGCAGGCAATGGACGCCAACCCGGAGAAAAAAGCGCAGCTCCGCTATGACGCAGAAGGCTGCGGGTGCGCGGTCAGCGGCGTGCCGGCCATCTGGCTGGCGGACGAATTAACGGGACAATGCGAACGCATTGAAACCAACGGACTTCCGCTTTACATCCAGACCTCACAAAAAGTGTTTTTTGACGAGGAAATGACAATCGATTACAATGAAAAGGCAAAAACGCTCGTCTTAAAAAGCCCGGCAGAAATGCTGAGCCCGAGAATGAGCATATTAGTAAAGCAGGGAGAAACTGAAAGTGAATCAAAAGCTGAAAGCCATTAAACAGACGGCACAGCATAAAACGTGGGTATCCTTTTTGAACAACAACCATCCGTACAGTCTGCTGCACTGGTCCATCGGAGGCGCTGAATCCGTACAAAAGGATGTCTGGCTGCTTCAGGATGAGATGACCTTCAAAGCGCAGGAGTTTTCGACAATCGACCTCGCCATTGACTGGATCGGAGAAAATATGGACGGGATTACCGACGTTTTATGACGGGAAAGCGAAAGAACAAGTATACGTTCTTTCGCTTTTTTACGTTTGCGTTATGGCATCTAAAAAGGTTTGCACGGCTTGACGGTAACTCTCGGGATTTTTGGTGTACGACATGGCATGACCGCCCGATTCGGCCAGATACAGCATCTTCGGGCCGCGTTTTCTGCGGTGCAGCATTTCGGAGGAAGCGGGAGGTATATAATCATCCTCCTTACTGTGAATAAACAGAACGGGCTGCCGGATGCGGCTGATAACCGATAAAGGCGAGACGTCACGGATGCGGTATCCTTCTCTCACCAGCAAAAAGAAATCAGCCAAAGGCAGCAGCGGCCACCGAGGCAGCCGGAATTCCCGCTTCAGTCTGTAGGCTAACTGATCGTGAAAACTTGCGAACGGACAGTCCGCAATATAAAAATCAGCGCCGTCTCCATCCTGATGATCTCCCGCGTATAATAAGGCCGTCACCGCTCCCATTGATTCGCCGTGGATACCGATTTGGCCGCCGTCCCCGATTTTGTTTCTCACCCAATTCACGGCTTCTTCCAAATCATCTTTTTCAAAATAACCGTAGCTCGTTGTTCGACCGCCGCTTTTTCCGTGCCGGCGGTGGTCATACACGAGCACATTCCAGCCTAAATCCAGAAACAAATCCATGTATTTCAATGAATTAAACAAATTGACGGTAACACCGTGACAAATAATCATCGTGTTTGCCGTACGATGCGGGGCGATGTAAAAGCCTTTGATCTCATACCCGTGGCGTGACAAGATGACGGCCTCTTCTTTTTCCATGGCCTGAAAGGAATCAAATACCCCACGCCAGTCTGCCCTTTCTCTTTTTATGATGTCTTCATCCGTCTTTTTCTTCATAAACATGATCAGATTCGTAAAAGCAAATCCGGCGGCCAAAAAGACCGCACAAGCCGAACCGAACACCGCCAGCCATTTTTTCACGCAGGCACCCTCCTTTAATATGAAAAATCCTTCCCTATGAACGTTGCCGGCCTCCGGCGCTCCATGGTACACTTACTTCACCATTATTCAGATACGGGGGTATAATGATGAAAAAGCAGCTGCCTAAAGAAAAACACAGCTTAAAAGACAATCTGGAGGAAGATCTGAAGGCCAGGCTTTTGCAAATGAAAAGTGAGCTGAAGGAAGAAGACGAGAAAAAACAAGCGCAGCAAAAGGCGGAACAAATCAGAAAACGAAAAGAAAAAGAAAAAAATAAAAGCTTTGAAGAGCTGCTGAATGAAAGCAGTCTCGATTGGCACAAATATAAATAAACCGGCATCTGACAAGGTGCCGGTTTTATTGTTTAAGAACGATGGGCTTCGTATACGTCCTGTTTTGTATGGTATTGCAGGGCTTTGATTTCCTGACTGCTTAAACGCCGGGCTTCTGCAGCCGAACAGTTTTCTCTCAGCTGTTCAGGCGAGCTTGCTCCGGTGATGACAGAAGCGACGGCCGGCTGTGAAAGCAAGTATTGAAGAGAAAGCTCCGTCATGCTCAGATCAGGCACGGCAGCGTTAATCGCTTTTTTGGTTTCTGCCAGTTCTTCAAAAGAATATGTTAAATAGCCGTTCTCTTTTACGCTTGCGGCTGCTTGATCGAGCGGTTTTTCCGTAAGAAGCCCTTTAGCGACAGGCCCTCTGGCGACGACGCTGATTCCGTTCTCCTCTAAAAGGGGAAGCCACTCCTCGGGACGCCGGTCCAGCAGGCTGTATTGCATCATAATACTTGTGATATTTGATTTTTTCACATATTCTTTAATGACATTCGGACGAATCGAGGAAATGCCGTAATACCGGATGACACCTTCCTGTTTTAAGTCCTCGAACGCTTCGATCGTTTCATCAATCTGATCCTCCATCGTGCCGCCATGCAGCTGATAAAGGTCGATATAGTCCGTTTTCAGCCGGCGCAGACTGTTTTTGACCGCTTCTTTTATGTATCCTTTGGAAGCGTCCCAATGCCAGCCGTCTTTCTCATCATTCCAGCGGTTTCCGGCTTTCGTGGCTAAAATGATGTCGTGTCTGCGGTTTTTGACGGCCTCCCCGACGATTTCCTCATTTCTGCCGAAATCATAAAGATCAGCGGTATCTAAATAATTGATTCCAAGCTCGATCGCTTCATCCAAAATAGACAGCGCCTTAGCTTTATCCGTGCCGAGCGACATACAGCCGAGCCCGATTTCGCTTATTTCTAAATCAGAACGTCCCAATTTGCGTTTTCTCATCATTTTGCTCCTTTTTATGGTCTTTTATTGACCGTAATATAAAGGCGCGAAGTTTTCAACTGTTAAGGCCCGGTGATCCAATCTCCGACATAGCGGAATGTCCGTCCGTACTCTTTCAATTTAGCCCGCACTTCCCAAGCCTTTCCGACCAATACGATGCTCTTATCCTTCCGGTACACCTTCAATCGAAAAGCACCTCCCTCTTATGCATGTATGATAAAATATATGAGGCATAATAGAGAGACAGAACGGGAGATGACATGATGAAACATTTAGAAGAAAAAACACTTGCGAAAAAAAAGCTGTATGACGGGAAAGTCATAGATCTTTACTTAGAGGATGTAGAGCTCCCGAACGGAAAAACAAGCAAGCGGGAAATCGTCAAACATCCGGGAGCGGTGGCCGTACTTGCGATAACCGAAGAAGGAAAAATCATTTTGGTGAACCAGTTCAGAAAGCCGCTGGAACGGACAATCGTTGAAATTCCGGCCGGCAAGCTGGAAAAAGGAGAAGAGCCCGAACATACCGCATTAAGAGAGCTAGAAGAAGAAACGGGATATACGGCGGAAACCTTGACGAAAATCACCGCTTTTTATACATCACCCGGATTTGCTGATGAAATCGTGCACCTCTTTCTTGCTGAAGGGCTTTCATTGCTTGAAGAAAAGCGCGAACTGGATGAGGATGAATTTGTCGAAGTGATGCAGGTCACGCTTGAAGAGGCCGTGAAGCTGGTTGAATCCCGCCGGGTGTATGACGCTAAAACGGCATACGCGATTCAGTATCTCCAGCTGAAAGAAGCGCTGAAGGAAAAATGATGAAAACCGTTTATGCGGATCTGCATATTCATATCGGGCGCACCTATACGGGAAGACCGGTCAAAATCACCGGGGCTAAAACGTTGACGCTGCAGCGGATTTTGGAAGAAGCAAGCGAGGGGAAGGGAATTGAACTATTGGGCATCATCGACTGCCATTCCCCGGAAGTCTTGGAAGAAATCGAGCTCGGAATTGATGAAGGCAGATACCGTGAGCTGAAAGAAGGCGGCATCCGCTATCGGAATACGACGCTTCTGTTGGGCAGTGAGCTTGAAATTTATGATCACACATGCCGCGGACCGATTCACGTTCTCGTCTTTATGCCGGCTCTTGCCGAAATGAAGATGTTTTCTGAGTGGCTCGCAAAAAGGCTTAAAAATATCCATCTCAGTTCCCAGCGTATTTACGAGACCGGTTTGAATCTTCAAAAGAAAACAAAGGAATTGGGCGGGCTGTTTATTCCCGCCCATATGTTCACCCCGCATAAAAGCCTGTACGGAAAAGGGGTCAGATCTTCTTTGACAGAAGTTTTCGACCCGGCGCTTATTGACGCGGCGGAACTCGGATTAAGCTGCGACACTGACATGGCTTCACGATTAACGGAACTTGATCCGTATACATTTTTAACAAATTCTGATGCGCATTCCTTAGGAAAAATCGGCAGAGAATATAATGAAATGCTTCTGAAGAAAGCGAACTTTACGGAATTTTCGCTGGCTCTAAAAGGGAAGGGCGGAAGAAGAATCACGGCGAATTACGGACTGAACCCGAAGCTCGGGAAGTATTACAGGACGGCTTGCGACCGCTGCGGCAGCCCGGCTGAAAAAGGAGCTTTAAAATGTACGGAATGCGGCGGGAAAACAATGACAAAAGGGGTCAGTGAACGGCTGGAGGAACTGAGCGGACCGAAAAAAAGCCGCGTGCCGCGGCCTCCGTATATTCATCAAATCCCTCTGCAGTTCATTCCCGGGGTCGGACCGAAAACATTGGAAAAACTAAAGCGGACTTTCGGGACGGAAATGGCGATTCTTCATCAGACAGAAGAAGAGGACTTGGCACGCATCGTGCAGCCCAAAATAGCGGCTGTCATTCATAAAGCTCGCACCGGGCAGCTCGCCCTTGAGGCGGGAGGCGGAGGAACATACGGCCGGATCAAGCCGTAAAGCCGGTTTTTAGCGGAGCTCCTCCTGTACCTTTTTTTTCGTACGGACAAACGCAATCAATTCGATGATTTCATCCTGATTAAGCGGTTCCCCGTCAACGGTCAGTGTGCCGCGGCCTTGTGCGGCTTTTGTTAATTCGATGGTCTGGGCAAACGGCTCCGCCTTTTTTTCAGTGCGCCCCAGTAAATCGTCGCACGTCGTGTCAAACAGATCGGCAAGCGTGCCCAGCGCTTCGAATGACGGGCGCCGGTAGCCTGATTCATACCCGGCGTACGTGCTTTTTGCGATGCCGAGCCGGTCAGCCGTATATTGAAGAGACCAATTTTTCTTTTTTCTCAGTTCAGTTAAACGATCTAAATTCATATTCAAAACCGCTCCTTTTCACTTGAGCAAAATTATATCATATCGATGTGTAAAAGTGTACGCGAATTGAATAATAATCACTTGATTAATTTCATTCGTCTGTCTATAATTTGATTAAAAGTATGCGAAAAGCGAATGCTTAAACATCTTGAGAAATGATGAAGAGGTGCAGGGTATGAAAAAATTATTGCTGTTAACAACCGGAGGAACAATCGCCTCAGTCGAAGGAGAAAACGGGCTTGCACCCGGGGTAAAAGCAGACGAATTGTTAACCTACGTATCAAAACTTGATAACGATTACACGATGGAAACCCATTCGTTAATGAACATCGACAGCACCAATATGCAGCCTGAATATTGGGTCCAAATAGCTGATGCTGTCAAAGAAAAATATGACGCGTACGACGGGTTCGTCATCACGCACGGCACAGATACAATGGCATATACATCAGCGGCGCTGTCTTATATGCTTCAGCATGCCGATAAACCGATCGTCATTACGGGTTCGCAAATCCCGATTACATTTCAGAAAACCGATGCCAAAAAAAATATCACGGACGCGATCCGCTTCGCATGTGAAGGGGTGGGCGGCGTATACGTCGTATTTGACGGCAGAGTCATTCAAGGCACCCGCGCCATTAAATTAAGAACGAAAAGCTATGATGCATTTGAGAGTATTAACTACCCGTATATCGCGTTTATTACCGAAAACGGAATTGAATACAACAAACACGTGCACATGCCAAAAGACGACGCCTTTACGGTCAATACGTCACTTTGCACGGACGTGTGCCTGCTCAAGCTCCATCCGGGTCTTAAACCGGAAATGTTTGACGCGTTAAAGGGTATGTACAAAGGAATCGTCATTGAAAGCTACGGCAGCGGCGGCGTGCCGTTTGAAGGAAGAGACATTCTCGCCAAAGTCAATGAAATGATTGAAAGCGGCATTGTCGTTGTCATTACGACACAATGTCTTGAAGAAGGAGAAGACATGAGTGTCTATGAAGTCGGACGGAGAGTCAATCAAGATCTCATCATCCGTTCAAGAAATATGAACACAGAAGCCATCGTGCCGAAATTAATGTGGGCGCTCGGCCAGTCTTACAATTTGGCTGAAGTCAAAAACATTATGGAGACACCGATCGCAGACGACGTTGTACTGTAAAAAAGACCACCATCAAAGAGAAAGTAGGGTTTTAGCATGACAAACGCGCAAAAAGAATATCGTCAGGAAAAAGATTTCCTCGGAGAAAAACAAATTGAAGCTGATGTGTATTACGGAATCCAAACGCTGCGCGCGAAAGAAAACTTTCCGATTACCGGCTACCGCATCCATGAAGAAATGATTAATGCGCTCGCCATCGTCAAAAAAGCGGCGGCGCTTGCCAATATGGATGTAAAGCGCCTCTATGAAGGAATCGGCAACGCGATTGTCCAGGCCGCAGACGAGATTCTTGAGGGTAAATGGCATGACCAATTCATCGTCGATCCGATCCAAGGGGGAGCCGGAACGTCCATGAACATGAATGCCAACGAAGTAATCGGCAACAGAGCGCTTGAAATCATGGGACATAAAAAAGGTGAATACATTCATCTCAGCCCGAACACACACGTCAATATGTCACAATCGACAAACGACGTGTTCCCGACGGCGATTCATATTTCTACCTTAAAACTTCTGGATAAGCTCCTTGATACAATGGCGCATATGCTGAGTGTCTTTAAAGATAAAGCGAAACAATTTGATTCTGTCATTAAAATGGGACGCACACACCTTCAGGACGCTGTGCCGATCCGTCTCGGACAGGAATTTGAAGCGTACAGCCGCGTGCTTGAGCGTGATATAAAGCGAATTAAACAATCCCGCCAGCATCTGTATGAAGTAAACATGGGGGCAACGGCTGTAGGTACGGGACTTAACGCTGATCCGCGCTACATAGAACAGGTTGTAAAGCACCTGGCTGACATCAGCGGACTGCCTCTTGTCGGCGCCGGCCATTTGGTTGATGCCACACAAAACACTGATGCTTATACGGAAGTTTCAGCCGCGTTGAAGGTATGCATGATGAATATGTCTAAAATCGCCAACGATCTGCGCTTAATGGCCTCAGGTCCGCGCGCGGGACTAGCGGAAATTTCACTGCCCGCCCGTCAGCCGGGATCATCCATTATGCCGGGGAAAGTCAACCCTGTCATGGCAGAGCTGATCAACCAAATCGCCTTCCAGGTCATCGGGAATGACAATACGATCTGCCTCGCTTCAGAAGCGGGCCAGCTGGAGCTTAACGTGATGGAGCCGGTGCTCGTATTTAACCTGCTTCAATCCATCAGTATTATGAACAACGGTTTCCGATCATTTACCGATCATTGTCTGGCGGGGATTGAAGCCAACGAAAAACGCCTGAAGCAATACGTGGAAAAAAGCGTCGGCGTCATTACAGCGGTCAACCCGCACCTTGGATATGAGGCGGCTGCGCGAATTGCCCGTGAAGCAATCATGACGGGGCAATCTGTGAGAGATCTCTGTCTCCAAAACGATGTACTGACAGAAGAAGAATTGGATATCATTTTGAATCCGTATGAAATGACAAAACCGGGGATTGCCGGAAAAGACCTTTTAGAAAAATAAATTTTGAAGCAACAACAGCCGCCTTTTCACGTTTTTCAGTGAATAGGCGGTTGCCATACAAAGGGATGAGGAAGTATAGTATAATTTGTTATATCATTTGATGAAAGCGTTTTAGCTTTTTCTTCTAGGGGGATTTTTTTGTGAAAGAGGTCAGATTGCCAAATTTATTGGAAATTATTATCTTATTATTCGGGTTTTTAGCGCTTGTTTTGTCATTCACAGTGTTTTTAGACCTGCCGATCCAGCTTGCTCTCTTTATATCCTGGTTTATCGCTATTATTCTCGGAATCAGGCTGGGACATTCATATAAAGACTTGCAGTCATCCATTGTCACCGGGATATCAAACGGTCTTGAAGCCGTTCTGATCCTAGTTTCAGTCGGTGCCCTTATCGGGACATGGATTGCCGGCGGCGTTGTGCCGACTTTAATTTATTATGGTTTAGAGTTTATTAATCCTCATGTGTTCCTGCTTGCTACATTGGTTATTTGTTCGGTTATGTCCGTTGCGACCGGGACGTCCTGGGGAACCGTGGGGACTGCGGGAATCGCCATGATTGCCATCGGAGAGGGAATGGGCATACCGCTTCCGATCGTAGCGGGGGCCGTTTTGTCCGGCGCTTACTTCGGGGACAAGCTTTCACCGCTGTCTGACAGTACGGTGCTTGCTTCCACGCTTTCTAAGGTGGATGTGCTGTCACACGTCAGAGCGATGATGTATCTGTCCATTCCGTCCTATATCATTACGGCCATTCTTTTTACCGTAACGGGATTTATATACGGCGGAAAAAATATTGATCTTGATAAAGTGGAATTTTTAAAGTCTGCATTGCAGAAAACGTTTGATATTCATATATGGATGCTTATCCCGGCGGTTGTCGTCGTCGTCCTGCTGATTTTGAAAAAGCCGTCTATGCCCGTTATCGTCATCGGCGCCTTGCTTGGCGCCATCTGGGCTTCTGTTTTTCAGGGAATGAATTTTGCAAGTGCCATCGCGACTGCTTACAATGGTTTTTCCATTAAAACGGACGTCGAATTTTTAAATGGGCTGTTAAACCGCGGAGGCATCACCGGCATGCTGGATACGTTGGTCGTTATCCTTTTCGGTCTCGGGTTTGGAGGAATTCTCGAGAAGCTCGGCGTATTAAAAGTGATTGTCTCAACTTTTGAGAAAAAACTGACCACACCGGGAAATGTAACGCTTTCGACGCTGATCGTCGCGCTTTTAGCAAACATTTTCGGCTGTGCAATGTATGTGTCATTGATACTGACGCCGAAAATCATGGAGAACAGTTATGATAAACTGAAACTTGACAGAAGAATTTTATCCCGGAATGCCGAGGTGGGCGGCACGCTTACTTCAGGGATGGTGCCATGGTCTGACAACGGCATCTATATGGCCGGCATTCTCGGCGTATCCACGTTTTCTTATCTGCCGTTCATGTGGCTCAGTTTTGTATCTATCGGACTGGCCATATTGTACGGATACACGGGTAAATTCATTTGGTACACGAAAGAAAAATCCTTGCAATCTCAAAAACTGGGTTAGGGGGGGTATTTTATGATTACAAAGCATATGATTCGGACGTTAATGATAGAAACGCCGACTGTTCCCGGAAATCTGGGAAAAGTGGCAACGGCCATCGGAGTGATGGGCGGAGATATCGGGGAAGTTGAAACCGTTAAAGTCGGCCCGAACTACACCATGCGCAACATTACGGTGCAGGCCGAAAATGAGGAGCAGCTGCAGGAAATCATTCAAGCCATTGAAGCTCTCGGTGAAGGCATCCGGCTTCATACCGTCTCAGATGAAGTGCTCTCTGCTCATGAAGGCGGAAAAATTCAGATGAAAAGCAAAATGCCGATCCGGACACTGGCTGAGCTTGGCCGTGTTTATACGCCGGGCGTGGCCGATGTGTGCAGACTGATCGAAAGCGAGCCTGAAAAAGCATCCATCTATACGACCATCAGCAATTCTGTCGCCATTGTCACCGACGGAACGGCGATTCTCGGTCTCGGCAACATAGGCTCTGTCGCCGGAATGCCCGTAATGGAAGGGAAGGCAGCGCTTTTTGACCAGCTGGCAGGCATCAGCGGTATTCCGATTTTGCTCGACACCTCTGATCCGGAAGAAATCATCCGCACGGTAAAACATATTTCTCCGGGATTCAGCGGAATTCTGCTTGAAGATATCGGTTCGCCTCACTGCTTTGACATTGAAGACCGCCTGAAGGAAGAATTGGACATTCCGGTTATGCACGACGACCAGCACGGCACGGCGGTCGTCACTCTCGCCGCCGCCATTTCCGCTTGTAAAAGCGCAGGTCTTGATTTAAAAGAAGCGAAAGTCGGACAGATCGGTCTCGGCGCGGCGGGCGTCGCCATCTGCCGCATGTTTATGGCATACGGAGTCAAAGCGGTCTGCGGAACGGACAAGTCAGAAGAAGCAATGAACCGCCTCGCTCAATACGGAGGTCAGCCGCTTGAAAGCATTAAAGATTTAATGGACACGTGTGACATTGTGATCAGCACGACAGGAGTTCCGGGGCTCATTAAAAAAGAGGATGTCAGAAAAGGACAAGTCATTCTGGCCTTATCTAATCCGAAGCCGGAGATTGAACCGGAAGAGGCGCTGCAGGCCGGAGCCGCTTATGCAGCCGACGGCCGTTCAGTCAATAATGTTCTCGGCTTCCCTGGTATTTTCCGCGGTGCGCTGAACGCCAAAAGCAAGAAAATTGACCATGAAATGCTTGTGGCGGCCGCTGAAGCCATCGCTTCTTGTACGAAACACGGTGATCTCGTGCCTCAGCCTTTGGACGCGGACGTGCATCACGCCGTATCGGCAGCTGTAGAGCGGGCCGCGGCGGGAAAATAAATAACGCTCAAAGCACCGGATATGTAACCGGTGCTTTTTTATCATGAATAGAAAGCGGAATTCTTTGGCAGGCTAACATATAGAAAAAGACGGAATAAAGAGGTGTCAATGTGGATTATTTTCCGCTGATCCATACAAATATTTGGGATGCTGTGATCGGCGTGCCGGTCGTCTTATGCGTTACACAGCTGATCAAAGTGTTCTGCAGGGTTCCCGGCATATTCGTTCCTACGATTGCCCTTGTTGTCGGAAATATTGTGTCTATCGTTTTCGGTCACCACGAACACGTGTATGAGGGGAGCTTTATGGGATTCTTTTACGGATACGCCGCAATGGGGAGTTTTTCATCTGCCAAAACATCTCTGCGCGCCTACCGGAAGAAACATGAGCCGTATTCATGAACACACCTGGATTTTTTTGTTATGATAGAGAAAAGGCAAAAAGGAGCGATCTGCACATGGCGAAAAGCAAAGCGAAAAAAATGCGGGAGCATCTCAGAAGAAACGGGTTGCGTGACGCAGTCTTATCAAGAGGGGCGGCGCCGTCCTTCAGCACGCATGAAAGAGTGACAAAAACCAAAAAAGACAGGCTGGAAAGAATAAAGCATAAAAAAAGGAATCCCCATGATCACAAGAGTGATGGCGGGGATTCTTTTTTTTTTGCCGGAATCTCGGAGCCTTTCTATGATTTCTCTGTCATGTTTTCTCTTTTCTTTCATACAATCTACTAAATCAAGTCAATAGATTAGCGGGAGGAAAGCGGTATGAGGAAACAATCGTACAAAGAACTGTTTTTTCGCCATATGAAGGATCATCTGTCACTTTATATATTTGTGTTTGTCTTGTTTTTAATGGGTGTCATTTTCGGCGCGATCATTGTCAACAGCATGACAATCACGCAGAAAGAAGATTTGTATTACTATTTAAGCAAATTCTTCGGACAGCTGTCTGACGGAAAACATGCCGGCGCCTCAGACATGTTTTGGCAGGCCGTCTTTCATGATGTAAAATATTTGGGGCTGATGTGGATTCTGGGTATTTCCGTAATCGGTCTCCCGGTGATTTTCATCATGGTGTTCTTGAAAGGAATCGTCGTCGGTTTTACGGTCGGATTTCTAGTGAATCAAATGGGGATGAACGGATTTTTCCTGTCTTTCATCTCGGTGCTGCCGCAAAACATCGTTCTCATTCCGGCATACCTTATCATGGGGACATGCTCTATCGCTTTTTCGCTGAAACTGATCCGGCAGCTGTTTGTCAAACGCAGCCTCCACGACACGCCGATCCAATGGTTCGGACGCTACGCCTTCGTGCTGATTCTCATCATTTTCTTCTCGGTCATCGCTTCACTGCTGGAAGCGTATGTGTCTCCGTTGTTTATGGAAAAGCTTTCATCACGGATCTTTTAGAATAATTATCACAAAATAATACTTTTATTTATCAGTTTATAATAATTATAGTTGGAACTCTGCGCGTATTTTGTTATAATGAGTCATGGAATGCGGCGTAGGAGGGAAAGACATGGAAAACCGTATTGATCGAATTAAAAAGCAGCTGCACTCATCAAGCTACAAGCTTACGCCACAGCGTGAAGCAACGGTAAGGGTGCTGCTTGAAAATGAAGAAGACCATTTAAGCGCAGAAGATGTATACCTCCTCGTAAAAGAGAAATCTCCTGAAATTGGTCTCGCTACAGTATACCGTACATTAGAATTATTAACAGAATTAAAAGTCGTTGATAAAATTAACTTCGGGGACGGCGTATCCCGCTACGACCTTCGCAAAGAGGGCGCGGCCCACTTCCATCATCATCTGGTGTGCATGGAGTGCGGAGCCGTTGATGAAATTGAAGAAGATCTGCTTGAAGACGTTGAAGAAGTGATTGAACGTGATTGGAAATTTAAAATTAAAGATCATAGATTGACTTTTCACGGAATCTGCCACCGCTGCGGCGGGAATGAAACAGAATAAAAGCCTATGAACCTTTTCTGCCAGGAAAGGGTTTTTTGCTGTTTTTATGTATAAAAGCCTTTGAAATTGGCATAAGGTGTACTAACAGCCGCCAAAGAAAGGATCGATCGAAAGATGGGCAGATTCCTAAAAACAGCAGCGGATACGATCAAAGTGTTTATTCTGTTCACAGGTTTTACCGCGCTGTTCTATTATGCTATGATATGGGTGAATTCAGAGTATGAAAACTATCATCGGTACGATAAACCGGAAGGCTCCGCCGTCAAAGTGGCCAAAACGGAACATGAGGAGAAGGACGGCTGGTTCGGCCGGTTGATCTTTTTTTACCAAAACGGGGAGTAGATCAAGAGTGAAGGATCAAATTAAGGATTTCATCCATTATGTGAGGGTTGAAAGAGGGCTGTCCCAAAATACGATGATGTCCTATGAGCGTGATCTGAAAAGTTATTCTCTCTTCTTAACTGAAACCCTTCAGATCACTTCTTGGAATGATGTGACCCGTCTTCATATTATTCAATATTTAAAGCATTTGAAGGACTCGGGGAAATCAGGGAAGACGTCTGCCAGGCATTTGGCGTCAATCCGGTCTTTTCATCAATTTCTGCTAAGGGAGAAAGCCGCGGATAAAGATCCTTCTGTACATATTGAAACACAAAAAACAGAGCGGGCCCTCCCAAAAGTGCTGGCGCTGAACGAAGTAGAGCGGTTATTGGACACGCCTAAGCTTGACAGCCCGTTCGGTCTCAGGGATAAAGCCATGCTCGAATTGCTGTATGCAACCGGCATCAGGGTCAGCGAGATGATTGAGCTGAAATTATCCGACGTTCATTTGACGATGGGATTTGTCCGCTGCTTCGGAAAAGGCCGGAAAGAGCGGATTGTGCCGATCGGTGAAGCCGCCTCCCATGCGATCGAAGCATATATCGAAAAAGCCAGAGGGAAATTATTAAAGAAAAATGTGACCGAAGCGCTTTTTCTGAATCATCACGGCAGGCAGATCAGCCGTCAGGGATTTTGGAAAAACCTGAAGAAAATTGCCCTTGAGGCAGGCATTAAAAAAGAACTGACACCGCACACGCTCCGGCACTCTTTTGCAACGCACCTGCTTGAAAACGGGGCGGACCTGCGCGCCGTGCAGGAGATGCTCGGACATGCCGATATTTCCACGACGCAAATTTACACGCATGTGACGAAAACAAGGCTGAAGGACGTGTACAAGCAGTATCATCCGCGCGCCTAGGAGCCGCTGGCAAAGGTGCCGCGGCTTTTTTCTGTCGGATTGGCGGAATACAGAGAAGGTTCTTATTATTTGAATAGGCATTGTCAACAAGAATGTAAACGGTTTATACTTGAGTTGTCTGACCTCTGTAAGCTAAAATGGACAGATGGAAGAAAAGGAGGCTTTTATGATGTCTGAATACAAATATAAACGTGTGTTTTTGATCGTAATGGATTCGGTCGGAATCGGTGAAGCGCCGGACGCCGCCGATTTTAATGATATAGGCGCAAATACGCTCGGACATATCGCAGAGCACATGAACGGTTTACATATGCCTCATATGGCACAGCTCGGTCTCGGACTGATCGGGGATATTAAGGGTGTGGAAAAAACGGAGCATCCTCTGGCGTACTACGGTAAAATGCAGGAGGCGTCAAACGGAAAAGATACGATGACGGGGCACTGGGAGATTATGGGCCTCTACATTGAAAAACCGTTTAAAGTGTTCCCGGAAGGATTTCCGGATGAGCTTCTTCAGGAGCTTGAAAAGCGTTCCGGACGCAAAATCATCGGGAATAAGCCGGCTTCAGGGACGGCGATTCTGGACGAGCTCGGAAAAGAACATATGGAAACGGGTGCGCTGATCGTTTATACATCAGCCGATTCCGTTTTGCAGATTGCGGCTCACGAAGATGTCGTTCCGCTTGACGAGCTGTACAGCATCTGTGAAACAGCCAGAGAACTGACGCTTGATCCGAAGTACATGGTCGGCCGGATTATCGCAAGACCATTTATTGGAGAACCGGGCAGCTTCAAACGCACGCCGAACCGCCATGATTATGCGCTCAAACCGTTCGGCCGCACGGTAATGAACGGAATGAAAGACAGCGGATTAGACGTCATTTCCATCGGTAAAATTTCTGATATTTACGACGGAGAAGGCATCACATCATCCCGCCGCACGGTATCTAACATGGACGGCATGGACAAAGTGATTGAAACGCTCGGTGAAGATTTTACGGGCCTGAGCTTTGCCAACCTCGTTGATTTTGATGCGCTGTACGGACACCGCCGTGATCCGGAAGGGTACGGAAAAGCGCTTGAGGAATTCGACGCAAGGCTTCCGGAAGTGTTTGAAAAAATGAAAGAGGACGATCTGCTCATCATCACGGCGGATCACGGCAATGATCCTGTCCATCACGGGACGGACCACACGCGGGAGTATGTGCCGCTTCTTGTCTACAGCAAAAAGCATAAACACACTGAACAGCTGCCGCTTGCGGATACATTTGCCGATATCGGCGCAACCATTGCGGATAATTTCAAAACGGAAAAGCCGGAATACGGAAAAAGCTTTTTATCAAGATTACAGTAGGGGGACTTTTTTTGAAACAAAAGATCGAACGTGCTGCTGCATTTATTAAAGAACACGTGAAAGAAACACCTAAGATCGGTCTGATTTTAGGTTCAGGGCTCGGCGTATTGGCCGATGAAATTGAAGGAGCTGTCAAGCTTACATATGAAACGATCCCTGATTTTCCGGTCTCAACGGTAGAAGGCCATGCCGGCCAGCTTGTGATGGGAACGCTTGAAGGTGTGCAGGTCATCGCGATGCAGGGCCGCTTTCATTATTATGAAGGTTACTCAATGGATCAGGTAACGTTTCCGGTCCGCGTGATGAAGGCGCTCGGCGTTGAATCTCTCATCGTGACGAACGCAGCGGGCGGTATCAACACTGACTTCCGCGCCGGTGATCTGATGATTATTACCGACCATATCAACTTTACGGGCACCAACCCGTTAATCGGGCCGAACGAAGCGGAATTCGGAGCCAGATTCCCGGACATGTCAGAAGCCTATGACAAAGAGCTGTCAGGCTTGGCTGAAAAAACGGCGGCTGAGCTTGGCATCCCTGTTCAAAAAGGTGTATACACGGCTGTTACGGGGCCATCTTACGAAACGCCGGCTGAAGTCCGGTTTTTAAGAACGATGGGGTCTGATGCTGTCGGAATGTCGACCGTGCCGGAAGTCATCGTCGCCAACCACGCGGGAATGCGTGTGCTTGGCATCTCGTGCATTTCCAACGCGGCAGCCGGCATTCTTGACCAGCCGTTATCCCATGATGAAGTAATGGAAATGACGGAAAAAGTAAAAGGCGGCTTTTTGAAGCTTGTAAAAGCCGTAGTTGCACGATCTCAAAACTAAATCAGCATAGATCAGCTGTTTCTTCGGAAGCAGCTGTTTTTTTATGTCCTCAAAACGAAACATTTTCCAGATGAGGCGTATAAAACCACCGGGCTTGGAAAAAATAAAAAGGATTATGAAATGGAGGGCTTTGGAGATGAAACGTCTTATATCCACTTTGTTGATTGGCATTTTAATAACCGCATCAGCACCGTCCGCTTTTGCAAAGCCGGACGGAAAACATACATCGGAGCTCGCTCATGAAGCCAAAAGCGCAGTGCTGATTGAACGCGATACGGGAAACATTCTTTACAACAAGAACAGCCGGGAGCGTCTGGCGCCGGCGAGCATGACAAAAATCATGACCATGCTTTTAATTATGGAAGCGCTTGACAAAGGTAACATTAAGATGAGCGATAAAGTCAGGACGAGTGAGCATGCCGCGTCCATGGGCGGATCGCAGATTTTCCTCGAACCCGGTGAGGAAATGACGGTAAAAGAAATGCTCAAAGGAATTGCGATAGCTTCCGGAAATGACGCATCCGTCGCGATGGCAGAGTATATCGCCGGTTCGGAAGAGGATTTCGTCAATCAGATGAACAAAAAAGCAAAAGAATTGGGATTGAAAGATACCTCCTTCAAAAACCCGACGGGATTGCCTGAAAAAGGCCACTACAGCTCTGCTTATGACATGGCGAAAATGGCGAAGGAATTATTGAAGTATGATAAAATCACTCAATTTACGGGAACGTATGAAGATTATTTAAGAGAAAACACAGACAAAAAGTTCTGGCTCGTCAATACAAACCGGCTGATCAAATTTTATCCGGGTGTTGACGGTGTGAAAACGGGTTTTACAGGTGAAGCAAAGTATTGTTTAACCGCCACCGCTAAAAAAGGAAATATGAGGGTCATCGCAGTTGTTTTCGGAGCCAGCACTCCGAAAGAAAGAAATGCCCAAGTGACAAAAATGCTTGATTATGCTTTCAGCCAGTTCAAAACACACCCGCTGTATAAACGGAATCAAATCATCGGAACGGTAAAAGTGAAAAAAGGAAAACAGAAACTGATCAAGCTGACCACATCTGAACCGATTTCCCTCCTGGCCAAAAAGGGAGAGAACATGGACAAAGTAAAAAAAGAAGTGAAAATCAACAGCAATATAACGGCCCCGGTTAAAAAAGGGGAGGTGCTTGGCAGCCTCGTGCTGAAAAAAGACGGAAAAGTGCTCGTTGAAAGCCCGGTCACGGCAAAAGACGACATGGAAAAAGCGGGTTTTCTCACTTTTCTGAAGCGGACGATGGGAGATTGGACAAAATTTAAATAATCGTGGCGAACGGGCACTAGTTTTGTCATAGTGAAGGAATTGCATTCCCGAAAATCGAAACACTCATTATCCGATCATATCAAGGAGGAATGAGCATGAGCCTTGGAATTGACTTGCATGTCAAAGAATCCGTGCTTTGTATTCGATTAACTGGTGAACTCGACCACCATACGGCAGAATCATTAAAACAAAAGGTTGCTGAATCGCTGGAGGCTGACGGCATCCGTCACATCGTGCTGAACCTTGAAGATCTTTCCTTCATGGACAGCTCCGGCCTCGGCGTGATTTTAGGGCGTTATAAACAAATTAAACAGCTCGGCGGAGAGATGGTCGTGTGCGCGATTTCGCCTGCGGTGAGACGTCTGTTTGACATGTCGGGCCTGTTTAAAATCATCAGGTTCGAACAATCAGAACAAAAAGCGCTTTTAACGCTGGGGGTGGCATCATGAAAAACGAGATGCATCTTGAATTTTCAGCCCTCAGTCAGAATGAATCGTTTGCACGTGTAACGGTTGCTTCTTTTATCGCGCAGCTCGACCCGACGATGGACGAGCTGACAGAAATCAAAACCGTCGTATCAGAAGCGGTAACAAACGCAATCATCCACGGCTATGAAGAAAACTGCGACGGAAAGGTGTACATCTCCGTTACCCTGGAGGATCATGTCGTCTATCTGACCATACGTGACGAAGGCCTCGGGATCACGGATCTTGATGAAGCGCGCCAGCCGCTCTTTACGACAAAACCCGAGCTTGAGCGCTCCGGAATGGGCTTTACCATTATGGAAAACTTCATGGATGATGTCTCGATTGATTCCTCGCCAGAGATGGGGACGACGATACGCTTAACAAAACACCTATCAAAAAGCAAAGCGCTTTGTAATTAAGGAGATTTGTTATGGATGTGGAGGTTAAGAAAAACAGCAAAAACGCGCAGCTCAAGGACCATGAAGTCAAAGAATTGATCAAAAAGAGCCAAGAGGGCGACCAGCAGGCAAGAGACCTCCTCATAGAAAAAAACATGCGTCTTGTATGGTCCGTCGTGCAAAGGTTCTTAAACAGAGGCTATGAGCCGGACGATCTGTTTCAGATCGGCTGTATCGGGTTGTTAAAATCCGTTGATAAATTCGATTTGTCCTATGATGTCCGTTTTTCAACTTATGCCGTGCCGATGATTATCGGAGAAATCCAGCGCTTCATCCGGGATGACGGAACCGTCAAAGTATCAAGATCTTTGAAAGAGCTCGGCAATAAAATCCGCCGGGCGAAAGATGAACTGTCAAAAACATACGGAAGAGTGCCGACAGTCCAGGAAATCGCTGACCACCTGGAAATTGACGCGGAGGACGTGGTGCTTGCGCAGGAAGCAGTGCGGGCGCCTTCGTCCATTCATGAAACGGTGTATGAAAATGACGGAGACCCGATCACCCTGCTCGATCAGATCGCCGATCATTCAGAAGAGAAGTGGTTTGACAAAATCGCTCTCAAGGAAGCGATCAGTGATTTGGAAGAACGGGAAAAGCTCATTGTCTATCTGAGGTATTACAAGGATCAGACGCAGTCGGAAGTAGCCGAACGGCTCGGGATTTCACAAGTGCAGGTATCGAGGCTGGAGAAAAAAATATTAAAGCAGATTAAAGTGCAGATGGATCATACGGAAAGCTGACCTTTTACAGGCCGGCTTTTTTTATTTGCGCCTGAATGGTAATTTATGGTCTTTTGCTGCTGATGAATGAGAACAAAAGTGAACCACATACTACATATATAACCACCCGAAAGATGGTGATGCAAGATGGAAAGGCGAATATTTCTCAGACTTCGCCACCGCGTGAAGGCTCATACCGGAGATATCATCACAGTCGGTGACGCCGCCCAGATCGCAGGACAGCAAAAGCTGAAAAAAAAACTGTCGGCACTGCCGCTGTATCAGATCACGAAAAAAGACAAAAATATCGTCGTGCTGGACATCATAAAAGTGCTGAAGGCCATTCATACCGCTTTTCCCGCTCTTGATGTGCAGACCGTCGGCGGCGCTGAAACGATAGTGGAAATCCATTACCAGAAAAAGCAGCTGTCAGCCGTTTTGTTTGTCGGTGTCTGGCTGCTGCTTTTTATCGGTTCATGTCTCGCCATTATGAATTTTCATGAAGATGTCAGCATGAGAGAAGTTCATATTGCCTTATATGAAATCATCACGGGCAGGCGCAATGAGTATCCGTACCTGCTTCAGATTCCGTACAGCATCGGCCTCGGTCTCGGGATGATCGTCTTTTTTAATCACATCTTTAAAAAACGCCTGAATGAAGAGCCAAGTCCGCTGGAGGTCGAGATGTTTAATTATCAGCTTGATCTCGATCATTATGTCGCAATACACGAAAACGAAGAGACGATGAAAGATCTGCATGATCGTTAGCATTCTTTTCGTTATGTTTGTCGGGCTTGGCGGCGGGCTGACCGTGGGAGCGGGCTTTGTGGCTTTTTTAACCGTTATGGGAATCATCCCCCGCCTTATGCAGCTGACAAAAACCATGCGCTTTGTACAGGCCTACGAAGGGGCTGTTATTTCCGGGGCGGTGTTCGGCGGCTGGGAAACCTTAAATATGAATCATTTTTTTTTATCTGAATGGCTTGCCGTTCCGGTCGGGCTTCTGGCCGGCATGTTTGTCGGCATGCTGGCCGCGGCGCTTACAGAAGTGCTGAACGTGCTTCCCATTCTTGCCAAACGGATCGGTTTCGGGAGCAAAATCATCATTTTGCTGATGGCCATCGTGTTCGGCAAAATAGCCGGCTCATTATTTCATTGGCTGTATTTTATCCATCATTCATAAGGAGGAACAGACGTGACAAACTTAAAAGAAAATTACAAAACAAAAGTGAAAGACTATCAGCCGAAACCGCCATACGTCTGGAATTGTGTCAAAGCCTTTCTGATCGGCGGTTTGATTTGTCTGATCGGGCAGGCTCTTCAAGACTTTTACATCCATTTTTTTAATTTTAATGAAAAAACAGCGGGAAACCCGACGTCCGCCACTCTTATTTTAATTTCCGCCCTCTTGACCGGATTCGGCATTTATGACAGGCTCGGTCAGTTTGCCGGAGCGGGTTCAGCCGTGCCGGTGACGGGGTTTGCAAACAGTATGACAAGCGCGGCTCTGGAACACAGAAGTGAAGGGCTTGTGCTCGGTGTAGCGACAAACATGTTTAAACTGGCGGGAAACGTCATTGTATTCGGCGTCGTGGCGGCCTATATCGTAGGCCTGATACGGTTTGCTTGTGAAAAACTGTTTTCATAGGAGGAGAAAAAATGAAATTGACCGGAAAGCAAACCTGGGTGTTTGAAAACCCGTTATTTATAAATGCGGCGGGAACGGCAGCCGGACCGAAAGAAAAAGACGGCCCGCTCGGCTCGCTGTTTGATAAAACATACGATGAAATGCATTGCAATCAGAAAAACTGGGAAATGGCGGAACGTCAATTAATGGAAGATGCCATCAACTCCGCTTTGCAAAAACAGAATTTGAAAAAGAGCGACATCGATTTGTTACTTGCTGGCGATCTTTTAAATCAAAATGTGACGGCCAATTACGTCGCAAGACATCTGAAAATTCCGTTCCTCTGCCTGTTCGGCGCCTGCTCGACGTCAATGGAAACGGTCGCCGTCGCATCCGCGCTTATTGACGGCGGTTTTGCGAACCGGGCGATTGCAGCGACGAGCAGCCATAATGCGACGGCTGAAAGACAATTCCGTAATCCGACGGAGTATGGCGGGCAAAAGCCGGATACTGCCACTTCGACGGTCACGGGGGGCGGGGCGGTCATCATCAGCCAAAACCCTTCAGATATCCGGATTACAAGCGCGACAGTGGGAAAAGTAAGCGACCTCGGAATTACAGACCCGTTTGATATGGGCTCAGCCATGGCGCCCGCTGCCGCCGATACAATCAAACAGCACCTGAAGGATTTGAACCGCACGGCGGATGATTACGATCTGATTTTAACGGGAGATCTTTCAGGCGTAGGCTCGCCGATCTTAAAAGATTTGCTTAAGGAAGAAGGCTATCCCGCCGGAACGAAACACGATGACTGCGGTCTTCTCATCTATACGCCGGATCAGCAGGTGTTTGCGGGCGGAAGCGGCTGCGCCTGCTCCGCGCTCGTTACGTACACACATATCTTTAATCAACTGAAATCGGGCTCTCTTAACAGGGTTCTCGTTGTCGCGACAGGAGCACTTTTAAGTCCGACAATGATTCAGCAGAAGGAAACCATTCCGACCATCGCGCACGGTGTGGTATTTGAGCGGGCGGGAGGTGCATCATAAATGGAATATCTGTTGGCTTTTGTTTGCGGGGGAATCATATGCATTATCGGTCAGCTGCTGCTTGACATTTTTAAACTGACACCCGCCCATGTGATGACAACTTTTGTCGTCATCGGCGCCTTGTTGGATGGGTTCGGAATATATGACAAATTTATCGAATTCGCAGGTGCGGGCGCGACGGTGCCCATCGTCAGCTTCGGTCACAGCTTATTGCACGGCGCCATGCATCAGGCTCACGAGCATGGATTTATCGGGATCGCCATGGGGATTTTTGAACTGACCTCCGCCGGTATATCTTCAGCGATTTTATTCGCATTTCTTGTTGCCGTTATTTTTAAACCGAAAGGATAATGTCTGATGACGAAACGGAAGGTCATCCTTGTGACAGACGGAGACGTATACGCCGCTAAAACGATTGAATATGCCGCGGAAAAAGCAGGCGGACGATGTATTTCCCAATCAAAAGGCAATCCGTCAACCAGAACCGGCCCGGAACTCGTTCAGCTGATTAAAGCCGCGCCGCATGACCCGGTGTTTGTCATGTTTGACGATTCCGGCCTGCAAGGGGAAGGGCCGGGCGAAACGGCGCTGAAATATGTCGCCTCACATCAAGACATTGAAGTGCTTGGGGTGATTGCCGTCGCTTCTAAAACCCATCAGGCTGAATGGACAAAAGTCGATGTCTCCATTGACCGTGATGGAGAAGTGACGGAGTTTGGCGTCGATAAAACCGGAATGAGAGAAATGGATGAGCACAGAATGAACGGAGATACGGTGTATTGTCTTGACAAACTGGACGTTCCCCTCGTTGTGGGCATCGGCGATATAGGAAAAATGGGAAGAAAAGATGACATATCCAAAGGCTCGCCGATCACGATGAAGGCTGTCGAATTCATTTTAGAAAGGAGCGAATATCATGCCGGAAAAACCGGAAAACATGATAAAAGTATACCGGGATCCTAGAAAAAATGAACAATTTTTTAAAGACCGCGTCGGTATGGGGACGAGCTACGATATCGGAGTCCGCAAAGTTCAAGTATTAGACCGGGAAGTCCAGATTTACTTTGTCAATGGGTTAACCGATACATTGTTTATCATTCATTTAATAGAACAACTCGTCGATGTCAATAATTATGACGAGAACGCGGATGAAGCGCTTGATGTTGTTGAAAACAGGCTTGTGAACCAGCAGGTCCAAAAAGTCAAAACGCTCGACGAAGCGACGGATCAAGTGCTTTCCGGACTTGTGGCCGTTATCGTAGAAGACGCCGGTTTCGCCTTCGTCGTTGATGTCAGAAATTACCCCGGACGCACACCCGAAGAACCGGATACAGAGAAAGTCGTTCGCGGGGCAAGAGACGGATTTATCGAAAGTATCGTCATTAATACAGCGTTAATCAGAAGAAGGATCAGAGACGAAAGGCTCCGCGTCAAAATTACGAAAGTCGGCGAGCGTTCTAAAACGGATCTTGCCATTGTGTATATAGAGGACATCGCGGATCCGGACCTTGTCAGCATCGTTGAAAACGAAGTGAATGCGATTGACATTGACGGACTGACGATGGCGGATAAAACGGTGGAAGAATTTATCGTCAAACAAGGCTATAACCCGTTTCCGATGGTCAGATACACGGAGCGTCCTGATGTGGCCGCCAATCATATATTAGAAGGGCACGTCATTATCGTCGTTGATACGTCACCGAGCGTAATCATAACGCCCACAACGATTTTTCACCACGTTCAGCATGCGGAAGAATACAGACAGGCGCCTTCTGTCGGAACATTTTTAAGATGGATCAGGTTTTTCGGTATTATCGCTTCAACTGTTCTGCTTCCGATCTGGTTCCTCTTTGTTCTCGACCCGTCACTTTTGCCTGAAAGATTGGATTTTATCGGCTTAAATAAAAATACGCACATTCCGATCATTCTGCAGATCTTTCTGGCTGATTTGGGGATTGAGTTTCTCAGGATGGCCGCGATCCATACGCCGACCGCCTTATCGACTGCCATGGGCCTGATAGCGGCAGTGCTGATCGGACAAATTGCCATAGCGGTGGGGCTGTTTTCCGCCGAAGTCATTCTGTACGTATCGATCGCCGCCATCGGATCATTTACCACGCCGAGCTATGAACTCAGCCTCGCTAATAAAATGATACGTCTCATCTTAATGGTGCTCGTGGCCATTTTTAAAGTAAAAGGTTTTGTTATCGGCTTTACATTGCTGCTGATTTTAATGGCGGGTATCCGCTCGTTTCATACACCGTATTTATGGCCGTTTTTACCGTTTAACGGAAAGGCGCTGTGGCAGGTGCTCGTCAGGACGACAGTGCCGGGAGCGAAAGTCAGACCGAGCATTGTTCACCCGAAAGACCGTCAAAGACAGCCAAGCGGTTCATAATCGCATTGAAACCGACAGAAGATTATGATATTGTATGTCTTAACTTATGCGGGACTTGTATAAGGACAGCTCAAAAAAAGCTGTCCTTTTCACCCATATGCGGATCAGAAAGAGGGAATGAGCATTGTTCTTACATGGCACAAGCAGACAAAACAAACTAGGTCATCTGGAAATCGGAGGTGTGGATGCCCTGTATTTAGCTGAGCATTATGGCACGCCTCTTTATGTTTATGACGTGGCTTTAATACGTGAGCGCGCTAAAAGCTTTAAACAGGCATTCATTGACGCGGATTTAAAAGCGCAGGTCGCATACGCGAGCAAGGCGTTTTCCTCCGTTGCAATGATACAGCTTGCTGAGCAGGAGGGGCTCTCACTGGACGTTGTATCCGGCGGAGAGCTGTTTACGGCGGTTTCGGCTGGTTTTCCGGCTGAACGGATTCATTTTCACGGCAATAACAAAAGCAGAGAAGAATTGAAAATGGCGCTCGATCATCAAATCGGCTGCATCGTCGTTGATAATTTTTATGAAATATCCTTACTCGCGGAACTGTGCAGCAAATCAGGGCGCACCATGGATGTGCTTCTGCGGATCACCCCGGGGGTAGAGGCGCACACGCATGATTATATTACGACCGGACAGGAAGATTCCAAATTCGGCTTTGATCTGCATAACGGGCAAATAGAAAAGGCGATTGAGCAAGTGCTGCAGTCAGACCATATCCATCTTCTCGGTGTTCACTGCCACATCGGATCACAAATTTTTGATACGGCGGGCTTTGTGCTGGCCGCAGAAAAAATCTTCGCAAAACTGAGTGAATGGAGAGAATCTTTCGGCTTCGTCTCTGAAGTGCTGAATTTAGGGGGCGGCTTCGGCATCCGTTACACGGAAGAGGATGAACCTCTTCATCCTGCCGTCTACGTTGAAAAAATAATCGAAGCGGTAAAAGAAAACGCAGCGCTGCATGCTTTTGACATTCCGGAAATTTGGATTGAACCGGGGCGCTCGCTCGTCGGCGACGCCGGAACGACGCTTTATACCATCGGCTCGCAAAAAGAAGTTCCCGGCACCCGTAAATATGCAGCGGTTGACGGAGGCATGAGCGACAATATCCGTCCTGCGCTTTATCAGGCCAAATATGAAGCCGTTTCGGCAAACAGAATCGGAGAACACCACGACACGACGGTGTCCATTGCGGGTAAGTGCTGTGAAAGCGGGGATATGCTCATCTGGGATATAGATCTTCCGGAAGTGAAAGAAGGCGATCTTCTCGCCGTCTTCTGCACGGGGGCATACGGGTACAGCATGGCTAACAACTACAACCGCATTCCGCGGCCTGCCGTCGTATTTGTGGAAGACGGCGAAGCGCATCTTGTCATTAAAAGGGAAACTTATGAAGACATCGTAAAGCTGGATCTGCCGTTTAAGACGGGGGTCAAACAATAAATAGAAAAAGAGACCGGGACAATGGAGTCCGGTCTCTTTTTTGTCTCAGCTGTTTGAAGAACTTGATCCGCTGTCTCCTGTAAATACAGACACGATCGCATTCCAAATTGAAGCGAAGAAATCAATGACTTTTTGAATAAAGCTTTTGCCTTCATCGGATTGAATGAATTTTGTGATTTTGTCTTTTGCCTTATCGAGCTGATTGCCGACTTGGCCCCAATCAATCTTGGCATTTTTCATTTTATTAAACAATGAAACTAACTGGTCTTTTTGAGCGTCAGTCAGTGTAATGTTAAGGTTTGATGCCGCATCATCGACTTTTTTCTCGATTCCTTCTTTTGTATCGGGCACACCGTTTTTCGCGAAATCGTCTTTAATGTTTGCGATAAGCGCGGAGGCGTTTTTATCTCCGATTTTTTCCCCGAGATTTGAAGTTGTGACAAGCTCTTGGTTGGCGACCTGTTTTACGTCTTCTGAAATCGCTTTGTCTGATGACACTTCATACGCCTTAATGATTCCTGTCAATGCGGCGGTTCCTGATACCTCAAACGGCGCCGTCACGTATACTTTTGCATCTTTCACGCCTGCTGTCATCAGGGCGTTTAAGTACATCTCATCCGTAATGGAATCAATATTATGGGTTTGGACGTCAAGTCCGGACCCTTTCTTTTCCACCGTGATGGATGATGAAGAAATGGCTCTTGTGCCGATTTGGGCATTCGATATATATTTTCCCAGATATTCATGTTCTTCTTTATTCGTGACCGTCACCTTTGTCGCGTTATCAGGGACATTTAATTCGTCAAGCACTTTCTGACGGTCTGCGTTTGACAGATCTGCCCCCAGTGTGACGATAACATCTCCGACTGCGGCATCGGCCAGGCTGATTTTCGGTATTGTGCACAATACTGCGGCCGCCGCCAGCAATCCAATCCACATTTTTTTCAAAGCGGTTAACCTCCTTCTTTTCACAAATGCCGTTTTGAAGCGGTTTGTGAGGGACTGCGTGAAGCAGTTCCGTTACATAGACGGCTGTGATGCTGTTCTGGTTTCATTTTCTTTCTTTGGAAGCGGGGAGATTCGTTTTCCGGCTGAAGGTGTGGTATAATAGCCGCGAAAAGAAGAGCAGACGCATCTTCCTTCAAAAGAATATCAAAAAGAAAGCCGGCTTACAATTGAAATTCATATTGAAGAAGGCTTTGACAAAAAACATATGGAAGTAGGAATGAGAATGAAAACTGGTTACATCGAAATGGAGAACGGCAGCAGAATCGAATTTGAACTTTATCCGAATGAAGCGCCTAATACAGTCGCTAACTTTGAAAACCTGGCGAATACAGGCTTCTACGACGGCGTTATTTTCCACCGTGTGATTCCGGGCTTTGTCAGCCAAGGCGGAGATCCGACTGGGACAGGCATGGGAGGAAGCGGAAAAACGATCAAATGTGAAACAGAAGGCAATCCGCATAAGCACGAAGCCGGTTCTTTATCAATGGCGCATGCCGGTAAAGACACGGGTTCAAGCCAATTCTTCATCGTACATGAGCCGCAGCCGCATTTAAACGGCGTTCATACTGTATTTGGAAAAGTGACAAGCGGTTTAGAGCACGCGAAAAACATGTCTAACGGAGACAAAATGAAAGAAGTCCGTGTAGAAGGTTAATGACGGAAAAACCCGCCTTATGGAGGCGGGTTTTTTTATGTATATGAAAATTCTCATGTGTAAATCATGAAAAAATACATATATGAACTTCGGCAGTCACTCTGGTATAGTGTAAAAGACCGATTACAAGAATGAAAAGAGGTAAAAACGTTGGTTCAATTGGCAACCGTTTTATTTGTCATTATCATTATCGCACTTATTTTTTGGTTCAGGCTGAAAAAAGGAAACAGGCCGATTAAAGGCGGCGGCTTCGGCATCATTCTCCCGCTTTTGATTATCGCCGTCATTTTTTCATTGAGCATCAGCCAGCTCATGAATATCCCCGGAAAGCCGTTTCATCTTCCCGCTGTTTGGGAGCTCGCCATCGCCGGGCTGTTAGGCGCAGTATTTGGCTTCATCATGCTGTCGCAAACCGCATATGAAATCCGGGAAGACGGCTTTGTGTACTCTAAGCGGAATAAAAACTTTAAATATGTCATTATCGCGATTATTGCGATCCGTATCGTACTCAGTCAATATTTCAAAAACATTGACGCGACGGAATTTGCCGTTTTAACAATGGAGCTTGCTTTTGTGTATTTGTGCATTTGGCGGATCGGAAGCTTCGTAAAATACCGTAAAATCAGCAGATCCGGCTTATAAAATGAAAAAAATGGATGAGGTGCGGGGCTTATTTGCCCTCTGTGCAGGGATTCATGGTAAAATAAAAACGACCATGGCTAATGGGAGGAAATCACTTGAAATCAGAAAAAGAAAAAACTTCTAAAAAAAGCGCCGTACTTGATTGGGCGAAAGCCATTATCATCGCTGTCGTTCTCGCATTGCTCATCCGCAACTTTTTGTTTGCTCCTTATCTCGTTGACGGAAGATCAATGGAACCGACGCTGCATGACCGCGAGAGAATCTTTGTCAATATGACGGTCAAATACATAAGCGACTTCAAACGCGGCCAGATCGTCGTTCTGAACGGAGAAAACGAACACTATGTCAAACGGATTATCGGACTTCCCGGCGACACGGTGCAAATGAAAAACGACCAGCTGTACATCAACGGCAAAAAAGTGTCCGAACCGTATTTAGCGGCAAACAAGAAAAAAGCGAAGCAAGGCGGCTATGACCGGCTGACGGAAGACTTCGGCCCGGTGAAAGTGCCGGACGACAAATATTTCGTCATGGGTGATAACCGCAGAGAATCTATGGACAGCCGCAACGGCCTCGGTCTTTTTACGAAAAAACAAATCGCGGGCACATCAAAATTCGTCTTCTTCCCGTTTAACGAAATCCGCAAGACGAAATAAACCGTACGGCAGTTTTCTTTATGAGAAAACTGCTTTTTTTATATAAATTAATCTCCCTACCCACAAAAACAGAACATAAATTCGTATATCTATTTAATAGATAGAAAGTTTTACAGATACATGAAACATCTCCCCTTGACGAAACGTTATATGAATAACTCACGCAGGGAAGAACGGTTTTCTATTCATGAAAAAAAGGAATATGACATAGTAATGAATAGATTGATACGGCTGGAGGTAGAAAAATGGGAAGAATTAAAACAAAAGCAGCCATTTTACTTGTACTGCTGCTATTATTGGCGGGCGGTTTTATGGTCATAAACGATATTGAGCTGAAAGACGTGCCGACGGCTATCGGACAAACCCTGTCTCAGGAAAAAGAAGAATATACAGTGAAAACATATAAAATTACGAAAATAGAAGGAACCGAATACCACGGCACGGCAGCAAACGGCACAAAAATCATTTTTAACGGCGACAAGCTGAAGCAGGATCTCTCCGATGTGAAAAAAGGAGATAAGATTAAAGCGTATTTCAGCAAATCAAACCGGATTGACGGCTTATTGAAGGTTGTTAAAGTAAACGAATAAGTAAAGGCGCCTTTTTTGGGAAAGGGGCGCTTTTTATTTTTTCTGAAAAAGCAGGTGCAAATTCATTGCGCCTGCCGCAAAGGATGTTATAATAGCGGATAAGGACAAAAAAATATTGATTGTATCCTTCGGGGCTGGGTGAAAATCCCGACCGGCGGTAATAAGGCGTTTTGCGCTTTACAGCCCGTGACCCGTATGCATCTGTATACGGTGGATTCAGTGAAAAGCTGAAGCCGACAGTGAAAGTCTGGATGGGAGAAGGATGAGAGAAGCTATGCAAAAATAATCTTACTGTATAGTCTTATTTCCTATGGATTAAAACTGGCAAAGCCCCGAACTGTGTAAACATTCGGGGCTTTTTTGACGCCAAATTGCGTGGAAGAAGGGAGGGATAACGATGGAAGAATATTATATGAATACGGCAATAGAGCTTGCCAGACGCGGTGAAGGGCAGACGCAGTCCAATCCCCTTGTCGGTGCTGTCGTCGTCAAAAACGGCCAGATCGTCGGAATGGGCGCCCATTTACAATACGGAGAAGCCCATGCGGAAGTGCACGCGATCAATATGGCAGGCAGTCACGCAAAAGACGCAGATATGTATGTGACGCTGGAGCCTTGCAGCCATTACGGAAAAACACCGCCATGCGCCGAACTGATGATAAAGTCGGGGATAAAAAGGGTATTTGTCGCTATGACGGATCCAAATCCGCTAGTCGCCGGAAAAGGCATCAGAATGCTGGAAGCAGCGGGCATCGAAGTGAAAACGGGAATTCTCAGGCAGCAGGCAGAAGAGCTGAATAAAATGTTTCTTCACTTCATGAGGACCGGACTTCCGTATGTCACCTTGAAAGCGGCCGCAAGCCTTGACGGGAAAACAGCGACTGAAACCGGTGACAGCAAATGGATTACTTCAGAGGCGGCAAGGCTTGATGCCCAGCAATACAGGAAATCGCATCAAAGCATTCTTGTCGGAGCAGGCACAGTCAAAGCCGATAATCCGAGTCTGACTTGCAGGCTCCCCGATGCGGTCAAGCAGCCGGTCAGAGTCATTCTCGATACAAAGCTGACCATTCCGGAAACGGCAAATGTGGTCACTGACGGCGCCGCGCCGACATGGATATTTACGGCCAAAGACGTTGACGTGCAAAAGAAAGAGCGGCTGACCGCACTCGGAATAAAAGTCTTTTCGCTTGAAACAGACCGCATTCACATTCCTGAGGTGCTCAGCATTCTCGCTGAAAACGGCATAATGTCCGTTTATGTGGAAGGCGGCGCATCCGTACACGGAAGTTTTGTCAAGGAAGGCTGTTTCGAGGAGCTTCATTTCTATTTCGCCCCTAAATTAATCGGAGGAACGCTTGCTCCCAGCTTGATCTCCGGTGAAGGTTTTCAATCAATGAAAGATGTCCCCCATTTACAATTCACACAAATCACCCAAATCGGGCCGGATATAAAATTGACGGCCATACCTAAAGACGGAAAGGATGGTGACGATGTTTACAGGAATCGTTGAAGAAACAGGCACGATCCAAGCAATCAAAAAGACAGGCCTTTCCATGGCATTAACCATTGCCGCTTCAAAAGTGACAAGCGATGTGAAACTTGGCGACAGCATCGCGGTAAACGGCATCTGCCTGACCGTAACCGGATTTTCTGATAATCAATTTACGGTTGATGTCATGCCGGAAACCGTAAAAGCCACTTCGCTGAACGGCTTGTCAAAAGGCAGCAAAGTCAATCTGGAAAGAGCGATGTCCGCCAACGGACGCTTCGGCGGCCACTTTGTATCCGGGCATGTGGACGGAACGGCGGAAATTACCCGGATCGAGAAAAAAAGCAACGCGGTTTATTACGATCTGAAACTTTCGCCTGAATTGACGAAAACGCTCGTCTTGAAAGGTTCAATTACGGTAGACGGCGTGAGCCTGACGATTTTCGGTTTATCAGACGAAAGCGTGACGGTATCTGTTATTCCGCATACCATCTCAGAAACGATTTTTCAGACGAAAACAGTCGGCTCGACCGTAAATATTGAGTGTGACATGATCGGCAAATACTTATACCGCTTTTTGCACAAAACAGAACAAACGAAAAGCAATCAAACGATCACAGAAGCTTTTTTAAGCGAGAACGGCTTTTAGAAAGGAAGATCAATATGTTTCATCCAATAGAAGAGGCGTTAGAGGCGCTGAAAAAAGGTGAAGTCATCATCGTTGTCGATGATGAAGACAGAGAAAATGAAGGAGATTTCGTAGCGCTCGCTGAGCATGCCACACCTGAAGTGGTCAATTTTATGGCGACCCATGGGAGGGGCCTGATCTGCACGCCGCTTTCTGAAGATATTGCCGCCCGGCTGGATCTTCACCCGATGGTCGATCATAATACGGACTCACATGAAACCGCGTTTACGGTCAGCATTGACCACAGACTGACAAAAACAGGAATCAGCGCTCAAGAACGTTCTTTTACGATTCAGGCGCTGTTGAACGAGGAATCTGTGTCTGACGATTTTCAGCGTCCGGGCCACATTTTTCCCTTAATCGCAAAAAAAGGAGGCGTCCTGAAGCGGGCGGGCCACACGGAAGCAGCCGTTGACCTTGCAAAAGCATGCGGCTCTCAAGGAGCGGGCGTCATTTGTGAAATTATGAATGAAGACGGCACAATGGCCAGAGTGCCGGAGTTATCAGAAATCGCCAAACGCCACCGGCTGAAAATGATTACGATAAAAGACTTAATAGAATACCGTTACAACATTACGACACTTGTGAACCGAGAAGTTGACATTACGCTGCCGACTGACTTCGGCACGTTCCGGGTTTACGGATATACAAACGAGGTTGACGGAAAAGAACACCTCGCCTTTGTTATGGGCGATGTCCCGTTTAGCAGCGAACCCGTTCTTGTCAGAGTGCACTCAGAATGCCTGACGGGCGATGTGTTTGCATCCCACCGCTGTGATTGCGGGCCTCAGCTTCATGCCGCGCTTGCGCAAATTGCCGAAGCGGGCCGAGGCGTCTTATTGTATTTGCGTCAGGAAGGAAGAGGAATCGGTTTAATCAATAAGCTGAAAGCGTATCGATTGCAGGAAGAGGGGTATGACACGGTTGAAGCGAACGAAGCGCTCGGCTTTCTGCCTGACCTGCGCAACTACGGGATCGGCGCCCAGATTCTCCGCGATTTGGGGGTTCAGCATATGAAACTTTTAACCAATAACCCCCGGAAAATCGCCGGCCTTGAAGGATACGGACTGAGCATTTCAGAACGGGTGCCGCTTCAAATGGAGGCGGGTGAGCATAACAGGAATTATTTACAAACCAAAATGAACAAACTCGGACACTTGCTTCATTTCTAAAAACAAATCTCACAAAAAAGGATGGATAACATATGAATATCATACAAGGTAACTTAGTAGGAACAGGACTTAAAATCGGAATCGTCGTCGGCAGATTTAATGAATTTATTACGAGCAAGCTGTTAAGCGGAGCGGAAGATACATTGCTTCGCCACGGTGTAGAATCAAATGACATTGACGTTGCTTGGGTGCCGGGAGCGTTTGAAATCCCGTTTGCGGCAAAAAAAATGGCGGAAACGAAAAAATACGATGCCGTTATTACACTCGGCACGGTGATCAGAGGAGCGACAACGCATTATGACTATGTCTGCAACGAAGCGGCAAAAGGCATCGCTCAAGCGGGCACGGCGACGGGCGTCCCGGTTATCTTCGGTATCGTAACGACTGAAACCATTGAGCAGGCGATCGAACGCGCCGGAACAAAAGCCGGAAATAAGGGAGCGGATTGCGCAGTATCCGCCATTGAAATGGCGAATCTAAACCGTTCATTTGAATAATTTGTTGAAAAGCGTTTAAAACAGCGGCGAAAATGATATAATGTGAGGAAACGGATCGCCTTTATTCATCCGTTTGCTAGGACATGAATGGACATTTTGGATATAGAGGGGTTTTTATGTTAATTCGTTATAAAAAATCGTTTGAAAAGATTGCAATGGGTCTTCTGTCATTTATGCCGAATGAAAAAGATCTCAAGCAGCTTCAGCAGACAATAAAGGACTATGAAACGGATACTGGCCGCCAGCTCTTTCTTTGGAAAGAGGATGAAGATATCGTCGGAGCGATCGGAGTTGAAAAAAAAGACTCAGAGGTTGAAATCCGCCATATCAGCGTGAATCCTTCTCACCGCCATCAAGGAATCGGAAAGCAAATGATGGACGCCTTAAAACGTCTGTTCAAAACGGAGGCACTCGTTCCGAATGAATTAACGCAAAGCTTTTTTGAACGCTGTCAACATCAAAAAGATCAGGATATTTCATATAATAACTGACAAATGCTCCCGGAATCTTCACGGTTTCGGGAGCTGTTTTTATGCAGAAAAAGCAGGGCTGTCCGTCAGCCTCTGCTTTTTTTTCTTCTCTCCATTTCCCGTTCGCGTTCCTTAATGACATCCGTCCTGTCCCGCAGGCGGTGTTTATGAATAAGAAAGGTATCTGATACGCCGGCCTGCCCCCATGTATAGCCTTTGCGGCGGCATTCGGCAAGACACGCTTCTTTCAGAGTGTCATCTGTAATCGGCAGCATAACACTTTTGTAAGGCCGGCCGGCTTTTATATCGTCTGACAGCCACTCTATCAGCTCTATCAGCTTTGGATGGCTGAGGCCGAGAGAGCTGACAGCCTGTTTTTCAGCCCTCAGAATGCGTAAGCTGTTGGCGATCAGCCGTTTCGCCCCGGCTTCATTTCCCCTCCGCTGGTGATACAGAGCGACGGCTAGCTGAATCAGGCCGACCCAATGAATGCTCCGCTCCTCAGGCGGGCTTTCTTTCCAATATTCTTCTAACAGTTCATGACACTCAAAATAATCTCTTGATGCGTGAAATTCGGCCAAAAAGCCGATATAAGCTTTTGGATACAAGCCGCTTCCTCCTTTTGCTAAAACCAGTGTACCACAGCGTTATGAAAAGGAAAAAAAGAGCGGCTTGGTGCCTGAAACGTGAAGAACTAGCAGATATAAGATGCCCCTACGACAATAAGCAAAATAAACAGAACGACAATTAATGCAAAACCTCCGCCGAAACAAGCTCCGCCCATCTGAAATCAGCCTCCCTTTGTTTCATGTTTACACGGCTATCATATGTGCATCCGCCTTTAAAGGTATAGGCGTATACCTTCTTTTTCAGTATTTTCTAAATAACGGAGCACAATTAGAAAAGTATTGGACGAGAGCTTTTCGGTGGATTATACTAAAGGGTAGCCAGTTTTTCCGGCAATGAGAGTGATATTGAAAATGGTGAGATAATGGTAGAATATCAAGTGAAAATTGATACGTTTGAAGGCCCATTGGACCTGCTGCTTCATCTGATTAACCGTCTTGAAATCGACATATACGACATACCCGTGGCAACCATTACTGAACAATATTTATTATATGTACATACAATGCAAGTGCTTGAACTTGATGTCGCCAGTGAATATCTGGTCATGGCGGCGACGCTTCTCAGCATTAAAAGCAGAATGCTGCTTCCAAAACAAGAGGAAGAGCTGTTTGAAGATGAAATGCTTGAAGAGGAAGACCCTCGGGACGAACTGATTGAAAAGCTGATTGAGTATAGAAAATATAAAACCGCTGCGAAGGATTTAAAAGAGCGGGAAGAAGAAAGACAAAAGTCATTTACAAAGCCGCCGAGTGATTTAAGTGAGTATGCAAAAGAAATCAAACAGACGGAGCAGAGGCTGTCGGTGACCGTTTATGACATGATCGGTGCGTTTCAAAAGGTGCTTCAGCGTAAAAAAATCTCGCGGCCGAAAGAAACGACCATTACAAGACAGGAAATACCGATTGAAGACAGAATGAACGAAATCGTAAAAAGCTTAAAGACGGCGGGAAGAAGAATCAACTTTACGGAGCTTTTTCCTTCTCGGCAAAAAGACCATCTCGTCGTGACGTTTTTAGCCGTTCTGGAGCTGATGAAGAATCAGCAGATTATCATCGAACAGGAAGAAAACTTTTCAGATATATACATTACGGGGAGTGAATCCATTCATGGCGCTTGATATCGTGAATTGGAAAGCGATTGTGGAGGCCCTGCTGTACGCGGCGGGTGATGAAGGGCTGACCAAAAAGCAATTGGTGACGGTGCTTGAAATAGAAGAAGCGGAACTGGCCGGAATCATGGAAGAAGTGGCCGCCCAGTACAAGGAAGACGGCAGGGGCATTGAGCTGACCGAATATGCGGATACGTATATGCTTGCAACGAAAAAAGAATTCGTGCCTTATTTGAAAAAATTAATCGAGGTGCCGTCAAAGGGACTGTCACAGGCTTCTTTAGAAGTGCTGGCGATCGTTTCATACAAGCAGCCGATTACACGGGCGGAAATTGAAGATATCCGGGGCGTGAAGTCTGAGCGGATTCTGCACAGTCTCGTGTCAAAAGCGCTGCTGTGTGAGGTGGGACGCGCCGACGGTCCCGGCCGGGCGATTTTATACGGCACGACCCCGGTATTTCTTGAACAATTCGGCTTAAAAACTCTGGACGAGCTTCCGCCTCTTCCTGAAAATGCGGAAGAAGACGTTCTCCAGGAGGAAGCCGACTTATTCTTTGAAAACTTCAACCAAACTTTTGAGGATATTAAATAATAACGGTTTTTCATCATACGATAATAGGGAAAGGCCATTGATGAATAACGCAAATTGACGAAGTACAAGAGAGGAAGGAAACGGACGGAAATGGGAAATTCGATTGTGAGGGCCCATACTGAAGAAACTGGTGAATTTTTAGCCGAGGTTGTCACGATGGTCAACAGTTATTTAAATCATACGACATTACCGGAAATGCAGGCTTCTGGAAAGGCGGATGAGGCATACTGCCGCGACGTGCTCAGTGTGCTGAGAAGGATGACCGTCTTTTGCGAAGGCGCCCAGGAAGCCTGCCGCCGGCTCTTAATACAGGAGCCGTTTCATGAGTCGAGAGCGGAAAAAACGCTTTATAAAGTGTATCATCAGTGCGTGGAAGAATTTTTCATGCCGAAAAAGGATACGTGGTACGAAAACAGCCGCGCCGCTTATACAGGCCAAAGTGCGATTGAATTTTATCAGCATGTGCCCGATTCGCTGCGGAGCCTTCTGCTTTCACTGAGCAGTGAGTTTCTGCGCATGCGTGAAGAATTGGCGCAATATGAAGCATCAGGCTCGAATATGGTATCATCCAGATAAAAAACTCTCCCAAAAGGGAGAGTTTTTTTACGTAAAAGAGATGCATTTGGTATTCATAAGTCATGGACATGCGCATAAACTTGTACAAACCCACAACAAGGACGTGAGCATTCATGCGCTTTCTCAAAAAAGCTGCCGTATTTCTTTTGACTTTTGTTATTTTGTTTTCCATTACAGACGGAAATACGGCACATGCCCAAATACATGTCAGCGCAAAAAGCGCAATTATGATCGACGGTGCATCGGGCAGGGTGTTGTTTGCTAAGGACGAACACCATAAGCGGCGGATCGCGAGCATTACGAAAATCATGACGGCGGTGCTGGCGATTGAATCAGGGAAGATGGAAGAGATGGTGACGGTTTCGCCGAATGCCGTAAAAACGGAAGGCTCGGCCATTTATCTTCAGCCTGGACAAAAAGTGAAGCTGAAAGATCTCGTTTACGGGCTTATGCTGAGGTCGGGAAATGACGCCGCTGCGGCCATTGCTGAATATGTCGGCGGAAGTCTTGACGGTTTTGTATTTATGATGAACCACAAAGCCGAGCAAATCGGAATGGAAAATACAAAATTTCAAAACCCCCACGGGCTGGACGACCATGAAAATTTATATTCAACGGCGTATGATATGGCCCTTTTGACTAAATACGCGATGAAGATCAAGGAATACCGGACTGTTTCGGGCACCAAAGTGTATAAAGCGGAAACGATGGACCGGGTATGGAAAAATAAAAACAAGCTTCTGACAGGGCTTTATCGTTACAGCACAGGCGGAAAAACGGGTTACACAAAAATCGCGAAACGGACACTCGTTTCGACGGCTTCAAAAGACGGAACGGATCTTATCGCAGTCACCATAAATGATCCGGATGACTGGGATGACCATATGAATATGTTTAATTATGTCTTTGAGCACTATAAAACCTATATCGTCGCCAAAAAAGGCGGCATCCCGAAGCTGAAAAAGACGTTTTACGGAAAACACGCTTTTATTTCCCGGGATGTCAAGTATTTGTTAAAAGAGGATGAAATCGATGATGTGAAAATCAGCACAACCTTAATAAAGCCGAAAAAAGCCTGGAAAAAGGATGCTTCTCTCATTCCTGATGTCGTCGGCCGGATGACTGTTATGCATGCTGGGAAAGTGATCGCCAAGGTCCCCGTCTATTATGAAAACGAGCACCTTAAAAAACCGAAAAAGCATTTCATTGAAACGTTTACGAGCCTGTTTATGAGCGCGGCGGGCGGTTCAGCATGGTCAATTTAATCTGGGTCTGTCTGACGGTAATCGGACTGGTCTTTGCGATGTTTAACGGAACCTTGCAGGATGTGAATGAAGCGGTTTTTAAAGGAGCGAAAGAAGCGGTTACGATCTCGTTCGGATTAATGAGCGTCCTCGTGTTCTGGCTCGGCCTGATGAAAATAGCTGAGCAGTCCGGTCTTTTGGATATATTCAGCAGAATGTGCCGTCCGTTTATTTCTAAGCTGTTTCCTGATATCCCCCCTGATCATCCGGCAATGGGATACATCTTATCAAATCTCATGGCAAACTTTTTTGGATTGGGAAACGCGGCGACGCCCCTCGGCATTAAAGCCATGGAGCAGATGAAAAAGCTGAACGGAGGCAAGTCTGAGGCCAGCCGTTCCATGATTACCTTTTTGGCGGTAAATACTTCGAGCATTACATTGATACCGACAACCGTCATTGCCGTCCGCATGGCTTATTCGGCGAAATCACCGACCGATATCGTCGGACCGACCATCTTAGCGACTTTAATTTCGGGTATCGGCGCGATTTTCATTGACCGCTACTTCTGGTACCGCCGCAAAAGAAAAGGGAGGTAAGCGAATGGAAATGGTGAATTGGCTGTCTTTAGCCATGATTCCGATTATTATCGCCGGTATATTGATATACGGCACGATCAAAAAAGTGCCGACTTATGAATCATTCGTTGAAGGCGGAAAAGAAGGAATTGAGATTGCGTTTTCCATCATTCCGTATTTGGTCGGGATGCTTGTGGCGATAACCGTATTCCGGGCCTCGGGCGCGCTTGATTTTGTCATGGGGCTCTGCAAGCCTTTCTTTACGGCGCTCGGCATTCCCGCAGAGGTCGTGCCGCTTGCTCTGATCCGTCCGATTTCGGGTACGGCGGCGCTCGGCATGACGACGGATTTGATCGCCGTGTACGGGCCTGATTCATTTATCGGCAGACTGGCGTCGGTCATGCAGGGATCGACTGACACGACGCTGTATGTCCTGACTGTGTATTTCGGTGCGGTCGGCATCAAAAAAATGGGGGATGCTTTAAAGGTTGGTCTTCTTGCTGATTTGATCGGGGTGGTTGCATCAATCATCATAGTTACGTTATTATTTGGAAGCGCCTGATTGAGGCGCTTTTTATATATCAGAATAATGCTCCTTGAAAAAGCTTGTTTGTTCAAGGGGAAAAAAGTAAGATTATACTTGAGGTGAACGACATGGAAAGACTGCAAAAAGTTATTGCTCATGCTGGCGTGGCATCACGCAGGAAGGCAGAAGAGCTGATAAAAGAAGGAAAAGTAAAGGTGAATGGAAAAGTAATAACAGAGCTCGGCGTAAAAGTAACCGGTTCTGATCAGATTGAAGTAAACGGATTAAAGGTGGAGCGGGAAGAACCCGTGTACTTCCTGCTTTATAAACCGAGAGGAGTGATCTCAGCTTCTGATGACGATAAAGGGCGCAAAGTGGTAACCGACTTTTTCAAAGAAGTGCCTCAGCGTATTTATCCGATCGGCAGACTTGATTATGATACGAGCGGTCTTTTATTACTGACAAATGACGGCGAGTTTGCCAACAAACTCATGCACCCGAAATACGAAATTGATAAGACGTACGTCGCCAAAGTGAAGGGGATTCCTTCCAAGGAACTTCTGCGGAAGCTTGAGCGCGGCATTCAGCTTGAAGAAGGCAAGACAGCGCCGGCCAGAGCGAAAATGCTTTCTCTGGACAAAAGAAAGCAGACGAGCATTATTCAGCTGACAATTCATGAAGGACGGAACAGACAGGTCCGCCGCATGTTTGAGGCGATCGGTCATGACGTGCTGAAGCTCAAACGTGAAGAATACGCCTTTTTAGATTTAAGAGGCCTTCACACAGGAGACGCAAGAGAATTGACGCCGCATGAGGTGAAAAGGCTGCGGGCTTTAGCTGAACACGGTAAAAACGCTTTCTAATTTTCACATAACCTTCAAAAATTACAAAACGCGAAGATGATATAATTGAATGGATTTGCAGGCAGGGGAGGGGAGCAGTGTACAATGAACAAAAAACGGCGGCGTTTATTCATTCGGACCGGCATCCTTCTCATCTTACTCTGCGCGCTCGGATATACCGTCTATCATGCTGTTTACTCAAACGGCGAGCGTATATCTGAGGGGGCCAAAGCCCCGAATTTCGCGCTGAAAGATACAGAGGGCAGACTCATAGAACTGAGTCAGTTAAAAGGAAAAGGTGTTTTTCTGAATTTCTGGGGAACGTGGTGCGAGCCGTGCAAGCAGGAATTTCCCTATATGGAGAATCAATACAAGCATTTTAAAGACCTCGGTGTCGAGGTGATTGCGGTAAATGTCGGCGAATCAAAAATTGCAGTACATAATTTTATGAAAACATACGGCGTCAATTTCCCTGTTGCGCTTGATACTGACCGGCAAGTGCTGGACGCGTACGGCGTTTCGCCTATCCCGACGACATTTTTGATCAATCCCGACGGAAAAGTCGTGAAAGTGGTGACCGGCACGATGACAGAACGCATGGTTCATGACTATATGAATTTAATTAAGCCGGAGGCGTCTTCATGAAAAAGGTCAAATGTGAATGCGGCCACGTGAATCCAGCCGGGACGGTATTGTGCGAGTCATGCGGAAAGCCGCTTGATGATCAAAAGTCGCCGCTTGCCGATATGCGGTACGACGGCAGCGCAAGACGTTCGCAAACATATAACAAAACAATTGTAGATAAGGTATGGAATTTCTTTTCTTCCGTTAAAGTCGGAATATGGCTGATCGTCATTACTCTGGCGGCGTCGGCATTCGGCACGGTTTTTCCGCAGGAAGCTTATCTGCCGCCGGGCGCTCAGCCGGATACATATTATGAACAGCAGTACGGCACAATCGGCCAATTGTATTATCTGCTGGGGTTTCATCACCTGTACGGCTCATGGTGGTATATGCTTTTGATCGCATCAATCGGCGTATCACTTGTCATTTGCAGCCTGGATCGGGTGATTCCGTTGTACAGGGCGCTGAAAAACCAAGGCGTTCAGCGGAATCCGGTCTTTTTAAGGCGGCAGCGTCTATACAGCCGGACAGAAACTGAGCTGAGCAGGGATACGGCTGATGGCATCAGAACACGATTGAAAAAAAAGCATTATAGAGTGCGGGAACAAGAGGGAAGTATTCTCGCAGAAAAGGGCCGTTTTTCAAGGTGGGGCCCCTACGTTAATCATATCGGCCTGATCATTTTTCTGATCGGAGCCATGCTGAGATTTGTACCCGGTATGTACGTCGATGAAACACTCTGGGTCCGTGAAGGCGAAACCGCCCAGATCCCCGGCACTGACGGCCAATATTACTTAAAAAACAACCGGTTCACCATGGAGACGTATAATAAAAACACTGAGAAAAAAGTATTCGCCGATGCCATTGACAGAGCCGGAAACGGCAAAGTCGCAAAATCCTTCAAAACGGATGCGGTTTTGTACAAGAGAGAGGGCGACATCGTATTCGGTGAAAAGCCAAAGCTTAAAAGAGTCAAAGAAAACGATATCCGCGTCAATGAACCGCTGCGGTTTGACTCCTATTCTGTGTATCAGGTGGACTATAAAGAAAACCAGCTCGATCAGATGATATTCCAGCTGATCGACCAAAAAACAAAACGGTCATTCGGCAAACTGAAGATCAATCTTCTTGATCCCGACACGGACTATGATCTTGGTAACGGTTACAAAGTGCAGATCGCCAGTTATCTTCCCGATTTTTATTTTAATAAGGACGGAGAACCGAGCACGAAAACAAAGGTCCCAAACAATCCGGCTTTCGTCTTTAAAGTCACGGCTCCTGACAAGCCGAAAGGGGAGAAAAGCTTTGTTGCGATTCAGCAGACTGTTGAAGGTTCCGCAAATAACAAGTACAAATTAAAGTTCGACCATGTGGAAACGAAAAACATTACAGGCCTCACCGTCAGAAAAGATTTAACCTTATGGGTGCTTGCCGTCGGGGGCGCGATCTTTATGATCGGTGTCATTCAAGGGATGTACTGGCAGCACAGAAGGATCTGGATCAAAACCGGTGACAGCGAAGTGCTTGTGGCAGGACATACGAACAAAAACTGGTTCGGTTTGAAAAAGGATATCGGATATGTTCTTAGCGGGACGGAGATTAAAGAACCGGCCGATCAAAAAGAACTGGTCAAAAATCAGGCCTAATGAAAAAGGAGTGGTGTCATGGCGGAGCTGAGCGCAAATTTTCTTTATGCTGCCTTTTTGATTTATTTAATCGCCGTCCCGGTTTTCGGCGGCGCCATCCGGGGAACAAAAGGCGCAAAGGACAGTAAGGGCCGCTGGTCGGCTATCGGAATCACGTTAACCATTGTCGGATTTCTTTGCCATCTCGCCTACTTCATTGCGAGATGGTCGGCAAGCGGACATGCGCCTGTCAGCAATATGTTTGAATTTACAACGTCATTCGGCATGATGCTTGTACTCGCTTTTATTATTATTTACTTTATTTACAGACTGCCGTCTTTAGGCATGTTCACATTGTCTGTCGCGCTTTTGCTGATCGCGTACGCAAGCATGTTTCCCGCCGATATTACGCCGCTTATTCCGTCATTGCAGAGCAATTGGCTGTACATTCACGTCACGACGGCGGCGCTCGGGCAGGCGATTCTTGCGATCAGCTTTGTAGCTGGCGTCATTTTCCTGTTAAAGCATGTCGACCAGTCCAGACCGGGCAAAAAAACGTTCTGGCTCGAGTTCATCATGTTTATTATCGTGACGACCGTGGCATTTATCGCCGTCACCTCGGCATTCCGGCTGGCAGACTACAAAGCCGAATTTAATTGGGTGGATAAAAAAGACGCCAAAAGCGTCATGATATATGATATGCCTGCGCTTGTCGGCCCGCATGAGGGAGAACTGCTTACAGAAGGCGCGATGAAGCCGTTTATTGAGCTTCCGGCTATTTTTTCAGGCAGAAAGGTCAATACGGTGATCTGGTCGTTTGGCGCGGGTCTCGTCTTATACGGCGCCCTCAGACTGATATTCAGAAAGAGAATCAGCGCTCTTTTAAGCCCGCTCGTCAAAAATGTGAATCTGGACTTGGTAGATGAAGTCGGCTACCGCGCCGTTTCTATCGGCTTTCCGGTATTTACGCTCGGCGCGCTTGTGTTTGCGATGATCTGGGCGCAGCTTGCATGGACGCGTTTTTGGGGCTGGGACCCGAAAGAAGTATGGGCGCTGATCACCTTTTTATTTTACGCAGCGTACTTGCACTTGCGGCTGTCGAGAGGCTGGCATGGCGAAAAGTCCGCGTGGCTTGCCGTCATCGGTTTCGCCATTATTATGTTTAACTTAATTTTTGTGAATCTCGTGCTTGCCGGACTTCATTCGTACGCATAGAGCCGAAAGCCGATACAGTTCTCAAGCAGCCGTACAGTTTGTTAAAATGATAGTAACAGAAGGAAAGCAGGGGGAAAACGATGGATCAAACAAATGAAACTAAAATATTAGTAGTAGATGATGAAGCCAGAATTCGACGCCTTTTAAGAATGTACCTTGAACGGGAAAACTATGTGATTGAAGAAGCGGAAAACGGTGATGAGGCCATTAAAATGGGGTTGGCATCAGATTATGATCTGGTGCTTTTGGATTTAATGATGCCGGGAACGGACGGAATAGAAGTATGCCGGCAGCTCAGAGAAAAAAAAGCGACGCCGATTATCATGCTGACGGCAAAAGGGGAAGAAGCCAACCGCGTCCAAGGGTTTGAAGCTGGCACGGACGATTATATCGTGAAGCCTTTCAGCCCGAGAGAAGTGGTGCTCCGGGTAAAGGCGCTCTTAAGAAGAGCTTCCCAAACATCCTATCTGACAGCCAATACGCCGACAAAAAATGTGCTCGTCTTTTCACATCTTTCCATCGATCACGATGCTCACAGAGTGACCGCGGACGGCACAGAGGTGAGCCTGACGCCGAAGGAATATGAATTGCTGTACTTCCTGGCAAAAACACCGGACAAAGTGTATGACAGAGAAAAACTTTTAAAAGAAGTGTGGCAGTATGAATTCTTCGGTGACCTGAGAACGGTTGACACTCATGTCAAACGGCTCCGTGAAAAATTAAACAAAGTATCCCCGGGAGCGGCGAAAAAAATTGTCACCGTCTGGGGAGTCGGATACAAATTTGAGGTAGGCGCTGAATGAAGTTTTGGAAAAGCGTAGTAGGAAAGCTTTGGTTTACCATTCTTTCACTCGTATTAATTGTTTTATTTATTTTAACGGTGCTGCTTCTGGAGTTCATAGAGAATTACCATGTAGAAGAAGCGGAAAAAGATTTAACGCAGCTTGCCGATAAAATTGCGGTCATTATAGAAAATCATGAAGACCAGCCGCTTGCCAGATCCATCACGTGGGAGCTGGCGGACAATTTAACGAGCATCGCGATCATTCAGGATGATAAGCATGTCTGGTATTCGCCCAATGACGATAATCATTTATCCTCTATTACATTGGAACAGATCAAACACGACCGGGATCTGCACAAGGCGCTGACAGACCGCAAAAAAGTAAGCAAACGCGCGGTGCCCAACAATGCCGGTTCGGATAACGAACGGCTGATCGTCGGAGTGCCTTATGAAAAAGACGGCAAAAAAGGCATGGTCTTTTTATCTCAGTCGCTGCTTGCCGTCAAAGATACGACGAAACATACGACACGCTATATTTTTCTTGCGGCGGGCATCGCCATCGTATTAACAACGTTTTTCGCCTTCTTCTTGTCCAGCAGGGTGACGTACCCGCTTCGGAAAATGCGGGAAGGCGCCCAGGATTTGGCGAAAGGAAAGTTTGATACAAAGATTCCGATTCTTACTCAAGATGAAATCGGGGAGCTTGCCATCGCCTTTAATCAGATGGGCCGGCAGCTCAATTTTCATATCAACGCGCTGAATCAGGAAAAAGAACAGCTGTCCAATATTTTAAGCAGTATGGCAGACGGAGTTATCACCATTAATATCGACGGCACCATTTTGGTGACTAACCCGCCGGCTGAACGCTTTCTGCAGGCCTGGTATTATGAGCAGAATATGAATATTAAAGAAGGCGATAACCTTCCGCCTGAGGCGAAAGAGCTTTTCCAAAATGCCGTGAGCACAGAAAAAGAGCAAATGATTGAGATGACGCTTCAAGGAAGGTCATGGGTTTTATTAATGTCGCCTCTTTATGCGGAATCACACGTCCGCGGCGCCGTAGCCGTGCTCCGTGATATGACCGAAGAGCGCAGGCTTGATAAGCTGCGTGAAGATTTCATTGCCAATGTCAGTCATGAACTCAGAACCCCGATTTCTATGCTGCAGGGATACAGCGAAGCAATAGTGGACGACATTGCAAGCACCGAAGAGGAGAAAAAAGAAATCGCGCAGATCATTTATGATGAATCCCTTCGCATGGGCCGGCTCGTCAATGATTTGCTGGATTTGGCCAGAATGGAATCCGGACATACGGGCCTGCATTATGAGACGGTGAATCTGCATGAATTTCTGGAGAAGATCTCCCGGAAATTCTCCGGTGTAGCGAAAGAAAAAGAGGTTTCGCTTACAGAAGACATTGCCGTGTCTCAGCCGGAGTGTGTTTTTGACGAAGACAAAATGGAGCAGGTGTTTACCAACCTTATAGATAATGCGCTGCGTCACACAGAGTCAGGCGGAAACGTTCATATCGCGGTTCAGACCGTGAAAGACGGTTTGAAAATCGATATTAAAGATTCCGGCTCGGGAATACCTGAAGAGGACCTGCCTTTTATTTTTGAACGTTTTTATAAAGCGGACAAGGCGAGAACAAGGGGCAGGGCAGGAACCGGACTAGGACTTGCCATCGTAAAAAATATTGTGGAAGCCCACGGCGGCTCAATTGCGGTGCACAGCAGCATTGACAAAGGAACGACATTTACATTTTATATTCCGACAAAAGTGCAGGATGGCGTCTGAAATTGACGAACAATCTTGTTCCATACGAAACACCCGCAGAACATGCGGGTGTTTTTGTTTATTTCTTCTTTAAAAAATTTAAGAATATGTTAATATAAATTCCCTTCCAAATTCCAGTTTCTCGTAATATAGTTGTAATGTAACTTTTCAACGCATTTTTACGACAAAAAAGTGAACGGAGGGGCTTCCCATGGAAGAAACCTTTCAGATATTATATGATTCATACCATCAAGATTTATACCAATTTTTATTTTATATGGTGAAAGATAAGACACAGGCTGAGGATCTGGCGCAGGAAGTGTATATCCGCGTCTTAAATTCTTATCATACTTTTGAAGGAAGAAGCAGTGAAAAAACATGGCTGTTGTCCATCGCGCGCCATGTGGCGATTGACTGGTTCCGCAAGCAGCAGACGATCAGACAGCGTATTATGGGTACGTTTGATTGGGATACACAAGATGTCAGAGATCAGCATTTGCTTCCGGACGAACTCGCCGTACAGCATGAAAATGTCCGGGAAATTTATACCGCGCTTGATCATTGCACTATAGATCAAAGAGCTGTTATTATCCTGAGATTTATTCAGGGATATTCCATTCAGGAAACAGCCGCCGCTCTTGGCTTCTCGGAAAGCAAAGTCAAAACGACCCAACACAGAGGGCTCAAAATACTTCGGAAACAGATGGAGCTTTTGAGGGAGGAGCTAATGGATGATGAAGTCATATTGGAACGAAGAAAGGGTAGAGGAGTTGTTAAGACAACTTCCGGCGGTTAGAGATCATCGTTCACCAGAGGCCATTTACCGGAATGTTGAAACGGGTAGACAGTACAGAAAAAAACCGGCCCGAAGCTGGGTTGGCCCCGCCGCCGCCGGCATCTGCGCATTGTGCATCGCTCTTATTATATCTCCTCACCTGATGACAAAAAACGAATCTGCCGGTGATCTTACAGCTGACAGCGGTCAAGCTGAAAAAGCCAGTCAGTCAGCTGCTGTTAAGCCGGATCAGAAGACGTTTGTCGTTTCTAACGAAAACAAAAACAATTACATTACTTTGGCGTTTGCCGATTCAGATACATCCGCCGTCATTCCGGTCAGTTTTGAAAAAAAGAAGCCTGACGAATCGGTTTCAGAGGCATTCTCTGATGCAGAAAACTTAGAAGTGCCCGAATCTTTCCTCTCTGTTCCTCAGCTTTTGGACGGTGTGCAAGTAACCGCGGTTAAGAAAGATTTGCTTGTGCAGGTAAACGGGCGGTTTTCAATCGAATCAGCTGCCGAAGCTGATTTATTGAAAAAGATGCTGAAAGAGACTTTGACCTGGAGTCCTTACGACCGAATAAAATTGACAAAGATTCAAAACGGAGACGGTCAGGATTTTTTAAAAGCTTCCGGCCTTTCGGCTGAGATGTCCGTATATAAGCAGGCCAACCGGGCGTATTTTTCTTACCGCGACAGTCTGGGACAAGAGTATCTCATCCCGTCTGCACAAACCTATCATTCAGTTTATCAGGCCATTGACGGGATGAAAAGAACAGACGGAGACTCACAGACCGCGAGCGTTATAGAAGCAGATGCGATTGCATCGGTATCGGAAAGGGAATACGGCGAGCAGCTGCGGATCCAATTGTCCGAAAAACATAAAATTGAAGATTCGTTGGAAGGCATTTTAATGATTGAAGGGCTTCTGTTAACTGCGAAGGAATTCGGTTATTCTGAGGTGCTGTTCACACATGCACACGCAAAGAAAATCGGTAATTATGATGTGACAAAACCGATCGCTGTGCCTGCCGCGCCTAATCCGCTTCCAAACCATTAAATGTAAAAAACCCAAAACATATGAATGTTTTGGGTTTTTTGTTTGTTACGGAAGGTCAATCAATTTAACTGAGACAATATCCTGAATTGAGGTCAGCTCATCGACGACTTTATCATCTAAATGTTTATCAAAAGAAAGCATCATAATGGCTTCTCCGCCTTTTTCTTTACGGCCTACCTGCATGGTAGCAATATTGATATCGTTATCGCCGAGGATGCGTCCGACGCGTCCGATTACACCAGTCGTATCCTGATGCTGGATATAAACGAGGTGGCCGGCAGGATTTAAGTCAATATTAAAGCCGTTCAGTTCAACGATTCGTTCACCGAAGTGAGGGATATACGTAGCTGTTAACGTAAAGGTGCTCCGGTCTCCGGTCACTTTTACGCTGATGCAGTTATCATATCCTGTTTCATTGGAGGAAATCTTTTCGCTGAAGCTGATTCCGCGTTCTTTTGCTACACCGCCGGCGTTCACTTCATTGACAGTTGAGTCTACACGCGGTTTTAAAAAACCGGACAGCAGGCTTTTTGTAATAAATGATGTTTCAAGTTTCGCGATGGTGCCTTCATATTGAATGGCAACATCCTTGACGGGTTCCTTCATACATTGTGACACGAGACTTCCGATTTTATCGGCAATTTGGTGATAAGGCTGAATTTTTTTGAATTCATCCTTCGTCATCGCAGGCAGATTGATCGCCGACATGACAGGCAGACCTTTAGCAAACTGCAGCACTTCTTCAGAAACCTGCGCCGCGACATTCAGCTGTGCTTCTTTCGTTGATGCGCCTAAGTGAGGTGTGGCGATCACTAACGGATGATCTGGGAGTTTTGACTCAACAGGAGGCTCCACTTCAAACACATCAAGCGCAGCGCCTGCGACATGCCCGCTTTCCAGCGCTTCCAAAAGCGCAGCTTCATCAATAATTCCGCCTCTTGCACAGTTGACCAGGCGGACGCCTTTTTTTGTTTTGGCAATGGTTTCTCTGTTAAGCAGACCTTTTGTTTCCTTTGTTAAAGGCGTGTGAACGGTAATGATATCCGCGCTTTCAAGCACTTCTTCGAATGTCCGGCTGTTCACGCCGATTTTGCCGGCTCTCTCCTCGGTTAAGAACGGATCGAATACATGGACAGTCATACCGAATGCTCTGGCGCGCTGGGCGATTTCGCTTCCGATCCGGCCCAGACCGATAATACCTAAAGTCTTTCCGTAAAGTTCCGCTCCGACAAAAGCCGTCCGGTTCCATTCCCTTGATTTGACTGAAATATTAGCTTGCGGAATGTGTCTCATTAATGAAGAAATCATCGCGAATGTATGCTCTGCCGTTGAAATGGTGTTTCCGTTCGGCGCATTTATCACGATAACTCCATGTTTTGTGGCCTCATCAATGTCGATGTTGTCTACGCCGACACCGGCTCTGCCGACGATTTTTAAAGAAGTCATCTTTTTAAACAATTCTTCGGTTACTTTTGTGGCACTGCGGACTAACAGGGCATCAAAGGTATGTAATTCATCTTCTGCATCCGCGACGTTTTTTTGAACAATTTCTATAAAGTCTGATTCCATCAGCGGCTTTAAGCCGTCATTGCTCATCTTATCTGAGACCAAAACTCGAAACATTGTTAGATTTCCTCCTAGTTTAGCTGACTAAATATCTGATAATTTATCATATTCTTAATTGAGTGTCAATGTGTATTGACGCAGTAAAGGAGAAAAGGAAGCCGATAATTCAGTTAAAATGGGCTTTATCAATATTTTATATAAAATTGAGCAGTTCTCTATACAATTACAATTTGATCATATATAATGTGAATAAATTCATAAGATCAATCTTCGGGGCAGGGTGAAATTCCCTACCGGCGGTGATGAGCGTCATGCTCTAAGCCCGCGAGCTGCTTCGGCGGCAGGATCCGGTGAGATTCCGGAGCCGACAGTATAGTCTGGATGGGAGAAGATGGAGGTTCAGCAGACGTTTTGATGCTTATATCAAACGTTTCTTTGCCAAGCCTTAGTAAGCTCCCGCTTTTTAATAAAAGCGGTTTTTTTATTGAGGTGCAAAAGAACCTTTCCTCTTTTCGAGAGATTTGATCGAAAAGGAGAGAGCATTGTGAAAGTAAAAAAATTAGTTGTCATCAGTATGCTTAGCAGCATTGCGTTTGTGCTTATGCTGTTAAATTTCCCGTTTCCGGGTCTGCCGGATTACTTGAAAATTGATTTCAGTGACGTTCCTGCAATTATTGCCATTTTGGTTTACGGGCCTGCGGCGGGGATTGCGGTTGAAGCGATTAAAAATATTCTGCAGTATATCATTCAAGGAAGCATGGCCGGCGTGCCTGTCGGGCAGGCAGCCAATTTTATCGCGGGGACGCTGTTTATTCTGCCGACGGCGTTTATGTTTAAAAAGCTCAAATCTGCTAAAGGACTTGCAGTGAGCCTGCTGGCCGGAACCGCAGCAATGACCGTGCTGATGAGTATTTTGAACTATATTCTCATCCTGCCAGCGTATACTTGGTTTTTACATTCGCCGGCATTGTCAAACAGCCAACTAAAAACGGCGGTTGTGGCAGGAATTCTGCCGTTTAACATTGTAAAAGGCGTTATCATCACCATCGTCTTTACGTTCATCTTTACGAAGCTTAAACCTTGGATTGAACAAAAACGCAGCATCCAGACACAATAACCGCTCCAAAGCGTCCGCTCTGTAAAACACAGACCGGGCGCTTTTTTGATCACGCAAAAAAATAAGACTCCGGCCGATAACAGCCGGAGTCTTATTCAAGAACTAAAAGCTCCTCTCACGGGGAGGGCTTTTTTATTCGTATTTCAGCGGGTCGCCTTCGAACGGCTCATCCGCAACTTTGATTGAATCAGTAGGGCATCCTTCAAATGCGTCAATCATATCTTCTTCCAGCACTTCCGGAACTTCGACGACACCTTTATTTTCGTCAAGTGTAACGAATGCAATGCCTTCATCATCATAATCATAAATGTCTGGTGCCGCAGCTCCGCAGGCGCCGCATGCAATACACGTATCTTTATCTACGATTGTGTACTTTGCCATGAAAAAAAACCTCCCAGATTGTTCGTGTTGGAACAAATGGTTTACCTTATATATTTTTTAATATAACACCTATTCCTCTTACTTATTGTAATGATGTTAGTGTCAAATTTCAACAGAAAAATGATTGAGAATGCTTATCACATAAGGGATTCTCTTTAGCACTTCCCCCCAAAAGATGACTTTAAACGTCAAATTTATATGAAAATCTGTTAAAATAAAAAGAACCAAAAAACGAAACTTGTCACAGAAGAAATGTAGGTGTGTTTAGATTGGCGATAAACTACTTTGATACCGTGGTTCTCGACTGTCTGGACAAAATAGACGGCGAACGGACTCCGAGTGCTGTGTTTCATTTATTAAAAGGAAAAAAGTCGTCTCAAACCATTCAGGATGCCGGCTTGTTTCAGATTGCTAAATATTTCGGCATGGCTTCTCAGTGTGAACGCGGCGACATTGCGGATTCTATGCATAAACTCGCCGGGGACTCATACATTACAGCCGGAAAAGAAGAGGGAACGTGTAAAGTGACTGCACGCGGCGTTCAAAAGCTCGAACGGGCATTTGCCGAGCGGCCTTGGCCGAAGCACTGTCACGGCGCGAATTATCAAACGCCGGCCGTTACCTTGTGGAAGCGGCTTTCCCTGCTCATTCAAGTCCTGTCAAACAAAGAGCGCCAATGCACTCAATATATCCCGGTTACAAACGATGTGCAGACGCTGAGATGGGTCAAACGGTTCATGCGCAAAAACAGAGACGCCAAAGGGCTCTCCGTTCAAATGCATGACGCGCTGTTTCAGCTTCTGCAAGGCGTAAGTGAGCGGCAGGCCCTTATTTTTGTCTATTCTTTAACATCTTTCGACAGAATCGGCAAAACGAATAAGCAGCTCGCTTCTCAGCTGAACGAAGATGAATGGTATGTGTCCGTCCAGTTTTGGGGAGCGGTACATTATGTTATTCAATCCCTTCCGCAATGTGCACATCCGGCTTTAGGCGAGCTGTTGTCCGATTTGCGGGCGGAAAGCGCGCTGACACAGTCTGCCAGAAAAACCTTGGAGCTTTTGGAAAAAGGGTTTCCGATTGAAAGAATCGCAGCGGTCAGAAATTTAAAAACCGCCACCATCGAAGATCATATTGTAGAAATATCACTGCATCAGCCTGCATTTTTTATTGAACAGTACATTTCTGAAGAGGACCAGCGTATGATAACGGCATTTGCAAAACAGCATCAAACGAATAAAATTAAACGGATTCGCGAAGGAATGCAGATGCGCTTCAGCTATTTTCAGATCAGGCTGGCGCTGGCAAAGACGGTGAAACAGCATGACTGAGCTCCATAAAGCTTTGTACCGGCACTTTGGTTTGCGTTCGTTTAAAAAAGGGCAGGAAGAGATTATGACTAGTGTGCTCCAGAAAAAGGATACGATCGCCATGCTTCCGACCGGCGGGGGAAAATCATTATGCTATCAGCTTCCGGGTTACATAATGGACGGGCTCGTGCTGATTATTTCGCCGCTCCTTTCATTAATGGAAGATCAGGTGCAGCAGCTGAAAGCGAAAGGAGAAAAACGGGTTGCGGCATTAAACAGCATGCTGAATGCTGCCGAGCGGCATTTTATTCTCAGCAACATCAGCAGGTACAAATTTCTTTATATGTCCCCTGAAGCTCTCTCGTCACCTTATGTGCTGAACCGTTTGAAAAACGTCCCGGTCAGTTTGTTTGTCATTGATGAGGCTCATTGCATATCAGAATGGGGGCATGATTTCAGGCCTGATTATTCAAAGCTCGGCCCCTTCAGGCAAGCACTCGGCAAGCCGCCTGTATTGGCGCTGACCGCAACAGCGACAAAAGAAACGCTCAGTGATGTGACGGACGTGCTAGGACTTGAGCATGCAGTGCGCCATCTATATTCTGTCAACCGGCCGAATATTCTTTTGACGGTTGAACATTTGGCTGATAATGCCGAAAAAATAAGCAGGATTATTGAGCTTGCCGAAAAGCTTGAAGGCCCGGGCATCGTGTATTGTCCGACCAGAAAGTGGGCGGAAGAGCTTGCGGCTGAGCTGAACGAAAAAACGGGAAAGCGGACGGATTATTATCATGGAGGGATGGACACAGGCGACAGAATTTTAATCCAGCAGCAATTTATCCATAACCAGCTTGATTGCATTTGCTGCACCAATGCGTTCGGCATGGGTGTGGACAAGTCTGATATCCGCTTTGTCATTCACTTTTATCCTCCACAAACGGCTGAGGCCTTTATGCAGGAAATCGGCAGAGCGGGACGCGACGGCAGCCCGAGTGTCAGTATTTTGCTGAGAGCGCCTGGCGATACAGAGCTTCAGCAGCAGATTATTCAGACAGAAAGCTTGTCTGATTATGATCTGGAAGGCATTCTGGCCATCATCCGGGACGCCGGTACGAGCGATGAGCGAAAGCTTCGGGACGTTCTTAAAAGTAAGGGCGTTCAGGAAACGCAGGCGCGAACGGCCATCCACCTGTATCTGCAGGGAAAAACCACAAAAGAGCAGCTGCAGGAAGAACTGACATACCGCGTGGAAAAGAAGCTGCATAAAATGAACCGCTTTTCGGCGTTATTGGAGCGGAAAGAATGTATAAGAAAAGCGCTGTTGGCATACTTTGATGAATCGTATGAGCCTGAAGATCAAACAGGACAATGCTGCAGCAGCTGCGGAGTTGATCTGGCCCCGTACGAGCAAAAAGGAGAACGAAAAAACATGGAGCGGTTTGAAGATTGGAAGATGGAATTAGGCCGGATTTTCGGTTTAGAGTCTGCGGGTGAGTTGAGCTGAGACGGCAAAGCGAATTGATCCATCAGCTCTCAGACCGGGAGATTGTCATACAGCTTTATGTTACCCAATTGCTCATATTGGCGGCTTCAGCGGTTATTGGCTTTTTCTTTTTCACCGATGTTCACGATTTTTTAAAGCTTTGGCATATACGTGACGATAAAATCATATGGTACGGTGTAACTCTTGCCGTCCTTGTCATTTTTGCCGATCTGGCGGTGATGAAATGGTGTCCTTCGCATTTATATGATGACGGCGGTATTAATACACTGCTTTTTAAGAACAGGCCGGTTTTGCACATTTTGTTTTTGACGCTTCTCATTTCGTTCAGCGAAGAGATTTTATTCAGAGGCGTCCTGCAGACACATATCGGTTTATGGGCCGCCAGCTTGATTTTCACCGTGCTTCATTTCAGATACTTGGCGAAGTGGCTTCTGTTTATTATGGTTGCGGGCATCAGTCTTTTGCTGGGACTTATTTATGAATGGACCGGCAATTTATTCGTTCCGGTTACAGCGCATTTTATTATTGATGCGGTATTTGCCTGTCAAATCCGTTTTCAATATGTGAGGAGGGGTTTGCATGACGGAAATGTCAAGAGTTGAAAGAAGAAAAGCTCAGCTGCGTGCCGAGCAGCAGGTTGCCGCGGCCGCGGATGAACAAATTGAATATCTTGAAGACAGCCTCCCGACAAGACAATCTGTAAAAGAGGAGCGTAAAAAAAAGGAAGAGCAGGTGAAGGAAAAAACCAAAACAAAAACACCGCTGTTCACCTTCCTGACCGTCCTGTTTATTATTGTGACAATCGGTGTCTTTTTCGGTCTTCTGTATATGACGAACAGCAGCAGATTTGACCCGAAGGATTATGAAGATGTCTTCATAGATCACAGTGAAAGCGCGCCTGCCGTTACTCCGAAAGCGGACGTTCAGAAAGAAACATCCGAAACCGCTCTTTTAAAAGAGCCGGAAAAAAAGTCTGAGGCCAAAGAAAAAAAAGAAACGGCCGCATCTGAAAAAACGAAAGAAAAAACGAAAGAAAAACCGATTGAAAAAACACCGAAAAAAACGGAAACGGCTTCAGAAAAACAGGTGGTGAAGCCGACAGAAACCGAATACGCGGAGGCTAAACAGCAGTCTCCGCCGGCTGTCCGTGAAAAAGCGGTTCCGGCTGCCGGCAGTGATCAAGCCGGAACCGTCCGGCAAAAAGTGCGAACCGTCCAGCATACTGTACAGCCGAAAGAAACGCTTTACCGCATTTCAATGAAATATTATAAAAGCCGGGCGGGCGAAGAAAAAATCCGCAGCTACAACGGGTTAAACGGAAACGACGTGTATACCGGCCAGGTTCTGAACATTCCGCTGTCCGAATAAATACATATTTTCACCGCGGCTTTCATATAGTGTACCAATGAAAACGGACAAGGTGTGAAGCGCATGGATTCTTTATGGAAGCAATTAGACCGATTTGCTGACGGACCGACGAAACAAATGCTTCAGGCACTGGTGAAAAGGAAATTAAAATACGAAAATTATGCCGCGCAATGCCGAAGATGGCAGTGGGCGTCCCTCGTTTGCTTTTCCCTGATGTGCGTACTGCTGATGTTTAAAAGCTTTAATGCCCCTCAAGCTTCTCCGCAGCTGATTCTGCAGGAAATATTAGGCCATACGGTTTATTTGTGCTGGATTATGGCTTCCGCTTTTGCGTATTGCACTTCTTATTATTTTAAAAAAAAGGAAGAAAAAGCTGAGGGTGAATTTCATAAACTGAGATGTGAAATTATCCAAAAAAGCACGGATTTATGGCCTCAGCCGGAAAAATGGCGGGCGAGAGAATCCGTTTTTCACTTGATGAAACATCGGTATGATATCAATCTTTATTTTGAAAGCAAATAAAAAGAGGCGTTTTCCGGAAAGGATAGAAACGTCTTTTTTTGTTTGTCCGTCTAATGTAAGACAATGACAGAATGGAGAGTGCATTTATGAAGCTTACAGCGGGAATTCTCGGCTCATTGGCGGGAGCGGCTGCAGTTATGGCGGCCGCCATGTACAAAACGGCAAACGGCAGCCATCTGAAAACACATACATTTACGCTTGATAAAATGAAAGGGATGAAGCCGCTCACCATCTTCTTTATATCTGACGTGCACCGCCGTTTAATTGATGAAAAGCTTCTCTGGGAAGCATCGGTTTATAAGCCGGATGCGGTTTTGCTCGGCGGTGATTTGGCGGAGGGCGGAGTTCCTTACGCCAGAATTGAAGAAAACATCAAGCGTCTGACGGCTCTTGCGCCTGTCATTTATGTGTGGGGAAATAATGATTACGAGGTCAGCCAGCAAAAATTGCTCTCTCTTTTAAGGGCATATAAAGTGATTCCGCTGAGAAATGAATCGGTTCAGTTTACTTATAAAGGGGAAACCGTTACGATCTGCGGCGTGGATGATATCCGGATGATGATGGATGATTACGAATCTGCGGTCAGACATACGGATGCAAACCAATTAAATCTCCTGCTTTGCCATAACCCGGAAATCCATGAGCAGATGAATGAGTCTGACGGAATTGATGCTGTGTTCAGCGGCCATACGCACGGCGGCCAAATCCGTTTCGGCCGGTTCGGGCCGTATGAGTTGGGCGGGACGGGAACGGTAAAGAAAGCGCATTACCTGATCAGCAACGGCTACGGCACGACAAAAGTTCCGCTGAGGCTCGGAGCGAAACCGGAGACGCATATTATTACACTGTGCGGACCTGATGAGCCGTTTTCCTGAAACAAACCCGGCCGTTCCGATAAAAAACGGCATTCTGCTTGTCTTCCCGCTGTACACGGTGTAAACTGATAACAAATTAAGAACCTATGACTCATTTATTCATATACTGTGTTATATGATTTGTGTGCAAGAAGAGGCAGGAGGGAACATTATGCGGCTTGAGCGTCTGAACTACAATAAGATTAAAATCTTTTTAACCCTCGACGATCTCACTGATCGGGGATTGACAAAAGAAGACCTCTGGAAGGACTCGTTTAAAGTCCACCAGTTATTTAAAGATATGATGAATGAAGCAAATACAGAGCTCGGCTTTGAAGCGAATGGTCCGATCGCGGTGGAAGTATATTCTCTTCAGGCACAAGGCATGGTTGTGATTGTAACGAAAAATCATGACGCGGACGCAGAAGATGACGAATATGACGATGATTATATCGAGATGCAGGTCAAACTTGACGAAAGCCCGGATATTATTTATCAGTTCCATTCGTTTGAAGATATCATTCAGCTTGCCGGGAGCCTTCATCGCATCGGGATTACCGGCGGAACCGTCTACCACTATGAGAACCAGTACTATGTAAGTCTTGAAGACCTCGGCTCCCGTTCTGCCGAAGGCGTTGTCGCGGTGCTGGCCGAATACGGGCATCCGGCGACGATCACGATTTACCGGCTCCATGAATACGGAAAACTCATCATGGACGGCAATGCTGTAGAGACCATCCAGAAACATTTTTCATAAAAAAGATATGAAGCGGCCGCTGTTTTCAGCGGCCGTTTTTTTTAGCGAAATAATGGAAAAATCATTGTCTTTCTTCTATGCACGGAGATATTGAAGGTGTATACTAGTCACTGAAAGGGAGCATGAGAGAAACAGAAGATTTTAGGAGGTTAACTCAAATGGCAGCCGATCGATTCACCGGTCATAATGAAGAAGACAAACATGATGTATTAAAATCAACCCAAACCGTAATACATAAAGCTCTGGAAAAATTGGGGTATCCAGAAGAAGTGTATGAACTGCTGAAAGAGCCGCTCAGATTATTAACGGTTAAAATTCCGGTTCGGATGGATGACGGGTCTGTGAAAATATTTACAGGCTATCGTGCACAGCACAATGATTCCGTAGGTCCGACAAAAGGCGGTATTCGTTTTCACCCGAATGTAACTGAAAAAGAGGTGAAAGCACTTTCCATCTGGATGAGTTTAAAATGCGGAATTATTGATCTTCCTTATGGCGGTGGTAAAGGCGGAATTGTTTGTGATCCGAGAAATATGTCATTCAGAGAGCTTGAAAGACTGAGCAGAGGATATGTCAGAGCAATCAGTCAGATTGTCGGACCGACTAAAGACGTCCCGGCACCTGACGTATTTACAAACTCGCAGATTATGGCTTGGATGATGGATGAATATTCAAGAATTGATGAATTTAACTCACCCGGCTTTATTACGGGAAAACCGCTTGTACTCGGCGGATCCCACGGCAGGGAATCAGCTACGGCAAAAGGCGTCACCATCTGCATTAAAGAAGCGGCCAAGAAAAAAGGCCTCGATATTCAGAACGCGCGCGTCGTCGTACAAGGTTTCGGAAACGCGGGCAGCTATCTGGCAAAATTCATGCATGACGCCGGCGCGAAAGTTGTCGGAATTTCTGACGCGTACGGAGGTCTTTACGATCCGGACGGTCTTGATATTGATTACCTGCTTGACCGCAGAGACAGCTTCGGAACAGTGACGAAGCTCTTCAATGATACCATTACGAATCAGGAGCTGCTTGAGCTTGACTGTGATATACTGGTCCCGGCAGCGATCGAAAACCAAATTACAGAAGAAAATGCTGACCGCATCAAAGCGAAAATCGTAGTAGAAGCGGCAAACGGACCGACGACACTGGAAGGAACGAAAATCCTGACAGACAAAGGAACGCTGCTGGTTCCCGATGTTCTGGCGAGTGCCGGCGGTGTGACGGTTTCTTATTTCGAATGGGTTCAAAATAACCAGGGCTTCTACTGGAGTGAAGAAGAAGTCGAAGAAAAACTGGAAAATATGATGGTAAAATCGTTTAATAATATTTATGAAATGTCCCAAAACCGCCGGATTGACATGAGGCTTGCGGCTTACATGGTCGGCGTGCGGAAAATGGCGGAGGCTTCGCGTTTCAGAGGCTGGATATAAACCAATCGTTTGCATAAACAAAAAAAATCTCCTATGATAATATAGGAGATTTTTTATATGAGTGGAAACTTATGATGGAAATGCCAAATCGCAGGAGTTGAAGGACATGACAGAAGAAAAAGCAATTATAATAGGCGGAGGTCCTTGCGGATTATCGGCGGCTATACATCTGAAGCAAATTGGCGTAAACGCCCTTGTGATCGAAAAAGGAAATGTCGTAAACAGCATTTATCACTATCCGACACATCAAACTTTTTTCAGTTCAAGTGAAAAACTGGAGATCGGCGATGTCGCCTTTATAACGGAAAATAGAAAACCGGTCCGAATACAGGCTCTCTCGTACTACAGAGAGGTTGTCAGAAGAAAAGAGCTTCGTGTAAACGCCTTTGAAACGGTGGAGCGCGTCACGAAACAAGAAGACGGCCGTTTTCTTGTTGAAACGTCAAAAGACCGCTATCTCACTCCGTTTTGTATTATCGCGACAGGATATTATGATCATCCGAATTATATGAACATACCGGGTGAAGAGCTTCCTAAGGTATTTCATTACTTTAAAGAAGGCCATCCTTATTTTGATAAAGATGTCGCGGTGATCGGCGGGAAAAACTCAAGTGTAGATGCGGCTTTGGAATTGGTGAAGTCCGGCGCGCGCGTTACGGTGCTTTACAGAGGAAATGAGTACTCCCCGAGCATCAAGCCGTGGATTCTGCCTGAGTTTGAGGCCCTCGTCAGAAACGGAACAATCCGGATGGAATTCGGCGCTTGTCTTGAAGAAGTGACGGAAGATGAGATCATTTTCCGCTCCGGCCGGAATGAGACGGTCAGGCTGAAAAACGATTTCGTATTTGCCATGACAGGATATCATCCCGATCACGGATTTCTTGAAAAAATCGGTGTGCAGATTGATGCAGAATCAGGCCGGCCGTTTTTCCGGGAAGAAACGATGGAAACAAATGTTGATGGTGTTTTTATTGCCGGGGTTATTGCAGCGGGAAATAACGCTAATGAAATTTTTATCGAGAACGGCCGTTTTCACGGCGGCTTGATCGCAAATGAAATTTCAAAACGGCTTGGTGCAGAGAGCATATGATCATTCATATGCTCTTTTTTTAGAAATTGGAAGATGTAAAAATATGAACAACATGGTACGATAGATATAGGAATATAAAGGAAAGAGGTTGCCTGATGTTTGCAATCATCTCTGCAGGAATTGCTCCCGGCATTGCGCTGTTAAGCTATTTTTATTTAAAAGATCAATATGACAATGAACCCGTACATATGGTGCTGAGGTCTTTTTTTCTCGGAGTTGTACTTGTGTTTCCGACCATGTTCATCCAGTATGTTCTTGAAAAAGAGCATGTAGGGGGAGGAAGCTTTTTCGTTTCGTTTTTGTCTTCGGGCTTCTTGGAAGAATCGGTGAAATGGTTTGTTCTGATGATCAGTGTGTACCCGCATGCTCATTTTGATGAGCATTATGACGGAATCGTTTACGGGGCCAGTGTGTCATTAGGCTTTGCGACGCTTGAAAATATCCTTTATTTATTCGGCCACGGTGTTGAGCATGCTTTCATCAGGGCGATTCTGCCAGTCTCCTGCCATGCGCTGATCGGGGTAATCATGGGGTTTTATCTCGGAAAAGCCCGCTTTTCGCAGAAAAAAGCCCGTGTGAAGTGGCTTGTGATTTCACTGGTCGTGCCTTCATGTCTGCACGGTTCTTACGATTTTATTCTTACCGCCCTCAATCATTGGGTATATTATATGCTGCCGTTTATGCTGTTTTTATGGTGGTTCGGGCTGAGGAAGGCAAAAAAAGCACGTTCCGTCAATATAATCCAAGTGTGAAGAAACCGCGCATCGCGTGCGGTTTCTTTTTTATGCCTTGACAGGGGATAAGAAGGAAACGTGCATAAAAATAACCTCGTGACAGACAATACGGATACACTTTAAATTTTGCTGGAGGAGGCTTGAAAAGATGAAGTGTAAAGGAGCGTTTATGGCTTGTCTTATTCTATTTTCATTCGCCGCCGCTATCTTCGATCATGAAACGGCCCATGCGTTTTCAAATCAAGTGATTCAAAGAGGCGCAACGGGTGATGATGTTATAGAATTGCAGGCCCGTCTGCAATATAACGGATTTTATAACGGGAAAATCGATGGTGTTTACGGCTGGACGACATACTGGGCCGTACGGAATTTTCAGGAGAAATTCGGCATGAAGCCGGTTGACGGCCTCGTCGGCGCGAAAACCAAGCAGGTGCTGATTTCAAAATCAAAATACTACCGCGAATATGTAATGGAGCAGATTCAAAAAGGGAATACATTCACCCATTATGGCAACGTTCCTTTAAAAAACCAAACGAAACCGTCAGCCGGCGCCCAGAAGTCTGCTGGAACGAATAAGCCCGCTCAAAAACCGCAAAACAATACAGGCGGTCAGTCAAATCAAAAGCAAAATACGACAGCGGCCAATATGCCGGGCGGTTTCTCAAACAACGACATCAATCTTCTGGCGCAGGCTGTGTACGGGGAAGCGCGCGGTGAGCCATTTGAAGGACAGGTTGCCATCGCCGCTGTTATTTTAAACCGTATTAAAAGCCCGTTATTTCCGAATACGGTGGCCGGCGTCATTTTCGAACCGCTCGCGTTTACCGCTGTTGCCGACGGCCAAATATATATGCAGCCGAATGAAAGAGCAAAAGAAGCAGTTCTTGATGCGATTAACGGCTGGGACCCTTCTGAAAACGCGCTTTATTATTTCAATCCTGATACGGCGACAAGCAAATGGATTTGGGGACGTCCGCAGATTAAACAGATCGGAAAACACATTTTCTGTGAGTAAAAGTACGAAAAATGAGGTGTTAACATGATTAGAGGAATCATTATCGCTGTTCTCGGTGTCGCGATCGCCGCAACCGGGTATTGGGGATATAAAGAGCATCAGGAAAAAGATGCGGTCCTTCTGCATGCGGAAAATAATTATCAGAGGGCATTTCATGAACTGACGTACCATGTAGATCAGCTTCACGACAAAATCGGGACGACGCTTGCAATGAACAGTAAAAAATCTTTGTCTCCGGCGCTCATTGATGTATGGAGAATAACATCTGAAGCTCATAACAATGTGAGCCAGCTGCCGCTGACTCTCATGCCTTTTAATAAGACGGAGGAGTTTTTATCCAATATAGGAGATTTCAGCTATAAAACATCGGTCCGGGATTTAGATCAAAAACCGCTTGATAAGAAAGAGTATACAACACTGAACAGCCTGTACAAACAGGCGGAGAACATTCAAAACCAGCTGCGCAGCGTCCAGCATCTCGTCATGAGCAAAAATCTGCGGTGGATGGATGTTGAGATGGCGCTCGCCTCTGACAAAAAACAAAGCGATAATACGATCGTCGACAGCTTTAAAACTGTCGAAAAAAATGTAGGCGCTTTTTCTGAAGACAGCACCAGCCCTACGTTTACAAGCGCAAACACAGAACGAAAAGGTTTTACGCACCTGAAAGGAAAACAAATTACAGAAAAAGAAGCAGTCAAAATCGCGCAACGGTTTGCGCCTGATCATAATTATTCCATTAAAGTGGTAAAAAGCGGCCGGAAGACGAATCGGGACGTATACAGCATCCGCATGAAAGACGCCGACAGCAAGTCTTTTATCTATATGGATATTACCCAAAAAGGCGGACATCCGGTCTATTTAATTCAAAAGCGGGCCGTGAAGAAACAAAAGATCAGCCTCAATGAAGCATCTAACCGGGCCGTCGCGTTTTTAAAGAAAAACGGTTATGAAACAAAAAATCTCGAAATTGATGAAAGCGCGCAATATAATAACATCGGCGTCTTTTCTTTTATTCCCGTTGAGAAAAACGTCCGTATTTATCCGGAAGCCATCCGGATGAAGGTGGCGCTGGATGACGGTGAAGTCGTCGGTTTCTCCGCGCGTGATTATTTGGCGGCGCACCGCACGAGAACAATTCCGGCTCCGGCTTTATCGGCTGATGAAGCGAAAGCGAAGCTGAATAAAAATGTTGAAGTCCGGGAGACGCGGCAGGCACTGATCACGAATGAACTTGGCCAGGAAGTGCTTTGCTATGAAATGCTCGGGACGATCGGGAAAGACACATATCAAATGTTCATCAATGCGGACGACGGAAAAGAAGAAAAAATAGAAAAATTAAAAAGTGCAGAACCTATATATAAAGACCTATAAAAATAAAGGAGGAAAGGACTAAAAGTCTTTTCCTTTTTTTCATTACATGCTTTAATAAAAGCATAAATAATGAAAGAGTGAAGGCCCATGATAGCTGTCGGAGATTATATTTGGATTGAATACATAGAGAACAATGAGTTCAAAAAAGCGAGGAGCAAAGCAGTCAGTATTGAAAGCGGTGAACTGTACATCTCATATCCCGTCGATCTGGATACGGGACGGACGGTCTTTTTGCACAAAGGGTTGGAGATAACAGCTGAATTTATGGGGAACGGCCAAGTGCCTTATCAATTTAAAACCATAATCAAAGGGAAGAAAAAAGATCCCATCCCGATGATCGGACTGGATATTCCCCCTAAGGAAGAAATGAAGCGGATTCAAAGACGCCGGTACGTCCGTGCAGACGCTGTATTGGATGTAGCCGTCAAAATGGAAGCGGAAAAAACCGCCTTTCAAACGGTTTCTTCTAATATGAGCGCCGGCGGAATTGCAGTTGTGCTGCCTGAACATATTTCCGCGGAACCGGGTGAAAAGCTGCATGTTTCGTTTTCTCTTTCCGAAAAGGAAAATACAGCGGATATAACGGCCGAGGCTGTTACCCAGCGGGTTTTTTATGATGAAAAGGCGGCGAAACGAAAAATGACGCTTGAATTTACAGACATCGACCCCGCGTCTCAGCAGCATATACTCCGATACTGTATGCGCGCGCAGCTGCAGCAGAGAAGAAACCGTCAGCCGGAATAAACTGCAGCGCACTTTTCCATACTAATCCTAATGGAGGTGCGCGTGTATGAAAACATTTGAACGTCTGCTGGTCAAATTGGTCTGCATTCAGCTCGTTATTTTGGGCGCGGTACAGTTTTTGCTTCATTATCAGCCTATTGAACCTTATATTTCGAAAGCTGTGAAATATGAAGGAGTGGATAAAATGGAGAAAAAAGAATGGATTGAAACGGTAAAGCGGTAAATCGTCTCAATTTTTTCGCCCCTTTTCGGACAGTTCATGATACAATCCATAGAGGAGTAAAGAGCAAGGAGAGAGATTATGGACAAGAAATTATCAATTGCAATCGACGGTCCGGCGGCTGCCGGAAAAAGCACCGTTGCTAAAATAGTGGCTGAGAAAAAATCATATGTGTACATTGACACGGGAGCAATGTATCGTGCCATTACATATACGGCGCTCAAGCAAAATGCCGATTTAACGGATGAAGCCACGCTCACAGAGCTTTTGAAGCGTACGGAAATTGAGCTTGTATCCGCTCCGGAAGGACAAATCGTTCTGGTAAACGGAGAAGATGTAACAGAAGAAATCCGAAAAGACGAAGTCAGCAACCAAGTATCTATCGCCGCCAAGCATAAAGGCGTCAGAGAAGAAATGGTGAAAAGACAGCAGCAGCTCGGAGAAAAAGGCGGCGTCGTCATGGACGGCCGTGATATCGGAACTCACGTGCTGCCTGATGCGGAAGTGAAAATTTTCCTTTTGGCGTCCGTAGAAGAAAGAGCGAAGCGCCGATATGAAGAGAATAAGAAAAAGGGCTATGACGTGAATTACGAGACGCTCATTGAAGAAATTGCAAGACGCGATAAACTCGATTCAGAGAGGGAAGTTTCCCCGCTGCGCAAAGCGGATGACGCGGTTGAGATTGATACGACGTCACTGAGCATTCCCGAGGTCGCAGGAAAAATTCTGGAGATTGTTGAACAGAAATCACGTTAACATCGGGCGGAGCTCATTTTAATTTTTTTCAAAAGACAAGATGTTATTGCTTGACAAACCAGTCCTTTTATTAGAAGTTAATACTAATAAAACTTTTTATTGATCATTCAAAATCTTTTTTTGGATGATTCTTTAATACATATTCGGCTGGAAAGCGGACATTCACATGTTCAGCTTTCAAACCGTTTTAATTAAGCTGTGTAGGTTTGGACCAAGGAGGTTATTCAAATGACAGAGGAAATGAATCAAATTGATGTTCAAGTGCCAGAGGTTGGAGATGTAGTAAAAGGGATTGTGACAAAGGTAGAGGACAAGCATGTAGATGTCGAAATTATCAATGTCAAACAATCCGGGATCATTCCAATCAGTGAATTATCAAGTCTTCATGTAGAGAAAGCATCGGATGTCGTAAAAGTTGACGACGAGCTTGACCTGAAAGTAACAAAAGTGGAAGACGATGCTTTGATTTTATCTAAACGTGCCGTTGATGCTGACCGCGCTTGGGAAGACCTTGAAAAAAAATTCGAAACAAAAGAAGTGTTTGAAGCTGAAGTGAAAGATGTGGTGAAAGGCGGTCTCGTCGTTGATATCGGCGTTCGCGGCTTTATTCCCGCATCACTTGTCGAAGCTCATTTCGTCGAGGATTTCACTGACTATAAAGGGAAAACTCTCTCTCTTATCGTCGTTGAACTTGACCGTGATAAAAACCGGGTGATTCTGTCACACCGGGCTGTAGTGGAAAAAGAACAGACAGCCAAAAAGCATGATTTTCTCCAAACGCTTGAAGTTGGAAGCGTGCTTGAAGGAAAAGTGCAGCGCCTGACTGATTTCGGCGCGTTTGTCGACATCGGCGGAATCGACGGACTTGTTCATATTTCGCAGCTGTCTCATTCACACGTCGAAAAACCGTCTGACGTCGTGGAAGAAGGACAGGACGTAAAAGTGAAAGTATTGTCCGTAGACCGCGATAACGAGCGCATTTCTTTATCTATTAAAGAAACGCTGCCGGGACCTTGGAGCCAGATCGGCGAAAAGGTGAAGCAGGGAGATGTTCTTGAAGGAAAAGTGCAGCGCCTTGTAAGCTTCGGCGCCTTTGTGGAAATTCTTCCCGGCGTGGAAGGACTTGTGCACATTTCGCAAATTTCCAATAAACATATCGGAACGCCGCATGAAGTGCTTGAAGAAGGACAGACTGTTAAAGTGAAAGTCCTGGACGTTAACGAAAGCGAAGAACGCATCTCCTTAAGCATGCGTGAGCTTGAAGAAGCGCCGAAAGCCGATCAGGAGGACTTCCGTCAATACCAGGCGAAAGAAGAGCCGAGCACAGGCTTCCAGCTTGGCGATTTAATCGGAGACAAGCTTAATAAATTAAAATAAATTGGTGATAAAACGTGACACGAGCAGAACGCAAAAGAGAACATATAAATCATGCGCTGTCTACCGGCCAGAGCCGGGAAACGGGGTTTGATGATATTACGTTTGTTCATGTCAGCCTGCCAGACCTTGCATTGGAAAAAGTGGATATCTCAACGAAAATCGGCGGACTCACAAGCAGTTCGCCGATTTTTATCAATGCGATGACAGGCGGCGGCGGACAGCTTACATACGAAATTAACAGGTCACTGGCAAGAGCCGCGCGCAAAGCCGGCATGCCGCTGGCTGTCGGTTCGCAAATGTCGGCACTGAAAGATCCCGCTGAACGGTATTCCTACGAAATCGTCAGAAAAGAGAATCCTGACGGTTTAATATTTGCGAATTTAGGCAGCGAGGCGGACGCCGAGCAGGCGAAAAGGGCAGTTGATATGATTGAAGCAGACGCCCTCCAGATTCATTTGAATGTGATTCAGGAGATCGTCATGCCTGAGGGAGACAGAAGCTTTACGGGCGCCCTCAGCCGCATTGAGCGGATTTCCGATGGAGCGGGAGTGCCCGTTTTTGTCAAAGAAGTCGGCTTCGGCATGAGCAGGGAATCGGCACGGCGGTTATTTGATGCCGGGGCGGCGGCCGTTGATGCCGGCGGATACGGCGGGACAAATTTCTCTAAAATTGAAAATCTGCGCAGAGAGAAGGCGCTTCAATTTTTTAACACGTGGGGAATTTCTACAGCCGCAAGTTTAGCTGAAATCCGTTCGCTTTCCGCTGATCAATCCGTTATCGCCTCAGGAGGGCTGCAAAGTGCGCTGGATGTCGCCAAATCGATTGCTCTCGGCGCATGCTGCGCGGGAATGGCGGGCACATTCCTGAAAGCTCTCACCTCAAAAGGAGAAGAGGGTCTTTTTGACGAGATGACGGCGCTTTTACAAGAGCTGAAAATGATTATGACCGTCCTTGGGTGTCAAACAGTCGCCCAATTGCAAAAGGCGCCTTTGGTTATAAAAGGTGACACACATCACTGGCTTTCTGAACGGGGAATTGACACATCCCGTTTCAGCCGACGTTAAAAGGCATGCGACCCGCATGCCTTTTTTGCTTTACGATTTTCTTTTTCGGAATTCCCCGTTTTGCTCGAGGCTTGTCGCTCCTTTATGGTGAATCGAATCGTCGCGGTCCGATTCCACTCGGCGGGAGGCTTTCAGTTTTTTCTCCTGTCTGTCTTTTCCCATCATCATCCGCTCCTTTCAGGATAATTGGTTTAAAAAATACGTTCCCGCTCCATACTGATCAAAGGAGGAGCGATTTATGGAACCGTTTTATTATTACTGGTCGATGTGGTTTTTATGGATACTTGCGACTTTTATTTTTGCCAAAACGAAAAGCCGTTTTTACGTATCAGTCTTTATTTTGACTAATATGATGGCAAGCATACATCAGATGACCGCTTATTTTACACTGAACGCGGCATATGTCATGTTTTTTGCTGCGGCATTTGTTTACGCGGGGAGCCTCGGCATGCATAAGCGGCTCCGTAATGTCCTGATTCATCTGACGGCTGCTGCAGCGTACGGCTTTATCTTTCTTTTTGCATTATATGATCCCGTTTGGTTTATCATAAAACCTGAGTGGGCGGCTGTCATACTGCTTACCGTTATTACGGTTTCTGTTGAGGGGCGATTTCCTGAGAGGCTTTGTCTTTTTGTTCTCGGCATGTGCCAGGGAGAGTTATTGTATTCGGCGGTCATTCACAAAATTGCAGGCGCGGCAGCCGTCGGCGGCTATCAATGGCTTTCAGGCTGCTCGGCGGGAGTGATTCTGCTTATCGGGCTGACTACCTATGAACAGCTTGCGGCACGCATCAGCCAAAAAAGCAAAAAGCAGGGCAAAGGGGCCACCAAAATGTCTTGAAAACGGACGGAGACTGTTGCATGAATGCGAAACATTTCGAAGAATACATTGTGATCTCGGTGAAAACTGATATAATAAATGAGTTAAGCCCTTCTGTTTGAAGGGTTCTTTTCATAGCGAAGATGATTTTAATAACCGGTTGAACAATTTTTGTGAAAATGTAAGCGGCTGGATTGAAAGGAAGGGTACTATGGGTAAACCTGTCGTAGCCATTGTCGGAAGACCGAATGTGGGAAAATCCACAATCTTTAACCGGATTGCGGGTGAAAGAATTTCAATAGTAGAAGATACCCCCGGAGTGACGCGGGACCGGATATACAGTTCGGCGGAATGGCTGAATTATGATTTTAACCTGATTGACACGGGCGGAATTGACATCGGAGACGAACCGTTTCTGACACAGATCCGCCAGCAGGCCGAAATCGCCATGGACGAGGCTGATGTGATCATCTTTATGGTGAACGGCCGCGAAGGTGTGACGTCTGCGGATGAAGAAGTGGCAAAAATATTGTACCGGACGAAAAAACCGGTCGTATTAGCCGTTAATAAATTAGATAATACCGAAATGAGAGCGAACATCTATGACTTTTACGCGCTCGGTTTTGGAGAGCCTTATCCGATTTCCGGTACTCACGGTTTGGGATTGGGAGATTTGCTTGATGCTTGTGCCGAGCATTTTAAAAACATTCCCGAAACGAAGTATAATGATGATGTCGTTCAATTCTGTCTGATCGGCCGTCCGAATGTCGGAAAATCCTCTCTTGTCAATGCGATGCTCGGCGAAGAGCGGGTTATCGTGAGCAACGTGGCGGGAACGACGAGAGACGCTGTGGATACGGCATTCACTTATAACCAGCAGGAATTTGTGATTGTTGACACGGCGGGCATGAGAAAAAAGGGAAAAGTATATGAAACAACAGAAAAATACAGCGTGCTTCGGGCATTAAAAGCCATTGACCGCTCAGACGTCGTCGGCGTGGTACTGAACGCTGAAGAAGGCATCCTTGAGCAGGACAAGCGGATCGCCGGATATGCCCATGAAGCAGGAAAAGCCGTCGTCATCGTCGTAAACAAATGGGATGCCGTTGATAAAGACGAACGCACGATGAAAGAATTTGAACAGAATATACGTGAGCATTTCCAATTTCTCGATTATGCGCCGGTACTGTTCATGTCGGCACTGACGACAAAGCGGATTCATACACTCATGCCTGCGATTATTAAAGCGAGTGAAAACCACTCTCTCCGCGTGCAGACAAATGTCTTAAATGACGTCATCATGGATGCGGTCGCCATGAATCCGACTCCGACGCACAATGGGTCCCGTCTGAAAATTTATTATGCGACTCAAGTCGCTGTTAAGCCGCCGAGCTTCGTTGTTTTTGTCAACGATCCGGAACTGATGCATTTTTCTTATGAACGCTTTTTAGAAAACCGAATCCGTGATGCTTTCGGATTTGAAGGTACGCCAATTAAAATATTTGCAAGAGCAAGAAAATAAAAAGGTGTGATACAGAGATGAAAAAAGTGGCAATGCTTGGAGCGGGAAGCTGGGGCACTGCACTTTCTTTAGTGCTGGCTGATAACGGACATCAGGTCATGATGTGGGGGCACCGTGCCGAATTGATCGATCAAATCAACGGGCTGCATGAAAACAAAGATTATCTGCCGGGGGTGGAGCTGTCAAGCTCTATCATCGGCACAGCTGATTTAAGCGAGGCTTTAAAAGGAGCTGACTTCATCATTGTGGCGGTTCCGACAAAAGCCATTCGGGAAGTGCTGAAAAAGGCTCTGCCTTACATCCCGAAACAGTCGATCTTTGTTCATGTCAGCAAAGGAATTGAGCCGGATTCGCTTCTCCGCATTTCTGAATTAATGGAAGAGGAGCTGCCTGAGGAGTACAGAAAAGACATCGTTGTGCTTTCAGGGCCGAGCCACGCTGAGGAAGTCGGATTGAGACACCCGACGACTGTTACATCATCTTCAAAAAATATCGAGGCTGCAGAAGCGGTTCAGGATCTATTTATGAACCAGCATTTCCGTGTCTATACCAATCCGGATATGATCGGTGTTGAAATAGGGGGAGCGTTAAAGAACATCATCGCTCTGGCAGCGGGAATTACAGACGGATTGGGATACGGAGATAACGCAAAAGCGGCCCTGATCACCCGCGGTCTTGCTGAAATCGCCAGACTCGGCACAAAGATGGGCGGAAACCCTCTCACCTTTTCCGGCCTGACCGGCGTAGGCGACTTAATCGTGACGTGTACGAGCGTCCATTCCCGCAATTGGCGCGCCGGCAACCTGCTCGGCAAAGGGTACAAGCTGGAGGCTGTCCTTGACAAGATGGGAATGGTTGTTGAAGGCGTGCGGACGACGAAAGCGGCGTATCAGCTTTCTCAAAAATACCAAGTGAAAATGCCGATTACAGAGGCGTTGCACCAAGTGTTATTTAACGGGCAGAAGGTAGAAACGGCTGTAGAATCTTTAATGGCCAGAGTGAAAACCCATGAGATGGAAGACTTGGTCAACACATTCGAAAACAGGGTGAAGTGACAATAACATGCCGTCTGCATATTCTGAAATGACGAAAGTCCAAAACGCGGAACTCTCCGGCTGAAATCGCTTAAAACATTTGCTGATTTAGGCAGAAGAGGATGCAGACGTACGCATCTACGCATACTATAGCATCGAAGTCCAAGAGAGTGTATCTCAGACGTATAGGTGAATATAGTCAACTTGACTGAAGCAAAGTCCCCCTCTTTGCTTCAGTTTTTTTGTTTTTTCAATAGATGGAAAACCTGTTGATCTTTTCAACATTTGTATATTAAAATGAAATATAACGCTTACAATGATGGGACGGGGGGCACGGACGTGAGTGTGGCATTGATGAAAATGTGGTTTGCGCTTGGTGCTATGGGATTAATGTTTGTTGCGGTGGCCTCTATTTATGTCAGCAGGTACAAAGTGAAAAACAAGCTGATCAAAGCAGCAGTTTCTTCGCTCGCTTATGCCTGTATGGTCATCTCGGGATTGATCGTGTTAATGGTCGTTTTCAGCGGGCCTGTCAATGAATAAGCAAAAAAGGGGGCGCGGAATGCATAAGATGAAAATGGCCGTCATAACGGCATTTGCGGTGCTTCTGCTGTCCGGCTGTCTGTATCCTGAAGCCGAAAAAACTGAAAATAAAGTATCTTACAAGCATCAGCTTCAGCAGGTTCAAGCGGCAGTGGATGAGTTTAAAAAGGCGAACGGCGGACTTCTGCCGATTCAGACCAAAGATATGAAAACACCGATCTATCAAAAATATCCGATAGATTTTAAGCGGCTCGCGCCCAGATATATAGAGGAGCCGCCGGCATCAGCTTTTGAAAGCGGAGGAATGTACCAATACGTGCTTGTCGATGTGGAAAATAAGCCTACCGTGAAGCTGATCGATCTCCAAATGGCGGAGGCAATCCGCGATATGAAGATGCGTGTTAAAATGTATCAGGAAAAACATACATATCCGCCCTATGAGGATGCCGTTTCAAAAGGGCTGTTCACTTTAAATAAAAAGAAGCTCGGCATGAAAGACACTCCTTCAGTCAAAAGTCCGGTTTCAGGCACGTCTCTGCCGCTTTTAATCGGCGCTGACGGAGAAATCTATGCCGACTATCGCCTCGATCTCGCCCGCTGCCTGAAAGAAAACAAAAAGAAAATCAGACCGGGCGCGGAAATTCAGGATATTTTATGGAAAGAGACGCCTTTCGTCCCGGCCTTTTCAGTCACATACACCGTAAATGAAAAACAGGAACCCGTTTTTTTAGAAAGTAAAACGAAACAGGAATGAACCTTTCTCCCGCGCATACAAATAGGGAGAAAGGTTTTTTTGATTCCGATAGAAAAGATTGCCTGAAAATTTTCTAAAGATGTCATATTGAAATAGGACAACGTCATACACATATAGTGTCCTGTATTTGATTGAAGAATGGTGAATGAAAAATGATAAGGATAGGAAGTCCGGGAGGGGATCACTTGGAAAAGGTCGATATTTTCAAGGATATCGCTGAACGAACAGGAGGCGATATATACTTAGGAGTCGTCGGCGCTGTCCGTACAGGGAAATCTACATTTATTAAAAAATTTATGGAGCTTGTGGTGCTCCCGAATATCAGCAATGAAGCCGACCGAGCGCGGGCGCAGGATGAGCTTCCGCAAAGCGCAGCAGGAAAAACGATAATGACCACAGAACCAAAATTTGTTCCGAATCAAGCCATGTCCGTACATGTGGCGGAAGGGCTTGACGTCAATATCCGTCTTGTGGATTGTGTGGGATACACGGTTCCCGGTGCGAAGGGATATGAAGATGAAAACGGCCCGAGAATGATTAATACACCATGGTACGAAGAACCGATTCCCTTTCATGAAGCGGCGGAGATCGGTACGAGAAAAGTCATCCAGGAACATTCCACAATCGGGGTCGTCATTACGACGGACGGCTCAATCGGTGATATTGCGCGGGGCGATTACGTAGAAGCGGAAGAAAGAGTCATTGACGAGCTGAAGGAAGTCGGCAAACCGTTTATTATGGTCATCAACTCGGTGAAGCCGTACCACCCGGAAACAGAAGCGCTCAGAGCTGAATTAAGCGCGAAATATGATATCCCCGTTCTCGCCATGAGTGTTGAAAGCATGAGGGAAACAGATGTGTTAAGCGTTCTCAGAGAAGCGCTTTACGAGTTCCCAGTGCTGGAAGTGAATGTCAACCTTCCGAGCTGGGTCATGGTGCTGAAAGAAAATCACTGGCTCAGAGAGAGTTACCAGGAATCAGTGAAAGAAACCGTAAAAGATATCAAACGACTACGCGACGTCGACCGGGTTGTCGGCCACTTCAGTGAATTTGAGTTTATCGAAAGCGCCGGATTGGCCGGAATTGAACTTGGCCAGGGTGTCGCAGAAATTGATTTATACGCGCCGGATCATTTATACGACCAGATTTTAAAAGAAGTAGTGGGCGTCGAAATCCGCGGGAAAGACCACCTGCTTGAATTAATGCAGGACTTCGCCCACGCGAAAAAGGAATATGATCAGGTTTCAGACGCGCTGAAAATGGTGAAACAGACCGGCTACGGCATTGCAGCCCCGGCCTTAACGGATATGAGCCTTGATGAACCGGAAATCATCAGACAGGGATCAAGATTCGGAGTAAGGCTGAAAGCGGTCGCCCCGTCCATTCATATGATCAAAGTGGATGTGGAAAGTGAATTCGCGCCGATCATCGGGACGGAAAAGCAAAGCGAAGAGCTTGTCCGCTACTTAATGCAGGACTTTGAGGATGATCCGCTTTCGATCTGGAACTCCGATATTTTCGGAAGATCATTGAGCTCGATCGTGAGAGAAGGAATCTCGGCGAAACTGTCGCTTATGCCGGAAAATGCGAGATATAAACTGAAAGAAACGCTTGAGAGAATTATAAACGAAGGCTCAGGCGGCCTGATCGCCATTATTTTGTAAGCTGAAGGACCTCTTCCTGAAACGGGGGGTCTTTTTTTGTCTTTTAGATACTGGAAATCAATCAAGGATTAGGAGGAAAAAAGCAAAAAAAGGAATATTTGTTCGGTGAAACACGCGAAAACCTTGACGAGCAAGGGATTGGGGCTTTAAAATGCTTGATATGGCTTTTTATATGTGTTACTCTACTTACAGAAAATCTTCACTTTGTTGGACAAACATTCCTCAAAGTGTCTGTTTTCTTTTGAAAAGCCGTTTACTTGTCTGTTCTTCCCTGCTTTGATTTTTTATAAGACAGGTTTAGAATCAGGCTGAACTGTGAAGAAATGATAATAAACTGCTGAATTGATACCCTTTTGGGAGGAGGTGAAAGGCATGAACAAGACAGAACTAATCAATGCGGTTGCAGAAGCAAGCGAATTGTCTAAAAAAGACGCTACAAAAGCAGTTGATTCTGTTTTTGATACGATTTTAGATGCACTTAAAAATGGTGATAAAATCCAACTGATCGGTTTCGGTAACTTTGAGGTGCGCGAGCGTTCTGCACGTAAAGGACGTAACCCGCAAACAGGTGAAGAAATCGAAATCCCTGCAAGCAAGGTACCTGCTTTCAAACCAGGTAAAGCTCTTAAAGACGCTGTTGCAGGAAAATAATTGTGAATATAGATCGTGTATGCATCTGATACATACACTTTGTTTCTTCACAGAAAAGCCCCTTGATAAAGGGGCTTTTCATATTTAAGCAGCCTCGGTCTCCGGGCAGGACTTTCGTTTTGCTTTTGGCGCGTCAAATGTGCTAGAATCGAAATTAAATGTATTCAATGGTGGAGGACACAGACAATGAAAGAAGTTAATAAAGAACAGATTGAACAGGCAGTTCGCCAGATTTTAGAGGCGATTGGAGAAGACCCGGACCGGGAAGGTCTTTTAGATACACCGAAACGCGTGGCGAAAATGTACGCGGAAGTATTCTCGGGGTTAAATGAAGACCCGAAAGAGCATTTCAAAACCGTTTTCGGCGAGGACCACGAGGAGCTTGTTCTTGTAAAAGATATCGCGTTTCATTCTATGTGTGAACATCATCTTGTTCCTTTTTACGGAAAAGCGCATATTGCCTACATTCCGCGCGGCGGTAAAGTGACAGGCCTGAGTAAATTGGCGCGTGCAGTGGAAGCCGTTTCAAAACGCCCGCAGCTGCAGGAGCGCATTACTTCAACGATTGCAGAAAGCATCGTAGACACCTTAGATCCCCACGGCGTCATGGTTGTCGTTGAAGCTGAGCATATGTGCATGACGATGAGAGGCGTAAGAAAGCCGGGGGCAAAAACGGTAACTTCCGCTGTAAGAGGTATTTTTAAAGATGACGCTGCGGCGCGTTCCGAAGTGTTAGAACATATTAAACGTGCGGATTAATTATGATAGAGGGTGCAGATATGAATTCAAAGCATTCAAGTGATTTTGTCGTCATTAAAGCGGTCGAGGACGGTGTGAACGTCATCGGTTTAACGAGAGGAACGGATACGAAATTCCACCATTCTGAAAAGCTGGACAAAGGTGAAGTGATTATCGCTCAGTTTACAGAGCATACTTCAGCCATCAAAGTGAGGGGCAATGCCCTCATCCAGACCGCTTACGGAGAAATGAACAGCGAAAAAAAATAAGCCGGCTGTTTCCCGCTTTTGCCAAATGCCCGCAAACGGCGGGAGAATACAGCCAATTTCTTTTTTTTATGCTATAATGATACCTGCGTATAATAATGACGAGTAAATCTCATACATATTAGAATAAATGTGAATTTGGGGACAAGGGTGATATTTTTGCAAGACATCTACGGAACTTTAGCGAATTTAAATACGAAATTAAAACAAAAGCTGTCTCATCCTTATTTAGCGAAACATATTTCTGCGCCGAAAATCGATGAGGATAAGCTTCTTCTTTTTCACGCTTTGTTTGAAGAGGCGGACATTAAGAACAACGACAGAGAAAATTACATAGTAACTGCGATGCTTGTCCAAAGCGCCCTTGATACCCACGATGAAGTGACAACAGCCAGAGCGTTAAAGCGAGACGAAAATAAAAACCGGCAGCTCACCGTACTTGCCGGCGACTATTTCAGCGGATTGTATTATTCGCTTTTATCTGAAATGAAGGATATCTATATGATCCGGACGCTCGCTACGGCAATTAAAGAAATCAATGAGCATAAAATCCGTCTGTACGATCGGTCTGTCAATGACTTGAACCAATTGATCGAAAGCATGGCGATTGTGGAAGCGGCCCTGTTTCACAGAGTGTCAGACCACTTTAATCTTCCGCGCTGGAAAGAGCTGGCGAGTGATTTTTTTGTGTATAAGCGGCTGATGAACGGCAATGCTATATTTCTCGATGTCATCGGCAATATTGTAAAGTCAGGGAAATCAAAGGCTGAAATACTGGAAGAAAGCTTCCGAAAGGCGAAGCAAAGCATTGAAACGCTGCTGCCGCTAAACTCACCAATCCAAAATCTAATGCTGAACCGGCTTAAAGCGATCAGCCAAGACAAAACATATCATCAGAAAGTGGAAGAAGGGTAATCAACATGCAGGAGTCAAAAGAACAGCGCGTACACGGCGTGTTTGAAAAAATCTATAAAAATTATGACCAAATGAACTCTGTCATCAGTTTTCAGCAGCATAAAAAATGGCGCGACAAAACGATGCAGATCATGAATGTGCAAGAAGGCGCAAAAGCGCTTGACGTCTGCTGCGGGACGGCTGACTGGACGATTGCCCTCGCAGAAGCTGCCGGAAAAAGCGGCGAAATCAAAGGGCTGGATTTCAGCAAAAATATGCTGAGCATCGGCGAGAAAAAAGTAAAAGAGGGCGGTTACAGTCAAATTGAGCTTTTGCACGGAAACGCAATGGAGCTTCCTTTCGCTGATGATTCTTTTGATTTTGTCACCATCGGCTTCGGACTCCGGAACGTTCCCGACTATCTGACCGTGCTGAAAGAAATGCGGCGCGTCGTCAAACCGGGCGGACAGGTCGTATGCCTGGAAACATCCCAGCCGGAAATGATCGGTTTCAGACAGGCATATTTTCTTTATTTTAAATACATCATGCCTTTCTTCGGAAAAATGTTTGCGAAGAGCTATAAAGAATATTCTTGGCTTCAAGAATCAGCAAGAGAATTTCCCGGTATGAAAGAGCTTGCGCGTCTGTTTGAAGAAGCGGGCCTGACGAATGTCAAATACCATTCGTTTACCGGCGGAGTGGCCGCTACGCATATCGGCTGGAAATGATGAATATACAGATGTTTGGGTGAATGATATGAAATTTAAAATGGCCTATTCTTTTTTAAATGATGATATTGATGTGATCGAAAGGGAGCTTGAGCAGACGGTACGGTCTGACTATCCCTTGCTGAGTGAAGCCGGGCTCCATCTGCTTCAGGCAGGAGGCAAGCGGATCCGTCCTGTTTTCGTATTGCTTTCCGGCATGTTCGGCGACTATGACATTAATAAAATAAAATATGTTGCGGTGACGCTGGAAATGATTCATATGGCCTCCCTCGTCCATGACGACGTCATTGATGACGCCGAGCTGCGGAGAGGAAAGCCGACCATTAAAGCCAAATGGGACAACCGCATCGCCATGTATACCGGTGATTATATGCTTGCGGGCTCGCTTGAGATGATGACGAGACTGGATGAGCCGAAAGCCCACCGGATCCTGTCCAAAACCATCGTAGAAGTATGCCTCGGAGAAATTGAACAGATCAAAGATAAATATAATATGGAACAAAACCTCAGAACCTATTTACGCCGCATCAAACGGAAAACGGCGCTTCTTATCGCCGTCAGCTGCCAGCTCGGCGCCATCGCTTCGGGAGCTGATGAAAAGATTCATAAAGCATTATATTGGTTCGGCTATTACGTGGGCATGTCCTACCAGATTATTGATGATATCCTTGATTTCACTTCAACGGAAGAGGAGCTGGGAAAACCGGTCGGAGGAGATCTGCTGCAAGGAAACGTCACTCTGCCCGTTTTGTACGCGCTGCGTCAGCCTGAATTGAAAAATCAGCTGAAATTAATTAACAGCGAAACAACACAGGAGCAGCTCGCCCCCATTATTGAAAATATTAAACGCACAGATGCGATTGAAAAATCAATGGCCGTCAGTGACAGATACTTAAAAAAAGCGTTTGAAAAGCTGAATACGCTGCCGAGGGGACGTGCGCGTTCATCATTGGCCGCCATTGCCAAATATATCGGCAAACGGAAATTTTAAATCCTTTTACGAACAAGATGTGAACATTCTCCGCCCTGGATTGATTAATTGTCAGAAAGATGTTACGATTTCGGTGTGCAACTTGAAAGCCTATACATAATGATGGGGTGGAGAATCTTATGGAAAAAACTTTTATCATGGTAAAACCGGACGGCGTACAGCGCCAGCTGATCGGAGAGATTTTATCGAGATTTGAGCGTAAGGGCTTACAATTGGCAGGAGCCAAGCTGATGCAAGTTTCAGAACAGATGGCTGAAAACCATTATGCTGAACATAAAGGGAAACCGTTTTTCGGTGAGCTTGTGGAATTTATTACATCAGGACCCGTATTTGCAATGGTATGGGAAGGGGAAAATGTAGTAGAGATCACAAGACAGCTGATCGGAAAAACAAACCCGAAAGACGCACTGCCAGGCACGATTCGCGGTGACTACGGCATGTTTGTCGGCAAAAATATCATTCACGGTTCAGACTCCTTAGAAAGCGCTGAACGGGAAATTGACATTTTCTTTAAACAGGAAGAGCTTGTACCGTATCAAAAATTAATGGCCGACTGGGTGTACTAAGCCGTCAGCCTTTCTTTTTCTCTTGTTATGAAAAGGTTTACATATTTTAAGAAAGACAGAGGCTTCTCTGCCCTGTCTTTTCATTTCTCACAAATCAGCCTGCGGGCTGATTTTTTTATTGAAATCGTACAAATTAGAAAGAAAACAGGCTATACTAGGACAAAAGACAGCGAGATTGGGAGAGAAGCAATGGAGCCTTACGACATTTTTATCACCAAGTGGAAGAAAATAACCGGTGTTGATTTATCTTTATACAAAGAAGCACAAATGAAAAGACGGCTGACGTCCCTTTATGAAAAAAAGGGATTCAAAGATTTTCAGGAATTTGCCGCCGCTTTGGAGAAAGACAAGCTTTTATTAAATGAAACATTGGACAGGATGACAATCAATGTTTCTGAATTTTACCGAAATTATAAACGATGGGAAGTTCTTGAAACCTCAATTCTTCCGTTAATAAAGCATAACAAACCGTTAAAAATATGGAGTGCGGCCTGTTCAACGGGGGAGGAACCCTATACCTTGGCCATGATTCTCAATCAGCAGGCGGGTTTGGCCGGATTTGATATATTGGCGACAGATATTGATGAAAAGGCGCTCGGCAAAGCCAAGCGGGGCATCTATCAGGAGCGGTCTCTGCAAGAGGTGCCGGCTTCCATAAAAAGCCGCTATTTCACCAAGCAGGCTGACAACAGCTATCAAGTAAAACAAGAGATTCAGAAAAACATCCGGTTTAAGCGGCATAACCTGCTTGCCGACAGCTATGAACAGGATTTTGATCTGATCGTCTGCCGCAATGTTTTTATTTATTTTACTGAAAAAGCGAAAGAAGAGCTGTATGTGAAAATGGCGGACAGCCTGAAAAAGAACGGAATTCTGTTTGTCGGAAGCACAGAACAAATTTTCAGCCCGGAAAAATTCGGCCTTGAAAGCACCGATACATTTTTTTATCAAAAAAGATAGAAGACATTTTATGAAAACTTGTGTTATAGTTTTACTTAAAAGCGTTAATGTGATGAAGGGAGAAGAACGAAATGAGATACTTAACAGCCGGAGAATCACACGGTCCGCAGCTGACGACCATTATAGAAGGTGTGCCTGCGGGGCTTTATATAACTGAGGAAGACATTAATTTTGAGCTTGCCAGACGCCAAAAAGGGCACGGGCGCGGACGGCGCATGCAGATTGAAACGGACAGAGCGAAGATTACGAGCGGCGTGCGGCATGCCCGGACACTCGGTTCACCCATTGCGCTCGTTGTAGAAAATAAAGACTGGACCCACTGGACAAAAATTATGGGCGCCGCACCGATTACAGAAGAAGAAGAAAGTGAAATGAAACGCCAGATTTCAAGACCGAGACCGGGGCACGCGGATTTAAACGGCGCCATTAAGTACAATCACCGCGATATGAGAAATGTGTTAGAACGATCTTCCGCGCGTGAGACAACGGTTCGCGTGGCTGCCGGAGCCGTCGCTAAAAAGATTTTAGCGGAGCTTGGCATTACAGTGGCCGGACATGTTTTGCAAATCGGCAGCGTAAAAGCAGAGAAAACCGATTACACATCCATTGAGGATCTCAAGCGGGTAACGGAAGAATCACCGGTCAGATGCTACGATGAAGAAGCAGGCCGGCAAATGATGGCAGCCATTGATGAAGCGAAGGCAAACGGCGACTCAATCGGCGGAATCGTTGAAGTGATTGTCGAAGGCATGCCGGTCGGTGTCGGAAGCTATGTCCATTATGACCGTAAACTGGACAGCAAGCTCGCCGCTGCCGTTCTGTCGATCAATGCTTTTAAAGGGGTCGAGTTCGGCATCGGTTTTGAAGCGGCCGGCAAAAACGGCAGTGATGTTCATGATGAAATCGTGTGGGATGAAGAGAAAGGCTATACACGCGCCACAAATAGGCTCGGAGGATTAGAAGGCGGTATGACGACAGGAATGCCGATTGTCGTCCGCGGTGTTATGAAACCGATCCCGACTTTATATAAGCCGCTGAAAAGCGTTGATATTGAAACGAAAGAGCCGTTTTCAGCGAGCATTGAACGTTCAGACAGCTGCGCGGTTCCTGCGGCAAGCGTCGTGGCTGAAGCGGCAGTGGCCTGGGAAATCGCAAATGCCGTCGTAGAACAATTCGGCCTTGACCAGATCGACCGCATTAAAGAAAATGTTGAGAACATGAAGAAACTATCGAGGGAATTCTAATGAAGGAGCTTGAGGTTCGGACGGCTTCCTCCGCATATCCCGTGTATATCGGTGAAGGCATCAGGAAACAGGCCGCTGCACTTTTGACTTCACTGAACAGGCCGCTGACAAAAATCCTGCTCGTCATCGACGCTGAAGTCGACCGGCTTTACGGTGATGAGATGTTCCGGCTTCTAAACGAAACATGGCCCGTAAAAAAAGTGATCGTCCCGAGCGGAGAAGAAGCGAAGTCTCTGAAAGAGTATGAACGGATTCAATCGGAAGCGATCGCCTTCCATATGGACCGCTCTTCATGTATGATCGCCTTCGGAGGCGGTGTGACGGGTGATTTGGCCGGCTTTTGCGCAGCGACTTTTATGCGCGGAATTGATTTCATCCAAATGCCGACGACACTGCTTGCCCATGACAGCGCGGTCGGCGGCAAGGTGGCCGTCAATCATAAACTCGGAAAGAATTTAATCGGAGCGTTCTATCAGCCGAAAGCGGTGATTTATGATACGGAGCTTCTGAAAACCCTGCCGGAACAAGAGCTGAGATCGGGTATGGCTGAGGTGATAAAACATGCGTTTATCGCCGATCACGCTTTTTTAGAAAAGCTTCTCACGCTTGATACGTTAAACGAACTGACAAGCGCTGAGCTGAATGAAATGATTTATAAAGGAATCTCAATCAAATCGGCCGTTGTGCGTGAGGACGAAAAGGAAGAGGGGATAAGAGCTTTTCTGAATTTCGGACATACGCTCGGCCACGCCGTTGAGGCGGAATATGGCTACGGCCGGATTACACATGGAGATGCGGTCGCCCTCGGCATGCAGTTTGCCCTTTACGTGAGTGAACAGGTTGCGGGATGCAAGATGAACAGAAAAGAACTCACACAATGGCTGATTGGGCTCGGCTACCCGGGAAGCATCAGACAAGATATTGCAACATCGGTTCTCTCCGCCCGGATGATGAATGACAAAAAAACGCGCGGAGGCATGACTCAGTTCATCGTATTGAAGGAATTAGGCGAAGCGCAGGACTGTATGCTTTCAAAAGATGAGCTTGAAAATTTGCTGAACAAATGGCGAATGGAGGAAACAGCATGATGATACGCGGCATTCGCGGAGCAACAACGGTGGAACAAGACACCGAACAAGAAATTTTAGAAAAAACACAGCAGCTGCTTGAAAAAATCATTGAACAAAATGGATGCAAGCCGGAAGACGTCGTGCAGATCCTGTTATCCGCCACGCCTGACATCCATTCCGTATTTCCGGCAAAAGCGGTCCGCCGCCTTTCCGGGTGGCAGTACGTCCCGGTAACATGCATGCAGGAAATGGATGTCGCAGGCGCTCTGAAAAAGTGCATCCGTGTCCTGATGACGGTTCAGACGGATACGCCTCAAGATGAAATCAAGCATGTCTATTTAGAAAAAGCCGTTGTGTTAAGACCGGATTTATCATTGACAAAAAATACTGACATGTAATACGATAAAAAAAGCTTAGAAATACACAAGAGTGTGTATAAAGCTTAGAAGTCAGTTGATGAAACAGTTGAGTTTAGAATAGGGTAGCAGAGAATGAGTTTAGCTGAGCTGAGATAAACACGTTTTTATTCTGCCCAAAAGAAGCCTTTCTTTTGGGTTTATTTCTTATACGCAAGACCCCTCTCACTCCTCATCTCATTCTCCTTACCGTAAGGAGGAGAATCATGAATTTACAATCGGATGTTTCTTTATTTTTAAAGGACAGTCTGACACACCGCACCATTCCAATCGCAGAGACTTTTACGGTCGATACGATCACACCCATTCAGATGGTTGAAAAACTGGACAGAAACATTACGTATTTGCTGGAAAGCAAGGATGAGTCGTCAAGCTGGTCAAGATACTCTTTTATCGGTCTCGATCCTTTTATCACGATTAAAGAGAGTCATCACACATTCACTGCCGCTGATCCGAAAGGGCTTACGCTGTTTGAAGCCGGAGATTTAAAAGCCGTGCTTGACTGGATGAATGAAAGCTTCCGCATTAAAACGCCCGATCTTGATATCCCGTTTTCGGGAGGGGCGGTCGGTTATCTGAGCTATGACATGATTCCTTTAATTGAGCCTTCCGTGCCAAGCCACGCAAAAGAAACAGATTTAGAAAAATGCATGCTGTTTGTCTGCCGGAAAATCATCGCGTACGACCATGAAACGAAACAAGTGCATTTCATTCAATATGCGGCGCTTAACGGCCGGGAGACGGAAGAAGAAAAAAGGGCCGTTTTTAAAGAAAATTGCGCGGAGCTTCGCGATCTTATCGGTATTTTGACAGAACCGAAAGATATGAAAGAGCCGTTTTTTTCAAAAGGTACATTTGAAACACCGAGCTTTGCCAATGTGACATCCAATAATACGAAAGAAGAGTTTATGGCCGGCGTTAATAAACTGAAAGAATATATAAAAGCGGGAGATATTTTTCAAGGAGTGCTGTCGCAAAAGTTTGAGATCCCGGTATCCAGACATTCCTTTGAGCTGTACAGGGTGCTCCGCATCGTCAACCCTTCACCTTATATGTACTATATTAAACTGCCGGACAGAGACATTGTCGGGAGTTCGCCTGAACGCCTGATCCGTGTGCATGACAGACATCTGGAAATACATCCGATCGCCGGAACGAGAAAAAGGGGAGCCGGAAAAGAAGAGGACGAACGCCTGAAAAAAGAGCTGATGAATGACGAAAAAGAAAAAGCTGAACATTACATGCTCGTCGATCTGGCGCGCAATGATATCGGCAGAGTCGCGGAGTATGGTTCCGTAACCGTACCGGAATTCACGAAGATCGTTTCTTTTTCACATGTGATGCACATCATCTCCGTTGTAACCGGCCGTTTAAAACAGGGCGTCCATCCGGTTGATGCACTGATGTCGGCATTCCCGGCAGGAACACTCTCGGGCGCTCCGAAAATCCGCGCGATGCAGATTTTAAATGAATTAGAACCGACTTCCAGAGAAACTTACGGCGGATGTATCGCTTATATCGGATTTGACGGTTCGATTGATTCGTGCATCACCATCCGCACCATGAGTGTCAAAAACGGTACGGCGTCGGTGCAGGCGGGCGCGGGAATAGTCGCTGATTCCGTCCCGGAAGCCGAATATGAAGAGAGCTGCAACAAAGCGGGGGCGCTTTTAAAAACGATTCAAATCGCAGAAGACATCTTTTCTGGCGGGGAGGAGAAGACGGATGAACAAATTTCTGCAATCGTGCGTTAATGGCGGCACGCTGAAAACCGGAGAAGCCGAAAAGCTGATGGAAATGATGATGAGCGGAGACATGTCGCAGTCTGAAATCGGCGGAATCTTATCGGTATTAGCCCACCGCGGCGAAACGGCGGAGGAGCTCGCCGGATTTGTAAAAGTGATGCGGGCCCGTGCGCAGACGGCAGATGGCCTGGAGGATGTTGTTGATACGTGCGGAACAGGCGGAGACGGGATTTCTACGTTTAACATATCAACGGCAGCAGCGATTACAGCCTCTGCCGCCGGAGCCAAAGTTGCCAAGCACGGAAATCGTTCCGTGTCGTCTAAGAGCGGCAGCGCGGATGTGCTGGAAAAACTGGGTGTTTCCATTCAAGCCACCCCTGACAGTGTCAAACACAGTATTGAGACGAAGCAAATGGGTTTTTTGTTTGCCCCGCTGTTTCATTCGTCAATGAAGCACGTCGCCGCTGTGAGAAAAGAGCTGGGCTTCCGAACCGTGTTTAACCTGCTTGGCCCGCTCAGCAACCCGATGCAGGCGAAACGGCAGGTGATCGGCGTCTATTCATCTGAAAAAGCGCGCCTGATGGCAAGCGCTTTGGAACAATTTGAAGTCAGGCACGTCATGCTTGTGTCGGCGCGTGACGGGTTAGATGAACTGTCCGTCACAGCACCGACCGATGTCATTGAGCTGAAAAACGGTGAACGTCTGGAATATGCGGTATCACCTGAACAATTCGGTTTTAAAGAAGGTTCGCTGAAAGATATTCAAGTGAGCTCAGCGGAAGAAAGCGCGCATCTCATTCAGAATATTTTTGCAAATGAAGCTCCGTCGTCCGCTCTGCACATTACGGCCTTAAATGCGGGAGCGGCCATTTATACGGCAGGTCTCGCAAACGATCTGAAAGAAGGAGCAAACATCGCTTTAGAAACGATTCAAAACGGAGATGCCAAAAGGCAGCTCGAACGTCTGAAACAGAAAGAGGAAGAATTATATGCTTGATCAAATCATTCAGCAGAAAAAAGAAGAAATCAAATCCATTGTGCTGCCGGAAACCTGTCAAATTGAACGGAGATCTTTTAAGGAAGCGCTCCTGAATCCGAATCGTTTTATCGGGCTGATCGCTGAAGTGAAAAAAGCGTCGCCGTCTAAAGGTCTGATTAAAGAGCATTTTGTTCCGGAAGAGATTGCGGCGGATTATGAAGCAGCCAAAGCCGACGCCCTTTCTGTTCTGACGGATACCCGTTTTTTTCAGGGAAGAAATCACTTTTTGACAGATGTTAAAAAAAACGTTTCTCTTCCCGTATTAAGAAAGGATTTTATTATTGACTCCCTGCAGGTGGAGGAATCGTACCGGCTCGGTGCTGATGCGATTTTGCTGATCGGTGAAGCGCTGGAACCTTCAAAGCTTCATGAGCTTTACCTGGAAGCACGTGGGAAGGGCATGGACGTTCTTGTGGAAGTCCATGATGAAACCGTGCTTGAACGGATTTTACAGGTGTTTCAGCCGGACATTCTCGGCATTAACAACCGGGACTTAAAAACGTTCCGTACTTCGGTTTCGCAAACGGAAAAAATAGCGCAGCTTGTGCCGGACGGCTGTCTGCTGGTCAGTGAAAGCGGGATCGGCTCTTTGGCTGACCTGCAATTCGTCAACAAGCACGGGGCGCAGGCTGTATTGATCGGAGAATCCTTAATGAGAGAGGATTCACAGCAAAAGGCGATCCGAGGGCTGTTCGGGGAGTGAGGGTATGAAAAAGCCTGAATTAAAGTACTGCGGAATACGATCGAAGCGTGATTATGAGCTTGCGGCAGCCTCAGAAGCGGATTACCTGGGATTTATTTTTGCCGCAAGCAAACGGAAGGTCACCCCGGCTGATGTCCGGAAATGGAAACAAGAGATCCGGACAGACAAGAAACATGTCGGAGTTTTTGTGAATGAAACGATAGAAAACATCGCGCAAACCGCTTCTGATCTGTCCCTTGACGTTATCCAGCTTCACGGTGATGAATCGCCTGAGGATGCCCGCCGTCTCCGTCCTCTTGTGCGTTCTGAGATATGGAAAGCGCTCCATCACGGAGAAAGCACGCTCCGTCAGATGGCTCAATTTGCATCTGCCGTCGACGGCTATGTCATTGATTCTTCAGTCAAAGGCATGAGGGGCGGCACGGGAATCGCGTTTTCGTGGAAGCGTGTCCCTTTGTACCGGGAGCAGGCTCAAAAAGCAAACAAGCGCTGTTTTATTGCGGGCGGCGTTAATCCTGAAACGATTACCGGCTTACTGAAATCACGCCCGTGCGGTATAGATCTTGCCAGCGGAATTGAAAAAAACGGACAAAAGGATCAAACACTGATCCGGCTTTTAGAAGAAAGGATGAACCATTATGTATCCATATCCAAATGAAATCGGAAGATACGGCGAATTTGGCGGCAAGTTTGTCCCTGAAACATTAATGCGGCCCCTCGAAGAAATCGAAACGGCTTTCAAAGAATTAAAGAATGATCCCGTTTTTCATGCCGAATATCAAAAACTATTGTTTGATTACTCAGGCAGACCGACGGCATTAACGTTTGCAGACAGGGTGTCGGAGTATTTGGGCGGGGCAAAAATCTATCTGAAAAGGGAAGATTTAAACCATACCGGTTCCCATAAAATAAACAACGCGTTAGGCCAGATTCTGCTTGCCAAAAAGATGGGCAAAACGAAAATCATTGCCGAAACCGGTGCGGGACAGCACGGTGTTGCCGCCGCGACAGCCGCCGCAAAATTCGGTTTTGAGTGCACGGTTTTTATGGGTGAAGAGGACGTTGCGCGCCAGTCGCTGAACGTATTCCGCATGAAGCTGCTCGGCGCAAAAGTGGTGCCGGTATCAAGCGGAAACGGCACGCTGAAAGATGCGACGAATGAGGCGATCAGATATTGGGTCCAGCATTGTGAAGATCATTTCTACCTAATCGGTTCTGTTGTAGGCCCGCATCCGTATCCTTACATCGTTCGCGAGTTTCAGAAAATCATCGGCGAGGAAGCGAAAGAACAGCTCCGCAAAGCCGAAGGAACGCTCCCGGATAAGGTTGTTGCATGTGTCGGCGGCGGAAGCAATGCGATGGGCATTTTTCAGGCCTTTTTAGACGAAGATACTGAGCTGATCGGCGCCGAGGCTGCCGGAAAAGGAATTGATACACCGCTGCATGCGGCAACGATCGCAAAAGGGAGGCTCGGGGTGATTCACGGTTCGATGACCTATTTAATACAAGATGCATACGGGCAGATTATCGAACCGTATTCCATTTCAGCAGGCCTTGATTACCCGGGGATCGGGCCGGAGCATGCCTATCTGCATAAAAGCGGCCGTGTAACGTACGAAAGTGTGACAGATGATGAAGCGATCGCCGCGCTGCGTCTGCTTTCTGAAACAGAAGGCATACTTCCGGCTATTGAATCTGCACACGCTTTAGCAAAAGCGTTTGAAATGGCAAAAGACATGGATAAAGATAAAATCATTCTCGTCAGTTTGTCGGGAAGAGGAGATAAAGACGTTCATACGCTGATGAATGTTTTGGAAAACGAGGTGGAGACACATGTTTAATCTGCATGATTCTGAAAAACTATTTATCCCTTTTATTACAGCTGGCGATCCGCTTCCTGACATTTCAGTTGAACTGGCAAAGTCATTGCAGAACGCAGGCGCCTCAGCCCTTGAAATCGGCGTCCCTTACACAGATCCGCTCGCCGACGGCCCGGTTATTCAGCGGGCTTCAAAACGGGCTCTGGAAAACGGAATGAATATCATTAAAGCCATTGAACTTGGCGGCAAAATGAAAAAAAACGGCGTTCATATTCCAATTATCCTCTTTACGTATTATAATCCTGTGTTACAATTAGAAAAAGAACACTTTTTCGCTTTACTGCGGGAAAACGACATAGACGGTCTGCTTGTTCCGGATCTTCCGTTAGAGGAAAGCGCCCTTTTACAAAAGGCATGCAAAAAGGAGAACATCGCTTATATCTCGCTGGTTGCGCCGACAAGTGAAAACCGACTGAAAATAATTACTGAACAGGCCGGCGGCTTTGTGTACTGCGTATCCTCTTTAGGAGTGACAGGCGTACGCAGAGAATTCGATCCGTCTGTATACTCTTTTATCCGAAAAGTGAAAGAATTCAGCTCCGTTCCGGTTGCGGTCGGTTTTGGCATTTCAAGCCGCAGACAGGTTGAGGAGATGAATGAAATATCAGACGGTGTCGTTGTCGGAAGCGCGCTCGTTAAAAAAGTAGAAGAGCTTGAAACAAAGCTTGTGAACCCCGGCACAAGAGCCGATGCGCTTCTTGAATTTGAAGACTACGCAAAGACGTTCGGACGACTGTACAGTGTAAAATGAGGTGACTGGATTTGCAGATTAAAGAACAGCTGCGGCAGCTGAAACCGTATCAGCCGGGCAAACCAATAGAAGAAGTGAAAATGGAATACGGGCTTGAGAAAGTAGTGAAGCTCGCTTCTAACGAAAATCCGTTCGGCTGTTCACAGGCCGCTAAAGATGCGCTGCATCAGGAGATTGAGCAGCTCGCGCTGTATCCCGACGGTTACAGTGCCGCTTTGAGAACGCGGCTAAGTGAGCATCTGCAGGTCAGTGAATCTTCGATCATTTTCGGCAACGGCTCAGATGAGCTTGTGCAGATTATCTGCCGTTCTTTATTAAATGATCAGACAAACACGATTACCGCCGCTCCGACTTTTCCGCAATACAGACACAATGCGGTGATTGAGGGCGCTGAAGTGCGTGAAGTGCCGCTCCGCAGCGACGGTGCTCATGATTTGGATCGGATGCTGGAAGCAATTGACGGCAAGACGAAAGTCATATGGGTGTGCAATCCGAATAATCCGACGGGGACGTATACTTCCGAACGGGAATTAATTTCCTTTTTAGACAGAGTTCCTGAGGAAATCCTCGTTGTACTTGATGAAGCGTACTATGAGTATGTCACCGCCGAAGATTACCCTGAAAGCATTCCGCTTTTAAAGCAATATCCGAATGTCATGATCCTCCGCACATTTTCTAAAGCGTACGGACTTGCCGCGCTGCGCGTCGGATACGGCATTGCGGACGAAGCGCTGATCCGCCAGATTGAGCCGGCGAGAGAGCCGTTCAATACGAGCAGAATCGGTCAGGCTTCGGCACTGGCTGCGCTTGATGACCAGGCATTTATTAAGGAATGTGTCGAAAAAAATAAAGCCGGTCTTAAGCAGTATTATGATTTTGCCGAAACCCACGGTTTAACATGTTATCCTTCACAAACCAACTTTGTGCTCATTGATTTTAACCGCCCGGCGGATGAACTGTTCCAGGCCCTGCTGGAAAAAGGATATATCGTCCGCTCGGGACAGGCGCTCGGATTTCCGACAGCGTTAAGGATTACGGTCGGTACGAAAGAGCAGAATGAGGAAATTCTGACAATTTTAGCTGAAATATTATAAGAGGTGATCAAGCATCACCTCTTTGCTCTATTAAACTAGATGAAAAAGGAAATGAGTGAAATGAAGGATACTATATTGCTTGCGGGAATCGGGCTGATCGGCGGATCGATCGCATTGGCTATCAAAAAGGAGCATCCGCATAAACGGATTATCGGTGTGGATATTTCGGAAGAACAGCTCACTGCCGCGCTGAAGCTCGGGATTATTGACGAGCGGGCCGGCTCATTTACGGAAGGGGCGCAGCAAGCATCAGTTATCATTATCGCCACGCCCGTTGCTCAAACGCTGAAAATGCTTGATATGCTGGCCGCCTCGGGCATCACCCATGAACTCTTGATTACGGATGTGGGCAGCACAAAACAAAAAGTCGTCAGCTACGCCGACAAAGTGCTTCCGGCTCACTATCAATTTGTCGGCGGCCACCCGATGGCGGGGTCTCATAAATCAGGGGCAGCTGCCGCAAAAGAATTTTTATTCGAAAACGCGTTTTACATTTTAACACCGGGAAAATCAACTTCTAAACAGTCAGTAACGCATCTGAAGGAGCTTCTGAAAGCGGCAAATGCCCACTTTGTGGAGATGACGCCTGAGGAGCATGACGGCGTGACAAGCGTCATCAGCCATTTCCCTCATATCGTTGCTGCCAGTCTCGTACATCAGGCTCACCGTTCTGAAGAAGATTACCCGCTTTTGAAGCGTTTCGCGGCCGGCGGTTTCCGGGATATTACAAGAATAGCCTCCAGCAGTCCGGCGATGTGGAGAGACATTCTCCTTCACAACAAAGATAAGCTGCTTGACCGCTTCAAAGAGTGGAAACGGGAGATTGACACGATCGAATCTTACGTAGAAAATGAAGATGCGGACAACCTGTTCGGTTACTTTAAAAAAGCGAAGGATTACCGCGACGGCCTGCCGATCCGTCAAAAAGGGGCGATCCCGTCCTTTTATGACCTTTATGTCGATGTTCCCGATCATCCGGGGGTCATTTCGGAGGTTACGGCGATATTGGCTGATGAACAAATCAGCATCACCAACATCCGCATTATCGAAACGAGAGAAGATATTAACGGAATTCTGAGAATCAGTTTCCAGACGGATGAGGACCGCAAGCGGGCGGAAATCTGCATTCAATCCCGCGCCAAATATGACACATTTTACGCTGACTGAGGTGGAAAACATTGAAAAGAGAAAAAGTGACATCTTTAAACGGTGAAATTCATATTCCGGGGGATAAATCTATCTCCCACCGTTCTGTTATGTTCGGAGCGCTTGCAGAAGGAACGACAACGGTAAAAAACTTTTTGCCGGGAGCCGATTGCCTGAGCACGATTGCCTGCTTCAGAAAAATGGGTGTCTCCATTGAACAGAACGGAAGTGATGTAACGATACACGGGAACGGCATTGACGCACTTTATGAGCCTGACAGCCTTCTTGATGTCGGAAATTCCGGCACGACCATCCGCCTGATGCTCGGCATTTTAGCCGGACGCCCATTTCACAGTACGGTAGCGGGCGATGAAAGTATTGCAAAGCGCCCGATGAAGAGGGTGACGGAGCCTTTAAAACAGATGGGTGCCGTGATTGACGGAAGAGCGGACGGAGAATTTACGCCGTTATCTGTAAGAGGCGGACAATTAAAAGGCATCGATTATGTGTCTCCCGTTGCAAGCGCGCAGATCAAATCTGCCGTGCTGCTTGCCGGATTACAGGCAGAAGGAACGACGACCGTTACCGAGCCTCATAAATCAAGAGATCATACAGAACGGATGCTGAACGCATTTGGCGCTGAGCTTGCGGAAACAGAGACGAGCGCTTCCGTAACTGGCGGTCAGCGGCTTCGGGCGGCTGATATTTTCGTACCTGGGGATATCTCTTCAGCGGCCTTTTTCCTCGCGGCCGGGGCTGCCGTTCCCGGAAGCCGGATTGTGCTGAAAAATGTCGGCCTGAACCCGACGCGCACAGGGATTATTGATGTCTTAAAGCAGATGGGGGCTTCACTCGAAGTCATTCCATCAGAAGCGGACAGCGCGGAGCCGTACGGAGATCTTGTTATCGAAACGTCAGCTCTGAAAGCAGCAGAAATCGGCGGAGAAATCATTCCCCGTTTAATTGACGAGATACCGATTATCGCCCTTTTGGCAACGCAGGCTGAAGGCACAACGGTCATTAAAGACGCGGCGGAGCTGAAAGTGAAGGAAACGAACCGGATAGACACCGTCGTATCAGAGCTCCGGAAAATCGGCGCAGACATTGAAGCGACTGAAGACGGCATGAAAATCCGCGGCAAAAAGACACTCGCGGGCGGCGTCAGTGTATCAAGCCACGGCGACCACCGCATCGGCATGATGCTCGGTATCGCCTCATGTCTGACGGAAGAGCCGATTGACATTCGTGATACAGATGCGATCCACGTCTCCTATCCGACATTCTTTGAGCATTTAGATCAATTAGCCAAAAAAGCCTGAAGACGATTCTTCGGGCTTTTTTCTTCGTGTGTCATAAAGTCTTGAGCTTTGACATAGCTTGTCTTAAACAGGAAAAATAACAGGAAGGGGGGATGCGTTTCGTTACAGAAACAGCGGGATCAAACCGCGCTGTTTGCGTATAAAGATGGCGTCCCCTTTTTTGCCGTTTTCCTCTTCGCCATTTTTTGATAAACTATAATGCCGGGTGAAGCATCTTATTTGCGGGCAGACCCTGTCTGAATTATGATAAGAATAACCCGAATAAACCCTTTTCATTGGTTGATGAGGTATAGGAAAAGAAAGGACCGGTCTGATTTGAATACATTGATTCAAGATGCCATAAAATTAGTTGAAGCAGGTGAAACCGAAAAGGGACTCGAAGCGCTTTCAAAAGCTGAAACGCAGCTTCATGACGAAGACAAAGCCATTGCAGCCCAGCTCTACTATGAATGGGGAAACGCAGAGAAAGCGTTAACGCTGATCAGTGATCTGCATGACCTTTATCCGGATGAGTCTGAGCTGACGAATTTTTACGCCGAATTGTTAATAGATATTGATGAAGAAGAAAAAGCTCTTGAGGTGCTGGAGACGATATCACCAGAAGACCCGTCTTACGCGGAAAGCCTTCTTTTGATGGCTGATCTGTATCAGATGCAGGGCTTATTTGAAGTAAGTGAGCAAAAGCTGTTACAGGCGAAAGCAATGTTAAAAGATGAACCTGTTATTGATTTTGCTCTGGGAGAATTGTACTTTACCCAAGGGTCATACGCAAAAGCCGTTCCCTATTACGAAGAGACGGCAAAAGAGCGGAACGAAATCGGCGGTGTAAATGTTCATCAAAGGCTGGCCGAGTCATTGAGCGCGGCGGGTGAATTTGAAGAAGCGATTTCATGGTATGAAAAAGCGGCAGCAGAACATACAGAACCGAATACGATTTTCGGGTACGGCTTCACAGCCTATCAGGCGGGAATGGTCAAAACCGCCATTAAGCAGCTTTCTGATTTAAAAGGGCTTGATCCTTCTTATTCATCGCTTTATATGCCGCTTGCAAAAAGCTACGAGGCAGAGGGCATGTATGAAGATGCATTAAAAACCGCTAAAGAAGGTATTACTTACGATGAATACAATAAAGAGCTTTTTCTCTATGCGGCGAAAATGGCGTTAAAGCTCGGGAACGAAGACGAAGGCAAAAAGCTTCTTCAGGAAGCGCTGGCGCTCGATCCAGGTTATGTGGAAGCGCTCCATACGCTTTTAGCCGTCTATCATAAAGAAGAAAGCTATGAAGAGATTATTGATCTGATTCAGGAAGTCCGCGGCTACGGCGAAGAAGATCCGAAATACAATTGGTATTTGGCGGGCGCCTATACGGGTCTGGAGCAATATGACGAAGCGAAAAAAAGCTTCGAAGCTGCGTACCTCCATTACCGGGAGGATCGGGATTTCTTATATGAATACGCTCACTTCTTATTGGAAGAGGGTCTCCAGAAAGAAGCGCTGCCGCTTTTAAAACAAGTGCTTTCAATGGATGGAACAAACGAAGAGCTTGAAGAAACAATCTTACGGATAGAGGACGAATTTTTGAAATAAGCAGGATTTTGAACCATGCTTGCTGAATGTATAAGTGATGTCAGATTATACGATCGATAGAGGAGGGAATTACATGCAGACCCCTGTTTCTGTCAATGAAAAAAAGGATTTTATCCGTTGGTTTTTAAATCATTATCAGCTTAAACGCCGGGAGTGCGTCTGGATTTTAAATTATTTAATGAGTCATGATACATTAATGGAGAAGGTCCATTTTGTAGAACAAGCTGAATTTTGCCCGAGAGGCATTATCATGTCTACGCATTGCGTTGATGAGGTGCCGTTTAGGTTTTACAAAGAAAATGTCATGACCACGGACGCAGAAAAATCTTTTCACGACATCCGGCTGAATAAGCAGCAGGATTTATTTATCCAGCTGAATTTCCGTTCGGCTTACAGCTCGCCTGAATATGCTGCTGTTCTTGAATTAAATCCGCATCTGCCGAAAGACCTGTTTGAAAATAAACAGGATCAGGGGATGGCCGAAAAAATATTAGAACATGCCATATCCACTTTCCAGCGGGAAAAGCTGCTTAAAGATATCGACGAGGCGCTGGACCGCCACGACAAAGAAACATTTGAAAAGCTTTCCCGCCAATTGAATCAGCTCACATAAATGACAGCCTTGCAGAATATGCAAGGCTTGTTGCGTAAGGAGGAGGAACCAGACATGAGATGGAGGGCCGCTGATGCCGATGTCTATTTGCAATCTGCGGATTACATTGATACCGCTGTCATTCCGCTAATTTCCATAACATCTGCAGGAGGCTTAAAAGAGGCCGTTGAACGGGGGGAGAGCACCCAATTGCTTTCTGAAGAGCTTGAGCGCCAGTTGAAGGGACGGGTATATTTATTCCCCTCTTATACATATGTTGATATAGATCAATCACAGATCGCCCTGCTGCAAAAATTCAAAGAAGAGGTGATGACCAGCTTCCGGCATGCCTTGTTTCTGACGGCAGACGAAAAATGGAAGGACTCTGAAATAGGATCTGATGTCATCTACATACCTGCAGTCCCGTTTGAACATATGAAAGACTCTTTAAAGAGAAAAATAGCGGATGATAAGTGCGGGGAAATTTTGAACGTTTTGTTACAGAAGTGGAACAATTCCTAAAAACTCCAGACATCCCGCAAAACAGCCATTTTGCCTCTGTTGACCTTGCTGAAAGATTCATATATTATGAGGGTGTCAAATCTCAGAATTATTTTCTATTTTAGTTAATTTTTGGTCAATCTTTTAGGGGGGGAAGAGATGGGCGGAAAACAAGATATATCAAGAAGGCAATTTTTAAACTATGCGCTCACCGGCGTGGGGGGATTTATGGCCGCCAGTGCGCTTATGCCTATGGTCCGTTTTGCGCTGGACCCGGTATTAAAACCGACCGGAGATCAAAAAATGGTGCAGGTTGTCAGCGTCGATGAACTGACGAAGGAGCCGAAACGGTTTGACTTTAAAATTCATCAGGTCGACGCCTGGTACGAATCGGAAGAATCCAGGTCAGCCTGGGTCTACAAGCATGGCGATGAAATTATAGCGCTTTCGCCGATCTGCAAGCATTTAGGCTGCACCGTAAACTGGAACAATGATCCTAAAAATCCGAACAAATTCTTTTGTCCCTGCCATTACGGGCTGTATGAAAAAGACGGCACGAACGTTCCGGGCACGCCGCCGCTCGCGCCTCTTGACCGTTATGAGCAAAAAGTAAAGGACGGCTTTTTGTATCTTGGAAAAGCAAAGCCTAGGGGGGAAGGGTGACATGCTGAACAAAATTTATGACTGGGTGGACGAACGTCTCGATATTACGCCGATGTGGCGGGATATCGCCGACCATGAAGTGCCGGAACATGTGAATCCAGCTCACCATTTCTCGGCTTTTGTCTATTGTTTCGGCGGATTGACGTTTTTTGTAACCGTTATCCAAGTGCTGTCCGGGATGTTTTTAACGATGTATTATGTGCCGGATATTAAAAACGCGTGGGAATCTGTGTATTATTTGCAGAATGAAGTCGCTTTCGGACAGATTGTAAGGGGTATGCATCATTGGGGGGCAAGTTTAGTCATCGTGATGATGTTTTTACATACGCTGCGGGTTTTCTTTCAGGGAGCTTATAAAAAGCCTCGGGAATTGAACTGGATCGTCGGTGTTCTGATCTTTTTTGTGATGCTTGGTCTCGGTTTTACAGGGTATCTGCTTCCGTGGGACATGAAGGCGCTGTTTGCGACAAAGGTAGGTCTTCAGATTGCGGAGGCGACGCCGTTGATCGGAGCGCAGGTGAAAACCCTTCTTGCCGGCCACCACGATATTGTCGGCGCCCAAACGCTGACGAGATTCTTTGCGATTCACGTGTTTTTTCTCCCTGCCGCTTTGTTTGCGCTCATGGGCGCCCACTTTGTCATGATTCGCAAGCAGGGAATTTCAGGACCGCTTTAATACAGATATGATATAAAAGGGAGGGGATGACATGCACCGGGGGAAAGGAATGAAGTTTGTAGGAGATTCAAGGATTCCGGCTGAAAAAAAACCGAATATACCGAAAGACTATTCAGAGTATCCGGGAAAGACAGAGGCGTTCTGGCCGAACTTCCTGCTGAAGGAATGGATGGTCGGAGCCGTTTTCCTCGTCGGATTTCTCGTTTTGACGATTGTGCACGAGCCGCCTTTGGAACGGGTTGCGGACCCGACGGATACGGGATATATACCGCTGCCGGATTGGTATTTTCTATTTTTATACCAGCTTTTAAAATATGAATATGCCGCGGGGAGCTACACCGTTATCGGCGCGATGATTATACCGGGGCTTGCCTTCGGGTCGCTTCTTTTGGCTCCGTTTCTCGACAGGGGATCTGAAAGAAGGCCGTGGAAGCGTCCGGTTGCGGTCGGCATGATGCTTTTGGCGCTTTGCGCTACGGTCTTTTTAACGTGGCAGTCAGTCGCGACGCATGACTGGGCGAAGGCGGAGGAGCAAGGGAAAATCAAAAAAGAAGCCGCCATTGATACCGAATCAGACGGTTATAAAGTATTTAAAGAACAGGGCTGTATTTCCTGTCACGGGGATAATCTTCAAGGCGGAGGCGCCGGTCCGTCCCTGGTCGATAACGGGCTGAGCCCGGAAGAAATTAAAAAGATCGCCGTCAAAGGGAAAGGGCAGATGCCAGCCGGTATTTTTAAAGGGAATGATAAACAGCTTGATCAGCTGGCGAAGTTCATTTCTGAAACGACCTCAAAATAACGTATTGTGAAGCGGACAATAGCAGGATATACTTTTATGAAAAGAGCTGACCGGATGTCAGCTTTTTTTGCATGATACATATTTTTTAAGGACTGAGAGTTGATGGTATTGAGGTGGATTTCTTATCTTTTAGGACGGCGCGGCATGCTTCTGCTTGCTCTTGCCGTTAATTTTATCGGTACCGCGTACGGCTATTATTGGTATTTGCCGCAGCTTGCGGACACGCCGTTCCGTTTTCTGATATTTGTGCCTGACAGCCCGACGGCGACATTTTTCTTCCTGTTCGTGCTTTTGGCATTTCTTATGAGAAGAAACGCGCCGCTGTTTGAAGCGCTTGCGCTTGTAACCCTTGTAAAATACGGGCTGTGGGCGGTCGGAATGAATATCTTTGTGCTGATTAAAATGGGGCAGATGCCTTGGGAAGGGTACATGCTGATTGCTTCACATTTCGCCATGGCGGTTCAAGGTGTTTTATACAGCCCGTATTTTCGGTTCCGGTTATGGCATCTTGCCGTTGCCGCTGTTTGGACGCTTCATAATGACGTCATTGATTATCTTTTCGGCATGATGCCTCGCTATTCAATGCTTAGTGCTTATATGCAAGAGATCGGCTATGCCACATTCTGGCTGAGCCTGTTTTCACTCGGTCTTGCATACGTTTTGGTGATTTCCAAAAGGCGGATAAAGCTTGACTTACACTGATAGAATCTTGGTCTAACCTTGTCCCGCTCTTCATATTCTGTAAAGAGAAGGAGTGGGAGGGACCTCTATGAAACGAAAGCTGACAATCTGTCTTTTGCTTGCTCTTATGTGTTTCATCACAACTGCTAAAGCTGAAGGTGAGGGCGGTCTCAAGGAACTGAACGACCTTTCGGATACCGTTTTCCAGATGACGAGGCATTCGCAGTATGATGAGGCCCTGCAAGTGCTTGGCTACTTTAAGAAAAAAATGACACACGTAAACTCACTGACCGGCGCCGAAGTCAGGCAGGTGACTCTGGGCTGTAATGATTTAGAGCGCGCCTTGAAACAGGCGGATGCCTCAGATTCCGAAAAAATTCGCGCAGCCGCTCAGTTCAGGCTTGTAATGGATGCGATGGAAGACCACTCCGATCCGCTGTGGGGTTCGCTTGAAAGACCGATTATGGCGACATTCAGCGCCTTAAAAGAAGATGTCAGCGGGAACGGAAGTGAGAATTTCAATGAAAAGTGGAATGAATTTATATCATTATATGATTTAATTTATCCCAGCCTGACAATGGATGTGTCGGCCGGCCAGCTTGATACGGTGGCGAAACATATCGAGGTGATTGAGCAGGAAGGGTTTCAGCAGATGACAAAAGGAACAAAGCTTGAGCGTCTGACGCTTCTGCAGCAGGATTTAAAACGTGTATTTGACAAGGTGGAGCGGGATGACGCTGATCCTTCGCTGCTCTGGGTCATTCTGACAACAGGCGGTATCATTATTACTGCGCTGACATATGTCGGCTACCGAAAATACAGAGCGGAAAAAAAGAAAGAGAAAAAGCGTGAATATCCTAAGTCTAAATAAACACAAATTGCTGTAAAGGAGCTAAAGCCAGTGAAAAAACTCATCCAGCAATTGGTTTCAAAACACCTCCCGCAGCCGATCAGAGGCAGAAAAGGGGCGACTGATGAAGGGCCGCGGAACCTCGCGCGTGACTTCCAGAATCCTGATATGCTCGTTCCGCCTTCAACGGATGCGGGAACGGTTCAAAACTTGAAATTCTCTTTTTCTGATACGCATATGAGGCTTGAAGACGGCGGATGGTCGAGAGAAGTGACGGTCAGGGAACTGCCGGTGTCCAAAAACATCGCGGCGGTGAACATGAGACTGAAACCGGGAGCTGTGCGGGAACTTCATTGGCATAAAGAAGCCGAATGGGGATACGTGATAAACGGAGAAGTCCGTTTAACCGCAGTCGACCAAAACGGGCGGAATTTTATTGACAACGTCAGCGAAGGGGATTTGTGGTATTTTCCTTCCGGCATCCCTCATTCCATTCAAGGGATGGAGCAGGGCAGTGAGTTTCTGCTTGTCTTTGATGACGGCTCTTTTTCAGAAAACAGCACCTTTTCTGTAACGGACTGGTTTGCCCACACCCCGCGCAGCGTGCTGGAGGCGAACTTCGGTGTTCCCGGATATGACTTGGCCTACATTCACAAGAAAGAGCGTTACATGTTCCAGCTGGAACCGCCTCCCCCGATTGAACAGGCAGCCGTTTCTTCCCCGGAAGGCACCGTTTTGGAGCCGTTCAGCTACAAGCTCTCCCGGCAGGAGCCTCTTGTTACCAGCGGGGGAAGAGTCAAGATCGTCGATTCAAAAACGTTTAAGGTGTCAAAAACGATTGCCGCCGCTCTTGTGGAAGTCGAACCCGGAGGCATGAGAGAATTACATTGGCATCCGAATACGGACGAGTGGCAGTATTATCTTTCAGGAGAAGCGAAAATGACGGTGTTTGCGGCGGAGGGAAGAGCACGGACATTTAACTATCAAGCGGGTGACGTAGGATATGTTCCTTTTGCGATGGGGCATTATGTCCAGAATATCGGTGACACCGTGCTTCGCTTTCTGGAAATTTTCAAAAGCGACCGTTTTGAAGACGTCTCCCTAAACCAATGGCTGGCACTAACGCCGCAGCGCTTCGTCGAACAGACGCTCAATGTCAGTCCGGCATTCGCCCGCCGATTGAAAAAGAAAAAATCACCGGTTGTCAAATGGAAACACGAACAGTAAAGGCGGCAAAAGCCGCCTTTTTATTATCGTCTGATCGGATTTTTATTTTCATCAAGCGTAAATCCTTCTCCGAGTACATCATGGACGTCGCTTACGGCAACAAAGGCGTGCGGGTCAACAGAAGTGATGACGCTTTTCAAAAGCACAATTTCGTTTTTCGGAACGACGCAGTAAAGAACGTCTCTGTCTTCTTTAGTGTATGATCCCTGTCCTTTTAAAACGGTGACGCCGCGGTCCATCTCATCTATAATCTTTTGCTGGATCAAATCGTTTTTCGAAGAAATAATCGTTGCCCCTTTTGCCGCATAGCCGCCTTCCTGTATAAAATCAATCAATCGCGCAGCGACAAAAACGGCTACAAGCGTGTACATCGCTTCCTTGTAAGAAAGATACGTAAACAAAGAAAGCAAAATGACGCAGGCATCAAAGGCAAACATCGTCCGGCCCATCGGGATTCCGAAAAACTTATTAATCAGCCTGGCGATGATATCGACCCCGCCCGTCGTGCCTCCGTATTTAAAAATAATGCCGAGACCCGCGCCGATAAATACACCCGCGAACAAGGCCGCCAGAGCTAAATCATGCGACAGCGGCATATGAATTTCGTAACGCTGAAAAATACTCAGAAAAACTGAGAGAGAGACGGTGCCGATCAGGGTATAGACAAACATCGTCCGGCCGAGCATGCGCCAGCCGATGAAAAAGATAGGAATGTTTAATACCAGGTTGGAAATAGAAGGGCTGATGTGGAATAACGCATATAAGAGCAGCGTAATGCCGGTAAATCCGCCTTCCGCCAAATTGTTCTGCATATTAAAGTGAACCAGTCCGAATGAAAAAACAGCGGCGCCGATTAAAATAAAGCAAATATTTTTGATTCTGATTTCTCCAAGCATTGCATCAAACCCCTTTTCCTTCCATTAGATTGCGTAAATATTATAGTGGATACAAAAGAAAACAGCAAACTGCCGTTTTTAACATTTGTCAAATGTACTTGAATTAGCTAACATGGAAGAGATGACAGGAGGTATTCGCACAGTGAGTGACAAAACGATGAAAGACTTACAAGCTGAGGTCGATGAATATATCGGCCAATTCAAAGAAGGCTATTTCAGCCCGCTTGCCATGATGGCCCGTCTCACCGAAGAACTGGGCGAACTTGCAAGAGAAGTCAACCATTACTATGGGGAAAAGCCGAAGAAAACGACGGAAAATGAGAAAAGCATGGAAGAGGAAATGGGCGACGTGCTGTTCGTCCTGATCTGCCTCGCCAACTCCCTTGATATTTCATTGGAGGAAGCTCATAACCGCGTGATGCATAAATTTAATACACGGGATAAAGACCGCTGGACGAGAAAAGAAGAAGGAAAGTAGGAGAAACCATGTCAAATGAAACCATTAAAGTCGTAATCGCCGGACCGAGAGGCAGAATGGGCCAAGAGGCCGTAAAACTTGCTGTCCGCACGCCACATTTTGAGCTTGTCGGCGCCATTGACCATACATACGATCAGCAAACATTGCGGGAAGTGATGTCAGCTGATTCAGATGCTCTTATTTATACGGATATCCACGCATGTTTCCAAGAAACAAAACCGGATGTGCTGATCGATTTAACAACGCCTGAAATCGGCAAAAAACATACGAAAGCCGCTCTTGAACACGGCGTCCGTCCTGTTGTGGGAACGACCGGATTTTCTGAAGCGGATTTAGAGGAGCTTCAAGCCTTGACTGAAGAAAAAGGAATCGGCGCCATCATCGCTCCGAACTTTGCATTAGGCGCGGTGCTGATGATGAAATTCTCACAAATGGCCGCCAACTATTTTGAAGATGTAGAAATCATTGAGCTTCATCATGATCAAAAACTGGACGCACCGAGCGGAACGGCGCTGAAAACAGCGGAAATGATTTCAAGCGTCCGTACAGAAAAGCAGCAGGGTCATCCTGATGAAAAAGAAATCTTGCCGGGCGCCCGCGGTGCTGAATTAAACGGCATCCGTCTTCACAGCGTGCGTCTGCCGGGCCTTATCGCCCATCAGGAAGTCATGTTCGGCATGGACGGCCAAACGCTGAAATTGCGTCATGATTCCTATAACCGGGCTTCCTTTATGTCAGGAGTGAAGCTGTCAGTAGAGCAAGTGATGAAAATCGACCAGCTTGTGTACGGTCTCGAAAATATTATCGACTGAATCGGCAAGGGGGAGAATATCAAATGAAAATCGCTTTGATTGCTCACGATAAAAAAAAGCAGGATATGGTTCAGTTTACGACCGCATATAAAGATATATTGAGCCGCCATGAGTTATACGCGACGGGCACGACAGGCTTGAAAATCCAGGAAGCGACCGGATTGTCCATTGAACGTTTTCAATCCGGCCCGCTCGGCGGAGATCAGCAAATCGGGGCATTAATTGCGGCAAATGCTCTTGATCTCGTCATTTTTCTGCGGGATCCGTTAACTGCGCAGCCTCACGAACCGGATGTATCGGCGCTGATCCGGCTGTGTGACGTATATGCGATCCCGCTGGCCACAAATATGGGAACAGCGGAGATTCTCGTCCGTACGCTGGACGGCGGGGCGTTTGATTTCCGCAATCTCGTGCGCGGAGGAGAGCCGAATGTCTGAACACGTTGATATTCTTGCGTTCGGCGCCCATAGCGATGATGTCGAGATCGGCATGGGCGGCGCAATCGCAAAATTTACGGGGCAAGGAAAAACCGCTGTGATATGCGATCTGACCGAGGCCGAGCTGTCATCTAACGGAACGGTAAGTATAAGAAAAGAAGAAGCGGCGGAGGCCGCCCGAATTCTCGGCGTGAAAGAGAGAATCCAGCTTACGCTTCCTGACCGCGGGCTTTTGAAAAGTGAGGACAGCATCCGCCGGATTGTCAGTGTCATCAGAGCATGCCGGCCGAAAGCCGTTTTCATGCCTTATCCGAAAGACCGCCATCCAGATCACGGCAATGCGGCGGCATTAGTCGAAGAGGCGGTATTCTCAGCGGGAATTCATAAATATAAAGATCACCGGGAACTGCCGGCTCACAAGGCTCAAAAAGTTTACTATTATATGATTAACGGATTTCACCGTCCGGACTTTGTAATCGACATAACGGAAACCATCGATCTGAAAAAAGAAAGCCTGCACGCCTATCAAAGTCAGTTTATTCCTACGGCGCAGTCAGTGAACACACCGCTGACAAACGGTTATATCGAAATGGTGGAAGCGCGGGAAAGACTGTATGGCAAAGAAGCCGGGACGGGGTATGCCGAAGGTTTCTTTTCAAAACAGCTTCCCGTTTTGAATGATGATGTTTTTGGGGGCGGACAATGAGACCATTAAAAATAGGGATTACATGCTACCCGAGTGTCGGAGGCTCGGGTATTATTGCGACGGAACTCGGCAAGCTGCTTGCGGAAAAGGGGCACCAGGTTCATTTCATCACATCAAGCATCCCGTTCAGATTAAATACATATCATCCGAATATTCATTTTCATGAGGTGGAGGTCAACCAATACGCGGTATTTAAACATCCGCCTTACGACCTTTCACTGGCGAGCAAAATCGCTGAGGTTGCCGCAAGGGAAAATCTTGATATCATCCACGCGCACTATGCGCTCCCGCATGCAGTATGCGCTTATCTCGCCAAACAGATGCTAAAGCGCGACATCGGCATTGTTACGACGCTTCACGGTACGGACATTACCGTTTTAGGGTATGATCCGTCATTAAAAGATTTAATCCGGTTTGCCATTGAAGCGTCCGACAGAGTGACCGCTGTATCAACCGCGCTTGCCGGGGAAACATATGATTTAATCAAGCCGGATAAAAAAATTGAGACCATTTACAACTTTATTGATGAACGTGTTTATCTTAAGAAAAATACAGAGAGTATAAAAGAGAAACACGGTATTTTGCCGGATGAGAAAGTCGTCATCCATGTTTCCAACTTCAGAAAGGTAAAACGCGTGAAGGATGTTATCCGTGTTTTCCGTAATATCGCAGCCAAAACAAAGGCGAAGCTTCTGCTTGTCGGCGACGGACCGGAAAAGTGCGTCGCTTGGCAGCTTGTCGAGAAATACGGCCTGCAGGACCAAGTGCTGCTCCTCGGAAACCAGGACAGGGTGGAAGAACTGTATTCCATCAGTGACCTTAAGCTCCTTCTTTCTGAAAAAGAAAGTTTCGGACTCGTGCTTCTGGAGGCGATGGCCTGCGGTGTGCCGTGCATCGGAACGAATATCGGCGGAATACCGGAAGTGATTAAAGATCAAGTAAGCGGTTTTCTGGTGGAAGTCGGCGATATTCAAGCGGCTTCTGAAAAAGCGCTTGCCGTTTTAGAAGACAAACAGCTCAGCAAACGTTTGACTGACCATGCGCTGAAAATGGTGGAAACCGCCTTTTCTTCGCAAAGAATCGTCAGTCAGTACGAACGGATTTATGACGAATTGGCAGGACCGGAGTGATCTTATGGAACAGGAATTTGTCAAAGCCCTCCCCATCCTTCACCATCTGATAAAGGCGGGCCACCAGGCCTACTTTGTCGGGGGGGCCGTCAGAGACAACTATATGAAACGAAAAATAGGTGATGTGGACATCGCAACAAGCGCTTCGCCCGATGAGGTGGAGCGTCTCTTTGAGCGGACCGTCGATGTCGGCAAAGAGCACGGCACCGTAATCGTCTTATGGGAAGATGAAACATATGAAGTCACCACCTTCCGCGCCGAATCAGAATATAAGGACTACCGGCGTCCTGAAGCCGTCCGGTTCATTACATCTTTAGCAGAAGACTTAAAGCGGAGAGACTTAACGATTAATGCAATGGCGATGTCTGCCGAAGGAGAATTGCTTGATTATTTCGGAGGCGTTCATGATATCGCGCAAAAGCTGATCCGTACGGTGGGGAACCCTGAAGACCGTTTTCGGGAAGACGCTCTGCGGATGATGAGAGCCGTCCGGTTTATGAGCCAGCTCGGCTTTCTGTTAGAGAAAGAAACAAAAGAGGCCGTCATAAAAGACAGGGAGCTTTTGGCGCACGTATCAGTAGAACGAAAGACCGTCGAGTTTGAAAAGCTGCTTGTTGGCGCATCTTCAAAAGAAGCGATTCAAACAATGGTGCAGACAGGTCTGATACAAGAGCTGCCCGGCCTTTCCGGTTATGAGAAGCAAATGCTTGAAGCGAGCGGATATCCGTTTTCCTCCTTAGATACGCGCGAAGAACGCTGGGCAGCGCTGTTATTATTTCTCGGTCTTTGTCCGAAAAGCGCCGAACCGTTTTTAAAACAATGGAAACTGCCGGGAAAAGTCATAAAAAAAGCGGTGCAGATCATAAGCGTTTATCCGGCGCAGCTTGAAGCCCAGGCGATGTACCGGGCTGGAGATGCGCTGTTTTCAGCCGTTAAAATCGAAATGCTGAAAAAGCATAAGACAGTTGATGAACAAAACCTGAAAGAGATTCGAAGCCTGTATGAGCAGCTGCCGATCAAAAGCCTTCGTGATCTCGACATTTCCGGCGCTGATCTGATGGAGCTCAGAAACCGCCGTGCGGGTAAATGGATTGCCGAAGAACTTAGCCGGATTGAAGAAGCGGTATTGGCAGGGAAGCTCTCCAACCGAAAACATGACATAAAGGAGTGGCTCGCATCATGGGATCAACATTAAGAACCCGATTAATTGATTTATTTTCTGAGGCGGGTGACGGCTTTATCTCCGGGCAGAAAATAAGTGACGTGCTCGGCTGTTCGAGAACCGCCGTTTGGAAACATATAGAAGAGCTCCGTAAAGAGGGCTATGAGGTTGAGGCGGTCAGACGAAAAGGGTACAGGCTCATCAAAAAACCGGGGAAACTCAGTGAATCTGAAATCCACTTCGGGCTGAAAACAGAGGTTATGGGCAAACAGCTGTATTACCGGGACGTCCTGCCGTCCACCCAAAAAACCGCCCATGAACTGGCCAATGACGGCTCGCAGGAAGGAACACTCGTAGTTGCCGATAAACAAACGGCAGGCAGAGGAAGAATGTCCAGAGTGTGGCATTCTCAGGAAGGAAACGGGATTTGGATGAGCCTCATCCTGAGACCGGAAATTCCTTTGCAAAAAACGCCGCAGCTCACCCTGTTATCTGCCGTTGCGGTCGTTCAGGCTATCGAATCCTTTACCGGTGTACAGCCCGCAATTAAGTGGCCGAATGATTTAATGATTCACGGTAAAAAGGCCGTCGGAATCTTAACTGAGCTGCAGGCGGAAGAAGACCGCGTCCGTTCGGTCATTCTCGGCATCGGAATCAACGTGAACCAGCGGGAAACCGATTTTCCCGGCGAGCTTCAGGACATTGCGACAAGCCTCAGCCTGGAAGCCGGCGAAAAAATTGACAGAGCGGGTCTGATACAAGAGATTCTGCTGACTTTTGAAAAACGCTATCAGGATTATCTGAAGCACGGCTTTACACCGATTAAGCTGTTATGGGAAAGCTACGCGGTCGGATTGGCGAGTGAGCTCAGTGCGAGAACGCTGCAAGGGACGTTTTACGGGAAATCGCTCGGCATTGATGAAGAGGGGGTCCTTCTTTTGGAAACGAAAGACGGAATAAAGAAGATCTACTCTGCCGATATTGAGCTCAATTAATCTTAGTTGGTACAAGCCTCGTGAATTTGGTATACTTCCTATGGGCAGTATCATAATGAACTGCACCTGATCAGCAGAACAGAGATTACGAAAAGTCTGCCTTGATCCAAAAAAGGACTGGGACAGAGGGATGACATTCGCTGAACGTTAAACAAGTGGGAATCCTTCTTATTTTATAGAAGGCTTTTTTGCTTGCGAAGAATTGGCGGATCATCTCCTCACCGTTTAGAGGAGGAGAATCAGAATGAAAACAAAACTGGATTTCATGAAAATGAAGGAAAACGGAGAGCCGATCGTGATGCTGACCGCTTACGATTATCCGCAGGCAAAACTGGCGGAACAGGCTGGAGTCGACATGATTTTAGTCGGGGATTCGCTCGGAATGGTCGTGCTCGGGCTCGATTCAACCGTCGGCGTAACGGTCAGTGACATGATTCACCATACAAAAGCGGTAAAACGCGGTGCGAAAAATACGTTTATCGTAACCGACATGCCGTTTATGTCTTACCACCTTTCAAAAGAAGATACATTGAAAAATGCCGCGGCCATTATTCAGGAAAGCGGAGCGGACGCGTTAAAGCTTGAAGGCGGAGACGGCGTTTTCGAATCCATCCGCGCGCTGACACTCGGCGGAATCCCTGTCGTCAGCCATTTAGGCCTTACACCGCAGTCTGTCGGAGTGTTAGGCGGATATAAAGTGCAGGGAAAAGATGAGCAAAGCGCGAAAAAGCTCATCGAAGACAGCGTGAAATGCGAACAGGCGGGAGCGATGATGCTCGTGCTTGAATGTGTGCCTGCTGAACTGACCGCAAAAATAATAGAAGAAGTATCCATTCCCGTCATCGGAATCGGAGCCGGCTCAAAAGCTGACGGCCAAGTTCTTGTTTATCATGACGTCGTCGGCCACGGCGTGGACAGAACACCGAAGTTCGTGAAGCAATATGCCAAAATCGACGGCGCGATTGAATCTGCGCTCAGCGGTTATGTGCGTGATGTGAAAGAACGGGTTTTCCCGGAAGAAAAGCATTCTTTTCAGATCAACCAAACTGTGCTGCAAGGCTTGTACGGAGGAAAGTAAGCGATGAAACAACTGACAGAAACTCAACAGCTGAAAGAACTGATTGCGCAATACCGCTCAGAAGGCCGTACGATCGGATTCGTCCCAACAATGGGTTTTCTTCATGAAGGACATCTGACGCTGGTTGAAAAAGCAACCAAAGAAAACGATATTGTCGTGATGAGCATCTTTGTCAATCCGACTCAATTCGGACCGGGCGAGGATTACGAAGCATATCCGCGTGATTTAAACCGCGATGCCCGGCTTGCAGAACAGGCGGGGGCAGATGTATTGTTTACGCCGTCTGCAAGTGACATGTATAAAGGCGAGCAAAATGTTGCCGTGCATGTAAAAAGAAGAACTGACGTGTTATGCGGCGCCTCCCGCATCGGTCATTTTGACGGAGTGGCTACTGTGCTGACGAAGTTTTTCAATCTCGTTAAACCGACCCGCGCCTATTTCGGGCTGAAAGATGCCCAGCAGGCAGCAGTTGTGGACGGATTGATTGAGGATTTCTTTATGGATATCGAATTGGTTGCGGTGGATACGGTCAGAGAAGAAGACGGACTTGCCAAAAGCTCTCGCAACGTCTATCTGACTGAGCAGGAACGCAAAGAAGCGCCGATGATCTATAAAGCATTGCAGCAAGGTGCCGAACTGGTCAGAGACGGTGAAAGAAATCCGGAAACCGTCATAAAAACCGTCACCGATATCATCGAAAACACAAGCGGCGTCATTGATTATGCCGAATTGTACGCTTATCCGGAGCTGACTCCGCTTAAAACGTTAAACGGCAAGATTATTCTGGCCTGTGCCGTTCAATTTTCTAAAGCAAGACTGATTGATAATATCATTATTGATATTGATGAATGGGAGAGATCATAATATGTACCGCACTATGATGGCCGGAAAACTGCACCGCGCTACCGTGACGGAAGCCAATTTGAACTATGTCGGCAGCATTACGATTGATGAAGATCTTTTGGATGCCGTCGGAATGCTCGTTAATGAAAAAGTTCAAATCGTCAATAATAACAACGGAGCGAGACTTGAAACGTATATTATTCCCGGTAAGCGGGGGAGCGGCGTGATCTGTTTAAACGGAGCTGCTGCCCGCCTCGTCCAACCAGGAGATAAAGTCATTATTATTTCTTATCAAATGATGTCTGATCAGGAAGCAAAAAGCCATCAGCCGAAGGTGGCGGTTTTGGACGATCAGAATAAAATCGAGCAGATGCTGGGCCAGGAGCCGGCGCACACGATTTTGTAAAAGAGCCCCCTTCATGGGGGTTTTCTTTTAAGATTCAGGGGCAAAAGCTGTTTTTCCGCTCCATTTCTCAGCAAAACGTGTTACACTTTTCTCGTATGCAAGAATTGAGGTGTCCATTTTAATGAACAAGCAACGGTTCGTTGTCATAGATGTCGAAACAACAGGAAATTCGCCGAAAAAGGGCGATAAAATCATTCAAATCGCAGCGGTTGTCATTGAAAATGGACAAATAACTGAGCGGTTTTCAAAATATATCAATCCGAATCAGGCCATTCCGCCGTTTATTGAACAGCTGACCGGCATTTCATCCGGTATGGTTGAAAATGAACTGCCGTTTGAAGCGGTCGCAGAAGAGATTTTTCATCTGCTTGACGGCGCGTATTTTGTTGCCCACAATATTCATTTCGACCTCGGATTTGTCCGGCATGAACTGAGCGAAGCGGGCTATGAGCTGCCGGATTGTGAAGTGCTTGATACGGTTGAGCTTTCGCGTATTGTTTTTCCGGGGCTTGAAGGGTATAAGCTCGGTGAATTGTGCACGGAGCTGAATATTGTGCATGACCGGCCTCACCGCGCAGACAGTGATGCGGAGGTTACGGGGCTGATCTTTTTAGACATTTTACATAAACTGAAACATTTGCCTTTGCCGACGTTAAAGCAGCTTAGAAGGCTTTCACAGCATTTTATCAGCGATTTGACGCTGCTTTTGGATTCTTTTATACATGAAAGCAGACCGGCGGCAGAAGAAAGCTGCATTCCATACGGGTCTTTTTCAATTAAAGAGCCCGATCCAATTCCGGCTTCCCCTCCGGTGAGTGCTGCCATTGATCTTGAAAAATGGAACGATGAAAAAGAACAGCTCTTATCTGACATCATCCCCCGCTATGAAAAGCGGAAAGGGCAGCTTGCGATGATGGATGAAGTGCTTGGCGCCTTTTGCAACCGGGAGCATGCGCTGATAGAAGCGGCGCCCGGCATCGGGAAAACAATCGGTTATCTCGTTCCGGCTGTCTTATTTGCTAAAGCGGAACAGACTCCCGTCATAATCAGCACGTACTCTACTCTTTTGCAGCAGCAGATCATGGCTAAAGATATTCCGCTTTTGGAGCGTATGTTTCCATGGCCGGTTAAGGCCGCTGTTTTAAAAGGGAAATCGCATTATCTGTGCTTGCGCAAGTTTGAACATATTCTGCATGAGGAAGATGACAACTATGATGCGGTTCTGACGAAAGCACAGCTTCTCGTCTGGCTGACAGAGACTGAAACGGGCGACGCCGCCGAGCTGAATCTGCCTTCGGGCGGCAGATTGCTGTGGGAGCGCATGTCTTACGATGAGGATTCTTTTTTGAAAAAAGGGAAGAACTCCGCCGCCGAATTTTATGAACGGGCTAAAGAAAAAGCGCAGGCCGCAGATCTGATTATCACCAACCATGCTTTGCTGTTTGCAGATCAAAGCAGTGAAACAAAAAAACTGCCCGCAAGCGGAACGGTCATCATTGACGAAGCGCATCATTTCGAACGAGCCGCCAGCGAGCATCTAGGGCGGAGAGCTTCGTACATCGGGCTGCACACAAAGCTCAGCCGCATCGGAATATTAAAAGAACACGGGCTGTTAAAGCGGATGAGAAAACTGTTTTATACGTATGAATTGCCGGCCGAAAGTTTTTTTGACGCCGATGAGTGGATGAAGCATATTCAATCTGAAAGTGACGCATTTTTCAGTTCGGTGCATTCTTTTGTCAAACGAAGAAAACCTAAAGACGATCTGAACCGTCTCGTCTATAGTCTGAATCATAAAAGCCAGGATAAAGGCCTTTACATGATAACGGACGGAGCGGAGCGGCTTTGCGCGATGCTGGATCAGCTGCTCGACGTGTTTTCAGTACAGGAGAAACTGTTGCATCAGAAGCTTGATGAGATGAAGAGCGGAGCGGCTTTTTTAGCGGCCGAGTATGTAAAATGCATCAGAGGGCTGAAAGAATATCGCGATACGTTCAGCAGACTGCTGTTTGAAAATGATGAGAAAGAAGCCGTTTGGATTGAAATTGATGCCAAGGGCGCAAAAAACGCCGTCAGCATCTATGCACAGCCGCTGGAGCCCGGTGAAATGCTGGCAGACCAGTTTTTCGCCCGTAAAAAAAGCGTAGTGCTCACATCAGCGACCTTAATGGTGGAGCAGTCTTTTCAATTTATGATTGAAAGGCTCGGACTGTCGGATTTTTATCCGCGCACCAAAAGCATCCCGTCTCCTTTTTCTTATGATGATCAGATGAACGTCATCATTCCGAAAGAGATGAAATCCCTCAAATATGACGGAGAGCGGGAAGTTATTGAGCATATTGCCAAGTATGCTGAAATCATGTCAAAGGGAAAACAGCCGAAGATTCTTATCCTGTTTACGTCTCATGATATGCTGAAAAAAGTGTATCAGGAATTGAAACTCAGTATGGAGATCTCAGGCATTCAGCTTCTCGGCCAGGGCATCTCGGGCGGAAGTCCCGGTAAATTAATGAAAACCTTTAAAACGGCAAGCCGGGCGATTTTGCTCGGGACGAATCATTTCTGGGAAGGCGTTGATTTTCCGGGGGATGAACTGTCAACCGTCATGATTGCAAGGCTTCCTTTCCGGGCGCCTGATAATCCGCTTCATGCCGCAAAATGTGAATTCGCCAAGAAGCAGGGGAAAAACCCGTTTCAGACGATTTCTCTGCCTGAGGCCGTGTTAACGTTCAGACAGGGAATCGGGCGCCTGCTCCGTACGGCGGGAGACAAAGGAACGATCGTTCTTTTAGATCAGCGTGTAAAGACGGCGGGATACGGACGGCTGTTTCTTGATGCGCTCCCGACTTCATCCCTTTTGGAACTGACGGATGCCGAACTCGGGGATTACGTCAGCCAAACGGAATAAAAGCCGCATAAACGCGGCTTTCGTGGTGTGGGATGAGGAATTGTTTATATGGTAAAAGCGGGTTCATGCCGCCTTGTGATTTTATTATGCCGCGCGTGCATCCCGTTATGACTAACAAAATTTGTTCGACCGATGGAGGGTATAAAAATGGAAAGCAAAATTGAGATTCTTTCTACAATTAATGTGGAGCATTCAGATGATTTATATAAAATCGTCGATACATTAAACCGGACTTTGAAAAGAGATAATCTGATGTTCGGACTGGCGCTTGACGAAGAAAATCAAAATGAAGCGGTCTTCACCATTTATCGCACATAGGTGAAAAAGATGAGAAAAAAAGCGTTAATATTTACAGCCGTATTTGGTATTATTTTTTTAGCGGTTCTTTTATTTTCGGCCAGCATTTTTAAATCTGCAATGGCTCAAAAAGAAGAAGGCCACGACACAGCAGCCGCAGCCGCTAAAGAAAAAACGGATCTGACAGATGCTGAGAAAGTGGAAACCTTTGTCGGTAAACAGAAGTATTACGTTGTTTCCGGAACGGATAAACATGGAAAAGACATGTATGTATGGGTCCCGGCCGGCAAAAAAGCAAAAATTCTCTCGAAAAAAGCCAGTGACGGCATTTCAAGCGGCAAGGCTGCCAAAATCGTTCAAGACGCAGGGCTTGTTTCAAAGCTGAATGACGTTCACCTGGCGAGAGAAAACGATGTCCTGCTGTGGGAAGTGACCTACATCAACAAAAACGGGCAGTATAGTTTTAGCTATGTGGACTTTACAAGCGGCAAGATTCTCAAAAACATCACACCGTGAGACGTATTAGGGGGAGTTCAAGTTGAAATTGGCAAAAAGAGTATCCGCATTAACACCGTCTGCAACACTTGCAATTACCGCAAAAGCGAAAGAGCTGAAAGCAGAAGGCCATGATGTCATCGGCCTCGGAGCAGGAGAACCTGATTTTAATACGCCTCAGCACATTATAGATGCCGCGGTGCGTTCCATGAATGAAGGCCACACAAAATATACGCCTTCAGGCGGTCTGCCGGCCTTGAAAGACAGCATCGCTGAAAAATTCAAAAACGACCAGGGGATTGAATATAAACCGTCAGAAATCATTGTCTGCACCGGAGCGAAGCACGCCCTATATACATTATTTCAGGTCATTCTCGATGAAGGAGACGAAGTGATTATACCGACTCCTTACTGGGTAAGCTATCCTGAGCAGGTGAAATTGGCAGGAGGACGTCCCGTCTATGTGGAAGGACTGGAATCCAATCAGTTTAAAATTTCACCGGAGCAGCTGAAGCAGGCACTCACTGAGAAAACAAAAGCAATCATTATCAACTCACCGAGCAATCCGACAGGTGTCATGTATACGAAAGAAGAGCTTAGTGAACTCGGAAAAGTGTGTCTGGAGCATGACATTCTGATTGTTTCTGACGAAATTTATGAGAAGCTTACATACGGAGGAAAAAAACACGTCTCAATCGCACAGCTTTCCGATGAATTGAAAGAGCAGACGGTCATCATCAACGGCGTGTCGAAATCCCACAGCATGACGGGCTGGAGAATCGGTTATGCGGCGGGATCTGAGACGATTATTAAAGCGATGACGAGCCTTGCGAGCCACAGCACGTCAAATCCGACGTCTATCGCTCAATACGGCGCCATTGCGGCATATAACGGACCTGCTGAACCGCTGGAAGAGATGAGACAGGCATTTGAGCACAGACTGAATACCATCTATGCTCAGCTCAGCGAAATTCCCGGATATACCTGTGTCAAGCCTGAAGGGGCATTTTACTTGTTCCCTAACGCCAAAGCGGCAGCAGAAAACTGCGGATTCAAAGATGTTGATGAATACGTGAAGGCGCTTCTGGAAGAAGAAAAAGTCGCCATCGTACCGGGCTCCGGCTTCGGCTCACCGGACAACGTCCGTTTATCTTACGCAACGTCACTTGATCTTTTAGAAGAAGCGGTCGAAAGAATCCGCCGCTTCACGGAAAAACATAGCTGATTCTGAAAAAGCGGCTTTTGAAGCCGCTTTTCATCTGCATTGACCCCGTAAGAGTAGAACGGGTATAATAAAGTGATGAAAAAAGAGATTCAGGCAGATTCCTGAATGTCTTTCTTGTTCTGGAGGGAAAGATTTTGAAAACAACAATCAACCAAGTGTATAAACACACAGGCGAGGAAGTAACGATTGGAGCTTGGGTCGCAAATAAACGCTCAAGCGGTAAAATCGCATTTTTACAGCTGAGAGACGGTACAGGCTTCATTCAGGGAGTTGTCGTCAAAGCTGAAGTTGAAGAAAACATCTTCCAAATCGCGAAATCAGTGACGCAGGAAACGTCACTTTACGTAAAAGGGATTGTAAAAGAAGACGAGCGTTCACCGCTTGGCTATGAGCTTGCAGTCACATCCATTGAAGTCATTCACGAAGCGACAGATTATCCGATTACACCTAAAGAGCACGGCACGGAATTTTTAATGGACCACAGACATTTGTGGCTCCGTTCGAAACGCCAGCACGCGATTATGAAAATCCGCAACGAAATCATCCGTGCGACTTATGAATTTTTCAACAAAGAAGGTTTCGTGAAAGTTGATCCGCCTATTTTGACAGGAAGCGCTCCTGAAGGCACGACTGAGCTGTTCGCGACAAAATATTTTGATGAAGACGCCTTCTTGTCTCAAAGCGGCCAGCTGTATATGGAAGCTGCTGCAATGGCGCTGGGAAAAGTATTCTCATTCGGACCGACATTCAGAGCGGAAAAATCAAAAACGAAACGCCATCTCATCGAATTCTGGATGATTGAGCCTGAAATGGCATTTGTTGAATTTGAAGAAAACCTTGAAGTTCAGGAGAATTATGTTTCTTACATCGTACAAAGCGTGCTGGAACATTGTAAGATCGAGCTGAACACACTGGGAAGAGACACGTCCAAATTAGAACAAATCAAAGCGCCTTTCCCGCGCATTACGTACGATAAAGCGATCGAGTTCCTGAAAGAAAAAGGATTCGACGATATTGAATGGGGAGATGACTTTGGTGCGCCGCATGAAACAGCGATTGCAGAAAGCTATGACAAACCGGTGTTTATCACTCATTATCCGACTTCATTAAAACCGTTTTATATGCAGCCTGCCAAAGATCGTGACGATGTCGTGCTATGTGCCGATTTAATCGCTCCGGAAGGCTACGGGGAAATCATCGGCGGATCTGAACGCGTTCACGATATGGATTTATTGGAAGAAAGATTAAAAGAACACGGTCTGGATTCAGATGCTTACAAATGGTATGCTGAACTCAGACAATACGGTTCTGTTCCGCACTCAGGCTTCGGCCTCGGACTTGAGCGGACAGTGGCTTGGATCAGCGGAGCGCCTCACGTGCGTGAAACAATTCCGTTCCCGAGACTTCTGAACCGTCTGTATCCGTAATAGTTTTAAAAAACGAAGTCTCCTGCAAGGGAGACTTTTTCTAAGTAAAGGGGAAAGCTCCCGGAGATAACCTTTTACAGTAAGAGGTGTAGAGATGAAAAAACAGCAATTTATAGATATGCAGGAACTCGGTATTTCAAGCATTCCCAACCTGCTGCTGACACATTACCGGCAGCTCGGTCTGAATGAAACCGAATTGATTCTGCTTTTAAAGATTAAAATGCATTTGGAAAAGGGTTCTTATTTTCCGACGCCGTTTGAACTGCAGTCAGGGATGTCCATTTCTGCGGAAGAATGTACAAGCTGCCTGAGAATGTTCATTCAAAAAGGTTTTCTGTTTATTGAAGAATGTGAAGACCATAACGGCATAAAGTTCGAAAAATATTCTCTGCAGCCTTTATGGGCGAAGCTGTATGATTACATGCAGCATTCACAAAATGAAACGCAGGAAAGAACGTCAGAAAGAGAACAAAAAAGCCTGTACACCATCTTTGAAGAAGAGTTTGGAAGACCGCTGTCTCCGCTTGAATGTGAGACGCTGGCCATATGGCAGGACCAGGATCAGCATGACGCGATTCTGATTAAACATGCGCTAAAAGAAGCTGTCTTATCAGGAAAGCTCAGTTTTCGCTATATTGACCGGATTTTATTTGAATGGAAAAAGAACGGCTTCAAAACGGTTGAGCAGGCGAAGGCGCACAGCCAAAAATTCCGGCGGGTTCAGACGAAACAAAATGAACCGCAAAAAGAGTATACGAGACAGGTGCCTTTTTACAATTGGCTGGAACAGTAACTTGAGAAGGGGAGAAACGTGTTAAATTTAAAGCAGATTGAATATTGTCTAGATAAAATCGGTGATATGTTTCCGCACGCAGAATGTGAACTTGTCCATTCAAATCCTTTCGAACTGGTTGTGGCAGTCGCTTTATCTGCGCAATGTACGGATGCTCTCGTCAACAGAGTGACAAAAACGCTATTTCAAAAATATAAACGGCCTGAAGATTATCTTGCCGTTCCGCTGGAAGAACTTCAGCAGGATATTAAATCAATCGGACTGTACCGAAATAAAGCCAAAAATATTCAAAAACTGAGCAAAATGATCATCGAAGAGTACGGCGGTGAAGTGCCGAAAGACCGGGATGAGCTAGTGAAGCTGCCGGGTGTCGGACGGAAAACGGCAAATGTGGTCGTATCCGTTGCTTTCGGCGTACCTGCAATCGCTGTGGACACTCATGTGGAACGGGTCTCGAAAAGGCTAGGCATCTGCCGCTGGAAGGACTCTGTATTGGAAGTAGAGAAAACATTAATGAAAAAAGTACCCAAAGAGGATTGGTCTGTCACACATCACAGATTAATATTTTTCGGGCGGTATCATTGTAAAGCGCAATCTCCCCGCTGTGCGGAATGTCCTTTGCTTTCGTTATGCAGGGAAGGGCAAAAGCGTGACAAAAAAGGGCTGGTGAAACGGTGACGGCGATTAATATTCTGGCAGGCTATGAAACATACTTGCGCAGTCTTACGGATCTGGATAGCTTAGAGGTCAAAGCGGCTTTGCGCCGGCATCCGCTGTATATGGATTTCAGCAGTCAGCCAAAAGTGAAGCCGTGGACGGAAAGGAGCGAATATGTTCCGTTTCTTTTTCAGATTTGGAACGAAACGAAAGAAGCGCTTCTTCCCGTTTTTCAAACAAGAAAATCCAGGTGTGATCAAAATGATATGCTGAAGGGGATTGCCTGTCTGATTGCCGCGTTTCATTGGACGGCAGGGGAGCGGGTCACCTCACTTGATTGGTCTGTGCTTGAAACAAAGCATTTTCCCGCGGAGCCGATTAATTGGGCAGAGAGAGTGGCGTTTATTTTAACAAAACCGACTCAATTTCACTCGTTTATTCAACTGGACGAATTGATGACGGAGATGACAAAACAATATCATAAATATGAAGCTATGAACAAATTATAAAAACCTCCTTATAAGAAAAGGAGGTTTTTTTGTATGAAAAAAATCCTTCACCTGTTTGAGGTGAAGGATTCCGTCCGCTAATGAGCGGGATTTGACTGGATGGTTGACGAATTGGACTGCCCGTTGACATTTGAAGATGAGTCTTGGTTTTTGTCCTTCTGACCGCTGTCAGGTTTTTTCGAACCGTCTGAACCGGTATCGGAACCATTATCAGAGCCGTTATCTTGCTGTCCATTGTTATCCGTCCCGTTACCAGGCTGATTCGGATTGTTATTATCCGTTTGATCCTGATCGGATTGGTCCGGATTTTTATTCGGGTCATCGGTTGGTGATTGATCCGATCCGTCTGACGTATCTGTTTGATTATCGTCTGTTTTCGAATCATCGGTTTGGGTCTTGTCTTTATCCTTATCATCAGGTTTCTGTTCATCGTCAGTCGCTTTATCTTTATCTGCATTGTCTTCTTCATCTTTCGGAACTTTGAAAGATGCTGATGCCGTATCGCTTTTTCCGTCATCATTTTCCGCTGTCACCTGGAAGCTGTATGTGGACCCAGGGGTGACATTTGAAACGACGGCTTCTTTTGCCGAACTGTTTTGAATGTCACTGTAGCTTCCTCCGTCAACGGATTGTTTGACATTGAATGTTGCATCGCCGTCATAATCCCAGCTTAAAGTTAATGATTTTTTATCTTTGTCGTATTTCACTTGCAAGCCAGTCGGTTTATCGGCTTTTTCTTTTGCGTACGTTTTAGAAACGGCAGTAGGCTCCGTTCCTTTCACGAAGTACTCCGTCACTTTTTTATCATCCGGCGTATTCGGTCCGGCTAAAGCGGCGGGGTTCGAGCCTTTCTCAACTGTTTCTTTCACGACGCTGTCAGGCTGCTTGAAGCTTCCTTTACCGTCATCAACATATGAGATCAGCTTTTGGAAAATTCGTTTTGCAACTTGTTGGTCTGTCGATGACAGTGATTTTTTGCCTGCTTTGTTACCAGGCTCTACACCGGTCCAAACCGCCGCTGTGTATTGAGGAGTGTAGCCGACAAACCATGAGTCTGGGACTCCGCCTGGAGCAATGTTATATTTTTGAATATCACCTTTAGTAAAGTTTGTCGTACCCGTTTTACCGGCGACTTCCACGTTCGGTACTTGAGCTAGTCTCCCTGTTCCTGACTGTACTACTGTTTTAAGCATATCGGTGATCATGAATGCCGTGTAATCGCTCATAGCACTTTTCGGTTTTGGCGTTAAATCAAGCTTAGTGCCATCATTAAATTCAATCGATGTGACCGCATGCGGTTCATTGTACGTTCCGTTATTTCCGAACGCACTGTAGGCGCCTGCCATGGTCATAGTAGATACACCACGGTTATCCTCACCAAATCCTCCGATAGAATAAGATTCCGTTACACTGTCTTTGTTTAATCCTAGTCCTAAGACGTTTGCGAAGTCGACCGCATTATCTTTACCGGCTGCTTGATATGCCTTCAGAGCCGGAATATTACGCGAGTCTGCGAGGGCCTCTCGCATTGATATCATATTTCTGTATTTATTGTCATAGTCGTGAATCGGAGTGCCGTCAGAGTACGTATAAGCTGAGTCGTCAATCTGCTCATACGTCGACCATTTTTTATTTTCAATGACCGGCCCATAATCAAGAATCGGTTTTATCGTTGAACCGGGCTGGGTTTTACCTTGTGTTGCATAATTGAATCCCCCGGTAGTTCTATTCCGACCCGGTCCGATGGCGCGGATTTCTCCGTTTGTCGTATCAAGGAGCGTGACGCCGCCCTGCATGCCTTCGGTAAAGCCGGCCGTGTCGCCGTTCATCAATTGATCAAGATAATCTTGTGCTTTCGTATCAAGGGTCGTGTAAATTTTTAATCCGTCAGTTGAAATATTGACGTCTTTCTTTTCTTTTGTCTCAATTTCTTTCATGACTTCTTCGACAAAAGCGCTGTATTTATTTGTGTCCTTTTTATCGTATTCCTTTTGGCTGACGACGCCTTCATCTTTCATGGACACTTTCTTCGCCTTTTGGTATTCAGAATTTGAGATGAATCCTTGTTTTTCCATCAAGCTGAGAACGATGTTCCGGCGTTTTTCGGAAGCCTTCGGGTTTTTAACCGGATTATATCCTGTCGGGCTTTGCGGCATTCCGGCAAGCGTTGCCGCCTGTTCAACCGTAAGCTTGCTCAAATCTTTTACGCCGAAGAATTCTTCAGCCGCTTTACCGACGCCGTAGGCGCGCGGTGAGAAATAAATTCTGTTTAAATACATTTCTAAGATTTCATCTTTAGAATAATGGCGCTCCAGCTGCAGTGAAAGCCACACTTCCTGTGCTTTCCGTTTAATCGTTTTTTGATGGGTCAAAAGCGAGTTTTTCACAACCTGCTGGGTGATCGTGCTTCCTCCCTCTGAACCGAAACCATCCGTAAAGTTGGCGACCAAGGCGCCGCCGATCCGGATCGGGTCTATTCCGTGGTGCTTATAAAAACGGGCGTCCTCTGTTGCAATAAATGCTTCTTTCACAACATCGGGTATATCTTTAATCGGGACGTACGTTCGTTTTTCGCCGCCCACTTCCGCGATTTCTTTGCCGTTTTTATCGTAAATTGTTGAAGAATAAGGCGTTTTCAGCTTGGCTTCGTCCAAAGACGGCGCACCGGAAACTAAAACGGCAAATGCCGCGGCTCCGCCGACTATGCCAAGGACAAACAGAATAACCAAAGACAGCACAATCTTTTTGAATAAACCGCCTTTACGCTGTTTCTTTCCTTTTTTCGGTGAAGAAGACTTGGGGCTTTTCGTCTGCCTAGCCTTGCGGCGTTCTTCACGGCTCTTAAATTGATCTGACATAACATCTCAACCTTTCGTTAATCAACCTTTCGCTCAGTCTACTGTCCCTGCGAAAAATAAAGCTGTTCAATAATACTAATATAATCAATTCTCGGTGAGTATCCAAGGGAAATCGGAAAGGAAGCATCTTCTAATTCGTCTTTGCGAATCGACTTTCTGCCGTTGTTCTCCTTTCTCTCCCAAAAGACAAACAGCTTGTCGGCCTCGAGGAAATAAACCTTTTCGAAAGCGGATATAATAACAAAACAAATGCCGTCTTGCCTGACCACCTGCTTCATGTGCTCAATTTGATGGTCATGAAAATTCTGCAGGGGAAATGCCGTTTTGTTTTTTGTTTCTTTTGCTTCGAAATCAATGTAGCGCCCTTTATAAATCCCATTGTAATCGGTTGTCGAAGACTGCTTAAAATAAGCCTCCTTAATGACTGCGGCGCTTCTTTTCGGATAATGGACGTTTACAATCTGGACGGGAGTCGGCTTTTTGTGAATAACCGCAATTTGGTTAGCCAGATAATACTTATTCGTTTCATTCAGGTCGTCTTCGAGGGTCATGCCGCGATTACTGTATGAATGGGACCGTTTCTGGCTGTTTTGGGATGAAACCGTTTTGTTCGGCTGAAAAGTTTTTCCATTCGGATACCGAATCACTTTTTCCATCCTCCTTATCAAACTCATAGTGACGGAAGTGAATGAACGTGCATAAACGACAGACCGTAACAGCCATTCTTCATCAGATCGAAAAAGAGACGAAAATAAGAAATGCCGATAACATTTCCCGGACAAATGCCTATAAAGCATATTATGACCGCCATCCTGAAATCAAATGGCCGCTTTTGGCATCTTTTGTGTCCCGCAATGCGGGCTGGTCGATGACTGATTTAAGAGGCGTCCTTTATCAGGAGGGTCTTGACAGCAGGCAGAAAAACTGGTTTTTCCTTTCGTATGAGAGGGCGAATTGGCTGATTTTTTCTGATGCCTATCCTCAGCTTCTGATCTACCAGTGGTCAAAACAGATCGGCGAACCTCTTTTCTGTCATCTTCCGCATTTCCGCGTCTCGGCTTTCATGCAGGAAGAATGGCTCCGCTTTTGGCGTGACGGGGATACGGAACGGCTCATGTATGCTCTTATTATAAATGAACAAAACACTATCCAAGCACCTATTATACAAAATCCTTCGTTTAAAAAGAATGTTTTTGGTACGATTCCTTTTTATTTAAGTGATTGGTTTCACTTTAACACAGTGATATTCCCCTCATTTGACGGATGTTTATACGGAATTTCCGTCAAACGGTTTTCAAAAACAGAAGAAAGAATTACGCTCGGAAAACAGCTTGCCCGTCTTTTGTTCAGTCCTGATCTTCACGCTTCTTTTTACCGTTTTCTCGATACCGTTCCTCATACCGGCTCGCGCTTTGATATGGAGAAAATGATCGGCATCAAAAAAAGAACGTCACCGATGCTGAGGACAACTTATCCGATTGTTGCCCACTCATTAGACGGCAAAAAGGCGGATTGGTTTCAAAAAAGGTTAAGGAAAGGGGCTTTTTTACAGGAGAAAATGCCGAAACAGCTTGAACTGACGGACTGGTATTTACAGAAAAGGCGGGAGCTCCACGCGCTTTTCGCGGTTAAAGAGTGGCTTAAAAAATAAAAAGCCCGAAACCGTTCGCTGCGGTTTCGGGCGGTGTCTTACGTAGAAGGGCGGTTTGGGCCGCCTAATTTTTTATCAAGCGTATCAGTCGTTTTTGATTCGTTTTTTTGCTGTTTACCTGCATTTTTCGGTCTCGTTTTCATACGGCACCTCCTCAACTGTATCGTTTGCATTAACGTGCCGGTTCATACAAAGTTTGCGGCACTTTTTTGTCGAAAAGTCCGTCTTTTAGGTTAATATCTGTTTGTTTGCCGAACTGCTTCTAGTTTTGTCAGGTGCGGAGGAGAGCGGTATGAAAACGAGAATTATATCAGGAGAGACGCAAGTGACAAAAGGGAGGAATATGAATGTCTGTTTACACGAGTAAGGCTGATATTCTCCGTCTGCTTTCTGATATCGAAGTCCGGATTTCTGCCGCTGAAAAGACGCTTACACAGGCAGTTAAGTCCTGTCAGGCGGAAGCTGAAGAAATCAGGCAGGACCGGCTTGCCCGCATTGAAGAAGAGGCCCGCGAGCTTCATGTTTGTATTGATGATCTGTTTTTGACTGACCGTCGTAAAAAGGATTTGCCGAGAGCCTGCCGGATCAGCTGATTTTATGTGAAAACTTTGGTACGATATGTACTGAGGTGAGTCCGTTTGCAGACACAGTCGTTATTGAAACTGACAGTACAAATGATAGAGGCGGCTCTTGAAGCCGACAGAAGATATCAGGAAGGAAAAGAAACCGGCCGTTCATATGATTTTTTTGATGTGATTAAACCCGATGTTGAAAAAAAAGACCGGCTTTGCGCGATTTGGACTGAAGCAGCGCTTGCGTTTATTCAGGAAAACCGTCCGAAATACGTTCATCACGCCCAAATTCAGGCCGTTTCAGAAAATTTCGGAGAGCTGATCCTCCAATCATATGTTCATCATATTCATAAAAAAAGATACAAGGATCTAACTGAATCTGTTTTATATACGCTTCGTATATTGAGAGATGAAATTGAAAAAGAAGGCAGCTGAAACAGCTGCCTTCTTTTATATAAAGGGGTCGGGTATGTTATTCATACGCCGGGTTTTCTGCTCCACTTGCTTCGAGAACCTTCATACTGTTACGAAATTCGGTTGCGGTGAGATGGCCTTGAATATAGAGGAACTTGGCAAAGTCCATCAGTTTATCTGCACAATCTGTTTCATATTTTTTCACTTCTGCAAAACGTTTTCTTAAGTATGATACGTTCATAATGGTGCATCCCCTCTCATGTATGTTGAGATTATGTTAACATAACGATTCGACTTTTTTCTGTTTTTAAAAAATTAAGACTTTCGACAGCATTTGACAAAGATGAGGCTTTCCGAAAGCACATAACCAAGGCGGGATTCATACATATATAGAAGAAACTAAGCGAGAGGCACAGGGGGAATGTCATATGCAATGGAGAGCGCAGCCGTATCAAAATATGTACCAGCAGCCGGCGGGATATTTCTATCCGCAGCAGATACAGCCGCTGCAGCAGCCGAATCAGCAGCAGATGCAGCCATTACAGCCGCAGCCGTATCCGCAGCAAATACAGCAGCCGCCGTATCATCAGCAAGGGCAGTTTCCGCCTCAATTTTATCCGAATCAGGAATACGGTCATATGCAGCAGCCGTACACTCCCGCCCCGCCTCAGGCAGGCATGCCCGGGGGGCCGCCGGGATTTGTGAATCCTTACCCCGTTCCCAGACCGAATCAGCAACAGCCTTCCCAATTCTCAGGGATACTCTCCCAGTTTAAAAAGACAAATGGACAGTTTGACTTTAATAAAATGATAGATACGACGGGGCAGATGGTAAGCGCCGTAAACCAGGTCGGATCGCTGGTGAAAGGATTTACCAGTATCTTTAAATAAAAAGCATGAATGATAGTATCATTCATGCTTATTTTTTAGGTAAAAAGATGGTAAGCGTGTGCTCATTCCAGGATGTTTCCATATCTTCTTCACGCACCTCATAAGGGAGGACGACGGTTCTTGTCATGCTTGAAGACACATGGGATGAATGGGCTTGCTTGTGATCGTGCCGGATTGTTACGTGGAGGTAGCACCCTTTCGTTTCCACCAGCATATCCCCGTCACGGAACGTCGGAGGGACGCTGATGTCAACCGCAAGGCCCGAGGGCTCTTCTCTGACGTCAATCGTTACTTGTGCTTCAGTAAAAGCAGAATTGACAAGATGCTGAAAACCCTGCATCAATTCTGAGAAGGGGCCTGAGTGAAAAAATTGATCCATCGCATGGCTGAGGATGTCTTCATTTCTTTCCAAATAACGTTTATCGTCTTCATTTTGTTCCATAGGATCACCGCCTTTTTACAACAGACTATGCGCTGTTATCCCGTATGGTTAAGAATTGAAGGAAAAAAGAAAGTATGGTTAAATAGTGGAGAATAAACTGGTAACGGACTCACATTTAGGAAGGGGAGCACAACACATTGCTGAAAAAATTATTCGGATTGGGAGACAGCCGGAAAAAGCCGGCCGAGGAAGTGATTTTTTCTCCGGCTGACGGAGCGGTGATGGATTTGGCTTCAGTGCCGGATCCCGTATTTTCACAAAAAATGATGGGGGACGGGATCGCCATCGAACCTGCAAACGGAGATATTGTTTCACCGGCTGAGGGAGAAGTGATTCAGCTGTTTCATACAAAACACGCAGTCGGCATCCGCACCCTTTCCGGAGCGGAACTTTTGATACATGTCGGTTTGGATACCGTCAACATGAACGGAGAAGGCTTTGAAGCACACGTAAAAGAAGGGGACAAAATCAAGACAGGCGACCTGCTTTTAACCTGCGATCTGGATTTAATAAAAGAAAAAGCAAGCAGCACCGTCATCCCTATGGTCATTATGAACGGCGATGCCGCGGAGCCTTTGCAATTTGCAGGCGCAAATGAAGCGAAAAAAGGACAAACAGAGCTTTTTACAATAAAAATGAAGTAGGCAGGGGCTGATTCCCTGCTTTTTTTCTTGTAAAGTATTTTCATCTAGCCAGGCAAACAAATATTCGGTAAACTGTACCTCATAAAGAGGTGTGAACGATGAAGAAAAAATCACTGAGCGAACTGATTCAGGAATTAAAAGATCACGAAAATATTGTGCATTGGCATGAAGAGGAACCGCGGGAGGCCAAAACCATGCCAATGCCCGATCAAGTGGACCCGAAGATCCGGGCGGCTCTCGAAAAAAGGGGAATCGAACGGCTCTTTACCCATCAATACTCCGCTTTTCAGACGGTTCAAAACGGAGAAAGCATCGTGGCCGTCACACCGACGGCCTCCGGAAAAACTTTGTGCTATAATCTTCCGGTTCTCCAGTCTATTGCGGAAGATTCCACAAGCCGCGCGCTTTATTTATTTCCGACAAAGGCGCTTGCACAGGATCAAAAAAGCGAACTGAACGAAATCATAGATGAGATGGGCATGGACATCAAAAGTTTTACTTACGACGGCGATACCTCTCCGGCCATCAGGCAGAAGGTCAGAAAGGCCGGACACATTGTGATTACAAATCCCGATATGCTTCATTCAGCCATTCTTCCCCATCATACAAAATGGGTGAGTCTGTTTGAAAACCTGAAATATATCGTCATTGATGAATTACATACGTACCGCGGCGTATTCGGCAGCCATGTGGCAAACGTCATCCGCCGCTTAATGAGAATCTGCGCCTTTTACGGAAGCACGCCGTCATTTATCTGCACATCCGCAACAATCGCCAATCCGAGGGAATTGGCGGAGCAGCTGACGGGAAATCCTGTCAGGCTGATTGACGACAACGGCGCTCCGAGCGGAAGAAAGCACTTTGCTTTCTACAATCCGCCGATTGTGAATAAACCGCTGCATATTCGAAAAAGCGCCACCGTGGAAGTGAATGAGCTAGCCAAAACATTTCTGAAAAATAAGATCCAGACGATTGTTTTTGCAAGAAGCCGCGTCAGGGTTGAAATTATTTTAAGCCACATTCAGGAAATCGTAAAAAAAGAAATCGGCGCGAAGTCTGTCAGAGGCTATCGCGGCGGATATCTTCCGAAAGAAAGAAGAGAAATAGAGCGGGGATTAAGAGACGGCAGTATTCTCGGTGTTGTCAGCACAAATGCGCTGGAGCTCGGCGTTGATATCGGCCAGCTTCAGGTCTGCGTGATGACGGGATACCCGGGCAGTGTTGCGAGCGCGTGGCAGCAGGCGGGCCGGGCCGGACGGCGGCAGGGGGAGGCGCTGATTGTGATGGTCGCGAACTCTGATCCGATTGACCAATATATTGTGCGCCACCCTGATTATTTCTTTAAACGCTCGCCTGAATCTGCACGGATTAATCCTGATAACCTCATTATACTGGTCGATCATCTGAAATGCGCGGCGTATGAGCTGCCTTTCAGAGCCGATGAAACATTCGGAGAAAATGAGGCAAAAGACATTCTCGAGTATTTAGAAGAAGAAGGGGTGCTTCATGAAAATCGTGAACGATATCACTGGGCGAGCGATTCATTTCCCGCTTCAAACATCAGTCTTCGTTCGGCCTCGCAGGAAAATGTGGTCATCGTGGACCAATCAGAGACGGCCGATGTGAAAATTATCGGAGAAATGGACCGCTTCAGCGCGATGACGCTTCTTCACGATGAAGCGATTTATCTTCATGAAGGGGTGCAGTATCAGGTTGAAAAGCTTGATTGGGAGCACAAAAAAGCATACGTGCGAAAAGTCGATGTCGAATATTATACGGATGCCAATTTAGCGGTGCAGCTGAAAGTGCTGGAAATCGACAGAACGGACAGCAGAAGGGAAACGGCCATCCATTTCGGGGACGTGACCGTGAATGCCCTTCCGACGATATTTAAAAAAATAAAAATGACGACATTTGAAAATATAGGATCAGGACCGATTCATCTTCCTGAAGAAGAGCTGCATACAAGTGCAGCCTGGCTTGAATTAAAAGAGACGGATTCTGAGATCGGCGAAAAAACGCTTGAGCAGCTGCTTTTAGGCATTGCTCACGTCCTGCAGCATATCGTGCCTGTATACGTCATGTGCGACCGAAATGACGTGCATGTCGTGCCGCAAATCAAAGCGGCTCATACGGGACTGCCGACAATCTTTTTGTATGATCATTATCCGGGCGGAATCGGACTTGCTGATGAAGTATATAAACGATTTGATGAAATCAATGAAGGGGCTATGCGTCTGATCAGACAATGTCCATGCCAAGACGGATGTCCTTCCTGCATCGGCTCCGAAATAGAGGGAATAGATGCAAAGAAAGCGATTCTCCGGCTCTTGAATTACGTGTAAAAGAAAAGGGGGACGAAAGATGTCCTTGAAAAATAAATTAAAGCGGATGAAAAACCACCTGAATATTCCGGAAGCTGAAATAAAGCCTGCTGCTTCTTCGCTTTCGGACCCGGATATTGAAGTCCCGTTTAAAGAAGAATGGGAGGCATTCGGAGTTAAACCTTTCTTCTTTGAAGATGAATACTGTCTTATCCGCGAAACCGTTTATCCGCTTTCGCACCGCCACGGACGGTACAGCTTCAGTGAACTTGATGACGTCATGGCGTTATGGAATAAAGGCGGTTTGACGCATACTTTATCAGCCGAAGGATACGAAAAGAGCCAGCTGTTTTTCTTTGATACTGAAACGACCGGACTCGGCGGCGGGGCCGGCAATATGATTTTTTTGCTCGGTCATGCGAGGGTATATGAAGACCGTGTCACAGTCAAACAGCATCTGCTTCCCAAGCCGGGGAACGAGGCGGCTCTTTACCAAAGCTTTTTAAGTGAGGTTGACATTACGTCCCTTGTTACGTATAACGGCAAAGCCTTTGATTGGCCTCAGGTCAAAACAAGACACACATTGCTGCGGGACAGACTTCCGAAACTTCCTGAATTCGGCCACTTTGATCTTCTGCACGGGGCGAGACGGCTTTGGAAACATAAACTGGAGCGTGTATCGCTTTCGGCGGTTGAAAATGAAGAGCTTGCCTTTAAAAGGGACGAAGACACGCCCGGGTATTTGGCGCCGATGCTGTATTTCCAATTTTTAAAGGCGGAGGATCCCGATCTTTTAAAGGGAGTGCTCCTGCATAATGAACAAGACGTGCTCTCCCTTATTGCTCTATACATCCATATGTCAAAAAAGATTTTTGCATCCGCTGATCAGACGTCGGAACATCAGGAAGCCTACGCCATGGCGAAGTGGTTTATCGCCCATAAAGAAACCGATCGGGCTGTTTCACAGCTGGAAGCGCTGCGAGGCAAAGCCTTTGAAGATTCGGATCGGGCCCTTTTTGATTTAGCGATGCTTTATAAAAAACAAAACCGCAGGCAAGACGCCGTGCCCCTTTGGGAGAAACTGACAGGCTCTGATCTTCACATATGCAGACATCAATCAGCGGTTGAGCTGGCGATCTATTTTGAGCATCATGCAAAAGATTTCAAAAAAGCTCTGCAGGCCGCGCAGCTGGCCGCAAAAGACGAGGAAATATCGGAAAAAGAAGCCGAGAAACTCCATGTGAGAATTGCCCGGCTGAAGAGGAAATATTCCTCTTGAAATATTGCCCGGGAAAGCGCAAAAGCCGAGCTGTTTCGCCAAAAATATTTTTTTCTGAATCAACATCGATTTTGTTGTAGAATGGTGCCGCATCCTGTAAAATAGCGTTAGTTATTTATAGGGGAGAGTTGGTATGTATAAAGGTGTTTTTTACTTGTTCTTTGTCGTGGTTTTTTTGATTGCGTTTGTATTTTCGAATTTTAAAGACAGTCTGCTGATGCACTTCTAAATTGGGTGATTGAATTAGAACATGCACCCGCTTATCTTCATAACCTAACAGTGTAATAAAAGTTAATGGAGAGGGGATTTAGCATGTTCCATCATCATCATCATCATTGCTGCAGACCAAACGTAATGCCGCCGATTGTTCATCCGACTAATTGCTGTGAACACCATTGTTTTACTAACACGGTTGTGCCGCATATTCATCCGCAACATACAACTAACGTAAATCACCACAACTTTGAGCACGTTCATTACTTTCCGCACACTTTTTCAAATGTTGACCCGACAACTCACCAGCATTTTCAGTGCGGAAGCCCTTGCTGCGATCATTAGTATTGAACGTTTAAGCATGGTCGGTAAGGATATCAGCAAATCAAAATGGGGCCCCATGGGAGCCCCATTTTTTAAAGCAGGTGATCAATTGAAAGTATTAGCCGTAACGGGGTACAAGCCGTTTGAACTCGGTATCTTTAAACATGATGACCGGGCGCTCGTTTATATAAAAAAGGCGATAGAAGCCAGACTCAGAAGCTTTCTTGACGAAGGCTTGGAATGGATTCTCATATCCGGACAGCTGGGGACGGAACTATGGGCGGCAGAAACGGCGTACGATCTCAGGGAAGAGTATCCGGAATTAAAGGTTGCTGTAATCACGCCGTTCTACGGCCAGGAAGAAAAGTGGAAGGAACCGAATAAAGAAATGTATGAATCTGTGCTTGCACAGGCAGATTATGAGGAGAGCCTGACGCATCGGCCATATGAAAGCCCGCTTCAATTCCGGCAGAAAAACGCGTTTTTTATTGAAAAGTCAGATGCGCTTTTGCTTTTATATGATCCTGAAATGGAAGGATCGCCGAAATATATGCTGCAGCAGGCGGAAAAACGCCGTGAAAAAGACGGTTATCCGATTTATTCGATTACGATGGACGATCTCCGGGCTGCCGTTGAAGAAGAAGACTTCTTTACATAACATGTCAGAGAACATTTGACAACGGGACGTGTTTCTGAATAAAATATAACATGATGATTCACGATACGAGGTGAAAAAGATGCTTGCTGATAAAGTAAAGCTTTCTGCGAAAGACATTTTGGAAAAAGAATTTAAAACAGGCGTTAGAGGTTACAGACAAGAAGACGTTGACAAATTTTTAGATATGATTATTAAGGATTATGAAACCTTCCATCAAGAAATTGAAGAACTTCAGCAGGAAAATCTGCAGCTGAAAAAACAGCTTGAAGAAGCAAGCAAAAAACAGCCGGTGCAGTCCAATACGACCAACTTTGACATTCTGAAAAGGCTGTCCAACCTTGAGAAACATGTATTCGGCAGCAAGCTTTACGACGAATAAGACAGATGCACTTGTCAAATGAGACAAGTTGCTTTATAATGAACAAGTGTTCTTAACGTTCGGGTAATCGCTGCAGATCTTTGAATCTGTAGAGGAAAGTCCATGCTCGCACGGTGCTGAGATGCCCGTAGTGTTCGTGCCTAGCGAAGAAATAAGCTAGGGCAGCCTTGATAGGCTGACGGCAGGAAAAAAGCCTAAGTCTCCGGATATGGCTGAGTATCCTTGAAAGTGCCACAGTGACGAAGTCTCATCAGAAATGTTGAGAGTGGAACGCGGTAAACCCCTCGAGCGAGAAACCCAAATTTTGGTAGGGGAACCTTCTTGAAGGAACTGAACAGATAGAAGGACAGAATGCTTTCTGTAGATAGATGATTGCCGCCTGAGTACGAGGTGATGAGCCGATTGCAGTACGATGGAACAAAACATGGCTTACAGAACGTTAAACATTTATTGATATGACAAATTAGAGCTCTCCTTTAAAGGGGAGCTTTTATCTTGAATGAAACGAAAGCTGAAAAGAGACAGGGTGATACGATGAAGAAGTACACACTAATCGCGACGGCGCCGATGGGAATTGAAGCGATTGTCGCCAAAGAAGTGCGTGATTTAGGCTATGAATGCAAAGTAGACAACGGAAAAGTCATTTTTGAAGGGGACGCGCTTGCGATCTGCCGCGCTAACTTATGGCTGCGGACGGCTGACCGCATCAAAGTACAGGTCGCCGAGTTTCAGGCAAAAACGTTTGATGAGCTGTTTGAAAAAACAAAAGCGATTGACTGGCGCGCATACATTCCGGAAAACGCAAAATTTCCTGTTATCGGAAAGTCCGTGAAATCAGTGCTTGCCAGTGTGCCTGACTGCCAGCGGATCGTCAAAAAGGCGATAGCGGAAAAGCTGAAACTGCAATCAGGAAACCAAAATGAATGGATTGAAGAAACGGGTCCCGAGTACAAGGTGGAGATTTCGCTTTTAAAAGATAAAGCCGTCATCACGCTGGATTCATCGGGAACAGGCCTTCATAAACGGGGATACAGGGTTGATCAGGGCGGAGCTCCGATAAAAGAAACGCTCGCTGCCGCTTTAGTTCTGTTAACGAACTGGACGCCTGACCGTCCGTTCGTCGATCCGTTTTGCGGTTCCGGCACGATAGCGATTGAAGCCGCTTTAATCGGGCAAAACATTGCTCCCGGGTTTAACCGAGATTTTGTGTCGGAAGACTGGGAATGGATCGGAAAAGAACTGTGGGACAAAGCGCGTCTTGAAGCGGAAGAAAAGGCGAACTATGATCAGCCGCTGCAGATTTTTGCCAGTGATGTGGATCACCGGATGGTCAACATCGCCAAAGAAAACGCAGAAGAAGCGGGGCTTGGAGACCTGATTGAATGCAAGCAAATGCGGGTGCAGGATTTTACGACGAAACTCGAATTCGGCGTAATCGTCGGAAACCCTCCGTACGGCGAACGGCTCGGCGAAAAAAAGGAAGTCGAGCGGATGTATAAAGAAATGGGCCGGGCATTTGAATCTCTTGATACTTGGTCTATCTACATTTTAACGTCAAATGAACAATTTGAAGAGGTTTACGGAAGAAAAGCGACAAAAAAGCGCAAGCTCTTTAACGGTTTTATCAAAACGGATTATTATCAGTACTGGGCTAAAGTGAGGCCGCAGCGGAAAAAGCCGCAACAAAGAGAAGACGCCTGAAACAGCGTCTTCTCCGGCATCTTTACATTTATTCTGCCATTACCAGCGGTGCGCTTTTGCATTGCTCCGTAAAATAATGTTGGTCTGGGACATTTCGGTGTGGCCGTTCACCTGCGATTTAGAGCGTTTCGGCCGCGTCCAATTGTGATGAAACAATTCAGAATGCTGATCTAATCGATCTTTATAACTCATGTAACCATCACTCCCGGATAGAATAAATTTGTGAAGATGGATATTCGATCGAATATCTGTTGTAGTTTGTGCAGGTCATGTGCCAATCATTCAGGAAGCATGTATAGAAAGTGAAGCATCGGCATAGAATGATGATTATTTCTATTTGAGAGGTGATCTATTTTATGCTGAACAGCGAGCACTTCAGTAAGATACAAAAGGCGCTGGCCGCAACTTCTTCCCAGCTGCAGGAAGTTGGAGCGGAGTTCGATCCTTCCGCCATGACTCACGCACAGGAAGATCTTGAAAATGCAGTAAAACATACACATTCAACAGACCATCCGTTTTTATGTTCGCATATCTTTAATCGGAAATGAAAATCAAAAAACTTGGCGCGGCCAAGTTTTTTTGTTGTATTGAAAAGGGTTAAATGATATTATAGATGGTCTGAATGCCGAATAGTTAGGGGTTGGAGTTGGGTGACAACATCACGTTTGCCTTTTGCTTTAACAAAAGAAAAGAATTTTTACGAAGAATTGAACAATTGGATTGGTGACGTGTTTTACGATATCCTTCCCGAAAAAGGCTTTGACCTTCGGGATGAACAGGTATTTATGGCGTTTCAGCTTGAACGGGCATTTAAAGAAAAAAAGGTCATGTTCGCTGAGGCAGGAGTCGGTACGGGGAAAACGCTGGTGTATCTGCTGTTTGCCATCAGCTATGCCAGATATACGGGGAAACCGGCGATTATTGCATGCGCCGATGAAACGTTAATTGAACAGCTTGTCAAAAAAGAAGGCGACATTTCCAAGCTGACAGAGCATTTGGATTTACAGATTGATACTCGGCTGTCAAAATCCCACGAGCAGTACCTGTGTCTGAAAAAGCTTGAAAAAACGATGCAGCGTTCTGATGATGAAAAGTGGCTGGATCTTTATGAGTCGCTGCCTTCATTCGTGCACGAGTCACAAGCGATGCAGCGCTTTTATCCGTACGGAGACCGCAAGCAGTACGCTGATCTGACGAATGAAGAGTGGTCAAGCGTAAGCTATGATTCCTTCCAGGATTGTTTAACATGTGATATGAGACATAGATGCGGTTTAACCCTTTCAAGAGATCATTACAGAAAATCAACGGACCTGATCGTTTGCTCCCATGATTTTTACATGGAACATGTATGGACGGAAGAATCACGCAAGAGGGAAGGGCAGCTGCCGCTTTTGCCGGATCACAGCGCCGTCGTGTTTGATGAAGGGCATCTTCTGGAATTTGCCGCGCAAAAAGCGTTAACCTATCGCGTAAAGCAATCGACGCTTGAGCTGTTTTTAGAGCGCCTGCTTCAAAATGACATCAGAGAAGAATTTGCCGAACTGATTGAAGATTCCCTTGCTGCAAACGATGAGTTTTTCTACGTGCTTTCAGAGGAATCGAAGGAAATCGCCGGCTCTCACCGATTGGACATCCAAAACGATCAGCGCGTGAAGCGTGCGGCTGATGAACTGTGCCGTCTGCTCGATAAAATCGGCGAAGCGCTCGTATTTGAATCGGAAATGTATACGATCGATAAGTACGAGCTGTCAGTCGTTGAAGAATACGTCGAACAAATGGCATATTCACTTTCACTGTATCAAAAGGACGCCATCAGCTGGCTTGAAACGCAGGATACGGACTCAACATTTGTCGTTATGCCGAGAACTGTAGCCGAAGTGCTTGGAGAAAAGGTCTTCTCTAAAAAGATCCCTTATATTTTCTCATCAGCCACTCTTTCTGAGGGCGGTTCATTTGATTATATTGCAGACAGTCTCGGAATCCGCGATCCTTTATCATTTACTGTTGAGTCACCGTACGATTACGAGGAGCAAATGTCAGTTTCTCTTCACGGTGATATGACGTCTGAGCAGAAAACGGCCCGAACGATTGATACGATTAAGGAGAATGAAGGCCGCACCCTCGTTCTTTTCCCTTCCTTTGAAGACATGAAGGAATTTAAAGAACAGGCTGCCGCATGGGAGCTGCCGTATCCGATATATTACGAAGGTGACGAAGAGATCAGTAATCTGGTCGAAAAATTCCAGCGGGATGAAAAATCCGTGCTTTGTTCCGTCCACTTATGGGAAGGTCTTGACATTCCGGGTGACTCGCTTCGAAATGTGACCATTTGGGCATTGCCGTATCCGCCTCATGATCCCGTGTTTACCGCAAAGCGGAACGGGGCGAAAAAAGATCCGTTTGAGGAGGTTGATCTGCCGTACATGCTGCTGAGAGTCCGGCAGGGAATCGGCCGCCTGATCCGCTCCAATCAGGACAGCGGAACCATATCTATTTATGCGGGCGGAGAAAGTGAACGGGTCTTGTCCGAGATCAAAAAGGTCTTGCCTGTTACACCGAAAATCGTATAAAAACAAATGCTGCAGGAATCTTATCCTGCGGCTTTTTTAAATTCTGGAAAACCAACAAGTTGACTTTATCACAGCGTTCCATTAGCCTGTAATTGATAGTGAAAAGGGAGGGAACGGATATGGATATACATACATATGAAAAAGAGTTTTTTGATCTGTTAAAAAGAGTATCCCATTATGAAGAAGCCATTGCGCTTATGCATTGGGATTCAAGGACGGGAGCCCCGAAAAAAGGCTCCGATGACCGTGCGGAAAGCATCGGACAGCTGTCGGCTGACGTTTTTCAAATCCAGACATCCGACCGGATGAAAGAGCTGATTGACATCCTTCTCGCGCATGCAAAAGAGCTCTCTGAAGATACAGTAAAAGCGGCGGAACTGGCAAAAAAAGATTATGACCAAAATAAAAAAATTCCTGAAGAAGAGTATAAAGAATACGTCATTTTGACATCAAAAGCTGAAACGGCTTGGGAGGAAGCAAGGGCGGCCTCCGATTTCTCCATGTTTGCTCCTTACCTTGAGAAGCTGATTGATTTTAATAAGCGGTTTATTTCTTATTGGGGCTATGAGGATCATCCGTACAACGCATTGCTCGATATTTTCGAACCGGGTGTTACGGTAAAGGTGCTGGATCAGCTGTTTTCTGAATTGAAGGAAGCGATCATTCCCTTAGTCAAAAAAGTGACGGCATCCGGCAATAAACCGGACACCGCCTTTATAACAAAAACGTTTCCGAAAGAAAAACAAAGAGATCTCTCCTTGTACTTCTTAAAAGAGCTCGGGTATGAGTTTGACGGCGGCCGCCTCGATGAGACGGTGCATCCGTTTATGACGACAATCAACCGCGGCGATGTGCGGGTGACGACCAGATATGACGAAAACGATTTTCGCACCGCGATTTTCGGAACGATTCATGAATGCGGGCATGCAATCTACGAGCAGAATATTGACGAAGCGCTGAGCGGGACAAATTTATCTGACGGTGCATCCATGGGAATTCATGAATCCCAATCGTTATTTTATGAAAATTTTATCGGCAGAAATCAACATTTCTGGACCGCATATTATGAAAAAATGATTGAGGCTTCGCCTGATCAATTTCAAGATGTAAAAAGAGAGGATTTTGTACGCGCCGTCAACGAGGCGAAGCCGTCCTTTATCCGAATTGAAGCGGATGAGCTGACGTACCCGCTTCACATTATTATCCGTTATGAAATTGAAAAAGCGATTTTCAGTAATGAAGTGTCAGTGGAGGAACTGCCTGCATTGTGGAATCAAAAATATCATGATTATTTAGGCATTACGCCGCCATCTGATGCAAAAGGTATTTTGCAGGACGTTCATTGGGCTGGCGGAGATTTCGGTTATTTCCCTTCCTATGCGCTCGGATATATGTATGCGGCTCAGCTGAAGAATACCATGCTTGACGATCTGCCTGAATTTGATCAATTAATCGAACGGGGCGATTTTGAGCCGATCAAACAATGGCTGACAGAAAAGGTTCATCAGCACGGAAGACGCAAACTGCCGCTTGACATTATTAAAGATGTAACGGGAGAAGAGCTGAACGTTCAATACCTCATTGAGTATCTTGTCGGCAAATATTCGAATTTATTTCTATAAACGAAACACCCGGTGTATACCGGGTGTTTTTCTAAAAGACGAATAATAAAGGCGGATTCTCTGTAAAAAGTTCGTAATTATTTAAATTTCTCTATGCAAAATAAGCAGATCTTGTTATAATTTGATTAATATCATATGAACACTCATATAATCGCGTGGATATGGCACGCAAGTTTCTACCGGTCACCGTAAATGTCCGACTATGAGTGAGCAATGGAACGGCTTTAATTCGGCCGTTACGTGTAGACATTCGGCATTGCTTGCTCTTTTTATTGAGAGCGGGCAATGCTTTTTTATTTTCTATAAGCGGGGGTAATCATTGTGGAAGCATTAAAACGAAAAATAGAAGAAGACGGAATCGTTCTTTCTGACCAAGTGCTGAAAGTGGATTCTTTTTTAAACCATCAAATTGATCCGGTTCTTATGCAGCAGATCGGCCGGGAATTTGCGCGCCGTTTTGAAAAAGACGGTATCACAAAAATCGTCACAATTGAATCTTCGGGCATTGCGCCTGCGGTGATGGCCGGTCTTGAACTCGGCGTTCCCGTCATTTTTGCAAGAAAAAGGAAGTCTCTCACGTTAACGGATGATCTGCTGACGGCGTCCGTTTATTCTTTTACGAAAAAAACAGAAAGTCAGATTGCCGTCTCAGGCAGTCATCTTTCTAAAGATGACCGCGTGTTAATCATTGACGACTTTTTAGCGAACGGACAGGCGGCAGAAGGGCTTTTATCCATCGTAAAACAAGCAGGCGCAGCGGTTTGCGGGATCGGCATTGTCATTGAAAAGTCATTTCAGCCGGGAAGAGACGAGCTTGTGAAAAAAGGATGCCGTGTCGAATCACTGGCGAGAATTCAATCGCTTAAAGACGGAAAAGTGTCATTTGTACAGGAGGTCCGTTCATGAAAAACAGCTATGCCAAAACTCTTTCCCTCGGTATCCAGCATGTCCTTGCCATGTATGCCGGCGCCGTTGTCGTTCCCTTAATTGTAGGAGCGGCGCTGGGACTGAATGCAGAACAGCTGACATACCTCGTTTCAATTGACATTTTTATGTGCGGGGCGGCAACGCTGCTTCAAGTGTGGAGAAATAAATATTTCGGCATCGGCCTGCCCGTTGTGCTCGGCTGTACGTTCACCGCGGTGGCTCCGATTATTTCCATCGGCAAGGAATACGGGATTTCTGCCATTTACGGAAGCATTTTGGCATCGGGTCTGCTTGTCATTCTGCTGTCTTTTTTCTTCGGCAAGCTCGTCGCTTTTTTTCCGCCCGTTGTAACCGGATCTGTCGTAACGATTATCGGGATGACCTTGATGCCGGTTGCAATGAATCATATTGCCGGCGGGGAAGGCAGCAAGGATTTCGGTGATCCGGCTAACCTTGCCCTCGGATTTACGGTGCTTGTCATCATCGTGCTGCTTTATCGGTTTACAAAAGGATTTTTGAAATCCATTTCGATTTTAATCGGCATTGTCATCGGGACGGCCATTGCTTATTTTATGGGCAAAGTGCAATTTGACAATGTGGCGAACGCTGACGCAATTCAAATGATTAAACCGTTTTACTTTGGGACGCCGACATTTCATGCGGCACCGATTATTACGATGTCCATCGTTGCCATTGTCAGCCTTGTGGAATCAACCGGCGTCTATTTCGCTTTAGGTGATCTGACAAACCGGCGCCTGTCTGAACGTGATTTAGCAAAAGGCTACCGCGCGGAAGGCATTGCGGTATTCATCAGCGGCATTTTCAACGCATTTCCGTACACGGCCTATTCCCAAAACGTCGGCCTCGTGCAGCTGACGGGAATTAAGAAAAACGCGGTCATCGGTGTTACGGGCGGACTTTTAATGCTTTTCGGCCTTTTTCCGAAAATCGCAGCTTTCACGACTATCATCCCATCTTCGGTACTGGGCGGAGCGATGGTGGCCATGTTCGGCATGGTCATTTCCTACGGCATTAAAATGCTCAGCCAAATTGACTTCAAAAAGCAGGAAAATCTTCTGATCGTCGCGTGTTCCGTCGGATTGGGACTCGGCGTAACCGTCGTTCCTGATATGTTTAAGCACCTGCCGTCTTACTTAAATCTTTTGACCACAAACGGAATCGTCGCCGGCAGTTTTACCGCTGTCCTTTTGAATATTGTTTATAATATGATTCCTAAAACGAAAAAAACCCTTGATGTGACAAGGGTTCAAGAGGGTTAGTTATCCGTTTTTCTTAAAAAAATAACATTTTAATAACATTTCTTTATGAAATCCCGAGATCGAGGATGCTTCCGAAAGTTTGCTGAACTTTTTGTGAGGCATCCTCTTTCATTTTATTTGTAACGTGCCTAAAGGACAAATGTTCAAGATACTCCAATGTTATTTAGTCGTTAATCCAACCTTCAAATATTCCAGTCCATGTACCATTACTTTCCTGTCTAGCTTCTTTCAAGTATAGTGTCACTCCCATGAAAACTGTTGTGTTAGGAATGCTCCATCTAGATGGATATCCAGTAAGAGGAACTCTTTTTAAATATGCTTGTGGTGTTATTACTTTTTGTTCCTTTTCAACACTGACTGTGTTAGATGTTGCTGAAGCAGCGGTTGCAAATGCAGGTGCAGCTGAAACAAGCAGAGCAAGAGACAAGGCGGAACCAGTTAAGATTTTTTTCATTTTAAACACTCCTTTTCTTTTTTGATACAACTGTATTATTACATATTATGTTGAAAGTGTCCATGTTCATTTTTATTAACTTTTTGTGAACATACTAATAATTTACTTAAATCGTGGTTAATGAAAGGGTGATAGAATAAGCACCATCATATAAATATCAAAAAAGATAGTTATAACCCCTGAAAAGAGGATAAATTTCTAAAAAAATAAAAGGTTTAAAAGAATCCATTGATGAAAAAGGACAATTAAACTTAAAAGAGTGAGGGAACTTTGGCTGAAGTGAAATGTACCTTTTCTAAAGGTGCAAACGATCGAGAAATTGAATGTTTTGAGAAGAAACTAAATGTTTCGTTCCACGATGACGATAGAGTTTTTTTGAAACTGCATCATAACGGGGCCAGAATATTTGCTGTGCTGATTTATGGCAGAAATGCACGCGGGGGCTTCATATACTTAATGTGGAAGAAATTGAAAATGTTTTTTGAAGACGGAGTATATTACAATTGCACATCTTTTGATGGCTGCTATTTGTTAATTGACAAAACAAAAATTTCTGCTGATCGGAACTATCTATGGATTCTTAACCAAATTGAATATGAACGAATGCACCTTAATTTTGAAATTTTTATAGATCGGAATATTTTATCTCAGGGCTCAAATTTTTTGGGAGTGAAATATCTATCCCGCTGAGAATTATTACAGAACTCACCAGAATGATGATTAATTCTTTAAACTCTTCTATTTTAGCTATTGCTTCTAACCATCTTTAGGCATGAGCAGTACAACCTTTTCTTTTTCTTCGGATAGGTAACTGAGACGCTTCTCTGAACCTAGTACAAACAGCAGGCTGCCGCTCAAGTGACTTCACCTTCAAAACTGTTGTATGATAAGTTCGGAAGAAGCTAAGAATACTGCTGTATTTCGGGAAATGAGGGTTTCCATGACATTTACGGAGCGGGCGTTAGCCATTATTAAACAGATACCTGAAGGAAAAGTGATGACGTATGGGCAAATTGCCGGTCTTGCGGGAAGTCCGCGGGGAGCGAGGCAGGTTGTGAGGATTCTTCACTCCATGAGTAAAAAGCATCGTCTCCCTTGGCACAGGGTCATCAATGCGAAGGGGGAAATCGGATTGAAAGATGAAGAGATGTTTTCTGTACAGAAGCTGTCCCTTGAGGCTGAGGGGGTAGAGGTCACGTCAGACGGACGGATCGATCTCAATTTATACGTCTATGATCCGAACATGTAAAAAACCTGCCGTATATCGGCAGGTTTTTCAGTTATATGCTCCGAGCCGGTCAGAAAGGTTTTGCCGGATATAAGGCCATTCCTCCCGAAGGATGGAGTAGTAGGCGGTATCTCTGAGGCCGCCGTCGACAGCCCGAATATGCGCGCGGCGGATTCCTTCAAATTGGGCACCGATCCTCAAAATCGCAGTCCGTGAGCGCTGATTGCGAACGTCGGTTTTCAGCGTCACTCTGACAGCCTGCCACACGTCAAACGCATAGGTCAGCATCAAAAGTTTACACTCCGTATTGACACCGGTCCGCTGTACGGAAGAGGCATACCACGTGCTGCCGACCTCACACACTTCCGGAGCTGCCTCCGCCGGCCGCGTAAACACCTCCACATCCATAAATCTCGTGCTTCCGACGATTCGGTCTGTTTCAAGGCTCCGTACTGCAAAAGGCAATGCAATTCCTTTTTCATAATCGGAAAGCGCACGCTCAATATAACGCTTTGTTTCTTCGATGCCGTCAGGAACATGGGTGTAACCATAAGTCGTCCTATTTTCTGAAGCTGCTTCGCAAAGTGCCTGAGAGTGATCAATCGCCAGCGGCTCTAACTGAACGAGTGACCCTTTAAGAATTACAGGTGTCAGCATCCCAATCACAACCTTTTTTCATGAATGGGTCAAGTATAGTCGAACGGCTTATCATTCAAAAGGGTCAATTTTAAATTAAAATGGCATGTCAGTGAAATCCTCGGTTCAAACTTATGCATACATTCAGGAAAAAAGCGGAAACCTTTATGTGAAGAGGTGATGGGCATGGCATATGTGTTATCGGTCGGAACCAGCATTCCGGAATATCATGTCTCGCAAGAAACGGCGGCGGATTTTGCGAGAGGGATGTTTGCCAATTCATTTAAGGATATTGACCGGCTGTTAAAAGCTTTTCAAAATGGCGAAATTGAATCAAGACAGTTTGTCCGGCCGATTGAATGGTATAAAACGGCACGGGGTTTTTCAGAAAAAAACCGGCTGTATACGGAAGAAACCGTTAAGCACAGTGTGGATGCGGCGGTTGATTGTTTGACAAACTCCCGATGTTTAACAAACCCGATTCCATATGAAAAAGTGGATGCGATCTTTTTTATTTCCAGCACCGGGCTTTCGACACCGAGCATTGAAGCGAAAGTGATGAATCAGCTTCCGTTTTCTTCAAAAACAAAACGGATTCCGATCTGGGGACTAGGATGCGCAGGCGGGGCGGCCGGCCTGTCCAGGGCGTACGAATACTGCCGCGCCTATCCCGAAGCTTACGTGCTTGTCATCGCGGCTGAGCTTTGCAGCTTAACATTTCAGCCGGAGGACAAGTCAAAAAGCAACTTAATCGGAACCTCCCTGTTTGCGGACGGAATTGCCGCCGTGCTGATCGGAGGGGAGAAGGCGAACCGAAAAGACGTCAAACAGCCGCTCGTTCCGCGGATATTCGCCACTCAATCGGTGATGATGCCAGATGCGGAAGATGTGATGGGCTGGGAATTCACCGACAGCGGGTTTCAAGTGATTTTTTCAAGAGACATTCCCACCCTTGTTTCGCATTGGCTGAAAGACAATGTTGATGTATTCTTACAAGAACAGGGAATCCTGTCTCGCGATATTAAAACCTTTCTTGCCCATCCCGGCGGGAAAAAGGTCATTGACGCCTATTTAACGAGTCTTTCAATGGACACCGGACAGCTTGCTGCATCTCAGAAGGTGCTGCAAAAACACGGGAATATGTCTTCTGCAACTATTTTTCATGTCATAAAAGAGCAGCTGCTGCACGGGATGCAGAAAGAAAACGAAAAAGGGCTGATCGGCGCTCTCGGGCCGGGATTTTCGTCCGAGCTTTTGCTGTTCAGCTGGGAAAAGGGGGCATCTTAATGTTTTGGCTGTTTATCATGCTGCTTGCCGTCCAGCGGATTGCGGAGATGATCGTAGCCCGGCGCAATGAGCGGAAAGTGAAAAAGCAAGGCGCCGTCGAATACGGAGAAGGGCATTATCCCTTTCTCGTCCTGATGCACGTGCTCTTTTTTGTCTCTCTTACAGCCGAGGTGGCGGCATTTCATAAAGCGCCTTCTCCAAGGTGGGCCGCCATTATATGTATCATTTTCTTTGTGCAGGGGATCAGGTATTGGGCGCTTTTATCATTAGGGCAATATTGGAATACGAAAATTCTTGTCGTGCCGGATGCGGAGCTTGTCAAAAAAGGGCCGTACAGGTGGATCAAACACCCGAACTATGCGGTCGTCATTTTAGAATTTATCTTGCTGCCGCTGTTATACGGAGCGTACTGGACATTGTTTCTTTTTTCAATCTTGAATGCATGCATGCTCACTGTAAGAATTCGCGCCGAAGAGAAGGCTTTAGAAGAAAACACCGCAAAATAGGATTGAAAATCATTCTCACTCGTGATAAGATATAAGTATGAAAATGATTCTCATTCAAGGTGGTGCGGAAAATGACCATGTTATTTTTACTAGCAGCCGTTTGTACATACAGTGTTTTAATTGGTTTTGTTTTGAAAAAAGTTTCGAATAAATCAATGTCCTCTTAAGCATCTGCGGTTTTTCCTGCCGCGGGTGTTTTTTCTTTATCAGCTGCCGATATCGGCGGCTTTTTTGCGTTTCCAGAAGAAAAGTAAGCCATTCTTGTGTAAAATGGGGGAGAGGTTTTTTTCAGAGCTTTCTAAAAACGAAAACGTCATTTGATGCGACAGACACAAAGGGGTAAAGACACATGACAGAAGAAGAACGCCGTAACAGGGAGATATTCAGCAGAACGGGAGCTTTATACGCACAATTTTTGGATCACCATGATGAAAAACGGGCCGATCAGCTCGCGGCCATTATGAAAAAAGCGGCTGATGAAGAGGTTTATATCGCATTTACCGGGCATTATTCGGCCGGAAAATCCTCTTTATTAAACACATTGCTCGGTGAGGACATACTGCCGACAAGTCCGATTCCTACAAGCGCCAACCTCGTTGTCATCCGGCACGGTTTGGATAAAGTCGTGCTTCATACGACTGACGGGGCTTATGCAGAAATAGAAGGAAGTTACGATAAAGAACAAGTGCAGCAATTTTGTAAAGACGGTGAGCAGATTGAGACGGTGGAAGTCTATGCCGGCTTTGAGGAGTCAGAGCCCCATGCGGCCTACATTGACACACCGGGGATTGATTCAACCGACGAAGCGCATTTTTTATCAGCCGCATCAATTCTTCACCAGGCTGATGCTTTATTTTACGTCGTCCATTATAATCATGTTCATTCAGAAGAAAATATGCTGTTTCTCAGCTCCGTCAAGGACCGTATTCCGAATCTGTTTTTGATCGTCAACCAAATTGACAGGCATGATGAAACCGAAACGAAGTTTGAAGAGTACCAGAGACAGGTGGAAGAGATGCTCGAAGGCCTCGGAATACCGAAAGAATCGCTTTTCTTTACATCTGTCACCGAGCCTGATCATCCGTTAAACGGCATTGAAAAGCTGAAAAAACATCTGCAGCAGCTGAAACGGCAGGCAAAAACAAACCTATGGCCCTTGACGGAGAAAAAAGTCGAACACTTGGTCAAGGAGCATACAGACATGCTCGTAAAAGATGCGAAGAGCGGCAGCGGGGAGAGATTTGAGAAACAGGAAACAATCGTCCGTTCTGTCGAAGCTGAACTTGAAAATGCCGTTCAACAGGCTGAAACAGCAGAGAAAGACATCAGAAAAGACGTGCAGAACATCTTGCAGAACGCTAATCTGACACCGTTTGAAATGAGGGAGCTTGCATCTGCTTATATTGAATCACAGCAACCCTCGTTCAAAACAGGATTATTCTTTTCAAAAGCGAAAACGGCAGCGGAAAAAGAGAGAAGGCAGGCTGAATTTTTTGCTGATATTAAAAAAAGAACGGAAGGGGAAGCGGATTGGCATATTATCGACACATTTACGAAAGCGGCCAAGCGTTATGAAGCGGAATCTGATGAACTGATCAAGAAAATACAGGCGTACCGCACAACGCTTTCTGATGATATCACCGCACAAGCCCTAAAGCAGGGAGCGGCCTTTTCAGCTGAATACGTATTAACCTATTCGAAAGATCTCGCCGACATGATCCGAAGAGAAGCGAAAAGGCAGACAGCAGAGCTCATTGAGGAACTGACCGCTTTTGTGCAGGCAAAAAACGGACCGCTTATAGAGAGCCTGAAAAAACGGCTTGAGAAAGAAAGCGCAATAAGAGATGAACTTGCGCAATCGGCAGAAGAAGAGCGCAATGCCGAAGAAAAAGCTGCCCGCGTCAGCGCTTTGTGGAAAGAAGAATCAGCCTATGATACGGAAAGCAGCGACTGGTATACGCGAAAAAAACGCCTTGCGAAAGCACCCGTCCAAAAAGAGAAACCAATAGAGACTGTAATGCATGAAGTAAACAAGCCCGAGAAAATTGCGGTGAAGGAACTTTCTATAAAAGAGCAAGTGGATCGGTTCTATGAACTGGCGGGGATTCTTGACTCATCAAGCCTATTAGGAAAACAGGCAGAAGCCTTTCGAAGCAGGATTGATCGGCTTGAAAACCGTCAATTTACATTGGCGTTATTCGGAGGTTTCAGCTCGGGAAAATCATCGTTCGCCAATGCACTGGTCGGGGAATACGTGCTTCCTTCATCACCGACGCCGACAACGGCCACGATCAACAAAATAACGAAACCGCAAGACGGCAAACCGCATAAATCTGCGGAAATCGTTTTTAAAACGGAAGAGGAACTGGACGCTGAAATGCTTCAGCTGACAGAGCTGAAAGATGCTGACATAAAAGGGCGGTCACTGAACGAGAGGTGGAATTATGCCATTAAAAAGGGAAAAGTGCCTGATGATCTTACGCCGGTGATTCAAACGATGCTTCAGGCGTTTAATACGTACGAAGAACAGATCCGTCAGAGGCTGACACTGACGGTTCCGATTGAAGATTTAAAACCGTACGCAGCTGAAGAAAAAACGGCCTGCTGCGTGAAGGAAGTCACCGTATATTATGATTCGCCTCTCACGCAAAAAGGCATTACCATTGTTGATACGCCGGGAGCAAGCAGTATAAACAAGCGCCATACAGAGCTTGCCTTTCAATATATAAAAGATGCTGACGCGTTCTTTTATATGACGTACTATCAGCATTCTTTTTCAAAAGGAGACAGGTCTTTTCTGAAGAAACTCGGCCTCGTCAAAGAATCATTCGGCATGGATAAAATGTTTTTTGTCATTAACGCCGCCGATCTTGCCAAAACGGAAAGCGAGCTGGAAACCGTCAAAGACTATGTCCGCTCTGAACTTTCAAAAGAAGGAATTAACCGGCCAAAATTATATCATGTTTCAAGTAAAGAAGAGCTTGCGGGGAAGAATAAAGCTTTCTATAACGGGTTCGCTGATGTAAGAACCGGACTTGCGCACTTTATTGAGGAAGATGTAATGAGGGCCAGCTGCGCGCAGCTGCAAACAGAGGCGGACAAATTGTGCGATATGGTGGAACAGCTTCATGAATCTCTTCACCAGTCGGCAGAAGAAAAAGAAAAAAAGAAACAGCGTCTGGAATCTTCTTATGAAAAAGCAATCGCTGATGTTTCAAAGCGCCGTACGTCTGAGGTCATCATCCGAAAAGTGATGAAAGATACGGAAGAACAGCTCTATCACATTAAACATCGTCTGTCATTTTATGCGAATGATATGCTGAAAACCGCCTTCCATCCGGGTCTTCAAAATGGCGATTGGAAACGAAATATATCAGCGGCGCTGAAGGAGGCGCTTAAGGAATTCCGTTTTGAATACATTCAAGAGCTGAAGACGCTCGATATCCGGATGACCGGGTTTATTGAGCGCCATATGACTGAGGAGTGGATGGAGAACTGCCGGAAGAAGCTCATGGAAGACGGGGATTTTTCCATTTATGTCAGCGCAGAAAACGAATTTGCCGTTCAGCTGAAAGAGATCGCACCGGTCATTGACATCTCGGCATTCACACATCACGTAAAAGAAGTGAAATCGCCGAAACAGTTTTTTGAACAGAACGGAAAAGCGGCATTTGTGGAGGGACTCAGGCTCAGCCTGCAAAAAGTGACAGAAAGCTGGCTTGAGCAGGAGAAAGAAAGCCTTTCAGCGCGCTATACTGAGCAGGTGCGCCGGCTTCAGGAAAAAATGGCGGTTCAAAGCCTGTCCCAGATCCGCGAGCAGCGTGACACTTATTTACGGGGGCTTGCGGAAAATACCGGTGCCGGAGAAATTGAACGCCTTTACGAGGCTGAAAAAGCATGGAAAAAGAAAGATGAAATCCTGAAAATTTAAAAATCGGGTTGGCGGGTATATAACAGTCGTGGTAGACTAAAATGAAAAAAGCGAGATGAAACCTTTTATGTCAGAAGTCCATAAAGCAATTTCAGCACATTCCACAAAACAGCATCAGCACGTCAAAACATTTGTGCAGCTTGACTATCAGCGTGAACAGGCGATTGAAGAAGCCATTGTAAAATGCAGACGGAATGAACCGTTCACGACAGATGCCATCAACGGCATCACCGCAAAAATGAACCAGCTGGCTGAAAAGGGAATAGTGCCGCAAAGGCGATTCGTAAGTGAAGAAATGGTGAAAGAATTCGTCAGCAGACAGTAATGGTTGAACCTGCCGTGTGTGGCGGCAGCGCTTGCTGCGCATACTATCCGTATCTTCTCTAAGGGGGGATATGACAATGGGCAGAACAAAACTGGGAAACAGAAATGCACAGCAGAATAACAACGCCAAAAAGAAAAACGGCTTCGGACAGAAATTTGATTCCTATGCCGGCCGTGAAGCTGAAAAGCTGATGGCAAGCAATAAAAGACACGGCGAGTAACGTGACGGCAGCATCTTCCAAACAGGAGGATGCTGTTTTTTTACGGCCTTCCTATGGTAAAATAGGAACATTGAATAAAAAAGGAGTTTCGATATATGAATAACAAATTACTGCTCGTTGACGGTATGGCGCTTTTATTCCGTTCGTTTTTCGCGACGGCCGTGCATCGCAATTTTATGATAAATGAAAACGGAATTCCGACAAACGGAGTCAACGGATTTTTAAAGCATCTCATTACGGCGGTTGATACTTTTCAGCCCACACATGTCGTCTGCTGCTGGGATATGGGAAGCAAAACGTACCGCAATGACTTGTTTCAGGATTATAAGGCCAACCGGAGCGAACCGCCTCTTGAGCTCATTCCGCAATTTGATTTAGCGAAAGAAGCGGCGCGAGAGCTCGGGTTTTTAAACATCGGTATAAAAGGCTATGAAGCGGATGACTGTATCGGTACGCTGTCTGCCTTATTTTCCGGGGAAGCGGAAATTACGATTGTAACGGGCGATAAGGATCTGCTTCAATTGCTGAATGAACAAGTTCAGGTGGCCCTGCTGCAAAAGGGAATCGGCAATTATAAAGTATATACAGATGAGATATTCAGAGAAGAAACGGGGGTTCCGCCAAAGGCGCTGATTGACATAAAGGCGCTGATGGGAGATACAAGCGACAACTATCCCGGCGTTAAAGGAATCGGAGAAAAAACGGCGTACAAGCTGATCCGTGAATACGAAAACATAGAACGGTTATTAGAAAGTCTCGCTTTACTGCCGAAGGGCCAGCAAACGAAAATTCAGCAAAGCTTAAAAGAATTGGAGCTGTCAAGGCAGCTTGCTGAAATACATTGCGAAGTGCCGTTAGTCTGTACGCTTGAAGAAGCGATTTTTTCATTGAAGATGGAAGAAGCATCCTTAATGCTCAGACGCCATCAGATAAAAGGAATTGAAAGGATGCTCGAAAAGCTGAACGCCAGAGAGATCAGCTGATCCCTCTAGCGTTTTGTATTGCTTTTTTTTGCGTTGTTTTCAAGGGCTGATTTCGGGTCTTTGTGCGCATTTCCCTCCATATTTCCCTGAGGATTCACGCCTCCGGTCAGCCGGCCTTTATTTTCTTTTCTCATACTGTTCACCTCAATTGTAGGATGAACAGTGTGAAGCAATTTCATTCCGGTTATTTATTCAGCCGAACCGCTTTTTTTGCGAGCTGATCGGCTGTCTGGTTCTGTCTGCCGGGAATCCACTTAATAAAAAACAATGGAAACCCGGCCTTTAATCGGACGATTTCATCCACAAACGGCTGGAAAGCCTTGTTTTTAACCGCTTCAAGTTCCGCGGCCCGCTCCACGATATCTGAATCCGTCCGGAATGACACGGAATCATATCCGCGGGCGGCACACAGCTTCATTCCTTCAATTAAAGCGAGAAATTCAGCTTCCTGATTTGAATGGTCGCCGATCGGAATTGAGAAAGATTCTGATTTCCCGTCATGCTTAATAAAAATACCGATACCGGACGGACCCGGGTTTCCGGCGCTTGCACCGTCTACATAAATTTCAGCGGGCATCATCCGTCACTCTCCGTTCGGTGTCATTCGTTTTGCCGCATATGCATATGGGACAGAAATGAGTGATACCGCAAATTTAATCAGATAAGTTGAAATAAAAATGCTGAACCATACTCCCGCAGAATAAACACCGATAAAGGCCACGGCAGTGAAGATAAATGTATCCAGCAATTGGCTGAGTGCTGTGCTTCCGCTGTTTCTGAGCCAGAGAAGCCGATCTGAAGGAAAGATTCGCCGAATGGCGGAATATACATAAACATCTATCGTTTGGCTGAAAATAAAAGCCAAGAGGCTCCCGAGCGCAACACGCGGCAGAAAACCGAAAATTGTCTCAAGGGCAGGCTGCGCAATATCTGACGCAGCCGGTTTATATAAAAGAGCCCCCTGCATGGCGCATGTCAAAGCGAGCAAAGTGGAAAAGCCGAGCCAGACGGCTTTGCGCGCTTCCCGGGGACCGTATTTTTCGTTCAGCACATCCGTTGCGAAGAAAACGGTGCCGTACATGATATTTCCGAGTGTCGCCGTAAGACCGAACAGCTCAACTGTTTTGACGACCTGCAAGTTGGCGCACACCGTGGCGAAACCGATCCATACAAATAGGCCCGTTTTGCCAAATCCTTTATAAAACAAAAGAACAATGATAAAATGAATGATCGCAAATAAAATCCATAATACATCATTAAACAAAACCTGCTGACTTCCTTTCAATTTGAGAATGGTTTGATTATAGCACACGCCCGTCAACTAATGAATGGTAAGGTGATTTCAATGAATCTTAAGCCGTATATCGAAATAGAAGCAAAAGGAACAGGCCCAGTCGCGTTTTTTTCTGAAGATTGGCTGACCGTTCCGAAAGCGCGCATGCTTGCAAGAGAAGTCAGCCGCTTTCCATATATAAAAGACATTTATTTTGAGGATGAAAAAGGCGCAAGCTGGACGCTAAAAGAGCTGGAAAAACTTACGGAAGAGCTTGCGCACGAACCTGACGACATTACGGTGTATTTCGATGGCGGCTTTGACAAAAAAAGCAGCTTAGCCGGACTCGGAATTGTCGTGTATTATTCTCTCGGCGGCAAACGCCACCGGATACGGAAAAACAAAAGCTTAACGCTTCGGACGAACAATGAGGCGGAATATGCCGCGTTGTACGAAGCGCTTAAGGAAGTGCAGGAACTTGGCGCAAGCAGAAATTCAATCACGATAAAAGGGGATTCCCTCGTCGTTTTGCATCAGCTTGACGGCAGCTGGCCGTGCTATGATGATACGCAAAACGATTGGCTCGATAAAATTGAAGCGATGCTCGAATCCTTAAAGCTGACACCGACATATGAAGCCGTAAACCGAAAGGAAAATCAAGAAGCGGATGACCTTGCCAGAAAAATTCTTTCGGACGGCCGGCAGATTGAAAGCCGCATAATACTAGAAGGTAACGGAGATGACTGATATTGGATAAAAAAAACATTTATAAAGAATTGACAGAGCTTCAGGATGAATATTGCAAAGACTGCTTTGTTAAAAAGCATTTCCGTAAGGAGTTCGGAAAAACGCACGCCCATTCTTTCTGCATTAATCAATGCACGGTGGGTGAGAAACTGAAAACCTACGGCAAGGTGCTGACAAATCAATAAAAAATAAAACCGCAGCTTTTGCGGTTTTATTTTTTGAATTCATCGAGCTGATGCTGGCAATCGTCCAAAAGCATTCGCTGCTTTTGCAGGAAATCTTGATCGAGTGCCTGCAGTTCACTGGATTGTGACATCGTTCTCGCATCCTGAATCGCCTGGTAAGCAGATTCAACCAAAGTTGAATTTTGACCCCGAGTAGCCGCGCCTGTTGTTTTCTGGGCCGTTTCCACTGCTAATTCAAGCTGGCGTTTATCCGTCAGTCCGTTTGGAAAAAATTCAGAGTCCATAAAAAACACCTCCGCAAATAGTTTGGAGATTTTTTTTAGAAATATGTATGGAAAATAGAAAAAAATATAGAAAATAAGCCGATATAACTATTGAACCTGATAATTAGGGCTTATTTACTATTATTCAGGGTATCTTGGGAGAGAAGGGAAAAACCAGCCGTGAATGATAAAGATTTAAAAACAATCCTTCAGCAGACATTTAAAGAAATATACGGTGATTTGGGAAGTTTAGCGGAAATGGCGAAAAAAGGAATGCCGTCAATGGAGAAACAAATTGAAGAAATCGAGCAGCGGTGCAAGCAGAATCTTGTAGCAATCGAGATTCAGACGGCAATCAAATAGGAGAGGCATACGCCTCTCCTCTATTTGTCATCTGATCAACATGTATTGAGTTTAGAGTTTTACAACATTAGAAGCTTGAGGTCCACGATTACCTTCGACAATTTCAAAAGAAACTTCTTGTCCTTCTTCTAATGATTTGTATCCTTCTCCTTCGATAGCAGTGAAGTGAACAAATACATCGTCTCCGCCTTCAACTTCGATGAAGCCGAATCCTTTTTCGTTATTGAACCATTTTACTTTACCGTTTTGCATATTGCTTAATTCCTCCTAGTACTGTAGCACCTTCGTGCTAAAAAAAATTTTGTCATCATCCAACCGTACGTATGTAAACGTTGTTAAATGATGGTTCAACTATACACCAAATGGGAGCGGGCGTCAAGCGGCCGCTCTCTATTTTTTATCTTTATTTTTCCAGCGGCAACACTTATCCGAACAAAAAGCACACGAATCATTCGTGTGCTTTTTGTTATGACATTGCCATATCTGTCTTCCCGGCCATCAGTTCAGATTCTTTTATAATGTCCTGCAAAATGACTTCAGAAGAGTTGGGGAGGTGAAGGCTTTTAATATTGTCCTTCATCCGGTTCAGCTTTTCCTCATCCGCAAGAAGGGAGGTGACAGACTCTAAAATTTCTTCGTGGCGGTTGACCACGACAGCCGCACCGCGGTCTTCAAAGAAAATGGCATTTTCCTTTTCCTGTCCTGGCACGGGTTTGTACAAAATAACCGGTACGCCGATCGCTGTCGCTTCCGTCAGCGTGATGCCGCCCGGTTTTGTAATCATGCAGTCCGTAATCCGGAACAGCTCGTCGATTCTTTCTACATAGCCGAGCACTTTCAGCCGGTCGGTGTTGCCGCTTTCCAAGCTGCTGAGTGATTCTTTCAGCGAGCCGTTTTTGCCGCATACCACTACAACCTGGACCTGATCGTCATGAACGAGGTTTTCGCACAGTTCTTTTACGTTTTTCAGCACACCATGCGCTCCCGCCATAATAAGAAGCACTTTTTTGTCGGGAGAAAGATTGTATTTTTTATAAATCGGTTCTTTCGGCATCGTTTCCTCGAATTGAGGCCTGATGGGAATGCCTGTGATCTTAACGTTGTTCGGATGAGTACCGATTTCAATCAGTTTTTCCTTCACGTAATCCGTGGCGACATAGTATTTATCCACATTTTCATGAACCCAGATTTTGTGAAGGCAGAAATCGGTCATAACGTTGAACGTCGGGATCACTTTTCCGGTTCTCCGTCTGTATTCCGGTACGACAATCATCGGAAATGTATTGATTATAATGTCCGGCTTATGCTCTTCGACGAGCTGGCCCAGACGTTTATTTCCCATTTTAAAATAAATATTGAATTTGCGTTTATTATAGATTTTGTCAACTCCGTAATAAAACAAACGATAAAACTGTTTCCCGATTGAGAAGCTTTTTAAATAAAGGTATTGAGTAACCTCTGAAACAATCGGATTTGACTCTTGATACAAATTGGAAACCGTCACATCTAAGCCGAGACGCAGACATTGTTCGTAGAGCGTTTTGGCCACTTGAACATGTCCGTTTCCGTAATTTGCAGTCAAAATTAATACTTTTTTATTGGTATTCAAGTAAATTCACCTCAATGTAATCAACAACAAGCAAGCTTCATGCATCGTAAGGAGTTATTGTCTATAGATAAACATAACACAAGTACATCATTTTATAATAAGCGCGGCAACATATTTAAACTAAATTTAATTGATATGTTCCAGTATTTTAAAGTTCTGTTATACCCATACTGAATCAAGAGTATTTTATCATATTTTTGTCACCGTATCACTCAAAACAAAAATTAATCCCATTCATACGGGGTTTCCTGATATACATAATAATTCAGCCAATTCATAAACAATAACGTCGCATGAGCCTTCCAGCGGTTTACAGGTTCTTTCCCGCCGGGTGCAAAATAGTGCTTAGGAGCTTCTACGTTTGAAAGCTTTCTTTCTATATCCCTCTCATACTCCTGAAGAAGCGTATCAGTATCGTATTCCGGGTGACCCGTTAAGAAAATCTGCTTTTCGTCTTTAGAAACGATTAAACAGACACCGGCTTCTTCTGAAACGCTCAGCACATCCAAATCTGAAGCCGATTTCAGCTGCTCCGTATTAATATCTGTATGCCGTGAGTGGGGCACATAGTATAGCTCGTCAAAGCCTCTTACCAATCTCTCGTGTTTTTTAAGAACGGTATGCTCAAACACTCCGAAGATTTTTTTCGGCAGCTCCGTTTTTTCAATGCCGTAATGGTGGTATAAACCGGCTTGAGCTCCCCAGCAGATATGGAGCGTTGAAGTGACGTTCGTTTTGCTCCACTCCATAATTTCCTTTAATTCTTCCCAGTAAGAAACATCTTCAAACGGCAGGTGCTCAATCGGAGCGCCGGTAATAATCATTCCATCAAACCGTTTGTGGCGGATGCTGGAAAATTCCGTATAAAATTCATCCAAATGCTGCCTTGCTGTATTTTTTGGAGTATGTGTGCTCGGAATTAGGAACGTAAAGTGAACTTGTAAAGGCGAATTACCAAGCAGCCTGAGGAGCTGGGTTTCCGTTTGGATTTTTTTCGGCATCAGATTTAAAATCACGATCTTCTGCGGCCGGATATCCTGAGAAAAAGCCCGGCTTTCATCCATTACAAAGATGTGTTCACTTTCAAGCACCTGCTTAGCGGGCAGGTGATTTGGTATATTAATAGGCAACATGCCACCTCCGTTATTCCCCGTTAATTTTCTTCATTATAGAAATTTTTAAGCCATTTTTCAATCCATCCCGGCGTAATAAGCCGCAATTAACACATAAAGACAGGATGAAAGCGGCAAATGGGCATAAATTTGGGGCGGCTCTTTATTATGACGGGCAAAGAGCCGTTTGGTTCCTCGAAAAAAATGTTTACCGGTAAATGGAAGGGAAAAGCGGTTTCCGTTTGTTTTGCATTGTAAAACAGTTAAAATGAATGAAGAATGAAAGTAGGAGGGGCGCAGATGACAATCTACGACATAAACGTACGGACCATAACTGGCGAAGACATGACGCTATCGGCTTACAGGGGCAAGGTGCTGATCATTGTGAATACAGCGAGCAAATGCGGGTTCACGTCCCAGCTCAAGCAGCTTCAGGAGCTCTATGATACATACCGGGAGGAAGGGCTTGAAATATTAGGATTTCCCTGCAATCAATTTATGAACCAAGAGCCCGGAAACGAGGCGGAAATTCAGGAATTCTGTGTGAAAAATTACGGCGTCACATTCCCGATGTTTGCGAAAGTGGATGTCAATGGAGCAGACGCTCATCCTCTTTTCACATATTTGACGGAAAAGGCGAAGGGGATGCTTGGCACAAAGGCGGTCAAATGGAATTTCACTAAGTTTATTGTGGACCGAAACGGCGAGGTCACCGGACGTTTTTCTCCAAACGTCAACCCGAAGGAGCTTGAAGATACAGTACAGAAGCTTTTGGCTCTATAAGAGGTGACACGGTGAACGAAAAGAAAAAGAACAGCTTATCAATGAAAGAACGGGCCATGACTGGCTTCATATTTCCCAGGCCGCAACACTTTCTATTTGTATTGCAAAAGAAGAAGGCGCACCGAGGCGGCCGCGCTGGTTCATGGTCTAATTGATGATAACCCGAAGAAAGCCTGACGGCGGGCGGAGTGACAGAACAGCTGGCTGCTTTCAACATCGCGCATGACTCCATTCAGGAGATTGCGGATATGATCACGGGGATGTCATTTTTGCACAGGGGAACTGCTGAAAAAGCGGCCGCTTTCATTGGAAGGAAAAGTTATTCAGGATGCAGACATGCTTGATGCGATCGGCGCTGCGGGTATCGGCTTAATGAATACAAAAACAGGAGCCGGATTGGCAGAGGAGCGGCATCAATTTCTATTGCAGTTTGCCGCCCGCATTCAAAAAGAGGCCGCATGGCAAAAAGCTAAGCGGGGCAATAGAACGCTTGTGCAGGCTGTGTTAGAATAAGTGTCAGATTGTGCATAGGAGGACCAATATGAAGATTAAATCAATAGAACCGACGCCGAGTCCGAACACGATGAAAGTGATCTTGACTGAAGAGCTTCCGGCCGGCAAAAGCAACAATTATAAGCCGGATCAGGCAGAAGATGCTCCGGCCGTCGTACGTGATATTTTAAAGATTGAGGGAGTAAAAGGCGTTTATCATGTTGCTGATTTTTTGGCTGTGGAGAGAAACGCCCGTTTTGACTGGAAGGAAATTCTGCCGCAAGTCCGATCAGCCTTCGGAATGGAACAAACGGAGCAGTCTGAGAGCCGTTCTGAACAGGAATCATTCGGAGAAGTGAAGGTTTTCGTCCAAATGTTCAGCGGAATCCCGATGCAGGTCAAATTGACGGACGGCGAACGTGAAGAACGGTTCGGCCTTCCGGAACGTTTTCAAGAAGCCATATTAAAGCTGCGTTCAGAAGCCTCAAATGTCGTATTTGAGCGCTCCTGGAAAGAACAAGGCGTCCGCTTCGGGGATTTTACCGAAATCGGACACGATGTCACAGAAGAGCTTCAGGCTGCCTACAGTGATGAGCGGCTCAAACGCCTGACCGAAGCGGCCGCACAGCAAAAAGGTGAGGCCAAGCCGGCAGTGCAGCGGAAAGCTTATAAAGTGACACCGGATATGCTCGATGATGAAGACTGGAAACAGCGCTATGCCCATCTTGAGCAAATGGACCCGGATGAAGACGATTTACCTGTATTGGAAAAAGCGCTTCATGATCCGAAGACCTCGATCAGAAGACAAGCTGTCGTCTATTTAGGAATGATCGAAAAGCCGTCTGTGCTTCCGCTGCTATACAAAGCGCTTGAAGACAAAACGGTGACGGTCAGAAGGACGGCGGGTGACTGCCTGTCAGATATCGGCGATGCGAGCGCCATCCCGGCAATGATAAAATCGCTCAGTGACTCAAGCAAGCTCGTGCGCTGGCGCGCGGCCATGTTTTTATATGAAGTCGGCGATGAAACAGCGCTGGAAGCATTAAAAGCGGCGGAAGACGATCCGGAATTCGAGGTCAGCCTGCAAGTCAAAATGGCGATTGAACGGATTGAGCACGGAGAAGAGGCGAAAGGTTCAGTCTGGAAACAAATGACTGAAAGCAGAAAAAAAGAACAGCAGTAATAAAAAGGTGCGCCATGCACCTTTTTTATTTGAATTCACTTTTTATAAAAATTATTTAGAATATTGTTGAAAAATGATTCAAAACTCTATATAGTAAGTACAATATTAATTGTTGGAGGGTTTTTATCGAGATACAAAAAGAATACGAAATCGGACAGGGCGGAAACGCTGTAACTGAAGATATATACAGAATGCGCCCTTAAATAAACTGAAAATTTTAAAAATATCGCACAGTCTAAAAACAGTAGGGGGATCACCATGGCAGAATTACGCAGCAACATGATCACACAGGGAATTGACAGAGCGCCGCACCGCAGCCTGCTTCGCGCTGCCGGCGTAAAAGAAGAAGACTTCGGCAAGCCGTTTATCGCGGTCTGCAATTCATACATCGATATCGTTCCCGGACATGTTCATCTGCAGGAATTTGGAAAAATCGTAAAAGAAGCAATCAGGGAAGCGGGCGGAGTGCCTTTTGAATTTAACACCATCGGAGTAGATGACGGAATCGCAATGGGGCATATCGGCATGAGATATTCGCTGCCGAGCCGTGAAATCATTGCCGATTCAGTTGAAACGGTCGTCTCGGCGCACTGGTTTGACGGAATGGTCTGCATTCCGAACTGTGACAAAATTACGCCGGGAATGCTGATGGCGGCTATGCGGATTAATATCCCGACCATTTTCGTCAGCGGCGGGCCGATGGCAGCCGGCCGCACAAGCGACGGCCGCAAGATCTCGCTTTCTTCAGTATTTGAAGGCGTCGGTGCCTATCAAGCCGGGAAAATCGGTGAAGGCGAACTGCAGGAGCTGGAACAGTTCGGCTGTCCGACGTGCGGATCTTGTTCAGGCATGTTTACGGCAAACTCGATGAACTGTCTGTCTGAAGCGCTCGGTTTGGCGCTTCCGGGCAACGGAACAATTCTTGCGGCTTCTCCGGAAAGAAGAGAGTTTGTGAGAAAATCAGCGGCCCAATTGATGGAAACCATTAAAAAGGACATTAAGCCGCGCGATATCGTCACAGAAAAAGCGATTGACAACGCGTTTGCGTTAGATATGGCTCTCGGCGGCTCAACCAACACAGTGCTTCATACGCTTGCGCTTGCCAATGAAGCGGGAGTCGAGTACTCATTAGAACGCATTAACGAAGTGGCAGAACGAGTACCTCACTTATCGAAATTGGCGCCGGCATCGGATGTCTTCATTGAAGATCTGCATGAAGCGGGCGGAGTCTCTGCGGCCCTTAATGAATTGGCGAAAAAAGAAGGCGCGCTTCATCTTGACGCGCTGACTGTGACAGGCCGGACACTCGGAGAAACAATAGCAGGTCATGAAGTAAAGGATTATGACGTGATTCATCCGCTTGACAATCCGTTTACCGAAAAAGGCGGTTTGGCCGTGCTGTTTGGGAATCTGGCTCCGGATGGCGCCATTATCAAAACAGGCGGCGTACAAGACGGGATTACAAGACACGAAGGCCCCGCTGTCGTCTTTGATTCCCAGGATGCCGCGCTTGAAGGGATTATAAACCGCAAAGTAAAAGAAGGAGACGTTGTCATTATCCGTTATGAAGGTCCAAAAGGAGGCCCTGGCATGCCGGAGATGCTCGCTCCGACTTCTCAGATTGTCGGAATGGGGCTCGGCCCGAAAGTGGCGCTTATTACAGACGGACGTTTTTCAGGGGCGTCCCGCGGCCTTTCAATCGGCCACGTATCCCCTGAAGCGGCTGAGGGCGGCCCGCTCGCATTCGTCGAAAACGGAGACCATGTCATCGTTGACATAGAAAAACGGATTTTGGATGTGCAAGTGTCTGAAGAGGAATGGGAAAAACGTAAGGCGAATTGGAAAGGCTTTGAGCCGAAAGTCAAAACAGGATATCTTGCCCGGTATTCCAAACTCGTGACAAGCGCCAATACGGGCGGAATCATGAAAATTTAAATCAGCGGCCTGAACAATTGAATTCCGGCTCCCTCTATAGTATCCTTGACATCATATAAGGATTTTAGAGGGGGCTTTTTTATGTCAATGGCTTATGAAGAATATATGCGCCAGCTGGTCGTGCCGATGCGCCGTGAGCTGACGGGCGCGGGTTTTCAGGAATTAACGACGGCGGAAGAAGTGGAAAGCTTTATGGAACAAGCTGAGGGCACGACATTGGTCGTTGTCAACTCCGTGTGCGGCTGTGCCGCGGGTCTTGCCCGTCCGGCTGCGACTCAGGCTGTTTTACAGCATGAAAAAGCGCCTGATCATACGGTTACCGTATTTGCCGGTCAAGATAAAGATGCGACTGCAAAAATGCGTGAATATTTTACGGGGCAGGAACCTTCCTCGCCATCAATGGCGCTGTTAAAAGGGAAAGAGGTCGTTCACTTTATTCCCCGCCACGAAATCGAAGGGCATGACATGGAGGAAATTATGAAAAATCTGACAGATGCCTTCGATGCACACTGCTGAAATGCCCGAATTCCGGGCATTTTCTTTTTGGAGAAATAAATGATCACAACCAGTTACAGACCTAGCGAATATACGATACACACAGCACAGTCACTCAGTGACAGGCTGGGTGACACTTATTGCAGCCGCAATAAACAGCCCATTGAAAAAATGCTGGAACGAGCGGCAAACGATCTTTTGGTCATTGGAAAGGAACGGTTCGAACTTTACACGAAGCAAGGGGAAAAGTTCTTTTTTCACCCGAATACAGCGATGTTCCGGGCAAAGCGGTTATTGAGAGGGGAAGCCGAGCCGATGTTAAAAGCAGCTGGTTTACGCGAAGGGGACTCCTTTTTAGATTGCACGCTCGGCCTGGCATCCGATGCGATTTTGGCAAGCATGGCTGTCGGAAAAAGCGGACAAGTAATCGGCCTGGAGAAAAATGAGCTTGTCTCATTGCTCGTTAAAACAGGCCTTCAAACGTGGGAAACCGGTATTGAACCGCTGCAAGCCGCCATGAAACGCATTCAAGTCAAGCATGCCGACTGCGCCGATTATTTGCGGGAGCTTCCTGATTCATCGGTAGATGTCATCTATTTTGACCCGATGTTTCACGAACCTGTTGAAACGTCAGACGGCATTGCGCCGCTCCGTGCGCTGGCAGAAGAAGGTTTTAACGAAGAGTGCATCACGCAAGCCGTTCGGGCGGCGAAAAAATGCGTAGTGCTTAAAGACCATTGGAAAAGCCCGCGGTTTGAACGATACGGCTTCAAGGTGCTGAAAAGAAAAACGGCGCTTTTCCACTTCGGTGTCATTCATGTAAGCTCATGATATCATGAGCTTTTCTTTCGTTAATCAGTGATTTCCATCACGACAAAATAAAGCAGCGTGAGAAGTGATACAGTCGCAAATAAAGCGTTAATCATCTCATCCCCTCCTTTTTTCTCTTTCTTATTGTAAGCGGTTTAGCCGCTCGGTCACAGTTACCAATTTCCCATATTGTATGATCATGCGCTTCCGGACATGACGCCGCGCTTTGTTCTATGCTAGAATATAGGGACAAGAGGACAATAAAACAGAGGGGAACTATCTATCATGAAATTGTGGATGAAAAAGACCCTTGTGGTTCTGTTTACCATTGTAACGTTCGGGCTCGTGTCTCCTCCGGCTGCTCTGATGACAGACAAGCCTTCAGGACAGTCGAGCAGTCTTGAGCAGAATGATTACACCGCTTTTTATGATGAACACTCCCTGCCGGGGGAAGAGAAGGCAGGGCGGGAGCCTGAATTACCGTTTCAATCGTATCAGCAGCAGCTTCTCGGTGATGCTGAAAATCAAGCATTTTTAAAATTCGGCAGCAAAATCTCTCCGGTCATTGAAGATGATTACAGAAGTGAAATTCTGCCGAAAATCGAAGATGTGATCACAGGGCATTTAGCCAAGTTTCGAGATGATGAAGCGTATCAGGATGTGGTCATTTCCAGCAAGCCGTCGGCCGGAAAAACCGAAAAAATTTTTCATGTGTATAACAGGCTGACGGGTGAAGATCTTTTAAGATTCCACGTCCGCCGGGATCATCCTCCGCAAGACGGCTACTGGTTTAATTTTCATTACCATACCGCTGAAGACGGATTCCAATCACACCATGAGCTCGGCAGCATTTATTGGGACCGGAATACGCCGCCTGACTGGATGAGCGTGTAATAACGTGAAGAAATAAAAAAATCATTTCTGAGAAATTTTGCAGAAATGATTTTTTATTGTGTTACACTACTAAAAGACTACGTTAAAAGGATGAAAAAGATGAAACAATATAAAGATTTGTGCCGTCATGTGTTAGAAAACGGAGAAAAAAAAGGAGACCGTACGGGAACGGGCACGATCAGCACGTTCGGCTACCAAATGCGGTTTAACCTTCAGGAAGGTTTCCCGATGCTTACGACGAAAAAGCTCCATTTTAAATCAATCGCGCACGAGCTGCTTTGGTTTTTAAAAGGAGACACGAATGTCCGCTATCTTCAGGAAAACGGAGTACGCATCTGGAACGAATGGGCCGATGAAAACGGAGAGCTTGGACCGGTTTACGGCTCTCAATGGCGCTCATGGCGCGGAGCGGACGGCGAGACGATTGATCAAATCTCCCAGCTGGTTCATGACATCAAGACCAATCCGAATTCCCGGCGGTTAATCGTCAGCGCGTGGAATGTCGGCGAAATTGATCATATGGCGCTTCCTCCTTGCCACTGCCTGTTTCAGTTTTATGTCGCTGACGGAAAACTGTCGTGCCAGCTTTACCAGCGGTCGGCGGATGTCTTTCTCGGCGTGCCGTTTAATATCGCGTCTTATGCGCTTTTAACAATGATGATCGCGCATGTGACGGGTCTTGAACCGGGTGAGTTTGTTCATACGTTCGGAGACGTCCACATTTATCAAAACCATGTGGAACAGGTGAATTTGCAGCTGACAAGAGATGTCCGCCCGCTGCCGAAACTGCGGTTTGCGCGCAACGTTGATTCTATTTTTGATTTTACGTTTGAAGACTTTATCATTGAGGATTATGACCCGCATCCGCATATAAAAGGAGCTGTCAGCGTATGATTTCGTTTATTTTTGCGATGGATGAAAACCGGCTGATCGGAAAAGATAACGATCTGCCTTGGCACCTTCCGGACGATCTCGCATATTTCAAAAAAGTGACGACGGGACATACCATTGTGATGGGGCGGAAAACGTTTGAATCAATCGGACGTCCGCTTCCGAATCGGCGTAACATCGTTGTAACTTCACGGGACGAATCCTTATTTCAAGGCTGTACGGTCGCTTCCTCGGCTGAGGAAGTGCTCAAATTGATCCCGGGGAATGAAGAATGCTTTGTAATCGGCGGCGCCCAGCTGTACAGTGCGCTCTTTCCATATGCGGACAGACTCTACATGACTAAAATTCATCATGTCTTTGAAGGTGACCGTTTTTTTCCGGAGTTTAATGAAACTGAATGGGAATTGACATCCCGCAGACAGGGAGTAAAAGATGAAAAAAACCCTTACGATTATGAGTACCTTGTATACGAGAAAAAGAAATAAGCAGGGGGACAAGAATTGATTCGTTACGGCTGCCTTGTCATGTACGTTGTATTTATGTTCATGAAAAATATTCAGGAATATATCAATCAAAAAGAGCTTGACCCGCGGCTTTCTTTTCAAAAACAGATGAAACGGGTGTACGAACAGCCCAAAGCGTTTATGAGGGGCTGCATTGACGTGTCGGGATCGGTAATCAGCATTCATCATGATCGGCCGATACCGGACGGACCTGTATTGTATGTGCATCCGAGATTAGGTGTGGGTGATCTTGTACTGCTTGCGGGACATCTTGAAGATCCGGCTGGTTTTATCGCCGGCAAGAAAGCTTTCCGGATGCCGTTTCTGGGGAATTGGCTGAGACTGATGGGTGTCATTTGTGACGGAGAAAGCCGGGACGTGCGTCAGGAGGCGGAAGTCAGCCTGCAAAAAGGACAAAGCCTGATTCTTTCTGAAGACGGCAAAATCAATCCGGAGGAACTGGCCCTGCGTTTTGATCTTCCGATTGTTCCGGTCAGCACAACGGGAACAGACCGGCTGCTTCGGGGCAGATTATTGAAACGGCTGAAACCGGCTGACATTGAATTGCATGTCAAGCCCGCTTATTATCCGGCCGTTCAAAAACGGCTCCGTGCATAAAAAAAGCACAGTCTCTTTACGAGAGGCTGTGCTTTTTTATTTCAGATAAAGGGAACTTTGACACAATAAAATAAAATACAGAAAAACATTGAGGCGCTGCCGCCTAAAACAAAGCTGTGCCAAATGGCGTGATGAAACGGGATCTTTCTCCAAATATAAAAAACGGTGCCGGCGGAATATAATAAGCCGCCGAGAAGAAGAAGGCCGAATCCCGGGCCTGACAGCGAAGCGTACAGCGGTTTAATGGCGACGATAATCAGCCAGCCCATCATTAAATAGACAAGCGTTGAAAAAATGATAAACCGCTTCACGAAAAAGATTTTAAACACGATGCCTCCGAGGGCAAGCGACCAAACGATAATTAAAAGAGTCAGGCCGAGTGCGCCTTTAAGCGGCCCTAATAAAAATGGCGTATATGTCCCCGCTATCAAGACGTAAATCGCGGAATGATCCACAATCTCAAGAATGTCTTTCGTTTTTTTATGCTGAATGCTGTGCAGAAGAGTCGAGCTGAGATACAGAAGCAGCATTGAGGCGCCGAAAATCGAGAAGCTGGCGATGTCTGTCGGCGATCCGTATTTCACCGCGAAGATAATGAGAAAAATCAGCGCCGGAATCGACAGCAATACACCGATTCCGTGTGTGATGGCATTTGCGATTTCTTCTTTAATCGTGAACAATCAAATGTCCTCCTTTTAAAGGATTTGTTTTTGCAGTGACTGCAAAAAGCCTAACCCTTCTATTGTGATTTTTGTTCCTGCGCGTCCCCGGCCTTTTGTGACATAGTTCATCTTTTCTAAGTAATCAAGCCTGTTTCTGACCTGCTGAGGCGTCAATGTCATTGTGCCGTTCTCACTTAATTCGGATATGCTCCGTCTGCTGGCGGGTTCGCCTTTGGCATTTAAGCCTTTGATTGATTCCAAAATAAACAAAAATTCTTCTTTCTCCATCAATGTCAGGCGCTTTTCTTTTTTCTTGGCGGTTTTCGCTTTCTGGCTGTTTTTGATATAGGGCGGGACATCCTCGGGATAAATCGTACCGCCGGAGGCTGCCGCAGCCATATAATGCGCCGCGTTTTGAAGCTCTCTAATGTTGCCGTTAAAGGTGTGCCGCTCAAACAGCGGATAAACGGACGGATCGAGATGCAATTGCTGCCCAGAGGCTGCCAGCATATGCTGAAGAAGGAGCGGTATATCGCCTTTTCGTTCAGATAGAGCAGGGAGCTGAAGGCATAACACGTGAAGCCTGTAAAATAAATCTTTGCTGAACGTGTTTTCCGCATCGGCAAGATCCGCCGTGCTGCTTGCAATGATGCGGGCGGAAAGCCCGGCATCAAGCTCCGAAAGAAGGCGGGCCTGTACCGACAGCGGCATGTCTCCGATTTCATATAAGAATAATGTTCCGCGGCGGGCCCTATTTAATGCACCTTCAGCACAGAACAGTTCATGATTGAGCTGCTCTTCGCTTTGGCTGCAGTGAACGGTAATAAATAGTTCGCTGTTTCTGCGGGATTTATGGTGGATCGCTGCGGCCATTTGTTTTTTTCCGGTTCCGACTTCACCCGTGATGAAGACCGGCAGATCCGATAAGGCGAATTTGGCGGCCAATCGTTTCGTTTCTAAAAAGGATTTATGTTCGCCGGCTAGCTGATGAAAGGGATCAGATTGTTCAATTACAGTCATGAATTGGCTCCTTTTGGTTCTAATTGGTTTAAGTATAACATGTTTTCACCTTTGAAAATATCTTTTTCTTATGAATCGGTTTATTTAATTTTATTTACGAAATTCAAATAATTATCTTATTATTTGAATATTCATGTTATAATGGCATATTAAATAGGGATTTAAATAAGAAAGGACTCTGTAAATGAAACCGTTACTTAAAGAAGACTCTCTCATCCAGGTAAAAGACATTTTAAAAGCGCACCAAAACGTAAAGGACGTTGTGATACATACGCCTTTGCAGAGGAATGACAGACTTTCTGAGAGATATGACTGCAATATCTATTTGAAAAGAGAAGACCTTCAGGTGGTCAGATCATTTAAGCTCAGAGGGGCTTATAATAAAATGAGACAGCTCTCAAAAGAGCAGACTGAAAACGGAATTGTCTGCGCCAGTGCGGGAAACCACGCGCAGGGGGTTGCGTTCTCATGCAAACATCTCGGCATTCACGGCAAGATTTTTATGCCGTCAACCACACCGAGACAAAAGGTATCTCAAGTGGAGCTGTTCGGAAAAGAATTTGTTGAAATCATATTGACGGGTGACACTTTCGATGATGCATATAAGAGTTCTGCGGAATGCTGTGAAAAGGAAAACCGCACGTTTATTCATCCGTTTGACGATCCGGACGTCATGGCGGGGCAGGGAACGGCTGCCATTGAAATTTTAAATGACATTGACGTTGAGCCGCATTTCCTCTTTGCGAGTGTAGGGGGAGGAGGACTCCTTTCCGGTCTCGGCACGTACATGAAAAACATTTCGCCGGAAACAAAAATCATAGCGGTGGAGCCGAAGGGCGCAGCTACATATTTTGAATCGAAAAAAGCCGGACAAGTCATTGAACTTGAGAAAATCGATAAATTTGTTGACGGGGCGGCTGTAAAAAAAATCGGCGCGGAAACTTTTCAGACGCTTGAAACCGTAGTTGATGACATTCTTCTTGTCCCGGAAGGAAAAGTGTGCAGCACAATTCTCGAATTATACAATCAATGCGCCATCGTAGCTGAGCCGGCGGGAGCATTGTCCGTGTCGGCACTTGATCTGTACAAGGAAGAGATTAAAGGAAAAAACGTCATCTGTGTGGTCAGCGGAGGGAATAACGACATCGGCAGAATGCAGGAGATGAAGGAACGCTCCATGATTTATGAGGGGCTGCAGCACTATTTTATCGTTAATTTCCCGCAAAGGGCGGGAGCGCTTCGCGAATACCTTGATGAAGTGCTCGGGCCTGATGATGACATCACCCGATTTGAATATACGAAAAAAAATAATAAAAGCAGCGGACCTGCATTGGTCGGCATTGAGCTGAAACATCGGGAAGATTACGGCGCGCTCATTGCCCGGATGGACCAAAAAGGATTTCATTACGTAGAAGTGAATAAAGATCAGGACCTGTTCCACCTGTTAATCTGACTTTTTTTAGAACGGCCGCGCAAAATGACAGACACGCTTTCTCAGATTGTATATAATAAAAAGAAAACAATCGAAAAAGAAGGATTGATATCTTGTTACTCAAAAGCCTAGAGTTCAAACGACAGGACGGGATTCAGGTGAAAGTGACAGAAATACCGGTTGTCACGAAAGGTGAACATTATTTTTTTCAAATTCATCGGCACCTTGAGCTTTATTTGAGAGAAGTTTTTGCTTCACGAAGTGTGAGAACAGTGTATTCATTCCGACAATATGTTAAGCGCCGTATGAAGTGGAAAGATTACGAGGCCGTTTTCAACCAAGAGGTATTAAAACATAACGCATGACGGCGCGCATTCCTTAGCGCCCTCCTTTTGATAAGGGAGGGTGCGGGGATTTTTTTATGATGAATGCTGTAAGCGTTTTATCCATGGGGGGAATGGAAATGAAAAAAATGAAAAGCTTCGCTGCCGTCATCTGTTTGCTGCTCTTGTGCGCCTGCGGGGGGAAGACGATAAAAGACCCGCTGAACTATCAGATTGAGCCGTTTTCCTATCAGAACCAAGACGGAAAAACAGTGTCACTGAAAAGCCTGAAGGGGCATGTCTGGATTGCGGATTTTATGTTTACAAATTGTAATTCCGTCTGTCCGCCGATGACAGCCCATATGACTGAACTGCAAAAAAGACTGAAGGCTGAGAACCCGGATGTGCGGATTGTGTCGTTCAGTGTAGATCCTGAAAATGATACGCCTAAACAGCTGAAAGCATTTGCTTCCAAATATCCGCTCTCACTTCGCAACTGGGATTTTCTGACCGGTTACAGCCAAAAGGACATTGAAGATTTTGCGCTGAACAGCTTTAAAGCAATCGTCAACAAGCCGAAGGGGGAAGATCAGGTCATACATAAAACTTCTTTTTATTTAGTCGGACCTGACGGCAAGGTGCTTAAAGATTATGACGGCGTGCAGAAAGTTCCGTATGATGACATCCTCTCAGATGTCAAAGCGGCTGAGAAGCTCAAGTAAACTGGCAGATTAGACATTTTCAAATCTGAAAAAACATGTTACACTTTCCACTAGTAGACGGGGAAGGAGCAACCAGATTGAAGCTGCGAATGTTCTCATTGATCGCCGGACTGACCTTGCTTTTATCAGCTTGTTCTGTCCAGCGCACCGGTTCTGATGCTGAAGAACCGAAAACGAAAGATCATATTGTCATAGCTGCGGTCGGAGATTCATTGACTGAAGGAGTAGGAGATTCTGACGGTTCAGGATACGTCGGCAAGGTGGCGGATTCCCTTAAGAAAAAGGGACATGTGAAAACGGTAGATATTAAAAATTATGCGGTGCAGGGCGACAAGACGTCTGACCTGCTTAAAAAGCTTGATGATAAAAAAGTGCAGAAATCATTGAAGGGCGCCGATTATATCTTTTTTACCATCGGCGGTAATGATTTAATGAAGGTGCTCCGCCAGAACGTTATGCAGCTGACGGTTCAGCCGTTCCAAAAGGAAGAGAAACCTTTTGAAAAACGGTTCAAGGCGATCATTTCAAAAATACGCAAATACAATCAAAACGCTGAGCTGGTGTATGTCAGCATGTACAATCCGTTCACATTTACGCTGCCTGAGTTAAAAGAGATTAACGGGGTTGTGACTGATTGGAACCAGATCGCCGCAAAAGAGCTGAAAAAAGATCCTCACGCCGCCGCGGTGAATGTTGAAGACTTGTTCAGTCAAAAAAGCGGCAGCAGCCGCATTTCAAAGGATGATGATTTTCATCCGAATGCAAAAGGGTATGCACTCATCGCCGATCGATTGTACGGCACTATTGAAAAACAAGGGTTACCAGCAGAATAGGGTGAAATGATGAAGAAATGGAAATCGCTGTTTTTTATTCTTCTTGCACTCAATGTGATTGCCGCCGCGGTAATCGTGACATTGATGGTTATGCCGGGAGAACAGGCGAAAATACAAGATGAGACAAAAAGCGAGTACGGCTTTCATATCACCAGCTCCAAAGAATCACTTGCCAGGTTTGTGAATTCGTACTTAAAAGAGAAGGCATCGAATCAGCTTGACTACAAAGTGGACATCAATAACGACGTGCACGTAGCCGGTAAAATCAAGGCGTTCTCAACATCAATTAATGCGGTTGTCACATTTGAACCGTCCGTACAAAAGAACGGAGATGTGGTTCTGAAAGTGACGAAGTTTTCATTAGGTGAATTAAGTCTTCCGATCAGCTTTGTGCTGAATTATATGGACAGCTTTTACGAACTGCCGTCATTTGTGCACGTTCATCCAAGTGATAAAAGCATTGAGGTCCGTCTGTCGGAAATGCCATTAGACAACGGTATGTATGTTAAGGCTGATAAAATCAATCTCGACACGGATGAAATTGAATTTTCCTATTATCATCCGAAGCAATAAGTTTTCATAAAAAAAACACAGATCCTTTCTGGGATTTGTGTTTTTTACGTTTCAGCGTTTTTTATCCAGCTTGCTGAACAGTTTGATTAACGTTGCGAGCTCTTCATCAGAGTAGCAGTCAAACCGTTTAAAAAAGTATTCTGTTTTTTTCTGGTTGAAATGATCGACAATTTTCTCCCCGTCTTCCGTAATATGGATTCTGATAATTCGTCTGTCCTCTTTAGAACGGATGCGGGTGATCCATTCCTTTTCTACTAAAGCGTCGGTCACTGCGGTAATGTGGCTTGCGGAGACCTCAAGAATGGGAGCGAATTCCGTAACTTTTTTAGGACCTTGTTCACTGAGAATCCGTAAAATGGTGAATTCGTTCCTGGACAGCTCTTTATCTAGAATTTCATTAACTTCATTTCTGATTTGTTTAAACACTTTTCGAAGCAAAGCTTCCATATCATACATCATTTGTGTTCTTACTTTCAAATCATGAACCTCCAATATGTAGTCAGCGCGGTATTCGGCTTATGCTTCCCCTGAAGAAAGCAGAATTATTTTTATTCTGTTTATACATGCTATAATATAATAATACCACGTATGAACAAAGGAGGGCACCCGTATGTCAGAAAAAAAAGAAATCGCCACATTTGCAGGCGGCTGTTTTTGGTGCATGGTGAAGCCGTTTGACGAACAGCCCGGAATTGAAAGAGTGGTGTCCGGTTATACAGGAGGCCATACTGAGAATCCGACTTACGAAGAAGTGTGCAGTGAAACGACCGGCCACAGGGAAGCCGTTCAAATCACATTTCAACCAGACATTTTCCCGTATGAAAAGCTTGTCGAGCTGTTTTGGCAGCAGATCGACCCGACTGACGCAGGCGGCCAGTTCGCGGACCGCGGAAGTTCATATCGGGCGGCGATTTATTACCATAATGATGAACAAAAAGAGATAGCTGAAGCCTCAAAAAAACAGCTTGAAGACAGCGGCATCTTTAAAAAGCCGATCGTGACAGACATTTTAAAGGCTGAGCCTTTTTATGAAGCGGAAGGCTATCATCAGCATTTTTATAAGAAAAATCCTGATCACTACGGGCGCTACCGTGTAGGCTCCGGACGTCAAGGATTTCTGGATGAACATTGGAGGGACAGATAGGATGGCTCTAAATAAAGAAGAAAAAATCAAATCATTAAACCCCATGCAATACGAAGTCACGCAAAACAACGGAACAGAGCCGCCATTTCAAAATGAATTTTGGGATCACAAAGAAGAGGGGCTTTATGTTGATATCATTTCAGGAAAACCCCTGTTTACTTCTCTGGATAAATTCGATTCTCATTGCGGATGGCCGAGTTTTACCAAACCGATTGAGGAAGAAGAGGTTGACGAAAAACTGGACACGAGCCACGGGATGGTCCGGACGGAAGTGAGAAGCAAAACAGCGGACTCCCACTTGGGCCACGTTTTTAATGACGGCCCTGGGCCGACCGGTCTCCGTTATTGCATTAACTCTGCGGCACTCCGTTTTATTCCGAAGGATAAGCTGAAGGAAGAAGGCTATGAAACCTATCAGCATTTATTTGAGAAATAGAGCTCAGCAATGAGGCCTGCCGATTTAGACAGGCCTTTTTTCTATGCTTTTTTTTCTTCATGTAATCGTTCAATAATCTTTACGACTGTGTCTGTTGTAATGAGCGGCGCTTGATCGGATTGATATCTGGGGAGATTGACCTTCTTGAATTCAGGGTGTTTGGCGGGGTCCGGCAATATCGCGTAAAGATTGCCCCATTCATATAAAGATTCCGTTTCATGAGGGGAGGTCAGTTCTTCGTGAAGTTTCTCCCCGGGGCGTTTTCCTACTTCAACAGCGGCGGGGCGCGGCAGTCCGTGCCGGATCGCATATTCCTCAAACCCGTGAAGCAGTTCTTCAAGCCTCAAGGACTCCATTTTAAAAATAAACGTTTCTCCGCCCTTTGTAATCGCCGCAGATTGCAGGGTAAGCATTGCTGCGTCATCAATCGACATAAAAAACCTCGTCATATTTTTATCCGTAATGGTGAGCGGGCCGCCATCCATCATCTGTTCAAATAATATAGGAATAACAGAACCGCGTGAACCGAGGACATTGCCGAAGCGGACCGAACAAAACACCGTACCGCGGTTTTGAACATGATGATTTGCCTGATGAAACAGCTTCTCGGACAACAGCTTCGTAGCTCCCATTGTGTTCACCGGAGAAACGGCTTTATCGGTTTTTTAAGATATTTACTGCATTTTGAGGGACTATCAGTGACGGTGAGATCGAAAACGAAAAATTAAACCTTAGGATGGGGGTGATTTCAAACTGAGCTGGAATTGGCCCTTTTCTTTTTTGTGTCATATTAACGATAACTTCTTTGAAGACCATTCTTAATAGCGCGTTCTTTTTTTCTGTGTTTGATTCAATGTGATATTGATCAATTATCTTATTGATGTTGTTTCTGACTGTATTACTGTCTATTTCTGTTTGCGCTTCCTGAGTTCCATTGACCTCATTCTTGGCAATCTGGAGTTCTTCAAATTCTTTATCTAAAACAGCTTTTCTTTTCAAAAAAAGTTCATCAGTGTAAATGCCGCTTTCATATTTCTCGAAGATAAAATTCTCTTTGTTTTTTAATTCTTGTTCTTTTTGTGAAAGATGTTCACATATTTGCTTCTTTGTTTTCACATTATTATTTCCGTCTTCGTATTTAGAAATCATTGAAATGATATGTTTTGTTAAAGTCTTATTATCTAAGTTGTTTAAAGAAGAGAGGTAATCCAAAATGGCATTTTCAACATCGTTATATCTCACATAAGTGCATTTATTCTTTTTGCAAGTGAGTGATTTAACGTGATAGACACTTTTTGTGCCGTTTTTGTTTTCTCGCGTTCGCTTAGTGTCATATTTAGATAATGGTTCACCGCACTTGGAACAAGTGCATACGCCTGCCAATTCACTTAATTCCAATGTATTTTTATTAGGCAGCAAGGGGACTTTGTTTGCAATTTTCTCTTGTGATTGTTGAAATTGCTCTTGATCTATTATGGGGGCATGTGCATCCGGTACTACAATTTGTTCCTTTTCAGGTCTAATTGTTCGTTTACCGTCTTTTGTTTTTTCTCTAACCTTATATTTAACAGTTCCGATATACGCTTCGTTTTGCAGAATTGCTTTAATTGTGTATTGATTCCAGCGCTTTTTTCCTGATGGAGTAGGTATTTGTAATTTTGTTAAGTGAGAAGCAATCGCTGTATAACTATAATCTTTTCCATTCAACCCATTTAAAAAGATGTTAAAGATGAATTGAACGACTTTTGCTTCTTCCTCGACGGGGACTAGTTTGGATGTTTTTTTGTTCAACCTGTATCCAAAAGGCGCTAGTCCGGAAATCCACTTCCCTTGCGCCGCATATGTGTATTTAGCGCCTGTCATACGCTCTCTGGTCATTTCAAATTCTTCTCTGGCCATAAATAATTCAAAACGAATCTGACGCATGTCTGCAGGATTTCGAGGGTCATAAACTTTATATGGTGTAATGATAATTAATCGCTTGCTTTGAAGAAGGTTAACTATTTGTCCGGCATCACTGTAGCTCCCGCGGCTGAGTCTTGTTAATTCTTTAACAGCAATTGCCTGGTACTTGCCTTCCTCGAGGTCTTTAAGACATTCTTTAAAAACGGGGCGACCCTCAATGCTTTCTCCTGACCCGATTTCCATTTTTAATTCATAGGGGATTTCAATCGACTTCAGTATTTTATTCATGAGTTCTTTTTGTTCAGTTAGCGTATCTTCGCCTGTTCTTTTTTCTCGCTCCAAATCCTGACGAGAGCGTCTAAGATACCCCAAAATATTTGTAATGTTGTAAGAATTAACGATGTTTTTTAACTCCAAAAAATCAGCACCTCCTCTTTATTGTATTTACTGTAAAAACAGAAGTATTCGTACAATATTCTGTCTGACATTGAATACGAAAATAGCCTAATAAATTGTAAGGGCTGTATTCTTTGAGATCCATTCTAATCGTATTCATTTTTTAATTAAACGCCGACTGTCATTAACAGGGTTTTTTTGTTCATACCTTGAAATGTCAACGCATTTCATTAGTGGCAGATAAGAATGAGTGACTATTCTTCAAATCAGTTTAAAATGGGGTGATTTTATTGACTAACTTTATCCATAAGACTATCAAAGGTAATTTAATGATAAATTTTGGTAAAAAATGAAGAAGAGTTCATTAAGATGGAGTGCAAAACACAGCGGTATAAATGATGAGGAATTAAGAATCGTTCTGAATCAATTCATCATTGACAGAAGAGAGTCTGCAAAAGTCGATATTGCGTTTGATTATGTACATAGAAGACGGCATAAAAAGAAATGGTTAGCTAAAAAAGGCAAAGAGTCAATGCTCTTTACCATCAGGTGTTTTCCTTAAGCGGTCTGCCATATGCTTAATTAAACTAAGCGCAGCAGTCACTAATCCAATAACTAAAACAATTTCAAGTAAAAGGATAAATCCAAAATTTAAACCGCGACTTTCAAAGTAATCACCAGTAAAAAAGAGCAATTGATAAATTCCAAGCATTAGTACAATAAAGGAAGCGCCTATAATAGCCAGAGACTTTTTAGAGAACTCCTTAGTATGTTCAAAATTATAAACCAATAAGAACAAAAAGAGACAAGCCATGGCGATCTTTTGAGTCAATGAATCACTTGCTGAAAACTCATGCACAAGTAAGGAGATAATTAACCCAGTCATTCCGATTATTTTGTTCATGATTTCACCTGCTTTGAATAAGTATGATCTGGTGTCAGCTTACCAATTAAAGGGGATTTTCTCAAGATGATACACATTAAAGTTAAATTAAAATCGTGATTTTAACTATTTATTAAGAGGCGACAAAATGAACATTAACATTGCAAAGATTCCTACTTATGAACACAGGATTGGTTCTAATCGCAGCCGAGGGCACAATTATTGAACGTGGTGAAATCCCAGTGGATACGAAATGCAGATTCGGCCGCTGACTGGGATCACGCTTAAGACGGTGGTTGTAGATAATATTGCACAGAAAATTGGGGAGGAAGATACAATATACCATTTCGTTAATGGTGGTTGGGAAAAAACCGAAAAGGACGAGTTTTTTTCGATTTCAATATTGATGATTATCGTTATGGAAGTATATTTGTTCCGAATAGCACGTACAAAATTCGCAAAGGTGATCGTATCGCACAAGCATTAATCAAACCGGTCATTATCAAAAGTCCAATTCGTGAAAAGATCTATAAGAATTTGGCTCTGTTAAAGAATCGTGTTGATTTTTAAATTAACATCATAGCTTGGTATTTAATAACTTAGTTCAGTTTTGGAAAAATAAAAAACATATGAAATGCATGCAAATTTGGCATGCATTTTTTTGTTATATCAAGTTTTATTGCGTTACTTGCATTGAAACTATATACCAATTTGCAAATCAACTTTCAATACTGAAATTTCCATTGAAGCCTTGCAAATTTATGTGAAAAACGATTTTAAATACATGTACAAGTCAAACCAATGCACAACTTAGTCAGAATATCGAAGCTTTAACTAGGAATTGGTCTTTTCTGGGTCATTCATCATTGTGATTCTGTATTCCAACATCATGTTAAGAGTTCCAAGCATCTGTTCCATTTCGTCCTTCTTACGTTCGATTTCTATTAACTTTTGGCGAATCCATTCAATTACTTGTTGATTGGTACGTGTATTTGAATCACGATCTTGCAAAATTTCCTTCACTTCCGTTAGTGAACAACCCACCCCTTGAAACTTCTTTACCAGATTCAGACGTTCAATCGCTTTTTCTGTATAGTTACGATAGTTATTTTCCTCTCTCCGTATATGCCGACTGTCTAATAAACCTTCCTTTTCATAAAAACGAATGGTGTGGACTGATAAGCCCGTCTTTTCTGATAATTCTCGAATCTTCATAAAAATCTCTCCTCGATTTAATTTGCCTTAGAGTTAACTCTATAGTATAGAATCAACTTGTTCAATAAATAGTACAACTCAAGGAGGGCATTTTTATGCGTATTTTTGTGACAGGAGCAACAGGTTACATCGGGTCTGCTGTCGTCCGAGAACTCATCGATGCTGGTCATAAAGTTGTCGGCCTTACACGTTCTGACAATGGTGCCATGGCACTGAAGGAAGCTGGGGCTGAGGTGCACCATGGAGCCCTTGACAACCTCGACAGTCTTCGCAGCGGAGCCGCATCTGCGGATGGTGTCATTCACCTGGCGTTTAAGAACGACTTCTCGGACTTCGCTGGTTCGCTCGCAACGGACCTGCGTGCAATTGAGGCGATTGGGGAGGTGCTCGAAGACTCCAACAAGCCGTTCGTGACCACTGCTCATGCAAACGGAACGGCATCGGATAATGCGGTGATCGCACTGGCTGAGCGTGGGGTGCGGACATCGATTGTGGAGCTTCCGCCGTCCGTCCACGGCGTGGGCGATAAGGGCTTCGTACCGAGGCTGATCAACATTTCCCGTGAAAAGGGTGTCTCTGCTTACATTGGCGATGGATCCAACCGTTGGTCAGCCGTACATCGGCTTGATGCGGCACGCCTATTCCGTTTGGCCTTGGAATCGGCCCCAGCAGGAACACGGCTTCAAGGGGTCGGAGATGAAGGTATAGCATTTCGAGACATAGCAAGCGTCATCGGTAAGCACCTGAACTTGCCCGCAGTCAGCATTTCACATGAAGAGGCAGATGCACACTTTGGCTTTCTTGGCTTAATTGCCGCTCTTGATTTACCGAAGTCAAGCGCATTGGCCCAAAAACTCTTGGGATGGCGGCCTGTGCACCCAACACTTATCTCGGACCTAGAGCAGGGTCACTATTTCAAAAAGAAGGATTAATCTTTAGCCCTTTTCATTACGAAAAGGGCTGTTTTGTTAAAATTGAGGCTTACGAAGGATTATATGCTGCATTGAAAAAAAACATAAAAAATATAGAGGCGGAGTAAATGACCGAAACTAAGACGAACACAATTACTGCTTAATCAGATATAAACGTTGAGTAGATTTGCTCCAAAATAATTTCAGGAGAATAACCGCGAACTTCTCTTTGAAATAAATAAAAATCACTCCTTAAAGCTTGAAGTAACGTATCCGATCTAAATACATTGTTAACTTTCGGGAATCCGGTTTCGTATATTTCTTCAAAAAGATTGACGAATATTTGGTGTAATTCACTATAAATCGGACCTTTTGATAGGGGATTGCGGCTTTTGCTTGGAGCAGCATCTTCAACACCTTTAAGCAATTGAGCTTTATTTTCTCTGAATTGGATAAATAAACTTAGTACGCCTTTAAATCGTAACCGGGGTGACTCTTCTCTATGCTCCTCTAAATACGCATCTATATCCTCAAATAGTAGAACTACGTTGTCCCTAATTAAATCAAGGCACAATTCTCCCTTATTTTTATAACGTCGATAAAGAGTTCCAGGACCGATTTTTGCTTCTGTTGCGATCTGATTCATGCTAACCTCTTCAACACCATTTTGTTCAAATAATTTAAAAGCAGCATCTAAAATACGTTGGCGATTCTCAGCTGCGTCACGACGTTCAGTGTGCTTATGTAATATTTTTTTATCATTAACCATGCAAATATCACTCCAAAAAATGATTATATAATTGACAAGTGGAGATATCTCCGTTTATTATTAAAAGGAGAGCTCTCCACTTATTGTATCCTATTGAAAAGGAGATTACAACATATGTTAAATCAAAATGGTAAAACTGCACTATTAGTAATGGATCTGCAAAATGGAATCGTACCACATTTAGGAGAAAATCTAGAACAAGCTTTACTGCCATTTCAAAAGGCAATAAAAGCCGCCCGTAAACATTCTATTCCAGTTATTTTTGTCAGGGTCGGATTTAGTGAGGGTTATCCGGAAGTCAGCATGAAAAACAAGGCGTTTTCAGCTATAAGTAAGTATGGTGCTATGACGGTCAATGATCATGCAACACAAATTTATGAATCCGTTCAACCCGAAGCAAATGAACCTGTTATTACGAAATATAGAGTTAGTGCTTTTAGTGGAAGTAATCTGGAAATGATCTTACGGGCGCAACAAATTGAGTCACTTGTTCTCAGTGGAATATCTACAAGTGGGGTCGTTTTATCCACTTTAAGAGAAGCAGCGGACAAAGACTTTGAAATTAAAGTGTTAAATGACGCTTGTTTTGATCCAGACCCAGAGGTTCACCGAGTTCTAATGGAAAAGGTATTTCCACGTCAAGCCGATGTGTTAACGGTCCAATCTTGGATTGATGCATTGAATTAAACAAAGAGGGTCTGTTTCCGTTATGGTGAAACAGACCCGACTAATTTGCCTTCAGTTTTTCTATGATTTACACAGCCGTTTTTTTATGGTTCCCGAAACCTTTCAAGATGAAATGAAGGAAGGAATAAATTTGTCTATATTTAGTAGCAACAGGAAGGCTGCAAATAAAAATCATTTTAATCAAAAACTGGTTGCTCCAATGGTTTTAGGTTCCATTCTCAATCCTATTAACTCTTCGATCATTTCAGTTGCTTTAATTCCAATTGGTCAGGCGTTTGGAGTACCGCCTTCTCAAACAGCATGGCTTGTTTCTGCTTTATATCTTGCTACGGCAATTGGACAGCCAGTTGTAGGAAAGTTAATTGATATTTTTGGTCCAAGACTTCTTTTTTTAATTGCAACATCATTAGTAGGTATCTCTAGTTTAATCGCAATCTTTGCCCCTAATATATGGTGGCTAGTTTGCTCAAGAGTTCTACTTGGTTTTGGAACCTGCGCCGGTTATCCTGCCTCTATGTATCTTATCCGTAGTGAAGCAGAGCGAACAGGTGAGGAAAGTTCAACGAGTATTCTTACATTATTAGCGATCTCTAGCCAAACGATTGCTGTTGTTGGACCAACCTTAGGGGGACTGCTTATTGAATTTGGCGGTTGGCAAAGTATATTTATCGTAAATATTCCTTTATCATTAGCCTGTGTGTTCTTAGGTTACTACCGGTTTCCAAGGGGTTTAGGAGATTCCCTTAGCAAAGAGGAGAAAAATACTTCCATTGATTTTATTGGTATCATTTTCTTTGGAATCACCCTAATTTCTGCTCTCCTTTTCTTAATGAGTCCGGATTGGCATAATGTATATTTATTAATAATTGCAATCATCGCCGGTGTCATTTTTACTGGCTTCGAGTTGAGAATCAAAAATCCTTTTATGGATTTACGATTATTAGGCGGGAATACCCCCTTGTTATTAACGTATACCAGAGGTTTGCTTTCAGCTACCGTATCATACAGTTTCCTTTATGGATATACCCAATGGTTAGAAACAGGCAGGGGGCTGTCCCCTTCACATTCTGGTCTGTTGTTATTGCCGATGTTTTTAACGTCGATCATCATTTCTAAAACAACCGGAAAAAATCCTGCGATCCATATGAAATTGATTGTAGGGAGTATCGTTCAGTTTATTGCTATGTCACTGCTGTTATTTACAAATCATTCAAGCAGTCTTATTTATCTTGTTGTCATTGCTATACTTTTCGGAATACCTCAAGGCATATTGAATTTGGCTAATCAAAATGCGGTCTATTTTCAGGCTGCTTCCAAACAAATCGGCGCTTCAGCAGGTTTGTTAAGAACCTTTATGTACATGGGAGCTATGCTGGCTTCTGCTGCCAATGGATTGTTTTTAAAATCCGAAGCTATTACAAATGGTCTCCACAATGCAGCAATATTCAGTTTAGTCATTTGTTTGATTCTAATTATTACCCTATTCGATCGATCATTGAGCAAAGTTGGAAAAAAACACATGAATTTGTGAAAAGGAATTTTTATATTTTTCTATAGTCAGCAATCAGTCAATTTGTTGAACAAGAATTAAACGGGTGAAACATATTAGCCATGTATAATATGTTTTACCCGTTATTTTTTGTGGCTTTTATGGATATTGATAACTGAAATTCGGTAATATAACTATCCCTCGAATGGCTCTTTGATTGAACGCAGTAACATTGGCGATACAAACAAAATATCACCGCCTACTTAGAACATAATAGCTAAGCGAAGGTGATATATAAAGCGATATGGCAGTAGTACTTAATGGGATTCAATGAGCTTCGGTGAGTTGTTTTTAGGCGAGTTAACCAAGGATGAAAAGAAAAAAGTAAACCATACATATTATTTGAACAAGCTTTGCGAGGCTTTGATAAAGAAAGAACAGTCAAGAGACGAACCATTACATACATATAATACTCCTGTGAAAGCGGGGGTGTAGCTTTGGAACCTTACCAACGTTATGAGGAATTAAAAAAGAAAACAATAAAGGTTGTCCATAAAGATAATTACAGTATCCGCTATATAGATCAGGATGAAGCAAGTAATGACTTAGATGAATTTTATAAACAATTTGCTCAGCATTTATTGGAGGCTGCTTTGGAAAGGAGTGCAGAGTAAGTTTCTTTTTTTGATTTGTTTGTAGTAAGTATCCTAATAAACGGATTTATCGGTACTGATATTAATCACATGCGCCACCTCTTGCAGCAAAGCGGCTTCTGCGACATTTTGTCCGCCGATAAGGTTGGTTTGAATGGCTTCAAACGGATGATCCTCACAAGTCGGAACCTGCTTCAGCGCAGCGGCGTGAAAGACAATATCAACACCTTTCATCACTTGGTTTACTCTTCTGTAGTCACGTACATCGCCGAGCACAAATGACAGTCTTTGTTCATCCGCATATTTTTGTTTCATCACATATTGTTTGCTGTCATCTTTGCTGAATACAATGACTTCTTTAGGCGTTAAGAGCAAAAGGCGTTTAACAATTTGGCTTCCGATTGACCCTGTCCCGCCGGTGACGAGAACAGTTTTATCGTGAAAAAATGGTTTTAGCTCTACTGCTTGCTGTTTAGGCATGGCTTATCCTCCAACTCTCGTTTCTCTACCATGCATCATATGTTGAACAATTTCAGCGAGTTAATGAAAGCAACCAATAAATCAAAAATTAGAGAAAATCATTAATCTGATGCGCTTTCATTTCGCTTGATCCGATTAATAGAAAAAGAATTACTAACAAAGAATTACTAACAAATCATTGTACTAAATATTCACTTGTAATTCTGCTCTCGTCTTTTTTTCTTCTCTCAACACGAATTTTCACTTTCTTACAATTTTCACAAAAACTTAACACTGATGATTCTGTATGTATTTTACAATTGAAGTGCAGGTATAAAAAAGGAGGAAGTAAAATGAATCATTCAAAAACACTTTTGTTAACCGCGGCAGCCGGACTGATGCTCACATGCGGTGCCGTTTCTTCTGAGGCCAAGCATAAGCTGTCTGATCCTTATCATTTTACTGTCAATGCGGCGGCGGAAACGGAACCTGTTGATACAGCCGGTGATGCGGCGGACGATCCTGCGATTTGGCTGGACCCCAAAACTCCTCAGAACAGCAAATTGATTACGACCAATAAAAAATCAGGCTTAGTCGTTTACAGTCTCGATGGTAAGATGCTTCATTCCTATAATACCGGGAAACTGAACAATGTCGATATCCGCTATGATTTTCCGTTTAACGGAAAAAAAGTCGATATTGCGGCAGCATCCAACCGGTCTGAAGGGAAAAATACAGTTGAGATCTACGCCATTGACGGAAAGAACGGCACATTGCAAAGCATTACAGATCCAAAAAATCCAATTGCATCAGCAATTGATGAAGTATACGGTTTCAGCTTGTACCACAGTCAAAAAACGGGAAAATATTACGCGATGGTGACAGGGAAAGAGGGCGAATTTGAGCAATATGAATTAAAGGCGGACAAAAATGGATACATATCCGGCAAGAAGGTAAGGGCATTTAAAATGAATTCTCAGACGGAAGGAATGGCAGCAGACGATGAATACGGCAGTCTTTATATCGCGGAAGAAGATGAAGCCATTTGGAAGTTCAGCGCCGAACCGGACGGCGGCAGTGACGGAACGGTTATCGACCGAGCCGACGGCAGGCATTTAACGCCTGACATTGAAGGATTGACGATTTACTACGCTGCTGACGGTAAAGGCTATCTGCTGGCATCAAGTCAGGGAAACAGCAGCTATGCCATTTATGACAGACAAGGACAGAACAAATATGTGGCGGATTTTCGCATTACAGACGGGCCTGAAACAGACGGCACAAGCGATACGGACGGAATTGACGTTCTGGGCTTCGGGCTGGGGCCAAAATATCCGTTCGGTCTTTTTGTCGCACAGGATGGGGAAAATATAGATCACAGCCAAAAGGCAAATCAAAATTTTAAAATAGTGCCATGGGAAAGAATTGCTGATAAAATCGGCTTCCGCCCGCAGGTCAATAAGCAGGTTGACCCGCGAAAACTGACCGACAGAAGCGGAAAATAAACATACAAAAAGCAGCTTGGATAAGCTGCTTTTTCATGTGAAGAGCGTTTCATGAGAAAGTATCGGAGCGAATAGCCGTAAGCACGGCCGGAAGCTGGTCATACGTGTAAGCCGGCACTGTCTCTTGATAATTAAGCGCCGCAATTCGTTCACGTTCAGTTGGGTTTGTCATATAAAATTGGATCTTATCCGCAAAATCCGCAAGCCCGCTGTAAGAAACAAAGGATGAAAAAGGGGGCGCGGGAGATAGATCTGTCAGCTGAAATGTCTGACAGGCCGCAATGTCAAAGCTTCTCGTATTTAAACTGATATTTTGGATGCCGCGTCCATTCTGATTGAGCGCAAACCGGTAAGAACGGTGCGGGTTTAAGACCACGTCTGCGCTGTTGTAATACAATGCGGCATGTTCAGGTTCAATCCATTCATCCATTATGAGCACATTTTTCTGTCTGGCGATTGTTTTAGGCAGATGTCTGCGCCATCCCTTCCCGATGATACGAAGCGTATACGGAAGCTTCGCCGCTGCTTTCACGAGTTCAACACGATTCGGATACGGATATCCGATCAGAAGCAGATTGGTGTGAAGAGAAGCGTCAGGCGCTTGTTTCGTAAAAATCCGCTGATTAACGGGAATCGGGACATAATATACGTGCTGTAAGCCCATTTGCCGATAAGCATCAAGAGCGTTTTGTTCTATGGTCAAAACGGCATCGGCGAGCGGGGCGATTTTCGCGCTCACATCAAAATAAAAAGGGTCCTCCGTCAGCCATAGATAGACGGGAATCTGCTCTGTTCTCAGCCATTGAAGCCATTCTGACGGAATACGGTCGCCCGCCATCATCAGACTGATGTCAGGTTTGAATGCCCGTATGCTGCTGATTGTATCTTCCTGAAGCTCAGAAACAGAAAAAAAGCGGACGGAAGACTGTAAAAAACCTTCCTCGATCCAGCGGTCAAAATACGTGTAAATGCCTTTATATCCTGAACGGATATATAGAACGTTCATCTGCTGTTACGAAGTGAAGGTGACACTTTCGACTTTGTCAACGTCAAGCAATGTTGTAGCAGAGCCTGCCGGTGTAACGGAATTTTCCTGCGTAACATAAACAATTCCGTGAACTTCGTCAAAGAAAACAAATTGAACCGGACCGATCATGTCTCCTGAATCCATCACAATGCTGATAACAGTGCCGGGCTGAACTCTCGCAAAAATCCATCTCGCCGCTAATGAAATGCCGCTTCCTAAAACAGATTGAGCGCTGAGACTGTCTTGCGCAGCTGCTTCATCCACTTTTGCATCAATTGCCGATTCTAATAAATCTTTTATATTGTTTTCCACGTTATCTCCTCCATCTGTGCCGCTAGATAAAGCGCTGTTGTCAAATATAGGGTTCAAAAGAGTTTTCAATAGCTTCTTTTTGAGCTCTAAACGATCCTCACTCATGGGATCATACACCTCCTTTAACTATTTCAACCTCACGTTTATTCATATTCCTGATTGGTGTGATTGGTATAAGTCGAATGCCGTTTTGCCGTATTTTTTTCATATTTAATAAAACCGCTGAATTTAGAATCAGGCTTTATCTGCCTATGCGGATTGCAAGCGTGCGACATACGTTGTATAGATGAAAAAAAGAAGGAGAGGAATTATTTTGGATTCAGAAGAAACTGTAAAACGCGGGGGTTTTGATGAGGAATTTCATCTTTTACTGCTGCTTCTTCTTTTGGTATCGCGTCAGCCGTCAGGAGATCAATCAGATTTGCGGCGTCAGCTTGTGATGGCAAAAGAGCTTGGAGTTCCTGTTTCACGTGTCAATCTGGTTAACGGCAGCACATTGCAGAACGTGATTGTCAAAGAAGTGCTGTCAGATTTGGCCGTTTTTCAAAATCCTCTCAATAATACGAGATCAAATGTCGCGATTTCAAGCATCGTCAGCTGGGGTGCTTTTTAATACCAGATATCAGGCTCTGTCATTTTCGGAGCCGTTTTTTATGTGTTCAGAAGGGGTGATGGGATGGAAAAGAAGATCTCGATTATCTTAACGAGTTACAACAAACCGGATCTCGTGAAACAGGCGATTGAAAGTGTGTTGCAACAGACCTACAGCAATTGGGAGCTGTTTATAATGGATGATCATTCAAATGAAGAAACCTCGGCGGCCATCAGTACGTATATAAAAGATCACCGCATATACTATTACAACAGTTTTATCAATCCGGCTGAACGGCTGAAATCGACCCGGTATGCCGTTTTGATTAATGATGCGCTTACACGGATTAAAGGTGAATACGTCACTTATCTGACGGATGACACCGTATATCATCCGGATAGACTCAGCCGCATGGCGGAAACGCTTAATCAATGCACCGAATTTGATGCCGTCTATTCCAGTCAGAAGGTGGTGCATGTAAACGAGCGCGGAACAGAGCAATTCCACTTTTATCGTTTTGCTGATGACGTGCTTGACCAGGCTGCTTTTCTCGTTGATCACTGTTCAGTGATGCACAGGAAATCATTGCTTCGGTGTGTGAAGGAGAAGTACGGCAGTTTTTGGGACGAAGATGTCATGCATTGGAATCACGGAGACTCTGTTTTTTGGAGCAGGCTCAACACATTTACATCATTTCTGCCGATAAAAGAAGTGTTGGATACGACCTATAAAACACCCCACTCATTCCAGAATACGTATCAATCGCTTCCGTCAGAGCTGGTTGACGGGTCTTTTGTAAAGGGGACGGATCAGAAAGTATATCAGCTTGACCGGAATAAAAGAAAGCTTGTCAATGAGCGCTGGCGACCGCTATATGAAGGAAGAGCCGTCGTCATTCCGGATCCTTTTTTATTTCAATACGAGGAAGAGAACGCTGCCGGTATTCCGAATTTTCAGCTCGTCACGGATCAGTGTCATATCTATTTTGTAGAAGACGGGACGAAAAGGCTGATTGATCTTAACGCCTTTCGCTTTTACCAATTTAAACGCCGCGGCATCCTGGCTTTAGAACGGGATGAAATCCAAGCGCTGCCGGACGGTCCGCCGATCAGATGGGAGAGATCGGGCTGTGTTCAGCATATTCCCGGAAGAATGCTGTTTCGCATTGAACGTGAATTTTATGTTTATTTGAGAGGGGTTCTCCATCCGATCAGTCAGGATGTAGTGAAACGCTTTTTTGCGAATCAGAAGGCGGTACCCATTTCCTTTCAACAAATTAAACAATTACCAATTGGAAAGCCGTTCTATCCGATGTACGATGAAATTATAAGAAATCTCAATATCACAAAAGGATGAGAGATGCAGTTGGATGTGTAAGGAAAAGGAGAGCTTTTATGACCGATCAATTTGCTAAAACCGAGAAACAATATATTGAGCTTACTTCCGGCATGCAGAGGTTCGAGCATTACACTGTGTATAGAGACCCTTTGCTGCCGCAGATTTTTTCACATAACTTTGTTCAGCTGCACCGTACATTTCCGTTAGACGGACTGCTTCCGTTTTTTGCGTCTGTTCCGAACATGCTTCAAACCAATTATATTCATGTGAAAGCGTCACCGGAGCACACATTTCCGCTTCTTCTGAAACAAACATTGGTAAAGCAGGGATACGTAGTGGAGGATGAACTGTTTTTTGCAAGGAAGCTGGAAAATGGGGACCGGCAGGCCGGACATCCTCTCACCGCTTGGGGAACGGAAAAAAGTCTTGCTGACGGGTCATCTATTATGAACATTTATGATGCCCTTTACATTGGCGAGGCGGCGGCCGAACAAAAGCTTGAGCGGAAATATCCTTTGTATAAGGACGGGACGGTTTTGCTTGTCGTGTGCTACAGCGATGCCTCCAGAACGATTCCGATCGGCTGCGGAGAGCTTTTCATCAACAAAGTGGATAAAACCGCCAAAATTGAAGAAGTTGCCATTCTGGATCAATTCCAGCGGAAAGGCTACGGGACGATATTGATGAACGAACTGATGGCTGCGGCGAAGCTGAACGGCATGGAAACCGTATACCTTGTGGCGTCCGGGATGGACGGTGTAAACCGCTTTTATGAGAAACTCGGCTTCAAAAGATTTCGGCGTGTGCATACAATTTTTCATTATTTTCTTACATAGATGGGCATTCGCATAAAACAATTGGGAGTTGGCCCGCATACAATGCCGTATATCGTAAGAAGAAAGGGTGATTCGTATGTACGGATACGGATATGGGGGATGCGGCAGTTATGGCTTTGGATACGGCGGCTGCGGAGGCGGAACCAGTACATTCGTGCTGATCGTGGTATTGTTTATTTTATTAATCATCGTCGGTGCGGCTTTTATTTGTTAGACTGAAAAAATCCTATCATGCAAATCAGCCTGCAGAGAACATCACTTTCTGCAGGCTTTTTGTTATGTTCATGTTGAAAGTCAGCTTGAAAAACATTTTAATACATATTACTTTTCTGAAGAAGGGGGCGAAAATGTGAAAATAACGATTGAAGAATGACCTGAATCAAGAATTGCTTATTTTCGAAACGTCGGGGAGTATGGGGGAAAGCAAAATAAAGAACTTATGGAGTCTTTTAAAAATTGGGCGCAATTGAATGGACTGCTTGATCATTCTGTCATTTTAGGAATTCCGCAAGATCATCCGAATCGTACGCCTCAAGAGAAATGCCGCTATGATGTTTGCGCTGTTATTCATCAAGATCATGTGCCTGAACCGGCTCGGATCGGTACATTTTCCGGAGGCAGGTACGCTGTTTTCTTGCTTGATCATACGAAAGAGGCAGTCAGTGGATTTTGGAAAACTGTTTTTTCAGAGATTGAAAAAAATAATCTAATCGTAAGAGAACAGCCCATTATCGAAAGGTACACCTTACAAAAGGTGAATGATCATTTGTGTGAAATATTGGTCCCCATACAGTAAAGAAGACGGGGATTTCCGCCTTCTGCTTATGCCGATTCCGATCAAAATGGCGGCGGTTTTGAGCTGAGCAGATAAATAGCAGAACTGAGAACGCTCTTCAGGCTGTCGGGACATCTCCGGCAGCCTGTTTTACAGAAAGGTAATTACTGCAAAAAAACTTTCTGAAGGATAAGAATGCCGTTATTCATCTGTTCATACAATGAAGCAAATGGGTTTTCGAGGTGGAAAGATATGGGGAGTTATTTAATCAAACCGGAGCTTGACGGGATCTATCCGACAGTCAGCCATGGAAAAGGATCATATGTGTATGATCTGGAGGGGAACAAGTATCTTGACGGGGCATCGGGAGCGGTCACTTGCAATATCGGCCACGGGACGGAGGAGATTATACAAGCTTTAAAAGAGCAGCTTGACTCCGTTTCGTTTGTGTATCGCTCGCAATTCACCAGTGCGCCGGCAGAGGAGCTGGCTTTATTTCTGGCTGATCATTTGCCGGGCGGGCTGAATTGGTCATTTTTTGTAAACAGCGGCTCAGAGGCAGTTGAAACAGCGATGAAAATGGCCGTTCAATATTGGCAGGAAAAAGGCCAATACCAAAAATCCGTCTTTTTATCAAGATGGGGCAGTTACCATGGAATAACTTTGGGAGCGCTTTCATTATCGGGGTTTTATGAACGGAGATACCGTTTCACCCAGCTGCTTGAACGGTTTCCTGCCGTTTCAGCGCCGAATATGTACCGTTCAGAGCTGCAGGGAGAGGAATTTGTAAAAGCTGCGGCAGAGGAGCTGGAAACGGCTGTTAAACGGATAGGCGCCTCATTTATCGCCGGTTTTGTCGCAGAACCGATTGTCGGAGCAGCCGGGGCTGCCATCACTCCGCCGGCAGGCTACTATGAAGCACTTGAGGATGTCTGCCGCAAGCACCGTATTTTGTTTATCGCGGATGAAGTCATGACGGGGCTCGGAAGAACAGGACGGATGCTTGCTTTTGAGCATTGGGGAATCGTGCCTGATATCGCGGTGCTTGGAAAAGGGTTAGGTGCCGGTTACGCTCCGATTGCGGCAGCCGTTGCCTCTGATGACATTATTGAAACGATCAAGCGGGGATCCGGGGTCATTATGAGCGGGCATACGTACAGCGCCAATCCATACTGTGCAAGAGCGGCGCTTGAGGTGCTTCGCTATGTCAAGAAACACGGGCTGCTTCAGCAGGCAGAGGAAAAAGGCGCAATACTGAGGCAGAAATTAGAACAAATCAAAGAGTGCAGCGGGGTGATCGGGGATGTCCGCGGAAAAGGCCTTCTGATCGGGGTGGAGTTCGTCAAAGATAAAACGACAAAGGAAGTTTTTCCGAAAAAACAGGCGTTTACAGAAAAAATGATAACAGAAGCAAAAAAACGGGGGCTGCTGATTTACCCTGCAAAGCCCGGCATTGACAGCGGCGAAGGAGATGCCGTCATCATCGCGCCGCCGTTGACGGCTTCCCATGCTGAGCTGGATGAACTGTCAGATCTATTTTCACTAGCTGCAGAAGAAGCAGAAAAAATGATGAAGAGGGATTGAACTGACATGTCTATTTTTCATAAAAAAATCGATATACATGAAGCCATTGCCGATGTCAAGGACGAATCTGTCATCATGTTCGGCGGTTTCGGGGGTGTGGGGTCTCCTCCGTCATTAATTGAAGCGATTTTAGAAAGCGGCGTTAAAGAGCTGACCGTCATCTGCAACGATGCCGGCTTTCCGGAAATCGGTATCGGCCCGCTTATCGTTCATAAACGGGTGAAACGGCTGATCGCTTCCCATATCGGTTCAAACCCTGTAGCGGGCAGACAAATGACTGACGGAACGCTGGAGGTGGAATTTTCGCCTCAAGGGACGCTTGCCGAACGGATTCGCGCAGGCGGAGCCGGGCTTGGCGGTATTTTAACGGATATCGGGATTGATAACGCCATCGTTTGCGAGAACAAAGAAACCGTAACGATTGACGGAAAGCCCTATTTAGTTGAAAAAGCACTGACGGCTGATTTTGCTTTTGTGTCGGCACATACTGCTGATGAATTCGGGAATCTGACATATGACAAAACGGCGCGCAACATGAATCCTCTGATGGCGGCTGCGGCTGAGAGAACCTTTGCTGAGGCGTCAGAGATTGTGCAGACCGGCGAACTTGACAGCGAGCATATTGTAACACCGGGCGTTTTTGTGGAGGGTGTCGTGCAAAGTGAAGGAGTGAAATGGAAATGGGCTTGGGAATAGCGGAAAGAGAGAGTATCGCAAGGCGGGCCGCCAGTGAAATTACCTCAGGCATGATTGTCAACCTGGGGATCGGCATTCCTTCTTTAGTGCCGAACTTTCTGCCGGCCGGCATGGAGGTGATGCTGCAGGCGGAAAACGGCGTTCTTGGGATAGGAGGAAGTCCCGAGCCCGGAGCAGAAGATGAACTCTTATGCAATGCCGCCGGATTTCCCGTCAGCACGGTAAAGGGAGCCTCATATTTTGATTCAGCTCTGTCTTTTGCCATGATCAGAAAAGGGCTGATTGATATTACCATTTTAGGCGCATTACAGGTCAGCCGGACAGGTGATCTCGCCAACTGGCTCGTCCCGGGGAAAAAAGTGCCGGGAATGGGCGGGGCAATGGAGCTTGCCCAAGGTGCGAAAAAAGTGGTTGTCGTCATGAGGCACACCGATCAGAAAGGCCGGCCGAAATTAGTCGAAACCTGTTCATTGCCGCTTACGGCCTCGGGCTGTGCAGACCTCATTATTACAGAGAAAGCCGTCATCAGCATAAAGGAAGGGACTTTTGTTCTTGAGGAACTGCTGAATGGTTCGACGATAGACGATGTCATCCAAACGACGGATGCCGAAATCAGATTGGGAGAATGTTTTCTGAAAAGGGGGCCTGTCCATGGAGCAATTAGAAAAGAAAATTACTGAGTGGGCGGAAGAAAATGCGGCAAAAGCGGTAAGTCTGCTGAAACGGCTGATCGGAGAAAAAAGCACGTTCGGACATGAATTTAACGCACAGGCAGTCGTTTTAGAAAAACTGAGACAGTTTGACATGGATATTGATGTGTGGGAACCGAATGTCAAACAATTGAAAGAGCATCCTTATTTTGTATCCGAACGCAAAGACTTTCATGAAAGCCCGAATATCACCGCCGTAAAGAAAGGAGCCGGCGGCGGAAGATCACTGATACTGAACGGACATATTGATGTTGTCCCGGAAGGAAATCCCGCCGCATGGACGTATGAACCGTTTACCGCTGTTGAAAAGGATGGCAAAATTTACGGCCGCGGTTCAACGGATATGAAAGGCGGCAATACAGCTCTCTTGTTTGCATTAGAAGCGCTTGAAGCCTGCGGGGTTACGTTAAAGGGAGATGTTCTGTTTCAAAGTGTCGTAGATGAAGAGTGCGGCGGCGCAGGAACGCTTTCGGCGGTTATGAGAGGCTATAAGGCTGACGGGGCGCTTATTCCGGAACCGACTAATTTAAAACTGTTTGTGAAGCAGCAAGGGTCTATGTGGTTCCGCATTACGGTAAGAGGATTGTCCGCACACGGCGGCACTCGCTATGAAGGGGTGAGCGCGATTGAAAAAAGCCTGCATGTCATCACAGCACTTAAAGAGCTGGAACACGTCCGCAACGCCCGCATCACTGACCCGCTCTACCGGGATGTTCCGATTCCGGTTCCCATTAATATCGGCACCGTCCAAGGCGGAACGTGGCCATCTTCGGTCGCTGACCGTGTCGTGATAGAAGGCAGGTGCGGGATAGCTCCGGATGAAACGCCTGAAGCCGTAAAAGAAGAGCTCGCAAGCTGGCTCAAAGATTTGGAGTACCGGGATGAGTGGTTTAAACATCATCCGGCGGAAGTTGAATGGTTTGGAGCTCAGTGGCTTCCGAACGATCTCCCGGATGACCATCCGCTGATTTCCGCTTTGGAATCATCTTTTGAGAAAATGAAAGGGGAAAAACCGATACGTGAAGCGTCTCCGTGGGGAACGGACGGGGGGCTTTTGCATCATGCGGGGCAGACGCCGGTCATTGTTTTCGGGCCGGGAGAAGTCAAAGCGGCGCACCAGGCAAATGAATATATTGAAGTCCGGGCGTTAATTGATGCCGTCAAAATCATTTCTCTTTTTATGATGGAATGGTGCGGGGTGGCAGATGGGGGTGGCAAAGCTGATAAAGGAACTGAGGGCTGAAAGCGGATCGGCCGAGATTGATGCAGACCGTTTCAACGAGCGGATCAGGGTCATTCGTTATGACGGGCAGCCCGAGGCGCTTATTCCGGCTGTTTTGGCAGAAGCGAAGCAAGAAGGGGCCCAAAAGGTGATTTTCTTTGCCAAGCGCGGTGATGAGCCGGAACTTGTCAAGCATCTCTTTATTCATGAGGGGGTTATAGACGGATATTACAATGGGCATGAGGCTGCTGTGATGGTGCGTTATTTATCAGAGAAACGGAGACAGTCAGATTCATATGTATCGGAAGATTCGACTGTTGACCGTTTATATGAAACACAACGGCGGAAACTGACCGAGACAGAAAGCAAGCTCATATTCAGAAAAGCGGATGAAGATGATGCAGACCGCTTATCGCACTTATATAAACATGTTTTTCTCACCTATCCGACTCCCGTCTTTAACCCCCTTTATATAAAAAAAACAATGAGAGAAAACACCATCTATTATGCAGCCTTCGATCAGGAACGTCTTATCGGCGCGGCAAGCGCGGATCTCAATCCCGTATTGGGGCACGCTGAAATGACCGATTGCGCAGTTCTGTCAGATTACAGAGGAAATTCCGTAACGGCACACCTGTTTAAAGCCTTGGAGCAGGAACTTTCGGGCCGGGGAATCATTCATCTTTTTTCCTTGGCCCGTGCAGCCTCTTACGGGATGAATGCCGTTTTGTATCATGCGGGATACGGCTACAGAGGCAGGCTTGTGAACAACTGCCGGATTTCAGAAGGGCTCGAAAATATGAATATATGGTGCAAGACATTACGTTTCAGCCATTCATAAGGAGGAATTCGTTTGACAAATAAGTGGTTTCAGCCGAAGCGTCATTGGAAGGAGATTGAATTATGGAAGGATGTGCCGGAAGAAAAGTGGAATGATTGGCTGTGGCAGCTCACTCATACTGTAAGAACCGTCGATGACCTGAAAAAAGTCATTCATTTGACCGAAGAGGAAGAAGAAGGCGTCAGAATGTCTGTAAAAACGATTCCTCTGAACATTACGCCTTATTATGCTTCCTTAATGGATCCCGATAACCCGAGATGTCCGATCCGTATGCAGTCCGTGCCGCTGTCAGAAGAAATGCACAAAACGAAATATGACCTCGAAGATCCGCTGTTTGAAGATGAAGATTCGCCGGTGCCCGGCCTTACGCACCGCTATCCCGACCGCGTTCTTTTTCTCGTGACAAACCAATGCTCGATGTACTGCCGGTATTGCACCAGAAGGCGCTTTTCCGGGCAGATCGGGATGGGCGTGCCGAAAAAACAGCTTGATGCGGCGATCGCTTATATTCGGGAAACGCCTGAAATACGTGACTGTCTCATTTCCGGCGGTGACGGGCTTTTAATTAACGATCAGATTCTCGAATATATTTTGAAAAACCTTCGCGACATTCCTCACCTCGAAATTATCCGGATCGGAACGAGAGCGCCTGTCGTTTTTCCGCAGCGGATAACGGATAACCTTTGTCAGATTCTGAAAAAATATCATCCGGTCTGGCTGAACACTCATTTTAATACGAGCATCGAGCTGACGGAAGAATCGGTTGAGGCGTGTGAAAAGCTTGTCAACGCAGGTGTTCCGGTCGGAAACCAGGCCGTTATTTTGGCGGGCATTAACGATTCGGTGCCGATTATGAAAAAGCTCATGCATGATTTAGTGAAAATCCGCGTCCGCCCGTACTATATTTATCAATGTGATTTGTCAGAGGGAATCGGCCATTTCAGAGCGCCTGTGTCAAAAGGGCTGGAAATCATTGAAGGGCTGAGAGGCCATACAACTGGCTTTGCCGTGCCGACTTTTGTCGTCGATGCCCCGGGCGGAGGCGGAAAAATTGCCCTGCAGCCGAACTATTTGCTCTCCCAAAGTCCGGAGAAAGTTGTGATCAGAAACTTTGAAGGGGTGATTACATCTTATCCCGAACCGGAAAACTATATCCCGAATCAAGCCGACGACTATTTTGAATCTGTTTTTCCGGGAACGATGGCAAAACGCGAACCGGTCGGACTAAGCGCTATTTTCGCGGATAAAGAGGTCTCTTTCACACCGGAAAATGTATCGAGAATCAGCAGGAGGAAAGCGTTTACGTCTAACCCTGATCATGAAACGCTGAAAGACCGGAGGGAAAAGAGAGATGAATTAAAAGAAAAGAAATTTATAGCACAGCAGAAGAAAGAGCAAAAAGAAGGCTCGGAAGTCGGAGGTGAATCGCCGTGAAGCCATGCGAGTGGTGCGGCAATCAGAAGGCGTCAGCTTGTCAGTCGGCTGTATACTGGGAGCTTCCTGACGGTACGAGGGCCATAGAAATTACAGACACACCCGCGTTCGCTTGTTCTTCCTGCGGGATGACGTATCAGGAGGAAGCGGTCATAGGCGAAATCGAAAATCAGCTTTTTTTAGTCGACGCCAAAAAATTACCGGAAACACTCACATATCAAGAGCTGATGCAGACAGAACGGATATTGAAACGGAATTATTTTGACTTCTCCTAGTCTTCTTTTGTTGTAATTTCACTTTTGAAATGTATAATAGTACAACAAAAGACAGTCATCAGGAGGGGAAACCCATGAAATCCTTTTACCACTATTTAATGAAATACAGGCATCCTAAGCCGCAGGACGCAATCAGCCGATTTGCGAATCAGGCATATGAAGACCATGGCTTTCCGAAAACGTCAAGCGATTATCATGAGCTCAGTTCGTATTTAGAACTGAGCGCCGATTATTTAGAAACGATGTCGACATTTGATGAGGCTTGGGAAAAATATGAGACCGAGGTGCATCACGCCTGACGAAAAACCGCACATGACATTGTGCGGTTTTTTTGACATGTTGAACAGGTGCAGAAATGGATATTTCCTGTGGTTTTCATGCCCATGCGAAATAATGACGGCCGGCATACGATAGCGTATGACAGTCCGCGGCAAGGGGGAGACAGCATGAAGCCAAATAAACCGAAATTTCAAGTGGGAGATATCGTGGTCGTCGTGATGTACGGAACCGTCGGCACCATTACGAAGGTTCATCAAATTGATAAACATTATCTTTACGAAGTCAATCATAATGAAGTGCTTTATTTTGAATCGTCTATCCAGCTTTATAAAGATTATGAGGGCGTAATTGTTGATATGGAAAAATTGGATATTGAATATGAGTTTCTGATCGGCGACGTCGTATATGTAAAGGACTACGGAAAAGAATTATTCCGTATCATCGGTCACAGAACTGAAATATGGAGATATTTAGAGGATGGCTGGGAGGATATTATTTATGAGCTGACTCGGCTGAAAGACGGAGAGTGGCTTGAAACGGAGGAAGAGGATCTCACGCTGGTTCTGAGAAAATATGAAATGGATCAGTTTGTGCATCAGCTGCTGTTTGTCCACTATGTTGGGGAAGCATCTCATGAGATCGGCGAGGATACCGCCGCGTCCGCTCTTCTTCAGTTTGAAGGCGATGCTGATGATCTTGATACTCTGCATGTGCTGGCGGTATCGATTGTAGATGAGCTCCTTGATATTTATAACGATTATAAGATTCTTTATGATATGTTCGGTGACGAAGAATATAAAGATATGATGAATTTTGTGCTGGAAAGCCTGCGGGAGCATTTCAGCTAGCCGGCAAAAAAACGGACGGTGACATATAAAAACCAGGGCAGACAGCCGGCAAAGATTACAAATGACATTCCTTTCAGCACTTTTTCCAATACGATATCAAATCCATCTCCGTCCAAAAAAGCCATCATTTTCGTCATCATCTTTTCTCCCTCCGGGGGCTTGTTTTTTAAAAAGTATATGAGCGGACAAAGCGTTTAGAACTTTCGGGTATAATTTGAAGGTTTTTTTCATAAAACATAAAAAAGGAGGCGGTGTTTGCATGAAAGAAATAGATCTTGTGATTGACACAGAAGAGATAGCCGATTTTTTTTACAGTCAGCTTGCTATGCGCGGGTACATACCGAGTGAAGAGGAGATCTTTGAAATAGCCGACATCACCTTTGATTATTTATTAGAAAAATGTATGATAGACGAAGAGCTTGATGAAGACTGAAACTGCGGAACCGAAGTGAAAAAAGCTTCGGTTTTTTCAATCGGCTCGGGAGAATGAAAAATGGGGGGAAAACGTTGTACAAGCCAGCAGGTCTTTTCGCATTGTTTATTCTGCTCGCAGCAGCCATCCGGATCGATGCTGTCCGGGTTTTTGACGAGAGGGTGATAGAAGCGGCGGTCAGGATCAGGGCTGCCTGGCTGAATGAATTGATGTTATGGATAACAGAGCTCGGCACGACTGCGGTGCTTTTACCGCTTCTTCTTTTGACGGGAGCGGCCCTGTATATGTACAAAAAAACGCCTGATGTTGTGTTTTTGCCGCTTCTCTTCCTCATTGAACGAATAATAAACATAAAAATAAAAGAATTGATCGAAAGAGCCAGACCCGCTTTTGAGCCGCTCGTCCATGAAACCTCATACAGCTTTCCGAGCGGCCACTCCATGAATTCGGCAGTGATGTATCCCGTCATCGCCTACTTTTTAATCAAGCACGTTTCTTTCTTCACGAAAAGAAAGCGGGCCGTCTCCGTTTTTACCGGAGTTCTCGTCATCCTGATCGGGCTCAGCAGAATTTATTTAGGCGCGCATTTTCCGACGGATGTTCTTGCCGGATTCAGTCTCGGACTTTGCCTCGTCTCTCTATTTGCGCTCTTTGACGAAAAGTATCACCCTTTTCGACAAAAATAGAGACAGGAAAAATGAGAAAAAACGCTAATACTATTAAGAAATAAGAGGGAGGGATCTTGATGCTGTTATCGCTGCCCGTGTTTAAAAAAAAGACTTGTGCCTATGATGTGACGATTTTTCAAACACCCCGCTACGGCGAGAAAAAGGGATACAGGGTCGTCTATCGGACAGAGCTGGCCGCTGACAATCATCAAGACGCACTGGAAAGGGCATTTTCTGTTTTTAATGTGCCTGATACGGTTCCAAACGACTATCGAGCCAGATTCATAGCGACCGGAGATGTCATACTCATAGACGAAGGAAGAAAAGGAAAGACCTATTACAGGCTTAACCCTGCGGGATGGAGCAAAATCAACCGTTTGCTCGTCCAGCCGAGGTAAGACGGAGCCGGCTGAATGTTCAGCCGGCTTCCGTTTTGTTTTAAGGCTTCCGTTTAGCAGCGGAATGCTCTTTTCCATGCGCTTCATCAGCCGCAATCACGTCTGAAACGGGTACGTGATTGTTCTTTTTCTGGCCGGTCACCCGGTTGCGCTGTTTTTTGCCCATTTATGCTCACTCCTTTTCCTTAGGCTGTCATCCCGCATATTCTGCCCAAGATCGCTCTGATCAATGCTGATGATTGTCTCTTACCGTTATTCAGTGTACAATGGGTGGGAGTTTGAATAGGCAGGAGGAAATGGAAATGAGTGTACATATAAACGCAGAAAAAGGTCAGATTGCGGATACAGTGCTTTTGCCGGGAGATCCGCTGAGAGCGAAATTTATTGCGGAAACTTACCTTGAAAATGTGGAATGCTATAATGAAGTCAGAGGAATGTACGGATTTACGGGTACATATAACGGTAAAAAAATATCAGTGCAAGGCACCGGCATGGGTGTTCCGTCTATCTCTATATATGTGAATGAACTGATTCAAAGCTATGATGTTCAAAATCTGATCAGAGTCGGTTCATGCGGAGCCATCCGTAATGACGTGAAGGTGCGCGACGTGATTTTGGCTATGACGTCTTCAACCGATTCACAGATGAATCGTGTCGCTTTCGGAAGTGTGGATTATGCGCCTTGCGCAGATTTCGACCTTCTTCATAAAGCGTACCAGGAAGCGCAAAAAAATAACCTTTCTGTAGCCGTCGGAAGCGTATTCACCGCCGATCAGTTTTACAATGAAGACTCGCAAATTGAAAAGCTTGCGAGATACGGCGTCCTCGGCGTAGAAATGGAAACGACTGCTTTATATACGCTTGCCGCAAAATACGGCAAAAAAGCGCTGTCTATCCTGACTGTAAGCGATCACGTGTTAACGGGAGAAGAGACAACCGCAGAAGAGCGTCAAACGACTTTTCATGATATGATAAAACTGGCGCTGCATACTGTATCGTAAACTTGAGATGAGGGTCATGCTGATAAAAGCAGCCCTCTTCTTTATGCACCGCTCTGATTCGAAAAAAGAAAGGTAAGGGTAAAATGAAGAAATCCACTAAATGGTTCTCGCTTGCTGCTGCTCTCAGCGTAACCGCAATCGTGGGCACCGGCTGCAGCATTTCAGGCGGCGACAGCCATAAGGACACAAAAACAACGGCTCAAACAAAACAATCAGATGACACATCAAGCAAAAAAACAACGAAGACAGAAGACAGCGATTTTGTATTGGAGAGCAAATATTTTAATGACATTAAAGAAGTGAACGGGCTTGAAACCATTCAAAACCCGACAAATACACTTGCGCTCGTGAATAAGACATACACGCTGCCGGGAGATTATAAACCGGAGGATCTCGTCATCCCGAAAGTTGAATTTTCTTTCACTGAGAAAATTGAGAAACGATATATCCGCAAACCTGCCGCCGATGCTTTGGCGGAATTGTTCAACGCGGGGAAAAAAGAAGGCTATGACCTGGTTGCGGTTTCAGGATACCGCTCTTATGACAGACAAAAAGTGATTTTCGATAATGAAGTCAGTCTGAAAGGTGAAAAGAAAGCGAAAGAAGCCGTCGCATACCCCGGGCAAAGCGAACACCAGACGGGGCTTGCCATGGATATTTCCAGCAAAAGCAACGGATATGAGCTGAATGAAGCGTTCGGAAACACGGCTGACGGCAAATGGGTGAAAGACCATGCGTATGAATACGGCTTTATCATCCGCTATCCTAAAGGCAAAGAAAATGTAACAAAGTATGAGTATGAACCATGGCATTTGCGTTATGTAGGCAAAAAAGCGGCAAAAGCCATCCATGACCATCAGTTAACACTTGAAGAATATTTTAATGAAGTAAAGAAAGTATAATAAGAAAAAGCCCGCTTTTAAAAAATAAATGTAGCGGGCTTTCTTTATTACCAGAAGAGCAAACCTCCAAGCGCAAATCCGGTAATTAAACCAAGGCCGATACCGTAGGCTGCTCCCCAGCCTCCCCAGCCTCCTCCCCAATAACCGAATCCGTACCCTCTGTGACGGCCGCCGACAGGGGCGATATACACTTTACTTTTTGTCACCCGTACGATTCTTCCGACGTGGACTCTGCCGTTTCGTTCTGTAATTCTTGCTACTTTTCCATGGTGCTGCCGGCAAAGATGATAATAGTTTTGCATCTTTTCTCCTCCTATCCAACCTATCTTTCTATGTCAGCTTATGATAGAGTGCGTAAAAAAGGTTGGACGAAAACAGGAGGACAATCGCCGTTTTACTTGTAAGCGACAAAAGCGCAGTGTCCCATATATTCACCGTACTTCTGCATAAGTTCGTAATGAGCCGTCAGCGTATCGTAGTGAATCGGCTGGATAACGGGCGATAAATCCATTTCTGTAGTCGGTTCCTGCGCATTGTTTTCATAGAAAGCGGGAATGAAATCCGCTTTTTGAAAGCCTTGCTGAAGCAATCTCTGCTTCCATGCCGCTTCATCCTGCAATACGGTAAAACCGTAGAAATCTTTTAACTGCGTGACAGCGTTTTCCGGCAGGGGTTTTTTCAAAGCTGCCTCAATGCCAATCAGCATGCCCCCGGGTTTAAGGACCCGCAGTATTTCAGACAGCGATGAATCAAGCTTTGAAAAGGTGAGAACTGATTCAGAGAGAACGGCAGAAAACTGATTTTCAGTAAACGGAAGCCGCTCAAGCTCCGCCAAATAGCTTTGAATGGTTAAGCCTTCAGCGGCAAATCGCTTTGCTGCCTTTTCAAGCATAAGGGGATCCTTATCAACACAGGTGACGGGATACAGCAGGTGGCTGAGATAAGCGGCCGTCTGTCCCGTTCCGCAGCCGGCGTCAAGGATCGGCTCGCCAGGAGGAGGAGCCGCTTTTGCGAGAACGGCTTTAGAAAAAGCGAGTCCGCCGGGGTGAGCCCCTCCGACTCCGAATAAGGACAGCATTTCTAAATATTTGCTCAAAGTCCGAATCCTCCTTTCTTCCTCAGCATATGTTGGGAGAAAAGCATAGGTTTGGGTAAACGGGAAAGAAGGGCGCCTCACGTTTGAAGTTGACGAATGAGCGTTCGTCTATGATAATAATGTAAGAATAAAAAGGTGGTGTTTTCTTGAAGCGGCAATTTAAACTGTTTTTTATCATATTGATCACTGCGGTCGCAGCCTCGGCGCTTACGCTGTTTATTACGGGCAATACGACCATTTTCGGACAAGGCTCGGCTGCTTTGACGAACAGCAAATTTGAGAAATTCAATAAAGCCTATGAGCAGATTAAAAGTGATTACTATCAAAAAACAGATGACAGCAAATTAGTAGACGGAGCGATAAAAGGCATGATCAGTTCCCTGGATGATCCGTATTCTTCTTATATGGACCCTCAGGAAGGAAAGTCATTTGAAGAAACAATTTCCGCTTCGTTTGAAGGTATCGGCGCACAAGTGGAAGAAAAGGACGGCAGCATTCTGATCGTATCGCCGATCAAAGGATCTCCTGCGGAAAAAGCGGGGATTAAACCGAATGATCAGATCTTGAAGGTTGACGGCAAAAGCGTCAAAGGCCTGAATGTAAACGAAGCCGTCGCGTTAATCCGCGGCAAAAAAGGGACAAGCGTCAAGCTTGTGCTGCACAGAGCGGGTGTCGGCGATCTGAACCTGTCGATCAAACGTGACACCATTCCGGTTGAAACGGTGTACTCTGAAATGAAAAAAGGAGACATCGGCGAAATCCAAATCACGTCTTTCTCCGAATCGACGGCAAAAGAGCTGAATTCAGCCATTGACAAACTCGAAAAACAAGGAGCGAAAGGATACATTCTGGATTTAAGAGGCAACCCGGGCGGCCTGATGGATGAAGCCATCAAAATGAGCAACATGTTTATCGATAAAGGGAAAAATATTATGCAGGTCGAATACAAAGACGGCACGAAAGAGGTCATGAAAGCAACGAAAGAGCGAAAAGTGACAAAACCGACAGTCGTCCTCGTCAATGACGGCACCGCGAGCGCAGCGGAAATCATGTCAGCTGCGCTGCATGAATCATCGGGCATTCCGCTGATCGGAGAGAAAACGTTCGGAAAAGGGACCGTTCAGACGGCAAAGGATTACAGCGACGGTTCAACCGTTAAACTGACAATCGCAAAATGGCTGACAGCGGACGGAGAATGGATTCATAAAAAAGGCATCAAACCGCAATATCAGGTTAAGCTGCCTGATTATGCGAACCTGCCGTTTTTAGATGCGAAAAAAACGTACAAATACGGGGATTCCGGAACGGACGTCACCAATGCGCAAAAAATGCTGAAAGCGCTGGGATACAGCGTGAATGTAAACGGCACATATGACAAAGCATTTGAACAGGCCGTCAAACAATTTCAGGCAAAAGAGAAACTGAAAGAAACAGGCATTTTAACAGGAGACACAACGGCAAAATTGATGACAGATCTGCAAAAACAGCTTTCAGACAACGATACACAAATGAAAAAAGCCGTTGAAACATTAAATCAGAACATGAAGAAGTAAAAAAACACCCAGTGCGTCTGTCACGCATTGGGTGTTTTCTGTTTGCAATCCTGCTTACGTCGTTTCCTGTTCAAAAAGGTAGCTGTTCGCCTGAATGAAAAACTGCGATTGTTCATAGTGATAGGTGACTTTTGAAAAGTCGAACGGCTGGCCGTTGGTTAAATGAAAAATCGTTTCAACGCAAAGTTTAGGCGCTCCTGTAAACAGTCCTAAGTACTCCGCTTCTTCTTCATTTAACATCCCCGCATACAAATATAGATCCGAAAAACCGCGCTTCAATCCGAGACCTTCCCTAATATAATCAAATATTGATTCTGATACGATCTCTTTATTCAAATACGGAATAATCGATTTGTTATAAAATGATTCCTCGATACATAATGTCTTCCCGTCAATATACCGGATACGTTTGACATAATACACCTCGCCGTCAGACGGCATATTCAGATTTTGCGCAGCCTCAGGTGTGGGCTTTCTCACTTCCAGCGCCAATAATTTGGAGGTGACATTAAAATCTTCAAGCGATTCTTTAAATCCCTGATTAGAAAGCAGGCTGATATACCCTTTTCTTTTATTCCGCCTGACAAAAATGCCGCTTCCTCTGACTTGAAACACAATTCCCTTTTTTTCTAATAGATCCAAGGACTTTGTGATCGTGCTTTTGCTCACGTTAAACTGGGTCATTAAGGTTTGCAGCACAGGAAGTTTATCCCCTTGCTGAAGCTGATGCTCTTCTATGTATTTTTCAATATCCATCGCGATTTGCTGGTATTTTAACATATACATTCCTCATTCATTTATTGTCCCGCTTCTTTCAGAATTATAGCATAATCGTTTTGAAAAGCCATTTTGTGAAATAAATATGATTGTTTATGCATTGATAAATTGTACCGGTACAATTATAATGTTAATGTATAATGAGAAAACTGACTTTTCATGTAAATGCAAAGCATTCTTCCAATCTTGCAAAGCGGATCTATTCGGCGTAACAAGCGGCGGTCAAAAAAGGAGGACATGAATGATGGGAACATTGCCAAAAGACTTTTTATGGGGAGGCGCTCTAGCCGCCCATCAATTTGAAGGGGGCTGGAACAAAGGCGGTAAAGGGCCGAGTGTAGTGGACGTTATGACGGCGGGCGCGCATGGTGTGCCCCGGAAAATAACTGAAACAATTGAAGAGCGGGAATTTTACCCGAATCATGAAGCCATAGATTTTTATCATCGTTATAAAGAGGACATCGCATTATTCAGCGAGCTGGGACTGAAATGTTTAAGAACCTCTATCGGCTGGAGCAGAATTTTTCCTAAAGGTGATGAAACGGAGCCTAACGAGGAAGGATTGGCTTTTTACGACCGGGTGTTTGATGAATTGCTGAAGTATGGGATTGAACCGGTGATTACGTTGTCGCATTTTGAGATGCCGCTGCATTTGGCGAGGGAATACGGGGGTTTCAGAAGCAGAAAAACAATCGGCTTTTTTGTAAAGTTCGCTGAAGTGTGTTTTGAACGCTATAAACATAAAGTGAAGTATTGGATGACGTTTAACGAAATCAACAACAAGATGGATGTGAATAATCCGATCTTTTTATGGACGAACTCAGGTGTCGCCGTCAAAGAAAACGAAAACGCAAAAGAAGTCATGTACCAGGCCGGCCACCACGAATTGCTGGCAAGTGCATTGGCTGTTTCAAAGGGAAAGGAAATCAACCCCGATTTCAGGATCGGAGCGATGGTATCACATGTCCCGATTTATCCTTACTCATCCAATCCGGAAGATGTGATGCTGGCTGAGGAAACGATGAGGCAGCGCTTTTTCTTCCCGGATGTGCAGGTTCGCGGATATTATCCGAGTTATGCATTAAAAGAGTTTGAAAGAGAGGGCTACCGGATTCGCTTTGAAGACGGTGATGAAGAGATTTTGAAAAACGGCAGGGTGGATTATCTCGGATTCAGTTATTACATGTCCACTACCGTAAAAAGTGACGTGATAAACGATAATACCGGGGATGTCGTAAACGGAGGATTGCCAAACGGTGTGGAAAATCCCTATATTACAGCGAGTGATTGGGGCTGGGCGATTGACCCGACCGGTTTACGGTACACATTAAACCGCTTATACGACCGCTATCAGATTCCGTTATTTATCGTGGAAAACGGATTCGGCGCTATTGACACGTTAGAAGAGGACGGTTCAATCCATGACACAGCGAGAATTGAATATTTAGCGTCACATATAAAAGCTTTGGAAAAAGCGGTCACATATGATGGTGTGGATGTAATGGGGTATACACCATGGGGAATTATCGATATCGTATCATTTACAACCGGTGAAATGAAAAAACGCTACGGTATGATTTATGTTGATCGGGATAATGAAGGCAATGGGTCAATGAAGCGATTCAAGAAAGACTCATTTGAATGGTATAAAAAAGTGATTGAAACAAACGGCTCATATGTATTCTAAAGGTGTATGTTAAAAGAGAAGGCTTCACAAACTGTGTGAAGCCTTCTGTTTATCAGTATATTTGAAAGCGCATTCATAAACCAGGAAGGGAATGATGATAATGTTTTTTAAAAAAGGTCTGTCCATTACGGTTGTTTTTCTTTTGCTTTCCTTTCTATTTTCAAGCAGCTTGGAAACCGAAGCACATGCGGCTGATCGGAATGCTCCGGACAAAAATAAAGTCAGGGTGTGGTACAGCTCGGAAAAAGATCCGGCTTCCCGTACGTGGTATGACGGGCCGCTAGAAGTGAATTATGCCTTAGACGAACAAACACCCCTGACATTGACAAAAAAGAAGCCTTCTGACTCCGCTGCCGTGTATATTGATCCATCGCACCGTTATCAAAGTGTGTTAGGCATAGGATCATCTTTGGAAGAATCGACCATCCATAATTTATCGAAAATGTCTCCCGGAAAAAGAAAAGAAGTGTTAAAAAAACTGGTTGATCCCAATGAAGGCATCGGCATGGACGTCATGCGCATAACGATAGGGACATCAGATTTTACGGCACAGGAATTTTACACATATGACGATATGCCTGAGGGCCAAAAAGATCCACAACTCAAAAATTTCTCGATTCAAAAGGATATTGATTTACACATTACATCAACAATCAAAGAAGCGCTGGCGATCAATCCGAAGCTGAAAATCATTGCCTCACCGTGGAGCCCGCCGGCATGGATGAAAACGAATGAAAACCTCAAAAGGGGAAAGCTGAAAGATCAATATATTGGTGAGCTGGCCGTTTACTTCCGCAAATTTATTGAAGCATACGAAAAGCAGGGAATCCCGATTTATGCGATGACCCTTCAAAATGAACCTTTGCTGGAAATCGACTATCCGAGCATGTACATGCCGCCGTCTCAGCAGCGCAAACTGGCGATAGCCGTGAAAAAAGAATTGAAAAAACACGTAATTGACACGAAAATTTGGATTTATGATCACAATGCAAGCGGGGCGTGGAACTATATTCCGCCGATTTTAGATGATAAAAAAGGAAATCAGGCGGCAGACGGCATTGCTTTCCATGATTATGACGGAGACCTTTCCGTTATGTCGGAAATCGGAAGAAGGTACCCCGATAAATCCATTCACTTAACGGAGCGGTCCGTCTGGGGGACGGCAGGGGCGGACCGGATCGCGCAGTATTTCCGCAATGGCGCGTCCAGCTACAATGCGTGGGTGACGATGCTCGACAGTCAAATCAAGACGCACCATTGGATAGGCACCCCGGACCCGACGCTGTTTATTCAGGATGCTAAAAACCCTGACCGCTATTGGAATATCCCGATCTATCATATGACGGGCAATTTTTCAAAATTTGTCGAGCGCGGAGCCAAACGGATAGAAAGTAATTACGGCTCCAAAAACACCGTCACGAATGTCTCGTTCCTTAATCCAGATCAATCTATTGTGACAGTCGTCATCAACCAGTCATCCGCTGACCAAAAATTCCACATTGTTTCAGGGAACCGGCAGTTCGAAGCCGTCATCCCGGCAAAAACCGTCGCCACCTACAAATGGCAGCACAAAAAGTAAAAAAGCCGGCACATCAATGTGCCGGCTTTTTTTGTTAAGTGCCTTTTTGATTCAGTTTATCAGAGGGCGTTTTTTTGAATAAACCGTCTTTGACGGCGTTTGAAGCCGCTTTTTTTACAAAAAACGGGTTAAGGATAATAACGGCTGCCATGTTAGCGGTCAAACCCCAAAAGCCTTCATATATACCGTGGGCGGATTGGGTGATATTTACGGTGAATGTCACGATAAGACCGACGAGAAGGCCGATAATTGTCGCTTCTTTCGTTTGATTCTTCCAAAACAGACTGACGGCGATCGCCGGAAAGATCTGCACCATGCCGGAAACGCCGAGAAGCTGAAGCGTAACGAGCGCAGTCGGGAACAGCATGCCGAATAAAAGCGCGAGCCCGATGACGACAAATACCATTGAACGGGTGATCATCGTCAGCTTGTTTGGTGACACATTCGGGTGAATCAAATCCCGATATAAGTTATTCGCAAATAAGTTTGATGCTCCGATCGCCATAATAGAGCAGGGAATCAAAGACGCAAGAGCGATCGTGGAATAAGCAAAGCCTTGGGCGACCCCGCCGTATGACGTTTGAATCAGCTTCAATAAAGCGAGCCGCGGATTAGTATCTTCCGGCAGGACAAGAAATGCGATAAAGCCGAGAAAAATAACAAGAATCAAAACAATATTATAAAGCGGAAGAAACATGCTGTTTTTGCGGACGGCATCCGCGCTTTTAGCCGTGAATACACCAGTTGCCGCATGCGCCCACATAAAGAGCGCCAAGGCAGATACGATGGAAGCGGTGATAAACCAAGGAATTCCTTTCGGCCCCGAGTCTGGGATCGTCAGCATTTGCGGCGCTTTTTCCGCCAAGGTGTGAATCATCGGCGTCCACCCGTGAAAATGGATCAGCGGGAGCGACACGACCATAAACAGCATAATCACCCACACCAGAATGTCTTTAATAATTGCCGTAAACGTCGGTCCTTTAATTCCGCTGAAAAAGGTATACAGCGCTACAAGAATAAAGGAGATGATAACGACCATATTAACATTAATGACACCCGTTCCGGCCACCTGAAGCGTATCCTGAATGCCGCTCAGCTGGAGACAGATATAAGGAATGAGCATAAGAACGCCGACAATGGCGACAAGACTGGCCAAAAGCTTACTGTCAAAGCGCTCACGGGCGTAATCGGCAAGCGTCGTTAATTTATGGATTTTTGCCACTTTCCACAGCTTCGGCAGAAAGAAATAAGCAATAAAATACGCCAAAACAGAATACGGAATTGCAAAAAAAGCTACGCTTCCCCCTGTGTAGGCGGTGCTTGTCAAGCCTAAAAACGTATAAGCCGTATAGAGGTCCGCGCCGACTAAAAACCAGACGAGCAGCCCGCCGAACCGTCTGCCCCCCACAGACCATTCTTCAACAGAAGTGCGTGATGATTTGTCTCTCCCGGCTATAAAGCCGATGCAGACAACGGTTAAAACGATGACGGCTGTAATGATCAATGCTGTTATATTTGCGGGCATCAGTCCAGTCCTCCTTGTTTCTTCTGCAGTCTATAAATAAGAAACGAACATAATGGAGTGACTGCGATCCATAAAAGCAGCCAGAAATGAAAAAACGGCAGCCCGATGATGATCGGATGAACCCGATTAGCGACTGACAAAAGAGCCAGCTGGCTGAAAGGGATTAAAATAAGAACGAAAATTAGTGCTTTTCTGACCATTTACTTTCCTCCTGAAACCTGATAATGCTCCTTATCATAGCAGTTGTCAGATAAGATCACAAGATATTTTTCAGAAAAAAAAGAATTCTATTACTTTTTTAACCGAAACACTTTAGTTGCAACTTCATTCATAGTAAATTAGAATGGTTAATATCTCGAAGTCAAGATATTTAGGAGTGAATACAATGAATACTCAAGGATTGCACCATGTTACCGCATTTGCGAAAGATCCTGCTGAAAATCTGCGGTTTTATACTGAAGTATTAGGCTTGCGGCTCGTTAAAAAAACCGTTAATTTTGATGACCCGGCCACATATCATTTTTATTTCGGCAACCAAAACGGAGAACCCGGCACGATTATTACATTTTTCCCTTTTCAGGGCAGCCGCCCGGGCACCGTGGGAAAAGGGCAGGCCGGAAGAATTTATTTCTCTGTGCCGAAAGGAGCACTCGCGTTTTGGCAGCGCCGGCTTGAAGAAAACGGCATACCTGTAAAAGAGCAGACTATGCATTCTGAACAAGTGCTTCTCTTTGATGATACAGAAGACCTGCCGCTTGCCATAATGGAAGATGAAAGAAGCGGACAGAGTGAATGGACTCCTGCGGGCATTACTGAAAAAGAAGCGATTACAGGCATGAGGGGTGTTCTGCTGTACTCGTACCGTCCTGAAGCAACCATTCAATTTCTAATGGAACGCTTCGGCTATTCAAAGACAGGGGAAGAAAATCAGATTGTCAGACTGCAATCGAAGGCACGGATCGGACATATCATTGATGTTGACCTTGCACCGAAAGAAGCAGGTGTCGGCGGTTACGGGACAGTTCATCATGTCGCTTTCCGCACCACTAAAAAAGAGCAGGCGGAATGGAAGAATATTCTTACTGATTCTCATCTTGCTTCATCTGACATTCTTGACAGATCTTACTTTACATCAATCTATTTCAGAGAAAGCGGCGGCATTTTATTTGAAATGGCAACCGATGAACCGGGATTTATGACGGATGAATCCTTTGAAAATCTCGGTACAGAGCTGAAACTTCCGGAATGGCTGGAAGAGCACCGCGGTCAAATAACCGCTATTCTTCCCAAAATGGAGAAAGGAGAATGATGATGAAACATGTATTTGAACAAGGAACGTCAGAAAATGTTTTGCTGCTTTTGCACGGAACGGGGGGAAATGAACACGATCTTCTGTCGCTCGGACGTTTTATCGATCCGAAAGCAAGCTTGCTCGGGGTCAGAGGATCAGTGCTTGAAAACGGCATGCCCCGTTTTTTTAAGCGGCTGAAAGAAGGCGTATTTGACGAGGAAGATTTAATTGAACGGACGGAAGAATTAAAGAATTTTATTGATGAAGCGGCGCAAATGTACGGATTCAGCAGAGAAAACGTGATTGCTGCCGGCTATTCAAACGGCGCCAACATTGCGGCAAGTCTTTTGTTTCATTATAAAGACGTACTGAAAGGGGCGGTTCTTCATCATCCGATGGTGCCGATTCGCGGAGTGAAGCTCCCTGATATGGCAGGGCTGCCTGTTTTTATCGGTGCAGGGAAGCGGGATCCGCTTTGTACAAAAGAAGAATCGGAGGAGCTTTATCAATATCTGACTGCTGCTGGTGCATCCGTTTCTCTTGTTTGGCAGGAGGGCGGCCATCAGCTCACACAGCAGGAAGCCGAGCAGGCACGAACCTGGTACAGTGAGCGATTCCTATAAAAAAACCCTTAGTCTGCTTAAGCGGACTAAGGGTTTTTTTCATCTTACAGCCAAGTTGACACTTGTGATACAGGGATCCGGTTGCTTTTGTGCGCAGGCTTAACGGCTTTACCGATTGAAATCAGCATGACGGGAACGAAACGTTCGCTCACGTCGAATTCCTTCACGAATTGCTCTTTATTGAATCCGCCGATCGCGCAAGTGTCATAGCCTTTAGCTTTAGCAGCAATCATCAGCTGCATCGCCGCTAAAGAAGCGTTTAAAAATGCTGAATCACGGGCAAACTGTTCATTTTGGTATGCACCGTTAATCTGGCTTAACAGCGTCTGTTTGATTTCTTCTGTAATATTGCCTTGCTCAGCCAGTTCAGCATAAACGTCTTCACCATTTTCGTTTGCTTTTAAGTCGCCTAATACGGCAATGACAGCTGAAGATTCAATAATCTGTTTTTGATTAAAGGCAAGCGGAAGCAGGGCAGCTTTTGCCTCATCACTGTGGAATACTTGGAAATGCCAATGCTGAAGGTTCCAGGCGGAAGGGGCTTGCGTTGTAATGTCCAGAAGTTCTGTTAATTCCTCTTTTGTAATGACCGCATCTTTATCGTATTCTTTAACGGATGCGCGTTCTTTCAAAACGTCTAATACGGATGTCATCTTGTTTCCTCCTTCGGATAAACGTGTTATTATAATAGAAAAGTTAGAAGCTTACTAAATGTAACTTGAGAACTAATTTTAATGGATTACAGAAAACTTGTCAATTCATAGATGAAGGGATGAACTCACATGGGATATACAATGTGTCCTAAAATGGAATCCGCTTTTTCTCTTTTGGGAAAGCGCTGGAACGGTCTCATTATCCATGTACTGATAGACGGGCCGAAACGTTTTAAAGATATGACCGAAACCATACCGACGATCAGCCAAAAAATGCTCGCGGAGCGGCTCAAAGAGCTGGAACAAAATGAGATCGTCGAGCGCCAGGTGCTGCCTGAAACGCCTGTCAAAGTCATTTATAAGCTGACTGATAAAGGCATGGCCCTGCAAGCCGTTTTTCAGGAAATGCAAAAATGGGCAGACAGTTTTTGCGAGCCCGGGGGGCCTGTCAAAGACGAATCATGTCATGAATAACAAAGGCTGCCCAAGGCAGCCTTTTCTTAATGAAATAGTCAATCTTTGTCAAAACCATTGATGTCAAAATTGCTCAGATCGAGATTTAAGCCTTTTAATTGCCTCAATAAAGCATCGAATGTAAGGGAATGACCATTTTTACATTCCGCCGGAACATCATCTGGAGAAAATAATCTCATCCCTCTTTCAATCCACTGTTTCCGGTACAATTGAAATGTCGCTTCAAGTAAATGATCAGGCGTTACAATAAACCCTAATCTTACATCATGGTCCTCACTGTAGCCGAACTCAAACCCGCAGCAGGAGCAAATATCAAATGTTTTATGATATACGCCATTGCAAACAGGACTTTCCTCTAATCCTTTAAATCCGCATTACAACTCACTAACCAACATCCATCACTTTTATCTATCGCCCAATCAATTTCCGCACTTTATGAATACCTTTAAGAATAAGCAGACATAAAGGAGGAAAAACATGTACCCTCGTCATGCGTTGTATCGCGGGAATTTCGGACCTGCCGGATTTCCGGTGAGAAGTCCTTTTTTGTTCGGCGCTCCTTTATTCGGCGGATTTTTAGGCGGTCTTCTAGGAGGCGTGATTGCCACAGGTTTTACGAGACCCCGGTATCCGTACGGTTTCGCCGGTTACGGATACGGAGGCCCATATGGCGGTTTCGGGCCGGGAGTCGGCGGTTACCCGCCATTTTATTAAAGAAAAAACGGCCTGCATCACGCGGGCCGTTTTTTTATCTTAAAATCTCCACTTCCGATAAATTGTAGTCTTCCAGTTTTGAAAACATGACTTCAATCATCCCGTCTTTATAGACTGCCTTTGTTCCTTTCCGTTTGACGAGGCTCGGAAGAACAATTTCTTTTTTTCCTTCCGCCAGACTGCTGTTCTCTACCACGAGGCTGTGTGACGTATGCTTAATCCTAATCCGGTCGAGTTCATCCTGCTCAGCGGGAATTTTCGCAAAAACATGATCGGATGTTTCAAACAGGTCAATTTCCGGCTTGGGCGGTTCTGCTTCGACCGGCTCGGCCTTTTGGGACATCGGGTCGCGAAAAGGGAACTGCCCGGCATAACCGGCGCCGAATACACTTTCCATTACTCGGTTGACATATGTCTCCACATCTTTCGGATCTGCATTTTTAAACGTTTCTTTAGAGAACTGATTTTGGAAGGGAAAATATCTGTTCCAATCAAACACGGCATCTCACCCTTTCTTAACGGACAACATAGTATATGCCCGCCGTAACCTTCCCGTGATATAATATAATCTGTTTACAGAAAGGAAGGGGAAGGCCGTGCAAGGGAATACCGTAAGAAAAGGGATCATTTATACCGCTTGTTCATTTGCCATGTGGGGGCTGTTTCCGGTCTATTGGAAGCTGCTTGAACATATACCCGCATTGGACATTTTAGCTCACAGAATTATATGGTCGTTTGTTTTCATGTGTGTGCTTTTAACTGTGCTTAAAAAGTGGAAAACCGGATGGCGTGAACTGTGTCTTTTAAAATCTGAAGGGGGCCTGCTGGCGCTTTTTTTCGCTTCTGTTTTAATATCCATTAATTGGTTTGTGTACATATGGGCAGTTAACCACGGCTTTTTGCTTGAAGCAAGTCTCGGTTACTATATTAATCCGCTCGTTTCCGTTCTTTTGGGCATCCTATTTTTTAAAGAAAAGCTGAACAGACTGCAAATAGCAGCTGTTTCGATTGCCGGAGCGGCCGTGATCATATCGGCGTTTCAGTATGGCGCAGTTCCTTATATCGCGTTGCTGCTTGCGTTCAGTTTCGGCCTGTACGGCCTCTGCAAAAAAAGAACCCGCATGTCCAGCACAATCGGACTGACTTTGGAAACGCTCCTGATTACTCCGGCTGCTCTTATTTATTTAGGTTATGCGGCTGACGGGAGCACTTCCGGGTCCTTGGGTGCAGAAACATGGGCGCTCCTTTTTTTCGCAGGCGTATTTACAGCCCTGCCGCTGTTACTGTTTGCAGAAGGGGCAAAGCGACTGCCGCTGTATCAAGTCGGCATTTTGCAATATATATCGCCCACCATTACCCTTATGCTCGGCGTATTTGTATATCATGAGCCGTTTTCCGGGCAAAAAGCGTTTACCTTCATTTGTATATGGGCAGCATTGCTCTTGTTTACCTTTTCACAGATAAAATGGAAACGGCCGTTAAAAAGCCGCTAAGCCTTTCGCTTTCCAGTGATAGCTTAAATTATGTATAATCATTACGAGTATGTAAAGGAGCTGTACAATGGGCACTGATAAACACATCGTAAAAGCCTATCAGGCGCTGTGGAACAATCGCACACTCCCGGCTTCAACCCTTGAAGAAGCGGAGAAGGCAATTGATCTGGAACTGCTTGATCAAAGAACACATCCGAGGCTCCGAAAGACGCCCGAGGAAAAATTTGCTCTGGCGGTGCAGCGAATTGTAGATTCCCGGCTGCAGCCGATTGAGAAATATGAATTGGTTGAACTACATACGAAGCGATTGCAATTTTTAAAAGAAGAAAGAGGGGAGCAGCTATGAAAGCGATCATAAAAGAAGATGTGCAAACTTCTTTAGAACGATTTGCCGATCGTCCTGTATATATCCATTTGGAAACAACGACCGGTTCTTATTCAGCGCATCTGAATGAGAAAAACATGACGGTTGTAGCCTATATACGCAATGCAAAAGTGACGTACCATCAGGCGAAAATCAAAGGGAACGGCCCGTACCGCGTCGGTTTGAAAACTGAAGAGGGCTGGATTTATGCAGAAGGCCTGACTGAATATACAGTAGATGACGAAGACCGTCTGTTAATGGCAGGGCATCTGCCGGGCGGAAAATTGGCGATTTCGCTTCAAATCAGCGAAAAGCCGTTTACAGTTTAAAGAAAAGGGTGAAAATCATGAAAGAACACGTACTCGTCATCCTGCCTCACCCTGATGATGAATCATACGGAGTGGCAGGGCTGATTGCTTTACACAGACAAAAAGATATTCCCGTTACGTATGCATGCGCAACGCTTGGAGAAATGGGCAGAAACATGGGGGATCCCTTTTTCGCAAACCGTGAAACATTGCCGCTGTTAAGAAAGCAAGAGCTGATAGACGCATGTAAAGCAATGGACATCACTGACCTGAGAATGCTTGGGCTTCGTGATAAAACACTTGAATTTGAAGATGACGAGTGGCTTGCGGATATGATGGAAGAGATTATCGATGATGTAAAACCGAGTCTGATTGTCACATTCTATCCGGGACACGGCGTCCATCCGGATCATGATGCATGCGGCGAAGCGGTCATCAGAGCGCTTTACAGAAAGAAAAAAGAGGACCGCCCGCGCACGCTTTGCATGGCCATCACCCGCAACAGGGAGGAAGCCGTCGGCAAGCCTGATGTCATTCTTGATATTAAAGAGGTCGCCGATATTAAAATGAATGCCTTAAAAGCGCACCGCACTCAAACAGAAGGTATGCTGAGAGAGCTGGAAGAAAAAATAAAAAATAACGAGCCGGTTCTCCAAACCTGGTTTGAAGAAGAAGTGTATTGGACATATCCGTGGAAAGACTGATAAAAAAAGGGATAAGGCGTTTCAGCCTTATCCTTTTTTTATGTCAGATCGGAAGCGATCGCTTCTGCAAGCGAAGACCGTATTGATAAATTTGAAAAACTCAGGCCGAGCTGCACCGCGGTTTGGGCGATTTCAGGCCGGATTCCGGATAATGTCGCTTTCACGCCGAGCATTCCGAGTGATTCAATTAAAGTGAAAAGCTGTTGGGCAACCATCGTATCAATCATGGCCACGCCTGATAAATCAATGTACAGCTGCGTGATCCGTTTCTCTGAACATTGGTGCAGCGTATTTTCTAAGATCATTTTGGCTCTTGCCGTGTCAATATCCCCGATCAGCGGCAGCAGTCCGACATTGTCAAAAAGCACTATGACAGGCGAACTCAGCTCGGTGATCAACTCCTTTTGCGCTTCAAGCTGAATGTGTGTGTTTTTATACATCTCTTCTATGAAAATATGAATGACCACATCAAATGATTTAATCAGCGTATGGAATATATCTTCAGCATCTTCTTCTGTGACGGTGTCTGAATGCAGTTTGGTAAACTGCTTTACATGGCCGACATACAAATCACGAACTCTGATAAACTCGCGAATGATGTAATGGATAGGAGTTTTTAAATGTTCTTTATCCTGTGCGGCTTCGAACGCCCACTTCTCCAATGCCGCTGTATAAACTTCCTTCTTCTCAGAAAAAATCCGATTGATTTGATAATTAAACGTCAGATTTTGTTTTTTCAGATTCGTGATTACCGCCGGGTCAGAAGAAGCATAAACAGAATCAGGATCCGTATCATGAAGGGTATCAAACCATGTCTGACTGATTTCCTCCGCCCGTTCGGTTAAATAATCGTACAGCAGTTTATGTGTTGGCAATTCTGTTCCTCCTCTATGAAATCATCATTTTTTTCACATCACGCTTTTGCAGCTTGAGCAGTCTGAAGAATAATCCGACAGCTCCTGCGGCGAGTCCCGCAATTAAACCGATCCAGTAGCCGTATGCCCCGAGGCTCGTATAAGTGCCGACTGCATAACCGAGAGGAAGCCCGATGATCCAATACGAAACAAAAGCCGCACCGAGTGTATAATTGACATCCTTATATCCTCTCAGAGCGCCTTGGATCGGAGCTGCCACGGCATCAGAAAGCTGGAAAAACAAAGCATAGATTAAAAAGTGCTGCGTCAACATAAGCACGTCCGGTTCTGATGTATACATTCCGGCGATTTGCGGTCTGAACAGCAAAATGAAAGCAGCCGTGCATAAAGCAAAACAAAGGGCCATCACAATGCCGATATAGCTGTATGACCGGGCATCCCTGTAGCGTTTTGCCCCTGCTTCAAAGCCGACTAATATGGTCAGCGCCATGGATACGCTGAGCGGCAGCATATACAAGAGGGAAGCAAAATTCATTGCCGCTTGGTGGGCTGCAATCGTCACCGTCTGGAAATGGCTCATAAGCAGTGTGACAGCCGCAAAAATGCTCGTTTCAAAAAATACGGCAAAACCGATAGGCAAACCGATTTTCAAAAGCTTTCTGCATTCAGACGGAGAAAATCGGTACAGTTTCCGGAATACAGAGTATCCGGCAAACGGCTCAAATCTTGAGACGATAAAAAAGCTGATAGCGCAAATACACCAGTAAGTCAGGGCGGAAGCAAGCCCCGCACCGACTCCGCCCAATGCCGGCATGTTGAATTTCCCGAAAATAAACACATAATTCAAGACAAAATTGATGGGCAGTGAGCAGAGCGTAATAAGCATAGTGACTCTCGTTTTGCCCAGTGCATCGATAAACGAGCGCAAAACGGCGTACACAAACAAAGGGAAAATGCCAAGGGATAAAAACCCTAAAAAGTGTTTGGCGATCGTCCGGACACGAGGTTCCAGGCCCAAATGTCCCAAAATCACATCAACAGTGAAAAAGCCGATAAGGATGACCGCCGCACTGAGAATGGCCGCTACGTAAACGGCCTGAATGACGGAAAACGGCGCTTCCTTTTGTCTGCCTGCGCCTAACAGCTGCGACACAACGGGCGTAACGGCCATCAAAATTCCTGCCAGTCCCGTATAAACCGGTGTCCACAGGCTTGAACCGATTGCAACGCCGGCTAAATCCGCGGCGCTCACTTTCCCTGACATCACCGTGTCCAAAAAGGTAATCAAAGAAAGACCGACCTGTGTAATCAAAATCGGAATGAAGATATGTAACAGCTGTCTGACCTTTTGGCCGATCGTGTTCGTTTCTCTCAAGTTAGGTTCCCCGTTTCTTTATTTTAACGAGAGAAATTATAACATTTTATGTATAAAAAGCAATGAAACCCGGCCTACTCTTTTTTATCCGGTTTCGGCTTTTTAAACATTTTGGCATAAATGAATGAAAGTGAAATGACACCTAAAAAGGTGCAGATATACTGCAGCAGCTTTGTGAGTTCCATACAAATCCCGCCTCCTTTCTTGATTATCGTGCGCATTGAGGCGCATATCCATGCGCGGGATGCAGAAAATAAGGAAAAGGAGCTGATGTGACATGCGCCACACTCAAATGACGGAAAGTGCGTTTACCGCTGCCGTCCAAACGTATCTGAAACAAATTACGGAGGATGCCGCAATGATACTGCGGACATTGGATGAAAAAGATCAATGCCTGCTTTGCGAACTAGATGAACTTGGACATACGTTTCAGGAAATGCAGGCTGTCGCTTCGTCATTTTACCTGCAGACATATATCGAACATTTCACGCCTTCTTATACAGAGCTGGCGAGAGCCGTGCAGCACCTGGCAGAAGAGAAGCACGGAGCGCTGATTGTGATTGAACGGGCAGATCCGCTGGACGGAATGATACAAAAAGGGACAAGTCTGCATGCTGAAATCAGTTCAGCTTTAATTGAGAGTATTTTTTACCCCGGTAATCCGCTTCACGACGGGGCCGTATTGGTCAGAGAAAACCGGGTTATATCGGCGGCCAATGTGCTTCCGCTCACAACAAAAAATGTCGGCGTCAAATACGGGACACGCCACAGGGCCGCGATGGGTCTTTCGGCCGTGACTGATGCGCTCGTGCTCGTTGTTTCAGAAGAAACGGGGAAAATGTCCTTTGCTAAAGACGGCGGGCTGTATCCGCTTGTTTCGCCGCGGGCGCTTCATACGAAATAATAAGAAAATGGGAATATTGTACCCATTTAATATTAATAAGGTGAACATCTTTACCTTTTTCTGTATTGGTGTTATCGTTTAAATATACATAAAATTTAAAAGAATAGGGAGTGGGAAGATGGCACATGTATTGATGATCGGCTTTCCGGGAGAAGGCCATATCAATCCGTCTTTAGGCGTCGTAAAAGAATTGAAGGCAAGAGGGGAACATGTCGTATATTACGGCGTGAAGGAATATGAGAATAAAATCGTGTCAAGCGGAGCGGAATTCCGTGAATATGAGGATTTCCGAAAAGATGAATTCGGAAAAAACGCAACGGGTGATGAACAGCGGGACGCTACAGAGTTTTTACTATTAATGATTGAGACTTCCAAAAAAGCCGCACTCCGCATTCTTGAGGATGTAAAAGATGAATCCTATGACTACATCATATACGATCATCATTTTCTGGCAGGCAGGCTTGTGAGAAACATGCTGAAACTGCCGGCATATTCACTTTGTACGACATTTGCGATGAATGAAGCATTTATTAAAGAAGTCTTCTCAAATATAAACCTCGTATCAGAGGAATCATCCCATTATCCGGCTTATACCGAAGCGGTCAGCCAGCTCAACGAAGAATTCAGCACAGACATTAATACGCCGTATGATATTTTCTCAAATGACGGCAGAAAAACCATCGTGTTTACTTCAAGAGCGTTTCAGCCGAAAGAAGAAGAGTTCGGAGATTCTTATCTCTTTGTCGGTCCGTCCATAACCGACAGGGAGGCGTCCCATGATTTCCCGTTTGAACAGCTTGAAGGGGATAACGTCCTGTTTATTTCAATGGGAACTATTTTTAACAACCAGAAAGAATTGTTTAATAAATGCTTAAAAGCAGCCAGAAGCTTTAACGGGAAAGCCGTCATGTCAATCGGCAAACATCTTGACCCGGCTGAACTGGATGAAATTCCGGAGAATGTCATTGTAAAGCCTTATGTTCCGCAGCTTGAGATTTTAAAGAGAGCGGACTTATTTATCACGCACGGCGGAATGAACAGTACGAGCGAAGGCCTTTACTACAAAACCCCGATGATCGTCATTCCGATGGGCGCAGATCAGTTCGCCGTCGGAAGCCAAGTGGAAAACACGGGAGCGGGCAAGATGTTTAAAAAAGAAAATGTGACAGTGGAATTGCTTACTGAAGCAATAAAAGAATTGAGTGAAAATCCCGAATATCAGAAAAAAGCTGATGAAATCGGAGAATCCCTGAAAGCGGCCGGCGGAGCACAGCGTGCAGCGGAATTGATATTAGAAGACGTGAAAACTGCCGTGACCCGGGTGCTGTAATCGCTCATTACCTGCTTCCTTTAAAGGAAGCGGGCTTTTTTTGCTTGCTTTTCGGGAGGATTTTTCCTGCCGCAAAGAGAATTGTATGAAAAACAGACAAGAAAGGTGGAATGTCGCGGAAATAAGCCATGTTATGAAAATGATTCCAAAGTCTTTTGTGAAATGGTCTCTATTTATGTAAAATGTGTGGCATTAGTGATGATTTAAGGTGTAAATGAAACGGAAATGATGTCGACTTCTGCATGAATCCTGTATAACAGGCGGCGTTTGAAGAAAAGGAATGCCCCTTTCAGTAATGATAAATAGGAGGTTTTTCGTTATATGAAGAAAAAAATCGCAGCCGGTCTGGCTGTATCTGCAGTAATGACTTCAACCTTCGCCGTGCATCCCGCTGAAGCAAAAACCATTCAAGTAAAAAACGGCGATTCTCTTTGGAAGCTTTCCCGACAATATCATACAAGCATTTCAGCCCTCCAGGCGGAAAACAAATTGAAATCAACGATACTTTACCCCGGACAGCGGCTGAACATTCCTGACGGCAGCAGCACACATAAAACAAATCAAAAGAAAAAACGAAGCACGGGCGCTTACACGGTTACATACGGAGATTCCTTATGGGTGATCGCAAAAAAATACCGCATGAGTGTTTCGGAGCTGAGAAGCCTGAACCGTTTGAGCTCAGATGTCATCTATCCCGGCCAAAAACTGAAAATTAAAGGGTCTGCCCCCGGCACGGACAGAGGCGGCAAACAGACCAAACCTGATAAAGCCGCATCAGGGACTTACACTGTAAAACCGGGTGATTCGCTGTGGAAAATCGCCAATCAAATCGGCATCACCATCGCTGAACTGAAAAAGCTGAATCAATTAACGTCAGACTTGCTGTATCCGAACCAAGTGTTAAAAACCAAAGGCTCTCCACATAACGGAAACAGCGGCACGACACCGCCATCTCATCCAAACCCTTCTGAGAAGCCGTCCACATACAAAGTAAAAGCAGGCGATTCCCTCTGGAAAATTGCCAATCGGTTCGGCATCACCGCCCAGCTCATCAGAGAAAAAAATAAACTGACAACTGATGTGCTGCAAATCGGACAAGTTCTCGTGATAAACGGGACGGAAAAAACAGAAGACCCTGTGCGCCAGCCGGAAAACAAGCCGGCAAAGCCAAACAAACCTCATACTCCCGAACCTCCGGTGACAGGGTCGAAGATTGACAGAATGATAGGCGAAGCAAAAAAATATGTCGGCGTGCCTTACCGATGGGGAGGCAATACGCCTGCGGGATTCGATTGCAGCGGCTATATCTATTACCTTTTAAATAAGGTAAGCTCTGTTTCCCGTCTGAGCACCGCCGGATACTGGAATACAATGAAACAAATCAGCCAGCCGTCAGCAGGCGACTTCGTCTTCTTTACGACATATAAATCAGGTCCTTCTCATATGGGAATATATTTGGGCGGAGGAGATTTCATTCACGCAAGTTCCTCCGGGGTTGAAATTTCAAACTTAAGCAATCCATATTGGAAAAAAGCTTATTTAGGAGCGCGCAGTTATTTTTAAAAAAGCCTTTCGGGGCTTTTTTTGTTTACCATATTTATGTTTTGACAAGACTGATTGATAAAAATAAGGGGGAGAAAGCATGAACCGTCTCTTGCTTTTTCTCATGCTCGCATCAATCACGCTTGGCGGCTGCGGAGGCAGGCCCGCTCCAGTTCCGCCCAAAAAACATGAAGAAAGCCGCGCATTGGAGGCGTCAGCATACCGCGAGCATGCCGGACTCATCAATCAAAAAGGTAAAAACATCGGATATATTGAAGTGAAAGATTCTGATGAGGAAGGGTCAGACATCCATATATCAGCAGGACATCTGCCGCCGGGCGCTTCTCTCGGGTTTCATATTTATGATAAAGGGGTGTGCAAGACACCTGATTTCGAATCAGCCGGCGGCCCGTTCAACCCTTTGAACAAAGAGCACGGCTTCAACAATCCGATGGGGCATCACGCCGGGGATCTCCCCAATCTTGAAGTGGGGGCTGACGGTAAAGTAGATGTCATAATGAACGCGCCGCAGACTTCTTTAAAAGAAGGAAGCAGACTCAGCCTGCTTGACCGGGACGGGAGCGCGTTCGTCATTCATGAACATACGGATGATTATTTAACAAACCCGAGCGGAAATTCCGGAGCCAGAATCGCCTGCGCTCCTCTGACAAAAAGCGCCCGCAGGGAATGAGCCCTTTTGTATTGAGTATACAAGGGCTTTTTTAGTATACTCGGTTATGGAATATGAATGGAAAGGAAACATCACCTATGACTTCAGAATTACAGCACTTATCACTGCCCCAAGATATACAAAACAAACTGCAAGCTTATCAGAATCATCCCGTTTCCCAAGAATTTCAGGATTTAATCGGATCCTCGGGCTATGAGGCCGAAGATAAAGCGATTATATTCGATGCGATCATCGCTTTGACAATGGGAAAAAATATCTTATTAAAAGGACCTACGGGTTCAGGGAAAACAAAATTGGCGGAAACGCTTTCGAACTATTTTCATAAACCGATGCACAGCGTCAACTGCTCCGTTGACCTTGATGCAGAAGCGCTTGTCGGTTATAAAACGATTGAAAATGAACACGGAAAGGCGACAATTGAATTCGTTCCCGGACCGGTAACAACGGCAATGAACGAGGGGCATTTTTTATACATTGACGAAATCAATATGGCAAAGCCTGAAACCCTTCCGATTTTAAACGGCGTGCTTGATTACAGAAAAATGATGACGAATCCGTTTACAGGAGAAGTGATTAAGGCGAGCGAAGGATTCGGTGTCATCGCCGCCATTAATGAAGGCTACGTCGGCACCGTGCCGCTGAACGAAGCCCTTAAAAACCGCTTTGTCATTATTGATGTTCCGTATATTAAAGGAAGCCTTCTGAAGCAGGTTCTGACTTCTCAGTCTGTTTTAAAAGATGAGAAATTAATTGAACGTTTCATGACATTGTCTTCTGATTTAATCGCACAAGCGCATAACGGACAAGTGTCAGAGGAAGCGGCGTCAATCAGGGCTCTCATTGATACGTGCGACTTGGCTGCGTATATTCCGCCGAAACGGGCGATTGAAAGAGGCATCGTGGAAAAGCTTGATGACGACAGAGAGAAAGCCGCTGTCAGAAATATTGCAGAAACGCTGTTCGAATGAGGGATATACAATGAAGTTTATCAAATTTAACGACAGCACGATCGATTCATTTTTGTTCATGATGCTGACTGATCTGGCCAAAACACTGACCAGAAGCAGTGAAGTGGAAGTAGAATACGGCGTGCAGTCTTACTACAATCCCTTTGAAAAAAAAATTTACATGAGCCACTTTTGGAAAGACAGATCAGCCGGGGATATGGAAGCCGGCTTGAAAAGCGATGTGTATTTGCGCGCTGTCGGCACACGCAGCAGCTCATTCCGTGAATTTGCCGGGTTTTTAAATGACGTCCGCCGGCACTTCACCCGCCAAAGCTTTGCAAAGCAGCTGTTCATGCTGCTTGAAGATATCAGAATTGAAGAGCTGATCAAAAAAGAGCGGCCGGGAACGAAACGTGTATTTCAGAAGCGGAGAGAAATGTACAGGAAATACTTCACAACACAGCTGACATTGAACTTGGAACGGAGTATTTTCACCGACGCTTTGTATTGCGCGATGTTTGTCAAACTGACGGCTGAGTCTCCGCTTGAAGGCATTCCCTCCATGCAGGAAGATATTAATATGATGATACCGTATATTGAACGACAGCTTATCCGGGTTTATGAGGCCGAATCTACGCAACAGATCGCAAAAATAACAGAAGACCTCATGGAAGGCCTTGATGAAGTGCTGGAGAAAGATATGCTGAACACCTATTTCTTTCTGCCGGAACTTGATTACGAGAAAGCGGCTGAAGAGCCTTTATTCGAAAGCATCAAAAGAGCGCCGTCATTAAGCGACGATATCACGCTTCCTGAGTCTTCCGACGGAGATGAAGATATCCATGAAGAGAAAATGAATACGTGGCACCGGGAAACTGAAGCGCCGTCAAAAAGTTTCCTTCAATTTGATATTGAACACGGCGCGAAATCAGACCTTGGGAATGACGCCGCTAGAGAAGGCGATGACGGTGATCAGGCGCTCGGCTCCGTTCAAGGCTCAGCACGCCAGACGAAAAGAGAGGATTATTCGCAACTGGAAGCGCTTGAATCCAGACAGGATGAACACGGGGGAGCGGGACTGGCTGACGGAAAAGAAAACAAATTTGCCTTCCCGGTTTACCAAACACCGCACAAAGCGTCTCTGGAAGATGAACAGTCTTATAAAGAGCAGGCGAAAACGATAGAATCATATCAAAAGCGCCTGAAGCAGATGATACAAAAAACACTTGAGCACAAAAAAACGCTCCCGCGGACCGATCTTCATGCAGGCAGGCTGAACCGCAAGCTGCTCCGCTACTTTACGGAACGGAATCCGCGCCTTTTCTATAAAAAGCAGGATCCGTCTTCAGAAATTGACGCTGTGTTTACATTGCTTGTCGATTGTTCGGCCAGCATGTTCGACAAAATGGATGAAACAAAGAGAGGGATCGTCCTTTTTCATGAAGCATTGAAATCAGTGTCCGTTCCGCACCAGATCGTCGGTTTTTGGGAGGATACAAACGAAGCGACCGAAACGAGCCAGCCGAACTTCTTCAATACGGTGATTCCGTTTGAAGAGTCGCTGCTGCAGGCGGCGGGTCCTTTGATCATGCAGCTTGCGCCTGAGGAAGATAACAGAGACGGATATGCCATCAGACAAATGACAAAACAGCTGATGAGGCGTAGTGAGGCACAAAAATTTTTAATCGTGTTTTCAGACGGGGAGCCCGCAGCGTTCGGCTACGAGCAAAACGGCATCGTCGATACGAGCGAGGCTGTCATCGAAGCGAGAAAAAGAGGGATAGAAGTCATAAATGTTTTTCTGTCCAATACCGCGATAGAAGAATCCCAGATGAAAACCATTCAGGATATGTACGGAAAGTACAGTATTTTTGTTCCGGATGTCGATCAGCTCCCCGATGTGCTGTATCCGCTCTTGAAAAAACTGCTTCATAAAAGCATAGGATAAGCTTTTTATTTTAAAATGATTTAATTTTTTCGTTATGGATCTGTTTTTTTTACTATTTTGTGAACAATCAAGGTAGAATCCAAACGCAATCAGTGGTAAAATATCCTTGGAAGCGTTTTTATTACATAATTTTGGGCACAGTGTTCAAAAGTTATTTCAAGATAGTGAAATGATCACTTGATTATCTAGGTTGGGGGTAATATTCAAATGTTTCAAAATAATATGAAACAAAGAATGAATTGGGAAGATTTTTACGGACCGAACCTCGGCTACGCACTGGAGCTGTACGACCAATATGCTGAAGATCCAGACAGCATTGATCCGGATCTGAAAGACATGTTTGACGAACTCGGCGCTCCGCCAAGCCAGATAAAAGAGGCATCGGGAACAAAGGAACAGGGACGCGTCACCGCAGATCTGATTCAAAAGATCGCAGCAGCAGTTAAACTTGCAGAAGATATTCGAACCTATGGCCATCTGAACGCTTCCGTCAATCCGCTCAGAAAGGATCAAAAAAAGAGCGAGCTCTTTCCGTTATTCGAGTACGGGCTTACAGAAGAAGAACTGAAAGCAATACCCGCGTCTGTCATCTGTAAAGACGCACCTGCCAATATAACGAACGGCTTAGAAGCCATCCAGCATTTACGCAATACGTATAAAAGAACCATCTCCTTTGAATTTGATCATGTGCATGATTTCGAAGAGCGCGCATGGATTACAAAAATGGTCGAATCCGGAGAACTCTTCCGGAAAAATTCACCGGAAAAACTGTCAGCCGTTTTAGAAAGACTGACGGAAGTAGAAGGATTTGAACAATTTTTACACCGGACATTCGTCGGTCAGAAACGTTTCTCAATTGAGGGATTAGACGCGCTTGTGCCGGTTCTTGACGACATTATCGCCCAGTCTGTGAAAGCAGGCACAACCAATGTCAATATCGGAATGGCGCACAGAGGCCGTTTAAATGTCCTCGCGCATGTACTCGGAAAACCATATGAGATTATTTTCTCAGAATTCCAGCACGCGCCGAATAAAGATCTTGTACCGTCTGAAGGCTCGACCGGAATCAGCTACGGCTGGACGGGAGATGTAAAATACCACCTCGGTGCAGACAGACAGCTTCAGGATGCCGAAACCAAAAGCGCGCGGATTACGCTTGCGAATAACCCGAGCCACCTGGAATTCATCAATCCGATTGTTGAAGGAAGCACGCGGGCGGCACAGGAAACAAGAACGCAAAAGGGGTACCCGGTTCAAGACGAAACAAAATCGCTCGCCATTTTAATACACGGTGACGCAGCGTTCCCGGGAGAAGGAATTGTCGCTGAGACGCTGAACTTAAGCTCTCTGAAAGGCTATCAGGTCGGAGGGGCCATTCATATCATCGCCAATAATATGATCGGCTTTACAACTGAAAGCGATGAATCCCGTTCTACAAAATATGCCAGTGATTTGGCGAAGGGCTATGAAATCCCGATCGTTCACGTCAATGCGGATGATCCTGAAGCATGCCTGTCAGCCGTTAAGTTTGCGGTCGAATACCGGAAGCGTTTCAATAAAGATTTCTTAATCGATTTAATCGGGTACAGACGGTACGGCCACAATGAAATGGATGAGCCGTCCACGACACAGCCGATGCTGTATGACGCCGTCAGAAAACACCCGACTGTCAAGCGGATCTTTGCGGAAAAACTCGTAAGTGAAGGCCTGATCAGCGAGGAAAAAGCGCAAAACATTGAAACGGCAGTGACAAAACGCATTGAAGACGCCTATAAAAAGGTGCCCGCCAAAAAAGAAGACGCCGTACGGGAAATCGAATTGCCGGAGCCGGTGTCCAACGGTTTTCCTGACGTTGACACAGCCATAGATTTTGATGTTCTCCGCAAGCTGAACGGCGAACTCATCAACTGGCCGGAATCCTTTAACGTGTTCGGCAAGCTGAAAAGAATTTTGGAAAGACGCGCCAAAGCGTTTGATGATGATCGTAAAGTGGAATGGTCATTGGCTGAATCGCTTGCGTTTGCTTCCATTTTGAAAGACGGCACGCCGATCCGGCTGACCGGACAGGATTCAGAGCGCGGAACGTTCGCTCAGCGAAACCTTGTGCTGCATGACAGCGAAACAGGAGAAGAATTTGTTGCACTCCATCATTTAGACGACTGTGCTTCTTCATTTACGGTGCATAACAGCCCGCTTTCTGAAGGGTCGGTTCTCGGCTTTGAATATGGGTACAACGTGTATTCACCTGAAACGCTCGTGATGTGGGAGGCGCAGTACGGGGACTTTGCCAATGCGGCTCAAGTCTATTTTGATCAATTCATCTCTGCAGGACGGGCAAAATGGGGACAAAAATCAGGATTAGTCATGCTGCTCCCTCACGGTTACGAAGGACAGGGGCCTGAACACTCCAGCGGCCGCGTCGAGCGGTTCCTGCAGCTGGCGGCAGAAAACAACTGGACGGTGGCCAACCTGACAAGTGCGGCTCAATATTTCCATATTTTAAGAAGACAAGCGAAAATGCTGCTTCGTGAGGAAATCCGCCCGCTTGTGATCATGACGCCGAAGAGCCTGCTGCGCAATCCGAATACGGTATCTGAAGTGCAGGAACTGAGCGAAAGCAGATTCAAGCCGGTCTATGAGCAATCCGGTCTTTCCCACGCTTACGAAAAAGTGACTCGCGTCGTGTTATCAAGCGGAAAAGTGTCAATTGACATCAGCGATCACTTTAACAAAATGGAAGGCGATAAAGATTGGCTTCATATTGCCAGAATCGAACAGCTGTATCCGTTCCCGGCAAAAGACACGAAAGAACTTTTCGCCAAACTGCCGAACCTGCAAGAGATCGTTTGGGTTCAGGAAGAGCCGCAGAACATGGGGGCTTGGAGTTATATCAGCCCGTATCTGACGGAAATCGCGCCGAAAGGAGTAAATGTTCAATACATCGGCCGAAGAAGACGATCCAGTCCCGCAGAAGGAGATCCGACAGTCCACAAAAAAGAACAGGAACGCATTGTATCTGATAGCTTGACTCGCAAAAACTAAGGGGGAAATGTAAAAATGGCGGAAATTAAGGTACCTGAATTAGCAGAATCAATCTCAGAAGGAACGATAGCCCAATGGTTAAAGCAGCCCGGTGACTATGTAGAACAGGGTGAGTATTTGCTTGAACTGGAGACGGACAAAGTAAATGTTGAATTGACAGCAGAAGAATCGGGTGTTCTAAAAGAGGTATTGAAAGATTCGGGTGATACCGTCCAAGTAGGAGAAATTATCGGCACCATTACAGAAGGCGCTGGCGAAAGTTCTGCACCTGCCCCTTCAGAAAGTGCTCCAGCCAATGAACAAACGAAAGAGGAAGCAAAAGCTGAACCGGCTGCTCAAGAAGTCAGCCAGGAAGCACAATCAGAAACAAAATCAAAAACGGTTGCGTCTCCGGCTGCACGCAAGCTGGCAAGGGAAAAAGGAATTGACCTTTCACAAATTCCGACGGGGGACCCGCTCGGCCGCGTACGCAAACATGATGTGGAAGCTTATGAAAAGCCGGCTCCAAAACCTGCGGCACAGCCGAAACAGCAGGCTCAAAAAACACAGCAAAGCTTTGACAAACCTGTAGAAGTTCAAAAAATGTCCCGCCGCCGACAAACGATCGCGAAACGATTGGTTGAAGTGCAGCAGACTTCTGCAATGCTGACGACGTTTAATGAAGTGGATATGACGGCCGTTATGAATTTAAGAAAACGCCGTAAAGACCAATTCCTTGAGCAAAATGAAGTAAAACTTGGTTTCATGTCTTTCTTCACAAAAGCCGTCGTGGCAGCATTGAAAAAATATCCGCTCCTTAACGCTGAAATTCAAGGCGATGAGCTGATCGTGAAAAAGTTTTATGATATCGGTATCGCTGTCGCGGCTGAAGAAGGGCTTGTCGTCCCAGTCGTGCGTGACGCTGATCGTCTGACATTCGCCGGCATTGAAAGAGAAATCGGCGAGCTTGCGAAGAAAGCGCGAAACAATAAATTAACATTAGGTGAGCTGCAAGGAGGCTCCTTCACGATCACAAACGGAGGTACATTCGGCTCGCTTATGTCAACACCAATCCTAAACAGCCCTCAAGTCGGAATCTTAGGTATGCATAAAATTCAGCTGCGCCCAGTAGCGATTGATGCCGAGCGCTCTGAAAACCGTCCGATGATGTACATCGCTTTATCATATGATCACAGAATTGTAGATGGCAAAGAAGCGGTCGGATTCCTTGTCACCATTAAAAACCTGCTTGAAGATCCGGAGCAGCTGTTGCTGGAAGGATAATTAGTGTCAGATAAAAAGTACACTGCTTTTACAAGCGGTGTACTTTTTTTATTGAGGAAGGGGAGAAATGCAGATGAAAAACTGTTATCCGCTTGAGATTGAATTTGAACATAATGGAGAAGGGCATTCTATCACGCCGGTTCTTCTGCAAGACGAACATGACACGATTTTAATAGACTGCGGATATCCCGGTTTTACAAACCATCTTCAACATGCTGCTGCCCGGCACGGTATGCCGCTTCATTCATTGACAAAAATCATTGTAACGCATCACGACATAGACCATATCGGCTCACTCGCTGCATTGCTCCGATTGTATCCGGATATCAGTGTGACAGCACACGAACATGAAGCGCCGTATATTGACGGCTCCAAAAAATCTTTACGGCTGGAGCAGGCTGAATCAACGTTTTGTTCATTGCCGGAGGAAGCAAAACCTCATGCAAAACAGTTCATCCGCTCGCTTCAATCAGCCGAATCGGCTCCGGTTCACCGGACAGTTACTGACGGCGAGCTGCTTCCTTGGTGCGGAGGCATTCGCATTGTGGCCACGCCGGGTCATACACCGGGCCATATCAGCCTTTATCTGCCTGCCGAAAAAATAATGATCACAGGCGATGCGGTCGTTATTGAAGACGGAAAGCTGAATCTTGCTCATCCCGGCTATACGTTACATATGGGAGATGCGGTCCGTTCCGTAGAGCGGCTGCTCGATTATGATATCAGCCAATTGATTTGTTATCATGGAGGTTTATTTCAGGGGAATGTAAAAAAAGCGCTTTTGCGCCTGTTTCGTGATCTGCAGAAAAAACAAGGATAGAGCGGCAGCCGCCTATCCTTGTTCAGTTATGAAAGCGGAATCTTTGCCGTTTCATCCTCTTCTGCGCTGTTTTTCCCTTTTTTCTTAGACCAGTAGGTGGCAAGAGCAGATCCTGACAGATTGTGCCATATACTGAAAATCGCACTCGGTACGGCTGACAGAGGGGAGAAGTGTGCTGTCGCAAGCGCCGCGCCCAGTCCGGAGTTTTGCATCCCGACTTCGATCGCAATCGCTTTTTGCGAAGCATAATCCATTTTGAACAGCTTTGCGGTCAGGAATCCTAACAAATATCCGATTCCGTTATGTAAGATGACGACTGTCACAATCAGCAGTCCTGATTGAAGCAGATGTTCACGATTTACGCTTACAACAGAGGATACAATCGCTACGATGCCGATTACCGACACGAGAGGAAGCGCGTGAACGGCTTGGCCGACTTGTTTTTTGAAGAGCAGCTTCACAATTACACCGAGGATGATCGGTAAAAGCACGGCTTGCATAATGGAAACAAAAAGTGAGCCGAAAGAAACAGGGAGCCATTCTTTTGCAAACAGCATAATAAGTGCCGGCGTTACAATAGGAGCAAGCAATGTTGAGATTGTAGTGACCGCAACTGAAAGCGCCGTATTGCCTTTTGCCAAAAAGGTCATGACATTTGAGGCGGTGCCGCCCGGACAGCATCCGACCAAAATGACGCCCGCTGCAATTTCTGCGGGGAGGCGGAGCGCGGCTGATAAACAGAAAGCCGTAAGCGGCATAATCGTAAACTGAGCAACGACCCCGATGATGACATGCCAAGGTTTCCTGATTAACTCCTTAAAATCGTCTGTTTGAAGAGTAAGCCCCATTCCAAACATAATAATACCTAGAAAAACCGTCATATAAGAACTGATCCAAGAAAACAAATCAGGATAGGCAAATCCTAAACCAGCAAAGACGATCACCCATAAGCCGAAAGTTTGTCCCGCAAACCCGCTTATTTTTTTCATCCATTCCATAAACACAGCTCCTTTTTCATCCAATCAATCAAGTCAGAAAATCTGACTGACTTTTCTGTATTCCATTATAAATAATATTCTGAATAATTCAATATTAAATATAAGTTTTTCATAATTATATTATGTCAACTAATATCTTCTTGACTATTCAGACATATATTCTTACAATTGATTTTTATACTGAAATGAATTGGGAGTGCTGAAGTGAAAGAAGCTAATCAATGGTCATCTAAGCTGGGATTTATTTTAGCTACGGCCGGCTCTGCAATCGGGCTCGGCGCAATATGGAAGTTCCCTTACGTAGCGGGAACCAGCGGAGGCGGCGCTTTTCTGCTCGTTTTTATTTTATTTACGATTTTAATCGGACTGCCGCTTCTGCTTGCTGAATTTATTATCGGCAGAAAAACGCAAAAAAACGCCGTTGAATCTTATAAGGCGCTTGCGCCGGGGAAAAAGTGGCATTGGATCGGATATCTCGGAATCATTACGTGTTTTATTCTATTATCCTTCTACAGCGTAGTGGGGGGATGGATATTAATCTATATTATAAAGGGCTTTACAGGCGGTTTATCGCTCACATCCGGATTTGATACGTTATTTATCGATACCATTTCAAACCCTTATGCAGCGGTTTTCGGCCAGCTGCTGTTTATCGTGCTGACGATTTTAGTTGTTGCAAAGGGGGTAAGCAGCGGCATCGAAAAAGTAAGCCAGGTGCTGATGCCTGCTCTGTTTATTCTCTTTATTCTTTTAATGATCCGTTCCGTTACGCTTCATGATGCAGCGAAGGGGTTAAAATTCTTCTTTATGCCCGATTTCGGCGCGATGGACGCCAATACCATTTTATATGCGATGGGACAGTCATTTTTCTCGTTAAGCGTCGGAGTATCCGTAATGGTTACATACAGTGCGTATTTAGAAAAAGAAGAAAATATTGTTCAATCCGCTGTATCAGTGACGGTATTAAATGTCCTTGTTGCCGTGATGGCGGGCGTGGCGATTTTTCCGGCGGTGTTTTCATTCGGCCTAAAGCCGGATCAGGGTCCGCAGCTTTTGTTTAACGTGCTTCCGACCGTCTTTAACCATATGCCGTTCGGTATCGTGTTTTTACTCGCCTTTTTGCTGCTGTTTTTATTTGCGACGCTGACATCGGCTTTTTCAATGCTTGAGATTTTGGTTGCCGTTTTGTCAAAAGGCGATTCGGCAAAACGAAAGCGGTATGCATGGATTGGGGGACTTGCCATCTTTATTGTCGGCGTGCCTTCTGGGCTGTCGTACGGAATGTTGAGTGATGTTTCAATTTTTCACCGCAGTATTTTTGACGCCGCGGACTTTCTCGTCAGCAATGTCTTAATGCCGCTTGGCGCGCTTTTAATTGCCGTGTTCGTCCCGCTGAAAATTCCGAAACAGGCGCTGTTTGATGAACTGAAAAGCGGTTCAGGAATTAAACGGAAATGGTTTGCAGTCTGGCTCCTGTTAATCCGTTATGTGTCTCCTGTAGCCATTATTATTGTTTTTCTGCACGTGCTCGGTATTTTTTAAATGAAAAGAAGCAAGCCCCCGTTCAAAACGGGGGCTTTTTTAATAAAGCGGCCACATTACACGGTGCGCTTGCTCGAACCGTTTCTCCGCCTCCCGCCAGTCAACGACATTCCACCATTGATCCACGTAAGCCGCGCGGTCATTTTTATATTGTAAATAATAGGCGTGTTCCCATACATCTAAAGGGAGCAAAGGAATGACGTCCCATTGGCTGTAAAGCTGATGCTTCTCAGCTGCCAAAATCTCCAGCCGCCCCGAGCGCGGCGCCCAGACAAGGATAGCCCAGCCGACGCCTTCGACTTTTTTAGCTGCCTGAGAAAATTGTTCTTTAAAAGCAGAATAGCTCCCGAATGATGAGTCAATCATTTGAAAGAGAGCGCCCGTCGGCCGTCGTTTTCCGTTTGGGTTCATGGAAAACCAGAAAATACTGTGCAAATAATGGCCGGCGCCGTGAAACGCCAATTGCCGCTCCCAATGCGCCACTAAGTCGTACTGTTTCATCTGCCGCGCTTTTTTCAGCTCCAGTTCAGCATGATTCAGGCCGTCAACATAGCTCTGATGGTGTTTTGTATGGTGAAGTTTCATGATTTCCCTTGAAATATACGGTTCCAGTGCGGAATAACTGTAAGGCAGCTTAGGCAGTACATGCTTGCCGATCGGCACAAAAGCTCTGGGCTCATCCGGCTCTTCCGATTGGGTAATGTCCCGGTAAAGTCCTGATGCCTGTTCGTACCATTCCGCCTCCGTTAATCCGTCATCCTGAAGAGTGTGAAAAATCCGGTCGATTTGTGCCGCGAAGCGATCGAACCGGCCTTGCTGAATGACTTGTTCCTTCAAGGTTTCACACCAATTCAGCATCTCGGTTTGATAAGCGTGCCGTTTCATTTTTCTTCCTCCTTTTCACTCACTTTCATAAAAGTGCTGAGCGCAAGCAAAGAAAATACATACGGGTAGCTGTGATACTTGATGTAAAATTGTTTCGGAAGGCCGATTCCAGTCGGATAGCTGAAAGGAGATCCCTCGTAATGCCGGTTTTCAATAAGAAAAGATATGCCTTTTGTGATGGCCTGGTGATGTGGTTTTTCGTATTGCAGCAAGGCTTCCGCAGCCCATGCCGTCTGTATAACCGTTCCGTAAGAAAGGGGGACATAAGTTTTGATTTCTGCGCTTTTACAGGATTCTCCCCAGCTTCCATCCTCATTTTGAATAGACTTCAGCCAGCGGATCGCTTTTTTTACGGCCGGGTGGTTTTGGCTGACACCGCAAGCTTTCATGCCCGTCAGCGCAGCCCATGTTCCGTAAATATAACAGACACCCCATCTGCCGTACCATGAACCATTCTCTTCTTGATGGCGGAACAGCCATTGGACGGCTTTTTCAATCTGGGGGTGATCAGAAGAAAGCCCCGCTTCCCCTAAACAGTGAAGCACCCGTCCGGTTAAGTCGCTTGTTGAAGGGTCAATGGCAGCTTCCTCAGCCGATTCAAGCGGGAGCAGGCGGATCAGCGGATGATTGACATTTTTCTCAAAAGCAGAGAAGCCCCCGTCACTGTTTTGCATGGACAAAAGCCAGCTCAGTCCGCGTTCCCATGAGCCGGGATAAAGTTTTCGCGGGATGGCTTTGAGCACTGCCGCTGTGTCATCACAATCAGGATTATTCGTATTGATGTTTGAAAAACCCCATCCTCCCGGTTCTGCATGCGGGTTGTGGACGGCCCAATCCGCCACTTTCGTCTGCTGCCGTTCACGCAAAAAGCGGGCGGCGCTTGTTATCATCTGATCGTTATCTGAAATGCCGCTTTTTATGAGCGCATAGTTGAGAAGCGCCGTATCCCAAACGGTCGATGTTGAATTTTCCAGATACGGTATATTGCCGCAAGACGTGAGTAAGGCTTTCGTGCCGGCAAGCGCTTTTCTGATAACGGGGGAGTGGCGTGATACACCGAGAGCGAGCAGGCTGTACACCATAAAAATAGTGGCGCTCGCATAGCTGTACAATGTGCCGTCTTCTTCAATCCGGTCAAGCATATACGTTTTGGCCGTACGGAGACCAAGCTGGTGAAAAGCGGCGGGAATCTGTAAAAGCCGTTTCCAATGCGCAAATAGAGAAGAGAGATCTCTGTCATCTTCCTGATCGGAACGAAGCCATGTAAACGGATTTTTGGTCATATGCGGATCTAAGTGCGCGAGAGACGGAACGTTGGGATTTTTCAGTGAAAATCTTTTATTAAGCGTCACAGCCATCGGCACAAAATGGATCCGCGCGTATGTACTGAACTGATAAAAATGCAGCGGGAAAGAGGGGGGAATCACTAAGAAAGATAATGGCAGGTGCAGTGCGGGCCACGGATAAAGGCCGTTTGCCGCAAGCATCCACTTTGTCATGAAATGTACGTTCCGCAAGCCGCCGTTAGAGATGATAAAACGTTCGGCCTGAATCATATGCGCTTCAGAACGGTTATATAAGCCGGAAGCCAGCAAGCCGACATAGCCCTGTACAGTGGCGGTCACATTTCCCTTCCATTCATCGGGATAATTGGCAAATGTTCCGTCCGGACGCTGCTTTGCGCGGATGCCTTTTGCAAGCTCAGCGATCAGTTCTTTATCATTGTCTCCGAGAGAAGTGAGAAGGAGGATCAGAAAGGCGTTTGTCAAAATCGGGCCTTCAAAACAAAATGACCATGAGCCGTCAGCATTTTGCTTTTTTCTTAATAGGGAGATGGTTTTCTTTTGGCGGCTTCTGACTTTTTCACGAATTGTGCTCACACTCGCTCAACTCCTTCAGAAGCATATATATTCATATGCAAAAGGCGGCATGACACAAAAAAGAAACTGCTGGCAGGCAGCAGTTTCTCGTTTTATTAATCTTCCAGACTGATCCAGACGCTTTTCACTTCTGTATAATTATCCAGCGCGTAAGAGCCCATTTCCCGTCCGAGGCCGGATTGCTTATAGCCGCCGAAAGGAGAGGCCGCGTCGAATACATTGTAGCAGTTGACCCAGATGGTGCCGGCCTGGAGACGGTCAGCAATGTAATGGGCGTTTTTTACATTCTCAGTCCAAAGTCCGGCTGCAAGGCCGTATTCCGAGCGGTTCGCACGCTCAATGACTTCATCTACCGTATCATACGGAATAGCGGCTAAAACCGGGCCGAAAATTTCTTCTTTTGCGATGGCCATGCTGTCATCCACGTCCGCAAATACTGTCGGGGAGACAAAATACCCTTCTTCAAACGGACAGCTTCCGCCTGTAACGGCTTTGGCGCCTTCTGCTTTTCCTTTTTCAATATAAGAAAGCACGCGTTCATGCTGTTCCTTACTGACGAGCGGACCGATTTGCGTATCTTGGTGAAGACCGGCTCCCTGCCGAAGTGATTTCGCATATGAAACCATTTCGCTTACGACCTCATCATATTTATCTTTGTGAATGAAGACACGGGAGCCGGCACAGCATACCTGCCCCTGATTAAACATGACCCCGTTTAAAGCGCCGGGAATGGCTTTTTTCAAGTTGGCGTCAGGCAAAATGATGTTAGGTGACTTACCGCCAAGCTCCAGCGTTACGCGCTTGATACTTTTCGCGGCCTTCTCCATAATCTTTTTGCCGATTTCTGTAGAACCGGTAAAAGCGAGTTTATCGACATCGTCATGGTTGGTCAGCGCTTCCCCGGCCGTCTCGCCGAACCCGGGAACAATATTGATGACGCCGTCAGGGAAGCCCGCCTGATCAATTAATTCAGCTAAATAGAGGGCGGTCAGCGGTGTCTGCTCCGCCGGTTTCAAAACGATTGTACATCCTGTGGCAAGGGCGGCGCCCATTTTCCACATCGCCATAAGGAGCGGGAAGTTCCAAGGGATAATTTGCCCCACGACGCCGACAGGCTCATGGCGGGTGTAATTAAAATATGAGCCGGCGACCGGAATCGTTTGTCCGGTTATCTTTGTGGACCACCCGGCATAATAACGCATATGCTCAATTGCCAGCGGAATATCTCCATTCGTCGTTTCATTAATCGGTTTTCCGTTATCAAGTGTTTCAAGCTGCGCGAGTTCAGTCTTGTGCTCTTCCATTAAATCAGCAAGCTTATACATCAGCCTGCTTCTGGAAGCGGCCGGCATTGTGCGCCATTCGCCGTGATCAAAGGCTTTGCGTGCCGCTTTCACTGCACTGTCAATGTCTTCTGCCTGTGCCTCGTAAAGCGTCATCAAAGTTTCTCCGGTTGCCGGATTCGGTGTGACAAAGGTTGATCCTGAAGCGCTCGGAACAAATTTTCCGTCAATATAAAGCTTCTTCGTGCCTTGCAAAAATGTTTCCAGCCTTTTTGTGATCTGCATCGTTAAAGAACTCATTCGTAACAAACCTCCCGAAATTTTTTATGGTCTGTTTTGAGCATCTTGATGTCCGCGCAAAGTAAGCGCATACAGTCATTCTATAATACAGACCCAGGTAAAATCAATTGATAACCGTTATTGCAATTCACAAGAAAAAACAGCTACAATAAGCTTATCGATGAAGAAAAGGAGTTTTACAGATGATTCATAATAATTGGCAGACAAAAGAAAGCGTTAAAAAGGTAAAATGCGTACATACAGATGCGAAAAAATACATTGTCAAAAACGTACTGACGCCCGGCAAAGAGTATGAGGTCAAAAATGAAACAGAAGAATTTATTTTTGTCGTGGACAACACAAATAAAGTCGGCGGCTTCTACAAAGAGTATTTTGAAGAAGTCTAAAGCTGAATGAATTTATTTTGCTAAAAGCTTTAGCATGTTCAGAAAAAGGCACGGACAAATAAGGAACAATTGAAGATACAGATCGTTGATGTTTTGTTGAAACCGCGGCATTCAGAGGCCGCGGTTTTTTACAGCGATAAGAAAAAACTGACTTTTCGAAAAAAATATGGTTTTCTTGAAACCTTTTCTTCTGCAAAACCGTATTACTTCATAACAGAGCACCTTTCGCGAAAAGGCTTATCCGATGAACGTTCTGAAAATGTAATCTGTTCGTAATGGTTTAAATGCTGTCTATGTCGTATTCTTATATAGGGATAAAGAACTTATTTTTTATGTATTTGATAAAATATAGTATAGAAGCAGAAAGTGGGGTTCTTCATTGGGAATTTTTTCTGTCAGCAGATCAACCGACACAAAAAAGCTGGAGGCTTTGCTCGTTGAGGGAGAACGGATTGAAACGATCTATAAACTGCGGGTTGACCAAATATGCTTTACAAATAAACGAGTGATTTTCTTTGATAATAAAATGTTCTCCAAAAAGAAAGTGCGCGTCTTCCTTCCATATAAAACAATTGAAAGCTTCGCCATTCAAGAAGCAGGGATGTTTGATCCTGATACGGGCCTCGTATTAATGACAAGGGGAAAAACATTCGAATTGGAATTTGCAAAAGAAACGGACTTGACCGAGGTTCAAGCCATTTTAACAAAATACTTATGCAGCTAAATATGACATAAAAGCCATCCGAATGCAGGCGGATGGCTTTTTTATTAGATAATGCTTGTTTTTCCGGAGTTCGAATCAATGAGATCCGGATCAGCAATAGAACTGATGGGGATATAAATCGGCGCCAAATCACCGTTTTCTTCACCGAAGCCATAGTTAATCTTATTGGATAAAAAATAATCGATTTGCTGATACGGGCCGATCGTAATGGAAGAGCCGCGGTCGACCGCATTCACTTTAAAGCCTCCTACATTTACCAAAACCGGCGAAAACATCATAATGGGTCTCCTTTCCCGGCGGGGATTTTGCCGCATGCTGACTCGAAGGTAGACGGAGCATCAATTTGATCTCTGTCATCCACTTTCCCATTCGTGCCGAAAAAGCCGCTAGCATCCCCGAAATTCTGTCCGTACCCCTGATTCTTTTTATCGGAATTCTGCCATTCCGCCAGTAAATTCTGTCCGACATTCACCGCTGAAGCATTTTCAAAGGAATTAATTTTCAACATGAAAATATTAATATTGATATATGGAGTTGGTTGAACCACAGGCAAACCTCCTTTAATACAGGTGTATGCCGGCTGTTATGACCGTATGCTTAGACAGGAGGACGATAAAAAAATGGATTTCGACAAGATGAAGCAATGGATGGAAATGGCGCAAAACATGTCTGGCGGTGATTTTTGGAAAAACATTTTTGATGATGAGCAATTGAAGTCGTTCCAAAACGGTCATTCTCATTTTCCCTTTCAGCAGGGAGAAGGGCAAATGAGAAGAAATGAGGATGCTTTTCCTCTTATAGATATAGTGGAAACCCATGATGAACTCCAATTTTTGCTGTATCTTCCCGGCTATCGGAAACAAGATGTTCAGCTTTTGTCTTACGGAGAATATATTGTCGTAAAAGGCACGAGAAAATCCTTCTTCAATGAACAGGATTTTAAACAGAAGACCGGAAAATACGGCGATTTCGAAAAAAAACTCGACCTTCCTCATTCCGCTCAGGGAACGAAGGGGATGCAGGCGGTATTCAAAGACGGAATTTTATATATATCAATTGCTAAACATTTGGGGGATGCAAGCCATATTATTATCGAAGGCTGACCTTATTTGCGGTGCCGTCTATCAGATCTGAATCATCAATACTCATGATGGGGATAGCGACTACAGTGCAATCTCCGCTTTGTTCACCATATCCTTCATTTCTTTTATTAGCGGCAGTGCGCCTCAGTATAACGGAAGAACCGGTGTTAAAAGTCGCTCCGCTGCTGATTCCGTTCATTTTTATATGCTCAAAGTTAATAACCGATGGAAAAAACATCATCATTCACCTCCTTTTTGTATACCATGTTTATATATTCGCAATGCGGGACACCTAGAACTTTCCAAGAGTGACGGGGAAAGAAGTGATTTTCTTTGAAAAAAATAATGAAAGAGCTTTTCAAAAAAGTATGTGAAGAAGAATTAGACAGGCTTCAGAAAGTGGAACAGCAGCTTGATGAGCTTCAGAATAAATGTCATTCTGAACCGCAAACGGTTGAAGGGGAAAAAACGTATGTCCATATCGAGAGCGTAAAAGTGGACAAAGTGGAATACAACATTGACTTTGAAAAGCTGAATATAGGAGAGCTGAGCGGAATGCTGAATATCGGCGCCACATACCATACGCCGGAGCACCAACTCAAAAAAGCCTGCCCTGAAGAATTTCGGGACAACCAGGATAATGATCCGGTGAAAGAAAAAAGACAGACAAAACAGCAGACACCGAGTGTCAACATCAGGGGGAGAACACATTGAGACCCATTGTTTCAGCCGCCTTTTTTGAGGGTATGTAATAACTGAACTGAGAGCAGCAGGAATACAGACGAAAAAGGAGATGCTGAATATGTCATTATCAAAAGAACAGCGGGACAGCCTTTACCATAAATTAATCGATTTAAAGGACGGTCTTCAAGGAGAATCAAAAGAAAAACATTCAATGAGCGAAGACACGGGAGAACTGTCAAACGGAGTAGATAATCACTTAGCTGATCACGGAAGCATTTATTTGGACAGGGTTACGAATCAGACCTTGGATGAAGTCGATCAGAATCTTTTAGATGAGGTGAATGCCGCGCTTGAGCGGATGGATAAAGGAACATACGGAATATGCGAAAAAACGGGAAAAGAAATCCCTTATGAAAGGCTTGAAGCCGTTCCATACGCCAGAATGACCGTCGAAGCGCAACGGGAAGCAGAGGGGGATGTGAAAACAGACGCCCCGTCATATGAAAGGGAATTTCACGAGCAGGTGAAAGACCTCTCAAATAAAGAAACCGTTGATCAAAAAAGCTCACAAACTTACGAAATTCTGGATCGCGAGCAGGATTCACAATAATATCAGCAGGTACATTCACATGTACCTGTTTTTTTATTCCATAAAAAAATCTCAGAATCGAAATAAAAACGTTGACTTTATATAAAAAAGAAAGTAACATACTATTTGTAAGTGAATATTAAAAGATTACCGGGAGGAATTTAGAATGTCTCAAGTATTATTTGTAAAATCAAGTGACCGTACGGCTGAAGAAGGCGTATCAGTAAAATTATATGAAGCGTTTCTTGCTGCTTATAAAGAAAACAATCCGAATGATGAAGTAATTGAACTTGATCTTCATAAAGAAAACCTTCCTTACCTCGGAAGAGATATGATTAACGGAACATTCAAAGCTTCAAAAGGAATTGAAATGACAGACGAAGAGAAAAAACAAGCGTCAACGGCTGACATTTACTTAAACCAATTTGTCAAAGCTGACAAAGTCGTGTTTGCATTCCCGCTTTGGAACTTCACAGTGCCTGCTGTGCTTCATACTTATGTTGATTACCTGTCTCGCGCAGGGGTTACTTTCACATACACGCCTGAAGGCCCTAAAGGTCTGATGGGAGATAAAAAAGTAGCGCTCTTAAACGCACGCGGCGGCGTATATTCTGAAGGACCGATGGCATCTCTTGAAATGTCATTAAACTTCATGAAAACTGTTCTCGGCTTCTGGGGAGTTCAAGATCTTCACACTGTTGTCGTTGAAGGCCATAATGCAGCGCCTGATAACGCTCAAGCGATCATTGAAAAAGGATTGCAAGAAGCGAAAGATCTGGCTGCAAAATTCTAATCTAATTGCCGAAAACTCTCACACCCCTATAGGGTGTGAGAGTTTTTTCTATTATATATAGAAGAAACTGGTGACAGCTTTCGCAGCAATCTTATATTGATATATTGATATTTTGTCGAAAAAACAACTTTTATCGAGAAAAAAGCATTTTTTGCACAGAAAAAGGTTTTCTGTAAAAGAATTAACCCCCTTGCCAAAATACGACTGATGGTGTAGGATATAAGAGAAGCTACATTGTTCGTATTGTTAATTAAGTTTTAACCTTTAAGCTGTAATAGGGAGTTTTATATCGAAGCTGGAATGTCATGCCTCCATTGCAGAGGACGACAGGAACGCTTCTGCAAACACCCACTTTGAGGAGTGGTGGTTTAAAACTTTCTTACTTGCGTACGGCATACGTAGCGAAAGCCATTTCCCTTGCGGAGATGGCTTTTTATTTTGACCTTGAACAGCGTACTTTATCAGTATGATAAAATAAAAGAATCAAAGACAAAGTGAGGTTTTACGACATATGCTGGATAAAGCCGAATCCCTTCTGGCGCATTATTTTGGCTACGACAGCCTTCGCGCGGGGCAAAAACAGGCGATACAATCAGTTGCAGAGGAGAGAACAAACACGGTCTGCATTATGCCGACGGGGGGCGGGAAATCAATCTGCTATCAGATTCCCGCACTGCTGTTTGAAGGAACCACAATCGTTATTTCCCCTCTTATTTCCTTAATGAAAGACCAAGTCGACGCGCTTGAAGAAGCGGGTATCGCGGCAGCTTATATTAACAGCACTCAGACAAGCCGTGACATTCATGAGCGCCTGACCGGTTTGAAGGAAGGGGCTTACCGGCTCTTTTACATCACGCCGGAGCGTTTGACTTCTCCTGAATTCATTCACATCCTGCAGAATATTACGGTTCCTCTTGTCGCCATTGACGAAGCTCACTGTATATCGCAATGGGGGCATGATTTCAGGCCGAGTTACCGGAATATCGAAATCCTTTTTAATGAATTAAAAGAGCCGCCCGTCATCATCGCATTAACGGCGACGGCTACGCCTGAGGTTCATGATGATATCTGCAAGCAGCTTCACATTAATAAAGAACAAACTGTGTATACCGGTTTTGCCAGAGAGAATTTAACATTCAAAGTCGTAAAGGGCGAAAACAAAGACCGTTTTATCGAGCAGTATCTGGAAAGAAATAAACACGAAGCCGGCATTATTTATACAGCAACAAGAAAGGAAACGGACCGTTTATATGAGAAATTAAAACGCAGCGGCATCAATGCCGGCCGTTATCACGGCGGATTGGCGGATGATAACAGAAAAGATCAGCAGGAGCGGTTTCTTAACGATCAGATACAAGTGATGGTTGCTACGTCCGCTTTCGGAATGGGAATCGATAAGAGCAACATCAGATTCGTTCTGCACGCCCAGATTCCGAAAGATATGGAGAGCTATTACCAGGAAGCCGGACGGGCAGGGCGCGACGGCCTCAATAGCGAGTGCGTGCTCTTGTTTTCGCCGCAGGATATTATGGTGCAGCGTTTTTTGATAGATCAATCGGCTGCCGGAGAAGAAAAACAAAAGCAGGATCTCAAAAAACTGAGGCAGATGGTGGATTACTGTCATACCGAAGATTGCCTGCAGCGGTTTATTCTGAAATATTTCGGCGAGAATGAGGCGGAAGCTTGCGGAGCATGCGGCAATTGCACTGATACAAGAAGCGCGCATGACGTCACTAAAGAAGCGCAGATGGTATTGTCATGCATCATCAGAATGAATGAGCGTTTCGGAAAAACGATGGTGGCGCAAGTGCTTAGCGGGTCAAAAAATAAAAAAGTGCTGGAAAACGGCTTCAGCAGCCTGTCCACTTACGGCATTATGAAGCATCAAACCGCAGCGGAAATCAGTGATTTTATTGAATTCCTTATTTCAGATGAATATATCAGAATGGCGGACGGCACATTTCCGACGCTTATGGTCACCCAAAAAGGCAGGGACGTTCTGCTTGGAAAACGCGCAGTCGAGAGAAAAGAAGCCTTACAGGCCGCCGCCGTCACCGAAAATGATGAATTATTTGAGCTTCTCCGGCGTCTCCGCAAAGAGATCGCAGCGGAACAGGGCGTGCCTCCATTTGTCGTGTTCTCGGATCAGACGTTAAAAGAAATGTCTGCGAAACTCCCGAAAACGGATCATGATCTTCTTTCCGTAAAAGGGGTCGGGGAACAAAAACGATTGAAATACGGAGCGCTTTTTTTAGAAGAAATCCGAAATTATGTAAGAGAAACAGAGTGAAAAAAAGTTTTTTTAGAAATTTGCACATTGTGTTTTTCATCTGCGCCGGAAAAATCAGAAGCTTGAAAACCCTTGCTGTATCAAGGTTTCAGCAAGACTTACCAAGTGAGAGAAATGTTTCATGTAAAGGAACTGTAATCTAATTCAAATCGTTTTGTTATTGAACTGACATTTTCATATGTTACGATATCACCTGTTAGCCGCCAATAAAAAGCTAACAAGGGAGGATTTACTTATGAAGAAGACGATTATGTCCTTTGTCGCAGTTGCAGCAATTTCAACAACTGCATTCGGAGCTCACGCTTCTGCTAAAGAAATCACGGTGCAAAAGGGTGACACGCTCTGGGGGATCTCGCAAAAAAACGGAGTGAACCTAAAGGACTTAAAAGAATGGAATCAGTTATCTTCTGATTTAATCATTGAAGGAGAGAAACTGACTATTTCTTCAGTAGAAACAACCACATCTGGGCAGTACACAGTGAAGCAGGGCGACAGCCTCTGGAAAATTGCTCAGAAATTCGGAACATCAGTCGGTAATCTGAAAAGCTTGAATAACTTGCAATCAGATATCATTTACGCAGGCACAACATTAAAGGTGAAAGGTCAGGCGCAGGCTGCACAGCCGGCTCAAGCCAGCCAGCCGCAAACTGAACAAAAACCAGCTGCCGAGACAGAACAGCCGAAACAAGAAGCTGTCCAAAAAGAGCAGCCTAAACAAGAACCTGTTCAAGAACAACAACCTAAACAAGAAGTGAAGGCTGTCGAAGCAAAACAGCAGCCTGTTCAATCAAATACAAACCAACAAGAGCCTAAAAAGCAGCTGACAATGACTGCAACTGCTTACTCCGCTAACGACGGCGGCATTTCCGGTGTAACGGCAACCGGTGTTGACTTAAACAAAAACCCTGATGCAAAAGTCATCGCGGTAGACCCTAGTGTTATTCCGCTTGGCTCTAAGGTTTATGTTGAAGGTTACGGAGTGGCAACAGCAGCAGATACAGGCGGCGCAATTAAAGGAAATAAAATTGACGTATTTGTTGCAAAGAAAAGTGACGCTAACAACTGGGGCGTCAGAACAGTAAATGTTAAAGTGTTAGACTAGTTTAATATAGAGATGAAGAACACAAGGCGAAATGCTTTGTGTTCTTTTTTTCTTCCCTTTTTTGTCTGTGTATAATCGTTATATGCTGAAAAAGAAAAAGCGTTCCCCGAATATGATATAGAGAGAATGAGTTTGAAAGCGGCATCTGAAGGGATGAATCGAATGGAGCCGGAACTTATATTGTTGTGGAATACCTTCACAGAATCACCGATATTTCAAGCAGGGATGTACACCGCTTGGGCCATTGTGCTGGTCATCGGATTGTCTATGCCTGCTGTCAGGCTGTTTCAGGCGCTTGACAGAGGGAGAGGAAGGCCAGCCGTTATTGAAAAGGTGAGACATACCGGCGTAATGAATAATGGCAGACACGAGCTTGTACTTATTTTAAACGTAAAAAACCAAGACGGAACGCATGATAAACGTGAACTGACACACGCCGTATATAATGAAGAGATCAGCCATTTTTATGAAGGAGTTTCCGTATGGGTGACGTCAGCGGCTGGCGGACGAATTATGATCGCTCCGCGAACGCCGCGGCATAAGACACCGAAATAATAAAAGACGGGGCGGTTTTCCCGTCTTTATGTATTAATGCCGATCGATCCATATCCGTCCGCCTTCTGAGCCGGCTTCTATTTTGCATGTTCCTCCGATCGGGAAAGTCATCATAGGAGAAGTATGGCCGAAGTCAGCGTTTGCGATAACGGGCATAGACGACAGTTCTTTTTTTGTACGGATGACGGCGCAGAGAGCCTCTTCAGAAGGGTGTTGGAATAGATAGATTAAAAATATTTATATATGAAGTGCTGACAGTCTTTATGAAATAACAATAAAGGCTAATGCTGTTTGAGTTTTTCACTACTTTTGATACTTAATCTAGTTTACTTAACAACATAACTCTTCTGACCAGAGAATCTTAATTTCTGATAAATTCGTTGGGGAATTATTTACTTTCATTAAAAATACATTATAATAGATTTATAACAATAAAAGGAAGTGTAGGAATGAAGTTAAAAAAAATCAAAATAATAGGTATCATTACACTTATAGGGGGCTCTCTACTATCGGTGGGAGGTAAATCTTTATCAGCAGAAGAAATAAAAAAATCTAATATTAATACTGAAACCATTGACAGTGACGTGAAAGAAATTAATAATACAAACATTGTCTCCTTTTCTTCAAAGGAAATGAAAAAAGTTATAACTTCAAAAGAAGCAAAAGAAAAAGCATCCAGCGAAGATTTTTATAAGAATATTAGTAGTAAAATGCAAGACTATTTTAAACGTTTTGAAAAAAAACAAATAACTGAAGATGAGTTAGCTAATCTAATTAAGAAAAATATTTCTCCCTTCTTAAAAACTGAGGATGACCAAACAGCACTTGAAATTAGTGAGGAGAAATCAAAAGAAAATCTTATAACAATTCAAAGTAATTACGTAGAATATTCTCTTGGTAAATTAGGCGTTAACTCTAAAGAAATTAACCTGTTCTCAAAGCATCCGCACAACGCTGCTAAAACAAAAAATATTGCTGATGTAGCCTCACGAGAAGCTGAAAAACGGTATTCAAAATATACATTATGGCAAGGAAATGGAGATGCATATAGACATGCACTTTGGAATGCTTTAATGACTAAAAATATAGGAAGAGACTGGGCGTATCAAGTAGGATATGCTCATGAAAATTTGAAACCTGGAGCTAAAGCGCCTGACCTTGATACAGAGATGGATATCACAAATAATTATCGTGGACGTTTAGATGGTACTACATATAAAAAATACAATGATGTACAATTAACTCAAATTGTTGCTAATACAGTGTCTGACGGTAAAAAAGTTCGAATTCGAACTTATACTTCTGGAAAAGCTGACCGAATATTGGCAGGAGTTAAAACTAAATATGTAGGAAAGTTGGTTAAGACTACATCAGGCGGAAGAAAGAGATAATTATAAAAACAGAGGAATAATTTAATGAAAAAATTATTATTTGCAATGTTGTTGTTGCTTGGAAGCTTAGTTTATATGTTTATAAGACTAACAAAGAGCAAATTATACCTTTCTAAATTTTCTTATCAGGCAGACAATCCTGTAAGTTTCCATTGGAATTATATAGGTATAGACACAGGATTTGTTCAGGGAGATGCAAATTCAATTTATCAAATTTGGATTACACCAATTTATTTAGCGGTGTTAGTTGCTTTAATTTTATCAATTCTAGCTTTTTTTAAAAGGAAATAACCTTTAAAAGACAGATATTATATGTCTTTTTCCTTTTTAACTGTCATAAACCCTCCTTATATGGTTTTATCTATTACACCATAGAAAAGAGGGTTTTTCTATCACTTTTTTACAGGTCGACCCATTTAATGCCGCCTGATTGTGTATCCTTGTCAATCCAGACATCAAATTGATGCTTTTCATAAAAATGAACGAGTCTGTCGACATGATCCCAATCACGCTTAGCGATGTCGCCCGTCACTTTCGGGATATTCTGCTCCCTGGCGATATGTTTTAAAAATTTCATGCAGATCGAACCGTAGCCGTGGTTCGGCGGGCCTTTAATGTCCCCGATATGAATGGCATTTTCATAATAGGAAGCAATCAGTGAAAAACATCCTCTTCCCCGGTAGGCTGATTCACAGTCAGTCAGCATAATCTTACATGTTTGGCCATCATCAATCGAGGAAACAATGATCCAATCGTCATTGTTCGATTGATCAATACCAAGCACTCGCGCGTCTTTTGATACATCTATCAGATTCTCCCGCATTCTGAAAATCTGAAATTCAAGCTTATGAAGCTCTTTTTCCAGCTCTTTCTGATCTCTTTCTTCTGCAGTAAACAAAATCATACTCCTTTCACAGCGTAAAACGTCATAGTCAAACACAAGTATCCATTGTAGTAAATGATGTCTTGGTTTGTAAATGGGTTTTGCAAAAACTTTTTTAGAAAAGTCTGCCGTATATATGCAGATTGACGTTTTTAAGGAGGCCGGGATAGGGAAAGGAACAGGGAGAAGCGGAAAAAGGAGGAATCTATGATGGCAATTGACTCACTCATCGGCAAATTGAAGTATGTAATGACGGAATCTCCTGATAAAATGCTTTCCTTATATGTAAATACGGATATGAGAAATCCGGATCAGCAGGGGGGAGAGTGGAAAATCGCTTTAAAAACCGGTTTTCGGAGATTAAAGGAGTATCTGTCTGTCAGTGATCCAAAAGAAGAAAAATCCCTCGTCCGCATCATGGAACGTGTCTATCAATATATCGATGGGCTCGGTAAAGAAATGCCGCGAAGTCTCGTATTTTTTGCATCGGGAGAAAGCGGTATATGGGAGACGATTGAGCTGCAAGTTCCTGTCGAAACACGGTTTTATTGGGAAGAAACGGCCGTCCTTGACCAATTGGAACTTCTCCGTGAACAATATCCGAGCACGGCTTTTATTCTCACCCAGCAAAATGAAGTGAAGATTATCGAAACCGTACTCGGAAAAATTGAAGGTGTAGAGCACTATCAATACGACGTCATCAATGAATCCTGGAAACCGCAGGATGTAAGCGAGAGCTCCGCATCAATGGCCGAAGATGCTGCTAAAGCCCACGTCGAAGAAAATCAAAACAGGCTGTATAAACGATTGGCTTCAAACCTTGATCAAAAGGCCGCATCACATAAATGGGAGCGCCTCGTAATCGCGGGGGATAAGGAAACAGCCGACATTCTCGATCAGCATATGAACAAACCGATTGATCGGATCATTCCAAAAAATCTGTTGAATGAAAACGAACATAAGGTGATAGAAGAACTGTTGAAGGAAGCATAATATGACGAAAGGCCGGGTCTCAAACACCCGGTCTTTTTAGGGCTTAAGTTTGTCTAATTTCTGACGAAGCGGGCGAAACCGTTGACATCAAAGCTGAATTCTCATACCATTTGGATAGTCAGTAAAATTGAGAGAGGTCATAAGATGAATCAGACAGAAAACAACAAACCTAAAAGTTATACCGGTATCGTGCTGACATTGACCGTTTTGATCAACGGGTTAATTGCGGTGCTGTTTTTTATGCCGAAATCAGGTCAGGTCAGCATTGCCAATATTCATATTCTGCCGATGTTAAATGCCATTTTTAACAGCTTTACTTTTATCTTTTTGCTGGCAGCGCTCTTTATGATTAAGCAAAAAAACATTCAAGCGCATAAACGCTTTATTTTGGCGGCGTTTACGACGACTCTGCTGTTTTTGATCTGCTATGTCGTGTATCACTCGATAGCTGAGAATACTTTATTCGGCGGCCACGGCATCATTCGGGGGATTTATTTCTTTATTTTGATTACGCATATTTGCCTTTCCGCCATCATCGTGCCGCTTGCGCTGTTTACGCTGATCAGAGGTTTCAGCATGCAGGTGGAGCGCCACAAAAAAATCGCCAGATGGACGATGCCGCTCTGGCTGTATGTCAGTCTGACGGGTGTCATTGTATACTTAATGATATCGCCGTATTATTAAAAAAAAACCGTGCTTCGCGCGGTTTTTTTCTATTGAAAAAAGGCGCCTCAGACAAGGCGCCTTTTACTCTTCAAGCGTTTCAAGTGTTGTTACATTTAAGGATTGTTCAACGGTTTTTGTTTTTGCTTTTACTTTTTCTGCGTACGTGTAATCACCATAGCAGTAGGGATAACGGAAATTGCCTTTGTTCCCTCCGCAAGTGTAAAGTTTCGGATTCTTTTTGACCTGCTGCTCGGAGTATTGTTTTGCCAGTTCCTCAGTATGCGATCCTCCATGTTCAGCCACAAAATCAATATAGCCGGCTCCCATGTTGTAGCTTTGTATAATCGTATCCAAGTCTACGCCTTTTTTCTTGCCTGTTTGGTACATGAGAGTGAATTGTTTGATTCCCTGTTTGATACTGGTTTGAGGGTTTTTGATTTGATTTCGCTTTAAACCCAGAGATTCTGAAGACTGCATGGGATCATTTCCTCTTCCTTTTGACTCTTGATATATCATGCCGAGTACCAGCGATGTATATCTAGTGAGCCCTTTTTCATCCAGCTCGTCCTCCACAAGCGGTTTGTAATCCGTCAGCCGTTCAAGCACGATCGGTTTGACATCAAATGGAAGACTTTTGAGCAATTCATTATTTGAAAATAACAGGATGAGAAAGAAGGACACCATGACAAAAACACATATCATCATAAGACCCGCAGCAGCGAAACAGCCTTTTTTCTTTTTCTCCACTGTGTTTCACCCTCAATTTCAGGAGCATTATGACTTTTTCATTATGACACAGATGAATGCGCGAAACCAAGCAGAAACCCGTATTTGAAACATAAATTTAAAATAACGGTTCTTTTGTCAGGCACAGGATGTATCTGCATCAATTGACATTTGGTATAATTGGGCTACTTGAGAAAAGAAGGGTGAGGTATATGACTGAATTTCACGAATCCGGAAACATGAATGACCCCGCTGTCGATTTAGATGAGGAAACATTATTTTTGGTTGCCCAGACTTTTAAGGCGCTGTCTGATCCGACCAGAATCAGAATTCTCCATTTGCTGTCACAGGGTGAGCACGCGGTAAATGATATCGCAGAAAAGCTGAATTTACTGCAGTCTACCGTTTCTCATCAGCTGCGTTTTCTTAAAAATCTGCGCCTCGTCAAATCACGCAGAGAAGGAACATCCATCTATTATTCTCCTGAGGATGAACATGTGTTAGATGTGCTTCAGCAAATGATTCACCATACGCGGCACGATTAAAAAACATCCCTGCTTTTAGACAGGGATGTCAGCCGTATTGACTGTTATTTGTCTGGTCTCTGCTCGTTTTTAAAACATAAAAAGAGAAGCCGCTGTAATAAACAGCGATGAAATAAAAGACACTGATGGTCAGCGGATCCGCGCCGACCGTTTGGCTGTATGCCTCCGGATGGGTAAAATCCGCTGTGACCCGGTAAATTTCAATAACCCGATAAACAAATCTCGATAGGAATAACGTTAATAGAATAAGTTCAATCCACAGATGAGTCCGAAAATACATTTTTCCGCGGCGCTCTTCAAAAGAAATGTTTCGTTTGGCAAACAAAACCAGAAGCCAGCCGCAAAAAGTGCCGAATATAAGATACCCGTATAAAGCCGGGTGTGTGATGCTGAAAAACGCCAGAGCGGCGGCCAGCAATGAAAATAAAATCATTCTTGTATAAAGCCAGCGGGGTTTCAAAGGCTGAAAGCCGACGGACCGTTTCACCTTTTTATACAGAAAAAAGGCAATCATTAAGACAGGGCAGATGCTTTGAAGTGTGATATGCATGATGTGGAACTCCCCCTCCGTTGAGTAGTGTATGCTTATCCGTCTGGTTTTAGTAGTCTGATTTATTCGCAGGCTGAAAGCATCTTTTATCACAGTATGCGCGTTTCTTTTTTTGGCATGAGAGAAGCGCCCGCGCCTTTTTTAAGATTTAAACAGAAAACGCTTGATAAACTAACGGTATTAGTTATAATAAAACTAATAACATTAGTTTTAGGGGGATATTGATGAGAACCTTACAATACGGAAACGTTTGGCAGCTGACCTTTTTTCCGGTGCTTTTCCCGGTGAATTGTTATTTGGTTGAGGAGGAAGAAGGGGTAACCCTGATTGACGCCGGCCTTCCCAACAGCCATAAAGGAATCAAACAAGCTTTGCAGCAGCTTGGGAAACCGCTGAATACCATATTGCTCACCCACGCGCATGGAGATCACATCGGATCGCTTGACTCATTATCTGAGGAATTTCCGGATGCTGATGTCTGTATTTCTGAACGTGATTCTTTCTTGCTGAAAGGTGACACTTCATTATTTGAGCATGAAGCACAAACGCCGATAAAGGGAGGAGTGCCGAAAAATATTCAGACCGAACCTGATCGCCTGCTGAAAGGCGGCGAGCGGATCGGATCTTTGCTTGTCATCCCCGCTCCCGGTCATACGCCGGGGAGTCTTGCTTTTAAAGATTTGAGAGATGATATGCTGATCGTCGGAGATGCCTTTCAAGTACGGGGAGGCCTTGCGGTTTCAGGAAAGCTGAAATGGAGATTTCCGTTTCCCGCCTTTGCCACCTGGAATAAAGAAGAAGCTGTAAAAACAGCAAGAACGCTTATCGCTCATCAACCAAGCTGTCTGGCCGCCGGTCATGGAAATGTTCTCTATCATCCTGCTGAAATGATGGCTGAGGCTGCTGATGAAGCCGAACGAAGCCTGCGGGGAGGCCGATTATAATGTCACCGAGAGTCGGAATGAGCCTGGACATGATATTGAGAGCCGCAGCAGGCATCGCTGACGAAAAAGGGCTGAATGAAGTGACGCTTGCGGCCGTTGCAAAGTCCTTAAACGTAAAACCGCCTTCCCTTTATAATTTTGTCAATGGTCTTCAAGGAATTAAGACAGAGCTGGCCGTCTCCGGTTTAACCATGTTATATGAAAACATGGCGGCATCCTCAGAAGGACTGACAGGTGAAAGGGCCATGCTTTCACTTGCTGATGCCTATATCAATTTCGCTGAAGCCAATCCCGGATTATATGAAGCAACATTTCAAAAAATAAAAGACGGCCGAATGGAGAATCTGTCCAGCCAGCTTGTGAATCTTGTTGTCAGGCTGCTGACAGCAAACGGTTATGCACGTCCCGAAAACGCAATCCATGCCGCAAGAGGACTGAGAAGCCTGCTTCACGGTTTTGCTGCGCTGAGGAAACAGAGTGCATTTGAATTGACTGAATCAATTAAGGAAAGCCGAAAGTTTGCCGTTGTTGCTTTTTTAAGGGGTTTACAATTAAATAAACAATAATATTATTATGTAAACTAAAACGAAACAGATCATCCAAAAAGGAGGGGCAAATGGATTCATTACAGAACATCGTTTGTGAGCGGCGCACTTATTCACATATTTTTGATTCCCATGTTCACACATACTGTCAAATGCTCTTTCCTCTCGAAGGACAGCTGGACTTGGAAACAGAAAGACGTGAGGTGAGATTAAAACCGGATCAAATGCTGTATATTCCGCCAGGACATGAACACCGGTTCCGTTCTTTGGAGCGAAATGAATGTCTCGTTCTTGATATGCCGGCATATTTTTTAAGCGGCTCATTTGACCCCGGTGTGATCAATAAGCTTGATTCCTTTTGGACCTCGATTCGGTTTCTGCTGACAGAAGAGGCAAAGCAGCAGTCGTCTCATTCATTGAGTCTCCTCGCAGAATATATTGCTGGAAAGATACAAGAAAGCCGTACAAATGATTCAATCACGTATATCCGCCGAAATCTCTCAAAGACTTTTACTATTAAAGAGCTTGCCGCAATCGAACATTACCACCCGGCTTATTATTCTGACTGGTTTAAAAGGCAGACGGGGAAAAGCCCGCAAGCTTATATTTCCGAGCTCCGTCTGAAGAAAGCGGAACAATTGCTTATTGAAACAAAATGCCGGCTGACAGACATCAGTCATGAGGTCGGCTTTCAAAATTTGTCTTCTTTTACCAGGTGGTTTGTCAGACATAAGGGAATAACACCGCGCGCCTATCGAAACACCTTTCAAACAGATAAATAAGCCCAAAGATCGGTTAAATAAACTGTGTCTTTTTTTGGTATCATGATTGTAAAAAAGGAGTTTTTGACATGGCAGTCATCGAAGATTTTATGAAGCTTGATCTCAGAATAGGAACGGTCGTAAAAGCAGAAGAGTTTCCGGAAGCAAAGGTCCCGGCCATTAAGATGACAATAGATTTCGGCGGAGAAATCGGCATAAAGCAATCAAGCGCCCAAATTACAAAACGGTATGCGCCAGGTGATTTGACAGGCAGGCAGGTTACCGCTATTGTCAACTTTCCGCCGCGGCGGATCGCCGGATTCAAGTCAGAAGTTCTCGTTCTCGGCGGCATCCCGGAAAAAGGAGACGTCGTCCTGCTTACGCCCGAGCAGACTGTACCGAACGGAACGAAAATCGGATAATAAAAAAAGACGTTTGCAGAAGCAAACGTCTTTTGCGTATTGAGGCGATACACCACACGCCACATTCGTGTGCGCCGCAAGGGCATGTGCATCGGCTTACACAATTCAGCTCATCGCTATATGAATATAGCATGGCGGCTGTAGAAATGCAAGAGATATTTTAATATATGTTATATCTGGCTTTGTTTTGCCGATCACCATGACTACTTGGTGTAAGGTTTTGTTCAAATTCTATGATCTTGCATAAAACAGTGCGGCAAATGAAAGAGGTTCAGCTTATCTTATATCCTATGGTAAAATTTAGACGGAAAGAAGCGGAAAGGAGACGTAAATGAAGGTATTTGAAGCAGACTCGTTAATCTCAGCTGCAGAAAAGCGGGCAAAACAATACAATCAGATTAGAGAACAATTTATCAATCTCAGAAAAGCATTTCAGGGAATGGCTGATCTAGATGAAAGTGAGTTTTCAGGTAAAGGTGCTGATAACATCAAAGCATTCTTTCAAGACCATGCAGGTGTTACTGACAGCTGGCTTGATCTGATCGATATGAAGATAGCTTTTCTTAACAGTATTTCAGGAAAGGTAGCTGATGCAGGATTAGTCAATTCGTTTGTGGAAGAGTCATTTTTAGAACATGAGTTGATTCATGCGAAGAAGAAATCACAAGCCATCTGCAGGAGCAGCGCAATGAAATGAAAGGTATCCTTGATGAAATCAGCGATATCATTCATCTTGATGTTTTCTCTACAGAAGATGTCGATCAAAAGCTTGAGTCAGCAGATAAAAAAAGGAACGATACCATACATAAACTCGGAAAGCTTGATTATGATCTAACAAAAGAATACGCAGAAACCGAGGCAAATGAACATTTCATTCAAGCAGACTTTCAACAGCTCCAAAACGCTACGGGCAAAGGAAAAAACGCAACACCCCTTCACTATAACGCCAAGGCGTACAGAGAAAGTGGCATACATAAGAAAAAAGACGAGATTGCAAGACACTCAGATGCTTATTTGACGATTAAGAAGGAAGAAGCGAAAGAGCGGGAAATCAAGGATTTGAAGAAAAAACTCGCCGATGGAGTAACTGATCCGGATGAATACTTAGAGATTGCGAAGAAGATCGGTTACGAGAATCTTGAACCTGCCCAGCAGCAATATGTCATTCAGCTTGAACAAGCAAAACAGATGGAAGAAGCCGGAGAAGTGACTTGGGATATTTTAAAAGGAGTTGGCGTTGGGTTATATGATGTCGGGAAAGAAACGGTAACCGGTCTATGGGACTTTATAACCGATCCGGGAGAAACCCTGTCAGCACTGGGGAATGCAGTGCTTCATCCAGTTGAAACATACGATGCTATTGCAACAGCAATAGAAGAATCGTTTCAAAAAGATATGGTAAATGGAGATGCGTATTCCAGGTCAAGATGGGTGACATATGCGGTCGGTTCAGTGGCTGTGGCTGTCGTCGGAACGAAAGGCGCAGGAGCCGTTAACAAAGCTGATGCGGCGGGGAAGGTCATAAACAAGGCAGGACAGGCAGGGAAAAAAATTAAAGACGTTAAGATTGCAGATTTGCTTCCTTATAACTCTAAGTATGATCTTGCTCTGGCCGATAACGTACCATACAATGTGGTTGACAGCCAAAATCTTAAAAATGAACTTTTGACCAATGCAAAGAAAATCCCGGATGGAACGAGAAAGCCGTTTACCGGTCAAGAAATAAACCTTCCTTGGTTAAATAAAGAAAAGTATGGTGCCTTTGAGGTTAAGGGCAAGGTAAAAGCAAAAGGAAAAGTTAAAGACATAAGCCGCAGAGTGTATACTATGAAAGATATTGATATTAACCAAAAAACAGAATTTGGCGTAACAAATCTTCAGCTTATGAAAAACGGTAATGCTCCTTATGCAAAAGATGGCACACAGATTAATTTACATCACTTGATTCAAGAAGAACCTGGCCCAATGCTTGAAATCCCAAACAGTTTACATACAAGATATAGTGATGTGATTCATAAGCTTAAGACTGATGGTGAAAGTTTTAGAAATGATAAGGTTTTAAAAGCACAGTATGAAAGCTTTCGAAAGAGATATTGGAAGTGGAGAGCGAAACAATTTGAGAATGAGAATTGAGGTGTTTAAATTAAATGATTTATTCGAAGGTTGAAAACTTTATTAATGAAAACAAACAAAATGCTATATTCACAGAGGGTGCAAGCCATGAAAACATAACTCGCATTGAAGAAAAACTTCAATGCCAACTTCCTATTAGTTATAAATGGTTTTTAGAAAAATACGGTGCTGGCGGTTTATTCGGTGTTTTAGTTTTAGGCTACAACTTTGATCATGCATCAGTTGTAAATAGAACTAATGAATATAAAGAACACTATAGCCTTACTGATGGACTTGTGGTTATTGAAGATGTTGATTACTTTGCTTACTGTCTAGATACGAATAAAATGAAAGACGGAGAATGTCCTGTAGTTGAATGGGATAGGGTAATTGGTTATCAAGATACTGTTGCAGAAAGCTTTATTGAATTTTTTTATAATAAGATTAAGGAAGCGAAAGATGACTGGGAAGAAGATGAAGACTGGGACGATTAATAAAAGAAAGCTCTCTTTTAGAGAGCTTTTTTCAGGTTTTTAATTTTTTAACAGGATTTACAATGAGCAAACAGGCATTGCTCAAAATACTCGCCGCACCTATCCAAAGCAGCCATTGTGTTTCGGTCAGCCACGAGGCAGTTAGGATAAAGAGTCCAATGGCAATTGATATATAATTGCCGGCTCGGTCCAGTTTGCGTTTGCTATGAATTTTATATTTGGCATGAGAAATAAATTGAGCAGTTTTATTTTTCTGCTCATAGCTTTTTTCCTTTATCTTATTCTCTGCCTCTTTTACTTTTCGATAAAGCATATTATTCATCGTCTGCACTCCCGTATCGTCGTTTTGAAAATTCAGCCATGATTTTTTCTTCATAGCCATCTGAGATGAATTGAGCCTGGTCTTCAACTTTCAAATGTGCTTTTTCTTCAAAACCATCCTGTTCCTCACCATCAAAACGATAAAGTTTTTGCAATAGCCTCCAGAATGTTTCAACTTCTTCAGTTGTGAACTCATGAAACATATCCGCTAAAAAATAGGTGGATTTTTCTGAACAGGAAACTAACGCTTTTTTTCCTTCAGGGGTAATCTCAATATTGATTGCACGTTTATCCAGTTTGCTTGGCACAGTGTGAACATATCCTTTTTTCGCGAGGCTTGAAATTAGCTTGTTAGCGGTTTGTTTTGTTGTGCCCAGCTTTTTAGCGATATTCATAAGTGTGGTATCTTCCGTCGGTAAATGGGCAATAGCGATAAGAGTCATGTGCTGTCGGGAAGTCAACATTTCTAAGTATTCGTCTCCGCGAGTTTGTACCTTATTGACGACCGAAAACAGTGATGCGTAACTTTGTTGCATAAAATGCAGTTCTTTCATTAATAAATTAATATCCATAAGTGATCTCCAATCTAAATTGTCACCATGTTGACAATTACAATATACATTGAAATGGGAAATAAGTCAACATGGTGACTAAAAGGGGGGTACGGCTGTTTTACAAATGTCACAGGCAGTCGGAGTGTTTTCAAAAGGTGAAATAAATATAATAAATGCGAGAAGGTGTTTGGCATGCAGAAAGTGAACTGGTCAGAACAGTATGAATGGTTCAATAAACAGGATGAAAAAGACGGGCGTTTAATGGCGCTCCTTCGTCATGAGCTTGCATATGAGGAAGTCATACGGTTATATACGAAAGGGTTTTATTTGAAATCCAAAGAAGGGGATGTTTCGTTAAGTAAGAACGATATCTGTCGTATGTTTGGGGTTGAAGAGAGGCAGGGCGGCAAATCTTAATGAACGGGAAGAGGAGAACTCTCTTCCCGCTATTCACGGCAGCTGTTATTCTTTTTCCAGCATGGAAGTCAGCCATTCTCGTAATGCAGTTTTCTGACATACCGCTTTCCGTTTCTGGTGATATGCGGAATATCGGAAGTGTCAGGCACGATTTGTTTTGCTTCTTCCTTAGTCACTCCTAAATAATAGCCAATGTAGAAGTGAAGATCTTTTTCTTTGATGAGAATTTGGTCAGTGTGTTCATGAGGATCAGGTGATTTAAAGTTTTTTAATCCGTCTCCTATGAAATATCCGGCTAAAGCGGTGCCAATGCCGGTAATAATATCCATACAGCAAACCTCCAATAAAAGTCATTATGTTTTATACGGTCAAATCCGCCGAAAGGATTCACTTTCAGTAAGACCGGGGGAGCTTATTTTTGCTTTCCGATCTTTTCCACCTGTACCTTTCCGGAGAAGAAAACAGCGCCTCCGCCCATATCTGCAAGCCGATCGGGAGTGAGTGAATTGACCAGCTGTTTTTTATCATCCGCGTCTGCCCAAAGACCTTGGCTGACTGCAACGCCGGGAAGCACTTGTTCGCCGACTGAAGCTGTCAATTCACATTCGCCGCGGTTGTTCCATATTCTCACGGTTTCCCCGTCTTCGATGTTCCGGCGCTCAGCATCTTTTGTATGAATAAAAAGCTTTGGCGCTTTTTCCAGTTTTACGTGTTTTTCATTATTCGAAAATGTCGAATTTAAAAAGTTATGATTCGGTCCCGGGACAAATAACAGCGGGAAATCATCATCGCTCTCAAGAGGGATGTGTGTCGGCAGCGCCGGATAACCGTCCTGTTTCATCTTTTCAGAATATAATTCAATTTTTCCGCTCGGTGTCTTGAGCTTGCCAGGAAAAAGCGGTTTTTTCCGATTAGCTCTCATGAAAGAATAGGATGAAAGCGAATCATAATCAATATCCTCGATATACGGATTGGCGGGAAAGTCCAGCGCCTGTCTGATTAATTCTTCATCGGAATTCTGAAGCTCCTGCTCGGTAAAGCCCATCGCCCCGGCAAGCAAACGGAACACTTCCGTATTCGATTTGCTGTCCCCATATGGTTCGATTACCGGTTTTTGCAGCTGAATAAAATGATGCCAGTAAGACGTGTAAAAATCCGTGTTTTCAAAGGCGGATGAAGCAGGGAGCACGATATCCGCATATTTGGCGGTTTCTGTTAAAAACAGATCGTGAACGACTGTAAATAAATCTTCCCGCTGCAGACCTTTTCTGACTTTATTCGCTTCCGGGGCAACTACCGCGGGATTGGTTCCGTAAATAAACAAGGAGCGTACGGGCGGTGTTGTTTCTAAAAGAACGCTTCCGAGTCTGTTCATATTAAATGATCTTGGCTTCCTGCCATAAAGCAGATCAGGCCGCTGGAGCGCTTGTCTGTTATAGTTTAATATCGCGCTGTTGTGCTTGATTGCGCCTCCCCCGGTGCGGAGCCACTGTCCTGTCACAGCCGGAAGGCAGGCGACGGTGCGGACGATCATTCCGCCATTGTCATGGTGCTGAATGCCGTTTCCGATCCTGATAAGGGAAGGGGAGGTTTCGCCGTACATTCTCGCAAGGCGTCTGATATCGTCTGCTTTAACGCCTGTTATAACAGAAACCGTTTCAGGATCATACTGTTTGACATGCGCTTTTAATTCTTCACTGCCTTCGGTGTATTCTGTGAGAAATGCTTCATCGTGAAGGTTCTCGGCAAATAAAACATGCATGATACCGAGAGCGAGTGCGGCATCTGTGCCGGGGCGAATGGGAATAAACCAATCGGCAAGCCGGCCTGTTTGGTTCTTATGTACATCGATAACGACAATTTTAGCTCCTTTTTTCCGGGCTTTTTGAGCAATCATGACCTGATGCATATTCGTGCTGACGGCATTGATTCCCCAGAAAATAAAGAGCTTTGCATGTATGGTCTCTTCCGGGTCAGTACCTGCGCCTTCTCCCATTGTATAGTTGTAGCCCTCCGATCCGGCTTTGCTGCAGATCGTCCGTTCGAGCTGGCTCGCCCCGAGTCGGTGGAAAAAACGGCGGTCCATTCCCTCTGCCGCCAGTTTTCCCATATTGCCGTAAAAGCTGTACGGGAGAATGCTTTCCGCTCCTTCTTCGGCAATAAGCTCTTTCCAGCGCGCACTGATCGTATTGATTGCTTCGTCCCATGAAATAGGCGCAAACACGGCTTCACCTTTTTCGCCGATCCGTTTTAACGGGACGGTTAAACGTTTTTCATCATAAATGCGCTCAGCCATGTGCCGGACTTTGTTGCAAATATTCCCTGAGGTGACCGGGTGATCCGGGTCTCCCTGAATGTTAACGATTTTTCCGTCTTTTTTTGTCACAAGTAAGCCGCATTGATCGGGACAGTCCAGTGAGCACACCGACTTAAAGACGCCGTTTGGCTGTTTTGCAGCAGAATTCATAGCCCATTTCTCCTCTTTTTTTATATTGTAAGCATTATAACATTTCGAAATAGATCGTCAATTCAGAAAAAAAGTGTTGACATCACGGAAAGACTTATCTATGATGAGTTTATTCTTTTTAAAAGCCTGACAATTTCATCATTTTATTTTCTATCAAGAGAGGTGGAGGGACTGGCCCTATGAAACCTCGGCAACATTTATTGTGCCAATTCCAGCAAGCGTATGCTTGAAAGATAGGAAAGAATGGTCTATACATATTTGTGCGCTTCAAGCGGATAAAGACGGTATATGAATCTCTTTCCTTCTTCGGGGAAAGAGATTTTTTTGTGAAAAAATTTATGTGAAAAGGATGTTTTGCACCATGACGGTTTTAATTACCGCACCATATCACGACGAGGGGCTGAAGGAGCTGACAGATCTGTTCGGCCGGACTGTACACCTGCCGTGGAAGAAGCACGGCAGGGCCTATCGGGAAGATGAATTAATCCGGATGATTCAAGAGACAAACGCGTCGGGGCTTATTACCGAACTTGATGAGGTATCTGAGCGAGTGATTGATATATTGCCTGATTCCGCTTTTATCGGCGTCTGCAGAGGGATGCCGTCTAATGTGGATATCGCGGCGGCGACTAAAAGAAAAATTCCTGTCTTCTATACACCGGCCCGCAATGCCCAGGCTGTTGCTGAAATGTTTATCGGAAATGTCATTTCATTTTTGCGCCACACGTATTCTTCCCATCGGTGGCTGAAGGACGGGAAGTGGAATGGTGATTATTTGCAGGCTTACATCAAATTCAGGGGAAATGAGCTGACGGGGAAAACAGTCGGCCTTATCGGTTTCGGAGCTGTAGGACAGAGAATCGCCCGGCTGTTGTCGGCTTTTGACTGCAAGGTGCTGTACTATGACCCCTTTGTCAATCATGAGAACCGGGAGTATGAAAAAACGACGATTGAACGGGTATTTTCCGAAAGTGATATTGTCTCCGTTCATTTGCCGCGCACCGAAGAAACCATCGGCCTAATCGGCGCCCGGCACTTTCAATTGATGAAGCAAGAAGCTGTTTTTGTCAATACATCAAGAGCGGCGGTTACAGACGGAAAAGAGCTGCTGCGGGTGCTGAAAGAACGGCGGATTAAAGGAGCGATCCTTGACGTGTTTTATCACGAACCGCCTGAATCTTCTGATTATGAATTGATCTCACTGCCGAATGTGTTTGCGACTCCCCATTTAGCGGGCGCAACATTTGAGGTGGAGGATCATCATGTGAGGATTTTAAATGAGGCGCTTTTCAAATGGAAAAAAGATCAGCTCTGCTCAATACGTGAACTTTATAACAAAAGAGAACTTGAGATGGAAGGATAGAAAAAGGAGGAGGCTGTAATGGCTGAACAAAAAGGCTACCTTGTATTTGACATCGGGACAGGGAATGCGCGAGTCGCGGTTGTGACTGCCAGCGGCGACGTGACCGCACTGGAAAGGGAAGACATTGAATATGTGACGGATCCGCTTTATCCGGACGGCCGTTATTTCTCGCCGGAAAGATTATGGGCGCAAATCAGCGCTATGGCAAAAAAGGCTATTGCTAAAAGCCCTCATATTACATTAATCGGAATCACCTCAACAAGCCAGAGGCAGGGAATTGTTCTGATTAATAAAGATAAAAAGGCGTTTCTCGGTCTGCCCAACATTGATAATAGAGGGCGCGAATGGGAGGGAGAGATCGAGTTAAAAGAAGAAGTGCATCAGCGCGCCGGACGCCTTCCGAGCGCTTTATTTTCCGCCATGAAACTTGTCGGGTTAAAAAAAAGACAGCCGTCATTATGGAAAGAAGTGAAGTACATCACAAGCATCAGTGACTGGGTGACATTTGAGCTGAGCGGAATTTTAAGCTATGAACCGTCACAGGCCGCTGAAACACTGCTGTTTGACGTAAGGAAAAAGGCGTGGTCAGAGAAATTATGCAGCATCTTCGGGGTGCCTTCTGCCATTCTTCCTTCACTCGTCCGATCTGGGACGGTTGTCGGAATGTTAACGTTTAAAAAAGCGGCTGTTCTCGGTCTTTCTGAAAGAGTGCCTGTGATTGCAGGCGGAGGAGACACACAGCTTGCCATTAAAAGTGCAGATGCAAAGCCGGGAGATATCGTCATCGTATCCGGTACGACGACGCCGATTACAAAGATAACAGCGGAGCCCGGAACCGAAAGTTTAGAGAATGCATGGCTGAATTGCCATACAGAAGAAGGTCAATGGCTTCTTGAAACTAATCCGGGTGTAACAGGACTCAATTATCAAAAATTAAAATCCATTTTTTATCCGAATGAATCCTACGGCGTCATGGAACGGGAAATCGCCAGTCTGCCGAAACATGATCAAGCTTGTGTTTCTGCGTTAGGCTCCTATTTATCGCCTGAGAAAAACGCACTCGCAAAAGGCGGATTTATTTTTGATGCCCCGCTGTCCCAAAGTTTAAGCCGAGCGCATTTTGTCAAAGCCGCTCTGATGGAAATCGCTTTTTCAATCAAATGGAACTATGAGGCGTTAACAGAAGTGACTTCCTTTTCCCAAAATGTGAAGGTGTGCGGCGGGGGTTTCCAAAGTGCTGCGTTGACACAGTTTCTTGCTAACCTTCTGCAAAAGAAGATTTATAAGAGAGAAGGCTTCAGCCAGGCATCCGTAATGGGGGCGGCGATGATCTGCAACGAAGCTCTCGGTGTGAAAGAAGAACTTTCGAACCGCACAAAGCTAATTGAACCCGAATCGGATCAGACGGATCTCTTCCTATATGAAGAATGGAAACATACGCAAAAATTATTTGCGCATTTTCAGCCCAGCGGTGAAAGCCTGACTTGGGGATGAGATGACAACATGAAAGATTGCTGAGGAGGAACAAAAATGCTTAATAAAATAGGAATTCCGAAACAGCTTGCCTGGGGATTTTTAGGGGTCGTGCTGTTTATGATGGGGGACGGCCTTGAACAAGGCTGGCTCAGCCCGTTTTTAGTTGAAAACGGCTTGACGGTACAGCAATCAGCATCCTTGTTTACGGTTTACGGTATTTCTCTCGCAATAGCGTCTTGGTTTTCAGGCGTCTGCCTCGAAGCCTTCGGCGCAAAGCGGACGATGTTTATGGGGCTGTTATTTTACGTTATCGGAACAGCCGCGTTTATCGCATACGGATTTGAAAATCTTAATTTGCCGGTAATGTATGTCACGTATTTTATTAAAGGGCTGGGCTATCCGCTGTTTGCCTATTCTTTTTTGACATGGGTGATTTACCGGTCGCCGAAAAACAAGCTCAGTACGGCGGTCGGCTGGTTCTGGATTGCATATTGCTGCGGGATGTTTGTATTCGGAGCCTGGTATTCTAGCTGGGCCATCAAATCTTTCGGCTATTTGAATACGCTGTGGAGTTCAATTTTCTGGGTATGCCTCGGCGCGTTTTTTGCTTTGATTTTAAATAGGGACCGCTTTGAAAAGAAAAAAGCAAGTAAACAGGAAAAGGTGCAGGAATTAATGAAAGGAATCACCATCCTTGCTGAAAATCCGCGTGTGCTTTCAGGGGGGATTGTTCGGATCATCAACAGTATCGGAACATACGGATTTCCGGTATTTCTCCCAATGCATATGGCGCAGCACGGCATTTCTACAAATGTATGGCTGCAGATTTGGGGCACGATCTTTCTCGGCAATATCGTCTTTAACTTAATCTTCGGTGCAGTCGGCGATGCGTTCGGCTGGAAAAAGACTGTCATGTGGTTCGGAGGAGCGGGCTGCGGCATTTTTACCCTTTTATTATATTATGCTCCTGTTGTATCACATGGGAACTTGCTTTTCGTCAGCATTGTCGGCTTTATTTGGGGAGGGCTTCTGGCCGGATTCGTTCCGATCGGAGCTATCGTGCCGACGGCGGCCGGCAGCGATAAAGGTGCTGCCATGTCTGTGTTAAATCTGGCCGCGGGCCTGTCGGCATTTGTCGGCCCCGCGCTTGCCTGGGCGTTTATCGGGCTTGTCGGCGCACAAGGCGTAGTATGGATTTTCGCGGCGCTCTATTTCGCAAGTGCAATCCTGACAAATCAAATCAAAATACCTGAAGAAAAAACGGCAAAACACGATAAATCATTGCCTGAATATGCTTCTTAACAGAAACGCCCCGAAGGCTCGGGGCGTTTTTTACAGCTTCTGAAGAAACTCGGCAAAGCGCTGAATTTGTTCACGTAACGATTGTTTGTTTTCGTGAAATTGTTTGAAACGATGTCCGTTTGCGCCGGACGGATGCGGGAAGCCTTCCAAAATGACCGCATGATTCATCCTCCCGTTCTTCTTCAGCATGCGGCAGGCGGATTCTGCTGCTTTTCCGAGAGGGACGAGCAGAATGTCCTTTTTCATCATTTCTATTTCGTCCGGAAAATATTTCAGCGCATAACGGCTGAGAAGAGCTGACCTGCTGATTAGCGGCTGATGTCCCGTATAGTTTTTCTGTTTATAAAAAACAGGGTGTTTGATAACGGATGTCGTATGAAGCAGCTCCCGTTTTGAACCAAATAAACAGGATAAATTCTCAACTCGGAGCGCGGCCGGCAGACCGCATTCATTAAGCATTTCGATCATGTGCTGCCTCATGGAACCGGAAAGCCCGGCCGCTTTTTTTGTCTCATATGCTACCACCTCAAGAGATTCGCCGTTTTTTAAAAGCTGTGCCGCTGCTTTGTAAGCCCGCTGCATCTGAAAAAAACCGGGTGTAATTCCGGAGATGACAACTGCAGCATGAGGGTTGATATACTCATTATGAGGCGAATAATACATATCCAGATCTCCGTCCTTCGCTAAATGGAACTCCGGAGTCAGCAAATCCAATTTTGTAAATTCTCCCGAAGATGATAATGCTTTAAGCTGGCGCAAAAAATGTGCAAGCCGCTCACGATTGCAAATCATATTATGCCTCCTTGAACCCGCTCATTCTCTTAGTGTCAGCAAAAACGGCGGATGACATGCAGGCTCATAAATCGCTTTTACCGGCGTTCCAGAGCATCTTCAGGACATGAGGTGTTCCTTTTGCTTCAGCAGCCGTCGTTTGCACGGCTGTTTTTTTAGTGAGAAAGTCTTCCTGCAGTTCTTTCTGCTTTTGTGATAACCGACGGGTTTCTGTTTTGATTTCTTCAACGGACGTCTGCATGGACGCTGCCGTGACGTTAATCTTCTTTATATCAGGCGCTGTGTTCCTTTTAAAACGCACGGCTGATACGGCTAAATAAACCAAGGCGGCAGCCGCAACGGCAGCACTGATATACAAAATGATAATCATCTGCTTTTCACTCCTTTTTTTCAGTTGATACCCTTTATAGAGATTGATGAATCATTTTATTTGCTAATTGTTTTTTTTCTGCTTATAATGTGAAATCGTACATAAGGACATTCAGAAAGGGTGAAAGACGTGGAAAATATACAGAACAAAACGGCTCTTATCACGGGTGCGGGCAGAGGAATCGGCCGCGCCGCCGCTATTGCTTTAGCGAAAGAAGGAGTCAATATCGGTTTAATCGGCCGCACTGAAGCAAATGTGAAAAAGGTTGCAGAAGAAGTGGAAGCTCTTGGTGTAAAGGCATCATTCGCTTCTGCGGATGTGAAAAGTCAAAAAGAGGTCGAACAAGCCGTCGCTTCTATTAAAGAAGATCTCGGTGAGATTGACATCCTGATAAACAATGCCGGAATCAGCAAATTCGGCGGATTTTTAGATCTTACGCCAGAAGAGTGGGAAGACATCATTCAAGTTAATGTAATGGGTGTGTACCATGTGACACGCGCCGTTCTTCCTGAAATGATTGAGAGAAAATCAGGAGATATCATTAATATTTCCTCTACGGCCGGCCAAAGAGGCGCCGCGGCGACAAGTGCGTACAGCGCTTCGAAATTTGCCGTTCTCGGTTTGACTGAATCTCTCATGCAGGAAGTGAGAAAACACAATATCCGTGTCAGCGCAATGACTCCGAGCACGGTTGCCAGCGATATGTCAATTGAATTAAATCTGACAGACGGCAATCCGGAAAAAGTCATGCAGCCTGAGGATCTTGCAGAATATATGGTTGCTCAATTGAAATTACATCCGCGCATTTTCATCAAAACTGCCGGTTTATGGTCAACCAATCCTTAAAAAACGGGATCTGTCTTTTTAGACAGGTCTTTTTTTTTCCTAAAACTGAATGAGCAGATATAAAGGATTTATGCGAAAAAAGGAATGAAACAGAAACCGATATCAGTTATAATTAAACTAAATAAACTATGTACCAAATGTTCAATTATATTTTTTCCCGCCGCTCTAAAAAACAAATAAATACAAATTAAACTGTCCGCACAATAAAAGGGGAAACGGAATATAAAGAGAATATTTAGTACATGGAATAATTTGTTAGAGGGAAGGGTGTGCACATATTGAAAGAAGAAAAAAGAAGTTCAACCGGTTTTTTAGTGAAACAAAGGGCTTTTTTAAAGCTTTACATGCTTACAATGACAGAGCAGGAACGGCTTTACGGACTGAAGCTTCTCGAGGTGCTGCGCTCCGAATTTAAACCCATCGGTTTTAAGCCGAATCATACTGAGGTATACCGGTCACTCCACGAACTCTTGGATGACGGGATCTTAAAACAGGTAAAGGTCAAAAAAGAAGGAGCCAAACTCCAGGAAGTCGTTCTCTATCAATTTAAAGACTATGAAGCTGCGAAACTTTACAAAAAACAGCTTAAGACAGAGCTTGACCGCTGCAAAAAGCTGATAGAAAAAGCCCTGTCAGATAATTTTTAAATCTGTCCGGAACACACCCCGCCGCCCGGGCTCAGGCGGGTTGTTCTGTGATTCATTATACATAATGGCAGACAGGGAACAATACATATCAATAAAACCTTCAAACTTGACATTGACTCCTGACATGATAACATAAAAAACGTGTGAAAAATGCGAACAAAATACGAACAAGGGAGATGTTACCGATCTTAGATCAAAAGAAAGTTGCTTTTATAGGAGCAGGATCAATGGCTGAAGGAATGATATCAGGCATGGTCCGCGCAAAAAAAATTCCCAATCAAAACATCTGCGTGACAAACCGCCGAAATACAGAGCGACTCGCTGAATTGGAACATCAATACGGAATTCAAGGCACAGCTTTTGACAGCATGAAAACCGAAGACATTGATATCTTTATTTTAGCTATGAAACCGAAGGATGCTGAAATCGCTCTGGAGACGCTGAAACGGCGTATTCAACCTCATCAAATCATCCTGTCTGTCTTGGCAGGCATAACAACCTCATTTATACAACAATCATTACATGAGAATCAGCCGGTTGTAAGAGTCATGCCGAACACATCCAGCATGATCGGCGAATCGGCAACAGCTGCGGCTTTCGGAGACCATGTCTCTCAAAGTTCAGCACAAACTGCGGTATCCCTTCTGGAATGTCTCGGTGAAGTATATGTGATCAAGGAAGATCAGATGGACATTTTCACCGGCATCGCAGGCAGCGGACCGGCGTACTTTTATTATTTAATGGAGTTTATTGAAAAAGCAGGTGAAGAAGCCGGCTTAGATAAACAAATGTCCCGCAAAATCGGCGCGCAAACATTATTAGGCGCAGCAAAAATGCTGATGGAGACGGGGGAAAAACCGGATGTGCTGCGAGAAAACATCACCTCTCCAAACGGCACGACTGCAGCCGGCCTTGATGCGCTCAGGTCTGAAGGCGGCGGGGAAGCCATTGCCAAAGCCATTAAACATGCGACCGAACGTTCTATTGAGATCAGCAAAACAATTGAAAAAACAGCAGCACTATAAAATAAAAACAGGAGTGATACAGTGACGTCTCGGACGGAGATCAAAAGAGTCGCGGTGAAAATCGGCAGCAGCTCACTGACGAGCCTGCACGGAGAAATCAGCAGAAGAAAACTGGAGACATTGGTGGATCAAATCGCACAGCTGAAAGACAGCGGTTATGAAGTGATTTTAGTATCTTCCGGCGCAGTGGCGGCAGGTTATCGGAAGCTCGGCTTTATTCAGAAACCGGAAAGCCTCCCCGAAAAACAGGCTTCTGCTTCCATTGGGCAGGGATTATTAATGGAAGCTTATTCAAAGCTGTTTTTAGCGCACGGTTATGTCGCGTCACAAATTTTAATTACAAGAAGCGACTTTTCTGATGAATACCGCTATCATAATGTCCGCAATACAATGAATGTCCTTTTGGAACGAGGCATTATTCCGATTATTAATGAAAATGACACCGTCACAGTCAATCGGCTGAAATTCGGTGATAATGATACACTCGCGGCAAAGGTCGCAGGCTTAATTGATGCCGACATGCTTGTGATTTTATCAGATATCGACGGATTATATGATGATAATCCGCGCAAAAACCCGGAAGCGGCACGAATCAGACATGTAAGTGACATCACCCCGGAAATAGAAGCAAGCGCAGGAGATGCCGGGAGTGAGATGGGTACCGGAGGAATGCGTTCAAAGCTGGATGCTTTTAAAATTGTGATGGCCTCCGGTATTAAAGGCTTCCTCGGGCAGGCTAATACCCCGGACATTCTGCTTCAAGCGGTAGAAGAGGCGGCTGAAGGAACTTATTTTGAAGCGGAAGGAACTCTCCCGTTAAACCACAAAGAACAATGGCTTGCATTTAATTCCGGCCCCGAAGGCGAGATTGTGATGGAGAAGAAAAGCAGCCGCGATATAGCGAACGGAAATGTGGCGCTGTCACCGCAGGATATCGAACAGATTAACGGCAGATTCAGCAGCGGGGCGGTTGTCAGACTGCTTGATCAGCAGGGAGAAGAGCTTGGGCTCGGCATCGTCAATTATTCCTCAGCTCAGCTGAAGACATATAAAGAAACGCCGCATAAACAGACCGGCCAATCAGTCATTGATCCGGAAGCGTTTGTCTGCCACGTTGAACTGTCCATCCCGATCGGCTGAGAAAAGTCAATAAAATATGGCAAAACCCGAGGCTTCGTTTTGAAGCTCGGGTTTGTTTTTATTGATATTGTGCAAGTTTGGAGAAAAATTGAATGACAAAATGATAGAAATCATTCGCAGACGGAGCCAGTTCTCTGCCTTTTGGCTTAATAATGCCTACGGTGCGCTTCACTTGAGGGAATTCAATCGGAATTTTGACCGTGAACCGAGGTGTGGTTTCCGCAAAGGTGCTTTCAGGTAATAAAGTAACGCCCATGCCTGCGGAGACTAATCCTTTAATGGCATCTAAATCCTCGCCCTCCGTTGATACAAGCGGCGCAAAGCCTGCCTGTCTGCAAGCGTCAATCGCCATATTGCGGAGAATAAATCCTTCAGGAAATAAAACAAATTGATCGCCGCGCAGATCAATTAAATGAATATTTTTTTGTTTGGCAAGCGGATGATGCAGCGGAACAAGCGCGTAAATCTTTTCTGTGAATAAGATATTGCCTGTTATGTCGGGAAATTCCGTCGGAACGGGGCCGAGCAGCGCCGCATCTATGTCCCTGTTTCTCACGGCTTCAATTAAAAACTTATAAGATCCTTGGCGGAGCAAAAACTCAACGTTCGGGTGCTCCTCTTTAAATGCTGAAATCACTGTCGGCAAAAGCTGACTTGCAAGGCTCGTCGGGAATCCTATTTTGACGGTTCCGCGATTAGGATCAAGATATTCATCGATTTGTTCCTTCGCGTAATCAATTGCTTTCATCGCTGTTTTAATATGTTCTAAAAATTGTTTGCCGATCGGCGTTAACTTAATATTTCTGCCTTCCCGTTCAAATAAAGTGACCTTCAGCTCTTCTTCAAGATTTGCAATCTGCCTGCTGATGGCGGATTGGGCGACATGAAGATGATCAGCCGCTTCTGACACATGTTCCCGTTCTGCTACCTCCATAAAATACCGAAGCTGGCGTAATTCCATTGCGTTCACACCTATCTATCTCATTTTGAGATGTATTTGATCTAAATTATATATTGTTTATATTGTTTTGAAAACTTACAATTAATTTAAAGTTGTCAGATTTTATGACCGATAATTAACGGAAACTGATCGGGGGAGAGGAATTATGACTTACAATCAAATGCCGAAAGCACAAGGTCTCTACCGTCCGGAATTTGAGCATGATGCATGCGGAATCGGCTTGTATGCCCATTTAAAAGGGAAACCTTCACATGACATTGTCAAAAAAGGACTGCAGATGCTTTGCCAGCTGGATCACAGAGGAGGACAGGGCAGTGACCCGAATACGGGAGACGGCGCCGGCCTGATGGTTCAGATCCCTGATGCTTTTTTTAAGAAAGAGTGCGGAGAAATGAAGCTGCCTGAAAAAGGCTGTTACGGGGTAGGAATGGTCTTTTTCTCGCAAAATGAAGAGGAAAGAAAAAAGATCGAAAAACAGGTGAATGCATTCATTGAGCAGGAAGGGCAGACCGTTCTCGGCTGGAGAACCGTCCCCGTTAATGTCGGAAAAATCGGAACAGTGGCACAAAGTACTTGCCCGTACGTGCGCCAAGTATTTATCGGTGCCGCAAACGATTTGAAAGACAGCCTTGCTTTTGAACGCAAACTGTATGTCATCCGGAAGCAGGCGGAAAATTGGGGCGTCCAAGAACAGCTTGATTTTTACTTCGCAAGCCTGTCAAGCCAGACTATCGTTTATAAAGGTTTGTTAACGCCTGAGCAGGTTGACGCGTTTTATTTGGATTTGCAGGATGAAACCTTCGTATCTGCATTTTCACTCGTACATTCACGGTTCAGCACAAATACCTTTCCTACTTGGGAACGTGCCCATCCGAACCGCTATCTGATCCATAACGGAGAAATCAATACGCTCCGGGGCAATATCAATTGGATGCGGGCGAGAGAGCAGCAGTTTGTTTCAGAAAGCTTCGGAGACGATCTTCATAAAGTGCTGCCGATTTTAAATGCTGAGGGCAGTGACTCATCCATTCTTGATAATGCGTTTGAATTTTTCGTGATGGCGGGACGGAAGCCGGCACATACGGCAATGATGCTGATCCCGGAACCATGGACCGAAAACACTCACATGTCTAAAGCGAAACGGGCTTTTTACGAATATCACAGCTCTTTAATGGAGCCGTGGGACGGACCGACCGCCATTTCGTTTACGGACGGTAAACAAATCGGCGCCATCCTTGACCGTAACGGCCTGCGTCCGGCACGTTACTATGTGACAAAAGATGACCATATTATTTTCTCATCTGAGGTGGGCGTTATTGAAGTGGAGCAGGAAAACATTCTTCATAAAAAACGCCTGGAACCCGGAAAAATGCTGCTCATTGACTTAGAGGAAGGCCGGATTATTTCAGATGAAGAAGTAAAAACGGAAATCGCCAATGAATTCCCGTATCAAAAATGGCTTGAAGAGGAATTGGTTCAAGTGAATCCTGATCCGGAAATCCGGGAAGAGGAACAATTCGATGATCTTCTCGTCCGGCAAAAAGCATTTGGCTATACGTATGAAGATATTCAGAAATATTTAATTCCTGTTATTAAAGAAGGCAAAGACCCGCTCGGCTCCATGGGAAATGACTCGCCGCTCGCCGTTTTATCCGACCGTGCCCAATCACTGTTTCATTATTTTAAACAGCTGTTTGCGCAAGTCACAAACCCGCCGATTGACGCGATCCGCGAGCAGCTGGTGACCTCCACGGTGACATGGCTCGGAGCTGAAGGCGATCTGCTGCATCCGAGTGAAAGAAATGCCCGCCGCATTAAACTGTACACTCCTGTATTATCTAACGAACAGTTTTATGCGCTGAAAACACTTGTGCATCCTGACATTAAGAGCCAGAACATCCGCACGCTGTTTTCCGATGACCTGGAAAAAGGCCTGAAGGATTTGTTTCAGCAGGCGGAAAAAGCGATCAAGGAAGGCGTATCTCTGTTAATTTTATCTGACAGGGCAATGAGTAAAGAATTGACACCGATTCCGCCGCTTTTGGCCGTCAGTGCGCTGCATCAGCATTTAATCCGTCAAGGTCTGCGTACTAAAGCAAGCATTATCGTTGAATCAGGCGAAGCGCGTGAAGTTCATCACTTTGCGGCTCTCATCGGATATGGGGCCGATGCTGTCAATCCATATTTGACTTATGCTACGTATAAGCAGGAAATCGATGAGGGACGGCTTGATATTCCGTATGAGGAAGCTGTCAGCAAATACGGAAAGAGCGTGACAGAAGGCGTCGTGAAAGTGATGTCAAAAATGGGAATTTCAACTGTGCAAAGTTACAGGGGCGCCCAAATTTTTGAAGCGGTCGGCATCGGTGAAGACGTCATTTCCAAATACTTTACGGGAACTGCATCCCAGCTTGGCGGAATCGATATCGAAACGATCGCGCAAGAAGCAAAACAGCGTCATCAAGCGGCTTACAAGGATGATTACAGTCAAACTCTTGAGCCGGGTAGTGAATTCCAATGGCGAAACGGGGGAGAGCACCACGCTTTCAATCCGAAAACCATCCATACTCTGCAATGGGCGTGCCGCAAGAATGATTACAGCCTGTTTAAGCAATATTCTCATGCAGCGGATGAAGAACGAATCGGGTTTTTACGTAATCTGTTCGCATTCAAAGAAGACCGCAAACCTTTAAAATTAGAAGAAGTCGAATCAGCTGCGTCCATCGTGAAACGTTTTAAAACAGGGGCGATGTCGTTCGGTTCATTAAGCAAGGAAGCGCATGAAGCCTTGGCAATAGCGATGAACCGGCTCGGCGGAAAAAGCAACAGCGGAGAAGGCGGAGAAGACCCGAAACGTTTTATTCCGGATGAAAATGGCGACGACAGAAGAAGTGCAATTAAACAGATCGCATCCGGCCGTTTCGGCGTAAAAAGCCATTATCTCGTCAATGCGGATGAATTGCAGATCAAAATGGCGCAAGGGGCGAAGCCGGGAGAAGGCGGCCAGCTTCCGGGCAACAAAGTATATCCTTGGGTCGCGGATGTCCGCGGTTCTACACCAGGTGTCGGGCTGATTTCACCGCCTCCTCATCATGACATTTATTCAATTGAAGATCTGGCTCAGCTGATCCATGATTTGAAAAATGCAAATCGAAACGCGCGAATCAGCGTCAAGCTCGTGTCAAAAGCCGGCGTCGGCACGATTGCGGCCGGTGTGGCAAAAGGTACGGCGGATGTCATCGTCATCAGCGGGTACGACGGCGGAACGGGTGCTTCACCGAAAACGAGTATTAAACATACAGGTCTTCCGTGGGAGCTTGGTCTTGCAGAAGCACACCAAACGCTGATGCTGAATGGTTTACGGGATCGCGTGGTATTGGAAACGGACGGTAAGCTGATGACAGGGCGCGACGTCGTGATGGCCGCCTTGCTAGGCGCGGAAGAATTCGGCTTTGCCACAGCGCCGCTCGTCGTTCTAGGCTGCGTCATGATGCGCGCCTGCCACTTAGATACATGTCCTGTAGGTGTCGCGACGCAAAATCCGGAGCTTCGCAAAAAGTTTATGGGCGATCCTGATCATATCGTAAACTACATGCTGTTTGTCGCGGAAGAAGTGCGTGAATATATGGCGCAGTTAGGTTTTAAAACGCTGGATGAAATGATCGGCCGCACGGACGTTCTTCATGTCAGCGAACGTGCAAAAGCGCATTGGAAAGCGGGACAGCTTGATTTATCCACGCTGCTGTATCAGCCTGAAGGCGTGCGCACTTTCCGGACTGCGCAAAATCATAAAATCGGTCAGTCACTTGATATGACGGAAATTCTTCCGGCGGTGCAGGCTGCAATTGAAGCCGGTCAGGAAGCGGAAGCGGAAATCAAGATCAATAATACAAATCGCGTAGCCGGAACCGTGACGGGAAGTGAAATTTCCAAACGCTACGGAGCGGAAGGACTGCCGGATGATACGATCAGGCTCCATTTCACCGGATCAGCCGGACAGAGTTTCGGCGCATTTGTCCCTAAAGGGATGACGCTTCATTTGACCGGGGATTCAAATGACTACGTAGGAAAAGGGCTGTCAGGCGGAAAAATCATCGTGAAAGCACCTGATGCCTTCAATTGCGAAACGCATGAGAACGTTATTATCGGGAACGTCGCCTTTTACGGAGCAACAAGCGGGGAAGCGTACATTAACGGGCGCGCCGGTGAACGTTTTGCGGTCCGCAACAGCGGAGTCAATGTCGTTGTAGAAGGTATCGGAGATCACGGCTGTGAATACATGACAGGCGGCCGGGTTGTCGTCCTCGGTGAAGTCGGCAAAAACTTCGGAGCGGGGATGTCAGGCGGTATCGCATACGTCCTGAGCGATGATGCCAAAGCATTTAAACGCAAATGCAACATGGAAATGATTTCATTTGAAAAACTGACGGATGAAACGGAGATCAAAGAAGTGAAAGAAATGGTCAAACGGCATGCGGCGCTGACAAACAGCAAAAAAGCCGCAGACCTCCTGGATCATTGGGAAGACGCCGCAGAGACCTTTATCAAAGTCATTCCGAAAAACTATAAACAAATGCTCCTCAGCATCGAAGAACAAAAAGCGGCGGGTTTATCAGAAGAAGACGCCATTATGTATGCTTTTGAAGCCAACACAAAGGCTCACCAAACGCCGGCCAAAGATCAAAAACAAGCGGTAGTGCAGTAAGAAAGGGGAGAGGAACATGGGGAAACCAACTGGATTCATGGAAGAAAAACGAGAAAAACCGGCTGAGCGGGACCCTCTCACTCGCTTAAAAGATTGGAAAGAGTATTCGGCTCCATTTTCAGAGGAAGCGTCAAAGCGGCAGGGGGCGCGGTGTATGGATTGCGGCACACCGTTTTGCCAAATCGGCGCTGATATTAACGGTTTTACATCCGGATGTCCGATTTATAATTTAATACCGGAATGGAATGACCTCGTCTATCGGGGGCGCTGGAAAGAAGCACTGGAGCGCCTTCTGAAAACGAATAACTTTCCTGAATTCACAGGGCGGGTCTGTCCCGCTCCTTGTGAAGGATCTTGTACACTGGCCATTTCAGATCCGGCTGTTTCAATTAAAAACATCGAGCGGACGATCATTGACAAAGGTTTTGAGAACGGATGGATTCAGCCGAGAATTCCAGCGAAACGCACAGGTAAGAAAGTCGCTGTTGTCGGTTCAGGCCCGGCAGGTCTGGCAAGCGCTGATCAGCTGAACCAAGCCGGTCATTCCGTAACGGTCTATGAGCGTGCTGACAGAGCCGGCGGCCTGCTGATGTACGGCATTCCGAGCATGAAGCTTGAGAAAAATGTCGTCGAACGCCGTATTAAGCTTTTGACGCAGGAAGGTATAGATTTTGTGACAAATACCGAAATCGGCGTTGACATAACGGCTGATGAGCTCAAAGAACAATTTGATGCCGTCATTTTGTGCACAGGCGCCCAAAAGCAGCGCAATCTGCTGATTGAAGGCCGGGAAGCAAAAGGCGTCCATTACGCAATGGATTATTTAACACTGGCGACGAAAAGCTACTTAGATTCCAACTTCAAAGATAAACAATTCATAGACGCTAAAGGGAAAGACGTCATCGTGATCGGCGGGGGAGACACAGGAGCTGACTGCGTAGCAACCGCGCTGCGCCAAAAAGCGCGCAGCGTGCATCAGTTCGGGAAACACCCTAAACTTCCTCAGACGCGCACGAATGACAATATGTGGCCTGAACAGCCGCACGTCTTCACCCTTGAATACGCCTATGAAGAAGCGCAGGCAAAGTTCGGCAAAGATCCGAGAGAATATTCAATTCAGACGACAAAAATGGTGGCCGATAAACAAGGCCGCTTAAAAGAGATCCACACCATCCAAATGGAAAAAGTCAGAAATGAATTCGGTAAGTATGAATTTCATGAACTGCCCGGAACGGAGAAAGTATGGCCTGCTCAGCTGGTGTTTATCGCCATCGGTTTTGAAGGAACTGAACAGCCATTATTGAAGCAGTTTGGTGTCGATTCGGCAAATCATAAAATTCAGGCGGCATATGGGGATTATAAAACGAATGTTGACGGTGTTTTCGCCGCAGGGGATGCGAGAAGAGGCCAAAGCCTGATTGTATGGGCGATTAATGAAGGCCGGGAAGCAGCGCGCGAAGTCGACAGTTATTTAATGGGGAGCACTGTTTTACCGTAAATAAAGGGGATTAATTATAGAACCGGCTGGGCTCAGCCGGTTTTTTCATATGTCATGGAACTGAACTGTCAGCATGATCTGCTTTCTGAAACAGAGCGACGTATGATTTGTTCTTCCGTTCAGCAGTTTCAAATCGGTGAACGAAAGAAGGCCTGTTTTGATAGCTGCCGCAAAACGTTACGTAAAGGATTGTGCTGACAAAAGATATCTGGAAGCGCTGTGCAAGCTCGGGCGGCGCCGTTTAAAGACACTTTTGCTGTGCATTTTATTGACGGGCACTTTACCCGTCGTGTGGCTGTATCATCGAAAAGTTTTAAAAACCGGGAAAACACTTTTTTATATTTTTGATAGAAATATATCAAGAGTATGTCAGAGCGGAAGGCTCATAAACAAAAAAGAGAACGGAGGGGTCCGCTCCTCTTTTTAGACATCTATATGAAAGCCGATATTGCCGAACTGCCGCCCTTCCTGCATTCTCTTAATGGCATCTGCTGCTTCTCTAAGAGGGTACATACGGTCGATAATGGGGCGGATGCCGCAGCGTTTTATCAATTCCAGCATTTGCGCGAATTCCTCATTGCTTCCCATTGATGTACCGAGAATATGAATCTGCGGAAAAAACAGCGAGCGAATAGGAAATCCAAGCTGATCACCTGAACTGGCACCGAATGTTACGATCCGGCCATTCGGTTTCATAATGTCAAGGTAGTGCTGATATAAAGCGGGACCGACACCGTCAAGTATGATATCTGCTTTTTGACCATTCAACGCTTCATTCCAGTCGCCGTAACTGTCAATTGCCCGGTCTGCACCGTATGACAGTGCGGTTTGTTTTTTGTTTTCACTGCGGGAGGTGACGCTGACTGTCGCTCCGATTGCTTTTGCCATTCGTAAGGCGTATGTTGCCACGCCGCTCCCGATGCCCGGAAGGATAAGGTGTTCGCCCTTTTTCAATTGTCCTTTTGTAAATAAGGCGCGATAAGCGGTTAATGCTGATAACGGCAGCACGCCCGCTTCCTCCCATGTCAGATGATCGGGTTTTACAATGGCATTTTCCGCAGGAACGATGACATAAGGTGAAAAAGTTCCGTCGCTTGGACCGCCTAAAATATCAGGGACGGCTGGTACATCCTCAACAGTCTTCCAATTCAGCACCGGGTTGATGATGACTTCCGCATGCAGTAAATGAGAACGGACGCCGTGTCCTATTTCAGTTACGATTCCCGCGCCGTCTGAACCGAGAATAAATTCACGGTTTCCGGTTTCGTGGTTTTTCATCAAAAATAAATCGCGATGGTTTAATCCGGCTGTTTTCAGCTTTATTTTGACTTCTCCGTTCCCCGGATGTTTGTCAGGTATCTGCCTGAAATGAAAGCTATTTTCGTGTATGATAATGGCATCCATTATTTTTCTCTCCTTTATGGTTGATGAGAAAAATTTTACAGGCTGTAACAGCTGCAGTAAATGAAGGAAAATTGATAGCCGGCTATCAATAAAAATCATAGCAAGAAGGTGTCCTTACATGGAAAGCGGAGACTTAAAGATTTTTCAGGCTGTCGCCCGCAAAGGCAGTATTTCAAAGGCGGCCGAAAGTCTGCATTATGTTCAATCAAATGTGACAAACCGGATTCAGCAGCTGGAACGGCAATTGCAAACACAGCTGTTTTACCGGACGAATCGGGGAATGACGCTGACGCCAGCAGGTGAAAGCTTATTGAAAGATGCAGACAGAATTCTGCAGCTGCTATATGAGGCGCAAAAAAATGCGCAAGAGGCAGGGCATCCGAACGGCCCGCTCCGCATCGGTTCTTTAGAAACGGCGGCAGCCGTCCATCTCCCTCAATTTTTCACGGAGTATTGCAGACGATATCCGAAAGTACAGCTGTCACTGTCAACCGGTGATACACATACCTTAGTGCAGCGCGTCCTGCAGTATGAGCTGGACGGGGCTTTTGTTTATGGGCCGGTCGAACACGAAGACCTTAAACAATCCGCCGTATTCCAAGAAGAATTGATCGTGGTCTCAAATGTGCGGGAAGGCAGCTTGCAAAACCTGCTGCGAGAGCCGATTCTGTTTTTTGCCGCCGGCTGTTCGCACCGCCGTAAAATAAAAAACATATTGAAAGAAGAGGCAGTGCCTGCACAGAAAATCATTGAATTCGGAACGCTGGAAGCCATTATTGGAGCGGTGCAGGCAGGGTTGGGTGTTTCCTTTTTGCCTGCGTCAGCCGCCCGTTATTTTAAAAACCGGGAAAATCTTTTTCATCATCAGCTCCCTGAACGTTTTCGGGATATGAATATATCATTCATCTACCGGCGTGATTTATTTTTGACATCGGCGTTTGAAGAACTGCTGACTGGATTAAAAGCGTTCCCGAATGGATGATGACGTAACAGGACAGCAGAATATGCCGAATTTTTTACCGATTTTTTAAAAAAACTTTCTTTTCGCGGAAATTTATGTATAATAAAAGAAAGTTTTTTCGGATAATGAATCTGCAATGATAAGGACATGAGTCATTTTAACCGGCCATACAGAGAGGGGAGGCAAGGCTGAGACCTTCCCGGCACGAAGAATGGGCTTACCGCCTTTTGAGCTGTATCGGTGAACGAAAGCAGCCGATACCGTATAGCCGCGTTACGGCAACAATGAGCCGCCGCTTGAAGCGGCGGGAATTTGGGTGGAACCGCGGG
>NZ_JBIUFR010000004.1:0-273404 GCF_053545315.1 Bacillus sp. CIS52
CCCACGTGTTACTCACCCGTCCGCCGCTAACATCAGGGAGCAAGCTCCCATCTGTCCGCTCGACTTGCATGTATTAGGCACGCCGCCAGCGTTCGTCCTGAGCCAGGATCAAACTCTCCGATAAATGGATCACAGACTAAGCTCACTGCATCCTGCAGTAACGTCTGTGTGATCTACATCGTGCAGACCTTAGTTTGACTGACTACGCACATCGCTGTGCGATTTATTTAAAACTTTGAATTAACAGGTACGTTTTGTCTTGTTTAGTTTTCAAAGATCATCTTCAACCTCATCTTGAGGCGACTTTCTTAGTATAACATTTCAGCAAGTTGCTGTCAAATGTTTTTTTGTTTTTATTTCTCCGCCGCTGTGTGCTTTTTGTCGAAGCGCATCAGCGACGTTTAATAATATAACACGCCTATAATTCAGCGTCAACACTTTTTTTGAAAGAATATCCTCGATGATATACTTCCTGTCCTTTTGTCTCTATTTGAGATACTTCAATAAAACCTTTTTCCGTCAGGTAATCAAGCATGACACCGAGATCTTGGGTGAAAGGCGCCAGCTCAGGATGCTGAAGCAATTCTCCAAACTGCCACATTTCTTTTTCACTCATAACTTGAAAAAGATGCGCAGAACCGATTTCAGCTTTTGAATGGATGAGAAAATCATTTGCTAAGAATAATAATTCGAGTCTTTTCTCCAAACTTTCGTGACTCTCGACAAGTTCGGAATATAACTTATATACCTGCGGCTCAATATGGCGGACCTGATTCCAGACAGTCGTTTCAGGATAAAACCCCCGGTCAATCACTTCTATGCGGGCCAAGTGGTGAAGAGCATGCACGACCGCATAATATGCATCCAGAAAATGATCAGCTTCAAAAAACGCTTTTCCTTCTACAAACCTTCTGATCAGCTTGCCGTATTCCATTCCGATCTTTAATTTCCGCTCGGCGAAAGGAAAAGTGCTGAGCCGGTCATTGAGTTCAGATATATATTCATTGCGGTCAAACAGCACCTTGCCGTTTATGATCCAATCTATAACTCTTCTATTTGTCCCCAGCAGAATCCATTCCTGGAGCAGAGCATCCGTTACAATATGTAAGGAAGCGGTTTTGTGTTCAAATTCATAATGCTTTATAAAAAGAGGCTCTTCAGCCTGTTTGACAATGACAAGCATGACCGCATCAAAGTTATCCGTGATGGATGATGCTTTGCTCCTTCTCTCAATCATAAGGACGGCCAGCGTATCGGGATGACTTGCTCTTTCTTGGTAAATTGGACGGAGAAGATTGTCCATTACGATTCCTCCAATGCGATTGTTTCACAAGCTTTTGTTTCTAGATTTCTATGATAAAACATGAAAGTCCTTTTTTCTAAACACATTGAACTATTATAACAAATTTCCTTTCAGCTGCCATATCTATTCTTCCCTTTTCTTACGAAAACATGAAGAATATGCCATCTGATTTGTGCTATAGTTAAACCAGAGGGGGATGGACATGGCGAAATACTCAAGCAAAATTAATAAGATCAGAACGTTTGCGTTAAGTTTGGTTTTCGTTGGGTTTATCATTATGTACATCGGGCTGTTCTTTAAGCAGTCTGTTTTGCTTGCCAGCTTGTTTATGATTCTCGGCCTGCTGTCGATCGGGCTCAGCACCGCCGTTTATTTTTGGATCGGCATGCTGTCCACAAAAGCGGTCCGGGTGATGTGCCCCGCCTGCGAGAAAGAAACGAAGATTCTGGGCAGAGTGGATATGTGCATGCATTGCAGAGAGCCGCTTACATTGGATAAAGGTTTGGAAGGCAAAGCGTTCGATGAGTCTTATAACAGAAAAAACAGTGTGAAATAAACAAAGCTGACCGTATCAAAGCGGTCAGCTTCGTTTAATGGTTTTCTTTTTTGGAGCATTCTTGGCAGACGCCGTAAATCTCCAAACGATGGTGGCTTACCTTAAACCCCGTTACGTGAGCCGCAAGCTGTTCCACTTCGTCAAGGCCAGGATAATGGAAGTCCACGATTTTTCCGCAGTTTTCACAAATGGCGTGATAATGGTCAGAGGTGACAAAGTCAAATCTGCTGGACGCATCTCCGTACGTAAGCTCCTTTACAAGCCCCGCTTCCCGGAATACACGCAAATTGTTATAAACTGTCGCAACACTCATATTAGGGAATTTCCCTTCCAAGGCTTTATATATATCGTCCGCTGTCGGATGAGCCATAGAGTCCACGAGATATTCCAGAATGGCATGACGTTGAGGAGTAATCCGGACTCCCGTATCCTTCAACGTGTCTAAGGCTTCTTTTAATTCATGTGCAGCCATCCGTCATGCACCTCTCTTCTAAAAAAGATTCTTACTTTATAATGTTTATAATTAGTGTACATCTTTTTCCGGTCTCCTGTCAAATGCAATCTGACGAAAACCCCGTGAGTTCAGCATTTGTCCATTAATTAGACGCAATTTGTTCTAATTCACGAAGCGCTTCCGCAACATGATCTTTCACTTTTACCTTTCTCCATTCCTTCACGAGACGGCCTTCTTTGTCTAACAGAAAGGTGGAGCGTTCGATACCCATATATTCTTTCCCAAAATTCTTCTTCAGCTTCCACACATCAAAAGCTTCCGCCAGTTTGTGCTCATCATCGACGAGGAGCTGGAAAGGAAGATCGTGTTTCTGCTTGAATTTTTCATGTTTGTCACGGCTGTCAGGGCTTACTCCGATGATAACCGCATCAAGTCCCGCGAAACTTTCGTGCTGATCACGGAAATCGCATGCTTCCGTCGTGCATCCGGGTGTCATGTCTTTCGGATAAAAATAGAGCACGACGTACTTCCCTTTAAAATCTGTTAATGATACTTTTTCTCCGCTGTCGTTCACTAATTTCATATCCGGTGCTGCTTGTCCGATTTCAATCGTCATTTCTTATACCTCCGGGTTTTTTATTAAGCGTATCCAATTCGCGTTAAGATTACAACCGTTATCCCCCGCTCTTTTCTGGAAGCATGAACCGTTGTACTCGCATTGAAGCATGCTACAATAGAATATGATGTAAGGAGATATTAGGAGGGTCATTTTTTGTATACAAAATCAGTTGAACTTCATAAGGAAGCGTTAGAGCATATCGTGGGAGGCGTGAACAGTCCGTCCAGATCCTACAAAGCAGTGGGCGGCGGTTCACCAGTTGCGATGGAAAAAGCAAATGGCGCTTATTTCTGGGATGTAGACGGGAATCAGTATATTGATTATTTAGCGGCTTACGGTCCGATTATTACCGGACATGCCCACCCGCATATTACAGAAGCGATTAAAAAAGCCGCTGAAAACGGCGTACTGTACGGAACGCCGACTAAGCATGAGGTCACTTTCGCCAAAATGCTGAAGGAGGCCATTCCTTCACTTGATAAAGTGCGGTTCGTAAACTCGGGTACTGAAGCTGTGATGACAACGATCCGGGTTGCACGCGCTTATACAGGCCGGACAAAAATCATTAAATTCGCAGGCTGCTATCACGGCCATTCTGATCTCGTGCTTGTCGCTGCGGGTTCAGGTCCGTCTACGCTCGGCACCCCCGATTCCGCCGGTGTGCCGAAAAGCATCGCCAAAGAAGTGATTACCGTTCCTTTCAATGACATTGACAGTTACAAAGCCGCATTGGACAAATGGGGTTCAGAAATTGCAGCGGTTCTTGTCGAGCCGATTGTCGGCAATTTCGGCATCGTTGAACCTAAAGAAGGCTTTTTGGAACAGGTCAATGAATTGACCCATAAAGCGGGCGCGCTCGTCATTTATGATGAAGTGATCACGGCGTTCCGTTTTATGTACGGAGGCGCGCAGAATCTTCTCCAAGTAAAGCCTGATTTAACGGCGCTCGGAAAAATCATCGGAGGCGGGTTGCCGATCGGCGCTTACGGAGGCAAAAAAGAGATCATGGAGCAGGTTGCTCCGCTCGGTCCGGCATATCAAGCCGGCACGATGGCCGGAAATCCCGCATCCATCTTATCAGGTATCGCCTGTCTGGAAGTGCTGAAGGAAGAAGGCGTTTATGAGCGGCTTGATCAGCTCGGCGCAAGACTTGAGCAAGGCATTCTCGCCCATGCGGAGACACATGGCATTACCATTACCGTCAACCGTTTAAAAGGCGCGCTTACGGTTTACTTCAGCGATGAAAAGATCGTCAATTATGAGCAGGCGGAAAATACGGACGGAGAAGCATTTGCCAAGTTCTTCAAGCTAATGCTTGAACGCGGGATCAATCTCGCCCCGTCGAAGTATGAAGCTTGGTTTATCACAACCGCACATACTGAAGAAGATATCGACGCCACTTTAAAAGCGGTCGAAGATGCGTTCAGACATATGAAAAAATAACTGTTGAAACAAGCGGAAGCCCGGGGCTTCCGCTTTTTCTTTTGTCCGATTTGTGAGATAATGGTTTTTTCAAAAAAAGACCTTGAATAATTGGTATGATCCCTGTATATTACTTTATTGTTTAGCAAATAAACCGACAGGGAAATGTAAGTGTCAGCCGTTCGTTCGGCACATAATTTATTAGAGAAAGGAATGCACGCACAAACCAATGAAACTTGGTGCCCGCATTTTTAAAACAGGGATTGCGATTACGCTCGCCCTCTACTTAGCATCTTGGATCGGACTTCCGTCGCCGATCTTTGCCGGGATTGCAGCTATATTTGCCATACAGCCCTCTATTTACAGGTCTTTTCTTATCATTATTGATCAGGTGCAGGCAAATATCATCGGCGCTGTCATCGCTACGGTATTCGGACTGATTTTCGGACCGAGTCCGATTATGATCGGATTGACCGCAGTCATTGTCATCACGATTATGTTAAAACTGAAAATTGAACACACCATTTCGATTGCGCTCGTTACGGTTATCGCGATTTTGGAAACACCGGGAAACAGCTTCCTGACGTTCGCTCTGATTCGAACAAGCACTGTTATTTTAGGCGTGCTGTCTTCCTTTATTGTGAACCTTGTGTTTCTTCCGCCGAAATACGAAACGAAACTGACTCATCATACGGTTGAATACACCGATGAGATCATGAAATGGATCAGACTGACCATGCGCCAGTCGACGGAGCACTCGATATTGAAAGAAGATATTGAGAAGCTGAAGGAAAAGATGATGAAGCTTGACCATACGTATCTTCTTTATAAAGAAGAGAGAAGCTACTTTAAAAAGACGACGTATGTAAAGTCGCGCAAGCTTGTTTTATTCAGACAAGCGATTATTACGGCTAACCGGGCGCTTGATACGCTGAAAAAGCTGCATCGCTATGAAAACGAGATTTATCATATGCCGGAGGAATTTCAGGAGACGCTGACAGAAGAAATTGATTATCTGCTTCATTGGCACGAAAGAATTTTGATGCGGACTGTCGGCAAGATTAAGCCGCATGATGACGATGCTGAAGAAAGCATAAGATATAAACAGCTTTTGACGAAGTCTTTCTTGAAAAATCAGCAGAACTGCGAGGATGAACTGCTTGATTACAATATGCTCAGCATTATGGCTGCGGTTGCGGAATACCGCGAGCAGCTGGAACATCTTGATACACTGATTACGAGTTTTCAGACATACCACCCGAAAGACAGCGAATTAGAAACAGACGATGATGAGTAACCCGGTGCTAAGAAGAACCGGGTTTTTTTGTATAAAAAAACTTATGCCGCCCATTCGGTCGGCATAAGTTTTTCGGTCAATTTAAATTCTGGATCGTAAATAAATGTCTGTACTGGCCGTCCCGCGCCATTAATTCTTCATGCGTGCCGGTTTCAATGACGGAGCCGTTTTCCATGACGACAATTTTATCCGCATGCGTAATCGTGGACAGCCTGTGGGCGACGATAAATGTCGTCCGGTTTTTCGCAAGCTTGTCCATCGCTTCCTGAATGTAGTGTTCACTTTCAAGATCAAGAGCCGATGTCGCTTCATCCAAAATCAGCAGCGGCGGATTTTTCAAGAATACACGCGCGATCGAAATCCGCTGCTTCTGCCCGCCTGACAATTTGACGCCCCGCTCACCTACTTTGGTCTCATAGCCTTCGGGGAAGCCCATAATAAATTCATGGGCATTTGCCGCTTTCGCAGCCGCAACCACCTCATCCAGAGACGCTCCCGGTTTACCGATGGCGATATTTTCACGAATCGTCTCACTGAACAGAAATGTATCTTGAAGCACCATTCCGACTTGATTGCGGAGGCTTCTCGCTTCATAATCGCGAATATCTGTGCCGTCAATCAGCAGGCTGCCGCCGGACACATCATAAAAACGCGGTATGAGGCTGACAAGCGTAGATTTTCCGCCGCCGCTCATCCCGACAAGCGCAACGGTCTCCCCTTTTGTCACCTTTAAGGAAACGTCCCGCAAGATCTTTTCTTTTCCTTCTTCGTAGGAGAACGAGACATTTCGGAATTCAACCTCGCCTTTAATGCCGTCAGCTTTGACAGCATTCGGTTTATCAGTCAATTCATACGGCTCGTCGATAAATTCAAATATGCGGTCCATTGAAGCAATCGACTGGGTCAGCGTCGTCGATGAGTTGATCAATCTTCTGACCGGATTGTACATTCTGTCAATGTAACCGACGAACGCAACCATTGTTCCTACTGTCAGCGGACCGTTTATGACAAAATAGCCCGCAAACGCGATAACGAGCAGCGGCGCTAAATCCGTAATGGTGTTTACGACCGCAAATGTTTTGGCGTTCCAATTCGTATGACGGATCGCTTTGTCCAGAAAATGTCCGTTTTTTTCATCAAAATTGGCTTGTTCATAATTTTCAATGGCGAAGCTTCTGATAACGGGCATCCCTTGAACTCTTTCGTGCAAATGGCCCTGCACCTGAGCGAGAGCCTGAGAACGCTCGCGTGTCAGTTTTCGGAGACGGCCGTAAAAGTATTTCACTGAAATTCCGTATAACGGAAATAAAATGACAGATATCAGTGTCAGCTTGATATCTAGTGTGAACATAATACAGATGACGATCAGCACCGTCATCATATCAAGCCAGATATTCATCAGTCCGGTTATGACAAAGTCTTTTGTCTGTTCGACATCATTTATCACCCGGGAAATGACTTCGCCTGTTCTCGTATTGGCATAAAACCGCAGGCTCAATTTTTGAATATGGTCAAACAATACTCCTCTGATATCGTAGAGCACCCGGCTGCCCGTCCATTGCGCGAAATATTGCCGATAATATTCTACCGGCGGACGCAGAACTAAAAACAGCACGAACATGATGCCCATAATCGTGAATAGTGATGACGTTTTAGCGCTTGCCGTGCCGCTCCCTTGAATAATGTCATCGACTACGTATTTTAACAGAAGCGGGAGAGCCAGCGGGATGGAGAACTTTATAATACCGATACACACTGTGATAAAGATTTGTTTTTTATAAGGTTTTACAAATTGCATATAGCGTCTGATTACGCCCACACTTTATCCCCCTCTCTCTTTAAGGCGTGTGAGCCCATGTGAAAAACCTGTTGACACCCCAACAGGTTTTTATTATATTCTTTATTTTGTATAGCGCAGATACCGTTCATACCACATATCAACAAATTCCGGAGCAAACGGTCCTTTCCGCTGATGAATCCAGTGCAGCAGCGTATTCAGATACTCCTTCAGAATGCTGTCGATCTCTTTAGGGTAATTCATTGATTTGCGGTGATCATCGTATTCATCTTCGTCAAGAATGTTATACGTCATATCCGGAAACACCTTGACATCCAAATCGTAATCAATATATTTGATGGCCTCCCCGTCATAAGCGAACGGCGAGCTGATGTTGCAATAATAGTGAACCCCATCATCTCTCAGCATTCCAATAACGTTAAACCACTGACGGGCATGAAAGTAGCAGATCGCCGGTTCTCTCGTCACCCACGTCCGTCCGTCGGATTCGGTCACCATTGTCCGGTCGTTAGCTCCGATGATACACAATTCCGTACTTTTTAAAATCGTCGTTTCATTCCAAATTCGATGAAGCAGCCCGTTATGCTTATAGCTGTGAATTTGAATGGTTTCTCCTTCCTTGGGATATCCCATATTTCTCCCCTACTTTCTGTAAAGCCCTGCAGTCAATGCAGCCGCAATTGCTTTCCGACAAGTCTTTTCACTATTATACCGTTACGAATTAAAAAATGAAAATAAAAGAACCACTCCGCTTCCGGAATGGCACATTCATTTCTGCACATAGGAAGACGGCTTTTCCGTGTTGCGATAAGACTGGATGACTTGCTCTGTCTGCCTTTGGAATAACTCCTGTATGCCGGCCAGATCTTTTCGCTTTGTCGCAATTTCGTCCTGTACATTGTCCAGCTTCGCATCTCTTTCCAGACTGATGAGTTCCGCCTCCACCTGCCGGCAGCGGTCGAGTTCTGACTGCAGCTCGAGAAGCTGATCCATGATCTTCATCTGTTCACTTACAAGCTTTTCAAACTCTGACATCGGGTTCCTCCTTAGGCTTTTAGGTTGATACTCCTTACCATTTCGATTTTCAGCCGGAAAACCCTTTGACTCATTCTGTAGAGGAATCACAAGTTTTGTCGTTTTGAGAAAAGAAAAAAGCACTTCCATCCGAGGATGAAGTGCTTTTTTGTTTCAGTGATTAGCTGTTTTGCTGTTTGTTTTGTTCAGCAGATTGGTTTTGCTTTCTTACCTGCTGCGCATCAGTTTCACTGCCGAATTCAGTGCCGTATTGACCTTGACCGGAAGCTGATTGCTGATTTTGTTTTTTCACCTGCTGAACGTCTGTTTTGCTGTATTTTGAGTTTGCCATTGTTATCACCTCCACGCACTTTAGAATGTGCAGGAGGTGTTAAGGCTATTCATGTTTTTTAAAAACTTATACGAGCAGAGAGCGTCCGCCGTCGATAATGATGGTCTGGCCGCGGATCATGTCCGCTTTTGAAGAAACTAAAAACTCCACCGTATCGATCATATCTTTAATTTCGACCATTCTGCCGGCCGGCGTATTTTGGCGGGCATCGTCGAGCAATTCGTCTCTGTTAGGGAAATGCTTCAGCGCGTCCGTATCAATCGCTCCGCCGGAAACCGCGTTTACGATGATGTTTTTCGGAGAAAGCTCAACCGCCAGGTAACGGGTTAACGCTTCTAAAGCGGCTTTTGAGACACCGACCGTCGTATAGTTCTCAAGATAGCGGATGCTGCCGAGCGAACTGATGCTGACGATGTGGCCGCCTCCGTTTTTCTCCATCAGCTTTGCCGCTTCCTGAGCGCAGAAAAGCAATGCTTTCGCGTTGATATTCATCGTCCAGTCCCAATGTGTTTCTTCGAGTTCCATAACCGGTCTCAGCACGCCTGAAGCCGCGTTATTGACGAATACGTCCAGTCTGCCGAATGTTTCGTCGATCTGGCGGAACATGTCTTTAATTTTTGCCGGCTGGCCGACATTGGCTTTAATGACGAGCGTTTTAACGCCGAGTTTCTCAATTTCTTCGGCGGTTTCTAGTGCCGCTTTTTTACTGCGGGCGTAATTGATGACGATGTTGTAGCCTTTTTCCGCGAGTCTGATGGCTGCCGCTTTTCCGACGCCCCGGCTGCTTCCCGTGATCAGTGCGCATTTATTTTGTTCCATTTTTCCTCAGCTCCTTGCTGCGTATAGTTCTTTTCATTCAACAAACAATAAAAGCAATATTCATTGAAAGGGGTCTTTTTATATGTATGTCGGACGTGATATGGGCGAATTGGCCATGATGCCCAAACAAGATTGGAAAGATTCAGAGCTCGCCTATTTCCACCATGCCTTCCAGCAAATTATGCCGTATTTAAACGAGGAAGGCCAGTCCAAATACCGGGAACTGATTCAGGAAATCGAAGCCCGCGGCGGACTGAAACGGAATGAGGCGGATTACAGCCACGGCACGCGCGTCAGCTATGACTGACGCTTTTTACCGGCGGCCGCTTTCGTCCGCCATTTTCCAAATCTTTTGATGGGAAACGGGAAAAGCATATTCCTCGAGTTCCTCTTTTGTGACCCGTATTAATTCTGATGTATCCGACACTTGTTTTACTTTACCGAAAAAGACCGAAATATTCCAGACGAGATGAGTAAAAACATGCTCAACGATGCCTTCCAGCTCCCCGATTTCAGCGGTTGTTCCCATCTCTTTTTCTAAAAAGGCTTCAAGCTGCTCTCTTTCGGTTTTGATTCCTTTTTGGGTTTCGGTGTTCGGAAACTCCCACAGATTGGCGAGCAGTCCTTTTGGCGGCCGTTTATGAATATAGACATTGTCCTGGTCGTCTGTCAGCACAACGGCCGCCATTGTTTTCACCCCGGGTTTTTTCTTTTTGCTTTTGACAGGCAGCTCCCGCTCTGTCCCTTCCGCAAATGCCGAACAGTGCTTTTGCACGGGGCACAGCAGACAGGACGGCGATTTCGGGGTGCAGATGATCGCACCGAGCTCCATTAAACCCTGGTTGAATTCAGATGGTTTTTCATGAGAAATGAATGCGGATACCGCCTGTTCGAAAATGGTTCTCGTTTTCGGCTTTGCGATATCGTCCCATATGGAAAGAATTCTCGACATGACACGCATCACATTGCCGTCTACGGCCGGAACCGGCTTGTTATATGCAATGCTGAGCACGGCGCCTTTTGTATAAGGGCCGACACCTTTCAGTCCGCCGAATTCCTTTTCCCCGTCAGGAACGACTCCCCCGTACCGCTCGTGCACTTCTTTTACGGCGCTTTGCAGATTTCTCACACGGGAGTAATAGCCTAACCCTTCCCAGGCTTTGAGAACTTTTTCCTCATCGGCTTCAGCGAGCGCCGAGACGGTCGGAAATTGCTCAAGAAACCGTTGAAAATAAGGGATGACGGTATCTACGCGCGTCTGCTGCAGCATAACCTCTGACACCCACACCCGATACGGGTCCTGATTTTCTCTCCACGGCAGAATTCTCTGTTCTCTTTCGAACCATGTAATTAAATCCTCACGAAATGCGTCTATATCTTTTTGTTTCAATTTTTCTTCAAGTGCGTTCATATCTTCTCCTCAGATGTTTCGGGTCCCGCTTTTCTTGACACTGTATTTTGGTGTAAACTAAGGGCACGTTACGATAATATGTTACATTAAATAGTGATAAAGAAAAAGCGGAAACATATGAGAACGGCGGATAAACGCCATGATTGGGCAAACAGAAAATGGGGAATATCTTATAATGCGAAATATGCGGGCGACTGATGTATAACGCCTGCTAGGAGGTCACCAATGGATACTGGCACTCACGTTGTCATGGGCATCGCGCTTGGCGGAATCGCAACTCTCGATCCTGCCGTCGGCATGCATACCCCCATGTCTCAGGCAGTTATGATCGCCGCTCTTGCCGGCTCTCAGGCACCTGATATTGATACCATATTGAAGCTGAAAAATAATGCCGTTTATATTCGAAATCATAGAGGGTTCACGCACTCCATTCCCGCCGTTTTATTTTGGTCCATTCTGATTCCGGGCATTCTGTTTATGTTTTACCCGGAAGCGAACTTTCTGCACTTGTGGCTGTGGACGCTTCTGGCTGTCGTTCTGCATGTGTTTGTCGACATTTTTAACGCGTACGGAACGCAGGCCCTCCGCCCGTTTTCGAAAAAATGGGTCGCTCTCGGTCTCATCAATACCTTTGACCCGTTTATTTTCATCAGCCATTTGGCCGCGATTGCCGTGTGGTATATCGGAGGCCATCCGGGCGTGACATTTTTGACGCTGTATATCATTCTCGCGGGATATTACGCCGTCCGGTTTTTGATGCAGCTGCGGATTAAGCGGCGGCTGCGTGAGATGATTGAAGAAGAAATTGAAACCATCATTATTTCGCCGACAATGAAATTCAGGCAGTGGCGAATCGCCGTAACGACGGCGCATGCCTTTTATGTCGGCAGAAGCCTTGACGGCCATGTGGTGATATTGGATACATTCAACCGCGTGCCCGTTCCGGAAACCGATGTGATGAAGGCCGCGAAACAGGATGAAAATATTGCAGCCTTTCTATCGTTTTCGCCCGTTTACAGGTGGGAGGTCGATACCTTTAAAGATCATTATGAGGTGCGCTTTATTGATTTGCGCTACCGAAGCAAAGGGCACTACCCCTTTGTCGCCATCGTCCACCTTGGTCATGATTTAGAGCCTCTTTCTTCTTACACGGGCTGGATTTTCAGCGAGGAAAAACTGCAGAAAAAATTAAAGCTCGGCTCTGTTTAAGAGCCGGGCTTTTTTTGTCTTCTCACATATATGGCGGCAAAGACGAGGCTGATAACCGATAGAGCGGCAGCCGGTTTAAAAAACGGCGGGTAATATGTTAATTGAATATCATTTTTTCCTTTTTGCGCTTTAAATCCGATAAAGGAATAATCCGCTTTTTCAATCTGTTCTTGTCTGCCGTTTATCTTCAGTTCCCATCCTTTTTCATATGGAATCGGAAGCATGATATACGGCGCGCCTGTTTTGTTTTCATACAAGATATGAAGCGTATTTCCGCGCCAGCTGAGATCGGCCGGCGGTTCTTTTTCCGCTTTTCGGTATGCATTTTTCAGTGTTCCGTACCGTTCTTCGTAAAGCGCCAGTCTGTCGAGCTGATACGTTCCTTTCGGCAGCTGGATTTGAATGTTTTTTGTTTTCGGCACTCTGACGGTGAGATCATTTACACCTGTTTTATAAATGGATTGATTCGATTTTCTCGTTGTCGTGTAATCGTTCACTTTTAATGTAAATCCCTGGTCCTTCGCTTTGTTCAATAAATAAAAGCTGACATAATAATCTCCGCCGCCAGCCTCAGCGCCGTGCGGTGTAATGATCAGGCCGCCGCCGTCTTCGTTTACCGTCAGGATGCCGTCTTGATAATCCGCATGGTCGGCCGTTACCTTGGCCTGACGGATCATATTTTTCGCTTTTGGGGTTTTTTTCGTTTTTACTGTGCTCGATTCCGTGATGATTCCATCAAGCATCGCCCGCTCCCTGGCAAGGGCGGGCGCTTTTTTCAGGTCGCCCTCGTTATATACGCGATCGGCTGTCCGGACGAACGGGAGCACATATTGATTTTGATAAACCGCATAGCGGGATGACTCCATGATTTTCTTGAATCCGTAAGGGACGCCGGCCTCGTTTGTTTTTTCCGTCATATAATATTTTCCGTAAAGCAGGCTGTATAAATTAGCCCTGTTTCCTAATGTCGCATAGCGGCTGACGCTTTCTCTGCCCATATCAATCTGGAGGTCGTTCCAGTAAAAGGACAGCAGATTGCGGTTCAGGATGCTTGAGTATACGCTGAATCCGTTGAACCCGTAAATGATCGGAGTGTTATTAAATACTCCGTTCATCCAATCTAAACGGGCAAAGGGATCCGGATCTTTTTCTTTCAGACGCTGAATAAGCTCTGTTTGTTCTTTGCCCTTATAATCAGGACCCGTCATAAAGGTATGAGATACCGTATAAATCTTCCCGCCTTCTGATAACGCATATTTTTCATATGTATTAGCCGTCAGCACCGCCGTCAAGAGAATGACGGCATAGACGGCGGGCACCGCGCCTTTCAGTCTTGTCTTTGCTGCAAGGAAAGCGGCAATGGTCAGCCCCAGAAGGAGCAGGATAGGCAAGTTGGCCTGATCAGAAATATCCAGACTGAACCGTCTCACCTGGCTCCAATAGAGCAGAACGGCGAGTACGGCGGATATCAGCATACTCTTCATGCTGATGTCTGAAAGCTTAGAAAGCCCTGCTGCGACTGTTCCGGCAATCGTGAAGCACAAGACGTATTCAAACCTGTTTTGCGGAGCTGAAAAACCGTTAAAGGCACTTGCCGCAAACGGACTGAAGTGAAACAGAATGTACAGCAGACTGATTCCCGCGAACAGCCGGAACAGCCGGTTTTTATATAAAGAAAATGTAAATAGAAAAAGCAAAAAAACCGCCGGCAGAATAATTATCCGGCTTGAAAATAAAATGTTGTCGGAAAAATCAAGCCATGCAATCTGCTCTGAATACGGCGGCCGCAGATTATGAAGATATCCGTATACGACAGGGATAAAGGAGACTGCGCTTATGCCGAAGCCGAGCAGGCCTGACAGAATAAACATTCTGCATTGAGTGAGCTTTTTGGCTTCATTCTCTTCAAGATGAATGATCCATCTGAATAAGATGTAAATACCGATGAAAATCAGGTTAATATACGCGAAATAAAAGTTGTTGATCAATGTCAGCGCACAGGCGAAGATAAACCACGCCGGCTTTTTTTCTGTGATGATTTTTTCCGCGCCGAGCACGAGCAGCGGCAGCCACACCATACTGTCAGTGAAAAAGTCCCAATACACCTCATGCCGGAAGTAGATAATCGAGACCCCGTACAACACGGCGCCGACAAAAGCAGGCACTGTCCGTTTGACGAAATAACGGAACACACAGGCTGCCGTGAATATGACGAAACTCTGCTTGGCGATGCTGATAAAAACGGAGGCTTGAGCCCAAAAAAGCGCATCCGCCTCACCCGACAGCTGCATAAGCTGCGGGATGCGGACAGCGGCGGAGATAAACAGAAAGAGAAAAGAAGTAGAGAAATAATAGCCGAGCTGACTGTACACTCCCCCGCCCATTCCGAACGAATAGCTGTAAAACAGCCGGCCGTTCATATATTGGTCAAACAGCAGCTTTTTGAAGACCGCCATTTGGGCGATCCCGTCTCCAGACCCCGTCATATAGCGGCCTGCCGACCACTCCTTTAAGAAAAAAATATGAGCGGCTGCCGCAGCCAGCACACAGGCTGCCGGCAAGATCCATTTATTTTTTTTCATACAACGTCTCCAGACCCTGCGCACAGCGGCGGCTGTTTAATGGTTCCACTTGCGCTTTTTTGTATAATTCGTTTCATTTTGTTCTCCGTACGTAATATTCGCTTCTTTAATTAAATAGTGCGGGCGTTTTTTCGTTTCATAGTAAATCCGGCCGATATACTCGCCGATGATGCCGAGACTCAAAAGCTGGATGCCTCCTAAAAACAGCACGGCGGAAATAATGGTGAAGTATCCGGGAACGGACACGCCATGTGTCAGAATATGAATAAAGGTCGTTACAATATAAACCATCGACAGAAGCAATATCAGAATACCGGTGAAAAAGCAAACCCTCAGCGGTTTGTTGTTAAAGGAGACGACGCCGTCCATTCCGTAGTTGAACAGATTGCTGAATGACCATTTGGACTTGCCGTTCTGCCTTTCGACATTTTCATAAAACACGATTTTCTGGTCAAACCCGATCCAGCAGAACAGCCCTTTTGAGAAGCGGTTCCCTTCACTCAGCTTCAAAAGGGCATCAACAGCCTGCCGGCTCAGCAGGCGGAAATCCCCGACTCCGTCACGCAGATCCACTTCGACGGCTTTGTTAATAAATTTATAATACAGGGAAGAAAGCACGGAACGCACGGGGCTGTCCCCTTTTCGGTTGCGCTGCGCAATGACTTGGTCATACCCTTCTTCATAGCCTTGAATGAAGTCTTTCAGCAGATGCGTCGGGTGCTGCAGGTCAGCGTCCATCACGATTACCGCTTCTCCCTGCACGTGTTCAAATCCCGCCAAAATGGCCGCTTCTTTCCCGAAGTTGCGGGAAAAAGATATGTATTTGACGCGATGGTTTCTGGCGGCCAGTTCCTTAATCTGCTGAAGGGTGTCATCCGCGCTTCCGTCATTGATGTAGAAAATTTCATAGTCATAATGAATCGTTTGAAACTCTTTTTTTAAAGATTCATGGATGAGCTTGACGTTGTTTCCTTCATTGTAAGACGGAATAATAATTGAGATTAACCTTTGTTTCATGAAGGCACCTTCTTTGTATTATTCTTTTTTTAATACGGCCTTAGTGGAATAGTCCGCAAAACTTCAGTAAGGCTTTTCCTTTTTTTAAAGTCGTTTAAACCCTTTTTTCGTTACAGGGAAAGAAAAATTTTTCTGCATATGGTTATATATTTTTATTTTGTCATGTTTTTCGGCAGATATGAGAAAAAAAAGAAAAAGTCTGTACGCGGGACAGACTTTATTGCTGAAGGTATTCATGAATCAAATGGCTGACGATGCGCGGTTTTTCGTGAATGACCCAATGCGAGGCATCGTCTATGAAGATTAAGTCGCCGTTTGGAATCATCCGTTTTGTTTCCGAAGCGAGCTTTTTGCTCAGCGCGCGGTCATTGACGCCCCATATTAATCGGTATGGAACAGGCATTTTAAGCGGAACGGCAAGGCCTAAACCGCCGCATCTGATTGCCCGGTACCAGTTCAGCATAGCCGTGAGGGCTCCTTTTCTGCCCCACGCTTCTTTGTAGCTGTCGACATCTTCCCGTGAAAAAAGCGCCGGGCGTTCGGATAAGCCGATGGCGTGATCCAATACGCGGTAATCATCTTCAGATAATCTCCGTTCAGGTTTTTCCGCGAGCTGAAAGAACGCGATATAAGAGCTTTTCTTCCATTGCGGCGGGTAGAACGGTGTGACCTTCCGCATAACCGCCGGATGCGGGATATTGACCGTGATTAATTTTTCAACGTATTGCGGCCGCGTGGATGCCAAGTGCCAGGCTACAGCTCCTCCCCAATCGTGACCGATGACGACGGCCTTGTCATCTGTAAAGTGAGTGATCAGCCCGATAATGTCATCCCTGAGTTTATCAATGGTATAGTTTTCGATGCCCTCCGGTTTATCACTGAGATTATAGCCGCGCTGATCGGGCACGACAACATGGTATCCGGCATCCGCAAGCGGTTTGATCTGACTCTTCCAGCCGTACCAAAATTCCGGAAACCCGTGCAGCAGCACCGCCAAAGGGCCGTCTTTCGGACCCGCTGAAGCCGTGTGCAGCGTCACTCCGTTTGTTTCGATCATGTGAAAAGTGATGTCATTCAATCGGTTCTCCTCCCCTTTTGTTTTAATCTTCTTTCTGTTAAGGCTATGATCAGCGCGCTGATCGCAATCAAACATACGGCTTGGACGATCAGGCTGTACGGCTGAGTGAGCGGAATGAGCAGGCTGCCCGCAAATCCGGCCGCAGCCGTCAGAAGGCCGAACAGAATCATGAGGACCGCACTGAAACGGTTGCCTTCTCTCCACTGGGATTCATCCGCCATTGAGCGTTTTGTCCGATATCCGTACAGGCTGTTAATTGACTTCGGCGGGAAAAGTGTGACTAAAATGCCGGCTGCAGCCATCAGAAGGCCGCCGATTACCATTATCATATCCGTCACTCTCCTTTTCATTTCATACGAAAGGAAAGGCGGAAAGTTTCAGAAAAAAAGCAGGCTCATCCGCCTGCCTGAATCTTTATTTTTGAACTAAGTCGGCCGTCTTCACATAACCTGCTTTCCCGCCGTATGTGACGTACGCCCATTTACGGTCAAATCCTCCGTCATGGCTGAATCCCCAGCCGAGCACATTGACGGTTTCCCCCGCTTTCACGGAGCTTTTTTTGCCGGTTTCCAAAGTCGGCGTATAAAAAGCGGTTTGTTTCGCGGTCACTGCCTTCATCGGCTGCTTCATCAGAAAATGAGTGGAGATATAGGCTTTCTGACCTTTGTAGTTAATCTCAGCCCAATCTGCCCCTTCAAGCTGTTTAACCTTTACGGCATCTTCTGAACGGAGCGTGCCGACAATCCGCCCTTGTTTATTTGGTTCTTTACGGACGTTAAGTTCTCCTGCTTTCACGATATATGTATCTGCTGCGGTGTCTATTTTTGTCTGCTGAACTGCTGCGGCATTCGCTGCCGGATCAAAAAAAACGGTGCCTGCGGCTAAAAATAAGCAAAGTCCTGCGGCCGGAATAATTGCGGTTAACCCTTTTTTCATGTTCATTGTGGTTCCTCCCCGCTATTTTATTAAGTTATTACACAATTCCACACTTTGCGGGTCATCAAACATGATTTTCCTATTTCTTTTATAAAAAGAAAAAACCGCCGGAAGATATCCGGCGGAACGCACTATTATGTTAATGCAGGAGTCCCCTGCTTTGATCCAAATAATGAGAAACGTCTTCCCGCATGCTTTGGAACATATGAAGCTTGCTGCCGTACGATTCAATCCATTCCTTGACGACGCGTTCTGTCATTTGCTCTCCTTGATACGGGCGGCCGGCTTTTGCGTAAGTCGCTTCGAAATCTCCCCATAAAAGCTCCACCCAAGTACGTGCTTGCAAATAGCTGAGCATATCATTTTTCTCAAGCAGCAAATTCGTCAGTTTGTCGATATATGTATTCATGTCTCTGTCTCCTTTCCTTGGGAAAACCTGCTGCTTTTACGCAGCTTGTCACAGGCATATACTAACTTTACGTCTTCAGTCCAGAAGGCGCAACCTTTTGATATTGGCCGAGGGGGAAAACAAATGGTCCGGAACAAAGCAAAAGGATTTCCTAATCAGAACAATAATAAGTTTGAAGGCGAACCGCGGGCAAAGGATGACTACGCTTCTAAACGGGCGGACGGTTCAATTAATTCGCACCCGCAAGAGCGCATGAGAGCTTCAGGCAGACGATAAACACACCGTAAAGAGACCGGAAATGATCCGGTCTCTTTTTTGCAAAGGACATTAACGTCAAACAAATACCATAATATGTCAGTAAGAAACCGCTGCCCGTTACTCTCGCTGACGGCTCACCGTGATGAAAACTGAAAAAGCTTGCAGACGGAATATCCGCTGCAAGCTTTTTGTTATCCTTTATGCATTTGGTATTCATAGACGTCCTTCTTCTCAGACAGATGAGCGAACGTGGACAGCACAAGGCCGAGAGCGGTCATCAGCGCACCGCCGGCAAACAGCCATGAGTAAGATCCCGTTCCGCCGAGAATCAAACCGCCGATCCAGGCGCCGAGCGCGTTTGCCAGGTTAAAGGCGGAAACGCTCACCGCAGCGGCGATCGTCGTGCCGTTTTCAGAGGAAGAAATAACCTTTGTCTGTAAAAGCGGCGGCGTGCCGAACGCACATGCACCGAATAAAAATGTCGCCGAAACGGCTGCAGCGGGAAAAACAGCGATATAAGGGAAAATCGCCATGACCCCGATCAAGCCGATCATCACGCCGATCATTGTGCGTGTCAGCAGTTTGATCGGCACTTTCCCTGCGAAGAAATTCCCCGCCACTCCGCCGAGACCGTAGGCAAATAACGCGCCTGTGATGCCGACCGTGCCGAATCCAGCTGAATCTCTTAAAATCGGCTCGATAAACGTGTAAGCGATAAAAACGCCTGAGTAGCCGAGAATGGTGATCGCAAAGGAAAAAATCACTTGCTTATGCTTAAAGACACTCCATTCATTCATGAGCATCGGAATCACTTTCGGTTTTTGATTCGGTACGACCAGCATCAGACCGATCAGTCCGATCAGGCCTAAAACAGAAATAATGAAAAAGACGGCACGCCAATTAAGGGCATCCCCTAAATAAGAGCCGAACGGAACGCCGAGCATCAGCGCCACGGTTAATCCTCCGTTCATCGATGCAGCGGCGGCGGACCGTTTTTCAGGCGGCACCATTTCACTCGCAAACACCATTGCGATCGCAAAAAAGGCTCCGTGAATGGATGCGGATAAAATTCTGGAAATCGCCAGTACAGCGAAATTTGGCGCAAAGACGCTCATCAGGTTGGCAAGGACGAAAATTCCCATCAACCCAAGCAGCACCGGCTTTCTTGGGAGCTTAACCGCGACAATGGTTACGATCGGGCCCGTCAGGCAGACGCTTGCCGCGTACGCCGTAACAAGCATGCCCGCTGAGGCCACATGTATATGAAAGTCATCGGCAATCGACGTCAAAATACCCATGACAGCATATTCCGTATACCCGATGGAAAACGTGCAAATCATTAAAACAAATATCATTAATTTCACTGATGGCTGTTTCATTTTGATATTCAACGCGAATTGCCTCCTTTTTAATAAAAAACAACGAATTTCATCTTAAAAGATATCGAAATTGAATTCAATCATTTTTTACTGAAAGGTTGAAACGAATGTGTTCAAAAGAAAAAGAGGCCGGAGCCGGCCTCTTTTGTTAACTTTTTTCTTTCAAAACAGAAATCGGCAGCGCCTCTTCCCAGTCAGGCGACGAAGATCTGTGCCCCCAGGCGAATACGCCGTTGATGTAATCAATGCTGAATGTGTCATCAGAACCTTCTAGCTGATACACTGCGCCGGGCTGAAAGTCTTCCGGCTCCAGCATGTAGGCTTTGGCCATCGTGATTTTCCGTTCAAGCACGGCCAGTTCATTTACAATGCCCATCTGTTCCGCTTTTCTCGCTTTTTCCGTCAATCCCGCAATTTCTGTCTGTAGTTCATGAGGCGTCATTTGACTGTATCGTTTGTCCATTTCGGTTTACTCCTCTTCCTGCAAAAATTGTTCAATATCGTCAATCGAGAATCCTTTTCTGAATAAGTACTGTTTGACCTTCATTCCGCTTTCATAGCTGCCGTCATAGCGGTATTTCCTGATCGCCTTTTCCCCATGAATCTTCAGGGCTTCCATCTCAGCTTCGTCATCATTCTCATACTCCGTCTGCTCCAGGGCGGCGTTGATGACGTCGAATGGAAAACCTTTTCGCTGAAGCTGCATCTGCGCCCGCTGTCTGATCTCTTTTGTGGACAGCTTTTTGTCTTTTTTCAGGATTTTCCCGATATGTTTCAGCGCTTCTTGTATCTGCTCATCAAATGTAAACGCACTGAGCGTCTCCTTGATGGTATCGTCGTCTATTCCTTTCGCTTTCAGCTCGCGGAACAGGACGTCAGGGCCTTTGCCGTTTGTTTTTTTGTGGGTGCTTGCATAGGCTTCGGCAAATTCTTTGTCATTTAAGTAGCGGTAATCGTACAGTTTATGGATGACTTCAGGAATGACCATCTCAGGTGTTTCTTTTTTCTTCAGATGGTCCCGGACTTCTTTTTCAGAGCGCATCCGGTATGATAAAAAATCTACGGCGCGGTTAAAGGCTTTTTTCACTTCATCGCCGTGCTGGATTTCAAGAATGTCAAGCTCGTCCAGTTCTTTCCCTTTTTTCAGGTCAAAACGCACAAGTACGTCGGCGTCGACGCTGAATGCATATTTCTCATCAAGAAAGATGTTGAAGCGCTCGGTGTTTTTCTTTTGGGTCGATATTTTTGTAATAAACGGCATCCCGGTCTCCTTTCCCGCCCGATGTTCAGGCGTTTTTCTTTTTGGCAAATGAGGTACAGTATATGTATCAACGTGTAAGGAGAGATGGATATGAATATCGCGATGACAGGCGGCACGGGTTTTCTCGGCCGGCATCTGACAGATGTGTTTACCCGCCGGGGACATCATGTCTATATTTTATCAAGAAAACAGAGAGAAACCGAACAAAAAAATGTGACATATGTTCAATGGCTGGCCGAAAACGCGGCGCCTGAGCGCGAGCTTCCCCCTATTGATGTATGGGTGAACCTCGCCGGCAAATCCATCTTTGACCGCTGGACGGACACAACGAAGGAACAAATCATCTCAAGCAGAATAAAAGCGACGAGAGAAGTCAGACGGATTATGAAGCAGCAGCCTCAAAAACCGCGGGCTCTCATTCAGGCAAGCGCCGTCGGCATTTACGGCACGAGCACAGAGAAAACGTTCACCGAGCAGTCCGATACGTCAAATGAAGACTTTCTCAGTCATACGGCTCATATGTGGGAGCGTGAAGGCCAGAAAATTGAAGCGCTCGGCATTCGGACGGTATATGCCAGATTCGGCGTGATGCTCGGTGAAAAAGGCGCCATGCCGCTCATGGTTCTCCCTTATAAGCTGTTAGCGGGCGGCACCGTCGGCTCGGGACGGCAATGGCTGTCATGGGTTCATGTCGATGACGCCGCGGAACTCATCGCGTATGCGGCGGAGCATGATGACTTATCCGGCCCGATGAATGTGACATCGCCGAACCCCGTTGAAATGAAGCAATTCGGAAAGACGATCGCAAGCGTCCTGCACCGCCCCCACTGGATTCCCGTACCGGAAGTTTTTCTGGAGAAAGCATTGGGAGAGATGAGCCTGCTGATCGTAAAAGGCCAGCGCGCCCTGCCTAAACAGGCGCTGACGTCCGGTTTTCAATTTACGTATGAAGAACTTGATTTGGCTTTAAAGGATCTCTTATCTGCATAAAAACGGAAATAAAAGCCAATCCTATTGGTATTCTGTTTTGAAGGAGGGTCTTCTTTTATGGAAAAGAAGCGCGAAAAACATCAACAGGGAGCCAATCTCAAAAAAATGCAGGAAGTCCTTTATTCCGGTGAATTCAAAAAAGCGGAAAGAGCAGCCAAACGGAAATAAACGAATAAAGATCGGGACCGGGCAGATACTATGTTTGTTTGATATCACTTTTTTCAGGGGGCGATTGTTATGGGCAGAAATCATACTCACAAAAACCGTGATAAAAACAAACAAAAACTTCCTCAAGTTCCGGCTGCTTTGAAACGTGAAACAGACGGCACATATGAGGAATATTCAAGCGAGCTTGCTGATTCCGCTGACCGCGAAGCGCAGGCGCGGATGAAAGCTGCTGACAACAGAGCAAAAAGCAAAACCCGCTAATACAAAATCCCCGCCTCTTCTTGAGGACGGGGATTTTTTTACAGTTCGGTAAACAGGGTTTTTGCCGGCGTCCGTTCTTTCGCCTTAGGCTGTTCATCCGGATAGCCCGTTTGGATGATGGCGGCGAAGCGCTCATTGTCTGCAAGGCCGAAGTCTCGATGCACCTGTTTGTCATACATAATGCGGCCACTTTTCCAAACCATGCCGATGCCGTTTTCATGTGCGAGAAGCTGAAGGTTTTGAATCATGCCGCTCAGCGCCGCAAAATCATCATTTCGCGTAAATTCATTTTCATCTTCTTTTAAGACGACCAACAAAAATCCCGGAACGGCACTGAGATTTTTTCTCATGTTCCGCTCTTTTTCCTCGTTGAAATCATCTTTTATTTTTTTGAAAAATGAAACGTAGCTGTCCGCAAGCTTTTCTTTTCCCGCTTCGCTTGCCGCGTAGATAAAACGCCATGGCTCCGTCAGTCTGTGGTTCGGTGCGTAAACGGCCGTTTCGAGCATATCTAATATGACTTCAGAAGGAACGGTTTCCGGTTTAAATGACCGGATGGATCTTCTGTTTCTGATCGTATGTTTAAGACTCTCGTTTTGCTGTAATTGTTCGGTTTTCGGCATGCCGATTCACCTTCCTATTCAATTGAAAATGATTATCATTTATAATATAACGGATAGAACCGGCTTTTGTAAACCGTTACGGAAGCTGAAGATGAATTGATTCGGCATACACGGCCGTTCCTGTCATCTCGATTTTCACCTTGCCGCCTTCCTCCGTGATCCTGATTTCCACTTTTCCGTCTTTCCCTATTTCCTGACCTTGTTCAATCGTGAGGCATTCGGCTTCAGAGCCCCCGTATTGCCGCATATAGGCCGCCATGACGCCTGAAGCGGTTCCCGTGACGGGGTCTTCGGTCGTTCCGGAAAAAGGAGAAGAAAAATGGCGTCCGTGCAGATCGCTTTCCTGATGAACGGTTTCCAGAGAAAAAGGATGGACGCTCGCTTTCGGAAGATCTTGCAATACAGCGGGAAATTGCGTGTTGTCCGGCACCATATTCCGTGATGCTTCCAGTGATTTCAGCGGAACAATCAATGTCCAGATCCCCGTTGATCCGTAAACAATCGGAAGCTCGCCGTGGAAATCCTCAGCCGTTATCCCGAGCGAAGCCGCAAGCTGTTCTTTGTCTCCCGTAAACGGCAGAAATTGCGGGGGAGCCTGTTCAAGCGTGATGTATACCCGCCCGTTTCGTTCAGCGGCTTTTACAGGAAGAATGCCGGCTTTTGTCTCAATCCGATACGTCTGATCAGCGTGAAGCCTTCCTTTTTCAATTAATGCGTAAAGAGAGGCAACTGTAGCATGTCCGCATAAATTCATTTCATGGCCGGGTGTAAAATAGCGGATGCGCAGATCGGCTTCTCCGCTTTTACAGAGAAATGAGGTTTCATTGTACCCTGCCATTTCGGCGATCATCTGCATCTCTTCATCTGAATAATCATCCCCGTTAAAGACGATTCCAGCGGGATTTCCCAGATCAGGAATATCGGTAAACGCTTCATATTTAAATACAACTGCCTGTTTCATTCATCAGTCTTCCTTTCGTCTTATGATATGTTATTCAGTATAACAAAAGAAAATTAGAATTTTTAGTTAATTACATTAAAGGAAAAAAAAGACGCCTTTTAACGGCGTCTTTTTTTTGTTTTTCCGATCAGGCGGGTGACGAGAAACATCGTGACAGACAGTGATCTGTTTTTGCGGTATGCCAAGTATTTCCCGCGCCATTCCGGTTTGTATTTTTCTTTAAAGGCCCGCAGCCCGCTGAAGCTGTACATATACCGGACGTTGTTGAAGATGACGGCTGCGATTCTTTCCGACCAGAAAGATGTAAAGGCCGTTCCTACGTTTGACAACGGCGCCATCCCCATATTAAAAGTGGTATAGCCTTTTTCCTGCGCCCAGAGAAACAGACGGATGAAAAGCGCGTCCATAATACCGTTCGGCGCGTTTTTCCGATAACGCATCAAGTCGACTGATATTTCGCCTTCCTGGTACATCGGCATAAGGTTGGCAAAAGCGATGATCTCCCCTTCTGTGTCTTTCACGTAAGCAACCGGGGCCTGTTCCAAATAGTCCCGATCGAAGAAACCGAGAGAAAAGCCTTTCTCTTTTTTCGGTCCGAGCCATTCGTCCGAAATGTCTTTCAGCTTGGCCATAAACTCGGAAGAAAACGGCGGCTCCCCGACATGAAATGTGTAGCCTTCGCGGTCAAATTTGTTGTTAATCGCCCGCAGCCCCGCTTTTTTCTTTCCTGACAGCGTAAATGCCTCCATATCCACGAGAGCTTCTTCTCCAAGCTTGAAGAAGTTATAGCCGAAGTCGTGGTACAGCGCCATGTCTTCACGTTCAATCTGATAAAACATGACACTCAGTCCCTGCTTATGCGCTTCGTTCAGAAATTCCTCGATCACCAGCGGAAAAGAGTCTTTCTGCCCTGACGGATCACCGAGCACGACAAGTCTTCTCGAAATCTGGCCGAACAATAAAAGCGCTTTGCCGTCGCTTGAGAAATAAAACCGCTTATCCCCGAGAAAGCCGAGATGGCTGAGCGCATTTCCGCCTTGTTCTGCCAAAAAGGTCTTCAGCCGTTCAGGATCGGCCTCTTCCCCGATCGGCTTCAATCTTTTATGATAAAAGACCGTAAACAAAAGGAAAAACAGAGGCACGACAATAATGGCCGTCATCGTCGCATATGTAATGTGCGAATTATTATGGACGAAGTAATCGTGGCGCAGCAGCCGATTCATTTTATCCCAAATAAAACCGGCAATGAGATTATAGTTAAACAAGGCGATAATAAACAGAGCGGCCGCAAAAATCATCTGGCCGAGTGTATACGATGCCTGTTCCCTGATAAACTGCCGCTTCAGCAGTACAAGCACGACGATGACGACAGGCAGAATAAAGATTGCACTGATGTTCATTCCTTTTAAGAAACTGAACACAAAACCGCCGACCAGCGCGGCGACCGCCATTGAATAAGAGCGTTTCGTCCGTTTGTATAATTCAATCGGCAGGATTAATAGAATCAAGGCCGCACTAAGCGATAACGCGTTAAACGCAAGGAGCGCCGGGCGCGGAATATGCGGAATGACCGTCTCCCTGTCGATCGGCAATGCGACGGACGCAAGCACGACCACTCCCGACACGAAAACCAAAAGCGACAGCGAACCGTAAAGCACTCTGATTAAGATCCCGCGCTGCAATACGAGAAGCACGTTCGTCGTTTCTACGGCAGGCGCCATCTTCGGATTTGATTCCAGCCGTTTCAGCGTGTTTTCCGTTAAGTCGCCGGCCGCAAAGAACAGCCCGAACACAAACGGAATAAATGAATACACAATCCGGTAGATGACAATGGATGTCACGACCGCCTCCTGCGGAAAACCCATATTCTGCATGCCGAGCAGAAACAGGAGGTCAAACGAGCCTAATCCGCCCGGCACAAGGCTGATGATTCCCCCGATAGCGGCTATCGCGAATACACCGAATACATGGCGGACATCTGCGTGAATCCCCATGACATGCAGTGAATAATACATAACGACGGCCGCCGCAAACCATTCGGCAAACGAAGCTCCGATATAAGAAAAAATCGGATGCCTCAGTTTTGCTTCACCATCTTCCGTTCGAGCTTTTTTATTGTTGATCCAAGCGGCGATTAAGGCCACCGGCACAATAAGCGCCACGCCGGCGATGACAGCCCACAGCCACGGCTTCTCACCTGTGATTTCGCCCACCGGCAGCACCCGGGCGACAGTCAGAATACTGAAGACCGACAGCCCGAGCAGCGCTGAAGAAGTAAGCCAGGCAATGCCTGCGACAAGTCGTTTTACGTCGTTCGTATGCTCTTTGTACAGCATCGTCCGCAGTCCGACGCCCGCCAGACCCCCGAATCCAAGGACATTGTTAAAGGAATTGGCGATAAAGGAAACCCTGAACACTTTCCAATTCGGAATGTTGAGCCGCAACGCCCGTTTCAGCACAAAGTCATAAAAGGACATCACACTGACGGCAAGGAGGCCGAGCAGAACGAGGATAAATAAATCGTACCGCTCAATCCCGTTAATAATGTACAGCGTGCGTTTAAAAGAAAGATCTGTCAATTCCTTCTTCGACTGATAAATGACTAAAAGCAAAACTGCAATAGGAAATAATACTTTTAATATCGATAAGGCATTCTTTTTAGTCAGCAATGTTCTCTCCAATCATCATAAAATAGCTTATTTATTATAAATTCCCCCAATAATCTCCAACATATTATACACTACCACCTCACATTCAAACAAAACTCGTCTGCAACTTTCTTTCTCAGATGAAAATCAGTAATATGGTATGAAGGAGTATGAATGAGGAAGTGAGACGATGGATTATAACCTGCATGATACAACGGTCTTGGGCGGCGATATTTTTTCTCCTGAGGAACGGGATATTTGGGTGCTGTACATGAAAGTGATGACGTCGGCTGGACTCGGCGATGTGTCAGAATGGATGAAGCTTGATATGAGCATGCCGCAAATGAAGGTGCTGATGCTTCTGAACAACCATGGGACGCTGAAGGTGAGTGAAATTGCAGAAAAAATGGGTGCTTCCCTTTCAAATACCACGGGGCTGCTTGACCGGTTGGAAAAATCGAGTTTCGTTACACGCGCCCCGTCAGAAGAAGACCGCCGTTCAGTCGTCGTTCAATTAACGGAAAACGCGAAAAACATTTTCCGCAGCCTTTATCAAAAAGGACATGTAAAATTGAAGCGATCATTGGAAACGCTGACTGCTGAAGAAAAACAAACGGTTAATCAAGGGCTCGCCATTTTGGCAAAAGCGCTGGAATCCTCCAAACAGGCATAGAGATGAAAAAGGCCTGCCGTATCGGCGGCCTTTTTTTATTTGACATTTAATTCATTCAAAGTGAATAATATATTTTAAGTGAATTAAAATGAAAGGATTGATCAGTATGCCGGGACGAGTGCAAACAGGAAAAAACCAGAGCTGGGCCATCACCCTTTTTACGATCGGTGTGTTCATGGCGGCGCTGGACAACGGAATTATTTCCGCTGCTCTGACGACGATTAACAGCTCTTTTGATATTTCTCCTTCATGGGGATCGTGGGGCGTGACCCTTTACACATTGGGACTCAGTGTCAGTGTGCCGATTGTCGGCAAGCTGTCGGACCGCTATGGACGGAAAAAACTGTTTATGATTGAAGTCGGACTGTTCGGTCTTGGCTCTTTGCTTGTCGCACTCAGTCAGAGCTTCCCGATGTTTTTGGCGGCGCGGCTCATTCAAGCCTTTGGCGGCGGAGGAATTTTTATTATCGGCAGCTCACATGTGCTGGCTGTTCTTCCGAAAGAAAAACAGGGAAAAGCTCTCGGGCTTTTAGGGGCGATGAACGGTATAGCGGCCGTCCTCGGACCGAATATCGGGAGTTTTTTGCTTGATATAACCGGGTCGTGGCATTGGCTGTTTTTGATTAATCTGCCGATAGCCGCCGCTTTGGTTGTGTGCGGCGGTTTGTTTATCGCTGAAACGAAAGAGCCTGAGGCGAAAAAGCTTGATCTTGCCGGCACGCTGATGCTGTCTCTGGCAATCTTATCTTGCATGATCGGTATCACGAACCTCGACGGGGCAAAGCTTTCAGAAAGCATCATGGACGTGAAGGTGTACGGATATCTTCTGGGGGCTGCATTTCTCTTTTGGGCGCTGCTTAAGGTTGAAAAGCGGGTTGAAAACCGCGGGGGCGATCCGATTCTCGCCTACTCGCTGCTGCAAAATAAAGTGTTTCAATGGACGCTCGTCATCGGGTTTTTATCGGGCGGGCTGCTTGCTGCGGTCATTTTTATTCCTTCTTACGCGGAGCAGTATTTGCACGTATCGGCGGAGAAAGCGGGTTATTGGATGACGCCGCTCGCGTTGGCGTCCGGCATCGGAGCATGGCTCGGCGGGGCGGTCACGGATAAGAAAGGGCCGGTCTTCTCTGCTGTTGTATCAGGCGCTATCGCATTTGCCGGCTTCAGCCTGTTTCCGTTATGGGTGACGGATAAATGGGAATTTGTCACGGCGAGTGTCATTGCGGGGATCGGTTTCGGATTTCTGCTCGGAGCTCCGCTGAATGTGCTTGTATCAGAAACGGCGGGCCAAAACAAAGGGACGGCGCTCGGCACGCTTTCCCTCGTGAGGCAGGTCGGGCTGACGCTCGCCCCGGCCTTATATGCCGGCTTCATTACAGCCGGCTTTGGCCGGATCGGAGATGACATCAAAACCCGTTTAGCAAAAAGCGGCGTTCCCGCTGATCAGGCGCAATTGCCCGATATCAGCGGCGGGCTTTCTTCGTTGCAGGAACAGGTAAGCCGAATCCCCGTTCCCGCCGTCAAAAAAGCGGTTTCTGATGCGATTGAAGCGGGCATTGCCAGCGGCTATCATCACCTTTATACGGCAGCCGCCGTCATTTCGTTATGCACGATTGTGTCTGCGGCTGTTTTGGCGTTTTTCCGGAAGCCGGCATCCTCTAAGACAAACGCCAGTCCATCCGCCGGCAAAGCTCAGTAATATGGGCGATATGATGTTCAGAATGCCAGACATATAATCCGAGCGCTTGTTCCAGCGTAACCGTCTCTTTGGATACAGGATGGAAGTATCTCCGTTTGTATTGGGCTTCCGTCATGGAGCGCAAAAGAGCGGCCCATCTTCTGTGCAGGATTGTTAACAGCTCAAGCGCATCCCTGCAAGCGGCCGTTTTGGAATCATGAAGATCGGCCCAGCCTTTTTCATCATAGGGACGGATTTCCGGTTCATCTTCTGTTAAAGCCAATTTAAACCGGGTATAGCCGTTCATATGGCTGTCCGCCAGATGGTGAACCACTTGACGGACAGTCCATCCCCCTTTGCGGTACGGCGTATCGAGCTGATTGTCCGACATCGCTCTGACAGCTTGTTTCAGTTTGGCCGGAGCGTGTTCCAGCGCATTGATCCATTCTTGTTTCTGTCCGGCCGAAATCGATTCAGCCGGCTGATATTCTCCAATCGGATAGCTGAGGGTTTGTTTTTCCATTTTTGTCTCTCTCCCGTTGATCGTATTATGAAAGTATGATGGTGATGTCGCAGCCTTCCGCTTTCGCTTCACGAAAGACCTGAAGCACACTCTCTGCGCCATTTTCTGTAAGCTGCTTGCTTTGTTCAAACTGTCTCCATTCTAAAACGAGGGGGTACTCGACCCAGCCGGTCAGACAATCCCATAAAGCGTCAAGGTTTTCACCGTAGTATTCAGGAAGGGCAAGCTCCTTTTTCAATGTCTGGTGCAGGTCGCTCATACTTCTGATTTGTTCCCCGTTAATGATTGCTTTTTTCATGTGCGGCTCCTTTCTCATGATTTTATTCTATCAGTTTACCATTTTCCTCTTCAGAAGTGACCGGAGTCTGCCGAGGTTCCAGCTGGACGATGCCTTGCCCGCCGTCAACGGCCACCCTGTCCCCCGTTTTCAGTTTTGACGTTGCATTTCCGCACCCGACAACAGCAGGAATCCCCAGTTCCCGGGCGACGATCGCCGCGTGGGACAAAGGGGCGCCGACGTCCGTTATGATAGCGGCCGCTCTTGGAAAAAGCGGGGTCCAGCCTACATTGGTTGTCGAAGTCACTAAAATTTCCCCCGCCGCAAAAGAATCCCCGTCTTCCGGGACATCAAGGACACGGACAATGCCCTCCACTCTCCCGGCCGCTCCCGCGAAACCTTTTAAAGTATACGCATCATCAGTTTCCGCAGGCATAAAAGCATCGTAATAATCCGCTCTTCTGTCAGGATCCTCGGCCCATTTAAACGGATTGAATCTTCCGTTAATAACGGATGGGAACGGCGGCAGTTTTTTATAAGTTTCATAGTTTTGCTTTCTCGCTTGAATCGACGCAACCGCCGGCTCTTTCCCCGCGAGCAGATCGGTTATTTCATGCAGATACAAAAAGAAAATATCGTCCTTCATGCCGGTCATTTCCGCCGCTCTGAGCGCGAATGCTCTGGCTGTCCGGTACACCCTGACAAATTCGGATCTGGTTGTTTCTCTAATATTCGCGTAATCTGACGCTTTTTCCATTTTGGCTTTGAGCCATTTGACCTTATGAGGAAACTTTTCTTCAAATCTTCGGAAGGCCTGTTCATGCGCCCGCTGCTGTTTCAAAAGCAATTGTTCGGCATCAATACCCGACTCCTTGTGTTCTTTGATCTGCTTCGTCAGCCAATCCCGATTTTCTCCCGGATGCGGTATGGAAAGTTCGTATTCATGCGGGCCTCGATGGCCTTGGTTCCTGAGATATTCTTCCTCGCTCATACGGCCTTTCATGACTTGATCAATGCCGATAATCGGCTCCAGGCTGGCCAGTCCGCCTTTTCCCCTCAGATTGGAAAGCAGGAGATTCGCATCTTCTATGCCTGCGAGTTTTGTTAATTGAGAGGTTAACGACGAAGAGGATTGCGCAGAATCACGCCCGCCGGATATTAACGCAAACCACGCATTGCACAAATACGGATAGATCTCATTGTTCCATATCGCTAATAATGCCCGCTCCGTTTCGGCACGTTTCAGCTTTTCCTCAATATGCCGGCACCACTCCGGCGATTCGTCCAAGTAGGAGGACATGTTTTTTTTTGCGTGCTTCATTTTCGACAGATACGGTTTCAGTTTTTTCGAGATGATCTTCAAAAGTTCATACTTTGAGAACGGATATAAAGGAATCTTCATTTCCGCCGGGATTTCTCCCAATGTATCGCTCATCATTTTTCCTATTTTACCGCCTTTCGGATTCAGACCGAAAGCGGCGAGAACGGAAAGAGGCTGGCTCATATTGTTATAGGCTCTTCCGCAAATATTGCCGGACCAGACATAATAGCCCGGAATAATGCCCGACTCTTCATCCAGATTCCGGAGGAGCGACCATGTCAGCGGCGTCATCACATCGGGAATCGCTTCTCCTATATTTGTGTTTGTCCATAAAAAATCACCGCTGAAAGAATCATTCCATTCATAGGTTTCCAGATTTCCGGCTTGTAAGGTCGTAATCGGGCGGGATTGAAGAATATACAATGTCCCGCCCGCGGCGGCCCATTCAATATCCTGCGGCCCTCCAAGATCTTTTTCCAGCTTTTTCGCCAGTTTATAGAGCTTTGACGCATATTTACGAAATTCCCCGGGGCCGTCATATTTTTTCTTGGGCCGTGCCAGTTTAAAAGAATAGGCATCGGCTTCCCCGGAAACGAGCTGCTCCCCGAGACCGTAGACGTAATTGCCTGTCATCTCCCGCCTGCTCCCCGTAATCGGATCTGCGGTAAACAGCACTCCGGATATCTCAGACGGTATCATCAGCTGGATGACGATTGCGATTTCATGCTCATCTTCCATTCCCTGAACGGCGCTGTACGCTTTTACCCTTTCTGACTGTGCCGATCGGCGGACTTCATCAATCGCCCCGGACATGTCTTGATCTGTTTTGACATTCAACACCGTATCGAATTCTCCGGCAAAGGAAGCCTGAGCGGAATCCTCGCTCAGCGCAGATGAGCGTACGGCAAACAACGCAGATGCATGGCGGCTGCGGATGGAATTCACATATTGATCAATAGCCTCTCTCGCCTGATGGCGGAGCTGTCCGTCCTGAAAGGCTGACGGCAAAATCACAAATCCTTCAGGCACAGGATACCCGCTTTGATACATTTTAGAGAGAATGCTTCCTTTTCCTCCCGCAGAGAAATAAAGTTCGGCCGGAAGTTCTCCGAATGTTTTGACACAGTCATTCATAATGTCCCCGCTCCTTTTTAGTCGTTCATCCAAGCTCTCCGTTTTTCTCTTTTTCACTTTTTTTGAAAGTATTTCCTATAAGTATACAATATATCGGTCTTCACAAGGGAGAAAATCGATGGCGTTATTTTGTCATAAATGCATCCGGTCAAAACGGACGCAGGCGGGGGTCTTCAGCCAGTGAACGCGCTATTAAAATTAGAGATAGGCTGCCCGATACTGCTTACCTGGCATTCGCTGTCGGCTTGCCCGGGGGGCTTTGTATGCAGAATGTACAACTATCCGTCCTCGTGCCAGATAAAGCGGACCCGCATCAAAAGGCGGCTGAAACGCCGCCTTTTTTTCAGACTGTGCGGCCTTGATGCGCCGCCGTATTTCTTTTAATCTGCTTCGGCTGATACACTTTCCCGACAAACAAGTATCCGTATCTGAAATGGTTGCACCCCCAAGATATGAAAATGGGACCGAGCGTGCAGATCAAAAATAACAGAAGGATGGCAGCCGGCAAAGGCATTGACCGCAAATAGCCTTCCAGGAGGTATCCGCTGATTAAAAAGTAGGAGTGCAGCAGATAGATTGAAAACGAATAGTTGCTGATCATCATCACAATCGCGGGCACTTTTTTGAGCTTTGAAAACAGATGAAAACACAGAAAGATCATACTGACCGCGTAAATCATAATATCCGGACGTTTAGAAGAAATGGACCCGCCGCTGGTATATGAAACGGCCACAATCAATATGGCCGATACGGCCGCACTGAAGTAAACCGCATAACGGTACTGATTGATGAGCGCTAAAAAACGCCGGTATTCCTTTCCGCAATAAAATGCCAGACAGAAATAAAACAGCCAGCCCGGAAACGGAACCCAAAAGAACGGAAAAATAGAATCAAGCCCCGATGAAGCAGGCGGACGAACGATTGAAAAATAGGCCAGATAGACGGCATTGATGATAAACGAAACAGACAGCACCCACACGGGAGATGTGTTGTTCAGCCAGCGGTGCAGCAGCATATGGAGAATGTAAAATTGAAAGATCACAAGAATGAAGTACCCGATGAAGTTTCCTAAAAAGACATTTTCTAAAAATTTACCGAACACTGAAATGAAACCGGCTCCCTCTTCTGCGACACTTTTCATTAAGATGGCATCCACCGCGGCGATAAACAGAAACGGCACGAAAATGACTTTTCCCCTTTTCTTTAAGAATCCTGCAGGGACGCCTTCCGGATAGGACCTGGCAAGCAGAAATTCCGAGATAAAGATAAACGCCGGCGTGCTGAACATCAGCAAAGTCCGGAATGCATCAACCGTACGGGCGGCGCTTGCTAAGGACTCTTCCTGAATCATCAGCACCATTGACACCACGTGCAGCAGAACGACACTTAAGCAGGACAGGCAGCGGATCACGAAAATTTCTTTTATCTGCATGCGGCCGCTCCTTTTTCACAAGCGCGGCGGACTTTGACGTATGCCTGACGCAGCCGCTTTTCCCGCAGCTCGGGTGTGCTCGTTTTAACTGAGGACATAAAGTTCCGTTCGGCTTTTTGAATGCCGCAAAATTGCAGAATTCCTTTTTTCAGCGTAATCCAGTCCGCGTTTTTCCGGAACCACTTTAAGTGCCTGTTCGGGGAGTCCGCCGTATAAAACACCTGTGCCGTCTCTGCCCGCAGCAGGCCTTTTACACGGCCGTTTTCAAATGTGTAGGCTTCTCCGGCGACAAGCACTTTGTCAAAAAAGCCTTTCATAATCGCCGGAACGCCTCCCCACCACAGCGGGTAGATGAAAATGAGATGATCCGCTTCTTTCATCAGTTTCCGATATCTCTTCGTTTCAGCGTCCCGTTTCATATCCGCCCGCTTTTTTTCATCTCCGGCCTTCAGCACGGGATCAAATTGATCAGCGTATAAGTCAATGACAGTATAGCTTTTGCCGCTGTCCTTCAAAGCCATGGCGACATATTTTACGATAGCCGCATTGAAGCTGTTCTCATCCGGGTCTGCATACACAATCACCGTCTTCATATGTACCTCCCAGTATTTCTTAATTTTTACAATTATTATATCATGATGTCTTATGAATAAGGCAAAGACATGATGAAAGGGGTTTCAAATCTGTATGCGGCTGAAACCAAAATCCACTCCCGAAGTCTTTCTATGATCAGGATTTCCGCATCCGGCATTTCTGCGTTTTTTCGCAGCCGTGTGGTATACTAGCTGTCAAATGAATGGGCTTGGAGGACAACATGAGAATTTTAAAGTACGCGATTTTAGGGCTTTTAAGAAAAGGCGAATTGAGCGGATATGATATATCGAGCTATTTTAAAGAAGAGCTCGGCCAGTTCTGGAGCGCAAAGCACAGCCAGATTTATCCGGAATTGAAAAAACTGACGGCTGAGGGGTTTATTACGTTCCGCACTGCGATTCAAGGAACGAAGCTTGAGAAAAAAATGTACACGCTGACCGGCAATGGAGAACGGGAGCTTGCCGCCTGGCTGACGAAAAAAGATCCGATTCCGGAAACGGTGAAGGATGAATTTATGCTGAAGGCTTATTTCATCTCAGCTTTGACCCGGGAGGAAGCGGATGAGCTATTCACCGATCAGCTCGTAAAGCGGAAGGAAAAATTGTCCGACTTGGAAAACAGTTATCACGAACTGATGACATCGTCCGAGGATGCGGATTCATTTTCGTCTCCGGATTTCGGCCATTATCTCGTGCTGACAAAAGCGCTTGAGCGGGAACGCAATTACATTTCCTGGCTTGAAGATATTTTGGCTCTCATCAAAAAAGCATAAACAAAAAAACGGGCGGCTTTGTATCTATAAGCCGCCTGTTTACGTTCTGAGAACCGCCGTGATCAACGAATCAGCCATTAAAATAAGAAAAAGCAGGCTGAAATATACAATTGAATACAAAAACATCCCCTTCGACCATTGCGTGTCATCCGCCGCCTGAAAACCTTTGACGCTCCGGTACAGCCAGATGACTCCGAGCAGAAGAGCGGACGCGGTATAAAGCGGGCTGACATCTATATAGAAAGGAACGAGCAGCGAAACCGCAGTCAGAACGGCGATGTAACGCAGCATTTTCATTTTTGTGACGCGGTTGCCTTTTACAATCGGCAAAAGCGGAATACCGGCGGCACGATACTCTTCCTTTCGCCTGATCCCGATCGCCCAAAAATGCGGCGGCTGCCACAAAAACATAATCGCATATAACAAAATCGCGGGCATATCAATAAACCCGGCCAGCGCGCAATAACCGATTAAGGGCGGAGCGGCTCCCGGAAAGCTGCCGACAAATGTACTCCAGACGGATTGTCTTTTAAACCAAAGCGTATAAACGACGGCATACAGCAAAAATGCAAGCAGGCCAAGAACGGCGGTCAGTACATTAAGCGAAGCAAGCATGATGAATCCGCATGCGCCGAGACAGATGCCATACAGGATCATGACTGGCGGCGGTATTTTCCCCGTGACGCTGGCGCGGGTGCGGGTTCGCGCCATCTTTGCGTCCATGCCGCGGTCAAAGAAGTTATTAAAAACAGTGCTTGACGCCATGACTAACGCCGTTCCGATCATGGCAACCGCCATGGCGGCAAATATACCGGGCCCTCCGCCCGTCCTTTCCGACTGAAGCCATGCGATCCAAAATCCGCCCAATGCGGCGAGTGAATTCGAGATGATAATCCCCGGTTTGGCAAGGATGATAAAGTCCTTGACCGTCACCCGGTTTCCGTTATGCTTCATCGGCTGTTCCGTCTGTGCTGCATTAGAATTCATCAGTTCAGGTTCTCCTTTTTCGGCTTATCATATCAGGAAGAATAAGGAAGTTCAATTCATACCGGTTATTTTTCACAAAATTGTAAATAGTGTATGAAAAGCCGCATCTTCTGACTGGATGCGGCTTATGGCTCCCTGATCTGCCGAATGTACACAATTTTCAATTCAGCGGAGGCCCTGAGCGCGGGCCGGCGATGGCGGGCTTCAGGCGCCATTTTTGCGCGTCACTGTGATTTTCGCTCTCTTTCGAGAACACTTCAGAAAAATAAAAAACCTTGCCGGTGAACGGCAAGGTTTCTTTCTTACAATGTAAATGCGATATCCGCCCCTGACACAGGGTCTTTGACGAATATGCCCGCTTCTTTTTCTTCAATCTCAAAGCCGGCATCGGTCAGCGCTTTTGTCACTCGTGACAGCTCTTTTTGATGCGGAAGCACGATGGTGTAATAATCCAGTCCGCTTGCGTTTCCCGGTTTCGGCGGCGCATGTGTTCCGGCCCATATATTCAGGCCGATGTGATGGTGATACCCTCCCGCTGAAACAAACAGGGCGGACATGGCGGCGTAATTGCCGACAATGTCAAAACCGAGGATATCGGTGTAAAAAGCTTTAGCTTCCTGTAAATCCGTCACATGCAGATGGATGTGACCGATTACGGTTCCTTCCGGGAGGCGGCTTTTCCGTTCAGCTCCGGCTTCTTTCAAAAGCCCGTTCACATCGACGGGCGCCGTTTGCATGACGTAATTGCCCTCTGCATCGCGCTGCCACGTGCTGCGGGGACGATCGGCGTATATTTCAATGCCGTTTCCGTCCGGATCAGACAGGTAAAGAGCTTCACTGACCGCGTGATCCCCCTGACCGAGTGCGATGCCGTTTTCAATCAGCCGGGCCAATGCGATGCCGAGTTCTTTCCGGTCAGGCAGAAGTATCGCAAAATGGTACAAGCCGGTGACAGACCGCTCCGGGAGAATGACGGCGCTTGGATTTTCTTCAAGCATCAGCAGGACGCGTTTTCCGTCTGCTGACAGTTCTGCGGAACGATCGGTTTGCGAGATGACTTGAAAGCCGATCACATTTTGGTAAAAGTCGAGCGACCGTTCCAAATTTTTGATAGTCAATTTGACATAACCGATTGCTGTATCTTGATGAATGCCGGTCATTTGAACGCCTTCTTTCTTATGCTGAAAAAGTTTCTCCCTTTTTTGATTTGAAAAGGAGCTGGTCCAATGAAAGCAGACGGCTTCCTGAAAGCGCTAAGTGAATAGATGCCACCAGTAAGATGAAATCAAATTCCGATCCGCCCATAAATGGTGAGGAAAGCTTCGCCGTAAAGATGGCGCCGACTAATGTGAGGGCAAACAGAACGCCGATTATGCGCGTCGCCAGACCGAAAAAGATCAGAACCCCGCCGACAAGCTCAATCGTTGCGATAACATAGACCATAAACGCCGGAAGCCCGATGCTTTGGAAAAATTGTGTGGTGCCTTCTAATCCTTGGAACTTAGATAAACCGTGTACAAAAAAGATAATACCTGTTACAACCCTTAAAAGCAGTGTTCCTGTTTCGAATGATTTATTCATAAAATCCTCCTTGAAAATTATTATCACTTACTTTATGTAAGCTAGTATATATACATAACTTATTTACGTCAAGTAATTTCGTTACATTTAACGAAAATAACTGAAAAGTACTATTTATCCTCATAAAAAAAAGACCTCCGCACTCTGTCGGAGGTCTTTGTCCCTATTTACGATTCCCGGAACTGGCTTTCATATAATTCTTGGTAAAAACCATTCTGGCTGAGAAGTTCGGCATGGGTTCCTTTTTCAGCCATTTCGCCGTCTTTCAGCACAAGAATCTGGTCGGCTTTTTGAATCGTGTTCAGCCTGTGGGCAATAATGACGCTCGTTCTGCCTGCCATTAAACGGCCGAGCGCTTCTTGTATTTTCACTTCGGTCACTGTATCAATGTTGCTCGTCGCTTCATCCAAAATGAGCAGAACCGGGTCCGCTAGCACAGCTCTCGCAATGGAAATGAGCTGCTTCTGTCCTTGGCTGATGCCCGCGCCGTTTTGGGTAAGAACGGTATCGTAGCCTTTCGGGAGCCGTTCGATGAATCCGTGGGCATTGGCGGCTTTTGCGGCTTCCTCCACCTCTTTGTCAGAAGCATCCAGCCGGCCGTAGCGGATATTCTCCCTGATAGTGCCCTGGAAGAGAAATGAATCCTGCAGAACAAACCCCATGTTTTTTCTCAGACTGGATCTTGTCAGTTTTTTGATGTCCGTTCCGTCAATGAGGATTTTTCCTTCATTCGGCTCGTAAAAACGGGCGATCAAGCTCGTAACGGTTGTTTTACCCGCTCCGGTCGGACCGACGAAGGCGATTGACTGTCCTTTCGGAACGCTGAAGGACAGATGTTTTAAGATCAGGCTGTCTTCCTGATAGCCGAAGGAGACATCACGGAATTCAATGTCACCCGTTTTGATCGGCTGGTGCGCCGCATGCTCTTCATCTTCCCGCTCCTCTTTTTCATCAAGCACGTCAAACACCCGTTCAGCCCCGGCGATTGCCGATAACATCGTATTGAACTGATTGGCTAAATCATTCAAAGGGCGGGTGAACTGCCGCGAGTATTCGGCGAATACGACAATGGAACCGATTGAGATCCACCCTTTCAATGCAAACAGCCCGCCGACCGCCGCTATAATCGTAAAGCTTAAATTGTTTAAAGAGTTCATGACTTTCGGAATGAATCCCGAAATGGTCTGCGCCCAAAATCCCGATGATTTTAACGCCGCGTTTTTTTCTAAAAATTGCTCCATGACGCGGTCTTCTCTTGAGTAGGCTTTAATGACCTTCGCTCCTGATACCGACTCTTCAATAAAACCGTTCAGCTCGCCGAGGTTTTTCTGCTGCTGCTTAAACAAGAGTCCCGTCCGGTTGGTGATCCATTTGATGCTTAAAAACATGATCGGAATGATCAAAAGCGTAATCAATGTTAAAAGCGGGCTCATGTACAGCATCACGGCGATTGTGCCGACGAATGTAATGACGCTCGACAGCACCTGAATGACGGATGTATTTAAAGTGGAGCTGACATTTTCAATATCATTGGTGACCCGGCTCATCAAGTCGCCGAGCCGCTGTTTATCAAAAAACGGAATCGGCAGCTCATGCAGATGGGTAAACAGCTCGCTCCGCATTTTAAACACGGTGCTTTGCGAGATATTGATCATCCAATAGTTTTGAAACCATAAGGACAACGATTGCACGAGGTAAATTCCAAACAGTATGAACAGCACCCCCGCCAATCCGTCCGTCGTCCGTCCGACGATGAAATGATCAATCGCCTTTCCGATGACGAACGGTCCGAGGAGGCCGAATATGGCGCTTATGACTACCATGATGATCACAAGAGTCAATAGCCCTTTTTTCTCTGCTACATACGACCAGATTCTGCGCAGCGTGCCTTTTGCATCTTTTGCTTTCGCTCGTTTTCTGCCGCCTTCACTCGATTTGAGCGGTATTTTCGGATAACGGAAAGGTTTACGAATGTCTTTCTCCACTGTCAGCTCCCTCCTTTCCGAATTGGGATTCATAAATCTGCCGGTACAGATGAGACTCTGCCATCAGCTCTTGGTGCGTGCCTTTTGCCAGCAGTTCGCCGTCTTCAAGCAATAAGATGGTGTCAGCCTTCATCGCGGTCGTTATTTTTTGCGTGATAATCAGTGTCGTGCATTCATAGGATCTGATCGCTTTTAAAAGCTTGGCTTCCGTCTGAAGATCCAGCGCGCTCGTACTGTCGTCTAACAGCAGGAGGGACGGCTTTCTGATAAAAGCGCGCGCGATGGAAATGCGCTGCTTCTGCCCGCCTGACAAATTGACGCCCCGCTGTCCCAGCACCGTGTCGTATCCGTTTGACAGCTTCATAATCGTTTCATGGATTTGCGCGTCTTTGGCTGCTTCCATTACTTCATCTAGTGAAGCATCCTCCCGCCCCCAGGCGATATTTTCACGGATTGTGCCCGAAAACAGGAGCACTTCCTGCGGAACATAGCCGATTTCCCTGCGCAGCCCGTGAGCGGAGAATTCACCGATCGGTTTTCCGTCTATGAAAATACTGCCTGAATCAGCCGTGTACAGGCGCGGAATCAGCTGAAAGAGCGTTGATTTTCCTGAGCCTGTCGCGCCCATAATGGCAACCGTTTCTTTCGGGCTGGCAGAAAAGGAAACGTGATGCAGCGCGTCTTTTTCCATGTCCGGATAGCGGAAGGACACTTCGCGAAACTCAATTTCGCCTGCAAGCGCTTGTGCCGGGTCATGTCCCGTTCCCTCGCCGCCTTCTGTTTCCAGCACCTCGCCGATTCTTTCGCCGGAAGCTTTCGCCCGGGAAAATACCATAATGAGAAATGGCAGGACGGAAAGCGCGCCTGTAATCCGCGTCGCATAGTTAATCACGGAAACGATATCTCCGACCTGCGCCCCGCCCTGATCAATGCTTTTGGCGCCGAACCATAAGATAAACAAAATGCAGCTGTTCATCAGCAGCATTAAGATCGGCATCGCCGCTTCCACGAGACGAAATGCGGATACTGTTTTTTCCATCAGCTTCGTATTCGATTTCAAAAAACGTTTCACTTCGTGGTTTGCACGGAGAAGCGCTTTAATCAGTTTGATCGCCGTCAGGTTTTCCTGCATGATCGTATTGACCTGGTCAAGCCGCTTTTGCACAGATCGAAACAACGCGCCGCCTCTTTTCAGCACCCACAGTAAAAACAAAAGCAAAATCGGCACCGTGATCAGCAGAAAAAAACCGAGTTTCGCATTAACGGTCAGCGAGAGAATAATGCCGCCCGCGATCATTAACGGCGCCCGAAGCATAAACCGGAGACTCATAAAAAGCATATTTTGGACCTGCGTCACATCGTTTGTCAGCCGGGTGATAAACGATGTGGATGAGAATTGCGCAAACGTCGAATAGGAGAAGGACTGGATTTTTTGAAATAGCCCTTTTCGCGTATCATACGCATAGCTTTGGCTGATGTGGGCGGAGTAGAACGAATTTAAAATGCCCGATGCAAATGAAACAACGGTCAGTCCGATCATCACGCCGCCCCACAGCCAGACCGTTCCGAGCTCCTGCTTTAAAATTCCTTCGTCGATGATTTTCCCGATCAGCAGGGGCTGTATCAGCTCTACCGCAAGCTCGATGAGCATGAAAAACAGAGCGATTCCCGCCAACAGAGAATACGGTTTTACATATGATAAAGCCTTTGACATGTGTAAGCCTCCAAATTCTTTGTTCAGTATTATTATTTTATGCCTTTCCGGCAAATGAATAAAGAAATTTGGTGTGCCGTTTTTTCAATAATCTGTGACAAAGATAAACCTTCCCTGAAAGGGAAGGTTTTGACCTTATTGATCCAATTGCTGTTCAATGCGCTCCCGCATTTGCGGAACGCTTAATCCGACAATGACCTGAAGCGCCTTGCCTTTTCTGACGACGCCGTGGGCTCCCAGCTCTCTGAAATCGGCATCACTTTTGACCTTTGATTCATCAGCGACAGTGACGCGGAGACGGGTGGCGCAATTGGTGACCTCCGTAATATTGTCCTTTCCGCCCAGCGCTTCAATATACAAAGCGGCTGTATCCCGTTGTGTTTCGTCTGCCGCCGCTGTTTCTTTTGAAGCCTGCTTCCGTTCTCTGTACTCCTTTTTCGAATAAAGCTTTGTTTCCTTTCCTTCCTCTTTCTCTCTGCCCGGGGTGGCGATGTTGAATTTGAGAATGAGGAAGCGGAAGACGAAAAAGTAAATGGCGGTAAAGCACAAGCCGATGATGATCTGGTATACATACGTCAAACCGTGGCTTGGCGCCAGCGGGATCCAGTTCAAGGTCGCCGCTTCAATCAAACCGCCGCCCATATTTCCGACGACGCCGGCCATATACATGACGGTCGCCATGGAAGCGGCAAGCAAAGCATGAACCGCAAATAAAAACGGCGAGATAAAAAGGAATGTAAATTCAATCGGCTCCGTAATACCGGCGACAATGGACGTCAAGGTGACCGGGATCAAAAGGCCGGCGACGATTTTTTTCTTTTCCTTTGAAGCCGTAGCGTAAAAGGCGAGCGCGATTCCCGGAATGCCGAAGATTTTCGAGTTGCCGTGAAGCGCGAAGCCCCCCTGCGGGAACAATTCTTTCAGCGGTTTGACGCTTTGGGAGTATTCTCCGAGATGCTGGGCCCAATAGGTGACGATACCGCCTTCAGCTACAGCCGGCCCGTAAACAAACGGTGAGTAAATAAAATGATGCAGACCCGTCGGAATTAAAATCCGCTCCAGGAACGTGTAAATCCACACGCCGACCGCCCCGGAAGAAACGAGAAAGCTTTGCAGCGATCCGATTCCAGACTGAACCATCGGCCATACGTAGGCCACCGCAAGTGAAATCGGTATCATAATGAAAAAAGAAATAATGACGATGTACGAAGATCCTTGGAAAATCCCCAGGAAATCCGGCAGTTTTTTATCAAAATAGCGATTGTGCAAGTAAACGACAATAGATGAAATAAAGATGGCGCCGATAATATTCGTATCAAGCGTTTTGATCCCGGCGATCATCGTCAGCCCGCTCGTTCCGCCAACTTCCTGATTCATATCGACATGAAAAGCCCCGCCCCAAACCGTCAGAATCGCATTGATAAAGTAATTGAATGTAAGATAAACTGTAAGCGCTTCCAAACAAGCCCGCGCCTGCGCTTTTTTCGCTAAGGCGACAGGGATGCCGATCGCAAACAGGAGCGGCATTTGATTAAAGACGGTCCAGCCGCCCTGTTCAATGACATACCAGCATTGATACCAAAGCCCGTCAGGATCAGCCAGCGGCCCCATCAGCGTTTTATTTTTAAAGAGCGTACTCAGACCGACAATAATACCGGAAAATGCAAATAACAAAACAGGCACAAACATCGCGCTGCCGAAGCGCTGGACTTTTTGCATCATTTCACGTGACCTCCCGCTATTTATCAAAATTTTCAAGCTCTTTATAATCAACATATGCACGGAATAACGCTTCGCCCACCAGAAAAAACGGGGCAAATGCGACAATTTCCGTTTTATCGCTTAACGTTACCGGCTTGCTGGTCGCATAAAGATTATACGGCGTCGTCTGCGCCAGTACGTTGTTTTTCAGATTGGTGATTGAAATGAACGGAACTCCCTTTGCGGACAAGGTCCTTGCCTGCGGAATTAATTCGGGTGTTTCCCCGGATAAAGAAATAATGATGAATACGTCATCAACCGTAAAATCATCACACATGATATCAAACTCTGTGATGTCCTGTATTAAAATCAAATACTTCCGCCGGGATACAAACATCCGCTGCAGCTCGCGGGCGCACACCCTTTGAGCCGTGCCCGATCCGTAAACGAAAATCCGTTTTGCTTCATCTATCAGCCGGCAGATCTCCGTCATATCTTTTGACTTTACGTATTTTACGTTGGCTTCAATATCATCCAGCAGCTTTTCAAATGTCATATTCTCGCCTTCTTCAGGCTGATCCTCCCATTTCAGAAAAACCCGGAATTCACTGTAGCCGCTGAAGCCGAGCTTTTGGGCGAGCCGCAGGATCGAAGACCGAGAGACATTGCAGGCTTTCGCCATGTCATTGATACCGAGATGGTAGCACGTATGCTTATTGTTCAATATATATTTTAAAATATAAAAATCGTTGTCATTTAATTTCGCGTAATGCTGATTAACCAGTTCTTCAAGACTCATCCCAAAATCCCCCCGTTTTCTTTCTATTATATAGAATAACAGATGAAGAAAACGGGGAAGATTGTCATCAGGAAATATGAGACGGACTTACATCAAGCTCTGGCCAGTAATCCTTATTAGCCTCCATCAGATCTTCAAGAATCAGTCTTGCCACACGGGCATTCGGCACTGTTTTTGACAGGATCAGCGCCTGCCACAGCTTTTGAAATGACCGCTCTTCCCATGCTTCAGCCGTCAGTTTTTCGACAGATACCTGCTGTTCCATCAGGCCTTTTTGAAATTGCGGAATATTCCCGACGGAGAGCGGTTCCGGTCCGTTTGAACCTACGAGACAAGGAATCTCAACCATGGCTGACGGATCAAAGTTTGCGATCGCGCCGTTATTTTCAACGATTAACAGCATTCTCTCCCCGGTATTGTAAGCGATGGCCCGGGCAAGATCGACGATATAGGAAGCATGGTCGTCAATTGTAATTTCACTGTTTTCCGATGACTGCTCGCGCGTAATCATATCGCATTGGCTGAAAATGAAAGCTTCGCGCCCTTCCATGACTTCGTTGGCTCTCGTATGATTCGGATTTGATTTTTTCACCATATCATCAGGGAATAAGTAATATTGCAGATATGTGTTCGGAAGCGTATCCGGATCGGCCGCCTGAACGTCGCGCGCTTTTTTGAAGGTGTCATTCCAGCTTGCTTCGGTCTGTTCAGCCTCCGTCTTCGGAACGTAGCCGTATTCACGGACATGCTCTTTCAGCTTCGGCATTAAATCATTGCCCTCTCGATCCGTGATGGACGTCCACCAGCCAAAGTGGTTCAAGCCGTAATAACGGACCTTCATTTCTTTTCTTGAGGATAATCCGAGAATGTTCGCCATGCGATCCTCAATTCCGACCGGCATGTCGCAGATGTTCAATATTTTTGAATTCGGTCTGAGGCGCCTTGTCGCTTCGGCCACAATCGCCGCAGGATTGGAGTAATTCAGCATCCATGCGTCAGGCGAGTACGTTTCCATATAATCAAGGATTTCCAGAACGCCGCCGATAGACCGCATGCCGTATGCAATTCCGCCCGGCCCGCATGTTTCCTGCCCGACGACACCGTACTTCAGCGGGATTTGTTCATCCAGCGCGCGCATCGCATATTTCCCGACGCGGATATGCGCCATGACGAAATCAACATCCGTAAAAGCCGTCTCCGGGTCATCAGTCGCCAAAAATTCAATGTCCGGCGCTTTTTCTTTTATGAATACCTCACACGCACCCGCAATCCGCTCCTGCCTTTCTTTATCATTGTCATAAAGTTTCAGCTTTCTGATCGGAAACTCTTCCAGGTGATTCAAAAGCATTAATACAATTCCGGGGGTAAATGTGCTGCCGCCGCCTGCAATAACGATTGAGAATGATTTGTCTGTCATGTGAAGCCCTCCTCTGATAACGTTTACATTTTATTTATATCATGAGAATGGCTTCTCTGTACCGGGTTTGTGGGAGTTAGATCATTTAATCATTTTTAGTTATTTTTCTCAAAAAGCGGGAAAGTTCTCACAGGAACAAAAAAGGCCTGCTGTGATCAGCAGACCTGTGTCTCAAAAATGCTCTTGTAAATCAGAAAGCTGCACTTCCTGCTCAAATTGAGGATTTCCGATCGGAAAAATCCTGGCCGTTTCCTTGTCCTCGTTGACATGCTGAATATAAATCGGGACGCCTTCATATGTCACATACGCCATGGCAGCGGATTCAGCAATGTCTTTCGCACGCTGTGTGTTCACGTCTCAAACCTCCTTTGGGCCTCACACATAACGTGTCCGGCAGCCAAGAGAAGTATGCTTGTTTCTTACAATTGTCCGGCGGTGAGTTTGAATTTTTTGAGGCGTTTGTAAAACGTGCTCCGCGGAATTCCCGCCATTTTGGCGGCCAGCGTGACATTTCCCTTTGCCGATTCAAGCGCGTTTACGATGATGTTTTTCTGAATGTGCTCCCGGATGGAAACAGGGGGCGCTTCTTCTTGGCTAAAAGACTGAGACTCTTCTGTGAGGCCTGACGCTTCAAGCAGAGATGGGAGAGGGCGCCCTGACAGTCTTCCGTCCGGGAACATGACGGACAGACGTTCAAACACATTAAACAATTCTCTGATATTCCCCGGCCATTTGCGGTTCTTTAAGATGTCTAAAAAATCATCAGGAAGCTCTCCCGACCAGCCGCAGTTCCGCTGAAATTCAAAGAAGAGGCCGGGAATGTCTTCAGTGCGTTCTCTTAATGGCGGGAGATGGATCGGACAGACGTGAAGCCGGTAAAATAAATCCTCTCTCAGCTTTTTGCTTTCGACAAGCCGTCTCAGATCAGTGTGGGCGGCGGTGATGATTCTGATGTCAACGGGAATTTCTTTCGTCCCGCCGATCGGAGTGACCTTCCGTTCCTGCAGCACGCGTAACAGAGCGACCTGCATGGAGTGTGATATTTCTCCGATTTCATCGAGGAAAAGTGTGCCTTTATCGGCTTTTTGCAATGCGCCGATCTGTCCTTTCCGTTTGGCTCCGGTGAAGGCGCCTTCCGTGTAGCCGAACAGTTCGCTTTCAATCAGCTTCTCGGGGACCGCTCCGCAGTTCACTGCGATAAACGGGCCGTTTTTTCGGGAGCTTGTGTTATGAATCGCCCGGGCGGCAACCTCCTTTCCCGTACCGGTTTCTCCGGTCAGACAGACGGTTGCGTCCGTTCGGGCGACAAGCTCCAGCTGCTGCAGCATATGTCGGGATGACGGGCTTTCGCCTGCCGCGCCATGAAATATAAAAGACGGCTTTTCTTCTCGTTCGGTTACATAAAAGCATGTGAAGCCGTTCTCCTCCCGTTTCGCCCGCTTGATCTGAAAGCCCTGTTCCTCAAGCTCGCGCAGCATTTGCCCGGTTAAATGCTGAACGGGGCGGCTTGCGGCGATAATCCGATTGATCTCATTGCAAAGCACGATCGGTTCATGAGACTTGGTGAGTTCCTCAAATTTTCCGATCATATCAAGTTCTGTCATCTTCATCTTTAAGGCGAGCTCCCGTTCCGCCGTATAAGCGATGGAGGAAGCAATTCCGAGCATAAATGGCTGAGCGCGGGCGGCAGGGCAGGAAATATCAATGACACCGGCCAGCCGCCCGTCTTCATAACGGATCGGAGCGGCGGAACAGCTCCACTGATGGGAAGCGAGCGAATAATGTTCAGAGCCGTGTATCATGACCGGCTCATTCGTATAAAGGGCCGTCCCGATCGCATTCGTGCCGACCGCCGTCTCCGTCCAGCAGGCGCCCTTTAAGAAATTGATGCGGTTCGCTTCATGAATGGTGCGCGGGTGGCCGTTAACTGAATGGACAACGCCGTCGGCATCAATCAGGAGAACCATCATTTCCATTTCCCGCATCGCCGTCTTCATTTTTTCTGCGTGCGGCGACGAGGCCGCCAAAAATAACGCATGCTTTTCGGCCTGCCTTTCTATATGATCTGCCGGCATTACCTTCGGCCCCTTTTCCAGATAAGGGTTGACGTCGGCTTTTTTGCAGCGGTGCCATGAGGCTGCGATCCGCTTCTGAATACGGGATTCATCAAGCACGCCTTCTTTCACAAAGCGCTTCCAGGTTTTAAAATCATTCCGAATGACATTCATCGTATCCGCTCCCCCCTGTTCAGACCATCTTTTCATATATTGTAGGGGAAAAGTAAAGCGCTTTCAATAAAAAATACCCCTTCTCAGTCTGAGAAAGGGTATCCCGGCTACACGGAATGCACCGCAAGTCCGGTGACATTCAGCAGAGCTTCCTGAAGTGTTTCCGAAAGAGTCGGATGAGCGGCGATCAAGTGCTCTGACATATCCGCCGTCATTTCACCGTTCATCAGCATGACCGCCTGGCCGATCAATTCTGTTACGTCCGGTCCGATCATTGACACGCCGACGATTTCTCCGAATTCCGGTTCGGCAATGATTTTCATTTTGCCGCCGTGCTGATGTTTAATTAACGCTTTTCCGTTAGCGGAAAATGAGCATTCTCCGATTTTCACGTCTCCGTATTTCTCTCTCGCCTGCGTTTCCGTCAGTCCGACAGCTGCCATTTCCGGCGATGTATAAATGCAGCGGGGCACCGCCCGCATATCGACTTTGCTGTCCTTTCCCGTGGCATGCGAAGCGGCGGTGATGCCTTCATGAATAGCGGCATGCGCCAGCTGCATTCCTCCGGCCGCGTCGCCGCATGCATATATATGCGGCACATTTGTCTGCATATGGTCATTGACTTCAATGCCGCGCGGAGAATACAGGATGCCTGCCTGCTCCATGTTCAGCTTTTGCAAACGCGGTTTTCTGCCGATTGCAACCAGAATGTGATCAGCCCGGGCCTCAATTTCTTTGCCGTCTTGTGTCCACACAGCAGTTTTCCTTTCTCTGTCAATCCGCTGTAGGGCGGCTTTCGTCTGAATATCAACCCCGCTCTCTCTTAAAGAGTCTTCAAAAGCGGCCGCGATTTCTCCGTCTTCTGCCGGGAGCAGCCTGTCAGCCGATTCAATCACCGTTACTTTCGTTTTAAACCGGCTGAATAAAGATGCAAACTCGCAGCCGATTACACCTCCTCCGATAATGAGAAGAGAAGAAGGAATGTGCTGCAAAGAAAGCGCATCTTTGCTGTCGATCACCCAATTGCCGTCAAAAGGGGCAAACGGCAGCTCCGCCGGTTCAGATCCGGATGCAATCAATATCCGGTCCGCTTCCAGAATGTCTTTTGCACCTTCTTCTTCTTCAATCAGCAGCGTCTGATCTGTGAGAAATGAAGCAGTCCCGCGGATGACTTTAATCTGATTTGCTTTCATTAAGTATTGAATTCCCTGCACGAGCTGGCTGACGATTTGCCGTTTGCGCCCCTGCATGCGGGCCCAATTGAGTGTAATGTTTTGCGGGAGTTCGATGCCGAATGTATCTGCGTGCCTGATTTTATCAAGCACATTTGCGCTTTCCAAAAGCGACTTTGTCGGGATGCACCCTTCATTGAGACACGTACCCCCGAGCGGTCCTTTGTCTATCAGGACGACTTCTGCTCCCCTCCGCGCGGCAGTCACGGCTGCTGCATATCCGGCCGGCCCGCCGCCGATAATGGCTAGTTTCATTTCTTCACCTCTCTCTATAAAATCAATCCGGCAGGCTCTTCAAGCAATGTTTTGACCGTTTTCAGGAAGTCCGCGGCCGGGGCGCCGTCACATACTCTGTGATCAAAAGTAAGGCTCAGCGGCAGGATGGTGCTTTTGACAAGCTCATCTCCTTTGAACGCCGGCGTTTCATAGCTTGCGCCCACCCCAAGAATACCGGCTTCAGGCGGGTTTAGGATCGGGGTGAAATGCTCAATTCCGTAACCCCCGAGATTTGTAATAGAAAATGTCGATCCGCGAAGGTCATCGCCGGAAGCATTGCCTTCCCGCGCCCGCCGTGCAGATGTGCTGATGTGATCCGCAAGCTCAAGGAATGAAAGCTTTTCCGCATCCCGGATCACCGGCACGACGAGGCCGTTTTCAAGAGAAACCGCCATCCCGAGGTGGACATATGGATGGGTGATGATCCGCTCCTCTTGATAAGAGCTGTTCAGCTCAGGATGCTGTTTCAGCGCAAGCACCGCGGCCCGGGATACGAAATGTGTGACCGTCAGTTTAACACCGCTCCGCTTTTTCGCACTGTCAGCGAGCTGCCGCTGCCATTTCAACAGCTCTGTAATGTCGGCTTTCATGGTCAGCGTCAGCTGGGCGCTGTTTTGCAGGCTTTTGTGCATTCGGTCTGCAATCACTTTTCTCATCGCTGAAGCCGGTTTTCCCTCCGGCTGTGCCGTCTGAACCGAAGACTGCGGTTCAGCTTCCGTCTTCATGGCCTTAATGACGTCAGCTTTTACAATTCGGCCTCCGGGACCCGTCCCGTTCAGCGTATCAACTTTCAATCCGGCTTTCTCGGCCATTTTTCGGGCAACGGGAGATATTTTCACGCGGTGTTTACGCTTTTGCCCGGCTTTGGGAGCGGGAATATGTTCAGGTTCAGCTTGCGGTTTCCCTTCATTTTCAGGCGCCGGTGTCTCTTTTTCCCGCACTTCTTCGCCGTTTTCCCCGATATAACAGATGGCCGTTCCCGGCGGGACCCCCTCTCCCTCTTTGACTTTAATATGAAGAAGCGTGCCGCTTTCAGGCGCTTCAATGTCCATTTCTATTTTTTCAGAGTTGATGCTGGCGATGCTTTCTCCCTTTTCAACCGGGTCGCCGACTTTTTTATTCCAGACGGATACTTCACCTTTTTTCATCGCCATTCCAAGCTTCGGCATCACTACTTTTACAGCCATTCTTTATCCCTCCTTTAATACGCCAAAGGTTCTCCTAAAAGCTCAAGCGTCTCATTTACAATACGGGCCGGCGCCGGAAGATAAATATCTTCTAAGACCGGTGAAAACGGAACAGGCGTATGCGGAGCCGTGATTCGTTTTATCGGTGCGTCCAGCAGGTCAAAGCCTTTATCTGCAGCAAGCGCCGCGATGTCTGTCGCAATGCTGCAGCGCGGATTGGCTTCATCAATAATGATCAGCCTGTTTGTTTTTTCAAGTGACGCAAGGATAGCCTCTTCATCAAGCGGTGACAGACTGCGGGGGTCAAGCACCTCTGCTTCGATCCCTTTTTTCGACAGCTCTTCCGCGGCTTCCAGCGCCGTATTCACCTGCTTGCCGACTGCAAAAAGTGTCACATCGCCGCCTTGGCGTTTAATATCGGCTTTGCCGAGCGGGATCGTATAATATCCTTCAGGCACCTCGCCTGTCATGCTGTAGGACGTTTTGTCTTCAAAAAAGAACACCGGATCATTGTCCTCAATCGCAGCCAGAAGAAGTCCTTTTGCATCATACGGATTTGAAGGGACGACGGTTTTCAGGCCGGGAATGCTTGTAAACAGAGCATACATGGCTTGAGAATGCTGGGCGGCCGCTCTGAAACCCGCTCCGTAAGTCGTACGCACTGTAATCGGCACCTGGGCTTTCCCGCCGAACATATAGCGGAATTTTGCCCCCTGATTAAGCACCTGATCAAAGCAGGTTCCGATAAAGTCATTGAACATCAGCTCGGCAATCGGTCTGAGTCCGGTAGAGGCCGCAGCCATGGCCGCTCCCATGTAGCCCGCTTCAGAAATCGGCGTATCAAGCACCCTGCTTCTCCCGAATTCCTGAACAAGCCCCTTCGTCACACCAAGCACGCCGCCCCACGCTTCATCATTCTGCAAATGGTCGACATCCGCGCCTCCGGCCACATCTTCACCGATTAACAGCACATTTTCATCTCTTTGCATCGCAAGTCTCATCGCTTCATTGATTGCATCGGACATGCTCACGATTCTTGCCATTTCAACATTCCCCCTTTTTTAATAGCTCACATACACATCAGTCAGAAGCTCAGATTCGCTCGGATACGGGCTTTTCTCACTGAAAGAAACCGCTTTTTCAACCGCTTGTTTCACATTGTTTTCAATATCGGCGAGCTTTTGTTCCGCCGTCTTTTCTTGAAGCAGATATGCTTTAAAAGCGCTGATTGCATCACGGTCTAAGTGATCCGCCTTTTCCTCTTTCGGCTTATACGTCTGGGCGTCTCCTTCGAAGTGGCCGTAATTTCTGTAAGTCATACATTCAATTAATGACGGCCCTCCGCCGTTTCTCGCCCGCGTGACCGCTTCTTCTGCGGCTTCATAAACGGCCAGCACGTCTTTTCCGTCCACAGTTACGCCGGGCATCCGGTAAGCCGCCGCTCTGTCGGCAATAGAATCACAGGCCGACGCGTACGAAAACGGCGTCGCTTCTCCGTAGCCGTTGTTTTCCGCGATAAACACGACAGGAAGATTCCATACAGCCGCCAGATTGAGCCCCTCATGAAACGTGCCTTGGTTGTTTGCGCCGTCCCCAAAGAAGCAAACGCTTACATTATTAGTCCCTTTATATTTAGCCGTCAGCGCTGATCCGCAGGCAAGCGTAAATCCTCCGCCTACAATTCCGTTTGCGCCGAGCATGCCTTTATCCAGATCCGCAATGTGCATAGAACCGCCCTTGCCTTTACACAGTCCGGTCGCTTTCCCGAATATTTCCGCCATCATACCATCCAGATCACAGCCTTTGGCGATACAATGGCCATGTCCCCTGTGTGTGCTCGTAATGCTGTCTCCGTCATTCAAATGAGCGCACACCCCTGCAGCTACCGCTTCCTCACCGGCATACAAATGGACGAATCCTGGAAGCACTCCCTGCGCGAACAGTTCATGGACTTTGTCTTCAAAGCCCCTGATTTCCAGCATCTTTTGGTACATCCACAGCGCTTTCTCCTCAGTTAATGACAAGCCTTCTCGTTTTAACAATTCCATTTTTTGTGCGCCTCCTTCTATTTAGGGTTCATATTTATAAATGCAAGAAGTGTGCCAGCTTTTAAAGCCCGTAAAATCAATGTTTTTATTTTATACTGTGAGACAGTTTGGTACAGGTGTCTCATTTTGTCTCGATCTATATCCATTTGTCTCGTTTTCAGGCATACAAAAAAGACCGGACATCACCCGGTCTTTGACAATGATCGACGTATTTATTTCCTCGGAAATCTTTTAACAGCTTCATACTTCTGCACTGCTTGTCTGAATGGCTGTTACAGTTCATGCTTTTCTTCTAGAGCCTTATTCAGCGCTTGAAGCATGTAGCCAATGCCTTTGTACGATGACAGTGGCCAGCTGACATGCTGATGCTCTCCGATGACGGCGTTTAGGACGCTTCGGTATTTTTTCCCGCCAAGCATGACAATTTCAACGGTGTCAGAAAAGCCTTTTTCACAAAATTGGCGCTGCAGCTCCTCCGCTGCCATGATCTCCGGATGACCGGTTCCAAAAGTGACATCGTAATTTCCGGGAACCATATCATCCGGACGAAGAAATCCGTGCTTTGCCGACAAAATCACCCACTCATCGAAAAAAGCTTTCGCGTATCGCTCGCATGCCTGATGAAACGGGCTGAGATAGGCGTCCTCCGCCTTTACCGGCCCTGTATCCGGATTGATGTCCCAGATTTTTTTCTTGCCGCAGGGGATAATGCACAGTCGTTTCATTTTTCTCTCCCCCTTTATGCAGTTTCTCATATCAATGTACCATTATCTGCTGATTTACGCATGATAAAACGTCAGGGGAACGGGACATAGATCTGCTTTCTGTAATCAGGGTGCAGGCGGTGGAAAGGCTGCACACAAAAAGACCCGGAATTCATACTGAAATCCGGGCCGGATGAGGAATTGTTTATGTCACTCTTGCTCCATCCCATCAAGATACTTTCTCTCAAAGTCATCGAGCAATGCACGCACTTCATCTGTTGACTTTGTATTCATGCATTGATTTCTTAATTCACTGGCTCCCCGGAATCCGCGGAGATAAATCTTGAAAAAGCGAGGGAGCGGTTTGTATGCTCTAGCTTCTTCTTTTGAATATTCATCATGAAGATCCAGATGCAGTCTCAAAAGATCAAGCAATTCCTTACTGCTATGCTCTTTCGGCTCCTTTTCAAAGGCGAACGGATTTGTAAAAATGCCTCGTCCAATCATAATCCCGTCAACACCGTATTGTTCGGCAAGCTTTAACCCGGTTTCCCGGTCAGGAATATCCCCGTTGATCGTCAAAAGGGTATCTGGCGCTATCTCGTCACGAAGTTTCTTGATTTCCGGGATGAGCTCCCAATGCGCATCTACTTTACTCATTTCCGCTCTGGTGCGCAGATGAATGGAAAGGTTAGCAATATCCTGTTTCAATACGTGTGTCAGCCAGCCGCGCCATTCGTCTACATCTGTGTAGCCAAGTCTGGTCTTCACACTTACCGGCAGTCCTCCCGCTTTTGCTGCTTGTATTAATTCGGCTGCAACTTCAGGACGGCAGATCAGGCCGCTTCCCTTTCCGTTCCCCGCCACATTAGGCACAGGACAGCCCATATTGATATCCAGCCCTTTAAACCCTAATTCCGCCATCCCAATACTCATTTGGCGAAAGTTTTCAGGCTTATCTCCCCATATGTGGGCTACCATCGGCTGTTCATCCTCTGTGAAAGTCAAACGGCCGCGCACACTATCCTTCCCATCCGGGTGACAATAGCTTTCTGAGTTTGTAAACTCTGTGAAAAACACATCCGGCCTGCCAGCTTCACTCACAACATGGCGAAATACGACATCCGTCACATCTTCCATTGGCGCCAGTACAAAAAATGGCCGCGGCAATTCACGCCAGAAATTATCTATCATAACAAATTCATATCCTTTCATTAGGGAATACGGCTGCATCATTTATTAAAAAACTGACCATGCTTTCCTTTTACACTTATAGCACGCGAAAGCATTTCTTATCAAACGATAGTAAATTTTGAACATTTCACTTTTTACACGTGAAAAAGTGAAAAAGCAAACTGAAGCAGAATTTGAGTTAACATAATAGACTATCGCTATAGTTATCCTCATATCGTTCATTTCTGATCAACTCAGTCAACTCCTTAACCTTTAATAGGTTCTAAGAGAAAAAGTGTGATGATTAACTGCACCTTATTTATATTGTCGTTTAATAATATTAGCGCTGACCTTCATCTTTCGTAGCGGCCTTACTTATGAACTTTTTGGATAAAAAGAATTCCAGCCTAAATAGAATATCATATGAGTTCTCCCTATTACCAATGCAAAATAATTGGCCATATGTCAATATCTTTATAACGTTTTAGTTTTAAAGTTATTACTTATAAACAAAATATCTGCATAAAAAAATAATTACATTTATAAGGCGTCGCCAGAAATCATCTATATATGTTTGGATAAGGTTTCGATTTGGTAATCCTGATCCAAAACCAATAAAATAGACTGCTGACTAAGTTCCGCAGTCTACTTTTCGAATATCCTTTTTTATACCTGTGATGATTTGTATAACAGTGTAAACCCCCAAGAAAACAGTGACAATATTAAACCATGGATTATCATAGAATGAAAGATATTTTTGAAAGAAATCCCGTTCAACTATGTTTGCTGGGAATCCATTCATTTCTCTATACTTAGGACCCCATCCCGTTAATTCTACAAAGTTAAAATAAAGCTGTGAAACTAAAAAAGCCAAAACCGTGAGAAACCAACTTCTTTTATATAACGGTCGTTTTTTGTTTACTTTATCCATTTAACCAGTTTCCTTTTCTGCATTTTTTTACTAAGTGTCCATCTAAAATCATTATATTATGAAGCAGCAGATGTGCCAACTTCTTTTCTCACCACTTTCATAAGTCTGTATGTGAACTGTTTTAATTCCAACCTTCAATGATTATCATCGAACGATAAGTGTTAGAGTTTTAACTGTTTATAACCATTCTTTTTTAGTCTTTTTTAAGAAACGATCAATTTTTATTATTGGCTGCTAATAACTGGATAGAGTTAATGCCGGCACGTTCGGAGTAGTAAAATCTCTTCCCTCTTACTATGTACTTTTCCTGCCGAACCCTATTCCCATACTTTTATGCTCGACATTAGCTGTTTTCATTCGCTTATCTCACATTTTTTCAACTCTTTTCGTCAGTTAAAATAATAATCCGCACATAAAAAAACCCGGAAATCGGCAATGTTCATTCTGCCGAAATCCAGATCTGATGAGAAATTGTTTAATTTTAGTGAGACGATTTCAACACAAGCTTCGCCACAGCTTCCACATGAGCCGTCTGCGGAAACATATCCACAGGCTGAATATATTCGACGCGATAGTCTTTCGACAGTGCCTGCAAGTCTTTGGCCAGTGTGGAAGGATTGCAGGATACGTAGACGAAGCGTTTCGGTTTTACTTTTTTGATGGTGTCTAAAAATGTTCTGTCACAGCCGGTTCTCGGCGGGTCGACGATGACCACGTCAGGACGGAAACCTTCTTTCGTCCATTTCGGGAGCCAGTGTTCGGCTGTTCCTGTGACATATGCCGCGTTTTTGATGCCGTGTTTTTTAGCGTTCTTCTTCGCATCATCAATTGATTCTTTAATGACGTCCATGCCGCGGATCTCTTTTGCACCGCTTGAGACCCACATGCCGATCGTACCGACGCCGCAATACGCGTCAACGACTTTCTCTGTTCCGGTCAGCTGCGCCGCTTTTTTCACTTCGTCATACAGCTTGACCGTCTGCTCAGGGTTAAGCTGAAAGAAGGCACGGGCGCTCAGTTCAAATGACACGTCGCCAAGCACTTCTTGAATGGCATGGCTTCCGGCCAGCGCTTTTGTTTTGTCACCGAAAATGACGGATGTGCGTGCGCCGTTGATGTTTTGAATAATCGATTTCACTTCCGGCAGACGGTTTTGAATGGCTTTGACAATTTCGTCTTTATTCGGCAGTGTCTCCTTCGCAGTGACAAGCACGACCTGCACTTCGCCTGTTTCAAAACCGACTCTCGTCACGATCGTGCGGACATCGCCTTTTTTGGTCCGTTCATTATAAACAGATACGTTGTGTTTTTCTAAAATGCGGCGGACGATACCCGTTGTTTTGTTTGTCGCCGGATGCTGGACAATGCATTCCTTGATCGGAACAATGGTATGGGAGTCAAGTCCGTATAGGCCGGCAATGATGCTGCCGCTTTGCGAGCGTCCGACTTGGAACTGGCTTTTGTTCCGGTAATTCCACGGGTTGTCCATTCCGATCGTTTCTTTAATGTTCATTTCTTCGGCATTGAATCTCGTATGACGTTCCAAAGACTGAATGACGATATCGCGTTTTTCGCGAAGCTGCTGGGTGTATGCCAGATGCTGAAGCTGACAGCCGCCGCACTGGTCATAGACCGGACATGGCGGTGTGACGCGGTGTTCAGACTGTTTGCGGATTTTTTTGATGCGTGCTTCTGAAAATTTCGGCTGCACATTTGTCGCTTCGGCAACGACTTCTTCGCCGGGCAGAGCGCCGGGAACGAAGACAACCTTTTTCTTAAAGTAACCGACGCCCTCTCCATTAATGCCGAGACGTTTAATGGTCAGCGGAAATGTCTGTCCGATTTTCAATTCGGCAGGCGCCTTTTTTTGATGTTGATTCACGTTTTTTTCTCTCCGTTTCTATATAAAGCCTTCCTCATGGGAAAACGGCTGATTTGAAATACCACATCTTTTCAGTATAACATGCAGCCGGCGGTTCCTTCATGTTTTTCATTGGAAGTTTCCAAAAAATGATCAAAGCGGTTTTCATTCAATACTTCTCCACAAATATAAGGACGCATAGCTTAAATAAGGCGCCCATTCGCTGCTTACCTGGAGCATCACGTCTTTTGACGGTTTATCCTCAAGGGCGAAGCGGCGTTTGACGGCGTTTTGCAGGCCGATGTCCGCCAAAGGAAACAGATTCGGGCGGCCGAGGCCGAACATGAGGACGTTTTGGACGGTCCACGACCCGATGCCTCTGATGGTGATCAGCTTTTTCATAATGTCTTCATCCGATAGATGGGAAAGTTCCGCCAGATTGAGCGCCCCGTCTGCAATCATCCGTGAAATGTCAATCGCATATTCCGCTTTTCTCATACTGAACTGGAGCTCCCGCAAGTCCTGATAATCAAGCGCCGCAATCGTTTTCGGTTCGGGATAGCACCAGACGCCGTCTTTTTGTTCACCGAAGGCATGGACGAACCGTTCCGTTAACGTAAAAGCGAAGGACAGGTTGAGCTGCTGGTGGATGATGCATTTCATAAGACAGTTGTAGACGTCATATTCTAAGACGAGCGGGGTTCCCGCATGCTCCTCAAAAAGCGCCGACAGATTTGTTTTTGAGAAATGATCAAGCACCGGCTGAAGCGGCTGCGCCCACTGAAAAATGCGTTTGATCCGTTCAATCATCTCCTCGCGGTCATTTTCTCCGCTGACGAGAAAAACCGGGTCTGCGGCGGTGCCTTCCGCTTGAACCGTGATGATGGACAGTTTGCTGTCCCGTGTTCTGAGCGGCACTTTGATTGATCTTGCTTTAAGATCGACCGCATTCAGCGGATCGAGTGACAGCCTTTCAAGCACTTTATCAAAATGATACGGCGGCGTGACCGAAACCGTTTCCTCCCACATATGCTCCACCCCTTTTTGTCCAAGTATATCATGAAGCGGCCCGGCGGCAATTCGTATACTTTTCTTCATAACGCCGCATGATATAATGGCAGGCGGAGGGTTGTTTATGATACATATAACCGCAATCACAACACATAATGAGATATTAGATAATATCCCCCTATCACGTACAGAACAACCGGACATTGCATGGTACTGGGTTGATTTTTTCGGCGCCGAGAATGATGAAACCGAGCTGCTGCGGGATTATTTTCATTTTCATCCGCTTGCGATCGAGGATTGCTTTCAGCACATGCAGCGGCCGAAAATCGACCACTATGACGGCTACCGTTTTTATGTGCTCCACGCTTTAAACCCGGACACACTGGAAATGGAAGAGGTGGACATCTTTCAGTCCGACCGTTTCATCGTCAGCTTCCATTTGCACGAATCGCCCGGTGTCTCAAGGGTGAGAGAACGGTTTTTCGCTTCTCCGGGATTAGCCAAAAAAGGGCCCGGACATATCACTTATATGATTATGGATCAGCTTGTCGATGAATATTTCCCTGTGCTGTACAAAATTGAAGACCGGCTGAATGAGATTGAAGACAGCAGAACACATAAATCTTACGGCACTTTAATGAATGAAGTATTTGAATTGCGGACTGATCTTTTGAACCTGAGACGGACGATCATTCCGATGCGCGATTTAATGTACCGGATTTTGAGCCTTGACCATGTAAAAGAAAGCCGTGAAACGAAGGCTTATTTCAGCGATATTTATGACCACCTGTTAAAACTGGCTGAGCTGATCGAGTCAAACCGTGATATGACGTCAGATCTGCGGGACAGTTACGTAACGCTGAATTCAAACCGGATGAACGCCATTATGATGACGTTAACCATCGTCTCGACCATCTTTATACCGCTGACGTTCATCGCGGGGGTGTACGGTATGAATTTTGATAACATGCCTGAGCTTCACTGGAAATACGGATATTTTATCGTTTTGGGCGTCATGGCCGTTCTTGTGGCCGCCATGCTGTTTTGGTTCGCCCGCAAAGGCTGGTTTAATATTTTCAAGTAAGAACGGCTGCAGGCTGTTCTTTTTTTTGAGAAAACATGATATGTTGGAAAAAAACGTAAAGAGGTGTGCGCCGTTATCATGCTTTCTCACAAAACCATTTCTTCTGTCCTCCTGCTTTTTTGTGTCATGTCCATTGCCCCGCTGTATAACGGCTGTACGATGTCTGATTACATCTTTGAATCGCTCGGCTTTTCTCCTTGGTCTGAAGACGGAGCCCATATCTCCGTCATTCCCGGGGTCGTCCTTTACTTTGCGGCGTTAATCTGGTGTGCCGCCGCGTTCAGGCGGACGCTTCCCGCGGCAGGGCTGTTTTTGATCTTTCTCAGTATGGGGGCCGCTTCCGGTATCAGCCCCGCCACCGAATATGCCGCTTTTTCCTTAAAACAATTCGCGCCCGAAAAAGAGGCTGTCGAATATTTGAAGCACCGCAGCGAATGCAGCCATTTCATTGAGGGAAAAAGAGCGAGCATGAGCTGTACGCTTTATGTCAATCACTACGGAAAAGGGGAACAAGCCATTTCTGTCACGCCGGACTTATCTGAGGACATAAAAGGCGTCACATTCAAATCAAAAACGTTCACTGTAAAGCCCCGTTCAAAAACAATCATCAAGACGCGGTTTACCGGATTTCATAAGGGGAAAGCCGCATCAGATTCCGGCTGGTCATCAGACCCAGAACTGAAAGTGGCAAGCCTGTACACAGCACAATAAACATTTTGCATGTATAATAGCGGAAAACATTACATTGGAGGGACTGTCAAATGAAGATCGCCATCGCGGGACTCGGCAACATGGGACACCCCATCGCCGAAAATATCATGAAAGCCGGATACAGTCTGACTGTATATAACCGGACGAAGGAAAAAGCGGCTGATCTGCTGGAAAAAGGGGCTGAATATGCCGAAACGCCCCGCCAGGCAGCTGAACATGCGGACATTGTGCTTTCAATGCTGTCAGACGATGAAGCCGTAACAGGCGTGACGTTCGGAGCTTGCGGCATTATTGCCGGGTTATCTGAAAACGGCATTCATATTTCAATGAGCACCATCAGTACGGCGCTGTCAGAACAGCTTTCCGCTGCACATTCGGGCAGAGGCCAATCCTTTATCGCCGCTCCCGTCCTCGGCCGGCCCGATGCTGCTGAGAAGGCCGAGCTTCGCATCATCACAGCCGGACCGGCAGAAGCAAAGAAAAAGGCCGAGCCTTTGCTAAAAAGCCTGAGCCAGCAGATATTTGACGTCGGTGAAGAAACAAAGACCGCCAATGCTGCGAAAATCAGCATCAATTTCTTGCTCGTTTCTATGCTGGAGGCGCTATCAGAATCATTCTTAATGATGGAGAAGTACGGTTTAGAACGGAAACAATTTTTAGAAATCGCCAGCGCGCTCTTTGGCTCTCCTGTCTATCAAAATTACGGTACCATTATGGCTGAGCAGGCATTTGAGCCGGCCGGCTTCAAAATGTCTTTAGGGCTGAAGGATACCAATCTGGCGCTCACCGCCGCGGAACAGGTTTCCGCCAAACTCCCTCTTGCCGAGCTGGCCAAGAGCCATTTTGAAAGCGGGATCGAACAAGGCTTCGGGGATCTGGATTGGGCCGCTTTGATTAAATGTATCAAATAAACAGTAAAAACCCCTCCCGTTTAGGAAAAAATGAAACCAATGTGTTCCGTACACATTGGTTTCTTGGCTTCTAAGCGTCTGTTTGACAGCCAAAAACCGCCTTGCTTATTCCTCTTTGTAATATTCAATTCATGTCCGTGTCAACTTTATTTTGCCAAACGCAATGCCGAATGTTGTTTTTATATATGGGGTGCTGTCAACCCATACTCTTCCTTGATTTTTCTCAATTAACGCTTTGGCAATTGAGAGTCCTAAACCGCTTCCCGAGTGTCCTGAGCTTCTGGACTGGTCTCCCCTGTACATCCTCTCAAATACCTTCTCTGATTCTGTCTTTGGTATCCCTGGGCCCCTATCCCAGATCAGCAGTTCAAATTCTTTGTCATTCTCTTTAAGTTCTATGCCTAGAACCTTTCCTTCTTTTCCGTAAAGGATGGCATTCTTCAAGATATTCTCAATAATTCTAACGATACTTAGACGATCCGCCATAATAAGACACTTTCTTTCCGGGATATTTATTTTAAGCTCTAATTCACTTCTCTTTATCTCCGGCAAGTATTCAATCAATAACTCTCTGGTTATTTCAGAAAAATCAATAATATCCGGCTGCAGCGGCATTTCATCTGCATCCAGTTTAGCCATGTTAAATATTTCATCAATTAACTGCTTTAAGTTATTCGACTTCTTTGAAACAATGTTCAAGTATTCCTTCTTTTCTTCTTCCGAGGCTGCAATATCATCTTTCAACGCATCTAAATACCCTATAATCGATGTAAGCGGTGTACGAATATCGTGTGATATGCTTGATAACAGACTTTTTCTGGCTGCATGCGTTTGAATCGTTTCAACCTGTATTTTCTCTAACTTCTCTACCAATTCGTTTATTGAAAAAACCATTTCATTAAATATTGGCGTTCCATTTGCAAATATTCTTGTCGTTAAGTTTCCATTTAATGTACGCTTAACCGCATGGATCACTTGAATGAGATCATTGCTGAATCTGCAGTAATTTGCAATAAGGATTACAGACAAACCGATCAGCAGACCAAAGATAACAAGTTTAAAAGTGTTAAGCTCTTGGCTGTGCCAGTCATATAGAAAATTGGTGCAAATCAGTGTAATCTGCAGAATCATAAGATATGTGATTTTATGACTCATCTTTCTCACCTGCAAATTTGTATCCTATTCCCCAAACTGTTTGTATAAATTGAGGATTAGATGGGTCTTTTTCTATTTTTTTTCTTAGCTTTCTTATGTGAACCATTACGGTATTATCATCTTCTAAGTAATGATTGCCGTAATGATTGCCCCAAACATTCCGAAATAACTGAGCCTTCGTAAATACCTGTTCTGGATTGGAGGCCATAAATTTCAGCAGCTCCAGCTCTTTTGCGGTTAATGCTATTTCTTTACCTGAGATACATACAATATATCTTTTCACATCAATCGACAGACCTTTAAATTTCAGCAACGGCTTTTCTTCTGTTCCGCTGTCGCTTCCCAAAATGAAAAACCTTCTCATCAAAGCCTTAATTCTGGCCACAACCTCATTTACGCTAAAAGGTTTTGTAATATAATCATCAGCCCCTATACTCAGCCCTACAATTTTGTCAGCTTCATGATCCTTTGCAGTAAGCATTAGTATTGGCACATTGGTTTTTTCTCTTAGTTTTCTGCATACTTCAATTCCATCAATTTTTGGCATCATGAGATCCAATATGATTAGGTTATAAGTATTTTGTTCAAATAATGCCAACGCTTCCTCCCCATCCCTTGCGACATCCACTAAATAAAGTTCTCGTTCAATATATTTTTTTAATAAATCTCTGATCACTTTTTCATCATCAGCGATAAGGACACGAATTTCTTTCACTTCATGACACCTGCCTTCATATTTTTTGTATTTATGTAAGTAACAGTGGGTGTTTACAATATATCACATGGTCTTTTAGCCAATTTTCAGTATTTTATATAAACACAGGTGTATTCAAATTGTCGGCTTATGAACATTGTAACGCTCAGCTTCCAAATATAACTTTGACACAAACATCATGATATTTAAAGAGTGAGCCCTAACTCCAACAAGATCAGTTTCTATTATGTTTTAATTTCCCCTGGAAGCAGTAAGTATATATGCTAAAACATTGCCTGTAGATTAATAATCAATATCAGTTTTTCATTCTTCCCAGTTCTTTGTGTTCGAACAAACAAAAACACCTAGTTCATACAGGTGTTTTTAGTCTGCCTAAAAATCTTTAGACCTCTCTTTTCGAGGTAAAATATACCCTTCGCCCTTTTCATAAATAGTTAGAACTTTTTTAGTCAATGCAAGCCTTGGTAAAATCCAATACGATAACACAGCTGATATAATTCCAAAAAGAGCTCCTGCAGCAACATCGAAAGGATAGTGTACACCTACCCATATGCGTGAAACAGCTACACTAAGTGCAAGTATGATCCATATCCAACCTGTTTTTTTATATACAAGCCAAAAAGAAAATGAGATAGAAAAGAATAGGATGGTGTGATCGCTTGGAAATGAATTATCCACCGCATGATCTACCAGTTTATTAACATTTGAAAGAACTGCAAATGGCTGATTATTGGAATAGAGTTGACCGGCAATTTTCCCAATCATCTCTGCTATAATGAATGCCACTCCCGCCTGTATGACCATCATCCTGTTTTTGTCATTTCGGGTAAACCAGAAAACAAGCATAACGAGTGCTAAAATAAACACTGCATATTCAGCAAGTATGACCATTGCTGAGTTTAGAAATGGAAATTCTTTACCTAAATCGTTTACAGCACGAAAAGCGGCAATATTCTGCTCTGATAAAGACATTTATATTATCCTCCTATTTAAAAATCTCATTTACATATGTAAGTGATTTGTGCGAACCGCAAACAATCTGCTTTTCACTTGAAACATTTACAAAAATTAATGTATATCCACCTTGTTAAAATAGATTATTAAGGAAACAAATCCTACTATTGAGACTAAAGCAATTCCCAAATAAGAGTATTCCGGAGGATAAGTAGAGAGAAGCGTATTCATTGAAATATCTCCGGCCGCTGCCCATGGGAACAATCCTCTGTGTTCTGAGTTAGCTGTCATAATATTTATCAAAGTAATTAGGATTGTAAAAATAATGGTGGGTACGTAATTCTTTAGAACAACTGTGATCAGAACAATAGGTGTTGATAAAACAAATAGTAAAATTCCCCCCATTACAAAGTGCAAAAATGATTTGAGTATGAGTGATTGGCTGAGACCCGGGAATTGCAAGATCACACCTAGTAATAAAGTAAGCCCCCACGCGACTAAAGTTAAAAAGAATATCCAGATAAATAGCAGCAGTAATTTGCTGAGAATAAGATTTATTCTGGAAACAGGTATGGTTAAAAGGTTTTTCAGTGTATCATCCATATATTCCCTGTTAAAAATATAAGCGGCAACAACTCCATACAGCGGAACCCCCACTACCAAGACTGTATATAAGTTAGCGTTGCTGAAAAGTTCATGGAATTTTATGACAGCAACGGGATTCTCAGTCTTTATTTGTACGTAGGATGCAACGACAACCATAAATGGGACGACCGAAGCTCCTATCGTACTTATTAGAAGCATCGCAGACCTTCTGAGTTTTAGTAACTCTGCGTATAACAGATTAACCAATGGTTCCACCCCCAACCAATTTTGTGAAATAATCCTCCAGACGGTCTTCACTCATCAAAATTTTAAGCACCTCAATATCGTTCTGAACAAGTAATTTATTAATCGCTCCCTGTTGTCCAATATGCGAGAAAATGCGGATAATCCCGTCACCATGTACTTCGTAGTCAAAGATTTGAAAATGTTTCTCTAAAAGCATTGAAGCTTTGTCATCATTCGAAACTTGAAACTCAAGAAACTTTCGATTTTTCTTCCGGAGATTATCAAATTCAGTTTCCTCTAACAGTTTTCCCTCGTGAATAATTCCCAAATGATCAACTAATTGTTCAATCTCAGACAGGATATGGCTTGATATCAGCAGAGTAATTTTTCTTTCTTCAGCTAATGTTTTAATGAGCCTTCTCATCTCTTTAATACCAATCGGATCTAAACCATTCGTCGGTTCATCTAATATTAGTAATTCCGGATAGTGAAGAAGAGATCGGGCGATGCCAAGTCTTTGCTTCATTCCTAAAGAGTATTTGCCTACAAGCTTTTTAGTTTCATTCTCTAATCCCACAATTTCTAATGCTTCTTCAATTGCATTTTTTTTGTGAATTCCAACGATCCTGGCATTTATTTCAAGGTTTTCTTTAGCAGTGAGGTTTCCATAGAATCCAGGTACTTCTACAATTGAACCAATTCTTTTTAGAATGTCTTTCTTATTCGCATGTAAATCCTCACCGAATATCTCAATCTTTCCATGAGTAGGCTTTATCAGCCCCAGCAGCATTCTTATAGTCGTTGTTTTACCTGCCCCATTCCTCCCAAGGAACCCGTAAATATCACCTTCATTAACTGTTATGTTGAGGTTATCAACTGACTTTTGTTTTCCATAAACTTTTGTTAAATTCGTCGTTTTAATTATTTCCTGCATTGATCCAGACCTACTTTCCTAATGCTTATGTACAATAGTATAGGAATGCGTTTTTAACTGGGGATTAACTATTTCTTAACTATCTCTTAATTCATATAAGCATTCCGGCAAAAAACCTGCCCCCTTTAACTGGGAGCAGGTTTCATCTCAGTGATGTTTATTTGCATAAGGGCTTTGACGCCTCCATCAATATGGAGAGGCGCTCCCCGTTACAAAGACGGCAGCTTCATTTCTTTCTCAAACATTAGATCATCAATGCTTTTAAACGTGTATCCTTCTTTTTTCAAATCGGTAATCGCATCGTCCAAAGCTTCTGAATTGTCCTTTGAAACAGTGTGGAGAAGGTAGATCGCGCCGGGATGCGCCTGTTTTATCATGTGATCATAGGCGTATTTTTTCCCTTTCTGCTCGTTAACCTTCCAATCGACAAATGCGACGGACCAGAAAACGGTTTGGTAGCCGAGGCGCTTCGTTTCTTTCAGGACATATTCGCTGAACACGCCGCGCGGCGGACGGAGATACAAATTGTCACGCTTTCCGGTAATGTTGTAAACAGCTTCCGTGACGGAATCGAGTTCATCTTGAATCTGATCGCCCGTTTTTGTCGTCAGATCAGGATGATGAAAAGAATGATTGCCGATAATATGGCCTTCCTTTGACATCCGTTTAATCAAATCAGGCTGCTCTTTCACAAAATGGCCTGTGACAAAAAAAGTGCCTGTGACATGATGTTTTTTTAAAACATCAAGCACTTTCGGGGTATACCCATTTTCGTATCCGTTATCAAACGTTAAGTAAATGGTCTTTTCTTTCGTATTGCCTAAATAAAAGGCATCGTATTTTTTGACAAGATTGTCCAGCTGTCTGCCGGCATCCGGCGGCTGATGATTGACGCTGCGTTTAAATCCCCAGTTTATCCGTTCATTCGGCACGGCCTCTGCACTGTTTATGCCTCCCGCAAGTAGGACAGCCATGAAGCAAATTGAACAAAACCATTTCATGCCCAGCACTCCTTCTGCATTTTTCCTTATTTTGCAGTAGGCTCACCCCTTTTATACAGCCGCATTATGGAAAGAGAAAAACCCCGGCGGGCTGCCGGGGTTTATTCCCAATCCTTTTTGAAGCGTTCGTATTTTGCTTCCAGATCATCAAGCATGCCGATGAGCCGGTCTATATCTTCAACGTCCGTTGATTCAGGGTCTAATGAATCAATGACATTCATAAACATATCGAGTCTGTTCTTTAAGTAATCGAGCTGCTGATCTTTGCTGTTTACTGCATTCCCCATATTTCCACTCCATTCATTTTTTATAATGGTAGCGTATTTTTTGCCGTTTTTCAATGGTTCCGCTACTTGCGATCTTGGCAGATCAGGTCTAAAATTAACACTTGGCAGACGTTAGTATGCCCATTTATAAAGGAGTTAGATAGTCATGACACAAAACACAGCACTGCGTCCGATCACACCGGAGTACGATCCTTGGGAAGCGTACATGGATGTCGACCAGTATGGAGATATGAAACTGACGAACGTTGAATTTACAACGACGACCTTGTGCAATATGAGATGCGAGCACTGCGCGGTCGGGTACACGCTTCAGCCGAAAGATCCGAATGCGCTGCCGATTGACCTTTTATTAAAGCGGCTTGAAGAAATTCCGCTGTTACGCTCGATCAGTATTACGGGCGGCGAACCGATGCTTTCGCTGAAATCGGTAAAGGAATATGTCGTCCCGCTTTTGAAATATGCGCATGAACGCGGCGTGCGCACACAGATCAATTCAAACCTGACGCTTGATATCGGCCGATACGAACGGATTATTCCTTATTTGGACGTCCTTCACATTTCCCACAACTGGGGAACGGTCGAGGACTTTGCCGACATCGGATTCGCGATGATGGAGAAAAAACCGACATTTGAACAGCGGGCGCGCTATTTTGACAAAATGATTGAAAACAGCCGTACGCTGGTTGAAGCGGGTGTAATGGTTTCAGCGGAAACGATGCTGAATAAACGCACGCTTCCGCATATTGAACATATTCACCGGCAGATTACGGAAGAAATGAAATGCCAGCGCCACGAAGTCCATCCGATGTATCCGAGTGATTTCGCCAGCGCGCTTGAATCACTCAGCCTGAAGGACATGAGACAGGCCATTCATCATCTGCTCGATATTCGCGATGAAGAAACATGGATGCTGTTCGGCACGCTCCCGTTTTACGCATGCAGCCCTGATGAAGAAGATCAGAAGCTCCTCCGCCGCCTGCGGGAAGCGAAAAACGTTACGGTGCGAAACGATCCTGACGGCCGCTCCCGCCTGAATGTCAACATCTTTGACGGAAATATCATTGTCACGGATTTCGGTGATACACCGCCGCTCGGCAATATTAAAACTGACAGCCTTCCTGAAGCGTATGACAAGTGGAGACAGACGAAGCTGAGCAAAGAGCTGAACTGCCGCTGTACAAACGTCCGATGCCTCGGACCGAACGTCCTTGTCAAAAACAGTTATTATCAGGAGACAGATTTTTCATTACGAAAAGCCAGAGGATAACAGAAGATGGAAACGACAATTACGGATATTTTGAAAAGCAAAGTGGTTGAGATCATCATCGTCGCTCTCGTGCTTTACGCCGGTGTCTTTCTGATCAACCGCTTTGTACAGGTGTTATTTAAACGCACAGATTTCTTGGAGGAACGGAAAGGGAAAACGATTGAGAGCCTCGTCCGATCCATCACCCAGTATACGGCGACGATCGGATTTATCTTTTACGTCATTTCTTTATTCGTTCATGATTTCGGCAGAATTTTAGCCGGGGCGGGCGTTGCCGGTATCGTCATCGGTTTCGGCGCCCAGTCTTTAATCAAGGACATTTTGGCCGGTGTCTTTTTAATATACGAACGCCAGCTGCATAAAGGCGATTACGTGACGATTAATAATCTGTTCAACGGCACAGTCGAAGAAATCGGACTCCGTTCCATGCAGATCCGTGAGTTCTCCGGCAAGCTGCTTACCATTTCAAATGGTGAGGTGAGACAGCTTCAAAACTATAACATTGATTTTATGAGGATTACCGAGTCTGTCGTGATCAGTTACAAGGAAGATCCTGAGCGGGTATACGCCGTCTTAGAAAAAGCCTGTGACATGCTCAATGATGAACTTCGCGATTCACTGAAGCGGGATGAATTTCTCAATGCTGCGGAACCGTTTCAAGTGCATGGAATCATGAGCCTGAACAAATTGACGAGAGGCATTGAATTTACCGTCAAAGGCATGGTTCAAGACACAGAATACTTCTCGGCGAGCCTTGCGGTGAGACGCGTTCTTGCCCGGGAACTGTACAACAACAATGTGCAATTGCTTGAGGAAATGAATCATACACAAAAAAGCTGATTCCCAATCGGAATCAGCTTTTTTTATTTATCTCGGCTGCGCTGTCATTTGAAAACCGAATGTGACATGATCCTGCACCGGAATCCAAGCGCCGATTCCTTGCGAGGTCACATTTTTGACGACAAGTTTCCGCTTGCTGCCTTTCAGCACCAAATACACTTCGCCGTATGTTACTTTTCCTTTCTCATTAACGGCCGGGGCATAGGCGTGCAGGTAGCCGAGCCGCTGCGGAGAAATTTTATAAATCTGATCGCGTTTTGTCCCGGCGCCGATGACCGTTTCAAACGCGAGCGGCAGTTTTGTTTTCTTCATCGCTTTTTGCATCATCATGCTTTTCACGTCTTCTGCGTTCGGCACTTTCGCTGTGAGCCCGCCTTTGATTTTGTATTGCTGTTCTTGGGCGTATGAGATTTCGGCGGCTTGCTGCCCGCCCCGGTTATCCGCTCTGTTCGTGTTGATTTTTTTATATTCCCAGTTGGCGACCGTTTCGTTCGATTGATAACCGAGCGCCCATTTCCCGAGAAATATTGTCGCCCGGTATCCGATGGCAAGCGGTGAACCGGAAACCGAGGATTCATTCAGCATCTTTATCAGATGCGGATTTTCGATGTTGATCTCTGATGTATCTAACAATTCCTTTGCCAGTTTGCTCGGCTGAAGCATCGGCTGGTCCTGTGAAGCATTCGGATACGTATTTTCCTTGGAAATGCTGACGACAGAGTTGGGAACCTTAAACGGTTTCTTTGCACCGGCAGACGGCGCTGCAAAAAAACTAAAGGATAACAGCAGAATCAATGTGGCATGAAACAGCTTTTTCATCATATCACTCTTTCTATAGCATTTTCCTTTAGTCTTTTCCTCCGTAATCGTTGTTATCCGCATTTTTTACAGGTTAAAGCAGGAAAAATCCGATCGCCATGATGACATAAGCGGCAAGGAGAGTAGCCCCCTCAAACCAGTTCGAATCACCGTCATTTGAAATCATCGTCATCAAAAGGACGGATGATATCATCGCGACAAGCTCAGGCAATGTGAATACCAGCGGCATATTCACCGGGAAAAAGATGGAACAGATCACAAGAACCGGGGCTACAAACATGGCGATCTGCAAAGTCGAACCGACCGCGATTTCAACGGCGACATCCATCTTGTCTTTGTACGCCATAATAATCGCCGACGCATGCTCTGCGGCATTTCCGACGATTGCGACGATAATCACCCCGATAAACAATTCGCTCCAGCCGAACTGTTCAGCCACCGCATGAAACGTATGAACAAGGTTTTCAGATATGTAGGCGACAATAATGGTTGCGATAAATAAGACGGCTGTCGCCCTTTTCCCCGACCACTCAGGCTGCTCCTCTTCTTCCTTGGCCTCCGGCTGGTTCGGCTGATAAACGCCGCGGTGGGTGACGAGCTTGAAGTAAAGAGCCGCCACGTATAAAAGGATCATGATGATGCTGATGCCGACACTCAAATCAAGTTTGCTTTTTTCCCCCATATCCATGGAAAACACTTCGGGAATGACAAAAGCTACGATAATGGCAAATATCAGCAGGCCTGAATTATGGCGGGCATCATGAATATTGAATTCCTGCCGCTTGTATTTCAAACCGCCGATAAAAAACGACAATCCCGCGACAAGCAGAAGGTTGCCGAGCACCGAACCGGTCAGTGAAGCAAGCACGATGCCCGTCAGCCCTTCCTTTAAGGCAAATAGCGATATAATCAGCTCTACCGCATTGCCGAACGTGGCATTCAGCAGACCGCCGATCCGCGGTCCCGCGATAATGGCAAGAGATTCAGTCGCTCTCCCCATATAACTTGCAAGCGCAATAATCGTCAAGCAATAAATAATAAACAAAACCGCTGACGGCCAGTGCATCAGGCCGCCGATGACTGAAAGCGGCACTCCCGCCGCAGCCGTAAAGAAAAAAATCCGATTCATATCTGCCTGGCTCCTTTTTCGAATGAGTCTTTTTTTATCCTTCTCAAAAACTCCCTCAATTACACTTCCGAGTCAGCCCGAATTGGCATTTTCAGGTTGCCGGACGCGGAAAATCCGTGTACGATCAAGAAAGATACTGAAGAAGGAGAAAATACGCGATGTCACGACTGCACTTCTTTATTTTGGTTCTGCTTGTTTCCATCTCCGGTTTTTCCCAAGGCATGCTTTTGCCGGTGATTTCCGTCATTTTTGAAACGAACGGAGAATCAGCCGCTATAAACGGCCTGCACGCAACCGGCCTGTATATCGGCGTGCTTCTTGCGTCGCCATTTATGGAAGCGCCGCTGAGAAAGCTCGGATTCAAACCTCTGATGGTCGCGGGCGGATTTCTTGTCATCATCAGCTTATTCAGTTTTATTTGGCTTCAATCCATATGGTTATGGTTTTTTCTTCGGCTGCTGATCGGAATCGGGGATCATATGCTGCATTTTTCCACCCAAACGTGGGTGACTTCCAAGTCAACGCCCCAAAACAGAGGAAGAAACATTTCGCTGTACGGACTGTCCTTCGGGCTTGGATTCGCTGTCGGCCCGTTCATGGTCCCTCTTGTGAAAACAAGTCCGTCCCTTCCGTTTATCGTATCCGGCTGTATCAGTCTTGCCGCCTGGCTGTTTGTGTTTGCCTTACGTAACGAGTACCCGGCGCAAGGTCCGGATGAAACATCCGGGGACAACAGCGCAAAACGGTTTTACCGCGCCCTTCTTTTCGGCTGGGTCGCTTTTCTCCCGGCTTTCGGCTACGGTTTTTTAGAAACGGCGCTGAACGGGAGTTTTCCCGTGTACGCCCTGCGCTTAGGCATATCCGTTGATGCCGTCGCGCTGATATTGCCCGCTTTCGCCATCGGAGGTATTGTATTCCAGTTCCCTCTCGGTTTATTAAGCGATCGATTCGGGAGAAAACGTGTCCTGCTCGTCATCTTATTAACGGGTGCCCTTTGCTTTTTGACGGCCGGATTGTTTCCGTCGCCTTCTGTCATCGGCGGCTGCTTTTTCATGGCAGGGATGGCGGTCGGCAGTATGTTTTCCCTCGGCATCAGCTATATGAGCGACTTGCTGCCGTCCCATCTTCTTCCGGCGGGCAATCTGCTCTGCGGGATTTCGTTCAGCCTCGGCAGCATGATCGGGCCGGTGGCGGGCGGCTGGTATATGCAGCGGTTTGAAAGCGCCAATTTGTTTTACTTTATTACAGTGATTCTGGTCTGTATTTGGCTTGCGCTCGTCTTCGGGAAAACAAAGCACAGCGCCGCATCCGAATCCCATTCTTTTCCCGCCTCATAAAAAGCCGCCTGATTTAGGCCAGGCGGCTTCTTTCTAGTGGTATCCGTTCTGCCCGTTGGCGCTTCCGCTTGTTTTATTCTTCGGGCCGTTTTTTGAGTTTTGTTTATTATGGCTTCCGCCTTTTTTCGTATGCTTGGTCATAGCCGATTCCCCTCCGTTTTTCAGCTTGAACGTCATCCGTTCCTCTATAGCTTGCTCCCGCGATACGGATTTTCATCAGGAAGCTTTTTACGTTTATGTAAAAGCGCGTTGATTTCTCCTCCTAAAATCAGCAGGGTTCCCGTAAGGTAAAACCAGATCATAAGGACGATAATTCCCCCGATGCTCCCGTATGTGGCGCTGTAGTTGGCAAAGGTGCCGACGTAAAATGAGAACAGCATACTGACGATAATCCAGCCGGCTGCCGCAAATACGGCTCCCGGCAGCACAAAACGGAGGGAAAGCTTTTTATTCGGCGCGAAAATGTAAAGCGCGGTAAAGACGATTAAAAGGATAAGCGGACTGATACCCCAGCGGACAACCGACCACACCTGCAAAAATAGGCCGGAGGCGCCGATAAAATCCGCGGCCAGCATTCCGATTTCTCTGCCGAACACCGGCAGAAGCAGTGCGATTAAAATCGTAACCACCATCGCGATGGTTAAAAAAATTGAGGTCAGGCGAATGATGATAAATGAGCGGTTTTCCTCGACTTCGTAGGCATGGTTAAATGCTCTGACAATCGCGTTCATACCGTTAGAAGCCGACCAGATGACGGCGATAATCCCGAATGACAAAAGTCCGCCGCTGCGTTTGTTCAGCGTTTGCTCCGTAATGGATTTTACCATGGACATTGCGCTGTCGGGCGCGTATTGATCGACTGCGCCGAGCACGTCTTCTGCCGATATGGGAAGATAGGCGGTGAGCGTCAGCATGAAAATCATTAACGGAAACAATGACAGAAGAAAAAAATACGCCAGCTCCGCCGATTTACTTTGTCCTTCATGCAGAGAAAATCTTGCAAACAGCTCCTTTATAAAACTCATGACATCCCACCTCAATGATCGTTTTTCGAAAAATGCTCCTTCGTCTCTTTTAACAGGTCAATGACCTGCGGCGTCGTCTGCTTCAGCTTGGTGATCTGTCCGTTTAAAAAACTCAGATCGTCCGATACGGTATTGGCGATGCTTTTCACTTGATCCAGTTTTGCAGAAGCCTCCTGTTTCAAGGCTTCGGGATTATTCCGGTAAAATGCCGCACGCCGCCTGCACGCGTCCATGTTCCGGAAACATGCCTCTCTTGTCGGCTTATGTAATAAAGAAAGTGCTCCGCCGGCGGCAGCGCCGATCAGAATCGCTTTTGCCATGATGCGTGTCTGCTTCATCGGTCAATCCCCCTTATAAATGATGGTCTTTCTTTATTGTCTCCAGCAAATGACGGCACCCGGACTCGATCAGAGCGTACACTTCGCTGAAATTCCCGGTATAATACGGATCAGGCACGTCCGCAAGATCCGACTCCGGTACATAATCAAGCAGCCTTGCGATACGCGGCGCCGCTTTTTTATAACCGGCCATGCTGCGCAGATGCCCGATATTTTCAGCATCCATCGCAATGACGTAATCAAAATCGGTCAGATCAGACTCACGGACCTGTCTCGCCGTGATACCGCTTGTGCTGATCCCTTTCTCTTTAAGGATCTGCTCCGTTCCCTCATGCGGCGGATTTCCCGCATGCCAGGCGCCGATTCCCGCTGAATCAATGTTAATCTGCCCGTTCAGCCCGTTTTTCTTCACCATATCAGAAAATACCGCCTCTGCCATAGGCGAACGGCAAATATTTCCCAGACAGACAAACAGCACATGTATCATATCGATAACCTCCCTATTCTTTCCCCGCATTTTGAGGATCAAAAACCTTAACATCATCTTAGCAATTTTTCTGCGGCTGTGGAAATAAGCTTTTATTCTAAATGAATTCTGTTAGAATAAAGGGTACGAAAACGGTCATGAAAGGATGCATGAATTTGCCGAGCCAACAAACAGAAACGTTAAACAAAATGATTGAAGACATTTCGCAGAAGCTCAACATGCTCAATGTCGGCGTCATCAGAGCGGAAGATTTCAGTGATGAAAAAATAGAAGATCTTACATATCTTCATCAAATGGTCATGAAAAAAGCATCATTCAGCCCGAGTGAAATGCAGGCCATTGCTGAGGAGCTCGCCTCTCTCAGAAAATAAACCCGTGTCAGCCCCGCCAAAAAACGGCGGGGCTTTTTTGATTTAAAAAAATAAAAAATAAAAGTTCATCGGTTTGACACAATTAAAAAGAAGGCGTATAGTAACTGTGAACTTGGTATAACGATATACTAAATGAGCGGTCCGCTAATTTGTTTTTATTTAGTAGAACGATATACTTGCTGTCTTATCAGTGTTAATCAAGTATACCTGCAGCCGTTTTATCAAACCAGTTTTTAAAGAAAGGCAGTGGTTCAATAAAGGGGAATGGTTATGTGCGTTTATCAATTTAAAAAATAATTTAACTTTAATAACCGCATTAGGGGATGTCATCATGAAAAACATATACACCAAAATGGCAGCGGGTCTTTATATCAACTATTTCCTGCTGGGCATGATCAATATTATTATCGCATCGAATATGGAAGCATTATCAAAACAGCTTCATACATCCGCAGCCGGGGTCAGCTATTTGGTCTCCGCCATCGGGATCGGGAAGCTGATCTCGCTTCTGTTTGCCGGAAAGCTCTCGGATACATTCGGGAGACGGCCGTTTATCGTGGCGGGCGCATTTCTGTATCTGATTTTCTTAATCGGAATTCCGCTTTCGACAAACTATACGGAAGCGTTTATCTTCGCTATTTTCGCAGGGATCGCCAATTCATTTTTGGATTCCGGCACATATCCGGCGCTTATTGAAGGATTTCCGAAAAACGCAAGCTCTGCAACCGTGTTAATCAAAGCGTTTGTATCCATCGGCGCGACGGTGCTTCCGTTTTTTATCGCATTTATTGCGGACAGGCATTTGTTTTACGGGTGGACGTTTTTCGTGCCCGGCATCATTTTCTTCCTGAACGGCTTTTTCCTGTTGAAAGTTCCGTTTCCGAATCATAAGCAAAAAGATGACGGCGGCCGGACGGATGCTTCTCCGTCTGATGACACGTTCAGATCACAGCCGTCGATATGGCGCGAAGGCCTTGCCATTATTTTGTTAGGCTTTTCATCAACGGCGCTGTTTATGCTCGTTCAAGTATGGCTTCCTAAGTTCGGTCAATCCGTTTTGGGTATGCCCGAAGTGCAGGCCGTCAAATTGTTGAGCTATTACAGCATCGGGGCGCTTGTGTCCGTGTTATTGCTGGCTGTGCTGTTAAACAGAGTGATTCAGCCGATTACGGTAATGGTGCTGTACCCGGTGATCGCGGCAATCGCGCTGCTTGCTCTGATTTTCATTCAGCAGCCGGCCGTATCGGTCATCAGTTCCTTCGTCATCGGACTTTCAACTGCGGGCATTCTGCAATTGGCGATGACGGTTATGGCTGTTTTATTCCCTAAAAATAAAGGAACCATCACATCTTTTGTTAATATAGCATCAAGCTTATCTTTTATTGTCATTCCGCTTATAACGGGAGCGATATCCAAAACGGCCGGCCTGACCCCTGTTTTTCTGCTTGATATCGGAATTGCGGCCGTCAGCGCCCTCCTCGCATTGTTTATCGGTATCCGTTTTAAGCAAGTGATGAGAGCCTGACTATTTTTTAAAGGGAGAGAACATATCATGCAATCTATTACAATCAGAAACACGGTCATCGGCGAAGGACTTCCGAAGATCATTGTGCCGCTGATGGCAGCCCGAGAGAAAGAACTCCTTGAAGAAATTGAAGCCGTCAACAGGCTTAACCCGGATATCATTGAGTGGCGGGCGGATGTATATGAGCACGTTGAGAGCCCGGACGCCGTAAAAGGCATGCTTGAAAAGGTGCGGAAAGCTGCAGGCGCAACACCGCTGCTTTTTACATTCAGAACCCATAAAGAAGGCGGAAATAAAGTTCTTGACGTCCGCCTTTACATTGAATTGCTTAAAACCGTAATCGAAACAACACACATTGACCTTGTAGACGTTGAATTGTTTACGGGAGAAGCGGAAGTCAAATCAATTGTGAAAACTGCTGAAGACAATGGCGTATATGTCGTCATGTCCAATCATGATTTTCATCAGACACCAAAAAAAGAAGAAATCATCTCCCGGCTGCGGAAAATGCAGGCGTACGGCGCGCACATTCCGAAAATCGCGGTGATGCCGCAAAGCACTGAAGATGTTTTCGTCTTATTGGATGCCACACATACGATGAAAACACAATACGCGGACCGGCCGATCATCACGATGTCAATGGCGGGAACGGGCCTGATCAGCCGGCTGGCCGGGGAAGTCTTCGGCTCGGCGTGTACGTTCGGCGCGGGCAAAGAAGCATCTGCGCCCGGACAGATTCCCGTTGCTGAATTGCGAAGTGTACTCAGCATTTTAAATAAAAATATGTAATCAGCGTTTTTCTTCCCTCAAGCGGAATGAAAAACAAATGAATGGACTAACGGAGGAATACATCATGAAGAAAGATTTAGGACGGATTAACGGAAAAACTCAGCTTATCGGATTATTCGCGACACCGATCGGACACTCTTTATCTCCGACGATGCACAACCTGGCGTTTAAAAAATTAGGGCTGAACTACGCTTACCTCGCATTTGAAGTCGGCAATGAACAGCTTGAAGATGTGGTGACGGGAATGCGCGCCTTAAACGTCAGAGGCTTCAATGTCTCGATGCCGAACAAGATGAACATTCTCCCTTACCTCGATGAACTCGCGGATTCAGCGAAATTCACCGGTGCGGTGAATACAGTGGTGAATGAGAACGGAAAATTGATCGGACACTCCACTGACGGTATGGGATACGTCCGCAACCTAAAAGAACACGGCATCGACATCACAGGCAAAAAAATGACGCTGGTCGGTTCCGGCGGAGCCGCTACTCCGATTGCGATTCAATCCGCATTGGAAGGCCTCGGCGAAATCTCAATTTTCGCCCGCAATGACGCGTTTTTCGAAAAAGCGGAAGAGAATGTCCGCATCATCAATGAAGAAATGAAGGGCTCTTCTTGTAAAGCGAATCTTTTCCCGCTCGAAGATCAAGATGCGCTGCGTGCTGAAATCGCTTCAAGCGATATTTTCACAAACGGAACGGGTGTCGGCATGAAACCGCTTGAAGGCTTAAGCGTCATTGAAGACACATCCATGCTCCGTCCGGATTTGATTGTGACAGACGTCGTTTACAACCCCGTTACGTCGAAATTGCTTGAACAGGCTCAAGCGGCCGGCTGCCAGACCATTAACGGCCTCGGCATGATGCTTTGGCAGGGCGCCATGGCGTTTGAATATTGGACAGGCCGTGAAATGCCGGTTCAGTATATTAAAGAGCAGATGTTTGAATAATCTATTGTGACAGAAGCGCCGAAGGACAATCCGTCTTCCGGCGCTTTATCTTTTTCTCCCCCTCTCTCTTTCTTCTCACGCGCCAAAACGCTTATAATGGAGGTAACGAATAATAACCAAGTGAGGAATGCGACGTATGAAACAGCAAAAAAAACGCCGGGTGACATTGCAGCAGGTCGCTGAGCATGCCGGCGTCTCAACATCCACCGCCTCATTAATCGTCCGCAATAATCCGCGTATTTCCGAAGCGACCCGTGAGAAAGTGCTTCAATCCATGCGGGAACTTGGGTACGTATATGATCGGGTCGCAGCGAATTTACGATCACAGACGTCCACAACGGTAGGGTTGATTATCACTGACATTTCCAATACGTTTTTCTCAGAGTTTCTGATCGGCGTGCAGAATACACTCGAGGAAGTCGGATTAACAGTGCTCTTAGGCACGACATTTGATTCCGTCGCCAAGCAGGAGCAGCTGATCTCGACCATGCTGGAACACAGGGTCGGCGGATTGATTTTATGCCCGGTTTCAGGCGCAGCCGAGGAAACCCTTTCCCGCCTTGAGCAGCTTGATATTCCGGTCGTGCTCGCCGTCAGGGAGATTGCCGATGCGGACTGTGATTTTGTCGGAGCTGACTATGAGGAAGGCACCTATAAGGCAGTGCGCCACCTCATTGAGAAAGGGCACCAGGAGATTGCGTTTCTGGGCGGCGTGAAGCACTCATCAACATGGACGAAACGGATGAAAGGTTTTCAAAAAGCGCTCCGTGAAGCGGATCTTGAAGTGAAAAATGAATTTGTGATTGACAGCGCGCCGACCCGCGAGGCAGGCTATGAGGCAGTGATGGAGCTGCTCCGCCGGCCTGAGCGCCCGGCCGCGATTTTCTGTTTCAGTGATTTGGTCGCGTTCGGCGTCATGCAAGGGATCAGAAAAGCAGGACTCATCCCGGGCGAAGATATTGACATTGTCGGCTTTGATAACGTGCCGGAAGCTGAAATTTCTTATCCCCCGCTTACAACCGTTGCTTCTTTTCCCCGGCAGTCGGGAAAAGAAGCGGCTCAATTGCTGCATCATAAAATCACCAATTCCCAGCACCAAAAACAGCGCATTATTCTGGCGCCTGAGCTGGTCATTCGTGAATCTTCACAAAAAAAGCGGAACGCCTGATACGGCGCTCCGCTTTTTATTATGCAAGCAGTTTTAATGATTCGCGGTTGAATGCCGGAATGTCATCCGGTGTGCGGCTTGTGACCAGCTGGTTCTGGCAGACGACGACTTCTTCATCCACCACATTTGCGCCCGCGTTTTCCATGTCAATACGGATGGATGTAAACCCTGTCGCTTTGCGCCCGTCCAATGCTTTCGCGTTGATGAGAAGCTGAGGGCCGTGACAGATGGCGAAAACCGGTTTTTTATCATCCATAAATGCTTTGGCAAATTGGACGAAACGGTCATCCGCACGCAGCATGTCAGGTGAGAATCCGCCCGGGATCAGCAATGCGTCAAAGTCTTTCGGATTCACATCATCGATGGACGCATCCACTTTCACTTCCGCTTCCCCTTGTTTGCCTTTGACTGTTTTTCCTTTTTCCTGTTCAATCACTGTTAATTCATGACCCGCATCTTTAAAAGCTTTTGCAGGTTCCGTATATTCGACGTCCTCAAAATAATCCGTTAATACAACTGCAATTTTTTTACCCATAGTTACTACCTCCTGCTTGATGAAGTCTACATAAATCCATGTACCCCAGCCACACTAACATCAAACATAAAAGACTCATTTACCGCCCATTCGTTTTACATAGGTCATTATCCTCATTTTTCTTCTTTTTACAAGAATCATCATGAAATCTATATAAACTTTCACAAAATATTCTTACAATGGTACTGCATGACAAAATTTGTTGAAAGGTGGAGAACAGGTGAGAATACAGAAAAGACGATGCAGCGTCAATAAGACTCTCCGTATTCTGCTGCCCCTAGTTATGATACTTAGTCTAATCCTCCCAATAACACCCATTAAAGCAGAAGAAAACAAATCCTCCAGTGTGAATCTCAGCATTTTAGCGACAACTGACGTTCACGCCAATATGATGGACTACGATTACTACAGCGACAAACCGACAACGGAATTCGGGCTGGCCCGAACGGCTCAGCTCATTGCGAAACACAGAAGCGAAAATCCGAATACGCTGCTTGTCGATAACGGAGACCTGATTCAAGGAAATCCCCTCGGAGAATACGCTGTAAAATATCAGAAAAACGATATCATTTCAGGCGCAAAGACCCATCCGATTATTGAAGTGATGAATAGTCTGCACTATGACGCAGGAACACTCGGCAATCATGAATTTAATTACGGGCTGGATTTTCTGGACGGGACGATGAAAGGCGCTGATTATCCGATCGTCAACGCCAATGTGAAAACATTGAGCGGTGAAAACCGCTATACGCCTTATGTCATAAAAGACAAAACCGTCACGGATGAAAACGGCGGAAAACACCAGCTAAAAGTCGGCTACATCGGCTTTGTCCCTCCCCAAATCATGACGTGGGATAAAAAAAATCTTGAAGGACGCGTTCAAGTCGAGGACATTGTGGAATCCGCGAAGAAAACCGTTCCGAAAATGAAAGCTGAAGGTGCCGATATCGTCATCGCCCTCGCCCACAGCGGCATCGAAAAAAAAGCACAGTCCTCCCGTGCGGAAAATGCCGTTTTTGATCTGGCAACGAAAGTCAGCGGAATTGACGCGATCGTATCAGGCCATCAGCACGGTCTGTTCCCTGATGCTGAATACAAAGGCGCTGATCAATTCGACGTCGATAAAGGCACGATTAACGGCATCCCCGTTGTCATGTCAAGCAGCTGGGGCAAATATGCGGGCGTCATCGACCTCCGGCTTGCAAAAACAGACGGCGCATGGCATGTGGAAGATGGGAAAGGCAGGATCGAGCCGATTGCCGGCAATGTGACTTCGGAAAACGAAACCGTCGTCAATACCGTCAAAAAAGCGCATGAAAGCACACTGCAATACATCAGAGAACCCGTCGGCCAGACAAAAGCCGATATCAACAGTTTTTTCGCCCAAGTCAAAGATGATCCGTCCATTCAAATCGTGACGGATGCGCAAAAATGGTACGCCGAAAATAAGATGAAAGATACGGAATATAAAGATCTGCCAATCCTCTCGGCGGGCGCTCCGTTTAAAGCCGGCGGGCGGAACGGTTCAAACTACTATACAAACATTTCCGCAGGTGACCTCGCCATCAAAAATATCGGCGATTTATACCTGTATGACAACACGGTTCAGATCGTCAAGCTGAACGGCAGCGAAGTGAAAGACTGGCTTGAAATGTCCGCAGGGCAATTTAATCAGATCGATCAGGCAAAAGGCGGCAGCCAAGCGCTTTTAAATGACGCCTACCGCTCATACAATTTTGATGTCATTGACGGCGTCACCTATCAGGTCGATGTCACAAAACCGGCGAAATACAACGAAAACGGAACAGTCATTCATCCCGATGCAAGCCGGATCGTCAACCTTTCTTATAAAGGAAAACCCGTCAGCGCCAAGCAGGAATTTCTGATTGTCACAAATAATTACCGCGCTTCAGGAGGCGGAGGATTTCCTCACTTAAGCAATGATAAAATCGTATACTCATCAGCCGATGAAAACAGGCAGGTCTTAATGGATTACATCATCCAGCAGAAAACAATTAATCCGCAGGCTGATCATAACTGGTCCATCCTTCCGGTCAAAGGGACGAACCTGACATTTGAATCCTCCTTGGCCGCAAAGCCGTTTGCCGACCGCGCAGATGACGTCGCCTATATCGGAAAATCACAAAACGCCGGCTATGGACAGTACAAGCTCCAGTTCAAAGATGATGAACCGGGCACAGATCCGCCGAAAGATGACGCATGGAAGCTCACCGTTATGCATACAAACGACACGCACGCCCATCTTGATAACGCGGCGAGGCGGATGACGAAAATCAAAGAAATCAGAAGCGAAACCGACCGCAGCATTTTGCTTGATGCGGGAGACGTTTTCTCAGGCGATCTTTATTTCACAAAGTGGCAGGGGCTGGCTGATTTAAAATTGATGAACAGCATGGGCTACGACGCAATGACCTTCGGAAATCATGAGTTCGATAAAGGCCCAGGTGCTCTCGCCAGCTTCCTGAGCGGGAACGGAAGCGCAGCTGACCCGTCCGGAAAATACAATTTCCAAGCGCCTGACTTCCCGCTTGTCAGCTCAAATGTCGATGTGTCCAAAGAGTCAAAACTCAGACCATTCATGAAAAAAGCAGACACCTTTACGGCAGGGAAAAAGAAAAAAGCAGGCATCTATCCATACATTCTGCTTGATGTAAACGGAGAAAAAGTCGCCGTATTCGGCTTAACGACAGAAGATACGTCCGTCACATCAAGCCCGGGTAAAAGCATTGTCTTTAATGATGCCTTCCAATCCGCACAAGATACGGTAAAAGAAATACAGAACAAAGAACATGTCAATAAAATTGTCGCCCTGACCCATATCGGGCATCAGCGTGATCTCGATCTCGCCAAAAAAGTAAAAGGCATCGACTTAATCGTCGGCGGACATACGCATACGCTTGTAGATAAAATGGAGATTGTCAAAAACGAAGAGCCGACCATCGTTGCCCAGGCAAAAGAATACGGCGAATATTTAGGCCGGGTGGATGTCGCATTTGACAAAAACGGGGTCGTTCTTCCGGAACAATCCTCTCTTCAAGCGCTGCCGGTGAATGAGCAGACGAAAGAAGACCCGGATCTGAAAACAGAGCTTGATCCGTTTAAAAAAGAGCTCATCTCCGTCAAAAATGAAAAAGTCGGCTCCACGAAAGTTGCGCTTGACGGCCGGCGCGAGCATGTCCGCTCTAAAGAAACCAATCTCGGAAACTTCATCGCGGACGGCATGCTGCAAAAAGCGAAGGAAGCCGCCGGCGCCCAGATCGCGATCACAAACGGGGGCGGCATCCGCGCGGGCATTGATAAAGGCGACATCACACTCGGCGATGTGCTGAATGTGATGCCATTCGGCAACACGCTTTACGTCGCGGATTTAACCGGAAAACAGATCAAACAAGCTCTGGAACAAGGGTTAAGCGGAATTGAGGCTCAAGGGGGTGCCTTCCCTCAAGTTGCCGGTTTAACATACACGTTTACACTGAATAAAAAGCCGGGACACCGCGTTCTTCAAGCTGCGGCCGTGCAGGATGACGGCAGCGTAAAGCCGATTTCTGATAAGAAAACATACAGAGTCGCCACCAGTAACTTTGTCGGTGAAGGCGGAGACGGATATTCCGTCTTTAACGAAGCATCCCATAAAGAAGACCTTGGCTTTGTCGACTATGAGGTCTTTATCGAGCAGCTTGAAAAAGCGGGAAAAGCGGTGGAACCGAAAGTTGACGGCCGCGCGCAAGAAGTGTACCTGCCGACGAAGCAAAAAAACGGCTCGTGGACGCTTGAAGATGACAGCGCATTTGCGGTCTATGCCAAAAACGCCAATACACCGATCGTATACTACGACAAGAATGACGGCGCCAAAAAGCCGATTGATCTCAGCGTAACCAAAAAACAGATCGGCCTGTTAAAGGACAGAACATCTGATTCTTCCCTTACGATCCTGCATGACAAGTTCAGCATGAAAATGCCGATGGCAAACGCTGCAGCTGATGAGACACGGTTCGGCGTGACGCCGAAAAAGAAAGTTAGCGGCGCGCTTTCAAACGTATACGACTTTACAATGAAGCAGAAAAACAAAGACATCAAAACATTCAAAGCGCCTGTAAAGCTTACCATGCGCATTGAGAATACGAAAAAGGCGAAACAGCCGGGCATTTATCACATAGACCGGAAAAAGAACGCCTATACAAAAACAGACAACGGATCGGTTTCACACGATCTCGTCACGGGCTATACCAATCATTTCAGTGAATACGCGATATTAAACGCAAACACGAAGAGCTCGCCGCCGACAAGCGGAGATCACGGCTCCGGAAAGCAGCCAAACGGCCAAAACCCTTCATCCGGCCAAGCGCAGGACGGAGTATCGCCGGGCGGCCTGCTTCCTGATACAGCCACAGCGATGTATTCCATCCTCCTTGCCGGGTTTCTCATCAGCGCGCTCGGAACGGCACTGTATCTGTATCAAAGAAGAAAAGCAAAAAAAGTGAACGAAGCATAAAACGGCTGCTTTTCTCAGGCGGTTCTCCTAAAAGCTCTCCTGATCTGATGTCAGGGGAGCTTTTCTCGGTCCGCCTTCTGAATCGATAGCGGTACGGCCGAATGATAAAATATGAGCGTTATTTATGCAGCAGCTGCATAGCCTGACACTTCACGGCGAGGCCTGTTTGGAGGACTTTTTTTGAAAATAACAAAAAACAAACGAAACAGCATGACTTACAAAATAAAGCTGTTTTACGTGATAACAGCGCTTTGCTGTATCAGCTCGCTCATTTTCGTCAATTACAACGCTTCTTTTTATGAGCGCCCGATTGCCAAAGTGACGAAAACAGCATTGGAACACCAGTCTGATGTGCAGGACATGCACAAAAACAAAGATAAGATTTTCAGTCAGACGATTACAGCCAAACTTGAAAACGGCAGTCAAAAAGGAAAGCTCATTCATTTGTCCAATCAGTATTCCTCATCCGGAGCGAATGATCAAAAGTATCAGCCCGGCGATGAAGTATTCGTGTCAATTGATAAAGGGAAACCATCAAGTAAGGATATATCCGGAAGCATTATAGATAAAAAACGGGATAAACAGCTTTTGCTGATCGCTTGGATTTTCATATTCACCCTATTGATCGTCGGCAAAAAACAAGGCTTCTTTTCGATCATCAGCCTGATGTTTAACGCTGTTTTATTGTCTTATGCATTAGATTTATACCGAAAGCACCCGAATATCGGGCTGATTTTCATCTGCGGTATCTGTATTCTCATCTTTACTGTCATTTCATTGCTGCTTGTCAGCGGTTTTCACGCGAAAACATATGCCGCCATAGCCGCGACGCTCGCAGGCACTTTTATCTCCCTGCTCATTACGTATTTAGTGATGGCGGCAACCGGAGAAAAAGGTCTCAGATATGAAGAAATGCAGTATTTAACCCGCCCTTATCACACGGTGTTCATGGCCGGGGTATTTATCGGATCACTGGGAGCGGTCATGGATGTGGCCATTACCATGACGTCATCTGTCTTTGGATTATATGAAGAAAACAAGAGTATCTCATTACAAGCACTCAAACGTTCCGGAATGGAGATCGGTAAAGACATCATGGGGACGATGACCAACATTCTGTTTTTTGCTTATATCAGCGGCTCTATACCGATGATGCTTTTGTATTTGAAAAATGATTCCCCGATAGGATTCACTCTTTCTATGAACATTTCCTTGGAAATAGCCAGAGCATTGGCCGGGGGAATCGGAATTGTATTAACCATCCCCGCCAGTCTGTATGCTTCTGTCTTTTTTATTAAACGAAAGAAGGCAAGCTCATGAATGTCATCGTAATTCTTGCGGCGATTTTATTTCTATTGATGGTTCTCATCGGCGGTAAAAAGGGAGCGAGGTCTTTTATTGCGCTATTTTTAAATTTCGGCGTTCTCTTTCTCACCATCATTTTAATGACAGACCCGCACATCAATCCGATTGTTTTAACATTGCTCTCTTCCGCCGCGATTTGCAGTATTACACTTTTTTATATTAACGGGGGAAACGTCAAAACCGTAACCGCCTTTATTTCTGCCATGCTGACGATCGTATTGATGCTGTTTTTTATTCTGGCCGTCACGAAACAGACTTCGATTCAAGGGTTTGGTGAAGAAGAACTGGGTGATATCGGCATATTCACACTTTTTGTCGGGGTGGATTTTGTGAAGGTTACCGCGGCTATGATCATTATGGGCACGATAGGAGCAATTACCGATGTCGCGATCTCCATTACATCACCGATGAGAGAGATTTACAGCTATAACCCGTCCATGAGCCGAAAAGATCTGTACAAATTCGGTTTAAGCATCGGGAGAGATATTTTAGGAACGAATACGAATACGTTATTCTTTGCTTTTTTCGGCAGCTATTTGGCTTTAATTATCTGGTTTAAAGACTTATCATACTCTGCTGAAAAAATAGTGAACTCAAAAGTCTTCAGCGCGGAAGCCGTCACCATTCTTTGCGCCGGCGTCGGGATCGGCATCATCATTCCCGTTACGTCCTGGATCACCGCCTGTTTTTTAGCGAAACAGACGAAACGTTAAAAGCTGCCGGGAAAATCCCGGCAGCTTTTTTTATTGATCTTATACCCACTTTACAACGTCTTTTGCGGCAGATCTTGTTTTCGGACGCGGTTCTCTGACACGGTAACCGAATGCGGCCATGACAGAGATGTCGAAACTTCCGTTTTCCAGAAGCCCTTCTTCTTCAAGAATCCGGTGAATTTCTTTGTAGTTGAAGCCTTCTACAGGGCAGGAGTCGATTCCGATCTGCGCCGCGGCTGTCATCATATTGCCAAGTGCGATGTATGTCTGTTTTGAAGCCCAGTCAAACAGCGCTCGATCTGATTCAAGCAGATTGAAATCATTTTTCTGGAAATCTTCTGTTTTGCTGATATAGCCTTCATACATATCTTCCGGCATTTTTTTGACTTCCTTCAAGTGGTTTTTGACATAATCGGCGTCAAAACGGATATCCTTTGCCGTCCGGGCAAGCAGAAGTACGAAGTGGCTTGCAGTCGGCAGCTGCTTTTGCGCGCCCCATGTGAACTCGCGGAGTTTTTCCCGAAGCTCCGGGTTTTGAACGACGACAAATTTCCAAGGCTCCAAACCGAGTGAGCTTGGGGACAGTCTTCCCGTTTCTAAAATGAATTCAAAATCGCTTTCTGAAATTTTTTTCTCAGGATCAAATTCCTTTGTGGCGTGTCTGAATTGATACGCTTCGATGATCTGCTGTTTTTTATCTGACATCATGATCTCTCCTTTTTATCTCGTTATGTACTATTGTAGCCATTATTTTTGAAAGTACCAGTACGCACATTTTTGTTGGATAGTATTCATTTTGATACTGACAAAAAACGGGCTGCCGCGGCAGTCCGTTTTTATTTTTCTCTTCTCGCAAAGCCGACGAAACGGAATGTATCGAGCTGGTGCCGGCTTTCCGTTATGAAAGAAGCTGGTGTCCTCCAAAAACACATGGTTTTTCACGACTGCCATATGGCTGAATCCGGGCGAAATTCACAACAGGAGCGCAAAAAGCATACAGTACTGTACAACTAAGTTAAAGAGGTGTGAAGAGATGCCATCCACTGTTATCAACCTGTACTATCTGAAGATTAACAGTATTTCTGGCAACGGATCTATTACGATTGGGGAAGCGGCATACAACAGTCCCACCACAAACAACAAATCACAAGGACTGAACTCTTCATTCGGCGATACGTCACCTATAGAATCGATGATGGAGAACTTGTTAAATGATCCTGATGTAAACGACCAGACAGCCATCGGAACCGCAGATACCGCAAATATTACACCGGTGCCGCCCATTATAGATTAAAGGGGTTTTTATGAATGCCTTACCAAATTAACGTCGTCAATATAAAAGTAAACGGAGCCACCCAAAACGGAAACGTCGATATCGGTCAGACCGTACAAAACAGCCACACCGCCAACAGCAAATTTGTCGGCGCGAACTTTTCTTTAGGAGACTTTTCACCGGCCGCCGGATGTTTGAATTCGGGCCATCTTGACCCTGATGTGAGCGACCAGGATCAGATCGCCAACCCGTCAATGCCGATCGCAAATCAAATATAAGGGGGGTTTGCTGAAGTGGATATCGAAAAAATGAGAAAGTGGCTTGAGATTACGAACGAGCACAAGCCCAGCGACTTTTGGACCAATGTCCTGAAACGGAAATCTCCCGAAGAATTTTTCTCCTTACAAAAAAACACCTTGGTTTATGATATCTATCAGGATGAACAGCACACATTTGTCATTGTGGAAATGCCCGGCGTTTACGAAGAAGAATTGACATTGAGGCTGGTGTCAAGAACGCGGCTGCATATAAAAGGAAACATCACGCCCCTTTTTCCAAAGGACATGGGGATCTGCCAAAACCGATATTACGGAGAAATTGATGAGACGATTGAACTTCCTGAACCGGCTGAGCCCCATCTGCTGCAGGCGCAGTGCATGAACGGCCTGCTCCACATTTCCTATCCGCGCCTTATGGAGTACATTCCTTTTCAGCAGAAAATATAAGGAACCGGTTTACGGACGGTTCAGCCGTCTGTACACTTTCTCCTTATAATGAGAAGATGCGGGTTCTGAGAACATGTCTCTCTCCTCCGTCAGCTTGTCGAGTCTGACTTGTTTTTCCGTCCGTTTGTTCCGCAGGTGATCCAGCTCCGTTTCATTGCGGCACTTGGCGATCAAATAATCGAGCGTCATCAGCTCTTTCTTCAGCGCGCCCTCATCCTCGGCGATCCCGGCATTTTTCAACATGCGGTAGCCCATTCTGAGCGACTCCGGAAGATGTGCGGCATCGTCTTTCGGCAGGGGCTTTCCCATACCTTTGATGCCGGCGAATTCTCCATCCTTAATGGCGCGCTTGATTTTATCTTCAGCCACGATATGGGCAATATCCATCACTTGTTACCTCCTTTTTTCAATTAGACCGGATCATATCCATACAAAAATCCTGATCCCATTTTGTTCCATTCGGATTTTTCTTAGGCGGCATTCATCAGATAAACCGCCGTTGCGACAGCGTTTTTCGCCCTTTTTCCGATGAGCCTTTTCCACCTTTTCTATTTGCTGGTTTCATGGTATATTGATTACGTTCGTTTTTTCTATCGTTCCGTGTAAACCGTGATCGGAAAAAAGGAGTGTAACAATGAAAACATTTATAAAAGAAAGAGGACTTGCCTTCTTCTTGATAGCGGTCGTGTTATTGTGGGTGAAAACATATGCTGCTTATATTTTAAACTTTAACCTCGGCATAGACAACACGATCCAGAAAATATTGCTTTTTGTGAATCCGCTGAGCTCCGGCCTGTTCTTTCTTGGATTTGGACTTCTTTTCAAGAAAAAATTACAGCAGACAGCCATTATTGTGATTCATTTTTTATTGTCTTTTTTGCTTTATGCAAACATCGTCTATTATAGATTCTTTAATGATTTCATTACCATCCCGGTCATGATGCAGGCAAAAACAAACGGCGGCCAGCTCGGAGACAGCGCGTTCTCATTAATGAGATGGACAGACGCCTTCTACTTCCTGGATACCGTCATTTTGATTATTTTGGCCCTTAAGATGAAAAAACCGGCTGAAAAACCGGCGAAGAAATCATTCAGAATCGTTTTGGCTTCCGCCGTGCTTATGTTCCTGATCAACCTCGCCGTAGCGGAAACCGACCGTCCTGAGCTTTTGACACGCTCATTTGACCGTAACTATCTGGTGAAATACTTGGGCACGTACAACTTTACGATTTACGATGCCGTGCAGAATGTGAAGTCAAACAGCCAGCGCGCGCTTGCCGATTCAAGCGATGTAACGGATGTGGAAAACTATATGAAGGCCAACTATGACGTGCCGAACAATGTCTACTTCGGAAAAGCCGAAGGAAAAAACGTCATCTACGTCTCATTAGAGTCTCTGCAGTCCTTCATCATTGATTACAAAATTAACGGCAAGGAAGTGACGCCGTTTTTAAACAAACTGGCGCATGACAATCAAACATTCTACTTTGATAACTTTTTCCACCAAACGGGACAAGGTAAAACATCAGATGCGGAATTTATGATGGAGAACTCTCTGTACCCGCTCTCGCAAGGTTCGGTTTTCGTCAATAAAGCGCAAAACACGCTGCAGTCCGTTCCTGCGATTTTAAAAGGCAAAAACTACACGTCTGCCGCTTTCCACGGAAATACGCAGACTTTCTGGAACCGTAACGAAATGTACAAAGCAGAAGGCATCGATAAGTTTTTCGATTCTGCTTATTATGACATGAGCGAAGAGAATACGAAAAACTACGGCATGAAAGACAAACCGTATTTCAAAGAATCCATGCCGCTCTTAAAGAGCCTGCCGCAGCCGTTCTATACGAAGTTCATTACGCTGTCAAACCACTTCCCGTTCGGGATGGATAAAGAAGACACGGACTTCCCGGCGGGAGACTTTGGCGATTCGGTCGTCAATAACTACTTCCAGTCCGCGAACTATCTGGATGAATCAATCGAACAGTTCTTTAATGACCTGAAAAAAGACGGCCTGTATGATAAATCGATTATTGTGATGTACGGAGACCACTACGGCATCTCTGAAAACCATAATAAAGCGATGGCGAAAGTGCTTGGCAAAGATGAGATCAATGAATACGACAATGCCCAGCTTCAGCGGGTTCCGCTCTTTATCCACGCTCCTGGCGTGAAAGGCGGCCGCAACCATAAATTTGCCGGCGATGTCGATGTCGCGCCGACCGTTCTCCATCTGCTCGGCGTCGATACGAAAGATTATCTCATGTCCGGTTCAGATATCTTATCGAAAGAGCACAGAGAAGTGATTCCGTTCCGTAACGGCGACTTCATCTCACCGAACTACACGAAAGTATCCGGCAAGTATTACGATACGAAAACCGGAAGACTTTTAGATGATTCAGAAGTCGACAAAAAAGAAGACTCACTCGTCAAGACTGAGCTTGAAATGTCTGATAAGATCATCAACGGAGATCTGCTTCGCTTCTACCAGCCGAAAGGCTTCAAGAAAGTGGATCCTTCAAAAATCGATTATACAAAGCGTGAAGATTCTTCAGCAGATGATCAAAAAGAATAAACAAAAGCCAGATCATATCAATGATCTGGCTTTTTTATGTTCAGCTCCCGGCAGCGGCCATAGAGCGCTTTTGCAGGCTGTCGGAAAGAACCGAATAAGCGACGACTTTCTTTTTCTGCTGTTTGACGACATCTACATGATCTTCGTAGCTGTATACAAACACCGTCACATCTTTTTTCCCTTTTCTCGTCTTAATGACAAGCGGGTCGGCTCCATTCTGCGGATGAAGATACCGCTCTTCATCACCTGGGTATATATAATGCCGTTCGATAAATACGGCTTCGTTAAAATCATCAATCACCCGGCGTTTGTCTTCGCCTTCCAGACGTTTTCCGCCGAGGGATACGGCAGCGGACGCGTCACTGAGCTTCGAATGGGTTTCAAATTTTCGGAGAATCCATTCCACCGCTCCGGTAGGAAGGCATGTCAGCACAATCTTAATCAGGCTTATGACAACAATTGAAACAACTGCAATCCACGTCACCTTACATCATCTCCATACTTGTTCTACATGAATCTTACCACAGGAGGAAACGTTGTTTTTTGTCCATTATGTGAAACTTGATATATGTTCAAAAAAACCCGGATCACATAGATGATCCGGGCTTCGGTCTACTTCTGACCGTCATGGCGGACGGCCTCTCTCAGCTCTTCTGCGACAAATTCGACGTTCGGCCCGATAATGACCTGCGCCGTTTGATTCCCCGTTTTGATAACCCCTTTTGCTCCCGCTTTTTTAAGTGCCGTCTCATTAATCAGGGATGTATCCTGAACGGTCAGTCTGAGGCGGGTCGCACAGTGGTCAATCGTTTCGAGATTTTGTCTGCCGCCGAGCCCTTTGAGCATGGCATGTTCTTCAACCGAACCGGCCGTATCCTCACTAAGCACTTCTTCCTCTTCCTCATCGTCTTCCCGTCCCGGCGTCTTCAAGTTTAACGATTTGATGAGCACGTAGAAGACAACAAAATAGATCACCGCATAACAAAGCCCGACAACGAGCAGCAAAAGCGGTTTTTCCGCAATACCGTAGCTGAGAATATAATCTATCGCCCCCGCTGAGAACGAAAAGCCTGACCTGATGCCGAGAATATTGACGATAAATAAAGAGAACCCGGTTAATAAAGCATGAACTCCGTACAGAAGCGGTGATAAAAACATAAATGCAAATTCAATCGGTTCTGTAATTCCGGTAATAAATGCCGTCAGCGCAAGGCCGATCATCATTCCGGCCGTCGCTTTGCGCTTGCTTGGCTTAGCTGCGGCAATCATTGCCAGACAAGCGGCCGGAAGCCCGAACATCATAATCGGAAAGAATCCCGTCATATAAGTCCCGGCCGTCGGATCCTTCGCAAAGAAGCGGGCCAGATCTCCCGTTTTTCCGTGAAAATCGCCAAACTGGAACCAAAAAATATTATTCAGCACGTGATGAAGACCGAATGGAATCAAAAGCCGGTTAAAAATCCCGTAAATCCCGGCGCCGATGCCTCCGAGCCCGATCATCCATTCCCCGAATGACGTAATCACCGACTGAATCGGCGGCCACACAAAGCCAAAAATCCCGGCCAAAATAATGGTAATCAGCGCTGTTACAATCGGAACGAGCCTGCGTCCGCTAAAAAATCCGAGATATTCAGGCAGCTTCGTATCCTTAAAGCGATTATACGTGTATCCCGCAATTAACCCCGCGATAATCCCTCCGAAAACGGCCATATTATTTGTCGAATTGATCGATTTTACAGCCGCGTCCAGCATAATATAGGAAATTGCTCCCGACAGAGCGGCGGCCCCATTGCTGTCTTTTGAGATCCCGATCGCGATTCCGATCGCAAAAATCAGCGGCAAATGATCAAATACCGCTGTCCCCGCCGCATAAATGAACGGAATATTTAATAAATCCTCTCTGCCGATGGCCAAAATAATACCCACGGCGGGCAGAACGGCAATCGGAAGCATAAAGGATTTTCCGAGTTTTTGCAAAAATTGAAGCATTTTACCCATCCCCCTTCTTTTTTCTTAAATATATCACATAAGTTATCTAGTGATCTATACCAATTTTCCCTTCATTTATGCACATAAGGCTTGTTGGTTTTCTATTTATAAAGCAGTTGTGGTAAGCTTGAATCAGATGATTAAACATAGAAAGCGGGAATGACAATGATTGTAACGAACGATCAAGAATTAGAAGGTCTTAAAAAAATCGGCAGAATCGTCGCCCTGGCGCGTGAAGAAATGAAGAAAAAGGCAGAGCCCGGCATGAGCACGAAAGATCTTGACCTGATCGGAAAGGCGGTGCTTGACGAACACGGAGCCGCTTCCGCTCCGGAGAAGGAATACGATTTCCCCGGCGTGACATGCATCAGCGTAAATGACGAAGTCGCTCACGGCATTCCGAGCGCCTCTAAAATCTTAAAAGCCGGGGATCTTGTAAATATCGATATTTCGGCGGAGTTCGGCGGTTTTTATTCCGATACGGGAATTTCATTCGTGCTCGGAGAAGGCGATGAACGTCTGCAAAAGCTTTGCAACTGCGCACAATCCGCGTTTCAAAAGGGACTGGATCAGGCAAAAGCCGGAAAACGCCAAAATCAGATCGGCAGAGCCGTCTACCATGAAGCCCGCTCCAACGGATTTACCGTCATTAAAACGCTGACGGGCCACGGAATCGGCAGAAACCTCCATGAAGCGCCGAACCACATCATGAATTACTACGATCCGTTTGATAACGCGCTGTTTAAAAACGGCACCGTGATCGCGCTTGAGCCGTTTATTTCCACGAAGGCTGAAACCATTGTTGAAGCGGGAGACGGCTGGACATATAAAACACCGGATAAAAGCCTTGTCGCCCAAGTGGAGCACACCATCGTCATCACAAAAGACAAACCGATTATTTTAACGGCATTGTAATGTTTCATCTCCCTTCCAAACAGGTATACAACAACTAACCCGAAGGAGGGAGACGCATGAAAAAAGATAAAGAAAAAATCAAAATCGAAAACGAAATACACGCCATGCACGGCGTTACGAAACAGCAGATTTTAGAGGATTTCGAGGAATTTAAAGCGTACCTTCACCAGAAAATTTCCGCCGGAAAGAAACTAGGCCTGGATGACAGCAAAATCATCAAAAGCGCCGCCATCCTCGGGGACTATCTCGCCAAGCACGAGGAGCCCCGCAATGCGGAAGAAAAACTTTTACAAGAGCTGTGGGATATTGCGGATGACAATGAAAAACAGCATTTGGCCCAGCTTCTCGTCAAACTTGCCGGACACTGATACAGTGCCCGGCTTTTTATGTTTCGTGACAAGAGATGTGCTACACTGGACATATGTCTGTGAAAGGAGCCATTTTTCAACATGTGGTTTATTATCTTCGGGTTTATTTTCTTTATTGAAAGCATCATTCTTACCGTTTACGGGGTGAAGAAAAAGAAGGGGATGCTGATTTATTTCGGCGTCGTATTCGGAATTATGACACTCGGCACGGTGCTGTTAAAATTAACCGGCCATTAAGCATGAAAAGACCGCCCTTTACATATATATGTAAGAAAGCTTTACATCTCTGAATCGAAAGGCTCAGTTTTTGCTTTCCCCCTTTTCAGCGTCTTTTTATAGATGTTACAATGCCAAAAGTTTGGCAAAAACTGAAGAAACTCTCCCCTGCGGGAGAACGGAGAAAGGAGTTTTCTGACATGCATTATGGCAGTAAAGGCTGGTATGTAGAAGAATTAAAGAAAAAAGGAATTACCCACTATGAAGGAAGAAAGCTTCAAAGCTTCAAAAAGTATTTCCTTGCCAATCTGCTGGAAACAAAGAAACAAGCATAACGTCAATCAGCCGTGCTGTCAGTGCAGCACGGCTTTTTTTCTATACATTCAAGAGCCTGTCTCTTTTTTTAAGGAAGGACTCCCTCCAGCTTTCTGACAGCGCTTCTTCCCGCAGCACTTCTTCAATGGCCGGCAGATTGCCTGAATCATGGTATTTCACTTCATTCGCATACCAGACGGAAATGCTTTCTTTGCCTCTCGACAAACGCTTCAGGACCGGATGCGGATCGACATATCCTTCTTCAATCACCCTGAAATAAAAGCCGGTAAATCCCGTCTGCTGTACACGGAGCACCATATCTTTGATGCCGTATTTGAGGGCGAGTTTGACGCAGGGCTGGCGCGGCTGGCTTACTTGCACGACGGCTTCGCCCAGCTGAAACACGTCTCCGAGCCATACGTCCTGTTCGGCCAGCCCTTTGACTGTTACATTCTCTCCGAACGCTGCCGCGGGCAGTTTTCTCGCAAGCGTTGTTTCCCAATATGAATAATGCTCGGCTGGATACACGCACACCGCTTTATCAGGGCCGCCGTGATTCTTCAGATCGGCTTGTCCGTCCCCCGCAAAATGGGTTTTATACAGCATGACGGGAGAATCCGCAGGCCGCTTGACGATGCCGGAATTGATTTGTCTGCCGGCAAATTCATGAATTGCCGGCATTCCGAGATTGATAGATAAGACAGAATAGTCTTGCGTCATCCCGTTCACATCCTTTGCGAAATATTATATTTATCCTTTATCATAGTAGGAAAAAGGTGGTTTTTCCATGCTTCAATATCATATGTTTGCAGACGGCCGGGTTCAAGGCGTCGGTTTTCGCTACTTCGTCCAGATGGAAGCAGACAGACATAAGATTACCGGCTGGGTCAAAAACCGCGATGACGGCCGGGTTGAAATCCTTGCCGAAGGCCCTGAAGAGTCGTTAAAACACTTTGCCGAAGCCGTCAGAAAAGGCAGCCCCTTCTCAAATGTAACAGGCGTAACCATCGAAGAATCACGCCATTTGAAAGGGTACCGCACCTTTTCCATCAGTTATTGATAAGGCTTGTCCTGATAAAAATAATTCGGCTTCACAATCGTATTGTCGTATGATTTATGGAAAATGTGGGTGGAAGCCGGCGAGATCGGCGGAATCAGCCAGGTCCAGTCTCCCGTCAGCTTTCTGCCCGTGTCTTGTTCCTGCTCTTCAAAGCGCTTAAACTGATTTGCCGCCGTATGATGATCGACAATGCTGACACCGTGTTTTTTGTATGAATAGAGCACTGCCTTATTCAGTTCTACAAGCACCTGATCTTTCCACAGGTCGGTATTCAGGCTGGATGAAATCCCTATGGCCGACGCGATTTTTCTGAGCAGATCATACCGTTTCTCATCAGCAAGATTCCTTGCGCCGATTTCGGTTCCCATATACCAGCCGTTAAAAGGCGCCGCGTTGTACGACAGTCCGCCGATTTCAAGCCTCATATCGGCGATAATCGGAACCCCGTACCATTTGATATTCAAATCGGCAAACTCTTCTATATCAGGATGAGAGATCGGCACCTCTTTCACGAGAGCCTGAGGCAGGTCGTACCAAACGGGCTGCTCGTCCCCTTTCATCCGGAACAGCAGCGGCAAAATATCAAAATCGGTCCGCTTTCCGCGCCAGCCGAGTTTTTCGCAGACAGCCGTCAGCTCATACGATGCCGGATCGCCGATTCTTCCTTTTTCAGTCTCATATCCCGCATAGCGGATGAGCTGATGATTCCAGATTTCGACCTGTTTCTCCCCATTCTTCTCAGGAGGGAAAATCGTAATTGTCGGTTTAATTTTTCCGTCGTTCGTCGCGATTTCGATATGTTCAAATAAAGCGTCGCGCACCTCTTCTTTTGTATTCACGCCGCGCCGGTCAATGACGTTCAGCGATTGCCAGAACAGACGCCCGATACAGCGGTTGCTGTTGCGCCATGCCATTTTTGCCCCGTGTTCAAGCTCTTCCGCCGTATGGACATAACTGCCCGTCCGATCTATCTCATCTTTTATCGAGTGAAGACGCGCATTGATTTGCGATTCCATGCCGAGTTCCTGATAGCAGACCTCAATAAAATCCTTCGCCTCATCCCAGAGTAATTCCGTATGTTTCAAAAAACTCTCTCCTTCAATTTACATCTGCTTCCCATTGTATCGTTTTTAAGGGTGAACACAATGGTTTTTTTGTCTCATACTGGAAAGTGCAAAGAAAAAACACCTGTGATTTTCGCAGGTGTTTCACAAAACGGAATGCAGTTTTTCAGCCAGTGTAAGCAAATCATCACGGTAGTTTTTTCCTGACATCGGAATCCCGTGACCCGTCAAAAGCGCTTCCGGCTCCAGTTCGGCAAGTTTTTGAACGGATGCTGCCGCAGTCTGCGTATCCGCTGTGAAATAGGCGGGCGGCCCGTGAAGCTCTTGCTTTTGAATGACAACGTCCGCAAGGGATTCCTGCTCAACAGTGATCACGGCATCACCGGCAATCAAAACGCGGTCTTTCTCCCGGAATAATGAAATATGGCCGGGGGTGTGGCCGGGCGTATGAATCCATTTCCAATCTTCAAGCAATGGAACGGCGCCGTCTGAAGGCAGCGCCTGAACGGACGGAATGCGGATCGTATGGCGGGGAAACAGCGGTGACAGCTTTGCGACAAGCCCTTTTTTCGCATCCGGCCTGGCAGGCGGATAATCCGCTTTTCCCGTGACGTACGGGAGCTCCTGTTCATGAATATAAACCGGTACATCCCAATGCTTAAGCAGCTCTTCCATCGCACCGACATGGTCAAAATGGCCGTGCGTCAAAATGACGGCCTTCAGCTGATACCCCTGCCCGAACCGGCGTTTCATTTCATCTGTAATCATTTCCGCCGATTGCGGCATTCCCGCGTCAACAAGAATGATTTCCCCCGGAACTGAGGGATTTTCGATAAAGTAAACATTCGCAATCTGCACGGTCAGTCCGTAAACGCCGTCCGCCGATTTAAAACCGACGCCGCTTTTAACCGAAAAAAGCGGCATAAACGGATCACTCATCATGGCACCTCCTCTGATGCCTTTAGTGTGCAACGAACAGGCTGTTTTATGTTAAAAAATCGTGATCGCGCCGATAAGGAGTGCAAAGGCAGTCATGACGATAACGGCGAGAACCGCCCATTTCATCGCAAATTTCTGATGCTCATCAATGGTTACCCCGGCAAGCCCGACTAATAAATGCGTCGACGGCACGAGCGGACTTAACATATGAATCGGCTGGCCGATAATCGAAGCGCGGGCGATTTCCATCTTATCAACACCATACGCCACGGCGGTTTCGGACAAAATGGGCAGCACGCCGTAAAAATAGGCGTCATTGGGCATCAGAAATGTAAAAATACCGCTCGTTAAGGCAACAATCGCCGGAATAAATCCCCCGAGCTGCTCCGGAATAAGCGAAACGAGAGATATGGCCATTTCATCAACCATCTTCGTCCCCGTTAAAATTCCGGTAAACACGCCTGCGGCAAAAATCATCGACCCGATCGCAAGCACATTGCTCGAATGGGCTGAAATGCGCTCCCTTTGATCGTTAAGCTTCGGATAATTGACAATCAGCGCGATACAAAACGCGATGATGAACAGCACGGTTAAATTCACTTTTCCTGATACTAAAAACCCGACTAAAGAAAGCGTTAAAAGTAAATTGAACCACCACAGTTTCGGCCGCTTCCATTCATCTTCCACAGCCGCAGCCGTTTCATTTGTATGGGACGGCTGCTTTAATTCGATCACCCCGAGCCGTTTCCTTTCCATCCTTCCGAGTACATAAGCGACCGCAATCATACACACCATGCCGCTCGCAATGACAGGCAGCATCGGTCCCGTCAGCTCCGCCGGGTCCACGCCGAGGGCGCTCGCCGCACGCGGCGTCGCGCCGCCCCATGGGATCGTGTTCATAATCCCCATGCCGACCCCGGCGATTCCCGCTAAAATAATCGGACGGATTCCGAGCATAATATATAAAGGCAGCATTGCGCTAGTCGTAATCATATACGTCGTCGAACCGTCTCCGTCCAGCGCGACAAGCATGGTCAGCACGGCTGTTCCGACAACAATTTTGAGCGGATCGCCTTTGACCAGCTTTAAAATACGCGCAACCATCGGATCGAATAAACCGGTATCAATCATAATGCCGAAATAAAGAATCGCAAACATAATCATGACTGCAATCGGCGCCACCTGTTCAATACCGGAGATCATCATCCCGCCGACCCGGTTAAATGAAAAGCCGGCAATCAGCGCAAATACGATCGGCGTCAATACGAGCGCCGTTAACACCGAAAGCCGTTTTGTCATAATCAGCACCATAAAAACAACCATCATAAGAAAGCCTAAGATTGCTAACACAGTATGTCCCCCTTATTATGAATACGCTTACATTTTGAAGGCCCGATTCCCCTTCATCCGCCTTTTTGCTATATTATGAGAATTGCATATTGAAGTAAATATTTTGGATTTTAAAGATTTTTAATTTTTTATAACCTTTTCGTTCATTTTGTTCATTTATAAATAAAAAGGATTCCGCATGTCTGCGGAATCTTTATTTTTCGCTGCTCATCATTTCTTTATAAAACTCGGTCTGCTCTTCTAAAAAGTGTTTTGCGCCGCTGCTGTTTTTATAAAAGTTCTCCCAATCCTGTTTTTTCATCATTTGTTTCCACTCAGCAGATGAGGTAATCTGTTTCAAAGCCTGATCCCAATAAGCGATCTCGCCTTCGGTCATGTCTTTCGGTCCCATGATGCCTCTCCAGTGGGCAAAGACAAACGGCACCCCCTGTTCTTTCCATGTCGGGACATCGCTGAAGCCCGAAAGCCTTTTGTCAGAAGTAACGGCCGCTAATGTGATTTTCCCTTTTTGATAGGTATCTCTCGCTTCTGAAATGGTCATCGAGGCGGCATCTATATCATGATTGATAAGAGCTTCAATGACTTCATTGCTGCTCCCGTATTGAAAAAAGCGGATATCAAACGGCGAAATTCCCGCCATTTCCGCGGCTCTCGCAAAGGAGAGCTGGTCATCATTTCCGAGACCTGGCGCAAATCCGATCTTTATGCCGCCCGGATGTGTTTTAATATCGCCGAGCAGCTGCTTTCCGCTTTTTATCTTTGAATCTTTCGGAAGAGCGACAGTCTGCCACTCTTTTGCAATAATGGCCAAAGGCGTAAAATCATCTGCCTTCAGCCGGCTTTGTCCTAAAATTTCATTGCTTAACAGCAGGCTTGAATTCATACTGATGACATCCGTTTTGCGTTCGTTTACATATTTCCAGCCGCTGTCTCCGCCTCCGCCGGGCTTATAGATAATCTTTACGGGCCGGTCTAATATATGCTTCCGCTCTATTACCGATTGCAAAGCTTTTGCCGTTACATCCCAGCCCCCTTGAGGCGCTGCGGGTACGACGATTTCAATCGGTCCTCCGGCTGAGCGGATGCCCGCCATCTGCCGTCCGTCAAATGAAACCAGCGCCGCCAGCAAAACAAGGAGCACTCCCAACCGCTTCATTTCTCCCATCCCTTATTCATGTGCTAAATAATATTTCCGTTCCGGCCTGCCGATAATGCCGTACTCTAATTCAGCGAGCGCTTCTTCCTGAGAAACGAGAAACTCGGCGTAGCGCCGCGCCGTTGTTCTGGAGGCCCCCATTTTTTCACCCAGTTCTTCAGCCGTCATCCCTTTTTCGGCAGTCCTGAGCGCGTTTTTGATTTTTTGAAGTGTAATAGAATTAATGCCTTTGGGCAGATCATTGAGCTGTTTTTGTTCTTTCTGGCCGCTTCCGAAAAACATATCGATGACGGACTGGCTCAGCTCCGGCTGTGAGTGCAGCCAATCTCTTTTTTCACGGTACTGCAAAAGCACTTCTGTAAATTTATGTGCCGAAACCGGCTTTATGACATAGTGGGAAACGCCTGATCTGAGCGCTTCCTGCAGCAATCTTGTTTCGGCAGAAGCCGTAATAATGATGATATCAACAGAAGGAAAACGGCAGCGGATGAGCGGCAACAAATCTGTCCCCAGCTCATCCGGCATATAAATATCCAAAAGCAGCAGATCAGGCTGCCGGTTCTCAAGCAGCGATATGGTGTCTTTGGCATTGATTGCTTTGCCGATGACATTGAATCCATCAAGATGTTCGATGAATTTTTCATGGATTTGCGCGATTCGAAAGTCGTCCTCTGCAATCGCGATATTAATCACACTGATTCCCCCTTTGGCCTTTCTTTCGGTATAAACACCGTAAATACGGCACCGCCGCTCTTTTGCTGTGAAATCTCTATCCATCCCTGCAATTCACTGACGGCTTCCTTCAGATTGGCTAAGCCGTATCCTCTCCTTGTCCCCTTTGAAGAGTATCCCTTTTCAAATATCGTTTCTGTTTTTTCCTGAGGCACCCCGTCTCCCGAGTCCGCCACTTCTATGACAATATCCCTTCCGATATCGGTCATAAAAAAGGATACCTCTTTTTTCTCTTTTTCGGCGACGGCTTCGAAAGCGTTATCAATAAGATTTCCGATGATTGTAATGAGCTGGGATGAGCCCACATGCGCCGGCAGCGATTCTAAAAAGCTGTTTTCATCTATTGAAAGCTTCACTTTCTTCTCAGATGCCTTTCCCATTTTTCCTAATAGTATGGCCTGAACCCGCTGTGAATGAATGTTTTGAAAGAGGATTTCGTGCTGTTCATTCTGGATGGCGTACTCTTCTTTAATCAGTTCAATAGCTTCATCGTATTCTCCCAGTTCTAACAGACCGAGTATCGCGTAAAGCTTATTCGAGAATTCATGCGTTTGCGCACGGAGATCTTCCGAGTATTTTTTTATTTCAGTCAGCTCGTTAATCAGCTTCTTGAGCTCCGTTTTTTCGCGGAAGCTTATGACCGCTCCGTATACTTGCCCGGCCTGTCTCATCTCTTTTACGTTTAAGATAAACACTTTATCCCCGGCTCGCACCTCCACATTCGGCGGTAATTCTCCGCCTGCAAAAACGGGCATGAGCCTTGCGCCCGGCATGATTTCTTTTATATGCCTTCCGATCATCGGTTCCGGAAGATGCAGCATATCAGCCGCAGACAAATTCATCATGGTCACCGCGCCTTCTTTGTTTACGGCGATAATCCCTTCTTTAATCGCAAGGAGCATCGCATTTCGCTCCCGGTACAGCGCCGCAATTTCATGCGGTTCAAGGCCGAGTGTATCTTTACGGATGCTTTTTGCGAGCGCCGCCGCTCCCCCGATGCCGATAAGGAACACCAAACATGCAAAATAGCTTAAGTGCCGCAAATGCGCTTTCATATCTTTTTCTATCTCATCTTGCAGAAACTCGACTGTCACCGTTCCGACGACTTCGTTATGATTTTTTTCCTCCAGAATAACCGGTGCGCTTCCCCGGACGGCCTTCATTCCGTCAGAAACCGGAGCTCCGCCGAACATGACGGCTTTGTTTTTCAGATTTTGATTGTCTTTCGGAATGCTGCTGCGATCCGAATGAAACACGGCACGCCCTTTTTGATCGGTAATGTAGACGGCGTGCGCACCTGCCTGTTCTTTCATTTGTTCAATGACGTCTAACTTTTTAAAAGCATTTTGATCCGCAAGCCGGAATGCCTCTTTTACAGGCGGCATGTATGATATGGTTTTTGCCGTCTGCACCGCCAGCTGTTCCGCCTGCTTCTGGCCTTCCTTTAATTGCTGAAAGGCAAATATAACGGTGAGCGTTCCGATGACAAGTATTAATAAAGCCGTAATTAATCCGGCAATTTTCATTTGCAGAGAGACATAAAACCGTTTCTCTTCCAACACAGCACCAGCCGTCCTTTCCTCCTAAAATCATACCACTTTTTATATCCTTATTTTTTATTTTTAAGAATTTTCGTGATATTTTTCTCTTGCCGATTTCCAAAAAGGATGATAGGCATATTTTCACTTTTGAGGATTTATGTAACAAAAATTGATCGCGCCTGCTCCGGTTAGCCCTGTTGCTCAGTCAACCCCGTTCATTTATTCTGGCAATGACAGCCTCATAACAATACCCACAGCAGCCACCCCAAGACTCGTATCTGTTATACCATGTATCTCCTTTTCTCACTACACTATCTCTTCTTACAATATTTTCAGAATACAACTGTGTTTCAAAACCCCATTTAAAGGATTAATTTACAGAAAAAAAGGACCTAACCGTATATCAGTCAGGTCTTTCATCTTTAAAATATCAGTCAGGTCTTTTCATTATGATGTCGGAAAAACAATGCTGTTAAAATCGATATTCAGAGCAGTTGCTGTCGTTAAATTATTAGCAGTTGTGAAAATAACCCTGAGCTGGTAAGTGTTTGTTCCTGCGGTCGGCGCAGTATCCACTGTTGTGTCAGTAATCGAAAAACTATCCGTAGCTGCGGTTGGACTAGTTCGCGACAGAGTTCTTGTATGAATTTGCGCTGCTCCCCTATATAATCTCACTTCAAAAACAAAGTTTGAATTTGCTGCAGTTGTTAACGCGACACTGAGTGCATAATCCAGCTTTACATTCTGCAAAGCATTAACTGGGATTGCCAGCGTAGCAACGGGAACTTCAGTATTTAACGGCGGAAAAACAGTGAGCGGCCCATTAGTTCTTGTGAAGAGCAAGGTTGGTGTACTGCCTGTGGCTCCGGTTGACCCGGTTGCTCCAGTTACACCAGTTACTCCTGTTGATCCGGTTGGACCAGTTGGGCCGGTTGAGCCGGTTACTCCTGTCGCTCCGGTTGGACCAGTTGGGCCGGTTGATCCAGTCACTCCGGTTGAGCCGGTTACTCCTGTCGCTCCGGTTGGACCAGTTACTCCTGTTGATCCGGTTGCACCCGTTGGGCCGGTTGATCCGGTTACTCCTGTCGCTCCGGTTGCACCCGTTGGGCCGGTTGCTCCAGTCACTCCGGTTGAGCCGGTTGGACCAGTTGAGCCGGTTGATCCGGTTACTCCTGTCGCTCCGGTTGGACCAGTTACTCCTGTTACTCCGGTTGCACCCGTTGGGCCGGTTGCTCCAGTTACTCCGGTCGCTCCGGTTACACCAGTTACTCCTGTTGATCCTGTTTCTCCAGTTACTCCGGTTGGACCAGTTGGGCCGGTTGCTCCTGTTACTCCGGTTACTCCTGTTGGTCCTGTTGGTCCCGTTTCTCCAGTCGCTCCGGTTACACCAGTTACTCCTGTTGATCCCGTTTCTCCAGTCGCTCCGGTTACACCAGTTACTCCTGTTGATCCTGTTTCTCCGGTTGCTCCCGTTTCTCCAGTCGCTCCTGTTGCTCCGGTTACTCCTGTTGCTCCTGTTGATCCGGTTACACCAGTTACTCCTGTTGATCCCGTTTCTCCTGTCGCTCCTGTTTCCCCGGTTGCTCCTGTTGCTCCTGTTTCACCAGTTACTCCTGTTGCTCCTGTTGCTCCGGTTGATCCGGTTGCTCCCGTTTCTCCAGTCGCTCCGGTTACTCCGGTTACTCCTGTTACTCCTGTTGCTCCTGTTGCTCCTGTTGCTCCTGTTGCTCCTGTTGGACCTGTTGGTCCCGTTTCTCCAGTCGATCCGGTTACTCCTGTTTCTCCTGTTGGGCCGGTTTCTCCTGTCGCCCCGGTTGATCCGGTTGCCCCGATTGCTCCGGTTGGGCCGGTTTCTCCTGTTACTCCGGTCGCTCCTGTTTCTCCAGTTGCCCCGGTTGCTCCGGTTGCTCCGGTTGGACCAGTTACTCCTGTTACTCCGGTTGCACCCGTTGGGCCGGTTACTCCTGTTTCTCCTGTTGGGCCGGTTTCTCCTGTCGCCCCGGTTGCTCCGGTTGGGCCGGTTTCTCCTGTTACTCCGGTCGCTCCGGTTGCTCCAGTTGCCCCGGTTGCTCCGGTTGCTCCGGTTGCTCCTGTCGGGCCGGTTTCTCCAGTTACTCCTGTCGGGCCGGTTTCTCCGGTTGAGCCTGTTACACCAGTTGCTCCTGTTGGGCCCGTTTCTCCGGTTGAGCCTGTTACTCCGGTTGCTCCAGTCACTCCAGTTACTCCTGTTGGGCCGGTTTCTCCTGTCACTCCAGTTACTCCGGTTGGGCCCGTTTCTCCTGTTGCTCCGGTTGGACCTGTTGGTCCCGTTTCTCCAGTCGATCCGGTTGCTCCAGTTACTCCAGTTACTCCGGTTGGGCCGGTTTCTCCTGTCACTCCAGTTACTCCGGTTGGGCCGGTTTCTCCTGTTGAGCCGGTTGGGCCTGTTACTCCGGTCGCTCCTGTTGCTCCTGTTTCCCCGGTTGCTCCTGTTTCTCCAGCTACTCCGGTTGCACCCGTTGGGCCGGTTGCTCCAGTTACACCGGTTACTCCGGTTGGTCCTGTTGGTCCCGTTTCTCCAGTCGCTCCGGTTACTCCGGTTGCACCCGTTTCACCAGTTACTCCTGTTGATCCTGTTGCACCCGTTGGTCCGGTTTCTCCTGTCGCTCCGGTTACACCAGTTACTCCTGTTGCTCCGGTTGCACCCGTTAGGCCGGTTGTTCCGGTTGGACCCGTTGGGCCAGTTTCTCCAGTCACTCCGGTTGAACCAGTTTCTCCGGTTGATCCGGTTTCTCCAGTTGAACCCGTTTCACCAGTTACTCCTGTTGCTCCAGTTACTCCTGTTACCCCGGTTGGTCCTGTTGGTCCCGTTTCTCCAGTTACTCCTGTTGCTCCTGTTGCACCCGTTGGTCCGGTTTCTCCAGTCACTCCGGTTGAGCCTGTTTCTCCAGTTGGACCAGTTACTCCTGTTGATCCTGTTGCTCCCGTTTCTCCAGTCGCTCCGGTTACACCAGTTACTCCTGTTGATCCCGTTTCTCCAGTCGCTCCGGTTACACCAGTTACTCCTGTTGATCCGGTTGCTCCTGTTGCTCCAGTTACTCCGGTTACTCCTGTTGATCCGGTTGGACCCGTTGGGCCAGTTTCTCCAGTCACTCCGGTTGGGCCAGTTTCTCCTGTCGCTCCTGTTACTCCGGTTGATCCGGTTGATCCTGTTGCTCCTGTTGCTCCTGTTACTCCCGTTGATCCGGTTACGCCAGTTGCCCCGGTTGATCCGGTTGGACCCGTTGGGCCAATTTCTCCAGTTGAGCCTGTTGGACCAGTTGAGCCGGTTGAGCCTGTTGCTCCTGTTGAGCCTGTTGCCCCGGTTGCTCCTGTTGGTCCCGTTTCTCCAGTTACTCCGGTCGCTCCTGTTGCTCCTGTTGGTCCCGTTTCTCCAGTTACTCCTGTTGCTCCTGTTGCTCCTGTTGCCCCGGTTGAGCCTGTTGCTCCTGTTGCCCCGGTTGAGCCTGTTGCTCCTGTTGATCCTGTTGCTCCTGTTGCTCCTGTTGATCCTGTTGCCCCGGTTGATCCCGTTTCTCCTGTCGCTCCTGTTTCCCCGGTTGCTCCTGTTGCTCCAGTTACTCCTGTTGCTCCAGTTACTCCTGTTGCTCCAGTTACTCCTGTTGCTCCAGTTACTCCTGTTGCTCCAGTTACTCCTGTTGCTCCAGTTACTCCTGTTGCTCCTGTTGTCCCCGTTTCTCCAGTTACTCCGGTTGGACCGGTTTCTCCAGTTACTCCGGTCGCTCCGGTTTCTCCAGTTGAACCCGTTTCTCCAGTTACTCCTGTTACTCCGGTTACTCCTGTTGCTCCGGTTACTCCTGTTGATCCGGTTGGGCCGGTTACACCAGTTGCCCCGGTTGATCCGGTTGGGCCGGTTACACCAGTTGCCCCGGTTGCTCCGGTTGAGCCTGTTGAGCCGGTTACACCAGTTGCTCCGGTTGGACCTGTTACTCCTGTTACTCCGGTTGGACCCGTTTCACCAGTTACTCCTGTTACTCCGGTTGCACCCGTTGGTCCGGTTTCTCCAGTTACTCCGGTCGCTCCTGTTTCTCCAGTTACTCCTGTTACTCCGGTTGCTCCTGTTGGTCCCGTTTCTCCAGTCGCTCCGGTTACACCAGTTACTCCTGTTGATCCCGTTTCTCCAGTCACTCCGGTTACACCAGTTACTCCTGTTGATCCTGTTGAACCGGTTACTCCTGTTGATCCGGTTGGACCCGTTTCTCCAGTCGCTCCGGTTACACCAGTTACTCCTGTTGATCCTGTTGCCCCGGTTGATCCTGTTTCTCCTGTTGCTCCAGTTACTCCGGTTACTCCTGTTGGTCCTGTTGGTCCCGTTTCTCCAGTCGCTCCGGTTATACCAGTTACTCCTGTTGATCCCGTTTCTCCTGTCGCTCCGGTTACACCCGTTGGGCCGGTTTCTCCAGTTACTCCTGTTGCTCCTGTTGCTCCTGTTGGACCAGTTACTCCCGTTGCTCCTGTTGGACCAGTTACTCCTGTCACTCCGGTTGAGCCTGTTGTTCCTGTTGTTCCTGTTGGTCCCGTTTCTCCAGTTACTCCTGTTGCTCCGGTTACGCCCGTTGGGCCGGCTTCTCCAGTCACTCCGGTTGAGCCGGTTGCTCCTGTTGAGCCGGTTACGCCAGTTGCCCCGGTTGCTCCGGTCGCTCCTGTTGCCCCGGTTGAGCCGGTTGAGCCGGTGGCTCCCGTTGGGCCAGTTTCTCCTGTCACTCCGGTTGAACCAGTTTCTCCAGTTGAGCCGGTTACACCTGTTACTCCTGTTGCTCCTGTTGGACCAGTTACTCCCGTTGCTCCTGTTGAACCAGTTACTCCTGTTGCTCCTGTTGCCCCGGTTGAGCCTGTTGCTCCTGTTGCTCCTGTTGCTCCCGTTTCTCCAGTCGCTCCGGTTGGGCCCGTTTCTCCAGTCGCTCCGGTTGGGCCCGTTTCTCCAGTCGCTCCGGTTACTCCTGTTGCTCCGGTTGCTCCGGTTGCTCCGGTTGCTCCGGTTGCTCCGGTTGGACCTGTTTCTCCAGTTGGACCCGTTGGGCCCGTTTCTCCAGTCACTCCGGTTGAACCAGTTTCTCCAGTTGAGCCGGTTGCTCCTGTTGTCCCCGTTTCTCCAGTTACTCCGGTTGGACCGGTTTCTCCAGTTACTCCGGTCGCTCCGGTTTCTCCAGTTGAACCCGTTTCACCAGTTACTCCTGTTACTCCGGTTACTCCTGTTGCTCCTGTTGCTCCGGTTGGGCCGGTTACACCAGTTGCCCCGGTTGCTCCGGTTGGGCCGGTTACACCAGTTGCCCCGGTTGATCCGGTTGAGCCGGTTACACCAGTTGCTCCGGTTGGACCTGTTACTCCTGTTGATCCAGTCACTCCGGTTGGTCCTGTTGGTCCCGTTTCTCCAGTCGCTCCGGTTACACCAGTTACTCCGGTTACTCCTGTTGATCCTGTTTCTCCAGTTGCCCCGGTTGCTCCGGTTACTCCTGTTGGTCCCGTTTCTCCTGTCGCTCCGGTTACTCCTGTTACTCCTGTTACTCCCGTTGCTCCAGTTGAGCCGGTTACACCAGTTACTCCTGTTGCTCCTGTTTCTCCAGTTGGACCAGTTACTCCCGTTGCTCCGGTTGCACCCGTTGGGCCGGTTTCTCCAGTCACTCCGGTTACACCTGTTGCTCCTGTTGGTCCTGTTGGTCCCGTTTCTCCAGTCGCTCCGGTTACACCCGTTGGGCCAGTTTCTCCAGTTGAGCCGGTTGATCCTGTTACTCCTGTTGCTCCAGTTGCCCCGGTTGAACCAGTTACACCAGTTGCTCCGGTTGAGCCCGTTACTCCTGTTGCTCCTGTTGCTCCTGTTGGGCCTGTTGACCCGGTTGGACCCGTTGGGCCAGTTTCTCCTGTCACTCCGGTTGAACCAGTTTCTCCAGTTGAGCCGGTTACACCAGTTACTCCTGTTGCTCCTGTTGGACCAGTTACTCCCGTTGCTCCTGTTGGACCAGTTACTCCCGTTGCTCCTGTTGGACCAGTTACTCCTGTTGCTCCTGTTGCTCCTGTTGGTCCCGTTTCTCCAGTTACTCCTGTTGCTCCTGTTGGACCGGTTTCTCCAGTTACTCCGGTCGCTCCTGTTGCTCCTGTTGCTCCTGTTGCTCCTGTTGCTCCAGTCACTCCGGTTGAACCAGTTTCTCCAGTTGAGCCGGTTACACCAGTTACTCCTGTTGGACCCGTTGGGCCGGTTTCTCCAGTTACTCCAGTTACTCCTGTTGTTCCGATTGGACCCGTTGGGCCAGTTTCTCCAGTCGCTCCGGTTACTCCTGTTGCTCCTGTTGCTCCAGTTGACCCGGTTGGGCCTGTTGACCCGGTTGGACCCGTTGGGCCAGTTTCTCCAGTTGAGCCGGTTACGCCAGTTGAGCCGGTTACGCCAGTTGCCCCGGTTGAGCCGGTCGCTCCGGTTGTTCCTGTTGATCCGGTTACGCCAGTTGGACCGGTTGCACCCGTTGGACCTGTTGCTCCTGTTGATCCGGTTACTCCAGTTAGACCGGTTGACCCGGTGATTCCAGTCGCTCCTGTTGATCCGGTTGCACCCGTTGGACCTGTTGATCCTGTTGATCCTGTTGTTCCTGTTACTCCTGTTGCTCCTGTTGACCCTGTGATTCCAGTCGCTCCGGTTGATCCTCTTGCACCCGTTGCTCCTGTCGCTCCCGTTACTCCTGTTACTCCAGTTGGACCGGTTGACCCTGTGATCCCAGTCGATCCGGTTGAGCCGGTTGCACCCGTTGGACCTGTTACTCCTGTTGTTCCTGTTACTCCAGTTGGACCGGTTGACCCGGTGATTCCAGTCGCTCCGGTTGATCCTCTTGCACCCGTTGGACCTGTTGATCCTGTTGATCCGGTTACTCCAGTTGGACCTGTTGACCCGGTGATTCCAGTCGATCCGGTTGATCCGGTTGCACCCGTTGGACCTGTTGATCCGGTTGTTCCTGTTACTCCAGTTGGACCGGTTGACCCTGTGATCCCAGTCGATCCGGTTGATCCGGTTGCACCCGTTGGACCTGTTGATCCTGTTGCTCCTGTTATACCAGTTGGACCGGTTGACCCTGTGATCCCAGTCGCTCCGGTTGATCCTCTTGCACCCGTTGGACCTGTTGATCCTGTTGTTCCTGTTACTCCAGTTGGACCGGTTGACCCTGTGATTCCAGTCGCTCCGGTTGATCCGGTTGCACCCGTTGCTCCAGTAGCTCCCGTTACTCCGGTTACTCCAGTTGCTCCTGTTGACCCTGTGATTCCAGTCGCTCCGGTTGATCCGGTTACCCCTGTTGCTCCTGTAGGGCCTGTAACGCCAGGGTCACCCCCGGTTTGCGCCAATGAAACATCGTCTATTAAAACCGTGCCGGAAGAAACTTTACTTAATACAATGACAGCAGAGGCCGCGCCAGAAGGCACAGTACTTGTTTTATAGATTTCAGACCATGTATGAAAGAGTACGTTCGGCAAATTTCCGGGTGTGATATTTTCTTGAACGGAACTGATTTGTTCACCTGCTGCGCTGACATATATGATCTGGAGGGTTACCTGGGGACTTGGCTCATTTCCGAGCGTTGCCAGTGATACGAATAGAGTCAGTGACTGAGCTGAGATGGGGATGATTTGACTGAGGTAAGCATATGGCTGAGTTCCAATAAATTGTGCAGAATATCTCCCTGAATGTGCAAACAAACTGTTAATCTGGGTATTTGCCGAACTCCAACCCTCTAATGTGCCGGTTTCAAAGCTCCCATTTATAATCGGATTATTCATTCAAGCTTTTTCCCTCTCCTTTCTGTTGCGGATAACCTTACATTTTAAGACAGCATATTAATACGGGCTGTCTTTTGACAACCTAAATAAAAAAGGTGATTTCTATTCATCACCTTAGTCCGATCCTTGAATGGGGAATCCCGTTGCAATGAGGGAACGGTTTGCCGCTGTGACTTGCGTGACATGATTCGAAGACAGTACAGATAAAAAGAGCTGATACGCAGCTGTTTCTCCCGCTGTCATTTCCTCGATGTACGTAAAAGGAATCCCCAAGATTTGCCCGCCTGAAGAAAAGAGGTTCAGCTCTTGTCTTAGTGTTTGAATAGATATCCCATTTCTTTGGAGATCGACAGCTAAGTCTAATGAAAAATTAGAAGCGAGCAGATCTAATTCCACATTTACTTGTATGACGGCATCCGTTTTTACCAATTGATCTGTCGGCGCATCTACCACCGTGCTTAATACATTTATCGGTGTTCCTTCTAACGGAATCGTCATTTGTTCTATTGTATTTTGAAAAGCTACAACCGGAACCGCACCGGGCGGACCCTCAGGCCCCGGGGGACCAGGCGGACCGGGCGGACCTGCTTCCCCTTGCGGACCGCGGGAGCCGGCGGGGCCTCTTTTGCCTTCGGGACCCCGCATCTGGGGCACGCACAGGGCAGATCGATTTTCATCTAAAGACGGAAACTGTTTTTCCGTCACTATTTCCGTTTTTTCATGATCGTATAGTAATTGTTCATACCAGCGTTTCATATGTCTGCTCATATATTTGTAAGGTTTCTGTTTCAATATCATGTATTGATTACGGCCGCTGCTCATATTATCACCCCGGCTATATTGTATTCACGCTGAAGCCATCATGTGCAGGGCCTTCCCGCCTCTTATCAAAACAAAAAAAGGCAGACCTGAGTCTGCCTTTTTTCTTCTACCATAAACCTAATACTTTCCACCATAATCCGCCGATCACAAGCCATGTCACAATATGGACGATTGACAGGATAAAACCGATGGACCACCATTTGCTTTGCGAAATATAGCCCGCTCCAAAAAAGACCGGAGCCGCTCCTGAGCCGTAATGCGTCGTCGAACCGAAAAGGTTGCTGAAAAACGCCAGGCTGAGCGCCGCCAATAGCGGCGGAGCGCCTGCCGCCACAATGACGGCGAGAAATGCCGCATACATGGCGCTGATATGCGCGGTTGCGCTCGCAAAGAAGTAATGGGTGTAATAATACACAACGATCAGAATCATAAATGCCACAATCCATGAAAAACCGGAAACAGAGGATTTCATCATATTACTGAACCAAGACACCATGCCGAGTTCATTCAGGAAATTCGCCAGCATCACAAGCGCCGCGAACCAAGTCAGTGTATCCCACGCACCTTGTTCCTTTTTGATGTCCTCCCATGTTAATACCTGTGACAAAAGCAAAACGGATAATCCGATCAGGGCCGTCGTCGTTGCGTCGATATTTAAGCTTCCTCCGAAAATCCACAGCGCAAGCACCAATAAAAAGACGATGACCATGGAGAGCTCGGATTTTTTAAACGGACCCATTTCTTTCAATTTTTCCGTTGCGATTTTAGCCGCATCCGGTGTTTCTTTAATTTCCGGCGGATACAGTTTATAAATGACGAGCGGTGTAATGATTAAGCTCGCCAATCCCGGGACAATGGCCGCGATTGCCCAGCTTGTCCATGTGATGTCCACCCCTGCGACATCATGGGCCAGCTTGGCGATCAGCGGGTTCGCCGCCATTGCCGTCAAAAACATCGCAGACGTAATCAAGTTTCCTTGGAAACCGGTCTTTAATAAGAAAGCGCCGATTTTCCGCTCTGTTCCGTCTGCCGGCGTTGATCCGAAAGTTTCGGATAATGATCTGATAATAGGAAAAATAATGCCGCCCGCCCGTGCCGTGTTACTCGGAATGGCAGGTGATAAAATTAAATCACTGAAAAGCAGTGAATAAGAAAGGCCGAGTGTTTTCTTCCCGAACCGTTGTACGAATACGTAAGAAATCCTGGCGCCGAGCCCGGTTTTGATAAATCCCCGGGAAATAAAAAAGGCGATGACAATCAGCCAGATTGTCTTGTTTCCAAATCCGCTTAACGTATTTTCAATAGAAAGCGTTCCCGTTAACGCGGTGACTGCCAATGCAAAAATTGCAATTGCGCCCATTGGCAAGGGCTTGGAGATAAAGCCGATAATTGTTGCGACAAAAATAGCGAACAAATGCCATGCTTTAGGTTCAAGTCCGGACGGCGCGGGAATAAACCAAATGATTAATCCCACAGCAACAGTAATAAGCAAAGGAATGATTTTTACCGCCTGCTGTTTTTTTGCGTCTTTTTCTGAAGCCATTACAGGTCTCCTCCTATTTTGTTGTCTTCCATCCCCCATCCCATTTTACTACTTAACTAAGTTAATAAACGTTTTTGTTAATTAAAAAACACAAAGGAAAATATTCCTTTGTGTTTCTTATTTTAACGTACCCGAACCGGCTTTAGATATAACATCCGGTTTTACATTTGCGGATGAGCCGATAGAGCCGTGCAATGCCGGTGTCCAGCCGACAGACTGACTTAATCCGTTGGCGGCTGACGCGTTAATGGCAGCGCCGTTTAAAAGAGTGCCCTCTTCATGAAGCGCTTTTCCGCCGCTGAAGACGCTGATGACCTTATCGGCAGCCAGGCCCGGCACCTCAAAAACATTATTCTGCGCATATATTTTTGACGCATGTCCTGCGCCCCATGCATAACTGAACGGGTACGCGGCGCTTTTCGAGCCTGCGTAAAAATTATTATAAATATGAACCTGCCCGTACCGGACCCGCGGGGCGCGCTGGACGATGTTCTGGTAATAGTTATGGTGAAGGGTCACCTTCAGTTTTCCTTCATCCGACGTCTTGCTGTCGCTGTTTCCGATGACGGAGCCTTTATCATGGTCATGATATTTATTATAAGATAATGTAATATAATTCGCCCCGTTGGCTATATCCGTCTGGCCGTCATGGTGCTGATATTTTCTCCCGTAATAGTAGGGAAAACCGCTGTCGGGATTCGATCCGTCATTAAAGGTGCAATGGTCGATCCAGATGTGCGTCGCGCCGTTAATGGTGATATTGTCATATTCCGAGTTCCAGTTGCCGCTGCTGCCGTCAGTCGGGTCCCATTGCGGAAAATAGTCGTAAGCGTCTTGAAATTCGATGTTGCGGATGATGACGTTGTCGACGCCGTTCTTGATATTAAAATTTCCGCCTGTCACTTTGGCGTTTGAGCCTGACCCGATGATCGTTGTGTTTGAGGGGATATCAATCACGATCCGCGCTTTCTGTTTTTTTTGGGATCGCTGTCTGGCGTCTTCCTGGGTGCCTGACGGTGCTTTTTTCCCCCATTTATCCGGGTCGTACGCCTTCAAATAGGCGTTGAGATCATATGCCGGATCTTTATAATCATGAAAGCCGAGCGTTTTATTGCGGTCGTCGGTATTCATATTGATTGTGCCTTGTATGTAAATAATCTTCGGCGTGCTGTTGGCGCTTCCACCTAATGCAGAAACGAGCTGCTGTCTGTTTGATACGGTGTATACATTCGATGAAGAGGCTTTCGCGCCGCCGGTTGTCCCGCCGGAAGCGGCTCCCCAGCCGTCATTTGCTCCTAACGTCTGCCGGCCAAGGTCAGCGGCATGGACACCCGCAGGAATCATCCATAAACAAACCGCCAGCATCAGTAACATTTTTTTCATAAATGGTGCTCCTCCTGATTTGATATTCCAATTTATTACAAACGAATTGTATCAAATCAATTAAGAAACAGCACCGAAAATGTACTGATTGTGTCTTTCGGTTTTATTGCGGAATCCGCAAAAAAATCCCAAGGGACCGAAATCCCTTGGGACCTGATCGGCTTACGCCCATGATTTTACTTTTTCGTTATCCGTGACAAACAGAAGAACTTTTCCTTCATCTAAGCGCTTTTCAAATTGTGATGCTTCCTCTTCTGAAAAGCCGATTTCGTGAATTTTGTTGCGGAGCTCGTCGCCCTTTTTATTAAACATATTGCCGACCGCGTGTTTAATGCCCGTTTCTTTTGCTCCGATGGTATTGACATCCGTATTGTCGGCCAGTCGTTCCGTTCTGTCGTCATCATGAGAAAGCACGTATACATCTTCTTTTGCGACACCCATTTGCTGAAGCTCTTTTACGTCCTGCATCAGTTTTTGATCGTTTGTATACTCTCTTACTACCGGTTTCATTGATAAGTCCTCCCTTTTGTTTTTGTATATTGTGTATTTACCCGCTTCACCAAGTGCCAAACAAAAGAAAGAGCGTTCAGTGAAAAATCGGGCAGATTGTCGGTGGATATTTTCTTCCGGGACATGTTACAGTAGGAGAAGCTACTTTTATCAGAAAAATAAAAATTTTCAAGAGCCGATCACGCAGGGAGGTGGTTCCTATTCATTATTTTTCACCGGAACAGCGATTTAACGCTTGGGTTGTCAGTGATTTAGTGAAACAGGTATTCCGCCGGCATACCCGCTGCCCGGACGGAATAAAAGAGCTTACGGCCTTTGCTGAAGATACCTTTCATATTAATATCGATTACGTTTTCTCTATTATTATCAATATCGGTGATATCGAATCCGTTCTGCCGAAAGAAATTGAGAATACGCTGGGTACTTATCTGACCGCGCTTCAGCCCGTCATTACCGCCGACATGCTTCATTCTTCTAAAACAAATGCCTATGAATATTTGGAACATGAGAAAAACACGGAGATGTTCCGGTTGTTCTATTAAATGAGGGGCCCGTGCCCTTCTTTTTTTTGTTGCCGGCGGACGGTTTGATTTTGTATTCGGGAAATGGTTCGTGTTACATTTGAAACAAACACTCATGTTGAAGGAGGATGCATCATGCCGAAAAATCAGCAGCAGATTCAATTAGCGAGACGCCCTAAAGGCGTTCCCGTCCATGACGATTTCCGCTTTGAAACGATTGCCGTTCCCGAGCCGCAAGACGGTGAAGTGCTTGTAAAAACAAATTATGTGTCCGTTGATCCGTACATGCGCGGACGAATGCAGGATACAAAATCATATGTCGAGCCGTTCGCTTTAGATGAAGCCATAACAGGCGGAGTGATTGCCGAGGTTCTCACAGACGGCAATAAGCTGAAAAAAGGCGATATCGTGATCGGGAATCTCTCATGGCAGGAATACTCAGCAGTGAATGAGTCCGCCCTCCGCAAACTGGACACGGATATCGCACCCGCCTCGGCGTATCTCGGCATTTTAGGGATGACCGGACTGACCGCTTACTTCGGGCTGCTTGATATCGGCCGTCCGAAAAAAGGCGAAACCGTCGTCGTTTCAGGGGCTGCGGGCGCCGTCGGCTCAACGGTCGGGCAGATTGCCAAAATCAAAGGCGCGCGGGTTGTCGGCATCGCCGGTTCTGACGAAAAAATCGCGTATCTGAAAGAGGAGCTTCAATTTGATGAAGCCATTAATTACAAAACGGCGGATGATATTCAAAAAGCGCTTGAACAGGCATGCCCTGACGGCGTCGATGTCTATTTTGACAATGTCGGCGGACCGATTTCAGATGCGGTGATAAACCTGCTGAATGAATTCGCCCGCATTCCGGTATGCGGAGCGATCTCTTCATACAATACCGAAAGTGAAGAGGAAGACATGGGCCCCCGCGTACAGCCGAAACTGATCAAAACAAAAGCGCTGATGCAAGGGTTCATCGTCGGTGATTATGCTGACCGCTTTTCCGAAGGCGCGAAACAATTGGCTGAATGGCTCAAAGACGGGAAGCTTCATTATGAAGAAACGATTACGGAAGGATTCAGCCATATTCCTGACGCGTTCCTCGGTTTGTTTAAAGGAGAAAACAAAGGCAAACAGATCATCAAAGTCAGTGATCCAAGTTAACATGATGATGAAAAAAAGGAGGGCTTTGTTCCCTCCTTTTCTGCTTTTTCGGATCAGCTGCGAAGAATCAAAGTCAGGAAGCCGTCTTCATCCGGCTCCGTATCTTCCAAAGTGAATCCCGCTGCTTGAAAGCAGGCTAAACTCATTTGATTGTCTTTTTCGATGCTTGCCGCCCATTCCCGCACACTGGTAAACCCAGGGTCAGTCAGGAGTTTTTGCAATATCCGTTTTCCGTACCCTTGAAGCTGGTACAAAGGATTGACGATCAATCCGATATACGCCCGTTCCTCCACAAACTCTATAGAGACTATGCCAGCCGGCAGCTGCCCGTCATATGCCATAAAGACAGTATCGTCTTCATCTTCATTCAATCGTGCATACCACGCATCTAATGGCAGCATCGCATCCATTCTCCGTCTGATATTATCGTTTTTAAACCAGTGCTCAAGTATTTTCAGCTCACGTTCCTTCAATATTTGAAATCTGTCTATTGAAACCATCTTCCCATCCCCCGCGCGAACCTTTTCTATTATTTTACAACAAAAAACGAAGGGCTTCCCGCCCTCCGTTTCTTATTTCTCAGATAATTTTCCGCCTGAATAAACGGCCTCTTTCAGCTCAATTCCGAGTGATTTGGCCATTTTTTTCAGTTTGGATTCTTCCATCGGCGTGACAAGGCTGAGTACCGTTCCTTCTTTACCGGCCCGCCCCGTCCGGCCTGATCTGTGAATGTACCCGTCTGCATTTGGGATGTCTGCGTGAATGACGTACGGAAGATCGTCGATATCAAGTCCGCGCGCTGCTATGTCAGTCGCCAGAAGCAGCGGAAATTCTCCCCGTTCAAACGCTGATAATATCTTTGCCCGCTCCATTTTTTTCGCTTCTCCGTGCAGGATGCCGAGATCCACGTGATGATAGGCGAGTTTTTCCGCATAGACGCTTAAATTTCCGATATCTCTGACGAACACGAGCGCCTGCATGCCGTTCAGCCGTGACAGCTTTTGCAATAGCTTCACTTTATCCCGCTGATCGCAGACGAGATATTGATGCGTGACGCGCGCTTTTTCCGCCGTATTCCGCTCCACTTTCAAAACGGCCGGTTCTTGTGCAATGCCCTTCAGCACCTCTTCTGTCTCCGGCTGCAGCGTAGCAGAAAAGCTTAAAAGCTGGCGGTCTTTCAGCGTCGTTTTAATGATTTTTTTCATTGTTTCGCGGTGTTCCTTTGTCACAAGCTGATCCGCTTCATCAAGAACGATCGTCTTGACTTCATGCATTTTCAGCTTTTTCGCCTGAATCAATTCGAGCACCCTGCCCGGTGTGCCTGCAATGATATGCGGTTTATTTTTGAGCTTTTCCACCTGCTTTTTCACGTTTGCTCCGCCGATCAAAGACAAGGCGCGAAGATCGGAGCCTTTTGTCCAATCCTGAATCACCTGAAAAATCTGCATCACAAGCTCGCGGGACGGCGCTAAAATAATCACTTGCGGATGTTTTTGCTCCGGATTGATCCGCTCCAGAACCGGAAGCGTATACGCCAATGTTTTTCCCGTTCCCGTCGGGGATTCGGCGATGACGTCCTTCCCTTCCATGATCACCTGAGCGGCTTTTTCCTGAATGTCGGTCGGCTTCTGAAAGCCTGACGCTCTCCAGTTTTCGGCGATAAATGGTTGTGTATGCTGTAAAAATGGCCATGTTTGGGTCATGTCGTTCTCCTCAATTCTTAAAATCTACTCCATAGTATCTCAAATGCACGCGGCAAACGCAATTTTCTTTTTCCTTCCAAGCCTTTTAACAAACGGTCTCCTCCTTTATAATCATTAATGAGAAAGACACATGATAAAAAAGCGTGTCTGATAACGATAGAGGTGTAATGATGAGTATTTTATCCGTAAAAGATTTAAGCCACGGCTTCGGTGACCGTGCGCTTTTTAACAATGTATCGTTCCGTCTTTTAAAAGGGGAGCACGTCGGCTTAATCGGAGCTAACGGCGAAGGTAAATCAACGTTTATGAATATTATTACCGGAAAGCTTGAGCCTGATGAGGGAAAGGTTGAATGGGCGAAAAACGTGCGCGTCGGCTATCTCGATCAGCATACCGTGCTTGAAAAAGGCAAAACGATCCGCGACGTGCTGAAAGATGCGTTCCATTACTTATTTGCGATGGAAGAAGAAATGAATGAGATTTACAATAAAATGGGCGAAGCGGACCCTGATGAGCTTGAGCAGCTGCTTGAAAATGTCGGTGTCATTCAGGACGCCCTGACAAATAATGATTTCTACGTGATTGACAGCAAAGTTGAAGAAATCGCCCGCGGCCTCGGCCTGCAGGATGTCGGCCTTGACCGCGACGTCACTGACTTAAGCGGCGGACAGCGGACGAAAGTGCTGCTCGCCAAGCTGCTTTTGGAAAAACCGGAAATCCTCCTGTTGGACGAACCGACGAACTACCTTGATGAGCAGCATATTGAATGGCTGAAACGCTATTTGCAGGAATATGAAAATGCGTTCATCTTAATTTCTCACGACATTCCGTTTTTAAACAGCGTGATCAATTTGATTTATCATGTGGAAAATCAAGAGCTAACGCGTTATGTCGGCGACTACCATCAGTTTATGGAAGTATACGAAGTGAAAAAACAGCAGCTCGAAGCGGCCTACAAAAAGCAGCAGCAGGAAGTCGCTGAGCTGAAAGATTTCGTCGCCCGCAACAAAGCGCGGGTCAGCACGAGAAATATGGCGATGTCCCGCCAAAAGAAACTCGATAAGATGGATATGATTGAACTGGCGGCTGAAAAACCGAAACCGGAATTCCATTTCAAGCCGGCGAGAACGTCAGGCAAGTTGATTTTTGAAACGAAGGACTTAGTCATCGGCTACGATACCCCGCTGTCACGTCCGCTCAACCTCAGAATGGAACGCGGACAAAAAGTCGCCCTGTACGGCGCGAACGGCATCGGGAAAACGACGCTGTTAAAAAGCCTGCTCGGTGAAATTCAGCCGCTGGAAGGCACGGTGGAGCGCGGCGAACATCAATACACGGGCTATTTCGAGCAGGAAGTAAAAGAAACCAATAACAATACGTGCATCGAAGAAGTGTGGAGCGAATTTCCTTCCTTTACCCAGTACGAAATCCGCGCCGCCCTCGCCAAATGCGGCCTGACCACTAAACACATTGAAAGCCGCGTCTCCGTATTAAGCGGAGGAGAAAAAGCAAAGGTCAGACTGTGCAAGCTGATCAATTCAGAAACAAACCTGCTCGTGCTTGACGAGCCGACAAACCACCTGGATGTCGATGCGAAAGAAGAGCTGAAACGCGCACTGAAAGAATACAAAGGCTCCATTCTGCTCATTTCCCACGAACCGGAGTTCTACATGGATATCGCGACAGAAACATGGAACTGCGAGTCTTGGACGACGAAAGTGCTGTAAACACAAAAAGGAACTCCCGCCTGTGCGGAAGTTCCTTTTTTTCTTAATGTCCGGCTTTTATTCCGGCGAGATGTTTGCGTCCCATGAGAAGGACAAGCATGCCGACAAAAACGACGAGCCCGCCAACTGTATATGGCGTGCTTGCGGTGAAGTGTTCTGACAGCATTCCCGCAATCCACGGAGCGAGCGCACCGCCGATAAAGCGGACTGAGCTGTAGGCTGAAGACGCGATTGAACGTTCAACCGGCGCAGAACCCATCACAGCGGTTGTCATGATCGTATTCACCATACCGAGCACGGCACCGGCGACAACGATACATGTAATGATCAACGTCTGATGGTCAGTCCAAATCCCCATGACGATGAGAATGACCGCAAAGGCGATAAAGAGAACGACGAGCGAACGCACTGTTCCCAGCGCTTTGTGCACGAGCGGAGCCGTAAAGACTGACGTAATTGCCAGCAATAACCCCCAGCCGAAGAAGACGTATCCAAGACCGTGTTCATCTAAATCCAGAACGAACGGAGAATAAGCAAGCAAAATAAAAAATCCAAAGTTGTATAAGAATGCCGATACGGCCATCGTTAAAAGGCCTTTATATTTGAGCGCCTTCATCGCATCAAACACACCGACGCGTTTTGCCGGTTTCGGCAGCTTCGGCAGCATGAGTGAAATCGCGCAAAGCGCTATAAACATCAGGACAGACACTCCGAAGAACGGAGCGCGCCATGAAATGCTGCCAAGCTCTCCGCCTGCAAGCGGCCCGACGGAAATCCCCAAGCCGAGCGCGGCCTCATACAAAATAATGGCTTTGGCGCTGCCGCCGACAGATACCCCGACAATGACAGCAAGCGCGGTTGAAATAAAGAGAGCATTCCCAAGCCCCCAGCCGCCGCGATAGCCGACAAGCTGAGCGATTGAACTTGAGCTTCCGCCAAGGGCGGCAAACACGATGATAAAAATAAGTCCGAGAAGCAGCGTCCATTTGGCGCCGATCCGGCTGGAAATCGCGCCGGAGAAAAACATCATAAAACCGGTAACGAGCAAATAACTTGTAAATAGCAGAGATACTTCACTAGGTGAAGCATGTAATTGTGCGGCAATCGCCGGAAGTATCGGGTCGACGAGTCCGATTCCCATAAAGGAAATCACACAGGCAAACGCAACCGCCCAAACGGCTTTCGGCTGGCTGAATAAACCTGTTTTCTGTTGTGATGATGTATCCATTTGATCAGACCTCCTATTTAATCCATTAAAAGAAACGCTATCTTCATAGCGTTTACAGCAAAATCATTCGATTGATTGAATGGCGCGGTCAGCTTTTTCTTTCATTCCGTTAAGGCGCTCTTTAAAGTGCAGAAATGTGCTGATCTTCTCATCAATCATCTCAAGCTGGTGGTTCAATGCGTGCTGAAGCTCTTCCAGCTTTGCTTTCCGTTCCTTCGGATCCAGTGACAACAAGTACCCCTCTTTGTTTAATTCCAGCTGACGGCTCATCTCCATAAACTGCTGAAGCTCCTGAAGGGAAAAACCGAGCACTTCTTTAGTGCTGATGACTTTTTCAAGCTCCTCCATATCATCTTCAGAGTAAAGCCGGACGCCGCCTTCTGTCCGTTTAGGAGCAGGAATCAAACCAATCTCCTCGTAAAAACGAATGGTTCGTTTTGTCAATCCGCTTCGTTTGGCAACTTGATCAATCTTCATCCATTCCAAGGTGAATCCCCCTCTTGTCGTTTCTGTTTCTATTATACACCTTTTGAACCTTAACGTAAACGTGAAGTTTTGAAAAGAAATTTTCACTGGATAAACATCCATACCGCATAATGGGCATCTGTTCATGACAAAAAAAGCCGGTATGACCCGCCATTTTCTTTGGGCCGTACCGGCTTTTTTTAATTCTCAAGTTCTTCGATCATCAGTGACAATTCGGTCCAGCGCTCCATCGCCGCTTCAAGCTCTTCAGCCGTTTTTGCCTGTTCGGCCATCAGTTCTTGAATCTTTCCGAAATCACTTCCCGCTTCAGCGATTTCCGCTTCCAGACGCTGATGCTTTTCTTCAAGGCCGGCGATTTTATCTTCGATGCCGTCCCATTCGATCTGATCCTTGTACGAAAGCTTTTTGCGCTTTTTCTTCGGCTCTTCTTCCGCCTTTTTCTCTTCGGCCGGCTGTTTTACCGCAATCTTCTTCGCTTTTGCGTATTCCATGTATTCACTGTACGAACCTTGGAAACGCGAAATGACGCCTTGTCCTTCAAATACGATCAGGCGGTCCACGACACGGTCAAGGAAATAGCGGTCATGGGATACGGTAATGACAACGCCCGGAAACTGTTCGATATAATCTTCGAGCACGCTTAATGTTTCTGTGTCCAGATCATTGGTCGGCTCATCTAAAAACAGCACATTCGGCTCCTGCATCAGTACATTCAGCAAGTACAGACGGCGCTTTTCCCCGCCTGACAGCTTTCTGATATATGTCTGCTGCATCGGGCGCGGGAACAGAAAGCGCTCAAGCATTTGTTCCGCGGTGATGACATCACCTTCCGCCGTCTTGACGATTTCAGCCGTCTCTTTTATATAGTCAATGACTTTCATATCGCCGTTCATTTCGCTGTGGTCCTGGGTGTAGTACCCGATCCTGACCGTCTGCCCGATGGTGATGCGGCCGCTGTCTGGCTGAATTCTGCCGGCGAGGCTGTTTAAAAGTGTCGTTTTCCCGATTCCGTTCGGCCCGATGATGCCGATTCTTTCACCCGGGATAACAAGCTCGTTAAATTGGCTGATCAGCGCTTGGCCGCCGTAGGTGAGGGTGACGTTTTCCGCTTCTATCACCTGTTTTCCGAGACGGTGGGAACCGATCGCGAAATCGAGCGATCCGGAGACTGCCGGCCCTTTTTGCTCCTTGAGCGCCTCCGCTCTGTCCACTCTCGCTTTTTGTTTCGTCGAGCGTGCTTTCGCCCCTCTTCTGAGCCACGCCAATTCGCGGCGCAGGAGGTTTTGACGTTTCGTTTCTTTCTGCTCTGCCAGCGCTTCCCGTTCGGCCCGTTTTTCCAGGAATACTTCATAGTTTCCCTTATACGTATAAAGGCTGCCTCTCTCAAGCTCGTAAATTCTGTTCGTCACCCTGTTCAGAAAATACCTGTCGTGCGTGACAAGCATGACGGCGCCGGGATATTGCGATAAGTAGCCTTCCAGCCATTCAATCGTTTCATTGTCCAAATGGTTTGTCGGTTCATCCAAAATAAGCAGGTCAGCCGGCTGGATGACGTTTTTCGCAATCGCGACGCGCTTTTTCTGGCCGCCGGACAGCTCGCTGACATCCTTCATCAAGTCGGTGACACCGAGCTTGGTTAAAACCGTTTTGGCTAATGTATTCGCTTCCCACGCATCATTCGCATCCATTCTCGCCTGCGCATCAAGCAGGTGCTTTTGGCGCTGTTCATTTTCCGGCTCTTCATTCAGCTCCTGAAGCGCTTTTTCGTACTCCCGCATCGTTCTCATAACGGCTGAGTCACCGGAATAAATATGCTCAAGGACGGTTTGTCCGGCAGGAAGATCGGGATCCTGATGCAAAAACTCAATATGCACGTTTCCTGAAGCCGTCATCTCGCCTTCCTCCGTTGATTCAAGGCCGGCAATGGTTTTCAGAAGCGTGGACTTCCCCGTTCCGTTCGGGCCGATTAAACCGATTCTTTCATTCTCTTCAATATGAAAGGAGATATGGTCGAATAATGTCTTTTCTCCGTATGTTTTATAAAGATTTTCCGCTTTTATGATGCTCATGGTTCCTATCAATCCTCACGTAAGTTCATGTGTTCATTTTAAATCAGGCGTTGGAATAAAACTAGTAAAAGGGCAGACAAATTTCTTGGAAGCGATCATTTTGTCCGAAGAATGTTTCCGCCTCTCCTTTTATACACTGGAGGTGAAGAGGTGATGACATGATCAGCATCAGTTTATGCGTTATCGTGAAAAATGAAGAGGAAGTGCTTGCGGGCTGTCTTGATTCCGTCAAAGACATTGCGGATGAAATTGTGATTGCTGATACGGGGTCGACCGACCGGACGAAAGAAATCGCGGCCCGTTATACGGATAAGATTTATGATTTTGAATGGATCGATCACTTTGCGGCCGCCCGTAATTTTGCGTTTTCGAAAGCGGAAATGGAATATATTCTGTGGCTGGACGCCGACGATTTGCTGACGGAAAAGGATCGTGAAAAGCTGATTGAACTGAAGGCGTCGCTTTCAAAAGAGGTGGACGCGGTATCCATGTATTATCACGTCGGCTTTGATGATCGGGGAGAGGTCAGCTTCAGATACCGCCGCAACCGTCTCGTCAAGCGGGAAAAAGGGTTCCGCTGGATCGGAGCCGTGCATGAGTATCTGGAAGTATACGGAAACATTATAGAAACCGATATCGCCGTCACACACCGCAAATCCGAGAAAAAGCACTCGCCTCCCTCAGACCGCAACCTGAGGATTTACGAGAAAATGGCGGAAAACAGTGAAACGATGACACCGCGCGATTTATTTTATTTCGCGAATGAATTAAAGGATCACGGCCAGTATCAGCGCGCCATTACGTATTATCACCATTTTCTTTCCACTAAACAGTGCTGGATCGAAGACGAGATCAGAACGTGCCAATACCTATTCGATTGCTACAGGGCGGTCGGCCATGAAGAGGCCGCCATGACGTCGCTCTTAAAATCATTTTTGATTGATTGTCCGCGGCCGGAGTTTTGCTGCAGGCTCGGCGACTATTTTACGGAGAAACGGCAATACCGGCAGGGCGTGTTTTGGTATGAGCTCGCCCTATCCGCCACATACAGCGATTCAGGCTTTACCCAGCTCGAATATTCCACCTGGTATCCTCATCTGCAGCTCTGCGTCTGCCACTGGCAGCTCGGCGACAGAGAAAAAGCGAAGATTCATAACGACAAAGCCGCCTCCTATCACCCGTCACATCCGAGCGTACTGTATAATCAAAACGTGCTCGGCACATAACATCGAAAAAAGAGCTGCCCCCTGTAAGAGGGCAGCTCCTTATTCATTACGCCGTCGGAATACCTCCGCTGACACTGTAGATCTGGGATGTCACATAGCTCGATTCTTCTGATGCCAAAAAGACATAAATCCCTGCAAGCTCCGCGGGCTGGCCGGCACGCTGTAATGGCACGGCCGGTGTTTCCTTGCCGAATTTCGGAATGTTTTCACCGGGCTGTCCTCCGGAAATCTGAAGCGGCGTCCAGATCGGCCCCGGCGCTACAGAGTTGACTCTGATTCCTTTATTCGCCAGCTGCTTTCCTAAGCCAACGGTAAAGCCGATAATGGCATGTTTTGTCGCGGCATAATCCAACAGCATCGGACTTGGATTGTACCCTTCGACAGAAGTTGTGGTGATAATAGACGCGCCTTCCGGCAGATACGGAAGCGCCGCTTTGACGAGCCAATACAGTGAGAAAACATTAACTTCGAATGTTTGATAGATTTGTTCTGTGGCAAGATCGCTGATATCATCCACTGCCTGCTGTTTGCCGGCGACAAGAGCGAGCGTGTCAAGACCGCCAAGCTCTTGATACGCTTTTTCCGCCAATTCTCCGCAAAACGCTTCATCGCTTAAATCTCCGGGGAGGAGAACGGCTTTTCTTCCTTCTTTTTCAATTAATGCTTTCACTTCTTCGGCATCCGGCTGTTCCTCAGGCAGATAGTTAATGGCCACATCCGCCCCTTCCCGGGCATAAGCAATCGCAGCAGCCCGTCCGATCCCCGAATCGCCGCCGGTGACGAGGGCTTTTCTTCCCTTCAGCTTGCCTGCTCCTTTATAGCTTGTTTCGCCGCAGTCCGGCACAGGCTTCATCTCTTTCTGCAAACCGGGCGGTTCTTGATATTGTTTTGGAAATTCATCATGATCATATTTCGTCAGCGGGTTGTGCAGATTTGCATCAGACATACAAAACTCTCCTTTATCATTGGTGATGTATTCGTATGTGTACCCCTGAGCATGACGGATCAAACGTGTAAGTGCAGTTTCCGATTGATAAACGAAAACAAAAAAGGAGCCCGTAAGCTCCCCTTTTTTATGAATCCCCGAGCACGTTTTCAGCCATTTTCGCTAAATGCTGGGCGCTTCCTGAAATCTCCTGCATCGTGGCAGAAATTTGTTCAACCGCCGCCGCTTGGCCGTCTGTGTTCTGGTTGATGGATTCAATAGAGTCCTCCAGCCCTTTCAGCAGGCTGTGGATTTTTTTCGTAATCTGGTCAATTTGTCCGACGTTGTCTTTTGAATGAGTGGCAAGTTTGCGGATCTCATCCGCCACCACGGAAAAGCCCTTGCCGGATTCTCCAGCTCTCGCGGCTTCAATGGCCGCATTCAAACCGAGCAGATTGCTTTGATCTGAGATGCCCTTGACAGTGACGGAAATGTCGGCAATTTCTCCCGCGCTTTCACTGACTTGTTTCGCCTGAGCGGAAATCCCGGTCATCTGTGCTGAAAAGCCGCTGATGGATTCTGAAATATCCGCGATGGCTGAAGCGGTCTGTTCCACGACGGCGGACAGGCTTTCAGCGACATCATGAAGCTTGGCTGATTTTTCAAGGCTCGTGCCGAGACCGACGCCGCCGATGACTTTTCCGTTTTCATTGTGAAGCGGAATCGCTCTGGCGATCAGCGGAAATCCGAACAGCTCTTTCGGCACCATGCTTGTCTTCTTCTGATTCATGCGTATCGCGTCTGTAATGATGTCCCCTTTTTGGAGCGGGTCTCCCGGCTTTACGTTAAGAGAAAACGTTTTAGCCGGAATATTCACGATTAATTTTTCTGTATCATAAATCCCGATGGTGATGTCATCTTGGATCAGGCTGTTTAAAAAAGGCGCAACTTTGACAAAAGCGTCAAGCAGGCTGTGCGTTTGCTGTTCCGTCTGTATACTCATTTCTTTCACTCCTTCTTAATATGGGAATTGCCGTTTTTCATGCTGAACCGAAATCCATTTCAGCGTAGTGAATTCTTCCAGGCTCCATTCGCCGTTCAGCCTGCCGAGACCTGATTGCTTCTCGCCGCCGAACGCGACATTCGGTTCATCATTAATGGTCGTATCGTTGACGTGAATCATGCCGGTTTCGATCCGCTTAGCAAACTCAACGCCGCGCTCAACGTTTGCCGTATGCACGGCTCCGCTTAAACCGAACGGTGTCGCGTTTGCGATGCTTACCGCTTCATCCTCCGTTTCAAACGGCATAATGCAGACGGCCGGACCGAACAGTTCCTCTTTTGCGATACTCATCTCAGGCTTTACATCTTTTAAGATGACGGGTTCAGCTACCGTTTTGCTGAATCGGCCGGAAAGCACCGGAACCGCTCCCTCTTCTATCGCTTTTTCAACGGACCGTTTCAGACCTTCCACCTGTTTCTCATTGATTAAAGGCCCGATCACCGTATCAGGGTCCATCGGATCGCCGACTTTCAGCGATGACACTTTCGCTTCGTAAAGCTCTGTGAATTTGTCATATACAGATGTGTGAACGAGCACGCGGTTCGCCGACATGCAGATCTGGCCCTGATGCGTAAACCGGCTGAATACGGCGGCATTGACGGCGTATTCGAGATCAGCGTCCTCAAGCACGATCAGCGCGCTGTTTCCGCCAAGCTCCAAGAGCGGTTTTTTAAAGTGCTTGACCGCAAGCTGTCCGATATAGCTGCCCACTCCGGTTGAACCCGTAAATGAGATAATCCGCGGCACGGGATGCTCAACAAAACTGTCGCCGATCTCCCCGATATCCGTCACGATGACATTCAGCAGCCCGTCCGGTACGCCGGCCGCTTCAAAAATCTTCGCAATCAGTGTTCCGCCGCAGATCGGTGTTTCTTCATGAGGCTTCAGCACAACGCCGTTGCCCGCTCCGAGTGCCGGCGCAACTGATTTCACCGAAAGGAAAAACGGGAAATTAAACGGGCTGATGACACCGACGACGCCGGCTGGTATTCTGTACAGCCTGTTTTCTTTTCCGTCAATCGTGGACGGGAGAATTTTCCCTTCCATCCGCACCGGAAATGTTGCGGCTTCTTTTATCATATTTTTGACAAGTCCGATTTCAAACTCAGCCTTCAGCCTTGTTCCGCCAAGCTCCTCCATGATTAAGTAAATGATCGCTTCTTCGTGCTCTTCGATGAAAGATACGGCTTTTTCCAAAATGGCCCGCTTTTTAAAAGGATTGACTTTGTCCCATTCTTGTTTCGCAAGAGCTGCGGCGCGATACGCCGCATCCACGTCATCAGGCGTCGCTTTTCGGAATGAGGTGATGACTTTCTGAGTATAAGGATTTCTGTTTTCCAATACGTTCCGGCTGCTCCCATCCCTCCATCGGCCGCCGATAAACTGCTTATTTAGTTCTTCATATTGAAACATGTAAACATCTCCCTTTCACCGAAACTTGAAAATAGTTGATGAGTCATTTTTTGTATCGGTCTTAACGTGAGAAAATTGAACTATTTCACAATAAAATTACTGTTCCTTCCGCACATCGACGCTTTTGAGCTTTTTCCTTTTAAAGTGGAAAATTCTTTAATTGACTGTGCGAAATTTCGACAATATAATACAAACGTCAGTGTATATAATGATATGAATATTATGAATTTTCAGGAGGACTCATATGTCTTTATTATTTCGGAAAAAGCCGATCGCCGACTTAAAGGCCCAGAGCAAACAGGCCGGTCTGGCCCGCTCGTTAAGCGCTTTTGACTTGGTTTTACTCGGAATCGGCTGTGTTGTCGGCACGGGGATTTTTGTGATTACCGGGACCGTGGCCGCAACAGGGGCAGGACCGGCTTTGATTCTGTCGTTTGTGCTCGCGGGCCTTGCCTGCGCGCTCGCAGCGTTTTGTTATGCGGAATTTTCTTCATCCATTCCGATTTCAGGCAGCGTATATACGTACTCCTATGTCACTCTCGGAGAATGCCTCGCGTTTTTAATCGGATGGGACTTAATGCTTGAATATGTCATTGCGCTCTCCGCCGTCGCAACCGGCTGGTCATCGTATTTCCAGTCGCTTCTTGCGGGCTTCGGGATGCATCTTCCGGAGGCGCTGACCGCCGCACCCGGGAGCAAAGCGGGCGCTGTGCTCAATCTGCCGGCCGTTATTATTATTTTGGTGATTACCGCGATTGTTTCAAGAGGCGTGAAAGAAAGCACCCGCTTTAATAATGTCATTGTTTTGATGAAAATTGCGATCATTTTGCTGTTTATCGTCGTCGGATTCGGCTACGTGAAACCGGAAAACTGGTCGCCGTTTATGCCGTTCGGAATGAAAGGCGTCATCACGAGCGCCGCGACCGTTTTCTTCGCGTATCTCGGATTTGATGCCGTGTCAAACGCATCGGAAGAAGTGAAGAACCCGCAGAAATCAATGCCGATCGGGATTATCGGCGCGCTCGCCATCTGCACCATCCTTTACATTACCGTGTCGCTCGTTCTGACGGGAATGCTTTCGTACACTAAATTAAATGTCGGAGATCCGGTATCATTCGCGCTCCAATTTGTCGGCCAGAACAAAATCGCGGGCATTATTTCCGTCGGCGCGATTATCGGGATTACAACAGTCATGCTTGCTCTGCTGTACGCTCAGGTGCGTCTCACATTTGCGATGAGCAGAGACGGTCTTTTGCCCCGCGTATTTTCCAAGGTGCATCCGCGTTTTAAAACACCGTTTCAAAACACCTGGGTGACGGGGATCGTTGCCGCCGGGATCGCCGGTTTGATTGATCTGGGAACCTTGGCGCATCTCGTCAACATGGGAACCTTGGCGGCCTTTACGGTCATCGCGATCGCCGTCATCGTTTTAAGAAAGAAACATCCGGAGATCAAATCTTCCTTCCGTGTTCCTTTCGTTCCTTTTGTGCCGATCATCAGCGCATGCTTATGCCTCTATCTCGCAAGCAGCCTGCCCGGCGTGACATGGCTTTCCTTTGTCATCTGGATCGCCGCCGGGATCGTCGTTTATATGGTTTATTCGCGAAAACACAGTTTATTAAACAAATAAAAAGGGAGGCTCTTTTTTCGATTTGAGAAAGAAGAGCCTTTTTTGCTCTTGATCATTCATTCACCTTATGAATAATATGGTGTATGCTTTGCTTACATAAAAGGAGGAGAATCACTTTGGCAATTGCCGCACCGATGAAAGAAAAACCTGTCCATCGTCCCGATGCAACCATGTATTCCATTTTATTGATTATCGGGATTTGTCATTTGCTGAACGATTCACTGCAAGCGGTGATTCCGGCGATGTTTCCTATTTTGGAACGTTCCATGAGTCTTACCTTTACACAGCTCGGAATGATCGCCTTTACGCTGAATATGGTGTCTTCCGTAATGCAGCCCGTCATCGGCTGGTATACGGATAAACGCCCGATGCCGTATGCCCTGCCGCTCGGACTCACCGCAAGCATGCTCGGCATTTTAGGGCTCGCGTTCGCCCCGTCTTTTCTGACGATTTTATGCTGCGTATTTTTTATCGGCCTTGGCTCCGCCGTCTTTCATCCTGAAGGATCGCGTGTCGCTTACATGGCCGCCGGCGAAAAGCGCGGCTTGGCGCAATCGATTTACCAAGTCGGCGGAAATACCGGCCAGGCGATGGCGCCCCTGATTACCGCGCTGATTCTCGTTCCGCTCGGTCAATTCGGCTCTGTCTGGTTTACGCTTGTCGCCGCAATTGCTGTGCTGTTTCTCATTTATATCGCCAAATGGTATAAAGGCCGCCTGATTCATTTGCGCGCCGCAAGTAAAAAATCACCGGCTGCCGCTGTGGAGACCGTGATTACAAAGCCGATTATTCTTGCCCTTATCATGATTATCTTCCTGATTTTCGCGCGTTCCTGGTATGTGAGCGCGATCGGCAACTTTTATACGTTCTATGCGATGAATGCCTATCATGTCAGCATTCAGCAGGCACAGAGCTACATCTTCGTCTTTTTATTCTTCGGGGCTGTCGGAACGTTTCTCGGCGGGCCGCTGGCAGACCGTTTCGGAAAGCGGAACGTCATTATCGTATCAATGATGGCATCTGCTCCCTTGACGATTTTCCTTCCGTTTGCGGGGCCTGTCATCGCCTATGGCGTACTGGCGCTGATCGGCGTTGTCCTGATGTCCAGCTTTTCTGTGACCGTTGTCTACGCGCAGGAGCTCGTCCCGGGTAAAATCGGCACGATGTCAGGGCTTACGGTCGGGCTCGCCTTCGGAATGGGCGCGATCGGAGCCGTTGCGCTCGGCGCCCTCATTGATTCCGCGGGATTGACGCCGACCATGACAGCCGTCGCCTTTCTGCCCGTTTTAGGACTGCTCGCGTTTGTCCTGCCGAGCGACAAAACATTAAAAGAATGGCATTCATAGAAAAATCCCTGCCTTTTCGGCAGGGATTTTATGTTTCAACCGTATAAAAATGAGTGTCAGGAACCGCATATCTCGGAATAAACCCGTCTCTGAAATCGGGAAACGCCTTTTGAATTTCATCAATCCATTTTTTTATGTTTTTGATGTACGGCACGTAAATCATATTGACTGTCGCCTCGTCATCAATGTGATAGTACCAGCAGAGATTGAATTCGTTCTCCGTGACGAGCGTAAAGCCTGAAAAATGATAAAAAATCAGCGGGGTGTCATTGACATATACAGCCCCGTCACGCTGGCTGACTTCGTATTGCTCAATATTCCACAGCGCGGCATTCGCGCCGATCGACTCCGTGACATGGACGTGCTCAAACTGCGCGGGCCACTTTTCAACATACCTTTGGTCACCGTATGTCTTTTTTTCTTCATTCATCTCCACCGTACAATAGGAGATGCAATCCTGTCTCCACTGCCAGACCGCCCGATACGCCTCCTCGGTATTCCGCGCGCCGACAAACCCGGTGTTGTACTGCCCGGTCAGCTTGTAATAAGACGCAAACCGTTCTGAATTGCGGTGATCCGTCAGGAAAAGAGAAGCATCCGGCTTTTCCGCAAACAGCTCGCCCGCATCTGAGAAGAAAAAGAGATCGGTGTCCAAATGGGCAAAATATTCGGCTTCATCATACTCCGTCATCACATGAAACAGAAATGCCGGCTTCAGCGTCCAGCAATATTCATGAAACGTCCGCCCGCCCTTTGCTTCAAGCAGCTCCGGATCTTCCATTTCATGGAGCTGAACCGCCGTGACATGCTCCCACGGCACCTGCTGAAGCAGTTCATACGCCTTCTTGTCGACACACAGCACATACAGATGAAAATCACGGCAATGCTCATGGAGAGAATGAATCATCGGCATCAGTTTAAAGATATGCGTTCTTGAAACAATGGTTGAAAAATGATATTTACTCACCATATCACATCCAATTTATTTAAGATCCACATGCAGTAAATCAGCAAACAGCGCTTTGAACGCTCTTGCAAAGTGCGTAACGCCCAGCTTTTTTTCCGCTTTTGACAAAAGCTTTTGGGCCTCCGGCAGATGAAAACTGTTCGCCGTGATACGCGGGCTTTTCGTCCTCCAGTCCGGATCGAGGTTGCGGTCTTTAACTGCGTGCATCAGCTCAAGAAAGATGTACAGCAGGCTTTCATATTTCTCATAATCAAGCAGCACTTCAATGTCTGCCATAATGCTGTTGGTTAACTCCGCGTCAAACGGGCCGTTAAACGCGAGGTGCACGTCAAGCGAATGGATGTCATTGTACTTGTCGCACATGTACGCGATATTCGCCCTGATGTCATCAACGGAAGCACAGTTGCTCGGATGCTCCTGATGGACGCTCATGATATCGCGCCGCAGCTGAAACGACAAGCCCGACTGGTGAAGCCTGATGCCGAGATCATAATCTTCAAAACCGTATCTGACAATGCCCTCATCAAACAGACCGAGATCTGCCACGTGCTGCCGTTTGACTGATGAATTGTTCGTAATGAAAAATCGCCACGGCAGACGGTAGCCTTTCAAGTCGTCTCCGTATTTTTCCAAAATGCTTTTCAGCACACGGATAAAATCGGTATCTAAGTCAAAGCATTGGGCGAGAAAGCTTCCGTCTCTGATGGCACTTTCATCAAGAAGCGGCTCTTTATCGCCCGGCAGCTCTTCATACAGTTCGGCGAGCTTTTCCTTGTGCTCTTTTTCAAAACGGTCATAATAAAAGCTGTACAGTCGCTTCCAGAACATACCGCATACGACAAGATCGTCCCGGTTCTCATGAGCCTTGATATGCTTTGCCACCAAATCCTTTTCGGCAAGCATGTCACTGTCATGGAAAATCAAAATATCGCCTCTGGCATTGCGGACCGCCTGATTCCGGCCGTAAGCGATTCCTCTGTTTTCTTTAATTCTCACAAAAATCAGCGGAAAATTCGCGCTGAATGATTCGAGCATGGATAAGGTTCCGTCTTCCGAACCATTGTCAGCCACAATCACTTCGAACGGCTCTGTGCATTCCTGTTCATTCAGGGACAGCAGGCTGTTATAAAGCCGCTCCCTGGAATTATATGCGGGAACTATGACGCTTGCCTTCACTTTTGTTCACTTCCTGTATATAATCATTTATTTGTTATCATCCTCAGATGCGAAGCCGCTGAACTCCGGGCAGACGGCGCTGACCGTCCCGATCACCTGCTTCAGAATGTCTTTGTAAAGCTGATGGACAAACGGCAGGTCGGTCCGGGTCTTCTCGTGAATCTGCCGAATGTCGCCGGCTGTGATGATCCGGTATCCGCTGAAATGATAGAAAATCAGCGGACTCCCGTCTTCGAGCACAAGACGCCCGTCCTTCCATGAAAATGTGTGCCGGCCGTAATTCCAATGGCCGATATTCACACCGGGCGTTGTGATGTCACACACATTCGGGAATAGATCAGACATGTAATCCAAGTAGCCCTGATCTCCGAATTTTCCTTCCCCCGGCGCATTTTTGCATTCTTCAAGGCAGCGTTCTTTCCACCATCTGAGACAATCTGTGCCGGCCCGGTCGTTTTTGAAGCTGAGAAAACCGGAATTATACCGGCCTAAAAGGCGCTGCAGCATGTCAATTTCCTGTTTTTTAAATGAGGGGATGACGATATCGCCCCGTGACAGAAGCACCGAACAATCCGGCTGATTTTCAAAAATCGGGCGCGGATCAGCGAAAAAAAACAAATCGGCATCAATGTACGTGACACGCTCTAAGTCCGGATGTCCGTCCAGCACGAATTCGAGAAATACCGGCTTCACCGTCCAGCAGTATTCGCTCTGGTCTCTCGTCCGCTTCAATTCAAGGAGCTCCTCATTTTCCAGTGCAGACACCGGAATCAGGGTGACATTATCCGGATGCATTGCCTGAAGCACGTCATAGGTGTCTTGATCCATACACAAAGTAAAAATGGGGGCGTCCGCCTGAACCTCTTTCAATGAGCCGAATAAAGCGATGGCCTGATACAGCCTTCCTTTTGATAAAACTGTGCAATATGCGCTTGTCACGTCTTTATCACCTCTGTTTCTGTTACTTTTGAAAAAAGGCTTTATACCATTCGATCGTTTTTTCCAACCCTTCATCAATGGTATGCGCGGGTGTCCAGTTCAGAAGCTTTCTCGCCTTTTCCGCCGACAAATATTGATGCTTGATTTCGTGGCTCCCCTGGTTGAGCACCTTCGGCTTCAAGTCACTGTCCATGGCCTTAAGAATTTTTTCTACAAGTTCCAGCACCGTCAGCTGAATCTCATTGCTGAAGTTGAACGCTTCTCCCGCAAGATTGAGCTCCTCCATCTTTTCCGCCAGCAAAAGGTACGCCTCGACCGCATCCTCAATGTAAAAATAATCACGGATAAATGTGCCGTCGCTGCGGATTTCCGGCGCTTCACCGTTCAGCACGAGCTGAATCGTCTGCGGGATAATCCGGTTGAAATTCAAATCCCCGCCGCCGTACAAGTTGCCGCAGCGCGTAATACAAACCGGAAGGCCGTACGTATTAAAATATGTGTGGCTTATCAGATCGGCACAGCTTTTTGACACATCATACGGATGTTTGCCCTGAAGAGGCATGTTTTCATCATACGGCAGTGCCGGCTGGTCGCCGTATGCTTTATCACTGGAGGCGACGATCACCCGCTTGATGAGCGGATGCCGGCGGCACGCTTCAAGGATGTTCCATGTGCCGAGAATATTGGCTTCAAATGTGGAAATCGGATTGCGGTTTGCGACGCCGACGATCGCCTGCGCTGCTAAATGAAAGACCGTGTCGATTTCATATTCGCCCAGCGCCCGCTCAATCACATCCAGATCTTCAAGAGCGCCCTGCACGATATTCATTTGCTTCACTTGTTCTCCCTGATACAGATTAGATTTGGGCACAGTGTCACGGACAAGTCCTGTCACATTGGCCCCCTGATCGATCAGTTCCTTTACCAAGCAGCTTCCTAAAAGACCTGTACATCCCGTCACAAACACATTTTTATTTTTCCAGAAACTCAAACTTGATCACCATACCTTCCATACATGTTGTCCTTGATCCCACATCTTGTTGATTTCCAACAGGTTTTTATACGTATCGATCGCCGTCCAGAAACCGTAATGCCGATATACCGCCAATTCGCCGTCCTTCGCCAGCTCCTTCAGCGGTTCTTCTTCAAACATGACATCGCTGTCTTTCGGCAGATAATCAAATACCTTCGGGCTGAGCACGAAGAATCCGCCGTTGATGATGCCGTCACTCGAGGTTTTTTCAGAAAAGCTTTTCGCCATGCCGTCTTCGACCGTCAGCGTCCCGAATTGCGAGGTCTTTTCAATACCGGTGACGGTTGCCGCAGCCCCTTTTGATTGATGATAGCTGATCAGATGAAACAGGTTGATGTTGGCCAGTCCGTCTCCGTATGTCATGAGAAAGGTTTCATCACCGATGATGTCCTTTGCCTGTAAAAGCCGCCCCGCTGTCTGCGTGTGTTCCCCCGTGTCTAAAAAAGTGATTTTCCACGGCTCGGATTTTCCCAATATCCGCACTTCTCCGGTAGAGCTGTCAAGCGTCATACTGTGATTCTTCCAGTCATAATCTAAGAAATATTCCTTAATCATCTCTCCTTTGAAACCAAGAAGCAGGATAAATTCGTTCACGCCATAGTATTGATAGAGTTTCATAATATGCCATAGAATCGGTTTTCCGCCTATCATGGCGAGCGGTTTGGGACGTTCATTGGTGATTTCGCTCATTCTCGTTCCTTTTCCGCCGCAGAGAATGACTGCTTTCATCTCTACCCCTCTTCTCTGTGAATATTGGATTCGAAACCGCCCGTACAAGAGAAACCAACCGGATAATTTGTCCGATTCTCTATCACCGGTTTCAAAATCTACTCTAAGATATGAGAGATTGGCGCCCTTTGTGACCGAAAGCTCTCTCTTTTTTCAGATTGGTGAAGATACACACAAAAAAAGAGCCTCACGGAAAACCATCCGTAAGGCTCTTTCTATTATTTATTATCCTCATTAAGCTTTTCTTTGCCGTAATGATATTTAGACGGATCAACCGGCATAAAGTCGCTCAATTTGTGGAATCTGAGCAGGTCTTTGTACATCACGCTGTCAGACAGCTTCAGCTGCTCTGTGACTCTGGCTTTCAGGTTTTTCGTTTCCTGATTGCCTTTCAGTTCTTTTCCTGTCTTCGTATCGTATACGACATTGGAGATAGAAGTATATTTCGGCGTGACGTAGTCTCCGTTACGGAACGTCACCGTATCATCATGGTCTTTCGAGAAGAGATCGGTACCGAAATTAATATATTTCTTAGAATCGATGCCTTCCAAATGAAGGATCGTCGGCACAACATCCATTTCACCGCCGAATGTATGGTTCACTCCGCCTTTTTTGCCAGGGATGTGAAGCATAAGCGGCACACGCTGGTTCTGCGCGTTTTGATAAGGCGTAATTTCTTTGCCGAGAATTTCTTTCATCGCGCGGTTATGGTTTTCAGAGATTCCGTAGTGGTCTCCGTAAATCATAATCACCGAGTTGTCATATAAACCGGATGACTTCAGATCTTTAAAGAACTGTTCAAGCGCTTCGTCAAGATAACGCGCCGTCTGGAAATAGTCATCTACAGTCGCATCGCCCGTTTTCGCTTTTTCGATCGTTGCGTCTTTTTCATCAAGCGTAAACGGATAATGGTTCGTCAGCGTGAGCAAATGCGCATAGAACGGCTGTTTCAGCGATTTAAGCTTCGGAATGGATTCTTTGAAGAACGGTTTATCCTTCAGTCCCATATTGACAAGGTTGTCATCAGACATATCGTATGTGCTGGCATCAAAGAATTTGTCATAGCCGATATGTTTGTAAATCTGATCACGGTTCCAGAATGATTTGTAGTCACCGTGTAAAACGGCGCTTGTATAGCCTTCACTTTGGTCAAGGATGGCAGGAAGCGATTGATACGTGTTTTCCCCTTTTGTCACGAAGGCTGACCCTTCAGGCAGTCCGAACAGGCTGTTATCCATCATCAGCTCGGCGTCAGATGTTTTACCTTGGCCTGTTTGGTGGAAAAAGTTATCAAAGTACGTCATGTCCTCACCGCCGCGGGCGAGTTTATTCAGGAACGGCGTGACTTCTTTTCCGTCAAGTTTGTAGTTGATTAAAAACGATTGGAAACTTTCCAAGTGAATCTTAATGATATTTTTGCCTTTGGCCTTGCCGAAATACTCGGCGTTCGGCTTCGCATAATGCGACGATGTGTAGTTCTCAACGCTCGTCAGGTCATCGCTGCTTGCATATGCCCGCTGCGTTTCCGTCTGCGCCGTCTGCACGCCGTCATAAATCGTGTAATTATAAAGACCTAAGTATTTTACAATGTAATTGCGGTCAAACGTTCTTGTCAGCAGCTCCGGGCGGTCCTCTTCGGCAATCGCCAAGTTAACAAAGAACAAAACAATACCCGTCACGATAATTAAAGACGTATACCGTTTTTTCAGCTTGAATTCCTTCAGCTCACGTCTCCACACCAGAAGTGCGATTAAAATAATAATGTCAACAAAGTACAAAATATCATGGCCGGACATAATGCTGAAGATGCCGTCTCCCATATTTCCGACATTACCGGATTGCTTTAAGTTAGGGAATGTCAAGAAATCATCGAAGAATCGATAGAATAGGATATTCGCATACAAAATAAACGTCATGATGAAATCAATAATCACCATGATAATCGCTGATTTGCGGCCTTTCGCAAACAATGCCAGTCCTAAAAAGAAAATGGCGCTTGAGAACGGATTGATCACTAGCAGAAACTGCTGCGTCGGCCCCTTCACCCCAAGGTTGAATTCAGCATGATAGGCTAAATACGTTTTGGCCCAAAACAAAATAATAGCCAGTACAAAAAAACTAAGTCTGTAAGAAAATAATTTCTTCATGGCAACCTCTACTTTCCTAAACACTTTAAATCTGTATTCTTACTTTTTGCTTCAATTCCTGCTTTCCGAGCAAAACGAAAGCATCACACAGCCCCATAAACACACCATTTTAATAAACGATATATTTATCATTCGTGTCATGCCCATTGAACATCTTATCCCGCCAGCCATTAGACGCAGGATATCCGTTCTTCGTTTCACATTTTTTTCTGGCATTAAAAGGCACCGTTTCAGACCCGGTCTGAAACTAGGAGATACCAAATATAAGAATAACACAAACTACTTAAAAACGAAAAATGAATATCAAAGGCAGCCGCCCGACAGGCGGGCTGAAGTTATTGTATGCAAAGGGATTGAAAAACTTGAATATTTTTTTCCGCCGATGCAAAAAAGGACTGAATGTTTACAGTCCTTGCGCCGTCAAATTATTCCCGAGATCCTGACGTTATACAAAAATGCTTTCTTCACGTATACCTTTTGTTTTTTATAATCCACCCATGCAGCAGAGCTGGCATTTGTGACTGCTTAAACTGTTCTCCACCACCGGTCCTTAACGCGTCTTGCAAATTTTTGTTTCTAATTAGTGAAAAAAATTGCGAACTGGTTTCATCAAACCCGCCAATAAAGGAATTACCCACATGAAATGACACCCCATTTTGTTCTTTGGTCACAACACGCAGCAGCTGTTTAAATTCTTCTAATGTTAAAGAAGCGCGATACTGATCTTTTAAATAGGCTTCTTCCTCACGAGACTGAGCTGTGTTAAGGCCCTCTCCCAAACTCCTTCTATCCAAGTCTACAATATAAATACATGATTGATCTGATAATAGATGGATGAGTGTATTTACAACAGCAAGAGGATTCTTAAAGAGTCCAAAACATAGATGTATGAATATGATGTCATACTTCTTAGACACATATTGCATAATATTTTCTGCATTTGAACATATAAAATCTGCATTAATACCGAGGTTTTTTGCTGAAGAAATTGCTTGGACAGAGGAATCAATACCTGTCAGTTCGATCTCTTGAAACCGATTGTTCAAATATTTAATTACTTGCCCCTGTCCGCAACCAATATCTAATATAGAATACGGCTCTCTATTAAAATTACTGGAGTAAAACGACAGAAATGTCTCAATTGAAATACTTCTAATGGATGAGGTTTCCCTCTCATCATACTGAAAGCTCACTTTACTTTTCTCAGGATGAGAAAACCATGTTTGTGCTTGAATTCTGTTGGCTTCTGACTCTCTGATAATTGTTTCAATTTCCATATAACTGCGACACCTCCAAAGAGTTTACCACTCTGCTTGAGACATTGTCGGCGAAGATGTATTTATTTTCTTTTTGCTGACAGGACGAAAACACTGGATAGTTAAATTATGCACAATATGGAATGCAGCTGCTGATAAAAAATCAAATTGTGCAGCTATTACAGCTATTACAGTAAATACAGTCATATAGGGGGCTGACTTTACACCACCAAGGGGAATATGGAGCAGTAAAAATCCTATCGAGCTAATACACGTACACAATAATACAGAATCAAAGAAGTGTAGTTTAAATAGAAAAGGAATACAAATTCTCCATATTAATTCCTCTGAAACCGCGCATAAGGGCAGGAAAATCAATGTATCAAGTTTATTTACTTTTCTTTTAACAAATACAACAGATTTGTTTTTCCCCTTCCAGATAACATAAGGAAAAAAGAAACCTAAGCCACTAAATAATAAAACACAGTACGCATTATTGCTGTGTATTAAAAAAAAGTTATCATCTAATAAGAAGATGCTGCAACACATAATTCCACCAAAAACGGTGATAATATCATAACTGCGCTGCGGTGTTATAAGACGAGTCAGTTTATTTTCCTTAGTTCTATGCCTGATTTGATACATAACTGTTAGCTTTGAAACATAGGGACCCATCAAATGAATCAGGATCCCTATAAAGATGCAAGCCCTAAACTCCATCATGTTCCTGCAACTAAAGTATATATAGGAGCATCGTCTACTCCATTATGGCCACCAATAAGGTCCATGAGCTCATCATCTATAAACCCTCCGTATGGACGGCTGTGAATATTTTGGGCAGTGGCCAATAAAATCATATTCTGCATCAGATGACCTGCTTCAATAAATATAAATCGATACGAACGATGACCATATTTAAATCTTGATCTCCAAAAGCTAGCCGAAATGACTACAGCGAAAGAAAAGTCCTTTACAGCATCTTCTTGTAACATTATTCTTCCAAAATCCTCTTCAGAATATTTCCCTAGATGAACGAGACCCTTTCTATAAGGATCAAAGTGATATATACCTTTCTCCAAAGAAGCCACCTTATTGCTAACAACATACAGATCCAACGGATAAAGGGCTCCGCCAGAAGGAATAGGGCGTCTAGGACCCTCAGGACGCTCAATTAATCCATAACTACCCTGTAAAATGGTAGAAAGCTGTGCTAATGTTATGTCATTACCGTTAAACTGTTCGATACTTCTCCTACTTTGAATAACTTCATCTAGTGATACACTTGTCTTCAACGGGGAAGGTAATGTAATTAATGGCAAGTCATCAAACCTTTTACCTGCATGAGTAGCGATCTTCTGTAATGTTGCAGATCTCATTAGACCTGCTACCCCTGGCGCGTCCCACGCCATGGAGTTTCGATAAACTTTCGAAGCCTCAAACCAGTTCTCAGAAGGATCATCAAATCTTAGTTTTTCATTGCCATAGACTACATCAACCAAATTAGTGGCATGCCTTTCAATCTCTTTCATTTCGTCAACCCCTTTCACTTTAATATTTATGGGAATGGATGAGGTACTGGATTAAGTGTTTCGATTGTAAACGGCTCTGGTACTAACCCTAAATCGTAAGAATGTCGTAATATACGTTCTCCACCCAACATTCTTCCTCTGTAAAGGACATCTATAGGTTTAAACCCTGGAATGATGGACTTTACCACATAAGCTCCGGCAGCTTTTATATCAGGACTTGTTAAGTCAAATGTAGCTACTTTAAAACCTTTTTCATACAAGTGATCATTTAAATTATTCCAAAGAACATCAGGTGAACTATCATCGAATGACTCAAATTGGTTAACATCAACTAAAGTACTGTTGCTTGTAAGGAAATCGGCTTCCTTGACGATATCAGTTCCTGCGTAAAGCTTGATATGATCCTCAAAACTGTTGATATCCTTATTAAAATCTGCATTCACTAATGCGTTGCCTAAACGTTGTTCGGTCTTGACCCAAGTTCTTGTATACATTCCTTCAATTGCTGCCTTTTCACAAGCTCTTTCTATTGAATAAGAGGAGGCAGCTCCAATTGCAAAAGGGGCTAAATCTGTATGTGGGTTTCTGACAACTGCCAGCACAGAAGGAATGCCTGAAAATACAGACATATCAACTAAATTCAGTTGCAATGATGTAGGTTTAATATATCTTTCATAAAAACGTTTTAATCTCGGAGAAGAATTCACATCAATCTGAGGTAAGCTCAGCCTGTTATACCATGTAAGCATAAAAGCATCCCTTTCAACTGTTTCAAACAAACCAGATATGGCTGCTTCTTCAAAGGTAATTCCACAAGCAAGACCATTACTCGTAGCATGACCTATATTAGTGTCCCCAGGCCATTCCGTATGATTGGCGATATGGGTTAGTTGCCCCGGAGTCCATACTTCCTCATTTGTTTTAGCATATGTCCCTTTTCTCCACCACAACTTGGTATTTTCGTTCCAAACTTCATGAGGAAATATAGGATCATTGAATTGAGTTGGAGCGTACAATTCCCAATCTTTATATCCAATTAACCGTTTATTCTCCCTCTCTAATTCCTTTTGTGATCCAAAACATACAACATCGGAATCCAACGGCAGATATGCTGCACTATATCTTTCCACTGTTTCCCCAATAGCAGCTAGTCTTGCCGCAGCTGGATTATCCGATCCGCCTCCATTATAAGAATTAGAAGGGATTCCGAATAAAATTTCACTGTCCGTACCGTGAGCACCGTACGAGTGTCCCCAAACGTCATCCACATCGCGTAATTTCCGATACTCTCTTCTCACTATACCTACGTATGGATCAGCCAAACTATCAAGGACTTTCCATGAATCTTCTAATGTAGTCCATTTACTTACCATAATTATCTGGCCACCTCACCGTGATACCATACTTGAGGAAACCCTGTGTCAGCGGCAGGAGAACACTTTTGGCATCTCGGTACTCTATATACACGATGATTATCAACTGAAACTCCTCTGTCATCCAAATTGACAGTTAAAAAACCACCCGGAACAGCGCTTGGTGCATAATCTCTTAGTGTAATCCACTCTGTGACAAGATTATTCGCTATTCCTGCCTGTACCAAATTAACTGGATGATTATATACCGGTTGTTTCGCAACGTTGACTGGCTTGACCTTCAACAATTCTGAACGAAATACCTCATCTGAAAAGTTTGCTGACTTACGCAGGTTATAACAATGGAGACATGCAGACTTGTGCGGGATGAAAAATGGACCAATCCAAGCTGTCTGACCATCGTATGGAATAACACATAACCAAGGGACATGATCTTCTAATGACTGATCATTTACTTGCTCTAGCAGCGGGTCCAAATGCGAAGCTGCTACAGCAATACGTATCGAAGGCTTCTCATTATCTAATTTTTCTTTACATGCTATATTTAACCCCGTTTCTTGCAAGCTATTAGCAAGGGTTCTTGCTAGGTTATTTTTCTTACTTGCTACTACTTCCACTATGCTTGTCTTTAATCTATGTAAGATCTGGTTGACTTCCACTTGTCCTCCTGCCCTCTCAAATGCCAGAAAAGCAGTCATGTCAAAATTAGAAGTTGATTGTATACACAATCCATTCGTCACCAGGAAATCGAAGACGTTTCTTAACTGATCTTTCTCGAGATTGAACCTTTGGTGCAGCTCTTCAATTGAGACTCCATTTTCACATACAAGATATTCTGAAATTGCCTCAAAGAATTCAACAATTCCTTCTCCATCAACTTTTGTAATGGATTGTGCTTTAAAGCTTAACAGGCTTCCTTCCAATTCTCCCAACGTAATATGGGGAGCTAATTTGAACCTTACAGCCGTTTGAATGGATTGAGTTTGTTGAGACATGTATATTCCTCCTTAATTAATTTGTTTATGTTCAAATAATTGAGCTGCATTTGGCGGATGCCCAATTATCTGTTCCAGAATATTAGTAGATGGTTCTAGTCGGTCATCGGAAGATTGTATCTGATAGTCTACCAACCATTCTATTAAATCTAATGGCATGTTGTTTTGCATCAGCATACTGATCGCTTCTTCTTTATTTTTACATTGTAAATCTATCTGCATCGCTAAATCTTGTTCAAATATATCTTTGAGTCTTTCCATACTAATAACTTCCGCTCCGGTTAGGTCAAAGGCTTTCCCTGCGCGAACATTTACCTCTTTTTTTGAGATTAAGCATGCAGACGCAACATCTTGAGTGGAAATCCAATTTACGCCTATCGGTGAAAAAGCAGTGAGCAGTATTCCTGTGGCTGCTGCCCATCCTCTATACAACTCGATTCCGATATCCAAAGGAGATGTTCTGTATAAAATACTTTTTTTATATTTTTGTAGTAACTCTGTCTCCACGTAACCTAATTCATCATTCAAATTATATCTCCGGTTTGAAAGTATGATTGTTTCGGCATCCAAATCAAAAGAGTTAATGAAAGAATCCCTTTCGTACTTTATTGATCCACCTAAATCTATAATTTGCAATGGATAATCATAGAGCTCAGCCGCCTTATCCTCCAATATTTTTTTCAGGGGTTCCCTGACTCCCATGTAGTGAATTTTCACGTCCAATACCTCCTAATCAATAATCCCACTCGATTTACTTCATAATTTGTCATCAGAAAGATAAGCATAAAAGTAAACATAATCAAATTAAACCTTAATATGGAAGTTGAAGTTTTGATAATTCCCATGAAACAAATGCCTTAACAAAAAGTGGGTTGAACAATAGCAGTTGAGACAGGCAGCAACAAATAAAAATATCAGCATAAAAGATTAAGTTAGTTAGGATCAGAAGTTAAATACCATAATAATACAGTTTGAGATTTCTTGAAAAATAAACAAAGGATGGTATCCTGAGAAAAACAAATAAGATAATACGTATTACTTCCTCCTACTAGATCCCCAGAGTCTGCCTGGTCATCTCTCTATGACAAAATAATACAGCGAGTTACGAATACACAGAAATATTATTAAATCAATTTTTGATTTTTGTAATACTATCTGAAGAAGCTTCTGAAGATTGCATAGGTAATACCAGAATCATTACAGGGTTCAAAAAGCCCTGAGTAAATCTAAGCAGCTGGACAGAATCCCTTTTGTCCAACAGACAAAGCTCCAATCCCCTTCCGAATTTTGACATTCCCTATTAAAGACTCCTCCCTAAAATCCTGATCAGCCTATGCAATTCGCCTGATCTGACTGGGCTTTAACTTCAAACAACATTTCCTTTTTCCTAACAAGTTGGGTTGTTCCACTTAAATAAAATAGTATTTATTCCCATAACCCTATTAAAACACATACTATCTTTCTGATCAAATATAAAATTCAGAATTATTAATTTACAATTTTAACTAAATTTATATTAATTAAGCTTCTTAAACTTAAACCATTCTGCTCATTATAAATTCATTATCTATGTCACAAAAAAATTCCATATTTAGGTTGACAATATTGTCCATATAAATCACAATATGGTACATATCGATGAATTCTTTGTCGATAAATATGGAGGAGGTAAAAATTATGACTCAAATCAAAGTGCCAACCGCTCTTATCGCAAGTGTACACGGAGAAGGTCAACATCTATTCGAGCCAATGGCTGCACGCTGTACTTGTACCACAATCATCTCTAGTTCATCTACGTTCTAACCTCTAAGACAAATAGACCAATAAGATAATTCTTATTGGTCTATGCTTCTTTATCATTGAAATTCAAATTAATTCTACTGAATGTAATGAAGTCCCCTCTTCTTGCAGTACACGGTATGTTGTTTTATCCATTTTACCTCCTGTAATTTCAACATTTGCAATATCACAAGATTCAAATCGAATATTAATTAGATTACAGTTCGTAAAGGTTACTTTCTTTAGGTAACAGCTCTTAAAGAAGGTATGCAGGATGGAGGTGTCTGTAAAACTGACTTTTGGCAGGTGACAACCCGTATAAAGAATATGTTCAAGTTTACATGTGTCATATTTCGACTGGCTAAGATCACTTTTGTTGAATGTCGATTCTATGATGGCGGAGTCTTTACATGAGAATTTCTTGAAGTAGCAGTTTTTGAAGACAGAGTGTTCAACATTGATATTCTGAAGGAGTGCACTTTTAAAGTCACTAAGATAGTACTCGGCATTTACTGGCTCAAAATCTTCTGTTTTTTGTAAATTCTTATTTATAAACACCTTTTTCTTGAGTTTTAATACATTGGATTTATCTATATTTAGGTCACTGGTATCGACCGCCAAGCTTTTGGATTCTATTTCGCGTATAAGCAACTTCTCAATATCCAGCCTTGTCATACCCTCTGCTTCTAGGCTAATACTTCTATCATGAATCTTAGTTAAAAGCTCCGTTTTTTTTCTGCTCAGTAACGAATTTCTTTCGTACTTTTTAAATTGAGTCTCGACATACAGTTTTAGAGTTTCACTAATCATTTCCCACTCTCCTTTTGGTCCCAACTGCGTTTTAATGTCCCAATTCTTCAGCGGTCTAATTTCTCGCCATTTTAATGTAATATCTGTATCCAATTAGAGAAACTATAAATCCTAGTATTGTATAGCCCAGTACAACAAATGTCACCCATATTAGACTTTCTCCTCCCGATATCGTCGAGACCGATTGAATTAACCCCTGATGCGCCCAGTACTGCGGAAAGAGCATTCCAATGGTTTGAAGGTAGCTTGGTAATTGTTCGTAAGGGGTCCATAAACCACAAACAACAGCAGTACCTAATGCAATAACATTAGTCATGACCAAACCTGTATTTTCAGTCTTGGCAAAGACCGAAATAGCAACTCCCCAGGATGTAACCAGTAAAGATATCAACACAACAACCCACAGATACGCCAGAAAATTATTAATTTCAATACCATACAGAAATATTCCTAGAACAGAAAGGAGAAGAATTTGCATAAAAGTTATGACTAAAAAAGGGATACTTTTTCCTAAGAAGAAGTTATAAGGCTTTAAAGGAGTGCTTGCTAGTCTTGATACAATTCCTTTTTCCCGATCCTTTACAAAACTTATAACGATGGAGATAATAATGAATGTAGAAAAGAATACGCTCATACCGGTTACAGATTGTGAAGCTACTAAAGTTTTGTTTGTACTGTCTGTCGTAAATAGCTCAATCAGCAATATGATGGACACAATAGGTAATATGATCGTCCAAAAAAACAGAGACTTATCCTTTAACTGTTTTATCGTTTCAATTTGAGCGAGCGGTAACATTATAAATTCCCCCTTTATTCTTCATCACGCAAATCAGTGCCGGTAAGTTTAAAGAATACATCTTCTAATTTTGGCTTATATAAAAACAACTGATGAGGCACAATATTGTTTTCCTTACTGATCCTAATTAAGCGCTCCATGGTTTCTAAAGGTTCTTTGGTTTTTATTATCAGCCCTGAATTAACGACTGAAAACTCAAAACCATGGCTCTTTATTAATTCATGAGACAACGAGGAGTTAAACATAATAGATGATTCTTCATGTCGTTTAAGCAGTTCATTTATTTCTCCTTCATCGATAATTTGCCCTCTGTCAATAAAAGCTACATAGTCACAAAGAGTTTCAATCTCTTCCATGTAATGACTCACATAAATAATGGTTTTACCGGCTTTTTTGAGTCGATTTACGATTTTAAAAATGTAGCGGCGTGATTGCGGATCCACGCCTACCGTCGGCTCATCTAGAATAATTAAGTCTGGATCGTGCATTAATGCACACCCGATATTTAAACGGCGCTTCATTCCTCCAGAAAAGTTCTCCACAACGTCATTTGCCCTTTCTAACAACCCGATATCTTCTAACAGTTTTTTTGTTGTTTGCTTTAGTTTTAAGCCATTCAGCCCGTGCACCTTTCCGAAAAACTCCATATTGGTCTTTGCAGTTAATTTTTCTTCAAGGCTGATATCCTGCGGAACATAACCCAGTCTGCCATTTTCATTGCCGACAAATTCAATCTTACCGTCATATTCCCGGATGATGCGCGAGATGATCTTAATTAAGGTGGATTTACCGGATCCGTTCGGTCCAACAAGTCCATAGCAGACTCCTTTCGGAATTGTTAAAGCCACATTGTCCAAAGCCAGAGTCGTGCCATAGCGCTTACTTATATGTTCAACTTGCAGCATTTACACCATTCCCCCACTGTTATTTATTTTAAATATGGATTCAATTGTATTAATGTACTCCTTGTAGGCTGCTTTCCCTTCTTTTGTAATCTGAACAATAGTCTTTGGCTTTTTGGATACGAACTTCTTGGTTAGTTCTATATAAGCTGCATCCTCTAACTTTTTCAGATGCGAACCTAAATTACCATCTGTGATGTCTAATGACTTTTTCAGGAAAGTAAAATCACATTTATCATAAGTCATCAGTAAACTCATAATTCCCAACCGTACTTTTGCATGTATTAAATCATTGATATTGTTAACATTACTCATTTCCTTGCCCTTTTCTTTTCAAAATCATTCCTGTAAGTAATAGGCTGCCTCCGCCAATAAATGCAAAAACAATATTCATTGCATCAGGAAATAAGCAGAATGTAAGCATACCGAGTATGCTCAGCCAAAATCCCATAACAAAAATCTCTTTTGTTAACACGATGCCTAAAAATATGTACATAATAGACACCATTAAAACAATCAAAAACGATAGAAATTCTCCTGTTCGCGGCAATAACCCCATTAAAATCAGAAAAACAAAAATGCATACCACTAATATGAATCCAATCCATGCATATTTTAATTGATTCTTTAAGAAAGTGGGCATGGGATCAAATTGTTTCTGCTTAAGATATGTCTTCAAAGTCAGTATCCACCCTAATACTGCCAGTATTAACCAGACACAAGCAAGTACTACAGAAAGTACCTTAAATAAAGAAACGGAATACGCAATAATCCATATGCAGCCCCAAATAATGAAATATGGACTGGTTTGCCTTGAGTACTCAGTCTTGTAGTTCGTCAAGACTTTGATATGAGATAAGTTTTCAGCTATCTCTGATTCACGAAAATTCTGATTTGACATAAGACAGGCTCCTCTTTTCACAAAGTACTTTGTGAAACAGAGTATATTCTAATTCCATAAATTTGTAAAGGTGTTTCACCCGAAATAGGCGCAACTATTTAATTTTAAACAGTAGATGGGACTCTTGGCGCTGATATCCTTCCATCACTGTGAGGCATCCTTACCTTGTTATAAGATCTCACAACAAAGGATTGGAAAGCAATTCATTATCTTGAAGGAAAAAAGACTGGAGTCATCCAGTCCTTTTCATCAAATCGGTCAAATGCCGGCCCAGACATCTTTTGCGTAAATGCCCTTTGCTTGGAGATCCAAAATCCATTCTTGCGCTTGCCGTGCATCTGTTTCGTGAACCGACTGATACGCTTTTTGCAGTGCTGCCTCTACATCAGGCGCCATTTTGCTTCCGTCGCCGCATACGTATAGATGCCCTCCCCGGTCAAGGATCGAAATTAAAGCTTCGGCATCTTCCGTCATGACGTGCTGCACATACGTTTTCGGCACGCCTTCTTTGCGTGAAAACGCCGTATGAAGCGTCACGACTCCGTCTTTTTCATAACCTTCAAGCTCATCACGGTAAATAAAATCATAATCGTTTCTGCATCCGAAATACAGATGAGCTTCCCCCAGCTCTTTCCCTTCTCCTTTTAACGCCGCGCGTGCCTGCAGAAATCCGCGGAAGGGGGCGACTCCTGTGCCGGGACCGACCATAATAATCGGTTTTCCCGGGTCTTCGGGCAGCCGGAACCTTGTTTCCGGAGTGCGGACAAATATCACGATACCATCCTCAGGGCTGCGTTCCGCCAAATAATTCGAAGCGACTCCGCGATACTCCCCCAAACCGCTCCGGGCGGGGCCGCGAACGACGCCGACGGTAATTGAAGCCTGCCCGGGATGTTTCCGCGGTGAGCTGGAAATCGAATAATAACGCGGCTTCAGCGGACGCAAAAGCTCCAGAAATCGCTCAAACGGCAGTTCACACGCTTCATATTTTTCAAGGAGATCGAGCATTGAGACGCGCAATGTTAAGATTTGCTCCTGATAGACGCCCTCTCCGAGTAAATCTTCCAATTCCCGTTTGTGCGGCGGGCAGACCGTATAAGCAGCCATTTCCCGGATTTGCGCCCTTGATGCCGCTTCCTGCAATTCGACACAGCTGCTCAGAAGATCGTGCAGCCTGACCGGCCGATCGAGCGGGAGATGAGCCGCGCTCTGTCCGCTGGCCGTCAGCAGCACTTGATCGTTCCCGTTCAGATTATACCGGCGGAGAACACGGCCGACCTGCTCTTTGCTGTTTACAGGCAGAACGCCGAGATGATCCCCCTCATTGTAAGCAGCCTCTTTCGGCAGAATGATTTCAATATGCCTTGTGCTCCGGCCGCTTTCCGGCGCCTGAAGCTCCCTGTTTTCCGCAACGGAGGCGTAAACCGCTTCATACGTCTGTGCCAAAGGGGAGCCGCCAAGCCCGCTCACAAATTGAAGGCCCAGCGTACTTCGCTCTTTTTCGGCATTTTCATTCAGCTTGAGATCGAACGCTTTCATGGCGTCCGCCCACATCCTTTTTTTCCATTCATCAAGCTGTCCTTCAAAATCGCCGCTGACATCTCCTTCGCCGCGGGCAGAAAAGCGTTCCGCCCCTTTTTCGGCAAGTTTTTCATCAATCAGTCTCGGAACGGCCTGATATGTCGCCGCCCAGTTATGGTCACCGCAGCCGAAGACGGCATATCGGACGCCTTTCAGTTCCCCGGGTTTGACTTCTTCAAGCCATTGCACGAATTGCCCCGCGTTGCTCGGAGGCTTTCCGTTATAAGAGGATGTAATGATCAAGAGCGCTCCTTCTTTCGGCAGTTTTCCGATCCGGTCATTCAAGGGCGCTGTTTCAGTACGGACGCCGTGCATCCCGGCAGTATCGGCAAGCTCCCGCGCCACGCCTTCTGCAGTTCTCGTATCTGAGCCGTACAGAATCAGAAGCGGACGGTTATCAAGTCCGATAATGGAAGCGCCTTTTGTCTCCTGTTTTTCTTTTTTGACGCCTTCTGCCGCTTTTTCAGCCGCCGGGAGAGCAGCCGAAACGGCTTCTTTGTTTCGCGGCCGCACCCGAATATGAAAATCGTCGGGCTTGAGCGTTAATGTTTGTTTAATATCCAACTCATAATCGGTGTGGTCTGTAAAGGTAAAATGCTGAAGAATCATACCCAGAACAAGAGTTGCTTCGTGCAGGGCGAACTGCATACCGATACACGCCCTCTGACCGTTTCCGAACGGCTTGTACGCATGGTGGGGCACTTGATCCGGATGTTCAAACCGCTCCGGATAAAATTCCTCCGCATTGTCACCCCACGCCTCTTTATCACGGTGAAGCTGAGGAATTAAGACGGAAATTCTGTCTTTTGCCGTGATCGGATATTTCCCGCCGATCACCGTATCCTCTTTCGCATAAAGACTGAACGCAGGCGCGGTCGGCCATAGGCGCAATGACTCCTGCAAAATCATCCGGATATAAGTAAGATCCAGCACTTGTTTATATGAAGGAACGGGATCGGTCAATACCCGATCGGCTTCCTCATAGGCTTTTTCCAAAACACGGGGATGCTTCAGCAGAAAGTAGATGGCAAAGGAAAGCAGGCCGCTTGTCGTTTCATGGCCGGCAATTAAAAACGTGATGATTTGAAAGCGGATATTTTCATCGTCTAGTTTTTCGCCTGTTTCCGGGTCTTCCTCATTCAGCATTCTGGCCAGCAGATCCTTTTCATCCCGGCCGCCGTCTGACTTACGCTCTGCGATAATACTGTCTACTAACGAAAACATCGCCTGAATGTCGTGATGAAATTGGCGCTTCGTCCTGATCATGAGCTTATCCTGAACATCAAGGCGCTGCATTTGGTGCATCGCTTCATCAAGGGCGCGCACCATGCTGTTGATAAACGGGTGAGGCGTTTCCCTGTAATAACTGTTAAACCGATAGTTAAAACCGCACAGCCCGATCGTATCGAGCGTCAGCCGGGTCATATCGGCAGGCACATCAACGGCCTCATCCGGGTTCAGCCTTGCCCATTTTTGAATCAGCTGCACCGCGATATCCGTCATCATCGCATGATAATCTTTCATCGCGCGCTGGCTGAAGGTCGGCATCAGAATATTATGTGCCTTTCGCCAGTTGGGCTCATGCGTCCAGCTTGTAAACAGCCCGTCACCGGCAAACGCGCGGACTTTCTCCAAAGCCCCTTCAATGCTTTTATCGAACCGCTCTTCATCACAAACCTCTTTCACCAGTTCATGGCCGGACACGACGATAATCGTACCCGCCGGCGTATGCAGCTGAAAAATAGGCCCCTGCTCATTTGCCAGTTTGAGAAGCGACATGGTGGGCTTGTCTTTATCAAGCAAAGGAAGATTTCCGAGCGGGCCGAACGTCTTCGGCTGCGGAATCGGACTTGTTTCCTTCATGAATAACACCCTTTCTTAAACGGAATGCGTTTCTTCCAACTACAGTGCCCTTTTCACCCGCCGATTATCCGCCAGGGCGGGCAATCCTCATTGACGATCATTAACGGTTTTTTCTATACTGGAGAGGCTTGTCAAATACAGAAATAAGGTGAGTTCATATATGGATTTTGAAATCAAGTTTTTATCGTTTTATGTCATTCAAGTGGAAGGAAAAGACGAACAGGCAAACAAACAGTTCAAACATTTCCAGACGCTTGATACGGAAGAATTTGAAGAAAGCGAGCTGAAGGATTTCCTTGACGGGGAATTGAAGAAAATCGTCAAACGGAAAGCCGAACGGCATCCGCAATCCGAGCAGGTCCCCACAAAAATCGGCCATTTTATCACGGAGCCGGGTCATGAGCTTGATTCAAATCCGAATTACAACCTTTTCAACCGTGCCAGACTTGCGGATACGAAGGATGCATTTATCGAAGCAAGCGAGCAGTTCGTCCGCACTTATCTGGACACGAGCGCCGTTCGCGGCGGTGTTTTTATCGTGGCATCGGCTGTGCCGCGTAAATATTTTGAGGACAAGTTCGTCTTTATGATGAAATGCGATTTCGAGCCGAAGGTCGCCCGGATTTCAGACGCCTCATCTCTCATTAAAAAGGTCGAAATGGCCATCACGACAAAAAACATGAAAAGCATTCAATATCCGTATATGCCGGAAGAAGGCATGACGGAAGAGCACGAGCTGAAAATCCACCAAGCCTCGCATGCCCGTTATTTTGAGGACTTTCTCAAATTTGTCGAATACGGCGAATCGATGCCGGAAATCATGAAAAACCAAGTCATGAATATGGTGCAGGAGCACGTGTATGAAACCTTTGAAGAAAACAGCGAAGAGCTTCAGCAGTTTGAGCATGACATTGAAATTTGGGAAGCGAGTGAAAAGCGGGAAATTCAGGAACGCCTCGACACCCATCAAGTCATCGAGGCATCTGCCCAGATCATTGAACATACGCCGGAAGCCGAGCTGAAAATGAAAGTCGGAGAAACAGAGATTAAAGGATTGCTGGCCGATTTCGGCGAAACCATCCATCTCGCAAAAGTAAACGGGCGCTATGTCGCGCTCATTGAGGCGGAGACGATCTCGTTTGAAAAAGGCAGTTCGCCGGTGGAGTTTCACAGGCCTGAGGGGCTGCATGAGGTGATTGAGCGGATACGGAATAAATCTGAACAAGACTGACAAAAGTCCAGACGCCATGTTCTGGACTTTCTTTATTTAATAAGGCTCTTTGAGCAACCGATAGCATTCACCGATGATGTCTTGGATGCCGGGCGTTCCCTTTATCTCGCGGCGGACGATTTCAGATGAGAGATTCTGCACCCGTAAAGCCCGCTCCGCCCGTCGTTCGAAGTATGCTTGGCATGCAGTTTCATGGTTTTTGTGCTTTTGCAGTTCTTCACTAAGCACGATCGCGTCTTCAATCGCCATCGCCGCGCCCTGCGCCAATGTCGGCGCTCCTGCATGGACGGCATCCCCGCCGAGAACGACGCGGCCTCTGTGCCACGGCTCTTTGACCGCCATCTGCTCAACCTTATGAAACAAAACGGGATATTCCTTTGACATATTTTCTGTCACAAACTTCACTCCCGGAAATCCGCGCAGCAAGTCTTTCACCCGTTCAAAACGCGTGTCCTCGTCATCCCTGAAGTCAGCGTCATACGGACGGATAATAAATACGTATCCTGTTTTTTCGGACAGCGGCACGACCCCGACCTGCGTCTGCCCTTTTTTAAACATCAATGTCGAATCATGAAATATCGGCTCGGGAAAAGAGATGTAAAATCTGTGCGCCCCCATGCCGAGATACTCCGTTTCCACTTCCCTTTGCAGCATTTGATCACGGACAGCAGAGCGGATGCCGTCAAAACCGGCGAGAATGTCAGCCGTCAGCGCGGTTCCGTCTGCGAAATGCACCGTTATTTCATCTGCTGTTTCTTCGTAAGATACGACTCTTTTCCCCAGCAGAATCGTAACCCCCGCCGCTTCAGCATGCTTTCTGAGGACATCATTTAAGGCTTGCCGAAGTATATTATTCCTCCCAGGCAATGAATCATCTAAAAACGCCTCACTTACTTTAAACAGCAGCGTTCCGTTTTCATCATGCTGCTTCAGCCATTCCGTTTGAAAGCCGTGTTGGCAGCATTCTTCATACACACCGATTTCCCTCAGCACCCGCAGCGCATTTTGAGGCTGGAGAATGCCCGCTCCGCTTTTTCGCATGTCGGACGCCGCCTCGCAAAGGGTCACTTCAAAACCCGCTCTCCCGAGAGAAATCGCTGCGGACAAGCCGCCGATCCCTCCGCCCGCTATGATGATCTTCTTCACTTCATGGTTCATCACGATACCGCCTTCTCTATATATTTACCACCCATTAACTATTAGCCACCTTACTATATAGGCTGAAAAACTGTCAATCTTTATAAGTTGCCTTTTGAACCCGGCAAGCTTATACTTTGAATCACAAAAATGTACGGAGGCTTACAAAAATGGAATTGAGAGATTTGCCGGATTACTCGCAGATTGCCGGACACGCTGAGATTTACGCCGATATGGATGCTGACTCATTGAAAACATTTTTGACTTTATTTGATATGGCGAAAAAAATGAATCATGTCATGGAGCATTATTTCTCAAGTCACGGATTGTCAGAAGGCAAATTCAAAATTTTAATGTTTCTGTTTGACGCACCTGGCCGCAGCCTGAGTCCGACGGAGCTGGCAAAAAAATCCAACGTCACCAAAGCGACCATCACCGGATTGATCGACGGACTCGCACGGGACGGCTTTGTAAACCGCAGCCGGCATACCGGCGACAGACGAAAAATCAGCATCGAGCTCACAACGGAAGGAAAAGAAAAGCTGATGCTGTTCCTCCCCAGCCACTTTTCTAAAATTTCAGGTGTCATGGAAAACTTCACCGCTGAAGAAAAAGCGGCCTTCACAAAAATGCTTGAAGTATTATTTGATAAGATTCTGCTGTTTTCCGGCGGCAGAACATAAAAGGCGCCCCTTTAGCAGGGCGCCTTTTTCGCGCGGTTAATCATCACTGTTTAAAATCCCGAAAAACCGAAGCAGGTTGATAAACAGGTTGATAAAGTCGATATAAAGCGTCAATGCCATCAAAGGAATCAGATCCGCCGTGATGTCACGGTGTTTGATCTGGTTCAGGTCGTATAAGATGTACATTGAAAACACAATCGTTCCGATGACGGAATACGCCATCATAGCGGCGGAATTCAGCGGGCTGAAAATATTAAAGATCCCCACCGCGAGAAGCGCGATAACAGCGACAAGCAAGAAGGACCATAAAAACGACAAGTCCTTTTTCGTCTTAGCGCCGATCGTGCCGAGCACCGCAAAAATCACAAACGAAGAGCCGAATGCCTCCAATACGACATAGGCGCCCGCTGCGGACGCATAATGGCTGATAATCGGAAACAGCGTCATTCCGGAAATAAAAGCGAATGAAAACACAAACGCATATCCGACGGCTTTTTTTCGGCGCAGCCAAAACGCCGCGAAGATCATGACGACCTCTAAGATCGAAAGCGGCAGCATCAATGCCGGCGGAATGAACTGGCCGGTATACAGACCGATTGTCGCAACTAACAGCGTAAACACAAATACCGTTATAATGCGCTGCATAATAGATTGTTTGCTCTCATAAGCAGCAGTTTGCATGTCAAAAGTCCTCCCAAAAAATGATCGTGATAGGTCTATTATAAATAAAATGGGAGAAATTTGCATGATTTTAAGAAGATTTTAAGGATATCAGGCCTGGCGTTTTGCTGCACACTCCTGCATATTCATGAAATCATACAGTTTTTTCGTCAATCCGCCGTGCCCGAATCGGATATTCCCCTTCTGTCCCGGCGTTTTCGCATAATCGAGAAACGCCAGCACATAAAGGCGCCTGACGGGAACGGGAATGATGCCCGCATCATAAAACCAGCCGTCAATTGTATTCAGCACACCTTTATTTATGCCGTATTGCTTCGTGCACCAATGCAGAAAGCGCACTTCGGGCAGGTGCAGATACCGGCTCTCCCGGAAAGGAACAGTTGAATGCTTCATATGTACCGCCTCCTGTCATTGGCCGTTTTTTAAGATTGCTGTTTTGCTTCTTTGCTCTTCAGGGAAAATCGATATTTCTCCACCTTATCAATTTGTGTCACTTGGGAATTATGAACCGTAATCTGAACAGTCCCGAAATCGATCGTTTCCAGCGCACTGATAATCTTTTCAACCACATGCGGATCTACGTTTCCTTTGGACGTCATCATGCTCCCCCTTTATGTCTGGCCGTTCATCTTAAGACAATGATTTTTAATTCATACTATTCTGATAAGAAATATATAATTATACTATTATGTTTCCCTCCAAAAATCAATAACATTTACACGATTTTTGGATATGATTTCTTTTCTCTTTCTCTGCATAAAAAAAGGCATATGATCTCCTTTTTAAAAAAGGAACATAATATGCCTTCAATTGACCGGATAATCGTAATTGTTTCCCGCTGACAAAAAAAGCGCCCCGCCTCTGGCCGGAGCACTTTTTTTCTATGCTTTTGTTTCCTCGATCGTACATGTGACACCCATGCTGGCGAGCGCCTGTTCCAGAGAGCCGTAGGTTTGATACGCTGAAAAATCAAGTCCCAATTGGATAGAAGTCTGTGCCACATCAGGCCGAATGCCGGAAAACACGGTTCTGATGCCGAGGAGAAATAACGTTTTCGACAGCATGTACAATTGCTGCGCCACCATCGTATCGACAATGGGCACACCGGACAGATCAATCACAAGGTTTGTGATCCGTTTGGCGACACAGTTTTCCGGCACCGTCTCCAATATCACGCGCGCCCGTCTCGTATCAATCGCGCCGATGAGCGGCAGAGTGCCGATCGTATCCGCGATCAAAATAACCGGACAGCTCAATTCAGAAATAAGCTCCTGCTGAGATGACAGCCTCGCGATCATTAATGTCTGATACTGTTCAGTAAAATCCGTCATCAGCTGATCAAATGAGCTGTTAACAAGGTGATTCCAGCGGCGGACATCCTCTTTTGTTACGATATCCTGATGCTCATCTATAAAACGGGTGACCGCATCCCAAAAGACGGTTCTTGAATTGCCGATCGCTTCAACGACCTCATGAACCTGCGCGTCCTGCTCCACTCTGCTTTTCGCTACCTGTGCGGCCCATTTTTCTTTGTTATGCTGAAAAACAGCCGGGTCTTCCAAAAAAGCGCTTGCGACGGCCGTGTTCGTAAAGGTATGCTGCTCGATCAGCAGCTGTTTCATTTCCTCACTTAATTGATCCGCAGAATAAAAATGCCCTCTCAGCTTCCGTCTCAGCTTGAGCCATTTTTCCGTCAGCTCGGCCGAATGTGTAATAATATAATCATGAAGTAATTGGTCTTTGTTCACTGCCGTCTCCTCTTTCAAGAATATGTACTTTTGTCTAAATTATAAATCGGAATTGCCGATCGTACTAGAGAAATAAAAAAAAGCCGGCACATTAAAGCTTTCGGTTGCTTTTTTCGCCTGCAGGACACACTATAAAAGAAATGAAACAGGAGGTCAGTAAGATGATCAAAAAAATCGCGACAGTCGCCGTATACACTGATGATCAGCAAAAAGCGAAAACATTCTGGACGGAAAAAGCGGGATTTGAAACCGTCGCCGAACATCCGATGGGCCCGAATGCCTTCTGGCTTGAAGTAGCGCCAAAAGGAGCCGAGACTCATTTGGTTATCTATCCGAAAGCGATGATGAAAGGGGCCGAGCATATGAAAGCTTCAATCGTATTTGAATGCGAAGATGTCTTTGCCGCGTACGAACAGATGAAAAAAAACGGCGTCACATTTATAGATGAACCGAAACAAATGGAGTGGGGCAGCTTCGTGCAATTTAAAGACGAGGAAGGCCATGTCTTTCTCCTCAAATCGTAATCAGTCATCCCAATTGACTTTGAGAATCATTTTCATTTAAAATAAAGCTTGAAAATGATTGGAGAGATGCCAATGTTCGTGCAAATCAGAAAAATGACCGTAAAAGAAGGACATGCCGATAAAGTGATCGAACGCTTCAGCTCAGAAGGCGTGATCGAAAAGCAGGAAGGCTTGATTGATGTAACAGTCCTGGAGAAAAAAGTCCGCCGCGGCGATGAAGAAGTCGTCGTGTTAATCCGCTGGGAGTCAGAAGACCATTGGAAGCAATGGGAAAAAAGCGAAGATCACATCGCGGCCCACAAAGCAAACCAAGGCAAGCCGAAACCTGATTACATGCTTGGGACGGACGTCGGTATGTATCATGTCAAAGCCGTTAAAACAGGCGTACACGGAAAAACTAAAGATTGATTTCTGTATAAAAATTAGGGGAACTTCATTTGTTGAGGTTCCCCGTTCTTCTTCCACTCACACACCTATTAGTTGAAGTGTTAAACTTCACAACCAGCCGGCTCAGGGCTATCCAACTTTAGTTAGAATATAGCTTCAACAGCTCTTGTACTGGAAAACTATCTTTATTGTTCATCCCCACAAAATATGCAGACTGCCATTTTTGTGTTTCGATAGCTTGTTTGCTAGTGGGATTTTCCCAACTAGGGTAAACTCTAATTGCCATTTTTCCTTTTGCAGTGTCTGTTTTAAGGATATTACGTTTTACAAGGACTTCCTTTGGAATAACGAATTGTCCAAAATGATTATTACTGGTAAAAGTATTGATAACCAATAAATCAGCAGCCTTTTCATATGAAAAGGCTTGGTTTTTATTCTCTCCATCTTTTTCCCAAAAAGCAACAAACTGTCCTATCTTGTTAGGTGTTATTTTTGCGACTCTAAATCGAACTGATTTTGAATTTAGTTGAAACACCCCAGCCCCATAGCCTGAATTTTGAGCTTCTTCTCGAATAGCGTTTATAGTTAGGTGATTGGGTTCATAAAAAATTTTATTTACATATGATAACGCCTTATAAAATTCATTCACTGCTTTGTACTCCTTATTTTTCATACTGCGTAATCCATTGCCTTCTTGCATAAACAGAAAATACCGTCAAATTGCTCAAAATCCATTTGTTTAAGGACTGATAATACCGTTGTGTCTCTAATAAAAAAGCGTAGCCAATTCCGCAGTTAAGGAAGGTTCAACATAGCTTTTTATCGATTAAACACTCTTTCTTAATCTATATGTTTTAATAAATGGCTAAACGTTTTGCTCATTTTGAATCCCTGCGAATGTTTGTTCTTATTATAACGTATACCGGATATGTATTAAATATTTAACTGAGCTAAAATAATAAAGAGCGTTTGCCCCAGGGCAAAGCTCTTTTTATTTTTTCTCCTCATACGGCAGGACAAACAGCGGTTTATCGGGCTTCCATTCCGCATACAACACGTCCTCCGTTTTTTTGATGTTTTGCTTTTTCAGGTCTTGCATCAGCTGTTCTTCTTCCACCCCGGCTTCTTTCAGATTTTCATACAGCACTTCACCGTCAATAATCAGTGTGACCGGTAAAGAGACCTGCTTCGGTTTTATTTGCATGTCGCCGTTTTTCGTCGTGTCGTACGGAAATTTCGGCAGGACGCTGACCATCCCGTTTGTTTCTAAAATCGCATATTCCGCTTCCTGTATGGAAAAGCAGTTCGCCTGTCTGAGAAGGCTCTGCAGCTGATTAATGTCCAATTTATTCTTTTTCAGCACATCATATTTCAGTTTTCCTTTATGGATGATAATGTTCGGCTCGCCTTCCAACAGCTTTCTGGAGCTTTTCACTTTCTGCGTAATCAGTTCGATGAAATAGATTAAAATCCCCCATAACAGAGAAGCAAAAATGATTTCAACGATCCTGACGCCTTTATCATACACCGCATTTCCGACCAATTCGCCGAGGATAAGCGCCGAAATAAAATCAAATGGCGTAATCTGTGAGAATTGAGTTTTTCCGAGCAATTTTAAAATCACAAATAAAATACCCAAACCGCATACTAATTCCCAAGCCACTGTAAATAAATGTCCCATATCTGCACCTTCTTCTTAAAAGTCATTACCATTATGGACATCCGCCTGTTTTCTATACAGCGGCCGAAAACACAAAAAACGCAGCCGAAGCCGCGTTTCTCAGTTTAATGTTTTTGATTCGATTTCACGACCCGAACGCACGTCTCAGCGACATAACCGACGGCCGCTCCGAAACCTGCAAACATCGCAGCAAGGCCCAGGCCCATCCCTTCCCAGCCGCCGATACCGAAAATGCTGTAAACAACCGTACCGAATGCAGCAAGGCCCAGTACCGCCAAAAGGCATTCAGGCCACATCTTTTTCGGCCATTTTTTACGGAGAACAGCCGATACGGCAAAATTAAGACAAAACGCGGCCAGACAGATCAGATAAAAATATCCCATGTCTCTTGCACCTCCGTCATGAGGAGCTTTTTATTTGCTCATCTCTTTTTCAAACAAATGATAACCTGATGCAAATCCTTTTGATTCGTATCCCATCCCGCTGTAAAACGACTGAAGCGCCTTGTTATCAGACACGCAATCGAGCCGGATTTTTGTTTTTCCCGGACAAGACACCCCCGTCTCCGCCCAAGTCATGATCGTCCGGCCGAGTCCCGCGCCTGCATACCGCCTGTTAATCGCTAGCCGATGCAGATATACGGATTCTCCATGTCCCTCATTGCCCCATAGACGTCTGTCCCACTCGCTTGCTTCGGGGAGCAGCATGACGACACCGGCCAGCTCAGCTTTCTGCCTGAATAGAAAAACATGTCCTTTGGCGATTGCCTCCCGCATATTGTGGGTATCTTCTCCTTGCAAAAGCCCGCTCCACTGGTTTGACCCTTTATCCCGAAGCCATTCCGCCGCTGACACGAGCAGCTCCATAACCTCTTTTGTATCATCCTTCCGGGCAAGGGTGACCCGGAAGGCTCCCGCCGTCTCTTCCGTAATCGTAAATGGTGTCATAAAATCCTCCCGTAATCAGAATATTCGACACCTTCATTATAGACCAAACGCAGAAAGGAAAAAAACAGCCGTCATGTTTGAGGGCCGTTTAAAAAATTTTCTTCTTATCACGTTCTTCTTTTAAAATCTCAACCGCTTCCCTGAAACGCATGGAGTGAACGATTTCACGCTCACGCAGAAAACGGAGTGAATCATTCAGGTCAGGATCATCGGAAATATCAATAATCCATTGATACGTCGCTCTCGCCTTCTCTTCAGCAGCGATATCTTCATATAAATCAGCGATCGGGTCTCCCTTTGCCTGTATGTAAGACGCCGTGAACGGAACTCCGGCCGCATTATGATAAAACAGCGCGCTGTCATGGTTGACGTAATGGTCGCTGAGCCCTGCATCACGCAGCTGCTGCGGGGTCGCATCTTTTGTCAGCTTATAAATCATCGTCGCAATCATTTCCAAATGGGCAAACTCCTCCGTGCCGATATCTGTCAGCAGGCCGATCACCTTATCAGGAATCGTGTAGCGCTGGTTTAAATACCGGAGCGCGGCGGCTAATTCGCCGTCAGCCCCGCCGTATTGTTCAATCAAAAACTTAGCCAGCATCGGGTTGCATGTGCTCACTTTAACCGGATACTGCAGCTTTTTTTCATATACCCACATTTACAGATCCCTCCTTATACTTGCCACGGCCAAGGACCGCGGCCCCAATCCCACTGCGAGCCAACCTGACTCACGCCAAATTGCAGAAGCGGTCCGTACTCAGGTTCAAACCGTTTTCTCAGCTGCCTTGAGTACCGGGAATATTCATGAAACTGCTGAAGCGCGAGACGGTCATGGGGATGCGTATCCAGATAAAGCGTCAGCTCCACCAAGACAAAGTCCGCCGCCTGGATTTGCTCCAGCAGCCGATAGTATTCATCATCAATCTTTTTCGCCATATTCGATTCCCCCCCGATAAGGATTATCATAGAAATCGTAAAGATCCTTCCAAAGGGTCCCTTTTCTCAATGCCTCCATCGGAGAAAACTGCTCCAAGTGATACGGCTGAAACCGCATATAAAGATGCGGCGGCGTTCTGTAGTATTTTCTCCCGATCGGCGGGCAGGGATCAAACCGGCTGTGGAAGGGCTTATAAGATTTAACCGGTGTAAACGGCTGATTTTCTTTCATTACGATCCTCCTTTCCTAAACACATGACCTTAATAGGTATGAACCCGTAACGGCATTTATGCCCCGCAAGAAATGAAAAAAGCCCGGCGCTTAGAAACGGTCACAAAAAAACACTCTTGCTGTCCAAGAGTGCTTTTTCCCGAATGGTCAGATATATTGACTGTCCCGATGATGATGATGATGGAACGGGTAGCCGCCGTAGCCTCCGCCATAGCCGCCAAAACCGTATCCCGGGTAGCCTCCAAACCCTCCATAGCCGCCATAGCCGCCGTAACCGCCAAAACCGTATCCCGGGTAGCCGTAGCCTCCGCCGAAACCGTATCCCGGATATCCTCCGAAGCCGCCGTAGCCTCCGTAGCCGCCAAAACCGTATCCCGGGTAGCCGCCGTAGCCTCCAAACCCTCCATAGCCGCCGCCAAAGCCGCCGCCGTAAATCGGTCTTCTTTCATCCATGATTTATCGCTCCTTCACATAGGTTACAGTCCAGTTTATGACATGCGGAAGGAAACGTATGGGCATCCGCCCAGTTTTGGCGAAATAATCAATAATTGCTTACGGAGAAATACGATACAGGCCGGCCGCATAAGCAAAATAAAAAGGCCGGAACTTATGCCGCCCCGGCCTTTTTGTCTTTATTCGCCTAAATCTACATTGTGATAAACCTGCTGTACGTCTTCCAAATCTTCCAGCACATCGATCAGCTTTTCAAATTGAGCTTTCGCATCTTCGGGAAGCTCGATTTCATTTTGCGCAAGCATCGTCAGCTCCGCAACTGTGAACTCTTCAACACCGGCATTTTTGAATGCCTCTTGTACGGCATGGAATTGATCAGGCTCAGCATACACGATAACACTGTCATCCTCTTCTAAGATATCGCGCACGTCCACGTCAGCTTCCATCAGCAATTCCAGCGCTTCATCCGCCGTCTTGCCTTCAACGCCGATAACGGCAGTCGCATCGAACATGTAAGCGACAGACCCGCTCACACCCATATTTCCTCCGTTTTTCCCGAATGCGGCACGAACTTCAGGCGCCGTGCGGTTTACATTATTCGTTAACGCATCCACGATGATCATTGAACCGTTCGGCCCGAAACCTTCGTAACGCAGCTCGTCAAAGTTCTCCTCCGCGCCGCCTTTCGCCTTTTCAATCGCACGCTCAATAATGTTTTTCGGCACACTGTACGTCTTCGCGCGCTCAAGCACCACTTTTAACGCCTGGTTCGATTCCGGATCAGGCTCGCCCTGTTTTGCCGCCACATAAATCTCACGGCCGAACTTCGCGTAAATCCGGCTCGTATTTGCGTCCTTTGATGCTTTCTTTTCTTTAATATTGTTCCACTTACGGCCCATTTTGTTCCACTCTCTTTCACGAATTGAATCTGTATGATTAAATACTCTGTTTCTATTATACCTCAGCGATTGGGTTGTTTCGAGTGTAAGACATTAGAAAAAACAGGCATGCTTAAAATCACCGCGGCGCACTAAGCCGAATTTGAGGGTTATTGTACAGAACATAAAAAGCCTCCCTTCATACAGGAAGGAAGTCGCAAGCCGAAAGATTCATTTTATTCTTATTACCTATTTCCTACACTGTATATCCCGATTCGCGTGGTAAAATTTTGATATCGAACAAAAGAAAGGATATGGTCATGAAAGTTTTCGAAGCAAACAGCCTGCTTGCCGCTGCCAAACAGCGCGCGGGTGAATATAAAAAACTGCGCGGTCAGATGGTCAATCTGAAAAAAGCGTTTCAAGGCATGGCTGATCTTGGTGACAATGATTTCTCCGGCCGGGGCGCAGACAACATTAAAGCTTTTTTCGAGGACCACGCCGGCGTCACAAACAGTTGGCTTGATCTGATCGATATGAAAATCGCATTTCTCACAAGCCTTCCCGGCAAGGTCGAAGATGCCGGACTTTCCAATTCACATGTAGAAGAATCATTTCTGGAGCACGAACTCACCCACGCCCTCAGTAAATCAAAGGCGATTATGAAGGAGCAGAAAAAAGACATGCGCTCCATCCTCGGAGAGATCGAAGACATCATCTCGCTTGATCTGTTTTCAACCGAAAACACGGATCAGAAGCTCTCTTCAACTGACAAAAAAAGAAGCGAAACGATACATAAACTCGGCAAACTTGATCACGATCTAACGAAAGAATACGCAGAAACCGAAGCGAACGAACAGTTCATTCAAGCCGACTTCCAGCAGCTCCAAAACGCCACAGGCAAAGGAAAAAGCGCCACGCCGCTTCACTACAACGCCAAGGCATACCGAGAAAGCGACATCCATAAGAAAAAAGGCGAGATTGCAAGACATTCAGATACTTATTTGACGATTAAAAAGGAAGAGGCGAAAGAGCGGGAAATCAAGGATCTGAAGAAAAAGCTGGCAGATGGTGTCACCGATCCGGATGAGCATTTGGAAATCGCGAAGAAAATCGGCTATGAAAACCTTGAACCCGCTCAGGTGCAATATGTGATGCAGCTTGAACAAGCAAAACAGCTGGAAGAAGTCGGCGAAACGGCTTGGGATATCGTCAAAGGAATAGGCGTCGGCATTTATGATGTCGGGAAAGACACCATAACAGGCGTCAAAGACCTGGCTGTCGGCGCATGGGATTTTTACCATCTCTCTGATGAACAAAAAGTCGCTAAAACCATATCGGCTGTATTGAACACACCCTCCTACGCAAAAATCATATGGACAAACCTGGCGGATTCATGGAATGATAAAATGGTTAACGGGGATGCGTATTCAAGATCACACTACATCACCTACGCCATCGGGAGTATCGTCGGACTAAAAGGTTCCGGCTCAGCTGTAAAAGTAACAAGCAAGCTCGCGAAAACAGGCGCCGCCAAAGTGGATAACGTCTTGGAAGCCGGAGAAAAAGCGGCTGCAAAACATGTAAAAACCGGGATTGAAAAAGGAAAGGATTATATCAATTCCGTTTCGAAAAATAAGTATGAACCCGCGCTTGCCGGAATAGCACAGGATATTGAAAATACTCACAATGTGAAGAATACTCCTTTGTTAAAGAAAATTATAGAAGAAACTAAAGAATCCAGCATTCTGTTCACCAAAAGAAACATTCCAGGTGTTGCAACTGGTAAAGCAATTCCAAGCAGAGGGCTTCAGCTTCAAGAAAGACTAATGTACAATAATGGTAAATTAGGGGTTATACCTCAAGAAGTACGTAAACAGCTCCTTGGGAAGGAGTTCAAATCATTTGATGAGTTCAGAAAAGAATTCTGGAAATCAATAGCAAACACTGAATATGCAAATGAATTTAATAAAAATAACATAGCAAGAATGAAAAACGGGAATTCCCCTATCGCGCCTAAAAAAGAGCATTACGGTAAACATAAGTCATATATTTTACACCATAAACAACCTATTGATAAAGGTGGGGATGTGTATAATTTAGATAACCTAATTATTACTTCTCCCAAAATGCATCAAGAGATACTAGATCCGGCTTATCATTTCGGAAAAAAAGGAAGTAAAAATTAAATGTAGAAAGGAAGAATTATCCTTGAATAAAATGTCAAAAGAAGAATTAGTCTCATTGGTGAAAAAAATTATGAATCCTGAATTAGAAGATGAGGTAATTGGTAAATACATCGATTTATTAGAAGAAAATGTCCCTCATCCTGCACCAAGTGATTTAATTTTTTGGAGCGATGAAGAATACACAGCTGAGCAAATTGTGGAGATTGCTCTAAACTATAAAGAAGAGTAATCCCACTATAGCCCGTAACCTTCAATAACAATCAAGATGTTTTGTCCAATTAGGACTCTAAGGGTGAAATTTTAAAGTTCTCATATAATTTACACCAATGGGCAGTACCCCCACCGTCTATTGGTATTGGAATCTACAAAACAAAAATAGCTCTTCTCTACTGGGCTATTTTTGTTTCTGGAGATGATTTTATGGAGACTCAAAAAATGGATTTATTATATCAAAAAATAGCAGAACAAATTAATGAAATGATTCCAGCAGAATGGAAAAAAGTTATTCTTTATGCTGAAATTCTCGACGATTCATCTGAGGTTTTCTTTTATTTCAATACTCCACATAGTGAAGATTTTATATATTCTCATAATATCCCTGAACACTATCATGTCAGTGAGTTGATTTATGAGGAGCTACTATTTGACTTGCATGACTTATTCGAGGAATTACGAGATGAATTTAAAGAAAACAATCAAGATATATGGACTAATCTAACACTTAATCTGGGGATAAGCGGAGAATTTTCGATAGATTATAATTATGAAGACGTTATTCAATCTCCATATACCCTCTCTCAAAGACAAACAATCTGGACTTATAAAAATGTAGGAATTTATCCTAAGAGTAAACCTTTAAAATCCTTTTTAGAGCAGTACCTAAATTCTCAAAATTAAAAACCCCCTCCTTTATTTGGGGGTTTTTTGATATAAATGATCCTTATAAATTACCAATTATAATGCTGGAGGCTGATTCTTGTTGGAAAATTAATTAAATGCATTATATAGAAGCATAGCTGAAACCGTTAACCAAATGATACCAGAACCATGGGAGAAATTTTTGTTCTATGCTCAGATTTCAGAGACAGGCGGAGGCACTTACTTTTTTTACAATTCTCAAAATGAACCTAATCATTTTAAGTACAGTCTTGAAATTCCGTTTGAATTTGATATTGACGAAAATGAATTCAATCAGTATGAGATGGAATTATTTAAACTAAGCAAAATGAGAGATGTTTTCAAAGATCATGACCAAGAATTATTTTATTCTTTCACTCTTAGCCTAGAAAGATCAGGAAAATTAACTGTCAACTTTGATTATACAGATTGGTTTAAGACAGATTATAGTTTCAGTGATCAGCTTATCATCTGGAAATTTAAATATTTAGGGGAAGAACCTAAGGATCCATCATTACAAAAATTAATAAAAAAATATTTAGATGAATATCCTGAAAATCCAATTTAATTTTTATAAGAACATGATAATGCTGTATTAAATAAGAAAATATCCAAATGTCATAAACGAATTATTCTCTAAAGGGAGTATAAAAATGGATAATCTGACAAAAGAAGAATTAATCTCTCTTGTAAAGGAAGTAATGAATCCAACATTAGATGATGAGAAAGTCAGTGAATATCTTGCTTTATTAGAGAAAAATGTACCTCATCCGGCACCAAGCGATTTAATATTCTGGAGCAATGAAAATTACACAGCGGAGCAAGTCGCAAGAATTGTTCTAAACTATAAAGATGAGTAGTCTATCAAACCATTAAACTGATATAGCAACTCTCAAATGGGATAGAGATGATAAAATCGCGAGATTAAAAGAGATTGAAAAATAAAAGAGTAGTAAATTATATCGAGAGCTAGCGGAACAAATTTATGAACTGATTCCTGCATAATGGAATAAAGTTTCTCTATACGCAGAGATTTTAGCTGACTCTAGAAAATTATACTTTTTCTTTAATGCAAAAAATATTTATGATGACTTGTTAATCGAGCTACAAGATTTATTTTATGAACTAAGGGATGAATGGAAAGCGAATAACTCAGATGTGTGGACTAACCTTATACTCAAGCAGAGCATACTGGAAAATTTCGAATTGACTATGATTATGAAGATGTTATTGCATCAGAATTAAGCAGTACTCAACGTCAAGTTGTTTGGGAATATAAACACTTAGGTTTGGTTCCTACCGGTAAGAAAAACAGGGAGTTCTTGGAATGCTATCTCAATTCGGAAGAAGTATAATCTATTTAATAGCTCAGCCCTTCTCTGCTGGGCTATTTTTGATACTAAAATCTTTTCGATTGTATCCACGAATTCCCCTCCTTCACACTAACCCCAATAATTCATTAATATCTATTTTGATTAAATCAATTAAAGTTGCTGACCGTCCAGCATGTCTCGGGTCGCCATGTTCTGTTAAGATTGTGTTTGTATTTCCCATATTAAATACAAAAGTATCTTTATCAGTATTTGAAATTACCTCTATGATTTTATATACTTGAGAATAGTAATAAAGGTTGTGTACAGTTCCCACATTTGGTTTCCCCCATGCAAGGACAACTATATTTGAAACATTTATCATTGATCTAACTGTATTAATATTATTCTTTTGAACATGATTTAATAGATTTGCACCGTGAATACTTTTCAATTTTGTTGAGGTGTCTGCTGGATTTGGAGCATAGATAGGTATAACATTTCCTACGTAAAGTTTTTTCACTTGAATTTTCTCATGGGCATAACAATAGAAAAAATCAATTAATTTATTTACAGTTCTATCTGGAATATTTGAATCAGCTTCCGATGGATTCATTAATATTACTGTTACAGTAATACCTTCCATTCGATTTTTAAAAGGAATTGATAAGCTATATCTTAAATTTACACCTGGTATAATATTTTGCCTATCATCAATAGTAATAGACGAAATATCTACCTTATTAGGATCGTAATAATGCGTTATTAAAAAACTTCCTTTTTGTAAATAATATAAGTAACGGAGCCAAGACTAACCTTAAAAGATTAAAATCATAACTCCGTCCAAACTAAAAAGCTAACCATTCACTTTTCCATAAACTTCATTCATCATATCTTCCATAATATAAGCCTTAAACTCGTCGTTCTCTAAAATCTTTATAAAGAACTCTTGATTGCTGCTCATGCGGTCAATAACGAAATCCATAAAGGATTTTTCAAAGGCGAATTTAAAATTTTCTTTTGTGTTATTTTTTGCTTTTTGGCGAATGTCTTCGTCATTTAACATATCCTCTTTAACTTGCTCACGAGAAAGGAAATCTGTTTCTGTGAATTGCGTGCCAAAGCGGTCATTTAACTTTTCTAACACGCTCGATAAACGAACCTTCTCATCTTCAGCCGCCCCCCCAGCACCATGTTCCTGAGGATCTAGGTCGTAGCCGCCCGTTTTCTCAAGCTCAATGCTGCCTTCAAATACTTTTTGATTGCGGTAGTATTCAAGTGCTACATCATCCGCCAAGTAAACGTCCTTATCTCCTCGACCCCGTGGCAATTTACGTAACAAGTACGTCAGGTAAATATATTGCTTGTGTAGATCTAAATCAATAAATGTTACAACTTGTAGCACAAAGCCATAAGTACGTGTAAATTTCGTAGCCACTTGTTTAAATGCGAATTGTTCTTCTCCCGAAAGTTTTTTAAAACGCTCCACACCTTTATCGAGAAGCGCATTTAACTCGGCTTGCGCCTTCGTAGACTTCTTCACACCACCCGTTACTTCAAGCTCATTTACCTTTTGCACCTCTTCCTCAGTAAATACTTGATATGGCTCTAGCTCGGCCTGCATATCATAAAGGATATTCGGATCAGAAATTTTTGTTAGACTTGTCGATTCATAATAAGGCTGGAAAGACGCTTTTATATCTTCTGGATCATTTACAAAATCCAAAACAAATGTATCGTCCTTACCAGGGCATGTGCGATTTAAACGAGATAGTGTTTGCACTGCCTTAATACCGCTTAATGGCTTATCTACATACATTGTGTGCAACAGTGGTTCATCAAATCCAGTTTGATATTTCTCTGCAACAAGTAGCACTTTGTATTCATCAGAATTAAATTTTTCAGGTAGCTCTTTTTCAGAGAACTTATTCATTTCTGACTCAGTATAATGAATCTCACCATCTTTCACAGTACCGGAGAAAGCAACTACTGTTTTTAAATCATCGTAGCCCATTTCATTAATATACTTATCGAAAGCCATTTTGTAACGTACTGCGTGTAAACGGCTTGCTGTAACAACCATTGCCTTTGCACGGCCGCCAATTTTGCGCTGTACGAAATTGCGATAATGATCGATAATAATTTCTGTTTTTTGTGCGATGCTATGTGGATGTAGTGACACGTATTGTGCTAGCTTTTTAGTAGCTTGTTTTTTTGATACCTCTGGATCATCTTCAACTGTCTTTGCAATTTTCCAGAACGTTTTATAGGTCGTATAATTTTCAAGTACGTCTAAAATAAAGCCTTCTTCAATCGCTTGGCGCATTGTGTATTGATGGAATGCAGCCGGCTTGCCATCTATGCCAATTGTACCGAACTTCTCTAATGTCTTTGGCTTTGGTGTCGCCGTAAACGCAAAGAAAGATACGTTATCTTGTTTACCACTTTTCATGATGGCTTCAACGATCTTTTCGTCCACATCACCTAAGTTTTCTTCCGCAATACGATCTTCCTCATAAGCTGCTTCTAACGTTTTATCTGATAACACATTGGTTAATGCAGTTGAAGCTTTACCACCCTGGGATGAGTGCGCCTCATCAATAATGACCGCATACTTTTTACGCTCTAAGCCCGCTACTTTCTCTAAAATGAATGGGAACTTTTGAAGCGTCGTAATAATAATACGTGTCTCATTATTTATGGCACGTGCTAATTGCTCTGAATCTTTATCAATCGGCTCTACCATCCCTGCTTTATGCTCCAGCTGATATACTGCATCTTGCAATTGCTTATCTAATACTCGGCGATCGGTAATTACGATTACACTACTAAAAATTGATTCATTGTCCTCGTTATGTAGCTTCGCTAAACGGTGTGCAAGCCACGAAATCGAGTTCGTCTTACCCGATCCCGCAGAGTGCTGGATTAAATAATTATGACCGACAAGCTTTTGTGCAGCATCTGCTTCTAACTTACGTACAACATCAAGCTGATGGAAACGGGGGAAAATGAGCATTTGACGCTCGCCTATTGTTTCACCGTTTGAATCTTTAATGTCGTCTTTCTTAATAAAGATGAAGCGGTATAAAATGTCAAGCAAGCTATCTGGGGCTAAAATTTCTTCCCATAAATAATGCGTACGATAATTATCTCCGTAAGTCAACGGATTACCTTTCCCACCATTATTGCCTTTGTTAAAGGGTAGGAAGTATGTTTTGCCTTTATCAAGCTTTGTTGTCATAAATACTTCATCTGAGTCAACTGCAAAGTAGACAGCTACACGCTCATTAAATTTGAACAGCTGCTCACGTGGATCACGGTCCATCTTTAATTGCTTCATCGCATCTTCAACTGTTTGATTTGTTAATGGATTTTTCAGCTCCATCACAACAAGCGGCAAACCGTTTAAAAACAGGACCATATCTAAGCTATTATTATGCTTATCACTGTAATACACTTGGCGAGCAACATTAAAGCGGTTTTTCCTATACTGCTCATTTAATGTTTTATTCATATCCGTAGGTGGCTTATTATACGCAAGCTGCAATGTTATACCACGGTCTTTGATGCCTTTACGCAAACATTCGACCAAACCTTGTTTATACAACTGGGCTTTAATACGTTTTAAAACTTCTTCCTTATAAGAAGGACCATACGATTTCTCTAACGTACGCATCCGCTTTTCCTGCGTATCTTCTAAAAATGCAAATAGCTCCTCAACATCAATCGCATGCTGCTTAAAAGATGCACTTCCCTCTCCTTCTAGCACACGCTTTTTATAGCCACTAGTGATTAACGCTAATTCAATATTTGTCTCAAAACCTGTTTCTGTAGTATCGATCGCCATTACCATTCACCTCACTTCATCAAGTTCCATATCACGTACGTCGATTTTCCCTGTTACTGCTTCGTAGATAAGGGATTGGCGGTATTCTTTTAATTTTTCAATTTGCTTCACTAGATTTGATTTAATACTATCTATTTCACCAATTTTAATATCTAAGTAATTTAATATTTCGGTTTGTTCAACTATTGATGGTATTGGGTAAGAAAAATTAACAAATGTTTCTTGGTATAAATGTTTAATTGTTGAACCAGTTTCCATAAATTTAATATATTTATCAAAAATAGTTGAACTTAATAGCCAATACATATATTTAGATAAATATTTATTATGGAAAGGTCTTGTAACGAACACACCGCTGTTCAAGATTGCTTTATATGGCATTTCTTTCACAATAGCCAATTTACCAATAGTACCGTCTTTGGTTATCAATAAATCATTTTCCTGTAATTGAATAGGAGGCGCTTCATTATATCGTTCTTCACTAATATGATAACATGTATCCCAATTTACAAATCCCTGTGTAAAGTCTGTCCCTGTTACTAAAAAAGGACCTTCATCAATAAATTCATCCGACTTTAAACCTTGCCACCCTATTCGTCCTTTTACATAAGTAGTGTACTTAATTTTTGTAACTTCCCAATGCTCAGGAATCTCACCAACCCATTCAACCCCTGAATCTTTCATTTTCACATTCGGATTCAAACCTTTTGTAACAGCTTCTGTGATGATTGATTGGCGTTGTTGTTCAAGTAAACTAATTTTTTTTTCCTTCATCTCAATTAGTTTATCAATCTGCACTACTTTGCTTTCCATATACTGAACTAGCTTTTCTTGAAAATGTATAGGTGGTACTGAAATAAATAAATTCTCAATTACCTTCATTCCTATATTTTGCTGTGTACCAAAGCTCCAACTAATTTCTACTTGTTCTCTAAATGCAACTGAACCAATGAAATAATATAAATATTTCGGGAGTATTTTCTTTTTATCCGCTCTAATTAATGCAAGTGGAGACCAAATACTAAACTCTTCCTCAGTTTCAACCATAGCTACGTTACCAGTAGTAGCACCCGACTTAATCATAAAAATATCATCTCGTTGTGGCTTACACTTCTTTATATATTTTTCATGGTCTTCTTGAGAAATATATCCTCGCTTAAAATTAAAATCTAACTTTCCATTTTTTACAGACTCTGCTGATAAGAAAGGGATACCTTCATCCAAGAGTTCTGGTGTTTCATGGGGTCCATCAGTAATAGGCGTATCTAATACTCGCTTTATTTTTAATACCTTCCAATCAATATTAATTGGCGTTTTCTCTAATTCAAATAAAGGTTTCATTCCATCACCCTCTTCAACTGCTCAGCAATCTCCGCTTCTAATGTACGAATCTCGTCCATAATTTCTGCTGAGCTGCGTAATGCCGTGTATTTGTAGAACTGACGGGTAAATGGAATTTCATAGCCGATTTTTGTTTTTGATTCATCAATCCATGCATCTGGTACATGTGGTAACACTTCACGTGCAAAGTAGTCATGAATGTTCTCTTTTAAAGGTACATTTTCAGTATCACGTAAATCCGTATCCGGTTCGATGTCTGTTTTATTTTTCATACATACATCGGCTGTTTCATCTTTTTCAGATAGACCAGCTAAAATTGCTTTTAATACAGGTGCTCCGATAGTAATGCCCGCTTGCTTCAATGCGTCTTTTACTATTTTCGTGAACTCGTCACGATTTTTATATTCTGTATCGCTTTCTAACGTGCGTAGAACATATAAAATTTGCGTTTGCAGCTTCTTACCCTCTTCAATTTCAAAGTGACCTGCATCACCTTTTTTCTTAGATGTTGCTAAGTTCATAAAGCCTTTTTGCTCTACTACACGTGCCAAGCGCTCTTCATTTACTTGGAAGTTTAAACGTAACGGACGTTCTACTGTAATTTTCGCATAGCCAAAGGCTTCATTCTCAAAAACCTTCACGTACTCATTTGACTGTGCATCACCGTATAAACGAACAATCTCATTAATTTGCTCTTCCGTAATTTCGTTACGCTTGCTCCCCATCGACTTTTTCATTTTTTTCGAAAAGTCTACAGCATTGACTAACCGTACTTTCCCTTTATAAAGAGGTGCTTTATTGTTCGTTAAAATCCAAATGTACGTTGCAATGCCTGTGTTGTAGAAAAGATCGTTCGGCAATGCCACAATACCTTCTACTAAATCGTTTTCAAGCACATACTTACGAATTTCGCTTTCACCAGAACCTGCATCACCTGTAAATAACGGCGAACCATTCATAATAATGGCTAAACGAGAGCCTTGTGGATTTTCTGCTGTGACTGGCTTCATTTTTGATATTAAGTGCATGAGGAATAATAGCTGCCCGTCACTTGTACGAGGCGTACCAGGTCCGAAACGGCCATCAAAACCTTGTTTCTCATGTTCGTTTTTAATCGCCTTTTCATATGATTTCCAGTCCACTCCGTACGGTGGATTTGAAATTAAGTAATCGAATGTATCGTGTGGGAATTGATCGTTTGATAACGTATTCCCTAAACGGATATTACGTGCATCTTCACCTTTAATAAGTAAGTCTGCCTTACAAATGGCATAGGATTCAGGGTTAATTTCCTGACCAAAAAATTCTAAATGGGCTGTTGGATTTTGATTAAGTAAATATTCTTGCGCAACTGAACCCATACCACCTGTACCAGCTGCACAGTCATACAATGTTTGTGTTAAACCTGGCTTCGTTAATATGCTTGCATCATCATGTAAGAATAATAAATGTGTCATTAAACGAATAACTTCACGCGGCGTGTAATGGTCCCCTGCTTCTGCATACTCATTGAACCGACGAATTAGTTCCTCAAATACATAACCCATCTCAATGTTTGAAACTGTTTCTGGATGTAAATCAATTTTACTAAAGCGTTTAATCGTTAAGTATAATAAGTCATTTTGATCAAGTTTATCGATTTGGCGATCGAAGTCGAAGTGCTCCATGATATCACGAGCCACTTTTGAGAAACCATTTATATAGTCACGTAAGTTATCAGCGATATTATCAGCGTCTGTTAATAGCTTGTTAAAGTCATATTTACTTATGTTGTGGAAGTTTTGCTTAGAAACACGATTTAAAATCTGCTCACGTGCTTCATATGTCATATTTGGATACTGCTCTGCTTTCGCTAACACTTCTTCTTTTGTACTTTCTAATACGCAGTCAAAACGACGTAATACAGCTAATGGCAATATAATTTCACCGTAGTCTTCCGGCTTATATGGTCCACGTAAAATCTCAGCAATTGACCAAATGAAGCTTACTTTATCTTGGAAGTTAATCATGTTATATACCTCATTTAATAATTTTTTTCGAATCTACTTTTCATGTATAGCTAGATTGAGATAATTTGAGAAGTTTTTAGGATGCTTATCTCATTGTAATAACTGAGCATTTTTTCTCTCATATCACCTATTGACGACCTACTATTCACTGATTCATCAAAATAGATATCATTACCTACTATTATAGGAGTTTGCACAAAAAAAAGTAATACCATATAGAAATCTCCCTCTCATTTGCTACTATATGTTTCTTTTTCTTAGTAAGCATCCAAATTTTATGGAATCTCCCTATAAAGTAAAGGGGTGGGGCACAAAACCCCTTTATCTGATGAGAGGTCAAACGATACAAACATTCTGACTTCTTGAAAAAATCCGCTTATTATACTAACTATTTAGATTATTAAAGAATAATAGAGAAAAATTTATGTATTCAAATTGTGTTACTACACACATCATCAATCCTGAGCGAAATAGTGCCTATTTCTACTCTTAAATATTAATATTAGAAATCAGTTGTGATCACTACAAGTCATTCTAAATGACTTAAAACATCTAGCATCAATTTGGACAATCAGGAAATTTTGCATATCCTTGAAAACAATCTACTCAACAGAAAAAGAAGTCACTCAATTTGTTTATTGACGAAAAAATATCCAAAGCAGATTATGATGGAGTGTCATCGATATCAATAACCACACGTACATTATCAATTCTAAAACCGAGCAATTGAAGTCTTCTCTTGAAACCAATATCAATGAAATTAAACAACAGTTAGATGCTTTTATGGAATTTCAAGAATTAACTCAAGAAATACTTCATCGCTTTCTTGAGTTAATTCTTGAAATAAAAGCAGATGAAGTTCGAGAATTTTTTTATTCGATTCTCGAACCCACCTGCTTCCTTATTTAATTAATTCCAGCACAGCCACACACTCCACATGATTCGTATGGGGAAACATATCCACAGGCTGCACTTCGAGCGTCTGATATCCGCCATCCTCAAGCACCCGCAGGTCTCTTGCAAGCGTTCCTGGATTGCAGGACACGTACACCACCTGCTTCGGTTTCATGTCGATGATTGTGCGCAACAGCGCTTCGTCGCAGCCTTTTCTTGGCGGGTCGACGACTAGCGTATCTGCCGTGATGCCTTCTTCGTACCACTTCGGAATGACGGTTTCTGCTTCACCGACTGCGAATTCTGCGTTTGTGATGCCGTTCAGCTCAGCGTTGCGTTTTGCATCCTCGATGGCTTCCGGCACGATTTCGACGCCGTACACTTTTTTCGCCTGCTTCGCCAAGAAGAGAGAAATCGTTCCGATGCCGCAGTAGGCGTCGATGACGGTTTCTTCCCCTTGCAGCTCCGCGTACTCAAGCGCTTTGTCGTAGAGCACTTTCGTTTGCTCTGGATTAACCTGATAGAACGATCTGGCGGAGATGGCGAATTTGACGTCTCCGATGAGGTCGTAGATGTATTCTTCGCCCCAGATGACGTTGGTTTCGTCCCCAAAGATCACGTTTGTTTTATTTGGGTTGATGTTTTGCACGATTGATTTAACGTGCGGGAATTGCGCCGTAATGTCTTCGATGATCTTCGCTTTGTGCGGGAAGTCGTTTGTTCTTGTGATGAAGACGATCATCATTTCGCCCGTGACGACGCCGTATCTGACCATGATATGGCGGAGCCAGCCTTTGTGGCGTTCTTCGTTGTAGGCTTTGACGCCGTATGCTGCGCAGATGTCTTTGACGGCTTGGACGGCTTCGTCGTTTTTGGATTGCTGAATCAGGCAGGCGCTCATGTCGATGATGTCATGGCTTCTTTGCTGATAAAATCCGGCGACGAGTCCGCCTTCTCTTTCACCGACAGGCACCTGTGCTTTGTTTCTGTAGTTCCACGGGTCTTCCATGCCGAGCGTCGGGTGCACGGTGACTTTAGAGAGATCCAGCTTGCCGATCCGTTCTAAGACGTCTTTGACTTGTTTCTGTTTAAACAAGAGCTGGCCTTCATAGGTCATGTGCTGGAGCTGGCAGCCGCCGCATTGCTTGTAGATCGGGCACGGGGCATCCGTTCTGTGCGGGCTTTCTTCCTTCAGCCCGATTAAGCGGCCGAAAGCGAAGCCTTTTTTGACGCGTGTCACTTTGATTTGCGCTTTTTCCTCAGGCAGGGCGTTCGGCACGAAGATCGGGAAGCCCTCAACCTTTGCGACGCCCGCTCCTTCGTGCGTCAAATCCTCAAATGTCACGTCATAGTATTCATTTTTTTCTATCGGGGGTTTCATTTTCATCTATAATCACCTCTAGTTTTAAGCGAAAGAAAACTCGGCCAAAAGCCTAGTTTCAGCGTGCTGGCAAACCTTCAAATTCAGGCCTTCAAAGGTTTCCGATCACGCTGAAAAGATGACAAAATCCTAAAACGAATACTGTTTTAGGATTTTGTCCGCGTATTAATCATCCAGCTGTTCCGCTTTCTCCTTCGGCATGATGACGTGAATATGCCGGTACAGATTCACGAATTCTCCCGGCAGCATGCCGCCGTATTCGCCGTCCAGGTTCAGCTGCATCTTTTCTGATACATTGACTTTTACACGGTTCGCTTTTGTGTAAATAATGTGCTGATCGTTAATATGATCGCCTCTGAGCGCCATGCTCGCGACTCTGATAAACTCCGCGAGATTGGCTTTTTTCAAAATAATTAAATCAAACATGCCGTCATTCAGGCTGGAATCAGGGGCCAGCTTCTCGAATCCGCCGACCGAGTTGGTCAGCGTCACTAAAAACAGCATAATTTCGCCTTGAAACAGCTTGCCGTCATATTCAATCTCGACTTCTGTCGGTCGAAGTGAAGGCAGCATTTCCATTCCCTTTAAATAATAAGCAAGCTGGCCGAGCATCGTTTTCAGTTTGCTCGGCACATCATACGTCAGCTCCGTCAGACGGCCTCCGCCGGCGATGTTGATGAAGTACTGACCGTTCACCTGACCGATGTCGATCGGGCGGGCTGCGCCGTTAATGACGGTATCAGCGGCATTCAGTATACTCTCTCTCGGAATGCCCAGCGCTCTGGCGAAGTCATTTGTCGTGCCGACCGGAATGATGCCGAGTGTCGGGCGTTTGTCTAACGGCGCAAGGCCATTGACGACTTCATTAATCGTTCCGTCTCCGCCGGCTGCGATAATCAGGTCAAACTCCCGCAAAGCGGCTTCTGTTGCGGCGTGAGTGGCATCCCCCGCGCATGTGGTGGCATGGGTGGAGGTTTCATAACCGGCTTGTTCAAATTTTTGCAGGACCTGGGCAAGATTTTTCTTAAAAAGCTCCCGTCCTGAAGTCGGATTGTATATTATGCGTGCACGTTTCATTATCTCATCATCCTACTTAAGAGTATCCGATCCATTATTAACACTAACAACCTTTAATTATACTATGACTTGAGAAAATCGCAACAATATGTACAGGAATTGCCAGAAAAAAGGCCCCGGCTCCTTTTAAGGAGCCAAGGCCCGCTGTCTTACTCTTCTTCTGTTCCTGGTTTTTTCTTACGGAATTTCGCCAATACTTCATATACGATCGGCACAATCAGAAGGGTAAGCAGAGTCGAACTGATTAAACCGCCGATAACGGTGACACCGAGTCCTTTAGAAATGACCTGGCTTCCGCCTTCGAAGCCCAATGCCAATGGAAGCAGGGCGCCGATTGTCGCGATCGCCGTCATCAGAATCGGACGCAATCTCGTAGAGCCGGCTTCAAGGAGCGCTTCTCTCGTCGATAAGCCTTCCGCTTCTTTATGAATGACGCGGTCAATTAAGACAATCGCGTTTGTAACGACGATTCCGATCAGCATCAGCATACCGATCATGGCGTTCAGACTGATCGTCTCTCCGGATACATACAGTCCGGCTAATGCGCCGATGATTGTAAACGGAAGCGAGAACAGAATCGCAAACGGCGCTAATGCTCCGCCGAACGTAATCACAAGCACGAGGTATACGATGGCGATTGCGGCAAGCATCGCTAAACCGAGTTTCGTAAAGGAATCAGCAATATCGGCTGATACACCGCCGGTATCAATGGATACATTGTCCGGCTTATCCAGTTTGTCTACTTTCTTTTGAACGGCTGATGACACCTTCGTAATGTTGTCAGAAGTGACGGTTGCCGTTACATCAGCGTACACTTTGCCGTCGCGTCTGGAAATGGTATCAGATGTCGTGCCGTTTTTCACTTTCGCCACATCGCCGATTTTTACTTCTTGGCCTGCAGGCGATGTGATGGTTTTATCCTCTAATTCTTTTACACTCTTATACTGGTCTTTTTCTGTTTTGATGTTTACGTCAAGCTCTTTGCCGTCTTTTTTCACCGTTGTCAAAGGAGACTGTGACGTTTGCGGCATCAAGGCTTGGGAGATTTGCGAAGCCGTCAGGCCCAGCTTGCTGAGCTTCTCCTGGTCAGCGGTGAACGTGTACTCATCATATGTGCTGGAAAGGCCTGAGTTGACGTCTTTCAGATCCTTCTGCTTTTTCATGATGCCTTCGATGTCTTTGACCGTGCCTTTAATATCAGACTCTGAATCTCCGTACACATAGTACGTTAATTCGTTGTTGTTGCCTGACGAGCTGAAATTTTGTGATTTCCATTCGCCGCGGCTGGATGTTTTTTTGACTTCTTTTAAGACATTGTCTTTTTCTTTGTCAAAATCAGGCGTGTCATCCTCGTATTTCACGTAGAACAATGCCCCGTTTGAGCTTCCGCCGAGCGGGCTTTGCGAGCCTAATGAATACTGGACGGTATCGACATGTTTGCGTTTAAGCAGCATGTCTTCCGCTTTTTGCGCAGCTTTTTCAGCTTCGCTTTTCGTTTCACCCGGTTCAGGCGTGTATGTGAGCTGCATTGTTTTGTCCGCTTGCGCAGGCAGGTAGCTCGCGCCGATCAGAGGTACGAGGAACAAACTGCCGGCAAGCATCAGAACCGCGATAATAGATGTAATCCATTTATGGCTTAATGACCAATTCAGCACTTTTTTATAGAAATTGGCCAATCTGCCCGGCTTATGCTCTTTCGCTTTAACAGGCGCGCCTGTGAGCGATTTTTTGAACAAACTGTGCGCAAGCATCGGCACCAGTGTGATGGAAATCAACAATGATGCGGCAAGCGCGAAAACGATTGTTAAGGCAAACGGCATAAACAGTTCGCCGATCTGTCCGCCGACCATGGCAAGCGGCAGGAATACGGCAATGGTTACGATCGTTGATGACATGATCGGTTTAAACATTTCTTTTGTCGCTTCACGCACCAATTGCTTCCCGCGTAAAGGCTCATCTTTCAGCCTCATGCGGCGGTAAATGTTTTCGATAACGACAATGGAATCATCGACTACCCGTCCGATAGCGACCGTCATCGCGCCGAGTGTCATAATGTTCAATGTGACATCGAGCTGATTCAGCACCAGAAGCGCAATCAGCAGTGACAGCGGGATGGAAACGATAGAAATCATCGTTGATTTAATATCTCTTAAGAATAAGAGAATAATCACGACCGCAAAAATCGCGCCGAAAATCGCTTTGCTTAACATCGTCTCCACTGACTCTGTAATCGGCTTTGCCATATCAAGAGTCGAGCTGTACTTGAACCCTTTGTGGTCTTTTTTGTATTGATTCAGTTCATCTTTAATCGCATCGGCCACTTCCACCGTGTTGGCGTCATTGGCCTTTACGATATTAATTCCGATGCTGTCCTTTCCGTTCGTGCGGGAAATGGATTCTGCTTTTTTCACATCTTTAATGTCGGCAATGTCAGAAAGCTTGACTGTCGGCACCCCTGCTGATGCGCTTTGCTGTGCCTGCTGCGTAGCCTGAGCGTCCGCCGCAGATGCCGCACCAGCTCCGCCCGCTTGACCTTGAGCGGCAGAAGAAGATGTGACCGGGATTCTCATATCTTTCAGATCTTTAATTGACGTAATATTTCCGTTAACGACAACTGATTTTTCTTTGTTGCCGAACGTGTACAATCCAAGCGGCGTATTGACGTCAGAGCCTTGGATCACTTTCTTGACGGTATCTTCATCAAGTCCGTACTCTTTCATTTTTTTGTCTTTGAAAGAGAATTCCACCTGCTCTTCCTGCTGTCCGGAAACTTGCACGGACGCAACGCCCTGGATGCCTTTGAGCTTAGGAACGAGAGTGTTTTCCACATTTTTGGTCAGATCTTCAAGCGAGCTTTTGCCGCTTGTCACACTGAGCGTCAAAATCGGGAAAGAGTTGAGACTGTAACGGGAAATGTCAGGTTTTTTCGCGTCGTCAGGAAGGCTGACACTGTCCAGCGCTTCAGCGACTTCAGTTTTCGCCTTGTCCATATCCTTGCTGTAATCATATTCAATCGTAACCGATGAGACGTTTTCAGAGGATGTGGACGATACGACGCTCACTCCTTCTAAATTCTGCACCGCCTGCTCAATTGGTTTCGTTACGTCATCCGCAACTTGACTCGGAGCAGCTCCGGGATAAGTCGTATTTACTGAGAGATAAGGCATGTTGACGTCCGGTATGGATTCCTGTTTCATATTCAGACCGGCATACAGCCCTGCTACAGTAACGATAATCGTCATCAGCCAAACTGCGAATTTGTTCTTCAGTACAAAGTTAATAATGTGGTTCATCATGTCCTCCGTTATTTTTTATTGACTGACTGGTCATTCTATATAATACTAAACGGTATAACTCAACATCGTCAACCAATAAGGCAGTAAATTTTTCTAAATTTTTCAAGGATTAAGGGGAAGCACGTCATGAACGAAAAAAAAGAGAAAATCATAAAAACAGGCATCCATTTATTTGCTAAAAAAGGATTTTCTTCAACAACGATTCAGGAAATCGCCGGCGAGTGCGGAATTTCAAAAGGCGCCTTCTATCTCCATTTCAAATCAAAAGAAGACCTTTTGCTGTCCGCATGTGAGTATTACATCGGCATGTCTATGGAAGAAATAAAGAAGATCAAAACAGAACATCTGCATAAACCGCCTAAGGACGTATTCCAAAAACAAATCGCATATCAATTCCAGGAATTTATGGAGCATAAGGACTTTATCATTCTCTTGCTGAGCGAAAAGGTCATCCCAGAAAATCAAAAGGTAAAACAATACTTTCATGAGGCGAATATTCAATTTAACATGCTGTACCGGGATGCTTTGCTGTCCGTTTACGGAGATGCCGTCATACCGTTTTTAGCGGACGCATCCGTTATGGCCCAAGGGATTGTGAGTTCTTATATCCATTTCTTGATTTTCAATGAAAATACCGCATTCCGGACGGAAAACGTGGCCCCCTTTCTGATCGCCAGGATCGATGATCTGATTACCGGACTGATAAAAGACAATCCCGATCCGCTTTTGCCTGAGGATATTTTCACTCAGCCCGCGGCGGACAGAAAGAGACTGCTCGCGGATATTCAAATGGCAAAAGCTCAGCAGGGGCTGCCTGAGGACGTTCTCGTTTCGCTGGAAGTCATTGAAGAGGAAAGCGCAAAGGAAGAGCCGCGCAAACCGATTATTAAAGGAATGCTGTCCAATTTGGCAGGCAGCGGAAATAAACAGATTGAAACGCTGCGTGCTTCCATTGAAACCTATTTCAGCTTATAAAAAAAGAGACCGGCGCATACCGGTCTCCGTGTCAGCAGCGCCCTTACAGGCGGCTGCTTTTTTTATCGTTTTTTGATTTCTTCAAGTAAAATTTTGTTGACCATCGGCGGGTTGGCCTGTCCTTTTGAGGCTTTCATAATCTGCCCGACAAGGAAGCCGATCGCGCGGTCTTTTCCGTTTTTGAAGTCTTCAATTGACTGCGGGTTGCTGTCAAGCGCATCTGTCACCAGCTTCAGAAGCACGCTTTCGTCAGAAATCTGCACGAGGCCTTTTTCCTTGACGATTTTTTCAGCGTCTCCGCCTTTTTCAATTAATTCTTTGAAGACTTTCTTCGCGATTTTAGAAGAAATAGTCCCTTTTTCAATCAGCTTAATCATGCCGGCAAGGCCTTCAGGAGTCAGTGCGACATCCTCAAGCTCTTTTTGTTCGGCGTTCAGGTAAGCTGACACTTCACCCATCAGCCAGTTGGATGCCTGCTTGGCTTCTGCGCCTTTATTGACCGTTTCTTCGAAGAAATCAGCCATTTCTTTCGTCAGCGTCAGAACCATTGCGTCATAAGCCGGCAGGCCGAGCTCTTCGATATAACGTTTGCGGCGCTCATCCGGAAGTTCAGGAATGGTTGCTCTTACGCGTTCTTTCCATTCGTCATCAATGTAGAGCTCGACAAGGTCAGGCTCTGGGAAATAACGATAGTCATCCGAACCTTCTTTGATACGCATCAAAATGGTTTTTTTCGTCGCTTCATCGTAGCGGCGCGTCTCCTGCTGAATGACGCCGCCTGACAGAAGCACCTGCTCCTGGCGTTTTTCTTCATGCTCAAGGCCTTTTTGCACGAATGCGAAGGAGTTCAGGTTTTTCAGCTCCGTTTTTGTGCCGAATTTCTCCTGGCCGATCGGACGGAGGGAAATGTTGGCGTCACAGCGCAGTGAACCTTCTTCCATTTTACAGTCAGACACGCCTGTGTATTGGATAATTGATTTCAGCTTTTCGAGATATGCGTAAGCTTCCTCCGGTGTGCGGATATCCGGCTCAGATACAATCTCGACAAGCGGCGTGCCCTGGCGGTTGAAGTCAACGAGGGAATAGCCGTCGCCCGTATGCGTCAGTTTTCCCGCATCTTCTTCAAGGTGAAGACGGGTAATACCGATTTTTTTCGTTTTTCCGCCGACTTCGATTTCGATCCAGCCGTTTTCGCCGATCGGCTTGTCAAATTGAGAAATTTGATATGCCTTCGGGTTGTCCGGGTAGAAATAGTTTTTCCGGTCAAACTTCGTATCCGTTGCGATTTCGCAGTTCAAAGCCATTGCGGCTTTCATCGCGAATTCGACCGCTTCTTTGTTTAAAACGGGCAGCACGCCGGGATACCCAAGGTCAATGACGCTCGTTTGGGTATTCGCTTCCGCTCCGAATGGCGTCGGTGAGCTTGAGAAAATTTTAGATTTTGTTTTTAATTCCACATGGACTTCAAGTCCGATTACCGTTTCAAAGTTCACTTCATTTCACCCCTTACAGTTCAGGTTTCGCTTTATGATGATCTGTTGCCTGCTCAAAAGCATGAGCGACACGGTATACAGTGCCTTCATCGAAGTGCTTTCCGATGATTTGCAGTCCGAGCGGCAGTCCGTCCGCAAATCCGCACGGCACGCTGATTCCCGGCACACCCGCGAGGTTGACAGGAATCGTTAAAATATCGTTGGCGTACATTGTGAGCGGATCGCTGGTTTTTTCGCCGATTTTGAAAGCTGGTGTCGGCGTTGTCGGTCCGACGATGACATCGTATTTCTCAAAGACGTCTTCAAAATCTTTTTTAATGAGCGTGCGCACTTTTTGCGCTTTTTTGTAATACGCGTCATAGTAGCCTGAGCTGAGCGCGAAGGTGCCGAGCATGATGCGGCGCTTCACTTCGTTGCCGAAGCCTTCTGAGCGTGTCTGTTTATAAAGGTCGATCAGGTTGTCCGCATTGTCTGAGCGGTATCCGTAGCGGATGCCGTCAAAGCGCGCAAGGTTCGCAGACGCTTCGGAAGATGACAGCAGATAATACGTCGCAAGCGCGTATTTGCTGTGCGGCAGAGATACTTCTTCCCATGTCGCTCCAAGGTCTTCAAGCACTTTTAAAGCGGCTAAAACCGATTCTTTCGCTTCTTTGCCGACGCCTTCCCCGAGGTATTCTTTCGGCACGGCGATTTTTAAGCCTTTAATGTCGCCCGTTAATGAAGAAAGAAAGTCCGGCACTTCGACATTGGCGCTCGTAGAGTCCATTTTGTCCGCGCCTGAAATCGCCTGAAGCAGGAATGCGTTATCTTCTACGTTTCTTGTGATCGGTCCGATCTGGTCTAATGAAGACGCAAAAGCGACCAAACCGTAACGCGACACGCGTCCGTATGTAGGCTTTAATCCGACGACGCCGCAGAAAGAAGCCGGCTGACGGATGGAGCCGCCCGTATCAGATCCGAGTGAAAACGGCACTTCGCCGGCTGCAACCGCAGCTGCGGAACCGCCGCTTGATCCGCCGGGAACCGTATCAAGATTCCAAGGGTTTTTCGTCGCTTTGTACGCAGAGTTTTCAGTAGAAGAACCCATCGCGAACTCGTCCATATTCAGCTTTCCGATCGTGACGGCTTCAGCGGCCTGAAGGCGCTCCACTACCGTCGCATCGTAAATCGGATCGAAGTTTTCGAGGATTTTGCTTGAGCATGTTGTGCGAAGCCCTTTTGTCACGATGTTGTCTTTGACGCCGATCGGCATTCCGAAAAGAAGACCGTGTTCAGACCGGCCGTCAACCGCTTCGTCAAGCTCTTTCGCGTAAGCGCGGGCTCTTTCTTCATCAAGCTGTAAAAATGCCTGCACCTTATCATCCACGGATGCGATCCGTTTGTAAGATTCGTCAACAAGATCGGAAATCTTGATGTCTTTATTATGTATCATTTGTTTCAGTTCTGTGATTTTGTGATCAAATAATGACATACTGTCTCCCTCCTTTAATCCAGAATAGATGGCACACGGACATAGCCGTCTTTATGATCGGGAGCATTCTTCATGACATCCTCGACCGGAAGGCCTTTACCCGCTTCATCTTCTCTCATTACGTTTTTCATTTTCAGTACGTGTGTTGTCGGTTCCACGTTATCCGTGTCCACTTCATTAAGCTCCTCGGCAAACGAGATGATGCTGTCAAGCTGTTCTGTGAACATTTCAGCTTCTTCATCCGTAATGGCAAGTCTCGCCAAATGAGCGACATGTTTTACTTCTTCTATAGAAATTCGTGACATAAGATCCACCTCCGCATAATTCTCCGTTTCGTCATATAATACAGATCATATCAAAAACGAGCCCTCTAAAGCAACAAAACGCCGCCTCCTGAGGCATGATGAAACCCTCTCTATTTTATCCTAAATCGGAGAGAAAGAGAAACGAATTATATGTCAGAAAATTTTTACTTTTATAATTTATTGGTAGCGTTTTCATCTTTAAGCTGTTCTATGTTGCCGGGGATTTTTTCCTTGAATGGGCCAGGTTTCGAGAGTTGATTGATCGGGGATACTTTGTTAGGTTTAGTAACCATAGCCTGCACAAAATCATGCACTCGGCATGTCATGATGACTAAAAGGCTTGCCGCCGGCGCAAAAGTCCGGCACTACTAATCTGCAGAGGTGATGCAACATTTACTTAAAAGAAGAGAGGGTCCAGAAACGTGAGTATTGAATTAATTATATCTCTTGGCATTTACTTTGCTGCCATGCTGTTAATCGGCTGGTACGCATTCAGAAAGACAACGAATATTAATGATTACATGCTGGGCGGAAGAGGACTCGGCCCGTTCGTAACGGCGCTGTCCGCAGGTGCGGCGGACATGAGCGCATGGATGCTGATGGGGGTTCCCGGCGCAATGTTCGCAACGGGATTATCGACCTTATGGCTGGCGCTCGGTTTGACGATCGGCGCATATTCAAATTATCTGCTGCTTGCTCCGAGGCTGCGCGCCTATACGGAAGTTGCGGATGATGCGATTACGATTCCCGATTTCTTCGATAAACGGTTCCGCCATTCGTCATCATTGCTGAAAATTGTTTCCGCCGTGATTATTATGATCTTTTTCACACTGTACACATCGTCCGGAATGGTATCCGGAGGCAGGTTATTTGAATCGGCATTCGGCGCCGACTACAAATTCGGTTTGTTTTTAACGGCCGGTGTTGTTGTGCTTTACACGCTGTTTGGCGGTTTCCTTGCTGTCAGTCTGACTGACTTCGTACAGGGAGCGATCATGTTTGCGGCATTAGTGCTTGTGCCGATCGTTGCTTTTACCCAGCTCGGGAGCGTTTCAACGACGATTGATTCGATCAACGCCGTTAACCCGAAACTATTGGATATCTTTAAAGGCGCGAGCGTCATTAGCATTATTTCTTACTTGGCATGGGGACTCGGCTATTACGGCCAGCCTCATATCATCGTACGATTTATGGCGATTAAAGAAGTGAAAGATTTAAAACCCGCCCGCAGAATCGGGATGAGCTGGATGGTTATTTCAGTTGTCGGTTCACTGCTTACCGGGATTATCGGGGTTGCGTATTCTCATCACTTCGGGGTCTCCGTAAAAGATCCGGAAACGATTTTCATTATTTTTTCTAAAATCTTGTTCCATCCGCTGATTACGGGCTTCCTGCTGTCTGCAATTTTAGCGGCGATTATGAGTTCCATCTCCTCACAGCTTCTCGTAACGGCAAGCGCCATTACGGAAGATTTATACCGCGCCTTTTTCAGACGGGAAGCGAGCGATAAAGAATTGGTCATGACCGGACGCCTGTCAGTATTAATCGTGGCCGTAATTGCCATCCTGCTTTCCATGAATCCGAACAGCACCATTCTTGATCTGGTCGGATATGCGTGGGCAGGCTTCGGTTCGGCCATCGGTCCGGCGCTCCTTCTCAGTCTGTACTGGAAACGGATGAATGAATGGGGAGCGCTTGCGGCGATGATTACCGGAGCTGCGGCCGTTCTAATCTGGATTACGACGGGGCTTGCCGCTTCAACAGGCATATACGAAATCATTCCGGGGTTCTTCCTCAGTCTGATTGCCGGTATTGCCGTCAGCCTGCTGACCAAAAAACCGGCCGATGCTTCTTATCAGCTTTTCAGCCGGATGGAAACTCTTTTGAAAAAGAAGAAATAGACAAAAAGCCGTCAGATTTTATCCCTGACGGCTTTTTTCTTCCGCACTTGTCCTGCTATAAATACTGTGAGAAAATCATATCAATTTACTATAAGAAAAACTGCGGAGGTGCTGTGCAAATTGAGCTGGCCTATCGATCCGGACATTTTATTAAAACTGGGCATTGCCACGCTGATCGGGATGATCATCGGTCTTGAGCGCGAGCTGAAAAATAAACCGCTCGGACTGAAAACCTGTATCGTCATCGCCGTCAGCTCCTGTATGCTGACGATCGTCAGCATTAATGCGGCCTATCATTTTCCGAAATATTACCGTATCATGATGGATCCGCTCCGTCTCCCCGCCCAAATCATTTCCGGCGTCGGCTTTATCGGTGCGGGCGTGATTCTGCGTAAAAGCAATGACGTCATTTCCGGCCTGACGACATCGGCTATCATCTGGGGTGCAGCCGGACTGGGTCTGGCTACAGGCGCCGGCTTTTATAAGGAGGCGTTCGCAAGCCTCTTGTTTATCCTGATCAGCGTCGAGTTTCTTCCGTGGCTGATCAGAAAAGTCGGCCCCAACCGCTTGAAGGAGAAAGATATCCGCGTGAGGATGTCTCTTTCCGACAAAGACAAAATGACCGAGATTTTAAAGGAAATGAAAAGCAAACAGCTCCGCATTCACTCCGTCCGGATAGATGATCTGCATGAAAAGGAATTTCCGATTATGGAAGTAAAAATCAGCGTTCATAAAAACCGCTACACCACGGACGTGTATTATGATATTAAAGAAATTCAGGGTGTCGTCGGAGTGAAATGCGATACGTTATAAAAAAACGCCGGACTGATGTCAGCCGGCGTTTTTCTATTTATACGAATGCAGAAAAATGATATTCAGTAATCGGTGTTTCGTTTTCAATATCGCGTCTGAAGCCTTTCAGCATCTCAAGCTCTTCATCTCCGAGTGAGTCTAGGTCAAACGCCTGATGCAATAATCCGTAGATCAGCATATGGCGCAGCCGGAGGAAATCCGGGATTTTTTCAAGCCAGGCGGGATCAAGGTCATTTTCTTCCCTGTAGCCTTTCATAAAGTGTGTCATGAATTCACCAGTAAACGCGGCCTTGTCTTCATACGGGATGACCGGATACCACAACATGTTGTACAGTAAAATACTGATATCATTCACAAACCAATTGTAGCCGATATCATCAAAATCAAAGGCAGTAATTTTTCCGTTGTCCCAGTTGAAATTGCCATGATGCAAATCGGCGTGCACCAAACCGTAGCTTTCCGGGTTCTTCGGCAATTTCCGCAGTTCCTCCATTAAAGCATCCGCCCGCTCGAATACAAGATGCTGATCTGCGGGCACGTATTTTCTCAGCTTCAGCTGCTCCTCTTCGTCCCATTCCTGCCTTTTATATTTCGGGTCGCTCGGACGGTAGCTTTTCGTCAGCCGATGCATGTTCCCCGTATACTTGCCAAGCTCATAAAACAGAGTTCCGTTCCAGTCTGATTCATCTACTTTATGGCCCGGCGCTTTTTCGTAGACTCTTAATAAAAACGCTCCGCCTTTTCCATCCGGCACTTCTTCGACATCTCTGCCATTTAATGAAGGAATCGGTTTTGCTGCTGAAAGCCCTCCCTTTGTGAGATGATGAAGCCATTCCATTTCTCCCAGAATATATTCCGGTGTTCTGCGGATCGTATGCGTAATTTTTAAAATATAAGGTTCGTTATCTTTCACAATTTCATATACGTAGTTCTCTGCGTCTGCGATAAATTGAAACTTGGTAAAGCCGTATATTTCACCGGCTTTAGCGAGCACCTTATCTTCCTCAAAAACCGCTTTAATATCTTTATGCATGCTGATTCACCCTCTTCATATCTTTTGGCAGTGATATGTGTACTCAGCATTAGTCATTCATCAACATCCCGCCCTTCTTTTTGTTCCTAACAGATTAGTAACATCCGCCTATAAACAAAAAAGTTTTTCCTGTTAATCCTTATTTATACAAATATCTTAACATACGTCACTGCTCTCACCAACGATATATACAAGAAAAACCCTTGCTCATAAAGAAATGAACAAGGGCATCTTAATTAATCGTAAATATGGACGGTCGGTTCTTTGTCACCCGCATTTCGGACGATCAGCGCTTCCTGGCCGTCTGACGAGGTGATATTGATTTCAACATCGACTGAGCCTTTTGAATAATAATCCATAAGCTCACCCGTTAAGTATTGGGTAAAGGCGATGACTTCGCTTTTTCCGTAAAATTGCATCGGGATTTCTATTTTCATTTTTCTCATTTCATCATTTTCGTACATCGCCGTTCCGACTACTCCGGTGTAGTTCGGGAAGTAGCTGTCGATCGCGTTTTTGAAGCGTTTAAACACTTCGGAATCGTCAGGGTATTTCTTTGCCGTATCTGTATCCGCCGGATAGAACACGTATTTTTCTTTGACATCATCCCAGTTTGAAATGGTGGATGAGCCGGCTTTGACTTCTGTTTTTGCAATGTAATTTCCCGGTACGATTGATGTTTTCGGTGCTTGTTTATAAAGGGCGACGGTAATCGGCACATTTTTCAGGTTATCCATTTTCCGGAGACGGTTAACGACTTCCTGGGCGATTTCTTCCCCGTGGCTGCGGATCGTTTTGTCGCTGAGCTCTACTTCCTGCTGCGGATCACCGGTTTTTTCGCGGTAATAGTAAACAGAGTTGAGAGCGAGACCGATCATGACACCGCCAAGCTGGATGGAGTTTTTATCTTTTCTTACTAAGTAATCTTGTTCAAGCATAGACGCTAAGTAAATCGGGCTGTTTTCGTTTTTCTCTTTTGCTGATCCCGAACTTGGCAGCACCGGGTTTAAGCCGAGATTCTGGAAATTGGCGTCTGCCTTTTTCGCCTTTTTCAGATCACTGCCTTCTTTTTTGCGGTCAAGCCAGCTGAGTACCGTATCCTCATCTAAATACTGGCCTTCCTGATACAAATAATCATCCGTCGGGAACGTGTCTTGGGCGAGCCGCATCAGCCCCGTCTCGAATTCATCGATGTCCAGCCTCGTATTCAGCCGGTCCGCGGTCAGGCCGCGCGCTTTTCCGGCCTTAAACGGAAGCACCATCTTATAGTAGGAATCAGAGATATTATATTTCGGTATGATCGCTTTTTCAGAAGACTTTGCAGTTTTCTGCGTGATCTCTTCCTCTTTTTTTCCTCCGAAACTCGGCGAACAGGCTGACAGCATCAATACTGCCGCGGTCGCCGTCGCCGCCAATGCCAACATCTTTTTCAATAGAAAACACTCCTCTTATTTCTTTAGCTCTCCCAATAGCTGTGCTTCATTCCATACTTCAATGTTTAATTCCTGCGCTTTTTCCAGCTTGCTTCCGGCTGCTTCTCCGGCGATCACCAAGTCTGTTTTTTTGCTGACAGATCCCGTCAGCTTTCCGCCGAGCGCTTCGATCTGCGCTTTGGCTTCATTTCTGGACAGCTCTTCAAGCTTTCCGGTTAACACGATGGTTTTTCCGGCAAAATAAGAGTCGCTGTCCTCCGCTTTTACTTTTTTCGGGCCTTTATAGAGTGTGTTCACACCGAGCTCTTCCAGTTCATTCAAAAGCTCAAGCATTTCTTCTTTTCGGAAGTAGGTGATGACGGCATCAGCCATCTTTTCACCGATTTCGTCTACTGCAAGCAGCTCTTCCTCTGTGGCTTGTTTCAGATTTTCCAGGCTTTCAAAATGCATGGCCAGTGTTTTGGCCGCTTTTGAGCCGATAAAACGGATGCCGAGACCGAACAGCAGCCGTTCCAGCGAATTCTCTTTCGACTTTTGGATGGAGCTGATCAGATTGTCAGTTGATTTTTCCCCCATCCGCTCAAGCCGGATGACCTGTTCTTTTGTCAGCTTATACAAATCAGCGACATTACGGACGAGATGTTCACGGAAAAGCTGTGTGATGACACGTTCTCCGAGTCCGTCAATATTCATCGCGTTGCGTGAGACAAAGTGAATCAGGCCTTCTCTGATCTGCGCCGGACATTCCGGATTGATGCAGCGCAGCGCGACTTCCCCTTCAATGCGGACAAGCTCGCTTCCGCACTCAGGGCAGCTGGTCGGCATATTGAATTCTTTTTCTTCTCCGGTCCGCTGTTCAACTAAGACATTGACGACCTCAGGGATGATATCGCCCGCTTTTTTGACGACCACTTTATCGAGAATGCGGATATCCTTCTCTTTAATTAAATCTTCATTATGAAGGGATGCTCTTGAGACCGTCGTCCCCGCTACTTTTACCGGTTCCAGGACGGCAGTCGGCGTAATGACGCCCGTTCTTCCGACATTCAGTTCGATATCGAGCAGTTTTGTCACGACTTCTTCTGCCGGGAATTTATAAGCAATCGCCCAGCGCGGGCTTTTTGCCGTATACCCGAGCTCTTCCTGCTGATCGAGCGAATCCACCTTGATGACGATTCCGTCAATTTCATACGGGAGATCGGCCCGCTTCGCCTGCAGCTCTTCGATCATTTCAATCACTTCATCTATCGTGGCGCATTTTTTCCGTTCCTGGTTTGTTTTAAAACCGAGCTCATCCAGAAAATCCAGGCCTTGACTCTGTGTTTCCACACCCATTTCGTCAAGCTCCGCTATACTGTAGACGAAAATGTCAAGATTTCGTTTCGCTGCAATTTTCGGATCGAGCTGCCGGAGTGAGCCCGCAGCCGCATTCCGGGGATTGGCAAACGGCTCTTCTTCATGTTTCAGCCGTTCTTCGTTGAGTGCTTCGAATGACTGTTTCGGCATGTACGCCTCTCCGCGCACTTCTATGGAGAGGTTCCGTTTCATTTTCAGCGGAATGTTTCGGATCGTTTTTAAGTTTTCCGTAATATCTTCGCCCGTCGTTCCGTCTCCTCTTGTCGCGCCTCTGACGAAATAGCCGTCTTCATAACGGAGAGAAACAGCAAGACCGTCTATTTTCAGCTCCACATTGTAAGCGACGCCGTCGCCGACAGCCTGACGGACGCGGCGGTCAAAATCGCGAAGATCGTCATCGTTAAATGCGTTGCCGAGACTGAGCATCGGCGTGCCGTGCTGCACCTTTTGAAAAGATTCAAGCACCGCTCCCCCGACCCGCTGTGTGGGCGAATCAGGCGTTCTGAGCTCCGGGTGCTCTTCCTCTATGGCAATCAGCTCCTGCATCAGTCTGTCGTACTCGGAATCCGGCACGCTCGGTTCATCTAGGGTGTAGTATTCATAACTGTACTGATCGATGGTGCGGCGCAATTCTTCTGCCCGGTGTTTCGCTGTTTCTTTGTCCATCATGTTCTTCCTTTCCTCTTCAGGTTACTGCTTTTCAATCGGCGCAAAAGCGGCAAGCAGACGCTTCACGCCGACTGGGCTCGGGAATGCGATATCAAGCTCGGTGCTCTCGCCTTCTCCTTTTACGCTGACAACCGTTCCGGTGCCCCATTTTTTATGGCCCGCTTTATCGCCGACCGCCCAGCTGAGGGAGTCGCCGCCTGTTTTGTTCGCGTAGGAAACAGGACGGGATACGGGTCCGCGTTTCGGCTGCATTTTTCTTCCCGGCTGCATGCGCGGGGTTTTCTTCTCATTTAGGTTCTCCAATAAATCGCCAGGTATTTCCCTGATAAAGCGGGATTCCGGATTCATATTGGTGCGCCCGAACAAGGTGCGCATTTTGGCATTCGTTAAGTACAGTTCTTCTTCCGCCCTCGTAATGCCTACATATGCGAGCCTGCGCTCTTCTTCCATCTCGGCTTCTTCCATCAGGGAGCGGCTGTGCGGGAATACGCCTTCCTCCATGCCCATTAAGAACACGACAGGAAATTCAAGCCCCTTAGCGGCGTGCAGCGTCATTAACGTGACGGCATCCTTTCCGCCCGTTTCCTCTTCCTTCTGGTCGAGCTGGTCAATATCCGCAATCAGCGCCAGATCGGTCAGAAACGCGACGAGAGACTTATCTTCGCTTTTTTGTTCGAAGTTTTTCGTGACAGAAAGAAACTCGTCGATATTTTCAAGACGGCTCTGGGCCTCAATAGACTTTTCAGCCTTCAGCATTTCTCTGTATTCCGTTTTATCGAGAATTTCTTCCGTGAGTTCCGTAATGGACAGGTAATCCTGCATATTGGTCAGATTTTCAATCATCGCGCCAAAGCCGTCAAGCGCGTTTGCCGCTTTCGCGCTGACGCCGATGAAATCAATCTGTTTGATCGCCTGGAACATTGACATGCCGTTCATCGCCGCGTATGAAGCGATTTTTTCAAGCGAAGTGGCGCCGACGCCCCGTTTCGGCACATTGACGATCCGTGTAAAACTGATGTCATCGTCCGGGTTTGACACAAGGCGCAGATACGCGAGAATGTCTTTAATTTCTTTTCTGTCGTAGAACTTGGTTCCGCCGACGATATTGTAGTTCAGACCGGCTTTTAAAAGGGTTTCCTCGATAACGCGCGACTGGGCGTTTGTCCGGTATAAAATCGCGATATCGGAAAGCTTCCGCCGGCCTGAGCTGTTCAGCTCATAAATTTTGCCCGCGACGAATTGGCCTTCGCCGAATTCATTGTCGCCGCTGTAATAAGCAAGCTTGACGCCTTCGTCATTCTCCGTCCAAAGATTTTTCGGCTTGCGGTTTGAGTTGTTTTTGATCACTTCGTTGGCCGCCTGCAGAATCCGCTTTGTTGAGCGGTAGTTTTGTTCGAGCAGAATCACGTTTGCGCTTGGATAATCTTTTTCAAAGGAAAGGATATTTGCGATATCCGCCCCGCGCCATCTGTAAATGGACTGGTCGGAGTCACCGACGACGCAGATATTTTCAAGACGGGCCGCAAGCTGCTTAACAAGCAGGTATTGCGCTCTGTTCGTATCCTGATACTCGTCTACGTGAATGTACTGGAATTTGCGCTGATAAAACTCAAGCACTTCCGGCACACGCTCGAAAAGCTTGATCGTCGTCATGATTAAATCATCAAAATCGAGCGATTGGTTTTTCAGCAGTTTTTTCTGATAATCGGTATACACGTCACTCGTGACCTGATCGTAGTAGCCGCCGGCCGTTTTTGCGAATTCCTCAGGTTCGATCAGCTCGTTTTTTGCGCTGCTGATCGAGCCTAAAATACTTCTCGGATCAAACTTTTTCGGGTCAATATTCCGCTCTTTCAGAATCCCTTTAATAACGGAAAGCTGATCAGCCGTATCAAGAATGGAGAAGTTTCGGTTGATGCCGATTCTGTCAATGTCCCTGCGCAGAATCCGCACGCACATGCTGTGGAAGGTGGATATCCAGATTTCATCCGCGCCTGGGCCGAGAATGCTCTCCACCCGCTCCTTCATTTCTCTGGCGGCTTTATTTGTAAATGTAATCGCCAGAATGTTCCACGGCGCCACGTGTTTTTCCGCCATTAAGTACGCGATTCTGTGCGTCAGCACCCGTGTTTTTCCGCTTCCCGCACCTGCCATCAGAAGCAGCGGACCGTCCGTCGTCTTGACCGCTTCCTGCTGAACGGGATTTAATCCGCTTAATAATTGATTGCTAATGTAATTCATATCCGTTCACCGCCTATCAAACATATGTTCTATCATAAATCAAATTCGTCCGCTTGGCTACTTTGTCTTTACAGCCGCCACCGTTTTGAGCGCCTGATCAAAATCCTCATATACTGCATTTCCCACAACGATGACATCGGCATGACGGCTGAACCGTTCCGCCGTTTCCGCGTCTTTAATGCCGCCGCCGTAAAACAGGACGGACTTGTCCAGCACAGCCTTCGTTTTCTCTACTGTTTCTATGTCCGCCAGCATCCCGCTGTACTCCAGATAAAAAATCGGGAGATGAAGCAAATTCTCCGCGACCCGCGCATAGGCGAGAATATCTTCTGTTTCTATATGTGTATCCGCCTCCGTCAAAGCGGCCGCCTTACAATCAGGGTTGACGATGCAATAGCCCTCGGTCACGATTTCCTCCATTGACATGAGCTCGCCGTATTCTTTCATCGCCTGGTGGTGCATGCCGACAATCCAGTCCGCATTTTTGCTGTTAAGCACACTCGGAATGAAATAAAGATCAAACCCGGGCACAATGGAATCAATCGTTGACACCTCAAGTACGCACGGCACTAAAAACCGCCGCACCTTTGACATCAGCCTCAGCACATTGTCCTCGGTGACATTGTCGCTTCCTCCGATCACAATGGCGTCAGTCCCTGATTCACAAAGCCGTTCCAGCTGTTCATCCGGTAAATCTTTATTCGGATCGAGTTTAAAAACGTGCTTCCACTCGTTAACATCGTACATGCGTTTTCGTTCCTCCATTCGTTTCTTGCCATTTAAACATTATAACAAATTCATTTGGCCCGGAAAAACGGAAAAAGACGTCATTCACCTGATTCACAAAAAAAGATTGCGCTCCGCCTGCTGGGATACGCCTATGTTTCAAAAAAGACAAAATGTGGAATGTCAAAGAGAAAAAAGGCAAGGAGTCTGATTTCAATGGAACAAGCCATTATCGTACTGATTTGTATATTGATTTTGATTATTTTAGTTCCCGCCGCATTGTTTCTTTGGATATACATAAGAGACGAAAAGCAGGAAGAGCATTCAGTGCTGCGCAATTATCCCGTAACGGGAAAGCTGCGTTATATATTTGAAAAAATCGGGCCTGAGCTGCGGCAGTATTTGTTCAGCAATGATAACGAAGAACAACCGTTTTCCCGGAGAGAATATGAACAGACAGTCATGTCGGGAAAGTATAAAAGCAGAATGATGGGCTTCGGATCGGAACGGGATTTCGATCAGCCGGGCTATTATATCCGTAACGCCCTCTTCCCGAAACAAAGGGAGGAACTGCGCACAGATCAGACGCCGAAGATCGAGACGATGGTATACAAGATTGACAAAGACAATCTGCTGAAGCGCAGCGAGCACCGTGAAAAAGCGAAAGCAGACCCTTATTACCTGCATCCGGACGATGTGCAAGTAATCGGCCGTGACACATGCAAGAAGCCGTTTTATGTAAAAGGATTAATCGGACAATCAGCGATGAGCTACGGCTCACTTGGCGACCGGGCAATTACCGCCCTGTCAAAAGGGCTGCACCAAGCCGGAGGCACATGGATGAATACAGGCGAAGGCGGCCTGTCAGAGTATCACCTGAAAGGCGGCGCGGATATTATCTGCCAAATCGGCCCGGGGCTGTTCGGCGTCCGCACCGAAGAAGGAGAATTTTCCTGGGAAGAATTTAAGAAAAAAAGCCGTCTCGAGCAGATTAAAGCCTTTGAATTAAAGCTTGCGCAAGGGGCGAAAGCAAGAGGCGGGCATATTGACGGCTCAAAGGTGACCGAAGAAATTGCCGCCATCAGGAATGTGCAGCCCGGACAATCCATTGACAGTCCCAACCGCTTCAACGAATTTTCAAATGTACCGGACATGCTTGATTTCATTGAGAAATTAAGGACTGTAGGTGAAAAACCGGTCGGCATTAAAATTGTCCCCGGCAGCCGCAAAGACCTTGAAGATCTTATTTCCTGCATGAGTTCATCAGGCAAACATCCCGACTTTATTACGATTGACGGCAGTGAAGGGGGGACCGGGGCTTCTTTCCATGAGCTGGCGGATTCCGTCGGCCTGCCGATTCTGACCGGCCTCCCCCTTGTTGACGGCCTTTTGAAGACATACGGTATAAGGGATAAGCTGAAAATTTTCGCATCCGGAAAGCTGCTCACTCCGGATAAGATTGCCGTCGCCCTCGCGCTAGGCGCGGATTTTGTCAATATTGCCCGGGGAATGATGTTTTCAGTCGGCTGTATCCGTGCTCAAGTATGCCACACCAATCATTGTCCTGTCGGAGTGGCGACAACCGATCCAAAACTTCAGCGCGCGCTCAGTATCGAAGACAAACAGCACCGCGTCTGCAACTACGTGCTTTCCTTGCGTGAAGGGCTGTTTCACCTTGCCGCGGCGGCGGGCATCAGCTCGCCGATTCATTTCTCAGCTGAACACATCGTATACCGGGAGAAAGACGGAAGCCTGAGAGAACTTCCCGGTCTTATGGATCAGCACGCATAAAAAAACCGCCTGCCGTCACCGGCAGGTCGGTTTTTTACGTTGCTGAGGAAGATTCCCCTTTGTTTACACGGTCAAGCGCCATTTCATAGGCGTCATTTCCGTAATTTAAGCAGCGCTTCACTCGGGAAATCGTCGCTGTGGAAGCACCCGTTTCGCTTTCAATTTTGTGATACGTATTTCCTTCGCGGAGCATTCTTGCCACTTCCAAACGCTGCGCCAGCGATTGAATTTCATTAATCGTACAAAGATCGTCAAAGAAACGATAGCATTCCTCCAGATCTTTCAGCGATAAAATAGATAAAAATAACTGGTCCAGTTCTTTTCCGCGTAATTTATCGATTTGCATCGTCAAACACCTTCTCCTTTACTAATGGAAGCTGCATCGAGATCAGGAACGATATTAATCCATGTCTTTCCCGGCACAAACGGAAGAATCTCACCGCCTTTAACGGGCAGAATACGGCCGTCTTTGTATTCCCAGTCTGACTCAATAACATCGCCGTGCTGAAGCAGGAGGCCTTTCCCTCCTGATTGAATATCGATGGCCCGCCTTCCATCTTTGTCTGTCATGCGATGGCCGGCTTCAACAATAAAAATGTTGCGCATGGCTAAAGGCTTTCCGGTCTCCCGGTCTGTCGCTTTCACACCATCAGAGCTTCTTGTATAAGTATCAGCTTTTTTATCATAATCGTATTCGACAAGATTTGTAACGTTTTGTGTTCCATAATCTATCCGAATATTGTAGGTTTCGTTTCCTGGTTTTGCTTCTGATGTCTGAAATGGAAGCGGTTTTGTTTTTCCGTTCAGCTTGTATCCTTTTTGTTCCGCCGCCTTTCTGATATTGTCATAAGACGTGTAGGAATTGTGGGGCGGCTTGCTGAAATCGGCCCGCCAAAACAGGCTTCCGTCAAAATCCAAACCGTTTATATAATCGTAAGCACCGGACTCCAGCTGCTTTTTAGCGCCGGGACTCCAGCCATGATGGATAAATATGCTGTTAAACCCGCTGCTGAGGGTGACAAAGTATTCCCTCGCGCTCCGCACAGGCCCGACCGTTTCCGGCATCTCACTCTGAAAAATCGCGAGAAACCGCGTAATCCTGCCTTCCGCGAGCGCTTCGATGACAACATCCGCCTTTGACAGCCCGGATTGGGGCCTCGCCTTCGGATGATTGTTCACTATAACTGCAATCGGACGGCGTTCTGCAAGCTTCCGCTCAGTTTTTAACCCCGTTAAAGGAGCTTCCGCCTCTTTCGGCTTCACCTGATCGGCATCATTCTGCCGGCAGGCGGCAAGCAGCAAAAACGCAAAACAAAGCATACAAACGGTTTTCCATCTTTTCATATGTCGGCTCCCTGCTTTTATATTTTAACGCATTATCGATGGAAAGAGTACAGTTTTTTTCATCACGTCGAATATTCCTCTCGGCGTAATGCGAATATAAGGCAGATGTGTGCTCTGCAAAAAGAGCAGCGTATAGATCGGATCGCAGAATCGGTAGCCCCGCTCCTCAAGCAAGGTCCTCAGCTTTTGCTCTTTTTCAAGCACGTCTTCAAAACTCTCCGCAGATGCAGAACCGTTCAAGGCAAGGGGAATTTCATGAAGAATCTTCCCGTTTTCGGCAAGCACGATTCCGCCGCCGATTTCTTTCATCCGTGAGAAAGCAAGCAGGATATCTTCCTTATTCTTTCCGGCAGCGATAATATCTCCGGTTGTCGTGTAAGAACTGACAAAGCCCTGCACCCGCTCGGAAAAACCTTTCAGCATTGTATTGACCCGCCATTTTCCATGCTTATCGAGAAGCGTGAGGTAACTTTCATCATGATCAAAAGAAAGCTGGTCAACAGAATTATCAATCGCAATCATATACGGCTCCATAATGACCGCGTTGCGCATTTTCACACCCATCGGCATTGAAAACTGTAAATCATCCATCGTCATATCATATGAAAGCTCAAGAGGGACAAGACCGCCTCTTTTCCAATCCGTTTTTGTAAACGCCTTCATATTTCGGCCGTCTTCTTTCAGCAGGATGCCTTTGGAGATCACCGTGACCGGGTCCGGATTCATCGGGTCGTCGAGAATGTTCAATGAGGCAAGCCGTCCCGGACCGACCACACCGAGAAAGTCATCCATCTGATAATACTTCGCGATATTAAAAGACGCCATATTGTAGGCGTCAATCGCCGGAACCCCTTCCTCCAAAGCGATTTTGATCAATTCATTCGTCATGCCGCCTTTATAAAAATGCGGCGCCGCCCCATCCGTCGTGTAAAAGAAATGATCATAATGCCGGAAGCCTTTTTGATGGAGATCCTGCAATATCGTTCTCAAATCAGGGCGGATGGATGAATGTCTGAGTGAAACATAGTAGCCCAATTCAAGCCGTCTCATCACCTCGTCACCATTCATGGCCTCGTGGTCGGAATCAGCTCCGAACAGTTTCATCTTCGTCAATGTTTTCTCAGAAGCGCCGGGAAAATGCCCTTCAATCCGCTTGCGCAGTTTTTTCGTCGCCTGCATGCAATGAAGCATTAAGTCATCGCCATCCATCAGGCGCGGCCACCCGGTCAATTCTCCGCCTTGAATGACATCCGGGTGCTCAATCCATTGTTTACGGACATCATAAGAAAGCAGCTGATCCTCATTCAGCACTTCTGTCTGCAGGTCGTATCTGGACCACCAGAAATATTGCACCGGCTGTTTTTTCAGTTCCTCTAATATAGTAAGCGCTTTCTTTTTACCGCTGTTCAAAAGAAAAAACAAGTTATCATTAACAAACGTCGTTGTTCCGAATTGAGACACATATTCGGCGAGCGTTTGGGGATTATATATTTGAAAAGGATGTGTATGCGGTTCAATGTAACCTGGCACAATGTATTTTCCTTCACAATTTATGGTATGAATGTGCTCTGCTGCATCAGGAATCTCATCACCAACATATACGATTCGGTCTCCGTAAATCCAGACGTTCTTTTTCAGCCATTGTTTTAAAAAAGGATTTAATACGAGAGCATCTCGTAAAAGCAGCGTTGGAAGCAGCTTTGAGTCTACAACATCCGCCTGTGATCTGATGTCTTTATTTTTCCAGTTAAAGGTACGTTCGGACATTCACATACTCTCCTTCGCTTATATTAGACCCATCGTATCACATCCGCACAATTATCGCACGGCTGAAACGTTACAAATTATTGAAGATGAATGAAAAAACTTTTTCTAAGGGAGCTGAAATGATGAAACCGAATATCAGTTTATTGAACGCCGTTATGCGCATCACTTGCGGCCTCACCATTTTATCTGCTGCGTCAGCGAAATATACGAGGAAACCTTGGTGCAAGATGCATCTCTTCTGTATGATGATGGGCGCGATGAAAGCGGCGTCCGGCATCCTCCGCTTCTGTCCGGTGACATATATGTTCCAGGCCGGAATGAATCAGGATGACAGCCATCAGCAAGAAAAATAACAAGCCGCAACGGCTTGTTATTCCGAGAAGAATCATCTCTCACAGTAAATCGACAACCTTAGTCGTCCTTTCAGAAGAAAACCCGCGTCTTATATGACGCGGGTTTCCCTCTTTATCGCTGCGAAGCTTTCAGCGCACGGGCGCCGATGTCGCTTCTGTAAAACAGTCCGGGTTTTGTCAGCCCTGAAACGGCGCTGTACACTTTATCCCTCGCCGCTTCAAATGTTTCAGCAAATGCTGTGACATTGGCGACCCGGCCGCCGTTTGTGACAAATTGGCCGCCGGCTTTTTTCGTTCCGGCATGAAAAACGGCGATCCCGTCTTCAGCGGCCGTCAAACCGCCGATCGGTGTGCCTTTCGCATAGCTTTCAGGATAGCCCTCAGAAGCCAGCACAACGCTGACGGCGGCCGTATCCTTCCATCTTAGGTCAACATCTTTCTCATGCAGCAGATCCAAAAGCACCTGAATAAGGTCTGATTCCATTCTCGGCACGACGACCTGTGTTTCCGGATCTCCGAAGCGCGCGTTGAATTCAATGACTTTTGATCCGTTTTCCGTCAGAATCAGCCCCGCGTACAGCACGCCCGTGAAGGAGCGTCCCTCCTTCACCATTGCTTTTGCCGCCGGCTTCACAATCGTTTCGACGGCGCTTTTGACGATATCATCGGAAATGTGCGGCACCGGTGAATAGGCGCCCATTCCGCCCGTGTTCGGCCCTTTGTCTCCGTCGAAGGCGCGCTTATGGTCTTGGGCGATCACCATCGGATAGACGGTCTCCCCCTTCACAAACGCCATTAAGGAAAATTCTTCGCCGGCGAGGAACTCTTCAATGACAACAGATGCGCTCGCCTCGCCGAATTTCTCATCCTCAAGAAAATCGTGCAGGCATTCAATCGCTTCTTCTTCCGTCATCGCGACCGTTACACCTTTTCCGGCCGCAAGCCCGTCAGCTTTAATGACAATCGGCGCGCCTTTTTGCCGCACATAAGCTTTCGCCTCTTCAAATGAAGTAAATGTCTCATACTCCGCCGTCGGAATGCTGTATTTTTTCATTAAATCCTTGGCAAACTGTTTGCTTCCCTCAATGATTGCCGCTTTTTCGGACGGTCCGAAAACAAGCAGTCCGGCTTTTTCAAACTCATCCGCTATCCCTTCGATCAGAGGAACTTCGGGGCCGATAATCGTCAGGCCGACATGATGTTCTTTCGCAAAGGCGATGAGTGCGGCATGATCGCTTTCTTCGATGCTGACCAGCGTTGCGCAATCCGCCATACCGTCATTTCCGGGCGCGGCGTACACCGTGTCAACAAGCGGGCTTTGCGCCGCTTTCCAAGCCAGTGTGTGCTCTCTGCCGCCTTTACCGATAATCAATACATTCACGCTTCGTTCCTCCCCTTAATGTTTGAAATGTCTGATGCCGGTGAATACCATGGCGATGCCGTATTCATCCGCTTTTTTAATTGAATCTTCGTCGCGGACCGATCCGCCGGGCTGGATAATTGCTGTGACGCCCGCTTTTGCGGCTTCTTCGACTGTATCCGGCATCGGGAAAAACGCGTCTGAACCGAGCGCGCTGCCTTTTGCTTTTTCTCCGGCCTGCTCAATGGCGATTTTGGCTGAACCGACGCGATTCATCTGTCCTGCGCCCACACCGACCGTCATATGGTCTTTTGCAAGAACGATTGCGTTGGATTTCACATGTTTAACGACTTTCCAGGCGAGCTTCAGATCTTCCCACTCCTGCTCGTTCGGCTCTCTTTTTGTCGGAATGCTGATGTCGGCGTCATCAAATCCGTGCACGTCTAAATCTTGAATCAAAAGGCCGCCCTGTACGGAAGTCAGCTGTTTTTCTTTCTTTCCTGATGCATTCACATCAAGCGTGAGCAGACGAAGGTTTTTCTTCACCGTCAGCACGTTCAGCGCTTCTTCACTGAAAGAAGGGGCGATAATGATTTCTAAAAAGATGCCGTGAAGAGCTTCAGCCGTTGCCTGATCAACTTCACGGTTCAGCGCGATGATGCCGCCGAAAATGGACGTTTTATCAGCTTCATACGCTTTATTGAATGCTTCCTCAATTGAAGCTCCCGTACCGACTCCGCACGGGTTCATATGTTTAACGGCAACAGCCGCGGGTTCTGCAAACTCCCGGACGATTTGAACGGCCGCATCCGCGTCCTTAATATTATTGTAAGAAAGCTCTTTGCCGTGAAGCTGTTTTGCCGCCGCGATGGAACCGGAGACAGGCAGTGCGCTTTGATAGAAAACAGCCTCTTGGTGAGGATTTTCGCCGTAGCGGAGCGATTGTTTTTTTTCAAATGTAACGGTGAATTGCTCTGGGTCTTTCTCACCAGCCTCGCGTGTTAAGTAATCAGCGATTAATGCGTCGTATGCCGCGGTGTGGCGGAATACTTTGGCCGCAAGCTCGCGTTTTCTTTTAAGCGAAACGCCGCCGTGTTCTTTGATCTCATTGAGCACGGAGCTGTAATCGGCCGGATCTGTGATGACCGTCACATCCTGATGGTTTTTCGATGCGGCGCGCAGCATGCCGGGGCCTCCGATATCAATGTTTTCTATCGCTTCATCATATGTTACGTCTTCTTTTGAAATCGTTTCTTTAAACGGATAAAGGTTGACGACCACAAGATCAATGGGGGCAATGCCGTGCTCATTGATCTGCGCCATATGCTCTTCATTGTCTCTTACGGCAAGCAGTCCGCCGTGAATATTAGGATGGAGCGTTTTTAACCGTCCGTCCATGATTTCAGGAAATCCGGTCACTTCCGAAATGCCGATGACATCCACACCGTTTTCCTGGAGAAGTTTTTTTGTTCCTCCGGTCGAAATGACTTCGACGCCGAGCTCTGTCAGTTCCTTTACGAAAGGTACGAGATTTGTTTTATCAGAAACACTGATTAGTGCGCGTTTGATTGTCATGCCTTTTCACCTCTGTTATTTAGTCCCAGCAGCTGTTTCACAACGCTTGGATACCATTTGTGCTCAAGCTCGTGTATCGTATGTTCTATATCTTCAAGCGTATCGTTTTCCTGTATCTCGAATGCTTTTTGCGCGATAATCGGTCCGGTGTCCATGCCTTCGTCGACGTAATGAACGGTAATGCCGGCCACTTTCACACCGGCCCGATACGCCTGTCCGACAGCGTCAATTCCCGGAAATGCCGGCAGAAGCGAAGGATGTATATTAACAATGCGGCCCCCGTAAGCTTCAAGAAGCGTATTTCCGATCAGTCTCATATAGCCGGCGAGAACGATTAGTTCCGCTCCGTGCAGACGAAGCTGTTCAATAATGGCCCGTTCAAAGGCAGCCTTGTTTGCAAAAGCTGACGGCTCAAAGGCGAATGACGGGATATGTAAAGCCTCCGCCCTTTCCGCAGCCTTTGCCTGGGGCTTATCCGTCACGAGAAGGGAGAGCTCCGCGTCCCACTTCTCTTCTTTCATACGTTTGGCAATGGCCTCAAAGTTCGATCCGTTTCCTGAAGCAAATACCGCAAATTTTTTCATGAAAGAGCTGCACCGCCGAAAGAAATGCCTTCGCCGCGTTTAACCCGTCCGATCAAATAAGCCTTTTCTCCTTGAGCTTCAAGCGTTTCGATAACATCTGTCAGGTCCTCTTCTTTAACGGCAAGGACAAAACCGATGCCCATGTTAAAGACATTGAACATGTCTTCTTCTTTCAGCTTGCCGTGCTCCTGTAAAAACGGAAAAATCGGCGGGATCGGCCATGATCCGTGATCAATTTCCGCGCTCAATCCGTCCGGCAGCATCCGCGGGATGTTCTCGATGAATCCTCCGCCTGTCACATGCGCCATGCCGTCCACCTTACCGCTTTTCACCGCCTCAAGCACCGGTTTCACATATATTCTTGTCGGTTCCAGCAATTCTTCTCCGAGAGGCCGCGCAAATGGTTCATAGACAGTATCCAAATCAAGCCCGCCATCATCAAGAAGCACTTTTCTCACAAGGGAAAAACCGTTGCTGTGAAGGCCGCTTGAGGAAAGTCCGATTAAGAGATGCCCTTCTTCGATATGTTCACCGGTGACGATTTTGTCTTTTTCCGCGACACCGACTGAAAATCCGGCAATATCGTATTCATCAGCTGTATACAGCCCCGGCATTTCCGCCGTCTCACCGCCGATAAGCGCTGATCCTGACTGCTCGCAGCCGTCTGCCACACCTTGAACGATCTGCTCAATTTTCACCGGATCGGCCTTGCCGACTGCCAAATAATCAAGGAAAAACAGCGGCTCCGCTCCTTGGGCGAGCACATCGTTTACACACATCGCGACCGCATCGACGCCGATCGTATCATGCTTATCCATTGAAAATGCGAGTTTCAGCTTGGTGCCGACACCGTCTGTTCCTGAAATTAAAACAGGCTTTTGATACGGGAGCTCTGACAGATCAAACATTCCGCCAAAACCGCCCAAGCTTCCCATAACGCCGAGCCTTTTCGTGCGCTCCACGTGTTTTTTCATTCGTTTGACGGCTTCATATCCGGCTTCGATGTCGACTCCGGCATTTTTATAAGCATCAGACATCCCTATCACTCCTTGTTAATTCGTTTCTCCTTAAAGGCAGAAAGAGAAAGGCAGCCTGAACTCGCGCTGCCTTTATATCATTTTCAAATTTTATTTTGTCAGCACCGCTTCTTTTACGTGAGGAAGCACTGTATCCTGATAAATTTCCGTCGGATATTTGCCTGTAAAACAAGCGAGGCATTGTCCGCAATTGGTGTCTTCAAATTTTCGGCCGACTCCTTTTAACAATCCGTCTACACTTAAGAAAGACAGCGTGTCGGCACCGATGATCTGGCGGATTTCTTCCACGGAATGGGAGGAAGCGATCAGCTCCTCATGGGTTGATGTGTCAATGCCGTAGAAGCACGGATGGGCGATCGGCGGTGAACTGATCTTGACGTGCACCTCTGTCGCTCCCGCTTCTCTGAGCATTGTAACAATCCGGCGGCTTGTCGTTCCGCGCACGATAGAATCATCAACCATGACGACCCGTTTTCCTTCAACAACACCGCGTACGGCCGACAGCTTCATTCTCACGCCTTGCTCACGGAGAGCCTGTGACGGCTGGATAAACGTTCTGCCGACATAACGGTTTTTAATGAGACCGAGTTCGTACGGAATGCCCGTTGCCTCGGCATAGCCGATGGCAGCAGAAATACTGGAATCAGGCACGCCTGTGACGACATCCGCTTCAACCGCGGACTCCTGAGCAAGCATTTTCCCGAGGTTTTTCCGGGCGCTGTGCACGTTAATGCCGTCGATATTGCTGTCAGGTCTTGAGAAATAAATGTACTCCATGCTGCAGATGGAACGATTGATATTCATGGAGAAACGCTCTGATTTCATGCCTTCATCATTGATGATCAGCATTTCGCCCGGCTCTACCTCGCGGAGGTATGTCGCGCCGACCACATCGAATGCGCATGTTTCTGATGCCACGACGTAAGCGTCGCCGAGCATGCCGAGCGAGAGCGGTCTGAGTCCGTTCGGGTCAAGCGCTACAATCATCTCTGTTTCTGTCATGATTAAAAAGGCGTAGGCGCCTTTCAGCATGGAAAGCGCGTTTTTTATTTGATCCTTCAGCGTGAAGTGGCCGCTTCTTTTGATCAAGTGAGCCAAAACCTCTGTGTCCGAAGAGGTTTGGAAAATGCTCCCTTGGTTTTCAAGCTGCTGCTTCAATTGTGTAGCGTTGACCAAGTTGCCGTTATGGGCGAGGGCGAGGCTGCCGTTGTTTTGCGAATGGAACAGAAGCGGCTGGACATTTTCATATCCGCCTCCGCCGGCCGTCGCATAGCGGACGTGGCCGATCGCGCCTTTTCCCTTCACTTTGCTCAGTTCGCCGTTTTGAAAAACCTCGGTAATAAGCCCCTGCCCTTTATGCGCCGTCAGTTTTTCACCGTCGGTCGCCACGATGCCGGCGCCTTCCTGTCCTCTGTGCTGCAGACTGTGCAGACCGTAATACGTAATCTGCGGAGCCTCTTCGTGACCCCAGATGCCAAACACACCGCATTCTTCATTCAGGCCTTTGATTTCAGCAAGCATGGAATAGCTCCTTTCCACGCGCGCTCAAGTTCTTTCGTTTGCGCGTGAACCAATTGTTGTCCTTCTTGACTTCGGATCGTCAGCTGTCCGTCTCCTGTAACTTCACCGATATGAACGGCATCTGCCGCAGCCGCTTCAAACGCCGCCTTGTTTTCTTTCTTTACGGAAACGACAAAGCGGGATTGAGACTCAGAGAATAATAACGCCGCTTCCCCTTCTACAGTCACGTTCGCGCCAAGGTGTTCCGTCGTCATGACGATTTCAGCTATCGCCACGCCCAAGCCGCCTTCTGACACGTCATGCGCGGATTGGATCAGACCTTGTTTAATGGCGTTAAGAAGTGATGTTTGGCGGGCTTTTTCAACGTCCAGATCAATTTCAGGCGCTCGGCCATAGATTTTTCCTTCGGTCATTTTCTGAAGTTCACTGCCTGCATACTCAGGCTTCGTTTCACCGATGACGTAAATCAAGTCTCCGGCCGCTTTGACATGCTGTGTCGTAATATGAGCTGTATCTTCAATTAAGCCGACCATGCCGATAACAGGCGTCGGATAGATGGCTGTTCCGTTCGATTCATTATAAAGTGATACGTTACCGCCGATGACCGGAGTGCTAAGCACATTGCACGCCTCGCTGATGCCGTCAGCCGCTTTTTCGATTTGCCAGAAGATTTCCGGTTTCTCCGGATTTCCGAAGTTAAGGTTGTCTGTGACCGCAAGCGGTTCTGCACCTGAGCAAATGATGTTGCGCGCCGCTTCGGCAACGGCGATTTTTCCGCCTTCTTCTGGATCAAGATATAAATAGCGGGCGTTGCAATCCGTCGTCATCGCCAGCGCTTTTTTTGTGCCGCGGATTCTGAGCACTCCCGCATCAGATCCCGGAGCGACCACCGTGTTTGTGCGCACCATGTAGTCATATTGATCGTACACCCACTCTTTGCTGGCGATTGTCGGCTGCTGCAGCAGGGCAAAAAGCGTCTCTGTCGCATCTTTCACTTCAGGCGCGGGAACTTCCGTTTCCTGAAACTCGCGGTAGTACGCGGGTTCCGCTGACGGCTTGTGGTACACAGGCGCTTCTTCCGCCAGCGCGTCGACCGGAAGTTCGCATACAACCTCTCCGTTATGTCGGAGGCGGAGCATTTTATCATCCGTAACATGACCCACAGAAACCGCTTCAAGATCATATTTGTTAAAAATATCGACAATTTCCTGTTCCCGTCCGCGTTCAATGACGAGAAGCATGCGTTCCTGAGACTCGGAAAGCATCATTTCGTAAGCGGTCATACCCGTTTCCCGCTGCGGAATGAGATCAAGGTTCATTTCAATGCCGGAGCCGGCTTTGCTTGCCATTTCCGCACTTGAACTTGTCAGGCCGGCCGCCCCCATATCCTGAATGCCGACTAACGCGTCGCATTGGATGACTTCAAGGCAGGCTTCCAAGAGAAGTTTTTCCATGAAAGGATCGCCGACCTGCACCGCGGAACGTTTTTCCTCAGACGAATCAGACATTTCTTCTGATGCGAAAGTAGCGCCGTGGATGCCGTCGCGCCCCGTCTTAGCGCCGACGTACATGACCGTGTTGCCGACACCTTTCGCCTGGCCTTTTTTAATATCCTTATGATCGATTAAGCCGACGCACATTGCATTGACAAGCGGGTTGCCCTCATAGCTTGCGTCAAACTGCACTTCTCCTCCGACGGTCGGAATGCCGATACAGTTTCCGTATCCCGCGATTCCCGCCACTACTTCTTCAAACAAGTACTTCACTCGAGGTGAAGTGAGTTCACCAAATCGAAGAGAGTTTAATACAGCTATCGGACGGGCGCCCATTGAGAAAACGTCACGGATGATGCCGCCCACTCCCGTCGCAGCACCTTGGTATGGCTCAAGCGCTGACGGGTGGTTATGCGATTCAATTTTGAACACGACCGCCTGATTGTCACCGATGTCAACGATTCCCGCGCCTTCTCCGGGACCCTGCAGCACGCGTTCGCCGCTAGTCGGGAATTTGCGTAAAACCGGTTTTGAGTTTTTATAGCTGCAGTGCTCTGACCACATCACGGAAAAAATCCCGATTTCCGTATAGTTCGGCAATCTTCCGATAATCGATTCAATGAGTGCGAACTCGTCATCACTGACACCCATTTGCTGATAGAGTTTCTCTTCTTTTATTTGTTCTTTACTTGGTTCAAGCAGTAGCGACATGAGTTTCCCTCCAATTTTTCACAATAGACTGGAACAATGCAAGACCGTCTGCGCTGCCGAGCAGTTCATCGACCGCACGCTCCGGGTGAGGCATCATGCCTAATACGTTGCCTTTCTCATTCACGACGCCGGCAATGCCGCTTACGCTTCCGTTAATATCGCTGCCATATTTGAAGGCGATTTGATTGTTTTCTTTTAATCTTTCAAGCGTTTCGTCATCACAGTAGAAATTGCCTTCGCCGTGGGCAACCGGAATCGTAATCGATTGTCCCTCTTTATAAGAAGATGTGAACATTGTTTCGCCGTTCTGCACGATTAATTCAACCGGGCGGCAGATGAATTTTAAATCTTTGTTGCGTCTCATGGCGCCGGGCAGAAGTCCGAGCTCCTGCAAAATCTGGAATCCGTTGCAGACGCCGAGAACCGGTTTGCCTTCAGCAGCCGCTTTTTTCACCGCCGGCATGATGTTTGCGAATCTGGCGATGGCGCCGCATCTCAGGTAATCGCCGTAAGAGAAGCCGCCGGGGATGAGCACGCCGTCAAATCCGTCAAGGCTTGTTTCCTCGTGCCAGACATACTCGACTTCTTCGCCGAGTTCGTCCTTCACGGCGTGGAACATATCAATATCACAGTTGGAGCCGGGTAACACAATCACCGCAAATTTCACTGTGCGACAACCTCCTCAACTTCATATCGGTAGTCTTCAATGACTGTATTGGCTAGGAGCTTCTCACACATTTCTTTCACGAGCGCGTCAAGATCACGGTCAGATTTTTCGATCGTCAGCTCCATGTATTTTCCGATTCGCACATCCTGCACTTCATTGTAGGTCATGCTGTGCAATGCATGCTGCACCGCGCTTCCTTGAGGATCGAGCACACTTTCTTTTAAGCTGACATAAACTTTCACTTTATACATTATGAAATGCCTCCCAGTCTTTTGAAAATCTCTTCATATCCGTCGGTTAAGCTTCCCAGGTTCTGTCTGAACAAATCTTTATCAAGCTTTTCGTTCGTGTCTTTATCCCACAGACGGCACGTGTCAGGAGAGATTTCATCTGCTAAAAGCACCCGTCCCTCTGCGTCTAAGCCGAATTCCAGCTTAAAATCTATTAATCTGACACCGCAGTCTTCAAAAATATGCTGAAGTTCTGGATTCACTTGATTTGTAATTGATTTGATCGTTTCGACCTGCTCAGGAACCGCCGCTTTTAAGAGCCAGATATGATCTTCGGTAATGAGCGGATCACCGAGTGCGTCGTCTTTATAGTAAAATTCGATAATCGGCTGCGGAAGCTTAGTTCCTTCCGGGATGCCGAGGCGTTTCGACATGCTTCCGGCGGCAAAGTTTCTGACCACGACTTCAATTGGAATGATGCTTACCTTTTTGATAAGCTGCTCTGATTCTGAAAGGCGCTCTACAAAGTGATTGTCAATTCCTTTAGCATGCAGATGTTTGAAAATCAGGCTTGAAATTTCATTGTTCAGACGGCCCTTTCCGCTGATCTCCGCTTTCTTCTCACCGTTAAAGGCTGTTGCGGAATCCTTGTAGACCACGCGGAGAATCTGTTCGTCTTCTGTTTGATAAATTCGTTTCGCTTTTCCTTCATAAAGAAGATTATTGTTCTTAATATTCACGGAAGGCCTCCTAACCCGAATCTTGGGAATATTCAATCTATGGCGGCTAAAGAAGCCGCCTCCGGCTGGCTTCTTCTATAAACCTAAACGCTCAAAGATCAAGTCGACGTTTTTCAAATGATAATTGTAGTCAAAGCAATCAGCAATCTGTTCCGGTGTAAGACGGGAGGTGATTTTTTCCTCCGCTTCGACAAGCTGGCGGAACGGCACTTGTTTTTCCCACGCTTCCATCGCCTTCGGCTGAACCGTGTCATATGCTTCTTCACGAGGCAGACCCGTGTCGATTAAAGCGAGCAGCACGCGCTGAGAATAGATTAAACCGAGTGTACGGTCCATGTTGCGTTTCATATTTTCCGGGAATACCGTTAAGTTTTTGACGATATTGCTGAAACGGTTCAGCATGTAATTCAGCGCGATTGTCGCGTCAGGAAGAATGATGCGTTCAGCCGATGAATGAGAAATGTCACGCTCATGCCATAACGGAACATTTTCGTATGCCGTCAGCATGTACCCGCGGATCACACGCGCCATGCCCGTCATATTTTCCGACCCGATCGGATTCCGTTTATGAGGCATAGCCGATGAACCTTTTTGTCCTTTTGCAAAAAACTCTTCCACTTCACGTGTTTCACTCTTTTGAAGACCGCGGATTTCCACTGCGAATTTTTCAATGCTCGTCGCAATCAAAGCCAGTGCCGCCATATAATCCGCATGACGGTCCCGCTGCAATGTCTGAGTGGAAATCGGCGCCGCTTTCAGGCCGAGTTTTTCACAGACATACTGCTCTACGAACGGATCAATATTTGCATACGTGCCGACCGCGCCGGAAAGCTTCCCGACTTCGATCCCTTCTTTTGCCTGCTTGAAACGTTCAAGGTTGCGTTTCATTTCTTCGTGCCAAAGCGCGAGCTTCAGACCGAATGTCGTCGGTTCCGCGTGTACGCCGTGCGTGCGGCCCATCATGACCGTGTATTTATGTTCTTTCGCTTTTTCTTTTATAATGTCAACAAATCTCTCAATGTCCTTGAGCAAAATCTCATTCGCCTGTTTTAATAGATAGGAAAGAGCGGTATCCACGACATCTGTTGACGTCAGGCCGTAGTGAACCCATTTTCTTTCTTCGCCTAATGATTCTGAAACCGCGCGGGTGAATGCCACGACGTCATGGCGGGTATCCTGCTCGATTTCCAAAATGCGGTTAATGTCGAAAGACGCGTTTTCGCGCATGACTTTAACATCTTCTTTCGGAATGACGCCAAGCTCAGCCCAGGCTTCACAGGCTAAAATCTCGACTTCCAGCCATGCCTGGTATCTGTTTTCGTCCGTCCAGATCGCGGACATTTCAGGTCTTGAATAACGTTCGATCATTATGCTCGTCCCCCGTCTCTTTTCATCCATATGTTTGTGATGTCCTGAATCCATTTTTCATCAGGCTCCCGCAAAAACGTTATATGCCCCATTTTGCGGCCTTTTTTAATCTCATGTTTTCCGTACAAATACAGTTTGGCTTCTTTTAAAAGCTCCGTATGCTCCTCCGCCAGCTTCACTTCATCACCGAGAAGATTCACCATCATTCCCGGTTTGAGCAGATCGGTTCGGCCGAGAGGAAGTCCGCAGACCGCTCTGATGTGCTGTTCGAACTGGCTCGTTTCACAAAGGTCGAGCGTATAATGCCCCGAATTGTGAGGACGCGGCGCCAGTTCATTGATCAAAAGGTCTCCGTCTTCTGTGACGAACATTTCCACCGCAAGCGGCCCGACAAGCTCCAATTTCTCCGCGAGCTGAACGGCAAGCGCCTCTGCCCGCTTTTGAATCGTTTCCTCCGCTCTCGCGGGCACGATGCTTTGGAACAGAATATTATTTTTGTGGATATTTTCAGCAGCCGGAAAGGTTGAAATCTCTCCGTGCACCGATCTTGTCACGATAACGGAAAGCTCCATCCGGAATGACACCCAGCTTTCCAGTATGCACGTGCCGTTTTCCAGCAGCGCGGCCGCTTCATCTGTCTGTCCTTCTTCCTTAATGACAAATTGGCCTTTGCCGTCATATCCGCCGCGGCATGTTTTCAGCACTGCCGGAAGCCCCAATGACTGAACGGCTTCCTCAAGCTCCCGTCTGCTGTTTACGATCCGATAAGGGGCGACCTGACATCCGGCTGACTGGATCGCCTTTTTTTCCGTTTCCCTGTTTTGGGTGATAAGCAGCAGCTCGCTTCCTTGGGGAAGGTATGCATGTTCTTTGAGCCAGTTGAGCGCCTCGTAATCGATATTTTCAAATTCGTACGTAATGATATCGCTGACTCCGGCCAATTTTTGAATCGCTTCACGGTCATTATACTGGGCGGTAATCTCAATATCGGCGATCTGTCCGCATGGCGAGTCTTTCACGGGATCGACGACTGCGACTTTATAGCCCATCTGTTTTGCGGCGACAGCCATCATTTTTCCGAGCTGTCCGCCTCCGATAATACCGATGACAGCGCCGGGAAAAATCGTTTTTTTATCAGACAAGCTGATCACTGCTTTCCAGCACCGTTTGTTTTGTCGCATTTCTTCTCGCCTCTAGTTTATCCGCAATATCACCGTCAAATGCCGACAAAATTTGCGCGGCTAACAGACCCGCGTTCACTGCGCCCGCTTTCCCGATCGCCGTCGTCGCGACCGGCACGCCGCCGGGCATCTGTACGATAGACAGAAGAGAATCAAGCCCGTTAAGCGATTTCGTCTGAACCGGTACGCCGATCACCGGCAGCGTCGTTTTGGCCGCCGTCATTCCCGGCAGATGCGCCGCTCCCCCGGCTCCGGCAATAATGACTTTTAAGCCTCTGTCTCTTGCGCTTTCTGCATATTCAAACATCAAATCAGGCGTCCGATGCGCGGATACTACCTGTTTTTCATAAGGAATGTGAAGTTCGTCAAGTATGTCGCATGCATGTTTCATTGTCTCCCAATCGGAGGTGCTTCCCATGATGATTCCTGCTAGCGGCTGCATTCTGTTCCCACCTTCTCATGCTTTGTTTTTCAGAAAAAAAAAGCCCGGCTTATATTGCAACTATGAGGAAGCAATACAAACCGGGCATGGCGCGCGTATCGTCAGTCGTTCGCTTCTGCGATATCCATGTCAGCTGTTTATCACTTTCCTGCATAGTCCGGCCGTTTACGGCAGCCGGGTAGAAACTTATGGGCCATATTCCCAAGATTATATGAGGTCGTGTTTTGATTTCATGTTTATCTTAACAACGGACTTGGATAATGTCAACGACATTATCGAACGATATAAAAATTCTTTCTTTTAATGTTCGTGTTTAGATCAATTTCCCTTCAAATACGATTTTTTTCCCGCAAGGAACAACTTGAATTGATCCATTTTCTTTCTTTTCTGTAAAGATCGGCTCTTCCATCCGCCGGACGGGCATATAGCCCTCTTCCTTCATTAAAGTAAGAATGGTGTCGATCGTTTCATGTCCCGTTACTTCAAACCGTTTCTTCTTTGGCTTTGTCATTCCTTAATTCTCCTCTTCTTCACTGCTTTCACCCAGAATCCGCCGTGGATCGCTTTCGGCTCAAAAGCGATGATAAACGCTTTTTCATCGAGCGTTTTAATCGTATCATACAGCTGAAGCTCATATTTGCGCGGCGTCAGAATCTGCATGGCGGTCCGGTCCCCTTCAAGGCCGCCCGCGACCCAGCTTGTGACTCCGTATCCTTTTTCCCGAAGCTGTTTCGGCAGGTCCAGATCAAGCTCTTTCGTAATGACGTTGACTGTTATGTAGCCGAGCGCCAGTTTTTCTTCAATTTTCATTCCCACTATGACGCCGAGGCCGTAGCCGAGCGCGTAGGCAATGACGTTTTGAATCTGATTCAGATTGCCGAGCACGAGACTCAAGCCGGTCACATACACAAGGATTTCAACCGTACTGATGCCTGCTGCGAAATAGCGCTGCCCCTTTAATGTAAGGATCATCCTGATCGTAAAGAAAGAGACATATATAATATTAATGATGAGAATAATGAGAACCATACCTATACTGTTGGATAAAATCGTCTGCATCATTGATTCCCCCTCCTCTGACTTTGAAAAGCCAATCTTTCAATTAAGGATAGTTTACCCTCTTTTGATCATTTTCAAAAGAAAAAAAAGCCCGCCCCACGGCAGACTTTCAAACTCTTTTCAGTGAAGCTCAGCTTTCTTCAATCGTTTGACCGCTTCATATTCCTTTTCAAGCTCGCTCAGCGTGTATCCGGACAGTTCCTGAACGTGGTTTTGGTATAACCCTGAGCGGATCAGCTCGGTCCTCAGATGCTGTTTTTTCCGATTAATGGCTTCTCGCAACAACGGGGCCATCCTCATCATCCTTTCCGAATCATAAAGATTAATGCCGCTTTCCAATTTCTGTTGCTCCCATCATATATCGGACGGCTTTTCAAAACAACACGCTTCATTAGAAATATTTGTAAACATTGTGAAAGACAAATTTCGACTTATAAAGGGATCAGCGAGGCAGTAAAGTACTCTGAAATAAGCGGCCATGTCACAGCCGTAAAGACGAGCATGATGATGACCGCCGCAGAAATACAGTACATCACGTCGACGGCAGGATTCTCAGCCGATTTGTACAGAATCTGCACAAACTGAACCATCGCCGATGCAGCCAGAAATAAGGTCAGCGCCGTAAACACCACGGTGATAACCGGCAGATTCAATATCGCGAAAATCATCCACACGATAGAGCAGACGACAGCCGGAACAAGAAGTGAACCGACTCCCGCGGCCGCATCCCGCATCGTAATTTTCTGTTTCAGCAGATAGCGTGATACAAGCCAGACCGCGCCGGCCGCAGCGGCAAAAAAGACGAGCGAATACACGAGAACGACGGTAAAGCCGTCAAAAAACGTGTGATGCCGTTCCCCGTATCCGAGCGGTCTCTGCTGGCTCGCCCTCAGCTGAAACCAATTTCCGATTGAGAAAAAAATACTGAATACAAGCATTGAAATAAGAGCATATTTAAAGCGGGAAAAGCCGTCTTCTCCAACGACCTTCACCGGTGATGTCAAAATGCGCAATGCGAAACGGCAATAACGTTTGACCGCGGCCCATACAGAAGCGAGTTTTTCCGTAAAAGCCGGAGCCGGGCGCCGTTCCTTTTCTTTCTTCTTTTGCTTTTGATAACGTCCCGCTTTTCTGGACATTCTCGAGAGCGGTTCTTCATCAGTTCCCTGATGCTGTTTTTCTTCTTCCAACGTTTCTTTTCTTTCTTCCGTCATGTCAGCAACTCCTATCAAAAAAATACGGCGGAATTTGTTAAGCAAGAAAATAAAACACTTATATAAGGTACCGAAGCGTCCTTCATCAGTCAAGCGGTTTTCTTCACCCGGACACCCACATGACGTTTTATATTATGTATTGGTTTTACGGAATAGGACAAAAACAAAAAACCGGCTGTCCTCAGCCGGTTTTTCCGTTATTTCAAGAAGATGAAATACAGGATAAAGATGACGAACAGCCCGTACATAATCGGGTGGACGCTTTTTCCTTTTCCTTTGCAGATCATTGTAATCGGGTAGAAAATAAAACCGATCGCAATCCCCGTCGCAATGCTGTACGTCAGCGGCATCATAATCATCGTTAAAAATGCCGGCACAGCCACCTCAAATTTATCCCAGGCGATCTTACCGAGCGGCGCCACCATCAGCGCGCCGACGATAATTAAAGCCGGAGCCGTCACATTCGTGGTGACAACTGACAGAAGCGGCGAGAAAAACATCGCCAGCAAAAAGAGGATGCCCGTGACAACAGCAGCGAACCCGGAGCGCGCTCCCGCCGCAACGCCTGAGCTTGATTCAACATAAGAAGTCGTTGTAGACGTACCAAGCACGGCTCCGATAACGATTGAAGTTGAATCTGCCAAAAGCGCTCTTCCCGCGCGCGGAAGTTTGTTTTCCTTCATCAGTCCTGCCTGTGTCGCTACAGCTACCAGCGTACCTGCCGTATCGAAAAATCCGACGAACAGGAAAGTTAAAATGACAATCAGCATTTGTACGGAAAAGATATCCGGAAGGTGCATCCACGCCTGTCCGAAAGTCGGCGCAAGACTCGGCACGCTGCCGACAATGTGTGTCGGAACCGGAATCAGCCCGCAGATCATACCGGCAACCGCCGTCAGAAGCATTCCGATAAATACGCCGCCGTTTACGCGAAGCACCATCAGAATGACCGTCACAATAACACCGAAAACCGTCAGCAGCACAGGCCCGCTGTGAATATTGCCGATAGATACCAAAGTCGATGAGTTCGCTTCAATAATGCCCGAACCCTGCAAACCGACAAATGTAATGAATAAACCGATACCCGCGCCGACCGCCAATTTCAGCTCAGGCGGAATCGCATTAATGATTTTTTCCCGCAATCCCGTCAGCGAAAGCGCTACGAAGATAATTCCGGAAATCAAGACACCGGAAAGCGCAGCCTGCCATGAAATCCCCATGCCGAGGACGACAGAGAAAGCAAAAAACGCGTTTAATCCCATACCCGGCGCAATCGCGATCGGATACTTTGCAATGAGCCCCATTAAAATACACCCGGCCGCAGATGCAAGAGCTGTAGCGGTGAACACCGCGCCCTGATCAATTTTTAATGCTTCCGGAAATCCTTTCACACCGTTTAAAGACAATGTGAGCGGATTGACGAACAGAATGTACGCCATTGACAAAAAGGTCGTTAAACCGCCGATGATTTCATTACGATAGCTTGTCCCCAGCTCATCAAACTGAAAAAATTGCTTCAAGCCAATTGCCTCCTTCATTCTCTCCCATTTATTCTGCCCGTTATCCGCCAAATAAAAAACGCCCCAAATACATTTGGGACGCTTGACTACATACGTTCAGTCTGAATAAATAAGAATGGATTATTTATATCAAACGATTGAGATTGATCCGTAGTCAAGCCATTTACGGTAGCTTGGTAGAAACTTGCGGGCCATATCCCCGCCATTATACGATATCTGCATATTTGATTTCTGAGTCTATTGTATCAATTCAATTTTGAAAACTCAATAAAAAAACGAACAATCTTGTTTAAAAAAATTAGTTTATTCGTCAATTGACCAATAATGGAAGACGGCAAAAGCCGCCTTCCTGACATCATTTCCCATCCGCAGTCCGCACCGGCACCGAGAATGTAATCTTGCCGTCACCTGCTAAAATGTTCATGGCCGTTTGATTGACATACAAAGCGTATGATTCGAATGAGAAATCGCGCAATGAATATTCTTTATCGGATGAATCATCTAATTCAAAAACGGATTCCATTTCACCCGTTTTAAGATTCGTGACTTTCGCCTTATTCCCTTTCAGATAATAGCCTTTTTCATACTCATTAATCGATGGCCATGTTTTCATTTTTTTCGTATTGCCGAGACCGATAGTCTCACCGATATTCATCAGCTGATCTTCATCCGCCTTGCTTAGATTAATTCCGCTGAATTGATAATCGACAATTACCCGTCTGACTTGCTGTTTAATCTTTTTGATGGTGATACCGACATGATGATGTTTCGTTTCATAGCTGGCGGGCAGTTTTGTTTTCAGAGGGACGATTTCTCCAGGCTCTGATTCTGATTTTACATCACCCGTTATGAAAAGTGTTTTCGCTTTCGGGTCTATCGGTTTGCTGAATTGAGTTTGGCCGCGTACTCTTTTCCCTCCGCCGGGAAGGTTCTTCCTGCTGCCAAGTTCAATAGCCGCCAACGTCATTTCATAATGGTTTCCTGCATCATCCGTTGCTTCGTCAATCGAGATGGCATCATTTTTAGCTGCATCTTGAAAGTCGACTGAATACAGGAGAGCCGATCCCATCGTTCCGTTTTCCGCCCGGATATCGAAAAAGCGGTATAACCCGTTTACATTCACAGCTTTCGTTCCTTCAAGAGAAACGGACTTTTGTTTTTTAATCGGGAGTGTAAAGCGCCAGTTTCCGGGGATGTCCTTGATTTTTGTAATGACAAGCGGAAGCTTATCACCGTCTTTCAGCTTTGAACCGTCTGTGAACAAGCGAAGCTGCCCCCCGTACTGCCCGTCTTTCATTTTTTTCATGCCCTGACTGTCATAATCCAAAGATAATATATTCCGGCTGTCTTTATAATCGACTTCAAAAGGAATATCCTCCTCATCAGATTTCAAATTGTCAACGGTAAAATTGTAAACGAGCTGTCCGCTGTCGTAATACACACTTTTCACTGTAACCGTAATCCCGCGCGATTCCGCTTTCTCGTTCAGTTTTGTCACCAAATTGCTTTTAAACAGCGCAGAACCTGCCTTATCCTGAAATACCCTGTAAATCTGCCCGGCAACAGGGATGTTTCCCATAGCCGTATTAACGGAGGGCATGAACAAGCCTGAGGACAGATACAGAATAAACAAAGCAGCAGCAACCGCGAGGCTGTTTATCACTTTTCGTCCCCATCTCCGTCTGACGGCGCCTTCTTTTCCGGCACGGACAGCGGCGCTATGTATCACGTTTTTCAATTCAGCTTTCGGCACGTCAATGTCCTGATACAATTGCTTCATTTGATGCTTTTCCATATTTGTTTATCCTCCTTTTCCAGCTCCTGCTTCAATGCTTTTCTCGCCCTGTGGAGATGCGTTTTTACAGTGCCTTCCGCCATACCGGTCTGTTCAGCGATCATGGCAATCGAGAAGTCTTGAAAATAATAAAGCTGAATGGTCAGCTGTATATGTTCGTCAAGCGTTTCCAGGGCATTCCGAAGATCTATGTATTCTTCAATGTTCTTATTCTCCGCGCGTGTATCATGTTGCGGCTCAAACGGGATAACGTCTCCGTTCTTTTTCCTCATTGCAAAAATCGTATGAAGCAAAATCCGGATCAGCCACGTTTTAAAATATTTCGGCTCCTTCAGCTGCGCGATATGAAGAAAAGCCTTGTAAGCCGTTTCCTGTACTGCATCCAGCGTATCTTCTTTGTGATGCAAATAGAGATAAGCTGTTTTATATAAAGTATCCTGATGGGTTGTGATCAGTTTTTCAAAGGCTGAGGCATCACCTTTTTTCGCCTTTTTGATCAATCGTTCTTCCTTCACCTTATCCACCTCCTATGCTGTTAGATATGAATCAGGGCAAAACGGTTTCAAAAAGATAAAAAAAAACGCCTCTTTTTTAAAAAGAGGCGTTTTTTTATTGATTTATTCCCACTCAATGCTTTCTAAACATTATAAGAATTAATTTATTGAATATCAAGCCTTTTGGGGTGTTTGCAGTTCCTTCATTTAGAAGTTACCATAAAAATATTGCTCCCCCCGTGTTCTGAATATTATGGGAGGGGGGAAATACTGTGAACACTGTATTTTTAGTGTTTTAGTTGACCTTATAATAAAAAAAGCGCACTAAATCAAATTGAAAGGTGCAAAAACATGATTACAAATCAACAATTAGTCATAAACAATTTGGAAGAAAAATTAAAATCATTTACTCATACAGTTAGCGGAGAGCTTACAAAGGAAGAAGATTTCATCATAGCAAATACAAAAATTCCTACTGATACATTCAATGTAATATTGCCGAAATCTCCAAATATCAAAAATACAGTTAAGATCAGACATGGAATCGATAATTTTTCATATAAAAAATATCCCTTTAGTATTTGGATTGATGCTCAGTATTTAACTGAGGATTGGACTAAACTTATACAAGAATATGATCTAAAAGAAGCGGAACGTAATGTAATGATGAAACTTGAAAATACTCTTAATGCCGGGCAAAGAATTTCCCATCAGCTTATGATTACTGCTGTGAAAAATGATGAAGAACTTTTAAAATATATAGACGTATTCATGAGCTTATTTGAGGGAACACCAGAAAAAGATGCATTAGAAAGTTATTTTAATAGGTTTTCACAAGTAAAATTAGGTTCAGAAGTTCAAATGTTTATTGGATGCATAGATGAAATGCCTGTAACTACTGGTTTATTAATAGAAACCAAAGATAGCTATGGTATTTATGATGTGATGACAAAAGAAACATTTAGAGGTAAAGGAATTGGCAGTGAAATGTTTCAATTTCTTCTAAATCAAACAAAGGATAAACAAAAACCAGTGGTATTACAGGCTTCAGATGATGGAAAAAATATCTATAAGCGATTTGGATTTACAGATGTCGGTGAAATGGTTGTATTTGAATAAGGAGGTTCCTTTAATTTGCTTAATTTGAACAAACCTTATTCTAAAACAACATTAATTATTATCTCATTAAGGAATACTTGTTCCAAGAGAGTTTTTAAAATTCACGGTTCAATTAATAATATTGGGTCAATTGTTGCTATAAAAGAAAAAAAGAGCTTAGAACCCTTATAAACCAAGGATTCTAAGCTTCTTTTGACTATTCCCACTCAATCGTTGCAGGCGGCTTGCTCGTAATGTCATACACGACGCGGTTGATGTGTTTCACTTCGTTGACGATCCGTGTTGAAATCACTTCAAGCACATCCCAAGGGATACGCGCCCAGTCAGATGTCATGCCGTCGATTGATGTTACGGCACGGATACCGATTGTGTAATCATACGTTCTCGCATCTCCCATGACGCCGACGCTGCGGATGTCAGGAAGAACCGTGAAGTACTGCCAGATGTCGCGCTCTAGGCCGTGGTTTGCCACTTCTTCACGCAGAATCGCGTCTGATTCACGAACGATTTCAAGTTTTTCTTCCGTTACTTCGCCAAGTACGCGGATGCCAAGGCCAGGGCCAGGGAACGGCTGACGCCATACGATATCATCCGGAAGGCCGAGCTCTGTGCCAAGCGCGCGCACTTCATCTTTGAAGAGCGTGTTTAACGGCTCGATCAGTTCAAACTGCATATCTTCAGGAAGTCCGCCGACATTGTGGTGAGATTTGATCGTTTGCGCCGTTGCAGTACCGCTCTCGATAATATCCGTGTAAAGCGTTCCTTGCGCAAGGTAATCGATGCCTTTAAGCTTGTCCGCTTCATCATCAAACACGTAAATGAATTCGTTGCCGATGATTTTGCGTTTTTGCTCAGGATCAGAAACACCTTTCAGCTTGTTTAAGAATCTGTCTTTCGCATCAACTTTAATGACATTCATATTAAAGCCTTCGCTGAACGTTTTCATGACGCCTTCCGCTTCGCCTTTACGAAGCAGGCCGTGATCGACGAAAATACAAGTCAGCTGGTCGCCGATCGCTTTATGAATCAAAGCAGCCACAACAGAGGAATCAACGCCGCCGCTTAGCGCGCAAAGAACCTGCTTGTCTCCGACTGTTTCGCGGATTTTTTGCATTTCGATTTCGATAAAGTTTTCCATTGACCATTTGCCTTCACAATCACAAACGCCGAAGACAAAGTTTTTCAGAAGATCATTGCCGTATTCAGAGTGGCGCACTTCCGGGTGGAACTGAACGCCGTACCAATTCTTGTCCGCTTTGCTCATCGCTGAATTCGGACAGTGATGGCTTGTTGCGTCAACAGTGAAGCCTTCAGGAACTTCTACAACCAAATCGCCGTGGCTCATCCACACAACCTGTTCTTCCGGAAGATCTTTGAACAAGTCAGGAGTTCCTTGAATCTGAATGTTCGCTTTTCCGTATTCGCGCTGGCTTGCCGCCTCGACTTTTCCTCCGAGATAATGAGTCATCAGCTGCATGCCGTAGCAGATGCCTAATACAGGAATATCGAGTTCAAAGATTTTTTCGTCACAGCGGAAAGATCCTTCATCATATACACTGTTCGGTCCGCCTGAAAGGATAATTCCTTTTGGATTCATTTCTTTGATTTCCTCAGCTGTCAACGTATGGGGATGCAGCTCGCTATATACGCCAAATTCACGGATCCGGCGGGTAATCAGCTGGTTATACTGACTGCCGAAATCAAGAACAAGAATCATTTCATTCACTAACTTCGTCATGGTTGTCACCTAATCTCCTCTAAGTTTTTGACACAGAAAAAACGGAGGACAAACGTTCAGCCCTCTGTCGCGCAAGACTTGTACGGAAGCCCGGCTTTTTAACGCTCCCGGGCTCCCATTTAACATTCATTTATTCTAACAACAGGACGATATGCGGTCAAGACTATCTTGTTTTAATTATATTTTCCCACAACTGTCCTGATTCATTCCAAAGCTCCGCGGCATTATCCCTGCGGTATAAGGCCCGCTCATAGCGCAGCGTCAGCTCGGACATGTCGTTTGTACCGTATGCCTCGTCAATCCTCGCGGCAAAATCGCGCAGCGTTTCTCCGTCTCCTCTGCTGAATCCTTTTCGTTTCAGCTGGCGGAGCAGCGCGGCATATGCGTCGAAAAAGACGTCTTCATCCGTGCGCCGCTTCAGTCTGGCTGCTGCAGCGTACGGAATCCAGCGCGCGCGGAGCAGCCAGGCGAGCACCGCCGCGGCTGAAATCACGATGATGACGGCTGCATACGGCCACAGCTGTGCCGCGGTTTTGTTGCGGATCACAGGATGCGGTGCCGCACTGTGCTCCCGCTTTTTCGGTGCTTCTTCTTTTTCAGGCTTTGTTTCCTGACGCTGCTTGTCAGACGGTGTATCCGAATTCCCCGCTGAGCCCCCGCTGTCTTTTCCCGCTGCTTGATTCTGCTCTGACGTAAACTCCGTCGGATTGGTGAAGCCTTTCGTCGGCTCAAACGTCACCCAGCCCTGATCGGGAAAATACACTTCAACCCACGAATGGGCGTTGTTGTTTGTGACTTCATAAATCTGGCCGTTATGGTCGCCTGCGCCTTTATACTCGCCGGATGTATAACCCTTCACCCAGCGGGCGGGAATACCCGCAGATCGGAGCAGCACGGCCATAGCCGATGAAAAGTTATCACAATAACCTCTTTTCGTTTCAAACAGAAATTGATCCACATAATCCTGATTGTGCTCCGGAATGGCGACATCCTGCGTATCATACGAAAATGCGGAAGATCCCAGATAGTCCTCGACGGCCTTCGCTTTGTCAAACATATTATGATGATCCCGCGTCAGCCTGTCCGCAAGCTGTCTCACTCTTTCCGGAACGCTGTCCGGAAGCTGTAAATACCGATCATTGAATTGGTTCTGCTCACGGTATCGTTTCACTTTCACTTTTCTGAGATCATTCAGCTTAAAGACGGGCGCGTGAAAAGTCACCGTGTACCGTCCCATATTGCGGATGTTGCCCACTTGTTCACTGATCGGCGTGATTTGCTCGGTGTTTCCGTTCATTTCAAGCTGAATCGAGTGCTTCGGTTTAATATTGGAGAGGCCGATCGGATACATGACGTGATTATAAAGATAACTTTCATCAATGGACACCTGTGCCGTATAGCGTCTCGTCTGCACACTCCGGTCAAACCATATGTCTTCCACATTGCCGCCGTTCAGTTTATAGGACATGCCCTGGTCGGTCTCCACCCAGCCTTTTCCCGTATATGTATCTTTCGTTTCCACCCGGAAGTACGACCGCTCTTTTCCCTTCCATGTAAAAACCGGCGTATCGTCCTGCTGAAAAGGGCCGCCCAATGTTTCATCATGATTGCCGTAGCCGATTTTGCTTTCAGCGGCGGGCACTTCTTTGTGATTTGTTATTTTTTTCAGAAACGGCACGGGGTCCGGCCAATTCGGATCTGATTTCGGAGCCGCCAGACCGAACACGACGGAAGCGCAGATAAACAGCGCCAGCGGCAGAAACCATTTGAAAATCAATCTTTTTTTAAATGCTATGTGTTCTGTCAAGCGGATGCGCTCCATATACAAAAGCCCCATCATCAAAAAGCCGATAAAAACGATCCGGATGACGGCGTATGCGGCATCATAAGGAGTAAATGTATCAAGTACGGTAATATACGCCACCGTCATGATAAAAAAGAATAAGATTTTCCGCTGATAGATCACCCAATAATGCAGCAAATACACAAGCAGCCATAAAAGCACAAAAAACAGCAGTGTGCGGAATGACGGGTTCATATCATTCCATCTTCCGGTTCCGATGTGCCGGACATTCAGCATCACGTCCCGCAAAAAAGAAGCAAGCCATTCCGGCTGAAAAACCGATCCTTTATAAAACAGCATGTGAATACTGATCAACGTAAACAGAATGCAGGACGGCACGGTGACGTACCACCTCATCCGGAAGAATGACAGCAGAAATGCCAAACCGATAAAGACGATGAAAAAACCGGTATGCTTTGTATCCGTAAAATTGTGCAGCGGCCTGAGCCATTCCCACAACAATAAAAAAGCGAGAAAATAAAACAGCAGCAGACTCAGCCTGCTTCCCTGGTTCTCGTCATGCGGCATGGCGCGCCACCTCTCTTTCTAAACAACATGGGACACCCGTTTGTCCCTGATCATTTGCACCTTGATATTCTTTTGAGCGAAGATGAGAGCGAGATTCCGTTCTTTTTCCGAAAGCACGGCATTCGTTTCTTTCGCCAAAAACACCGTCATGTCAGTGCGGACGGACTCAGCCTGTTTGAGGAGATCTTCTGTAAGACTGCCCGTCACGACGGCAATAAAAGCTTTGCGGACACGCGGATCCGCCAGCTCTTTTCCTAAACGCCCGCCTGCACCAGCTTCTTCCGATTCAGAAGCTGATGCCAGGTAACGCAGCACATTTCTGAAATGCTCTTCTCCCTCCCGGACGGGAAAAACAGTCCGGTCGCTCCCTAATGAAATAAATCCTGCGGGAGAGCCCTTCACAAGCGCCGTGTAAAGCAGGGATGCTGAGGCTGACACCGCGGCTTCAAATGAAGGAGACGGCCTGCAGTCCAAAAGGAAAATCATATCCGTGCTCTGCAGCGGGTCAAATTCCTTCGTCATCAGTTCATTGCGCCGCGCGGACGTTTTCCAGTCGAGAGCGGAAAACCGGTCGCCCGGCTGATAATTTCTGACGCCCGCGGCTATTGCGGAGCGGTGAACCTGAAATGGCGTGCCGGCACCCGCACCTTCTTCGCCTGATGCAGCCTGCTGCTTATCATGAACAGACCCGTACGCCGGGAATACTAAGACCGTATCCGTTACGGAAAATGAAGCCGTCTTGTCCAAGAGCCCGAGAACATCTCCCGTCCGCACTCTTATCGTATGGAAATGATGCTCCCCGCGCGGCGCCTGCGGCAGCTCATATTGTAACGTCAGCTTCTTTTGAAACCACGGAAACACGAGCTGTTTTGCACTGCGCCTCTCGCCAAGCGTTTCCGGCATCACGTCTTCAATGACCATATATGTCAGCGGGAACGGCAGGCGCCTCGTCAGCCTGATGGTGACAGACAGTCTGTCACCAGAAGTTAACCGGGCGGAAGAAATCTCACGCGCCGCCTGAAACGCCCGCAGCGGATACACGGCGACCAGCCCGGCGTAAACGATAAACGGCAAAAACGCATAAAATAAAAACCAGCTCACAAATCCGCCCTGAAACATGGCATAAGAAAAGACCGCCGCCGTCAGCACGGCCAAAATAAGCAGCTTCCAGCCGTATAACAGCCAATGCACTTTCTTTCTCATTAGCGGACCGACATCCTTTGAACGGGAACTTTTTCCGTTTGCATGATGTCTTCGATAACCGCTTCCGGCGTGACATCATTAAATTTCGCATCGGCAGTCAAGATCATTCTGTGCGGCAGCGTATACGGAGCCAAATACTGGACGTCATCAGGAATGACGTAATCGCGGTCATGAAGCAGCGCGTACGCCTGCGCGGCTTTCATTAATGAGATCGAACCGCGCGGACTTACGCCCAAATGTACGGACGAATGCCGGCGGGTATGCTGAGTGATGCCGACGATATACGCTTTAATTCCATCATCTACCCGCACCTGCTCCAGTTGTTGCTGGAGGGTGATGAACTGTTCTTTAGAAATGACGGGCTCGAGGGTTTCGAGCGGATTGCGCCCTTCCTGCAAAGACAGAACCCGAAGCTCCTCCTCGGCAGTCGGATAGCCCATGCGCAGCTTAAATAAAAACCGGTCAAGCTGCGCTTCAGGAAGCGGATACGTTCCTTCATATTCAACCGGGTTTTGTGTCGCCATGACGAAAAACGGCTCGGCCAGCCGCATTGTCTTTCCGTCAATCGTGACATTTCCCTCTTCCATCGCCTCAAGCAAAGAAGACTGCGTTTTCGGCGAGGTTCTGTTAATTTCATCGGCCAGCACGATGTTCCCCATAATCGGTCCGGGGCGGTACTCAAATTCCATCGTTTTCGTATTATAAATAGAGACACCCGTCACATCTGACGGCAGAAGATCCGGCGTGAATTGAATCCTCTTAAAGTCAGCTCCGATCAGCTTGGCCAAAGCGCGGACCATCATCGTTTTTCCGACTCCCGGCACGTCTTCCAGCAGTACATGCCCTTTTGCGAGAATGGCGGCCAGGCTGAGTATGGCGATGTCCCGTTTTCCTATGATGATGTTTTCAATATGCTCAACGGCTTTCTCCAGCAGCGGATGCAGCTCTTCTTTATAAGCCATTCTTCTCCCCCTAGTCATCTCTCAAATTTCAATTATTGTAACCTAACTTTACCACAAAATATAATTAGTATAAAAAAACGTTTCAGCGAATTGTGTTCAGTCCGAAAAGGCAAAAAAGCCCCCTTTAGAAAGGAAGCTTTATTTCAGCTGAAGAGGCTCCATATGAACGTGTGAATGGTCGATGGCGTGTTCCTCTTTCATCCTGCGTTCTATCTCATTTGCGATATCATGGCTCTCTTTAATATTCAGATCAGACGGCACTTCAATGACGACATCAATATAAACGCAGCTGCCAAGATATCCCGCTTTAATACCTTTTAAACGGCTGACGCCGGTTCTTTTCAAAATACCCCAAGACGTTTTGCAAATAAGGAGACCGATCACACGCCGTGACTGTATCAATCCAAGCAAGGCAGATTTGCAACTCAATGGTTAAGTTCACCTTAGGATTACATCGTTTCCAATGTTAATGGTTTTATGTATTCATATGCAGGCTGATAAAATTGATCAAAAAAACTTTTTCCATCCATTTTGGATTTACGAAATAGATAAGATTCATAGGTTAAAGCTATAGGAAACACTAAGCTGTTTTCTATAACTAATTCTTCTACTTTTCTATACATGTTATTTCTCTTATTAATATTAATTTCTTTTTTCGCATCTTTGAGGAGACCTCTAATATGAATAAGAGTTTCAGTATTCGCACGATAGATTTCTTTATCACTGCTGAAAAATAAAGATAAATCTTCCGGATCATTATAGTTAAAACTTGAGGAACTGACTAATATATGCTGCTGAGTATCTAAAAGGCTTTCATTTAAGGAAGAAAGTTCTGTTTTAACTACGTCGAAGCCTTTGGCACTCAATAATTGATATAGCTTGTTCTGCATTTCTCGCAAATGAGAGTGTTCACTATAGTTATTGTAAACAATGATACTTAATTGAGGAATATACCCCCATTTCAAAAGATAATTTTCCTTAGCAGCTTGAAAATTAAAATTTGTTAATTCTTCCTCATTATCAGGCATATCTAATATAGTTTCAGGTAAAAAACTATGAGCAGGCGAATATATTGATCTCTCTGATTTCGGTATGCTGGATAATAGATCTTCTTTGTTTATTGCTAAGTTAATTAAACCTCTTAATTCCTTCCACATTTTATCTTCATCATGTAACACAAAATATTCTAGAGCTATTGTGACGCTTATAGGGCTTTTCAAAATTTCAAACTCGTTTTCTGTTTGATTTTCTGCTTCGGATAATAAATCAACTTGACTTACGTCTGTATATACCACAAACTGTAATTTATCAAAAGAATCGATTCTTTCCTCAAAGTAATCCTCATTCTTTTTTAAAGTCAAAACCTTAGAGTCTTCACTTAGGCTTTCATAGCAGTAAGCCCCTACTCCTATAGGGTTGTCTTTCCACACCCAGAGATCATTTTCTAAAAACTCTTCTCGCGGAACAATACTTAAGGCACTTCGAGTAAAGTATTTTAAAAAAAGCAAATTTAGATGTTTCAATTTTATTTTTAGTCTGTAATCATCAAAAACCTTTATGCCGGAACACATATTCGGAACATATCTATTTGTCTGACTAACCTCTTCATAACCTTCTATATCGGATAGTAATTCTGAAAAGGTGGATCTTGCCCCCTTCATCATTCCTCTGCATAAAGAAAACTCAATATCTCGAGCTAAAGCCTTTCTGCCATTGTGAAAGTAAATATCTTTTCTAAGTACAAGGAGGTATTCATTATCACAATCATTAATTTCCCATTGTTCAATAATGTTAGGCAATAAATGCCCTTCTTTGGACATCTTAAATAATGGAGGAAAAAGAGCTCTGCATATTTCATAATCACATGAATAAATATTAAAAGGAGAGATATTTTTAGAAATAGCCGAAACCCCCACTTTCAAGGTACTATTCATTCTTCCCACTCTCCAAGCCCTCTTTTATATATCTTTCTACTAGTCTTCTCGCTAGTATCTGAGAAGAATCATATATCTTGAGTTTAGTATGATTCGTACAAAAAAATAAATCAGTACAAGCACAAACTACTTCATTTATCCCTTCTGTTAAAAGAATATCTTCTATCGTTTTCCATTCATCCGTTACTTTTGAACAAACTCCTAATGTTTTAGTTTTTAAAATTAATTCATCAACTCTTGTTTGATACTCATCGTTCCAAAATACATTTTTACCTTTTAACTTTAGTTTTTCTTGATATAAATTGCTTTCCACAGTCCCTCTTGTAGCAAGTAAGCCGACTGCATTTCCTTCATTTTCTAATTCGTTTACTGTTTCATCAATTATATTTAATATAGGTATACGTGTCATTTGGCACAATTCTTTATAATATGAATGAACCACGTTACAAGGTATTGCTATAATCGAACAATTAGAATTGTTTAGTGAGTCAATTCCGACTTTTAATGCCTTTAACATCTCGCTGTCATCAATCGCTTTTTTAGGATGAAAAGGTGTTGGCAGCGAATATATTATCATGTGGGGAAAATCATCATCGAACTTTGCTCCATATAAATTTTCACAGCAGTCCAGAACAGATTCTAAAAATGGACCTGTTGATCTTGGTCCCATCCCTGCAAGAATTCCAATTTTATAAACCTCACTATTATTCATTCTGGTTCTCTCCTTGTTAATATCTTAGAGGTTAACAATTAAAATAAACCATACACTTAGTTAAACGATAAAATTTATTCTAAGTGTATGATTTAAGAAATTTATATTAAGCTAACTGCATAAAACGACTATAATTTACTTTAGTTTAAGTTCATATTTTAGAGGTATGCAAACATGACTGCCAGGGCTTCTGCTAAAACTAGATCGGCCTAAATCATTCACTGTAAACATTCTTTGAAGCCAACGATCTTTCCCATCGTATTGTGGGGTAAAAGATGAGCGAGCGTGCGCTGCTAATCGGTTGTCGATAATAATAAGATCCCCAGGACAGAGAGGTACTTTTATAGAAACCTTACTTAATGCTTCTTTTAATAATTCCAATGCCCATTTTGCTTCTTCAGTTATTCCTTCCATTAAGGAACAATGTATAACCATTTCTGGTGCTTGAATGCTGCCTGAAAGCACGGGTATGATCTTTGATAAGTCATCCGAATTAAATGAAGCAGGCGGGCTTAATTTATACAGAGGCTCTCTTAATGTTAATACTACTGAACTTGGCAGTAATTCTAAAGCATTAACTATAGAAGCAGTTTCTGTTTGTGCTTCGTTTTTATGGTCTGATCGTAAGCAATATAAAGCAAGGTGATCAGGTCTGTAAGGATGTATAGCGTCTTCAGTATGATAAGTAAAAAAGACTTTCGATCCAGAGTTTTCCAAACCGCTTTCTTTCCCCTTAATCGGACAAATATCATGAATGAGCTGTCCATTTTTTTCATCAGCATACCCAATCGGCTCACCCATATACAGCATGAATAGCACTAGACATAATTCACTGACAAAGGAGATCTTATCCAAAGAAGGATTGCCATCATCAGGAGTCTGAGGTAAAATATCGTCTGTAGGCAAGTTTTTAAATAAAATCGTTCCTTCTCTGTTAGAATTTCGCTTGAAATTAATTAGAGCACTCTTTACTCTGTCTGGAAGATTATGCGAAACAAATTGTAATCTATTTAGGGCAGAATTATTAATAGCATTTGGATTGAAATTAATATCCTTTATTAAGTTCTCAATTAATTCTTTTTCAGCCTGTGATATTTCTAAAACTACACCTTCACTCATACCTAGAGACGAACTTTTTCCTTCGGTAAGCAAGGTTGACAATTTAATCTTCCCCTTCCAAAACTCAAGTTAATGAATCTTATAAAATTATTTTTTATTATAATATTACTGTTTTACAAAGCTTTTATATTCATACTGATGTTCTTTGATAGCATTCATTACATCTTTATAAACTTGATTTGTTTCCCCTTTAAAGATGTATCTGGCCGGAATCTTCAAATATCCGCCGCTTCCATCCAGTACGTCTCCTTTACTCCGTAAATACTCTTCTACTAAAGTTGACAATTTCCCTTTAAATGAAGTGTTTTTTTCCATTAAACAAGGCAGTTCTGCTGGAAAAGGAATTAAGAGATAGCCTGAAGATACTCCTTCATCCAGCCGCACATCTGAAACTTCTTCCCCTAATTCAACTTTTAACTGATCAGTTACAGCATCTCTGCCAATCAATAGGCTTACACATCTTGGTATATCTGCTCCTCCCATACGGGCTCCAATTTCCATAAAAATAGGTTCGGGCTTGTCACTTTTCTCATCTACAATTAGTTCAAGATGGAACATCGTATTGTTTATTCCCAAGGCATTAACTGTCTTTTGGGTAAAGTCGATGAGCCCCTCATATAACATAGTCTCATTCTTATCTACAGAAACCGCTCCCAATGGACTTTGTTGAAAGAATTTTATTGGTGGATTGATATACCGAAACGGAATACAAAATTTTAATTGATTATCCTTTACTAATCCATCAACGTGAAATACTGTTCCCTCACAATATTCCTCGCATTCCAAGTCCTTAAATTCTATGTGTGGCAATATTTCTTCATACTCCTCTTGATTATGAAGAATATGAACTCCTTTACTAGCAGCCATTCTCCTAGGCTTTATGACAATAGGAAAGCCTGCTTGGTTAATAAATTGTTCTAACTCCTCTACACTGTCGCATTTACTAAATTTGGGAGTTCTTAAGCCGGATTGACTGACAATCTCTTTCATCTTTACCTTATCTCTGGCATTTAGAGCCTGTTCAAAAGATAGACCCTCTAATCCCTTTTCATCTCTTAATTTCCCTGAATTCAATATATCCCATTCACTCAGAGCTATTAACCGATCTATACTTCCTCCTTTTTTTTCAATCTTTTCAAATGCTGTCCGAATGTTATCCAAAGAGTTAATATCCTCAACAAGCTCTATGATAGAATTTTCTAAAATATTTGGAGATAAACCTTTATTGCCTTCAGCGTCAACAATATAACTTACTTTATATTCGTTATGATTCATTATCTTTTCATAATCAGGTTTTTCAGAATCCCATCCTACTGACCAGCGATTAATAATACATATGTGTTTAGTCATTATACTAGTCCCCTTTATCCTTCATATTATAATTCTAAAACATCTTTTTGGGCAGCATGACGTTTATTATAAAAATAATAAGTAAATATTGTGGAGTTGACTACAATCCAAAAAATCGAAACTCCTAATATTACTTCTTGAGGTCCTGTAATTTTAGTAAAGGTAGAAGTTATTAATCCAGCAAGGGGCAGGCTTAGACGATTAAAGAAAACAATAGTTCCCATACTCTTACCTAATTGATGTTTCGGTATTAACTTAACTCGTTCTGTTCTTAGAAATACATTAAAAATCCCTATTCCACAAACCAAAAGGGCGTAGCCGATAACATAAATGTAAAATTGATTGGCTATTCCCAAAATGACGCCGGATAATGTTAATAACACAATAGATGCTATGCCTATATTATTAATACTCTTACTTTTTTTCAAAAATACAGGAATTAACAAAACCACTATAGATCCCGTGATCCCGCCAAACATCGCCAAAAATGAATACTCTCTAGATGTTGCACCAAGAACCCCTTGGGCTACAGCTGGATTTAAAGCCATTACAGTCCCCATCACAAGATTAATAAGCATTGTTGCCAGTACCAACAGCCGAAGAAAGAAATTTTTAGCTATAAACTTAAACCCATCCCCAATTGTTACTAGAACTCGTTTAATGGACTTCGTTTCCCTAACAACCAGATTTTTAGCCTTATTGGGAAGACCCAGTACTCCGAAACCTGTCACTGCAAATGCAATACCAGTAATAATAAGAAAATCCATCTCTTTTATAAATAGAACCAATATACTTGCCAAAGCCGGTCCTATCACTTGAGAACTAAGCTCCAATCCTTGGATTAACGATTGGATGCGGGGAATATCGTTATTATCAAAGTTCCTCCCGATAGTTGTTTCTAATGTGACAAAGTTTAATGAGTTTAAAATAGCGAACAAAGATGCTGCAACTGAAAGTATAATAAATGTTTGGCTTGGCATATAGATTAATAATAAGAAGCCTGATATGGAAACCAATGCTCGCAGGCTATCGCCAATAATATAAAGTTTCTTTTCTTTATAAGTATCTACAAGCACTCCTATGAAGGGGAGTAATAATACTGCCGGCAACCACTCTATAAGAAATGCTAATCCTGATTTGGACGCTTCTCCGGTGTATTGAAAAATTAATAAAGGGATAGCAAATAGCAGAAGTTGTTCGGATACTGTTGATACAAATCTGCACCCAAGGAACCAAATCAATTTAGATGTATAGATACTATTAGACTTTTTCAAGATAGTCTAAAGGCTCCTTTAATTCCATATTATAGTACACAGGTTTTATCCATCCGTTATGTAGAGTTTTTACTCTTATAGAATCTACATCTTTAATTACGTCTTCCCTTAGTCCAGAGAGCATTCCAAGCCAACTCCAATTACTGCTTCCCATAGCGGAAACGATGTCCCCTAAATTTTGGGCCTGTGTATGCTTAGATTTCATATTTTCTGCATACTTAATTTCAAGTACTCTATCTTGATTAGGAATTCCGTATGCTATCCCTAAGCTCTCCTTACATTCTTCTCCCCAAAAGGCCGCAGGAATGATCTCTTTTTCATTTAGGACTAACTCCATTGCTTGTCGGTAAATACTATGCGGTTCAATTCCGTATGAACAAGCTATAATCTCAGTAATATTTGCTCCGCCAGGCCTTCCAAAGTTACAATCTATTAGTTTAACTTGATTTTCTGAAACAATAAATTCAGTATGGAAAAATCCTCTGCTATACCCGCTCCTCTCCACTAGAGTTTGAACAATCTTGCACAATTCTTTCTGAGCTATAGAATGATAAGGGAATATGAATACCGATTCTGCATTTTCCGTCTTCCTTCTGCCAGTTACTCCAATTGGAATTACTTTACTTTCTAAAACGTATCCCTCTAAGCTTACAAGTTCTCCGTCTATTATTTCTTGAACGACATATTCGTCAGGGTGCAGATGCTTAGGTAAGGTTTTATCAAATAATTTTTCTATATTCTCGATATCATTTTCATCCTCTAATACACTTATACCTTTAGCCCCAGCTGCAAAGGATGGTTTTAGTATCAATCCATTCTGTGAAGCTGATAACATTTTTTTTATCTCTGAATAAGGAATCGCCCCTGTAGTGAAAGAAAGTGATAGCGGCGTAAATTCTGGGATAATGTCATTGACATAAGCCTTATCCTTAAGTAATTCAATTTTTGGATCAATTCCCTTTATATCTAAAGCGCTGCATAATTTAGTGCAAATTTCTAATTTACTATCTAAAAAAGAGATCACTCCTGCAATGTCCTCTTTTGGAAAAGTTTTTATAATTTCATACAGTTCTTCAAAAGAATTAGTATTACAATTAATAAACTTATAAGATGTAAGTTGAGAGAGTGCATCTCCTTCCTGACTATTTAAGTTTGTCAAGAACAGAACATTCAGATTCATTTCCTTTGCCGCTTTTACAATATACTCTGGCCCAATAACAGAAGAATCAATAACAAATAAGGTTTTCACGTTTTTCTAATTCTCCCTTCTATACACTCAAAAGAAAGAAAAGGGTCAGAATTTAATTCCTTACCCTCTCCCCTATTAGAAGTTATTATTTTTGAATAGGACGTGTAATCGTCGTGTTTGGACCTGCATCATGATATTGAATGAAATCTAAAATACTTTCTGCGCCAGAGATAAACTTTAACAATCTCTCCAGTCCAATTCCAAATCCAGCTGTTTGTACTTGTGATTTATCTTTCCATTGAGCATATTCCGGATGATAAGAATTGCCGAGAGTTTTTGATTGGTTAATAATCTCCTCTCCGCTAGTTGGACGGATACCCCCGGTAGTCAGTTCACCGTAGCCAAAAGGTAACATTAAATCGTAAGTTTGAAAAACACCTTTTGGACTTTCATGATAAATTGAATCTCTGACTCCTGCTGGATAGTTATAAATCCAAAAAGGTGTGTCGAATTGGTTAGAGAGAAGTGCGTCTTCTTCAGAAGTAAGATCCCCTTCTGAATCTTTAGATCGTCCTACTCTTTCTAAGGCTTCTTCAAATGTTATTCTAGGATATGAGCCTTTTACCAAGCTCTCTGTGTTGCGTTTTGCTAAAGGAGTTAACGTCAAATTATCATTATTATCAATTAGAGATAAAATCTTATTGCCTGCTTCATAGAGAATCTTCTCCCCTAAATCGAAAACATCTTCCATTCTCTCAGTTCTCCATTCAATTTCAAATTGAAAGAAGGAATAAATATGTTTTGCAGATAGCTCTTCCCCTTCCATCAATAATCGAAGGCATGGGGCAAGGCAATAAACCTTAGGTAAATATTCCGTTGCCATCTGTTTTTCTACAACATGACTAACACTCATATAGTAATACTGTTCACCTGCCACCTCAACTTTTGAGTTAGAGGAGGAGTCATGATCCCCATTTTCTCTAATGTCAGGTAAAGTTTTATCCCCTAGTACGATTACTGAATGCTTGGCACCTGGCTCATATCTTCTAGAAAAGGGAGTTGGAACAATTTCGTCAAACTTAAATAAATCCATTGAATTTCTCAGCGACTTTAAAAGAGTTGAAGTCCATGCATAAGTTTCATTATAAGCAAGTTGTCTAGTGTCTAAATTTTCAATTTCAACCTTCATTTGTTACACCTTCCTATTCTGAATATTAGTAAATAGATATAAATAATCTTTTAATTTAATTACAAAAATAAGAATAAATTGTATATTTGTAATTAAATACATTTACAGAAAACAGATTATTATAACGAAATGATTCTGTCAATTAAAAATATATGAAATAGTACAAATTATCTGTTCTCTCCTGTAATTCCGATAACGTGCTGATACTGACGAATGCCTCGACATTTATTATTACCAGCTGCAAGGAGCGCCTGGCTCTTCACTTTTTTGACCGGCCTAATATTGTACTGGCAGGCCTGCTGTCGTCCAAGCTTTTGGCATCTCTTGTTTAGCAGAAAAAATAAATTCCAACAGCACTTGCAGTCCGACAACTCTCATAATAAAAGATTCGATAAGCGATGCGATCGTTTCCGCCCGAAAGCGGCCGTGAATGGATGATCTACTTCAGGAGGTTTTTGAGAGATGGCAGGACGATTATTACAGCCACCGAAACAATAATGTCAGTTATTATTAAACCTCTGCAGTAAGTGCTTCTGAGTGAAAAACATAACCGATGATCAGCTTCATTACAGATAGAACACCATTGTCCCGGATTCTCCCTTTTTCAGTTCATCATTTCTCTTCATATTAATAAACTCCTCTCTACTCGCATTTTCCTATTATTGAGATACATCACTGAACCACAGTGGGTCTATAGAAACACCTTGCGTCATTTTCTGTGTACGGATGAGAAAAGAAGTCACATTTTCTAACATCATTAACAAATGTCTCATGCATTTATGATAGAATAATATTTGTCGGAATATTCAGCATAAAACAACCCAAAAGGAGGCAAAGAATGAATCAGCCTAATTCTTTATCGAAGGGATTAAAAACCCGGCATATGACCATGATTTCAATTGCCGGCGTGATCGGCGCCGGATTATTTGTCGGAAGCGGATCCGTCATTCATTCCACCGGACCCGGAGCGATTGTCTCCTACGCATTAGCAGGACTATTAGTGATTTTTATTATGAGGATGCTGGGGGAAATGTCCTCCGTCAACCCGACAAGCGGTTCGTTTTCACAGTACGCGCATGACGCCATCGGACCGTGGGCCGGTTATACCATCGGATGGCTGTATTGGTTTTTCTGGGTCATCGTCATTGCCATTGAAGCCATTGCGGGCGCCGGAATCATACAGTACTGGTTCCCCGGGATTCCGTTATGGCTGACGAGTCTGCTTCTGACCGTGCTATTAACACTGACGAATATTTATTCAGTTAAATCGTTCGGTGAATTTGAATACTGGCTTTCCTTAGTGAAGGTAGCGACGATCGTTGTCTTCTTAATCGCGGGATTTGCTTTCATTTTCGGAATCATCCCCGGCAGCAAACCGGTCGGGCTGGAAAATCTGACAGGCAACGGCGGATTTCTCCCTAATGGCCCAAGTTCTGTTCTGCTCGGAATCGTCGTCGTCATTTTCTCTTTTATGGGATCTGAAATCGTCGCAATCGCAGCGGGAGAAACGTCAAACCCGGTCGAATCCGTCACAAAGGCGACCCGCTCAGTCGTCTGGAGGATCATTATTTTTTACGTCGGTTCCATTACGGTTGTGGTCACGCTGCTTCCGTGGAATTCAGCCAATATTTTGGAAAGCCCCTTTGTTGCCGTTTTGGGACATATCGGGGTTCCCGCAGCCGCTCAGATCATGAATTTCATCGTCCTGACAGCCGTTCTGTCCTGCCTGAACTCCGGGCTTTATACCACGTCACGGATGCTGTATTCACTGGCGGCGCGAAATGAAGCGCCGCGGCGTTTTATGAAACTGAGTAAAAGAGGCGTACCGGTCCAAGCCATTATCGCCGGCACCTTTTTCTCCTATATTGCCGTTGTCATGAACTACTTTTCTCCCGACTCCGTATTCTTATTTCTGGTCAATGCATCAGGGGCGATCGCACTGCTCGTCTATCTCGTCATCGCCGTCTCACATCTGAGAATGAGAAAGAAAATCGAACGGACAAACCCTGAATCTCTTAAAATCAAAATGTGGTTTTATCCGTACTTAACCTACCTGACGATCATCGCCATTTGCGCCATCTTGTTATCTATGCTGTTTATCAGTTCAATGCGGTCTGAATTTCTGCTGACAGGATTTATTACACTGCTGGTGCTTGCCTCATATGTATTCCGCAAAAAACAAAAACCGAAAGAGAGCGCTTCCGCAAACCGGGTTGCGCAATAACAGAAACACCCGTCCTCAAAAAAGGGCGGGTGTTTTTTTAACCAACTTGTTCCAGGCAGCATTATCTATAGTACAGGAATTCAATAAATGATAAGGACAGGATGAATAATGGCACTTGAAAAATTTGCAGATGAACTGCCGATTATCGAAACACTGAAGCCGCAGAAGAAATCAGACGGCAGCACGTATTATGAAGTCACGATGAAGGAATGCTTTCACAAGCTGCACCGCGATCTCCCACCGACCCGGCTGTGGGGGTATAACGGTTTGTTTCCGGGCCCGACGATCGACGTCAACCAAGGTGAAAGCATTTATGTTAAATGGATGAATGACTTGCCGGATAAGCACTTTCTGCCCGTAGACCATACCATTCACCATTCAGAAAGCGGCCATCAGGAACCTGATGTCAGAACCGTCGTCCATTTACACGGAGGAGAAACGCCGCCTGACAGCGACGGCTATCCGGAAGCCTGGTTCACACGGGATTTTAAGGAAACGGGTCCTTATTTTGAAAAAGAGGTATACCATTATCCAAACAAACAGCGCGGGGCGCTCTTATGGTATCACGACCATGCCATGGCGGCCACGAGGCTCAATGTGTACGCCGGACTTGCCGGGATGTATATCATCCGTGAGCGAAAAGAAAAGCAGCTGAAGCTTCCCGCCGGAGAGTACGACGTACCGCTTATGATTTTGGACCGCACGTTAAATGACGACGGTTCCTTGTCTTATCCGAGCGGGCCGGATAACCCTTCCGAAACGCTGCCCACCCCTTCAATCGTCCCGTTTCTTTGCGGAAATACCATTCTCGTCAACGGAAAAGCATGGCCGTATATGGAAGTCGAACCCCGGACATACCGTTTCCGCATCCTTAACGCCTCAAATATGAGATCATTTACTCTCTCGCTCAATAACGGCGGCCGGTTTATCCAAATCGGTTCTGACGGCGGACTGCTCCCCCGCTCTGTCAGAACACAGACCATCAGCTTAGCCCCGGCAGAGCGGTATGATGTGCTGATTGATTTCTCCGCTTTTGACGGAGAACATATCATTCTGACGAACGGCACCGGCTGCGGGGGCGACGTCGATCCGGATACAGACGCCAATGTCATGCAGTTCCGCGTCACAAAACCGCTGAAGGGAGAAGACACAAGCCGGAAGCCTAAATATCTTTCAGCCATGCCTGATATGACCTCAAAACGAATACACAATATCAGGACGCTTAAACTCACAAATACGCAGGACAAATACGGCCGGCCGGTTTTGACGCTTAATAACAAGCGCTGGCATGATCCTGTGACAGAAGCGCCGAAGCTCGGCACAACGGAAATCTGGTCGATTATCAATCCGATGGGGGGAACCCATCCGATACACCTGCACCTTGTTTCCTTCCAGGTTCTTGACCGGCGTCCTTTTGACTTAGAACGTTATAACAAATTCGGCGACATTGTGTATACGGGCCCCGCCGTCCCTCCTCCTCCAAGTGAAAAAGGCTGGAAAGACACCGTGCAGGCGCACTCGGGAGAAGTCATCAGAATCGCGGCGACATTCGCTCCTTACAGCGGACGCTACGTATGGCACTGTCATATTTTAGAGCATGAAGATTACGACATGATGAGACCGATGGACGTCACGGATAAGCAGTAAACAAGAATCACCCCTTTTCTCCGGAAGGGGCTTTTTTTATTTATCAAAAAGAAAAAATAAGAAGGCGCTTATTTGCATATACTGTAATAACAGGAAGACGATGCACCCTCATTGGAAATATGGATAGAAAAAGGAATTAGGAGATTAGGGAAAAGTATGAGACAATGAAGGAGTGCACGAAAATTCATAAGGGAAGAAGTGACTTTATGTCTTACTACAACAAACGTAATCAGGAACCGCTGCCTAAAGAAGATGTCAGTACGTGGGAATGCACGAAAGAGGACTGTATCGGCTGGAGCAGAAAGAATTTTGCCGGCACCGGCAGTGATACCCCGACTTGCCCCCTTTGCGGCAGTAAAATGATCGACGGCGTCCGTTCGTTGGTGAATCTCCAAAACAACAATCAAACGGCATCAAGTTAGACCTCCCTTTTACGAGTCTCAACATAGAGAAGGCCTCCATGTCCCATGAGAGGCCTTTGCGTTATCATGTCCTTTTATGATGCAAAGGAGCAATGAACATGAAAAACGATCAGCAGCAAAAAGACCTGAAGGAGATGGCGAAACGGAAGAAAAAGAACCTTGCCGCACAGTCATTCATCGAAACACTCCATTTTGCCGTTCCGATTCTCCGTTTTTTCAAATGGCTCGCCTCAGCCGCAGCCAGCTTTGTTTATTAAAAAACACCCAGCTGGCGCTGAGTGTTTTTTTCATTATTGGATAACGGAAAAGCTGTTGATAATGCCGCTGTCATTTTCCCAGACTTTTTCACATTTTTTCGTATCCAAATGATAAGCATAAATAGTCCGGACCTTCGCGTTCCGCCCCGTTTCATCCTTCAAGCGTTTAGCGCCTTTGGCTTCCGCCATGAAATAGATGATGCTGCCGTCTTTAGAAAACTGCGGCTGGGCATCTATCAGCGGAGCGAAATCCTTCCCGTTTGTAATAATCGTTTCATCTTTTTTCGTTTTGACATTCATCAGACGGATGGACGCTTTTTGTTCCGTCCCTTTTTGTGTATAAGATGTAAAGACAAGGTTCTTTCCGTCCGGTGACATCGCGACGTCGCTGATAAACTGTTCAAGATTGGTCAGATCCTGGAGGTTTTTTCCCGCCCCTGCTGCAAACCGGATATTCGTCGGTTCAGGGTCAATCCCCTTCTCATTTGCCTCATCCGTTTTTTTATAATCCTCTTTAACGGAATAATGCAGAAGCGCAAAATCGTTTTGGCTGCGGTTATAAAAGAAGCTGCTCACACTGTCGTCTTTCTCATCCGCCGCCGGATACAGATTTTGATAACGCTTCGTTTTCAAATCAAAAGATGCGAGACGGAAAATATCTTCATCCGCTTTACCGAGACGGAAATAAATGTGCGTCAGGTCCTTTGATAAAAACAGACTGTCAGCGCTCGCCGATCCTTTATAAAGCACTGTCTTCTTTTTCGTCTTCAGATCAAGCTTATACAGACGCATTTCATTTTGATCATTATTACCGACAAAATAGAGCGCCTGGTGGGCGTCATCCAGCGCAAACGCCGGATATGCCGAAAGCTTTTCCTCGTACAGCATGCGGCTGTCTTCGTAATATTTCGTCATCAGATCTTTGTCTGTAAGCGAAACAAGCAGCTTGTCATGCCCGCCGGAAACAACGGCTTTTCCGCTGCTGCCGCTTTTTCCTTTGATCAGCAGAACGGCTCCGATGACCGCCGCCGCCAAAACAGCAGCTGCGAGGATCCAAATCCATCGTTTCTTCTTCATTATCAATCTCTCCGTCAATCAGAAAAAGCAAGAATCATTCTCCTTGCTTTTTAAGATGGTCTATTTTAATAGCTGTAATGTCCGGATACTCTTCCTTTGCTTAACGGATATCCGAGCGCTTTGAACGCTTTCGGGCTGACATCCAATACGGCATTCGGCAGACGGCCTACATCATTTTTGTATACTGTGATAACCTTTTTCGGTTTTGATTTCGCATAAGCTCTGATTTTCGTTCCGTTTCTCGGAACGTCAAATCCTAATTTTGTCGCGCAATCCCAGTGTCCCAGTTTTTTACCGGACGATCCTTTTTTACCGACTCCATTATACCATGTAATATTTCCGTTCACTTTTTTAGCACTTGCATCAGAAGAGAAACTGATCGCTCCCAGCGTGCTTCCTGCTAAAATCAATAAGGCTAAGAATAACTTCTTCAAGCTTTCATCCTCCTGATTCTTTATTCTAGGCAAAATTATACACCAAGAAGACGTTTATAATATTTCAATCACTTTACATGTTCATTACAACGTGACGGAGACACGCACTCAATTGATGACACAAACTTCTGTTCTATATAATTCCATGGTAAATTATACTACAAAATTTAATACATTAGCGTTATAATATTCATAGAGTATTTCTGCATTCAATATGGACTTTTTATAAGGCCTATTGATAGTTGCGTCATATGATATAGTTTGAGAAATCAGGCTTCAGGAAGCATTTCTTCCTTTTAACCGTGGTTCATATTGATCATGTACCTATACTCGTTTCTATCAGACTAGGAGTGATAATCAATGAAAGCGGCAAGATGGCACAATCAAAAAGACATTCGAATCGAAAACATTGATGAACCTAAAGCAGAACCGGGAAAAGTCAAAATTAAAGTCAAATGGTGCGGGATTTGCGGAAGCGACCTTCATGAATATCTGGGAGGTCCGATCTTTATTCCGGTCGGCAAACCCCATCCGTTAACAAACGAAATGGCGCCCGTCACGATGGGGCACGAATTCTCAGGAGAAGTCGTGGAAGTAGGAGAAGGCGTCAAAAATTACAGCGTCGGCGACCGTGTCGTCGTAGAACCGATTTTTGCCACACACGGACATCAGGGAGCCTATAACCTTGATGAACAAATGGGATTCTTAGGCTTAGCCGGAGGCGGCGGCGGATTTTCTGAATATGTGTCCGTTGACGAAGAATTGCTGTTTAAGCTTCCTGAAGAGCTTTCTTACGAACAGGGCGCGCTTGTTGAGCCGTCAGCGGTAGCGCTTTACGCCGTCCGCCAAAGCAAATTAAAAGCGGGCGACAAGGCAGCCGTTTTTGGCTGCGGACCGATCGGGCTGCTTGTGATTGAAGCCCTGAAAGCTGCCGGCGCAACGGATATTTACGCGGTCGAACTTTCACCGGAACGCCAGGAAAAAGCGAAAGAACTCGGCGCTATCATCATTGATCCGTCAAAAACGGATGATGTCGTTGAAGAAATCGCTAAACGCACAAACGGCGGCGTTGACGTTTCTTATGAAGTGACAGGCGTTCCTGTCGTTCTCCGCCAGGCGATCCAGTCAACAAACATTGCCGGTGAAACGGTTATCGTCAGCATCTGGGAAAAAGGAGCGGAAATCCATCCGAACGACATCGTCATCAAAGAACGGACCGTAAAAGGAATTATCGGATACCGTGATATCTTCCCTTCCGTTCTTGCACTGATGAAAGAAGGCTACTTCTCAGCAGATAAGCTCGTCACGAAAAAAATCGTGCTCGACGATTTGATTGAAGAAGGCTTCGGCGCTTTAATCAAAGAGAAAAACCAAGTGAAAATCTTAGTCAAACCGAACTAAGCCGTTCGGCAAAATACCAGACACATCCGAAAAAGAGCCGCTCAGGCTCTTTTTTTCGTCTCTTCCTCTTCCCTTCCTTTTCCTTTTAAAAATGATCCGCTCTGCGCAAACTATTTTTTACCCTGTCCCGTCTATCCTTAGGCAGCAGCCTATGATACGTATTTTTTAAAAAGGAGCCCTTTGAAGCAATGAAGAACGAAACAGCCAAAGCGTCGCTTGTGACGTGCATAACTGAGCGCAAAGAAGACTTTTACCGGCTTGCGTACAGTTATGTAAAGAACAAGGATGACGCGTTAGATATTGTTCAGGAATCAATTCAAAAAGCGTTGACATCGGTCGAATCCGTCAAAAACCCCGATGTAATCAAAAGCTGGTTTTATAAAATTTTAGTGCGCACGGCCATTGATTTTCTCCGCAAACAGAAAAAACTAAAAGTGATGGACGATGAAACGATCGAGTTTTTAAGCCGCGGAAAGGAAGATCACTACAAAGACACAGACCTTCACGAAGCGCTTGACGACCTGCCGCATCCATATAAAACCATTATCATTCTGCGTTTCTTTGAAGACCTGAAATTAGAAGAAATCGCAGACATCACGGGGGAAAACATCAATACCGTTAAAACACGCCTTTACAGGGGGCTGAAGCTTATGCGCATTCAGCTGACGAAGGAGGATCTTTCTTAATGGAAAAGAGATTAGAGCAATTGAGGGAAGAGTACAAAAGTGTGCCCATTCCTAAGGAATTGGACAGCATTGTCGAAAAAGCCCTTCAGCCAAAACCGAAGAAAAAACGAATCGTGATGTGGCCGACATCTGCGGCAGTCGCTGCGGCCGTCTTATTTACCGCCGTTGTCAATATCAATCCGGATGCCGCACAGGCCATGTCCAAAATCCCCGTCATCGGCAAAGTCGTCCAAGCCATCACGTTCGTGGAGATGAAAGAAGAAAAGAACCAATCAAGCATTGATGTGAAAACACCCGCTCTATCCGGCCTTTCGAATCATAAACTTGAAGACAGCATCAACCGGCATTATATGAAAGAAAGCAAAGAGCTGTATCAGGAATTTATGAAGGCGACCTCAAAAAGCAAAAAAGGCCACCTCAGCATCTACAGCGATTATGAAACCGTGACTGATACAGCGGATCTGATCTCAGTCCGCCGTGATATCGAAAAAACACAAGCTTCCGCTTATACGCAAAGCCGATACATCACGATTGATAAAAAAAATGAGGCCGTGCTTACGTTAAAGAGTTTATTCAAAGATGACCGTTATATCAAAGTCATCAGCCAAAATATTAAAGAACAAATGAAAAAGCAGATGAAAGAAGATCCGAATAAAATCTACTGGGTCGAAGATGATGATATGGCGGAGCCTTTCAAATCCATCCGCGCTGACCAAAACTTTTATATTACAGATCAGCACAAACTTGTCATCTCATTTGATGAATATGAAGCGGCACCCGGATATATGGGCGTTACAGAGTTTACAATACCGACCTCTGTCATCTCCAAACTGCTTGTCGGAGACCGCTACATCCGGTAAAAGAAAAAAATCCATGATATCCGCAGATCATGGATTTTTTCTTTTTCCCGCAACAGCCATTGCGCAAGGGAATCCTTTCATATAACAGACGCCGGACAGGGGCAGAAAAGTTTAAGAGAATCAGAACATTTCATTCATTTTTTCTGAAACAAAATCCCCTTCCGAATGCGTCTATTTAACGGAACAAATGGAAGACTGTACAGAAATCTGCCATAGCCGTCCGCAAAACAGCGAGAATTTCCGCACACATTATTGGAGGAATACCATGTCAGACAAGTCACTGCACCACCGCTATATTCCCGGACTGGATGGACTTCGCGCCTTTGCCGTCCTCGCCGTGATCGCATATCACCTGAATTTTAATTGGGCAGACGGCGGTTTCATTGGTGTTGATATCTTTTTTGTTTTATCGGGATATTTAATTACATCCATTATATTGCCTGCCCAAGGCAATGACATCACCCTTGATTTGCGTGATTTTTGGGTGCGCCGGATCAGACGGCTTCTGCCGGCGGCTTATCTCATGATTATCACGACAGTCATTTGGGTCGTACTGTTTAACAGCGAGCTCCTGCATACCGTACGCGGAGATGCGGTCTCCTCACTTTTTTACATAAGCAATTGGTGGTTTATCTTTCATAAACTTTCTTATTTCGACAGCTTCGGCTCCCCTTCGCCATTAAAAAACCTGTGGTCGCTGGCGATTGAAGAACAGTTTTATATCATATGGCCCTTTTTGCTGCTTGCGGGAATGTACATATGTAAAACACGGGCCCGGCTTGCAGCTGCAGTCATGTTCCTCGCCTTATGCTCAGCAGTCGTAATGAGTATGATGTATGTGCCCGGCGGAGATCCGAGCCGCGTTTATTACGGGACGGACACCCGTTCATTTGAATTGCTGATCGGCTGCGCTTTAGCTTTAGTGTGGCCGATGAAACGATTATCTTCCAAACGGCTGCCGAGCAGCATGAAACATCTGCTGCACGGGGCAGAGCTTGCCGCCTTTGCCGCACTGGTGCTTTGCGTCTTTTACACGGATGAATATGAACCCTTCCTGTACAAAGGCGGCATGCTTTTGATCAGCATCACTGCAGCGGTTCTTGTCGCATGTATATGCCATCCGAGCAGCTTTATAGGATATGTCCTTTCATGGAAGCCGCTTCGCTGGATCGGAACGAGATCATACGGAATCTATCTTTGGCATTACCCGGTTATCGTGCTGAGCACCCCGGTGCAGGAAATCGGAAATCCGGTTTATTGGCATTGCGCCGTCAGAATCGGCGCCACTTTCATTTTGGCCGAGCTTTCTTATCATTTCATTGAGAAGCCGATCCGCTCTGCAGGCTTCCGGCCATTTTTACGCCGCGTGTTTCTGAACCGCTTTTTGGAATGGAAGACGTCCTCTGTCATCAGCAGAATGTCGCTCGGCCTCATTCTTGCCGCCATTCTCGTATTTGCGGGCGGGCTGTCAGGGATAGCCGAAGAGAAAAAACAGCCGCAATGGACGTACGCGCAAAACGAGCAGCAAGAAACAGCCGCCTCTTCGCACAAAACGGCCGATCACGATCAACCTGCTAAAGAAGAGGACAGCAAGAAAAAACACGGCGGCGAAAAAACGGATACCGCATCAGACAACAACAAGAAAAAACCAACAGGCAAATCAGATACGAAGAAGACGAAAGACAAAAAGGAACAGTCATCTCAAAAAACGGCTGACCCAAAACAAGCACAGCCTCAGCAAGACGTGCTGGCCATCGGTGACTCGGTGATGCTGGACATTGCGTCATACCTGCGGCAGTCCCTTCCTCATGTCACCATCGACGGAAAGGTAGGAAGACAAGTCTCTCAAGCACTCCGGCTCACTTCGGAATATGCGTCATTTAATCAGCCGAATAAAGCGGTCATCATCGAGTTAGGGACGAATGGCTATTTCACAAACAGCCAAATTGAATCACTGATCAGCTCCTTTTCAAAAGCCGATATCTATCTTGTCAACACGCGTGTACCGCGGCAGTGGGAAAGCAAAGTAAACGAATCATTGCGCCGGCAGGCCGAGTCACGCAAAAATGTGACCCTTGTCGATTGGCACGCAAAAGCATTGCAGCACCCTGAATACTTCACACCGGACGGCGTCCATCTCATACCCGAGGGATCAAAAGCGCTGACATCCCTCATCGTCCAAACAATGAAATCATGACAAAAAAAGAGGCCCGAAAAAGGCCTCTTTTTCGTATATCGTCAGGCAAGCTTCTGTCCGCAATTCGGGCAAAAATTCGCGCCTTCCGTTTTCGTTCCGCAGTTCGGACAGAATTTCGGCTTAGCCGCTCCTTCCGAGCCGTTCGCCTGCGCCGTCCCCTGATTTTGCTGACTTTGATTCTGCTGCGGCTGGTTTTGCTGATTTTGATTCATTTGGTTCATCATTTGATTGGCCATATTCATTCCCATCATCATGCCCGCCATGTCAGAGGCAGCACCGCTTCCGCTCATTTTGCCGGATGACATTCCGTCCGTCATGGAAATCTGCTGATAGCGGTTCACATCGCCCACCATGCCGTAAGAAGCGTTTTTCGTAATCATATCCTGAACTTCCTGCGGATAGTTAAAGCTCATAATATTGAAACCCGTAATCGACATCCCGTCTCCGATCAGCTGCATATCAAGATCTTCTTGAATCCCTTTTCCGATTTCAAATGAATTCGACTGCAGATTGAACATGTCTTTTCCTTCTTTTGTGATCCATTTCATCAAAAGCTGATCGAGAATAGACGTAATCCGGATTTTAATGTCATCCACTAAATAGCTGTCCTTGACACCCGCAATCTTATCAATCAATCCGATGTAGTCAATGACCTTGAAGTTAAATGTGCCGTTTGCGCGGATGGGCATACCGCCAGGCATTCCCGCCGCCGGAATGTTAATGGCGTTTTTCGTGCCCCACTTCACGGTGAACTCCTTCGTATTCACAAACAGCACTTCAGCCCGCATGCCGCTGTTAAAGCCAAACTTAAATCCTTTTAATGTCGATAGAAACGGAATGATTTCTGATTCGATATCATAATCGCCGTCATCACGGAAAATCCCTTCAATCTTCCCGTTGTATAAAAAGATGGCATCCTGTCCCGGCCGGATGATCAGACGGCTGCCTTTTTTAATTTCACGGTTGTTCCATTTATAGAAAACCATGTCGTCTCTGAATTCTTCCCATTCCACCACATTTGCTAACTGATTTCTGAAAAAGCCCATGTATGTTCAAATCCTTTACATTAAATTTAAAAGCTTCCCTTGCTTCCGCTGTAAGACGTGCCGCCCCTCGTGACTCCGCCGTCATTGTCATTATCTTTGTCAGGCTTTCTTTCCCTTGTAACGTCCGTTCGGATATATGTGTCGTGCTGGTCCAGCACTTCAGACGTATCGTGATCCATATACGTGCTTCCGGTGACGGTGACCCTGCCGCCGGAATTGTACACCATCACGGTGACGGCGATACCGGCTGCGGCTGCGGCGATAATCAGCTGAAACCACCATGTGAGCAGCAGATTGTCAGACTTGCTGTCCGGGCTTTTCCCCATATCTTTATAAGACATTTTAATGTAGGTCTGAAATGCCTTTTCATAATGACCTGCGGAAATGTCTGACGAAATCGTATTCCTGATCGTATTCAGCCGGCTGCTGTTCAAATACGTCTCCGCCTTTTTATACCCGGAGATAAATACTTCCCGATCCTTCATATCAATGGTCAATATCGCCGTGCTTCCGCTAAAATGACTGTCATAAAAATCACCGGCATACTGCTCGATGTCCTTACCGCCCGTTCCGTTTGCGGTAAGAATGATAAAATCGGTATGGCGCTTTGCCCCGAGCTTCCCCGCCAATTCCTCAAGTTTCTTCGTTTCATCCTTCGTTAATAAATGAGCATTGTCATAAACATATTGCTTCTGTTCCGCAGCAGACGCTGTTGTATGTAAAGAAAAAGACAGCATCAGAAAAAGGACGAAGCACAAGAGACACGCTTTTTTTATTGATCCTCTCATCAAAAACCGCCTCCTATCATAAGTGAGACGAGTCTTAATGCTAAAAACGCACCGGCAGTAATGCCGCCGAACCACGCAGCCACTTTTCCGGCACTGATCGGCGGTTTGCCGACAACCTTGCCCGTCTGCCCGTTCATCGCAAAAATGTGCTCAGTCCGCTCATAATCGTAGCTGACCATCCAGACCGGAAGCAGCACGTAAAAGCTGCTGATCTTATCCGTCTGAATCTGTTCATCCGTTATGTCAGCCGTCGTATAGCCGGAGAAGGTGGATCTGATATAAGAATCAATATAATGGCTGATTTTATCCTTCGCCCGCGGAAAGAGATCGTCATCGGTATAATTGTACTTTTCCGCTATATAGCCAGCTAAATAAGCCGTATTAAACTCCTTCAGCTCACTGTAAGCGTAAGGCTCCAATTTGTCCATTAATTCATCATTCATTTTTTCTGAAGCGTCGACCGGAATTTTGAGATAATCGAGATTGATATCACGGTACGCGTTGTAATATTCGGTCTCCGTCACCCGGTATTCTCCATCATCATAATGATGCACTCTCGTACAAACGGCATTGACCTGAACCTTGCTGTTTAAGTCAAACATCCAAAACGGCACGTACATACCGGTTATACTCTTCACCCGATCGGCAGTCATAAATCCCCTCGGTGTCAGCCGGCCGTTTCGGCACCACTTTTTAAAAGCGCTCATGGCCTCTTCTTTACTGATCGTAAAAGGAATCACCATGGAAGGCGCGAGATTTCCTGATAACCGGTCGGCGAGAACGGCGGCTCCTCCGCAAAATCCGCACGTCGTGGCAGTCGTTTCTGCCTCAGTCATCAGAACCGCGCCGCAGTTCTCACAGCGGTACTCGTTCGCCTCATTTTCGGAAAATCTCGTCGTAATATACTCCTTTGGCAGGCTTTCAATCTGATCCTGCCGCCCGCAGCTGTGACATGTCAGCATGCCGGATGAACTGTCAAAGACCATATCATCTCCGCAGTTCGGGCATTTATAAGAAATGATCATTCTGTTTCTCTCACTTTCTTTTTATATCGGACAAAGCTGCAGCCCGCTTTCTATTGATCTTTACTGAAAAGCATTTTCTGCTTGAGCGCCGCCAGTTCATCATCAACACTGCTTTGATTGCTGTCATATTTAGCCGTCAGCTCGTCAATATCGTCTTTCGGAGACGCGTTCAGCTCAGCCATCGCATTGGCATGATCAAGCGCCCGGTTGACCTTGTCTTCCATTCTGCCGAAAGCGGTCAGCGATTGGCCGGCATTTGACACAGAGGACCCCAGTTTATTCATTCTTTCCTGCGTTTTCGCCACAGACCACTTCGCTTTGATGGCATTTCGCCGCGACTCAAGCTCACCGATATCAGCAACAAGCTTGTCATGCATTTTGCGCATTTGAGACGCGTTGGAAGAAGCGAGCTGATAAGCCGTTTGAAGCTCAGTCAGTCTTGATTCAACAGCCGCTTTCCTTTCCAAAAATGTCCGCGCATCGGTTTCATTGCCTGCCTGTAAAGCTTTCATCGCGTAGCTTTCCATCTTTTCGGCATCGGCCTGACATTCCGTCAACGCTCTTTTCGCCCGCTGTTCCTCAGCCATGACAGAAGCCGTCTCCGCCTTCACTTTTCCTAAATCACTGTTCAGATTCCGCAAATATTGATCAACCATTTTCTCAGGGTTTTCAGCTTTATCCAGCAACGCATTGATATTGCTTGACATAATGTCTTTAAATCTTCCTAAAATACTCATTTTTCATTTTCCTCCTAAAGTTAAATAGTAACAAGTTCACAGTTATATATACTGATTTTTCCCGCAAAAAGTTTCATTTTCTCGTGAATTTATGTATTTTTATATGAAAATAGTCTCATTAAACCCATTTTTGCCGGCGGATATTCTTCATAACCAAATACAGTGAAAACAAAAAATAAATAAACAGCCCGATCATCAATCCGCTCACTAACGGATAATGCTTAGCAGAATACACAAAGAAATCCAGCTGTGATATCTGCTCGGGCCTTGTAATTGTATCCGTCCCATTCAGCAGCTTTGAAAATTTAGCCGTATAATTCCAATCAAACGAATCAGTAACAAGCTCACTCCCCTGATACCAATTCACAGCAGCGAGACAGAAAAAACAAAAAACAGAAAACGCGCATTGCACAATAAGAAAAATATGTTTCATGAACATTCCTCCGCAGTCCAATATTTAAAGACCGACACCCTGTACATGACGGCAGCAGCAGAAACTTGGTTTTACTCGGGATCTGATAAAAACGTTATTGTATGTACTTCACAATGGTTCAATTTACTGGATATCTCTATAGAGTATACCGTATATCGAAAAGGGTTTCAGTCCTAAATAAAAAAGGATGCTTCCCGGAAGTCCGTTGACTTTCAAGAAACATCCTCCATATTTAAAGTGATACTTCAACCTCTTTTAAGCTCGGCAAAGCATCGATCGCACCGATTTTGGTGCACACGAGCGCCCCTGCCTTATTGGCAAATGAGACAATATCACGCAGCTTCGCAAAATCAGCAGCTGCCGTCTGAATCTCATCCGTGCGTGCCAGCTGATACAGCGCCGCGCCGACAAACGCATCTCCCGCTCCCGTTGAATCTATTGATGTCACCTGAATACTCGGAATGATGTCAAGGTCCGTTCCATTTGAAAGAAGGGTCCCGCTTTTTCCGAGTGTCACCGTCACAATGCCTGCCCCGATCTCGTGAAGGATCGCAACACCTTCTTTATGATCCTTCGCACCGCTGATGATCTCAAGCTCCTCGTCACTGACTTTCACAAAATCACTTACGGCAATTGCTTTTTTTGCGGTGTTTATAAACTCTGAAACTCTTCCCTTCCATAAATCCTCACGGTAGTTAGGATCGAAGGAAACAAACTGTCCATTGTCTTTCGCAATCGACATCAGCCGTAAATAGGCTGAGCAAAACGGATCTGATAACAGTGCCGTCGCTGATCCGAAATGAAGGATTTTGGCATCGTTTACCTTTTCCTGATCAATATCATCCAGCGTAAACAAAGCGTCCGCTCCTCTGTTAAACACAAAGTCGCGCTCCCCATTTTGTTTTAATGAAACAAACGCCAGCGTTGTAGGCGCTTTCTCATCCATGACGAGCATAGAGGTGTCGACGTGTACGGCGTCTAATGTCTGCTTCAAAAAATACCCGAACGGATCCTTGCCTGTTTTTCCGCTGAAAGCCGCGTCTCCGCCCAGTTTGGCAATCGCTGCCGACACATTCGCCGGTGCCCCGCCGGCACTTTTTAAGAAATTGCGCCCTTCCGTCAAGTCGACATCCACATCGGTACAAAAGAAATCAATTAATAATTCTCCAATACAAATAACAGATTGGCTTCCCACATTATCACACTCATTTATCAATTCTCGATTATAGTTTCAGTATAGTGCTTTCTGTCATAAATACAACCGTTTACATTGAATATTTTAAATTTTACATATACTTATCTTACAGCTCTTTGCTCCAGATCAGACATCATCTGCTGATATTTTTTTTCAGTTAAAGGATAAAAAGAAATAAGAATAATGGACAGCAGAATGAACAATCCCGGAATGAGCGCATTCATATTTTTAATCGCATTCAATGACGATGCCGCCTGTTCGGTATTCGCAGCATACCCGGCGATTCCGAGATAAACGGCCGAAAATGACCCGGCTAACGCAACTCCGAGCTTATTGATAAAACTCATGCTCGATATCACCACGCCATCTGCCCGGACCCCGGTTTTCCATTCCGCATAATCGACACAATCGGCAACCATTCCCCAAGCAAGGGTATTCAAAGGCGTCGTGAAAAATCCAGAAACAAAAAGCCAAAAGAAAATAAGCGGAATCGAGGAATACGATGTAAACTGAAGGCCCACATAAGAAATCAGCGATAGCGCCGCCGTAATGATCATGACCTGCTTCCGGCCCCGCTTCTCAGCAAAGAAAGGAATAAACAGATTGCTGATCAGCGCCGCTCCGAAAAACAATACGGTTCCTAAAAACACAAATTCCTTATGGCTGACGTTATACGTAAAATAGTACACCATCGTGCTGAGCTTAATGTTAAACCCGATCGCAAACGCTAAAAATGAAGAGACCAAAATAAGCAAAGGCTTATTTCTGAACAAAACAGATAACGTTTTGTTCATTCCTTGTTTTTTTCTTTTTTCAGGCTGAATCCGCTCCCGCACTGTAAAGAAACTGAACAGATTCAACGCGATGCTCACCGCCGCATAAATAAGCGCCGTCATCTGGAAACCAAACGCCTGGTCTTTCCCGCCGATAGCGTCCGCAAGCGGTGCCGCACAGGAAATCGATAACAGAATTCCGATATAAACCAAAATCATCCGTGTCGTCGTCAGAACCGTCCGTTCCTCCACGGAATTCGTCATCCGCCCCGTTAAGCTGTTGACTGGGATCGTCTGCATGCTGAAGGACATCCCAAGCAGAATATAGGTGATGTACGCGTATACCATGTTTCCCGTCTCGCCGAAATGAGGGGTCGTGAAGCATAAGAACGTAAATAGCGCAAAAGGAAACGCCACCCACAGCAGATACGGCCTTGCCTTTCCCCATCTAGTATTCGTCTTGTCTAAAATCACGCCCATGATCGGGTCAAAAATAGCGTCGAGCACCCTTACGATCAGAAACAAAGCTGCAATAACCGCAGGCTTAATGCCGCCGACGTCTGTATAGTAGAATAATAAGTATGCGTTTACAAACTGAAAGATCACATTGTACGACATATCGCCGAACCCGTATCCGATCCGTTCCATCCAGGACAGGCCGCGATGTTTTGTCTTTATTGCCGCTGCTTTTTCTGTTTCAATCATCATATCCCACCCCAAGAATCCGTTTTCATTTTTTGATAAGCAAGAGGGAGAATGCAAAGATCCTCCCCGTTCACTCAGCGATTTGGATACACCATCACTTTTAAGCATTCATTTTTGTATTGAAAGGCGCGTTCCATCGCCTCTTGCGTCTTCTCAAGCGGATATTGGTCCGTTACAAGGTGCTTCGTGTCCACAATGCCGGAAGCGAGAAATTCAATTCCCTTCGGATACGTATTCGCATAACGGAAGATTCCGTATATATCAATCTCGTTATCTGCAATAAACGGCACATTGAGCGGAATCTCGTTCTGAGAAGGCAAACCGACAATCGCCAATTTTCCGCCCCGGCGCACGGAAGCCAGTGCGGATTGCAATGCCGCCGGATTCCCCGCTGTTTCCCAGGCAGCATCAACTCCTCTTCCATTTGTGATCGTTTTAATCTCTTCAAGGGCATCCTGTTCCCGGACATTGATGACATGCGTCGCTCCCATTTTCTTCGCGGCTTCTAACCGCAGCGGCTCCAAGTCGGTCACAATGATTGTGCCTGCCCCGTATGCTTTCGCTGCCGCAACAGCCATTAATCCAACAGGCCCCATTCCCATAATCGCAATTGTTGATCCGGGCTGAAGCTTCGTTCTCGCGGCTGCATGAATGCCGACAGAAAACGGTTCAATCAAAGCCGCATCTTCATAGGAAAGTGAATCCGGAATCGAGAAAACAAAGTCCTGACGCATTTTGATATATTGGACAAACGCGCCGTCTACCGGCGGCGTCGCCAAAAACTGTACATCCGGACAAAGGTTATAACGCCCCTCCTTGCACGCCTCACAGCGTCCGCATGTGACACCCGGTTCGACAGCGACCCGGTCTCCTATTTTAAATTGATCGACAGACGATCCGACGGCGGCAATTTCTCCCGCGCATTCATGACCGAGGATAAATGGTTTTTCCACTACATAATTGCCGATTCTGCCATTTGTATAGTAATGCAGATCAGATCCGCAAATTCCGACAGCCATCACCTTTATCAATACTTCATCATGATTGATCTCAGGCACGGGCAATGTTTCGATTTTGATTTCTCTCGTGTTATGCATAACCGCCGCTTTCATGTTTTGAGGCACTGTGTGAGTCATTTGGCAAAATCCTTTCTCTGCTCTGAAATGTAAGTGCATACATTTTTGTTTTCTCTGTTACTGCCTCCATTTTATCTGCTTTTCAAGACGTGCAAAAGCCTTTCCTGCTGTATAAAAAGACAGCGGCACTGTACTTTTTATTTTTTCATATACAAAAAACACTGAATTGATAAAATAGTACTAATAGGAGGTGCAGGCTAATGGCTGAACTTGAAAACCGGACACAATTTGCAGAACTGCTGGCGCCTGCCGTCAAATCACTGAAACTTCATTCTGATTACAAAATCAAAAGGACAAAGAACGTAAAAACAGGACAGTCTTATATAGACAAAATTGCACTCCGATTAGGCGTATCCTCTAACACGATCAAAAGCTGGATCGGACAGATGGGCGCAAACTACATTCCCGGACGAATTGACGACGGTAAGCTGTTCGGCATGATCTGGATTATTATAGAAAAGACCGACATGGATCCTGAATGGCTGACCGGCCTTTTGGAAAACACCACGATCCCCGTCATCAAACCCGCATTGTCCGTTTGGACGGCGTCTTGTCTAAAAAAAGCAAAAATACGCCGTAAAGACGGATCATTCGGAGCGCCGAGTGATGAAGATGTTGAAAAAGCAGTGAAGCGGCTGTTTCATGACAGACCAAGCCATGAAACGAATGCGCTTACAGAACAGTCCGTCACGCATAACTTACCGTCACGCCGGACCGGAAACTTTATCGGCCGCGGCTTTGATATAGAAGCGATCCGCCAATGGATGCTTTCTCCGTCACCGGTCTGTTTGATCACAGGCTGGGCCGGCATGGGAAAAACAACGATCGCTCTTGAAGCAGCCTGCCTTTGTGCCGGAGGTTCTTCAAATTGGCCGGCATTCAACAGCATCATCTGGATCAGCGCTGACTGGAAAGGATTAAGCTTCAGCGATTTTTTAAACACGATTGCCTACCAGCTCGGACGCACCGAACAAATCGACAAATCCATCAACGAAAAACGGTTCGTCGTCCGCAATGCATTAGCCGCTCATTCAAATGAAAAACCCGTGCTGCTGATCGTTGACGGCATTGATACAGCGGAACGTGACATTCACGAATTTATCATCGGCCTTCCGCAAGGCGTAAAAGTCCTCCTTACGGCACGGGAAAACGTAAAACAGACATACCGGGACGGCCTCGGAGAACTGGCGGCCATCCAGCTGAGCGGTCTTGAACAAACGGATGCCCTTGATTTTTTCCATCAAGAAGTGCACCGCTGTCTGCAAACATGCAATCTCCCGCATAAACGGGAAAAGCTGGAGCAGCTGTTGCAGCTATCGCCTGACCTTAAGAATGAATTTGTCTCGGCAGCCGCCGGCAACCCGAAGGCCATGGCACTCAGCATTGCATACATGTCAGACGACGACATCCCCGCTCCCCAGCTCATTCAAGAGCTTAAACAAGCGGGTTACTCATTATTGGAATTGTTTGAGGTTCTCTTTGGCCGCACATGGGACAGATGTCATGAAGACACACGGAAACTATGGCAGACGCTTTGCTTTTTCGCTAAGCCCCCTGACGAAAAAAGCTTGGCTCAAGCGGCCGGATTAGACGCCCGCCGTTTTCATTACGCGATTGAGCAAATGCGATCATATGCTTTAATACAGCCGGAACGAAGCGAAGGAAGAATTCAATACGCAGCCCATCAAACCGTTGTCGCTTACGGAGAACAGCACTTATCCGAAAATCATGATTTTGCAAAAGAAGCCCGAAGCCGCTGGGCGCATTATTATATGGATTAAGCGAAAACCCATATAAAACGGGAACAGCCGAATTCCATCTATTGGAGCTATCTGCTGGGACGGAATTTAGAGCTAATGAAAAAAGAATGGCCGAATATCCTAAAGGTCATCGAATGGTCGAGCAAAACCGGACAACATGAAATTCTAATCGAGCTCATCATCCGTATCAGCCATTTTCTAAGCAGAATCAGCCTGCCCCTGCGAATCGAATACGGATTAAAAGCCGCCGATGCCGCCCATCAATCAGGCGAACACACACGGGAAGCCTACTTCAGGATCGACACGGCAGGCTGGGCGCTGATGGAAGTCAACGATTCAGACGGAGCTCTCAGGCAAATAGAAGCCGGCCTGAAGATACTCGAACAATCAGGCGCACCGGATCACGATGACTTGAAAGTATGGGGAATCGCCCTGCAAGCAAGGCTGCTGTTAAAAACCGGAGAACCGGACAAAGCGGCAGCAATGCTGGACGGCATCAAAGATCAGCCCGTCTCGCCCATTATCCGGCACAGGGTTCTTCTGGTCCGCGGCGACCTGAGTTTCGCCCGCTCTCACTATGAAGAAGCCATCACATTATACGAAGCGGCAAACACAACCAGCGCCACATACGGCGGCGAAAAAACGATAGAAGCCTATTTTAACCTGGGCATGGCTTACGTCAAGTGTGATCAACTCGAAAAAGCGGAAAAAGCCTTTAAACAGATGCTCTATGACAAACACAACGCCAATCAAGTTGAACTGATCTACTATCATTACGGAATGGCACAACTGTTGTACCGAAAAGGAGAGAAAACGAAAGCAATAGAATCGAATCAGAAAGCCATTCGTCTGATTGATTCGTGGGAGCCTGGGATTGGGATTCGGGGTGAGGTGGGGCAAATGGATATTCTCATTTAAAAGACAACTACATTGCGGCTAGCGGTACGAGCTTTGAAAAACACTCATGACCTTGTTGTTTTTAAAGATAAAAAGGTATCTTAATCAATACAGTAAATTGATTAAGATACCTTGATTGAAAAATTAATATTTCACAGAAAACAAATTTCTAAAGTTAAACTTTTTAACAACAAGAGGTTAATACTTATACAGCCGTATTAATGCTGTACTGTAATATAATGTTTTAGTTCACCTGACCAATATCTTCCTCCCCAATCCTGTCCAACTTGCACATCATACTTACCTGCAGGAAGATTTTTCGTTGAAAAACTCACACGAAAATTACGTGAACCAATACTATGCGAAATATCTTTTCTGGCAAATACTTTACCTTTATTATTTAATATAATTACTGAAAAGCCATTATCTAAATCCCTAGCCAAAGTACCCGTAACCACAATGGAAGTAGCACTTTTCGTATATGTATTAGCATCTGTTTTAAATTTGATTGTACCTTTCGAATCCATAGCTAAGGCTTCTGACCCGCCTGAGAAAATGGCAACACCCAAAAGCACTGCTGTAAACAGGGTCATTACTAACTTTTTCATCTTTAGAATTCCTCTTTTCTTTTTAATATTTTAAATCCACAATTATAATAACATATTTTCCTAAAAAAAACAGAGGCTTTTCCATATCTTTCTTCTAAGAAGTGAATAAGTATGATAGAAATTTATTAATAATAATGCAAATTTAAGGTTCTTGTGAAATGAAGCTTAAAATTTGAAGTATCAGATCTATAAAACCTTTGCCAAGGTGCCCTTCCAAGCGCCCAATGAATATGGGGTAGAAAACACAATGTGAATAACAGCATGATAAGTGACACTATCCCTAAATATTTCCTCCTGTTTTCCCCTTTCTCTTTCCTTCCATACTATTAAACAAGACTATTCTAATACCCTTGAACTGCATTTAAAATTGGCTTAGTGTTATTATTTAATAAAGATCTGTGCAATGAAAACTCTTTCTGTCCGATATACCCTTAAGTATTCCTAATCAACATTATGCTGGTGAGTTCAAATATTTCTTAATTCAAACTCTAGTTCTTCTGCTCTTTTTCAAGATCCAAACAAGTAATGCAATAAAAATGATGTTAATTATAAACGCAGAAATAACATAAGTTTCATCTGAAACGCCAATATACTTCCCTTTCGATTCTAAGAGATTCCTTACTTGCTTACTCCATAAAGAACCATTCAGCGAACTATCGTCTGCTCCAAATGTAATTTGTGCTGTTTCCTTATTGCTGTTTGTAATATTAACACCATAAAATACTGTATACCTATTGTTATAAAAGATAGGCATATAAGAATAGTCAGAAACTAAAGGCTTTACCTTTTTGGCAGGTAATGCTACGTACAAAATCGCAGAATAATTACCTACCCCTGTTTCAAATTGCTCTGCTTTAATAAACTTCGTGTTTGAAGGTAGATCAATATTATAAAAATGCGCAAAAATTTGAATATCTTCTTCCGAAAAATCTGTTAATTGGTAGTAATGCGGATCAATAATACATTTATGAAAATACCATCCATTAAACAATAAAAAACAGGCACTTATTAAAATTACTAATACTCCCTTATATATAATCTTTAACTGTATCACAATGATATGCGCCCCCATAGCATGCATTATAACGCTTTTGCCTTGAAAATAAATGATAAAAATAAAAAAGGGGCCTCTCACAAGTTCATTAAACTTGTGAGGAGGCCTTAATATAGTGTTACACCTGACAAACCCTCATAAACCAAGGGGAACATTTGTATATATACTTTAAAAAAAGTACATACTAAAATTATAACATTTATGTATTGGAGGAAATGATAATAATGGGATATTATGTTGATTTTAAAACCGGTACAGTAAAAGATTCTGGTACTGATGCTACTGTAACTCTTGTCATACAGGACGAACAAAATAAACCACATCGTTTTGAAATTTCTGATACCAATGGTAACTGTTTTGAATCAGGGAGTTATACTAGTTTTTCACTTCACCCTGCCAATGATTTAGGTAACATTAATACAATTAACGTTTCACATGATAATACTGGAACGAATCCCGGCTGGTATCTAGAATTTGTTATCATTCGAAAAGATGGTGAATATTGGTCATTCCCTTATTCAGGTTGGATTTCTCAAAATACATCTCTTTCCATTTCACTCGAAAAATTCCCATTACCTTTATCCTCTAATACTATAATTAAAGAAATACCAAAACCAAAAGAGGAAGGACTTTCATAATAATGGGACTATATTATGTTGATTTTAGAACTAGTACAGTAAAAGATTCTGGTACTGATGCTCCCATAACTCTTATCATACATGATGAACAACATAAACCACATTGGTTTAAACTTTTTGATCCCAAAGGTAACTATTTTGAATCAGGAAGTTTTACAAGTTTTGAAATTGAAACTATTAATGATTTAGGTTCAATTCCTTTGATTAAAATTTGGCATGATCAAACAGGAACCAATCCTTATTGGAATTTAGAATTTGTTAGCATTCGAACAGATTCTAGTTTTTGGTTATTTCCGCATTATGATTGGCTTGAAAAATCAACTACAATAACACCAATATCATGTGGAATTAAGACATCTGGTGATATTAAAGAATTTCCAATTACCTAAAATTAATAATAATTTAATAAGTACACTTATTTTAAATATCCTATTTATATTTCTAGATCTTGTACCTGACGCTTGGATTGTTTTCCTAATCCCACCGACATATTGGAAGAACGACATCTACCTTATCTGCTCAACATTCTTATCGATCCCAATTCAAGACATTTTCATCCAAGGGTCCAGGTATCAAAACGCGAAAAATTCACTCTAAGATTTTGTTTAGAAGATCTTGAGTTTCTGAACACCTTGTCGCTAAAGGATATAAACGTTTCCCTCCTATTTAGATGTCCAATAACTCATCTACTTCTAAATATAACCGCCAAAATTTAAACGATGAGAGCTTTTTTTAATCTTAAATATCTTCAGACCATAACTTCATGTGGATGACCCCAACGCGTTTCAGTTGAATTTGTCTACATATTCCTGAGTTTTTCATAACAGAATCAGTTCCCCTATTGTCACACATTTGAAACACCATTTCAAAATTTAAGGTAAAAATATGGTGTCCTTAGATCTTTTCAACTTGGGCAAATTGCAGAAATTGCTCAAAAAAGCCACTGAGTTTGCAGACTCATTGGGGCTTTTTGGATAAATAAATATATAAGTTTAAATGTCATTTTGTCATGAAAACCTATAAAACGTGATCATAATTAACTTTTTAATATATGACAAAACTTTGACATGATCGTCATATCGATTCATCTAAAAATATACATTTATTTAACGAATAATCATTTAATGTGAAAAAGTTATATTTTATTCCAATCACTTTTTCGCAATGAAATCCCTCTTCTGTATGCATATACCAAAAGTTGTCCTTGTTTCTCTTAAGCCTGGGATTTGTCGTAGAATATGATTGGTTTCAGGAGAATTTTTTAGACATATTGCTTTTGTTTAATAGATATTCGCGCCAGATTTCTAATGAGCATACTTTCTCTCTTAAAGATGAAACAGCGAGTGTTAATATCAGGATTCAGGTTTTATCTTTGCAGACAACATTGGTTATCCGATAGTGATGAAACTAGTAGCGATCCGACTCCAAAGGTTACTTAGAAAGCTTGAGATTAATAAGCATATTACTCCTCATAGCTTCCGACACATGCACACCTCTCTTCTTTTAGAAGCCGGAGCCGGCTTGAGAGAGACTCAAGAACGACTTGGGTCATTCAGACATTAATACAACCATGAATATCTATGCTCACATGACCAAAAATATAGAAGAAAAGACCTCTCATAAGTTCAGTGAACTTACAAAAGGCCTTCTCTAATGAGTGATATTCAGTTATAAAAATAACCGAAGTTAACAAAAAGTTAGCAAATCATGTTTCAAAACCTCATAAACCCTCTACGATCAAGGGTTATAGGCGATGATTACATCATGCCGCCCATACCGCCCATGCCGCCCATGCCGCCCATGTCAGGCATTCCTGCACCGCCGGCATTTTCTTCCGGTTTGTCAGCGACAACGGCTTCAGTTGTCAGGAGCATTGCTGCTACAGACGCAGCGTTTTGCAGAGCAGAACGCGTCACTTTTGTCGGGTCAACGATTCCTTTTTCGATCATGTTTACCCATTCGCCGGTTGCAGCGTTGAAGCCTACGCCGATTTTTTCGTTTTTCAGGCGCTCAACGATGACAGATCCTTCAAGACCAGCGTTGTGCGCGATTTGACGGATCGGCTCTTCAAGCGCGCGAAGCACGATGTTGATACCTGTTTGCGCATCGCCTTCAGCTTCAACTGCAGCGACTTTGTTGTATACGTTGACAAGCGCTGTACCACCGCCGGATACGATACCTTCTTCAACAGCTGCGCGAGTTGAGTTGAGGGCGTCTTCGATGCGAAGTTTGCGCTCTTTCAGCTCAGTTTCAGTCGCAGCGCCGACTTTGATGACAGCTACGCCGCCGGCAAGTTTCGCAAGACGCTCTTGTAATTTTTCTCTGTCGAATTCAGAAGTTGTTTCTTCCACTTGAGCGCGGATTTGGTTGACGCGTGCAGCGATTTTTTCAGTGTCGCCGGCGCCTTCTACGATTGTTGTGTTTTCTTTCGTTACCACAACTTTAGAAGCGCGTCCCAATTGTCCGATTTCAGTAGATTTCAGGTCAAGACCTAAATCTTCTGTGATCACTTCTCCGCCTGTAAGAACGGAAATGTCTTCGAGCATTGCTTTACGGCGGTCACCGAAGCCAGGAGCTTTAACGGCAACAGCGTTGAATGTGCCGCGAAGTTTGTTGACAACGAGTGTAGCAAGAGCTTCACCTTCAACATCTTCAGCGATCAGAAGCAATGGTTTGCCTTGCTGTACAACTTGCTCAAGCACAGGAAGGATTTCTTGGATGTTTGTGATTTTTTTGTCTGTGATTAAGATGTAAGGATTGTCAAGAACAGCTTCCATCTTATCAGAGTCAGTCACCATGTAAGGAGACGCATATCCGCGGTCGAATTGCATACCTTCCACAACTTCAAGCTCAGTTGTGAAGCCTTTAGACTCTTCGATTGTGATGACGCCGTCGTTTCCTACGCGCTCCATTGCTTCAGCGATAAGGCTTCCGACTTCCTCATCAGCAGCAGAGATCGCAGCAACCTGAGCGATAGACTCTTTGCCTTCGATCGGCTTAGAAATTTCTTTTAAGTTTTCGATTGCAACAGTTACGGCTTGTTCCATACCTTTACGCACGCCGACAGGGTTTGCTCCTGCAGTTACGTTTTTCAGGCCTTCACGGATCATAGCCTGCGCAAGAACAGTTGCAGTCGTTGTACCGTCACCGGCAACGTCGTTTGTTTTGCTGGCTACTTCAGCTACAAGCTTCGCACCCATGTTTTCAAACGCGTCTTCAAGTTCAATTTCTTTTGCGATTGTTACACCGTCATTTGTAATTAACGGAGAACCGAATTTTTTCTCCAGAACCACGTTGCGTCCTTTTGGCCCTAAAGTTACTTTTACAGCGTCAGCAAGCGCATCGACACCGCGAAGCATAGCGCGGCGTGCTTCTTCACTAAACTTAATATCTTTTGCCATGTTAACGAAACCTCCTCGAATTTTTAAAAGTATTTATTTGCTTAGCCGATAACAGCTAAAATGTCGCTTTCACGTAAGATTAAGTATTCAGTACCTTCGTATTTCACTTCAGTACCGGCGTATTTTGAGAAGATAATGCGGTCGCCCTCTTTTACTTCTAAAGCAACGCGCTCTCCGCTTTCCAACACGCGACCTGAACCGGCTGCCACGATTTTGCCTTCTTGCGGCTTTTCTTTTGCAGAATCCGGTAATACGATTCCGCTGGCAGTTTTTTCTTCAGATTCTACGAGTTCAATGACAACGCGATCACCTAATGGCTTTAACAATGTAATAACCTCCTCAATAGTATGAATATGTAATTTTAGCACTCAGCTCTAAAGAGTGCTAACACAATTATTATAATAAAGAATCTCACTTCCAATTTCAAGTCATAAGAATAAAAAATTTTCACGCTTACATCATTCTCTCTTACAGCGATTTTCTCCTTTTTTCACGTCTGGTTCACTTGTGTTACAATAAGAACAAATAAGTTGATTTTATAGGATAAAGGAGTACATATCATTTGAGAAAACAGTATTGGTATATCATTTTGACATACGTTATCATGCAGCTTTCCGCATTGATCGGCATTCCTTTAATGTACAAATTCGGCTATGCGGGCGGGCATCCTACGAATGCGAATCTCACCATGGCTCAGGGGATTTATTCCGTCGTAAGCTTTTTTATCTGCCTGATTATCGTTCTCTTAATTTTGAGAACCGCGCCGAAGCAGACATTAAGAAACGGGAAGAAAGCATCCGCCGGCATGTCCGTTCTCTGGGCGGTCGCGGGAATATGGCTCGCTTTATTTTCTCAGGGTATCGCCGGAATGATTGAGCAGTATGTCTTTCACGTGAACAGCGGTTCTGAAAACACGAAAGCCATTCTCAACATTATTAAAGCCATGCCGCTCATGATTATCGTTTCTTCTATCGTCGGGCCGATTCTTGAAGAAATCATTTTCCGGAAGATCATCTTCGGTGTATTATATGAAAAAACGAATTTCTTTTTCGCCGGACTGATCAGTTCCGTCATTTTCGGCATTGTGCATCAGGACCTCACACACCTGCTGCTATATACGGCTATGGGCTTTACCTTTGCGTTCTTGTATGTGCAGACGAAACGGATTATTGTGCCGATATTCGCCCATGTCATGATGAATACCATTGTCGTGGTCATGCAGCTCGGCCCCGCCCAAAAATATATTGAACAGCATAGTGAACAAATGCAATTAATTATTGGAGGATTGTTTGTATGAGGAACCCAATGACTTGGGGCTTGATTTATTTCGCAGTCGGCTGTATCTTTACGTATTTGGCCGCAAGCTCGCCGGGAAGCATGTGGTCTTTTTATTCCATACTGCTGATGGTTTTCGCCGCTTATAATATCAGCATCTCGTTTAAAATGTTCGCTTTCTCATTTAAAGTGAAGAAAAATCAAAAATAAAAGAAAAGCCATTTCTCATCATGGAGAAATGGCTTTTTTTATGCTGATACGTCCTGATCGGATTCACTGCTGCCGGTCTGCCTTTTCCGGTACGCCGCTTTTGAGATCAGGATACTGATCTCATATAAAATGCAAAGCGGAATCGTAATCATCAAGTGAGACAGCAGCTCAGGCGGCGCAATCATCGCGGCGATCACGAGCAGCACAAAATACGCGTACTTCCTGATCTTCGATAAAAACATCGGCGTGACAACCCCGAGCCTCGTTAAAAACATGATCAGCACCGGCATCTGAAACAGCAGCCCGAACGGAATTGTCAGCTGCAGCAGAAAATGAAAGTACTCGCTGATTCCGATCACCTGATTGACATCCAAGTCATTCGAGACCCGCTTCATAAAATCAACGACCAGCGGAAATAAAATATAATAAGAAAATGACACACCGCCGACAAACAGCACGATCGAAATCGGAATATAGCTGAGTGTTACTTTGCGCTCCTTCTCATACAGCCCCGGGCTGACAAACGCCCAAATCTGATAGAGAATAATCGGCGAAGTCAAAATGATGCCGATAATAAACGCGAACTGCAAAAAGATAAACAGCGGATCCGTCAGGTTAAAAGCATTAAGGGTGAGCTCTTTTACTTCATCGGCTTTTTGAAGATACACAATGATAGGTTTTGCCAGAAAAAAGCCGGCAATAAAGAAAACCGTAAAGGATAACGCCACAATCAGCAATCGTTTCCGAAGTTCGGCAATATGCTCCACAAGCGTCATTTGATTCACTCTCATACGCGTCATCCTATCTTACTGTTCTTCTTTCTTTTTTTCCTCTTCTTCACCGGCTAATCCCTTAGTGGCGTTCTTAAATTCACGAAGCGTGTCCCCCGCGGCTTTTCCTAACTCGGGAAGCTTCTTCGGACCGAAAATAATCACCGCCACCACACCGATAACAGCCAGGCTTCCAGGACCGATCATGTGCAGCTCCTCCTTTCGTTATTCAATTTCTTCCAAAACAGAATAATGCTTTAAGAAATAAACCAATGATTGAAGCTCTACAGCTAAATCTATATGATGAATTCGAATGTGATCCGGCACATTCAAACGGGCCGGCGTAAAGTTAAGGATCCCCTTGATTCCGAGCGACACGAGCCGATCGGTGATTGACTGCGCGGCAACCGCCGGAACGGTAAGAATCGCCACGGGTTCATCCTTAATGTGAAGTTCTAAATCATTAAGATCATAGACAGGCACACCGCCTACCTCAGTTCCTATTTTACTCTGATTCACATCAAAAGCCATAGATATTTTTGTGTTATTATTTTTTGTGAAATTATAGTGAAGAAACGCCGTCCCTAAATTCCCGACACCGATCAAAATGACGTTCGTCGTTTCATCCTGATCCAATGTTTTTCTGAAAAATGACAGCAGGTAATCCACATTATAGCCGTATCCTTTTTTGCCGAGCGCCCCGAAATAGGAAAAATCCCGGCGGATCGTGGCCGAATCGACTTTTACCGCATCGCTCAGTTCAGCAGATGAAACGCGCTGCTTTCCTGACGCGTGTAAATTCTTTAAAAAGCGGTAATAAAGCGGCAGCCGTTTTGCTGTCGCCTGCGGAATTTTTGATTGATCCTTGTTCATGATTGGTCCTCCACTTTATACTCAGATGCATCTCTTTTAAAATCACCGTTTTTGCCTCCCGTTTTTTCCATGAGGCAGGTCGGGCCGATGACCATTCCTTTATCCAGCGCCTTGCACATGTCATAAACGGTCAAAGCGCAGACTGAAGCGGAAGTTAGCGCTTCCATTTCCACACCTGTACTCCCTTTCGTTTTTACGCTTGCCTGTATATGAAGAACGGCTTCGGAATCCTTTTCCTCCCAGCCGAATGAAATGTCGACGCTGCTTAAAGAAAGCGGGTGGCACATCGGGATAATCGCTGAGGTCTGCTTTGCAGCCATGATTCCGGCCACCTGTGCGACAGCCAGTACGTCTCCTTTTCCGATCTCGCGGTTTTTGATTCTGCTGTACACGTCATGCTTCATGTGTACGCTGGATATCGCAGCGGCAGTACGGACTGTTGAAGATTTATCGCTTATATCCACCATGCGGGCACGGCCTTCTTCATTAAAATGAGAAAATCCATTCATATTTAAACTCTCCTTACTTCTGATCATACACTATTTTCTCCCTGATGTCTTATCCTATAATGTTCCAATTCTGATGTATTGTTTGCTGACAGCAGGTTGATAAGCTACACTTAACTTATTATAACAGAGGTGAAATAATATGATGATCTTACAAATTAATCAGCTGTCCAAATCTTTTGGCGCTGATCCTATTTTAAACAATATAAAGCTTGAAGTCAGATCTCGGGATCGCATCGCCATTGTAGGCAGAAACGGAGCCGGCAAATCAACTCTCCTTAAAATTATCGCAGGTCACCTTTCATATGAAAAGGGTGAATTAATCAAACCGAAAGAATTAACGATGGGATATCTTGCCCAGCACACAGGCTTGGAATCCCAGCTTACCATAAAAGAAGAACTGCTGAGTGTTTTTGATTTCCTGAAAGCAATGGAAAAAGAAATGCGTTCTATTGAAGAAAAGATGGCTACGGCCGCCCCCGCGGAGCTTGAGACGCTGATGAAAACCTATGACAGGCTTCAGCAGGACTTCAAGGATAAAGGCGGCTATCAGTATGAAGCGGACGTCCGATCCATCCTTCACGGCCTCGGTTTCGGGAAATTTGACGATTCCGTGAAAGTGCAAAGCCTGAGCGGCGGCCAGAAAACAAGGCTTGCACTCGGCAAGCTGCTTCTGACCCAGCCTGATCTGCTTATTTTGGATGAACCGACGAACCATCTCGACATCGACACGCTTACATGGCTTGAGCATTATTTACAGGGATATTCAGGCGCCATCCTGATTGTCTCCCACGACAGATATTTCCTTGATAAAGTCGTCAGCCAAGTGTACGAGGTCTCACGGACAGAAAGCAAAAAATACCTCGGCAACTACAGCGCCTATTTAGAACAAAAAGCTGAGCAGTATGAGAAAAACCTGAAGCTGTATGAAAAACAGCAGGACGAAATCGCCAAGCTCCAAGATTTTGTCGACCGAAATCTGGCCAGAGCATCAACAACGAAAAGAGCCCAGAGCAGACGAAAGCAGCTTGAACGGATGGACGTCATGGCAAAGCCGCTCGGTGATGAAAAATCAGCCGCCTTCCGTTTTGACATTACAAAACAGAGCGGAAACGACGTCCTTCGCGTACAGGATGTTTCCATCAGCTATGACGGCCAGCCGCCGCTTTTGAAAAACCTGACCTTCGGCATTACAAGAGGGGAAAGCGCCGCCCTCGTCGGACCGAACGGGATCGGCAAGTCAACCCTGCTGAAAGCCATAATCAATACGCTCAGTCCGAAATCCGGGTCGATCACGTACGGTTCCAATGTCACAATCGGCTATTATGATCAGGAGCAGGCCGAACTGACCTCATCTAAACGCGTCTTGGACGAGCTGTGGGATGAATATCCGGACATGCCGGAAAAAGAGATCAGGACATGCCTCGGCAACTTTCTGTTCAGCGGAGACGATGTCCTGAAACCTGTCCGTTCTCTAAGCGGCGGTGAGAAAGCAAGAGTCGCGCTTGCCAAGCTGATGCTGCAAAAAGCAAACTTTCTCATCCTTGATGAACCGACAAACCACCTTGATCTGGACAGTAAAGAAGTGCTGGAAAACGCCCTGATCGACTATCCGGGAACGCTGTTATTTGTATCGCATGACCGCTACTTTATTAACAGGATCGCCACAAGGGTGCTGGAGCTGTCTCCGGATCATGCCGAAGAATATTTGGGTGACTATGACTATTACACCGAGAAAAAAGCCCAGCAGCTGGAATTGGAAGAAATGAAACGGCAGGAAAAAGAGCAAGCACAGCCTGCCGGCAAGGTCAAACAGGACACGAAAAGAACATACGAGGAAGAAAAAGAATGGAAAAAGAAAGAACGTCAGCGCCTGAGACGCATTGAAGAAATCGAAGCAGCCGTCTCATCCGCCGAAGAGAAAATCAGCGCCAATGAGGAGCTGCTGTGCGACCCTGACGTGTATCAGGATCATGAAAAGGTACAGACCATTCACACAGAGAACGAAGCTCTGAATCAAGAGCTGGAACGATTATTAGCGGAGTGGGAAGAACTCTCCTCAGAAGAATAGAAAAAGTCAAGCACCTCTTTAAGGGGTGCTTTTTTATCCACAGCTTTTCTCCTTGCCTGCTATTTAAGTAAGCGCTTTATACACACTATCCACAAAATTTTCTGACTTTATCCACTTTACTAACAACTTATAGACCCTTATCCAGCCTGGATTTCTGAATATATTCACAATCCTGTGGATATGTTAGAATTATCTGTTAATAAATTAAAAAAAGCCTCACGTTTTACAACGTGAGACGATCAAAAGATGTTAATTCCAAGCCGGGCTGTCCATTCATATCATATGAACCCCGGATTCCCTTTTCAAAAGCAACGGTTCCGGCAGCCGCAATCATCGCTGCATTGTCCGTACATAAAGAAAGCGGCGGGATAACAAGCTCAGGATCTCCCGGATGGCTGAATTCCTGCTGCAGAGCGGCTCTCAGCCCTTTGTTGGCGGCTACGCCTCCCGCAAGCAGCACTTGTTTAACCCCATATTCTTTCGCGGCCTTAGAGGTTTTTGCCGTCAGTACATCAATGACACTCTGCTGAAAGCTCGCGGCAAGATCCTCAGGAGGAATCACCTCATTTTTTTGCGAGGCGTTATGGAGCGTGTTAATCACGGCTGATTTCAGCCCGCTGAAGCTGAAATTGTAAGATCCCTCATCCAGCCACGCACGCGGAAGCGGAATGGAATCCGTTCCCACAGCAGCCAGCTTATCGATCTGCGGTCCTCCCGGATAAGGAAGCCCCATCGTTCTCGCCACTTTGTCGTAAGCTTCGCCTGCGGCATCGTCCAGCGTTTCTCCGATAACCTCGAATGAACCGTGCTCTTCCATATAAACCAATTCCGTATGTCCGCCCGACACAACCAAAGCAAGCGCCGGGAACTGAAGCTCCCCTACCAGTCTGTTTGCATAAATATGGCCCGCAATGTGATGGACGCCGACTAACGGTATTTGATGGGCAAAACTTAACGCCTTTGCCGCATTGACTCCGATTAACAGGGCTCCGACAAGTCCGGGTCCTTCCGTTACGGCAATCGCATCAAGATCGTCAAAGCCCATCTCCGCTTTTAAAAGAGCTTCCTCAATCACTAGGGTAATCTGCTCCACATGATGTCTGGACGCAATTTCAGGCACGACCCCGCCGAACCGTTTATGGCTTTCAATTTGAGAAGCGACTACGTTAGAAACGATTTCTTTACCGTTTTTTACGACTGAAGCCGCTGTTTCATCACAGCTTGTTTCAATTCCTAATACATAAATATCTTGTTTTTCACTCATGTAATGTCACCCACATTAATAACGCATCTTCCCCGTTATCTGTATAGTATTGTTTTCTGATTCCTCCGGCCTGAAGACCGAATTTTTTATATAAGGATTGGGCGGGATGATTCGAGACCCTGACTTCGAGAGAGAGCCTCCTTGCCTTTTTTTCTCTGCACAATTCTACCGCAGCTCGAAACAGCGCTTCTCCCAATGATTGGCCCCGGTATTCCGGCTTAATGGCTATGTTCGTAATCTGCGCGTCATCTATAATAATCCAGATTCCGCAGTACCCCGCCAGACAGCCGTCCTTTTCAATGACAAGGTAGTGCGCATACGGATTTTCCAAAAGCTCATGATAAAATGAATCCTTCGTCCACGGAGAAGTGAAGGATGCTGTTTCAATTTCATAAATTTGATCAATATCTTCCGGCCGCATGCTTCGAATCGCCGTTTTCGTTTTCATCCCCATCACCCTATTTTTGAGATTCCATCCATTTCGCTTCAGCCTCTGCCAGACGCAAATAATCCGGAACAAGGCTGTGGACATCCGCTTCTTCTTTTTCCAAGCCTAAAAACGCCAGCTCTGACGGCCGCGGATTATGCTGTGCAGCCGTTCCTATCACTGCTTGAGATGTCATTTCATGCAGAATGGTTTCTTCATGAATGGCTGTATCGTGTCCTAAAAATAAAACCGGTGACGCTTTTTCTTTCAGCATGCCGAGCCAATCAGTCAAAAGCACATTCTGATCAGGAAGAACGGATTGTAATCGGCCGTCCCGATATTCATAAAGTCCCGTATACACCTGTCCGCGCCTGGCATCAAATAACGGGCAGATCAGACCTTGAAAATGCCGTCCGTTCGCCGCCAGCACCTCAAGGCTCGACACAGCGGAAATCGGAAGCTTCAGCGACCAAGCCAAAGTCTTCGCCAGCGTCACACCGATTCTGACACCAGTGTACGATCCCGGTCCTTTCGCCACCGCTATTTTCGTGAGGTCCTGCGGTTTTATGCCGCAATCCTCCAGCAATGAATTGACAGCAGGCATCGCCCGCACGGAATGATTCTTTTTTAAATATGTAATATACTCCGCCATCACCGTTTTCTCACGAACGAGCGCGGCACCCAGCGTGTAATTTGACGTATCAATTGCCAGTATTGTCATGTTTATTAATCTCCTCACAAAGCGTTTCATACCGTGTTCCGCAAGCCGTAAAGGTAATGTCCCTTTCCTCATCACCGGCTCTCTTGATGACGATCTGCAGCCGTTCAGCGGGCAGCTGATCCTGAATTAAATGAGCCCATTCAATTAAACAGACGCCTTGTCCTTCAAAATATTCTTCAAGGCCCAAGTCTTCGCTTTCATCCTCCATGCGATACACATCCATATGATATAGAGGAAGCGAACCATCATGGTATTCTTTTATAATTGTAAAGGTCGGGCTGTTTACCACTCTTGTGATCCCCAGTCCTTCGGCAAACCCTTTTGTGAAAGTCGTTTTTCCCGCTCCCAAGTCGCCTTCCAGTGTCAGAATGTCTCCCGGCTTTGCCAATGAAGCGGCAAGCTTGGCTACGGCTTTCGTTTCTTCAGGGTTTTTCGTTCTCCATTGTAATGTCTTCAAAGTGAGTCACCCGTCTTATTTAAAATGATTGTATCCTTTTTTCTCAAGGACGATTTGTCTCTGATCATTGGCTGTCAAAAGAACACTTGCTTCCTTCCGTTCAGACACCGCTCCGATCTTCGCAATCGGAATGCCTGATTGGGTGCAGTAATCAAGCAAAGAGTTCCACTCCTGCTGAGAGACCGTTCCAGCCAATTCATAATCTTCTCCGCCGAATAACACCCATCTTTTCCACTGAGGATCTGCCTCAGGCAAATCCGGATGCACCGGCAGAAGCTGTTCTTCAATTTCTATCGTAACTGAGCTTGACTCAGCTATTTCATGCAGTTCACTGGCCAATCCGTCACTGATATCATTCAGAGCCGCGCGTTGAAGCTGAGAGCAGAAGCGGCCGACCTGAACCCTCGGCACGGGCCGTTTATGTTTTTCGATAAAATAATCACCCGTATGAAAAGCAGAAGGAAGTGTTTCTCCTAATAAAAGAGACAGCCCCGCTGCGGACGAGCCGATTTCTCCCGTAACAAACACAACATCCCCGGGTCTTGCCGAACTTCGCAGACAAGCTCGATTCTTTTCAACTTCTCCGATGACCGTAACGGTAATAACGGCTTGACCGGCAGCGGAAACGGTATCTCCCCCGATCAAATCCATCCGGTATAGTTTCGCCAGTTCCGCCATCCCTTCATACATTGCCTGGACATCAGCTTTCTGCCAGCAGGAGGGAACGGCAAGAGACACCAGATAAAACTTCGGAATGCCTCCCATCGCCGCTACATCACTAATGTTAACAGCGAGCGCCTTATAACCGATATCTTGAGGAGAGGAGTACTCTGATTTAAAATGGACACCCTCCACCATCGTGTCTAAACAGACAATTTGCTGCATATGAGATGACGCTGTATAAACCGCACCATCATCACCGATCCCAACATCGACGGAAGGATGATAATACGAATGCGGAGTAATACTGTGAATCAAATCAAACTCGTCCATGTTTCTCCCGTCTCCCTTTCTGACGCTCTTGTGAAATACAGCTCTTTCTAGTGTATCGGATTATGTTTCAATATCCAAGACTTTAACGGTATAAAAGAAAGCTTGGTTAGAAACCAAGCTGAAAGTATTAAAAGAAAACACAAAAAAAACGAAAACATGATCGTTTCGTTTACAATGAAAATGGCGGTCCGGACGGGACTCGAACCCGCGACCTCCTGCGTGACAGGCAGGCATTCTAACCAACTGAACTACCGGACCATTTTTATTTTTTGGTTGCGGGGGCAGGATTTGAACCTGCGACCTTCGGGTTATGAGCCCGACGAGCTACCGAACTGCTCCACCCCGCGATGATAAAATTTTAGAAAAGCTTGGCGGCGTCCTACTCTCACAGGGGGAAACCCCCGACTACCATCGGCGCTGAAGAGCTTAACTTCCGTGTTCGGCATGGGAACGGGTGTGACCTCTTCGCTATCGCCACCAAACCATTGAGAGTGTTCTCTCAA
>NZ_JBIUFR010000005.1:0-229302 GCF_053545315.1 Bacillus sp. CIS52
ATCGCGCGCATTCTCATGGACTGCGGTGTTACAGCTGACGAACGTGTCGGCATTTTGACGAAACCGTCCTTGGAAATGGCTGCGGGCGTACTCGGCGTCCTGAAAGCGGGCGCGGCATTTGTGCCGATTGACCCGGATTACCCGAAAGAGCGCATCAGCTACATTCTGCAGGACAGCGGCGCCAAGCTGCTTCTCACGCAGGAAGCGCTCGACGTGCCGGAAAGCTACAAAGGAGACACGATCCTGCTTGACGGCAGCCGCTCCATTCTGAGCCTGCCGCTTGATGAAAACGATGAAGCGAACCCGCAGACGGAAACCACGGCGGATCATCTCGCTTATATGATTTACACGTCAGGAACGACCGGACAGCCGAAGGGTGTCATGGTCGAACACCACGCGCTGGTGAACCTGTGTTTCTGGCATCACGACGCATTCGCCATGACGGCCGAGGATAAAAGCGCCAAATACGCTGGCTTCGGTTTTGACGCCTCCATCTGGGAGATGTTCCCGACATGGACCATCGGTGCTGAGCTTCATGTCATTGATGAAGCGATCCGGCTGGATATCACCCGCTTAAATCACTATTTCGAAGAGCACGGCGTGACGATCACTTTCCTGCCGACGCAGCTGGCCGAACAATTTATGGAGCTGGAAAATACCTCTCTCCGCATGCTTCTCGTCGGAGGCGACAAGCTGAAGCGGGCGGTGAAACAGCCGTACACGATCGTCAACAACTACGGCCCGACGGAGAACACCGTCGTTGCGACAAGCGGCGTCATCAATCCGGAGGAAGGATCGCTTTCGATCGGACGGGCGATTGCCAATACGAGAGCGTATATTCTCGGGGACGGCGATCAGGTGCAGCCGGAAGGCATTGCCGGTGAATTGTGCGTGGCAGGCCGCGGACTTGCGCGCGGATACCTGAACCGTGAGGAAGAAACGGCGAAGCGGTTTACCGCAGATCCGTTTGTGCCAGGCGAGCGCATGTACCGGACCGGGGACCTCGTCAAATGGAACGCGCAGTGCGGCATCGAATACATCGGCCGCATCGACCAGCAGGTCAAAGTGCGCGGCTACCGGATCGAGCTTTCAGAAATCGAAGTCCGCCTCGCGCAGCTTGCGGACGTTCATGACGCGGCGGTGACGGCGGTGGAAGACAAAGCGGGCAATACCGCGCTTTGCGCCTATGTCGCACCTCAGCAGGACGATATCGAAGCGCTCAAAGCCGCGCTGAAAGACACGCTTCCGGACTACATGGTCCCTGCGTTCTGGGTGGAAATGGACGAGCTTCCGGTCACCGCAAACGGCAAGATTGACAAAAAAGCCCTGCCGGCGCCGGACATTGAGGCGGGAAGCGCCGCGTACAAAGCGCCGGAAACAGAGATGGAGACGCTGCTTTCTGACATTTGGCAGGAAGTACTCGGACTGGATCAGATCGGCGTAAGCGATAATTTCTTCACGCTCGGCGGCGACTCGATCAAAGGCATTCAAATGGCGAGCCGCCTGAATCAGCACGGCTACAAGCTTGAGATGAAAGATCTCTTCCAGCACCCGACCATTGAAGAGCTCGTCTCTTACGTGGAGCGGACGGAAGGCAAGCAGGCCGACCAGGGACCTGTCGAAGGCGAAGCGGAATTAACGCCGATCCAGCGCTGGTTCTTTGAGAAAAACTTTACGGACAAACACCACTGGAACCAATCCGTCATGCTTCACGCAAAAGACGGCTTTGAACCGGTTCTGGTGGAAAGAACTCTGCAAGCATTGATGGAACACCATGATGCACTGAGGATGGTTTACCGTGAAGAAAGGGAAGGCATCATTCAGACATACCTCCCTGTCAGTGAATGCAAGGCAAGCTTTGAAATCGTTGATCTGTACGGAACAGACGAAGACATGCTGAAAAGCCAGATTCAGCGGCTTGCCGATCAGCTTCAGGGCAGTCTTGATCTGAAGAACGGCCCGCTGTTAAAAGCAGAGCAATATCGGACAGAACAAGGCGATCATCTGTTAATTGCGGTTCACCATCTCGTCGTGGACGGGGTTTCATGGAGAATTTTGCTTGAGGATTTCGCTTCAGGTTATAAACAGGCGCAGCAGCAAAACAGCATCGTCCTTCCGCAGAAAACCCACTCCTTTAAGGATTGGGCAGAGGCGCTGAGCACGTTTGCGCAATCAGAAGAGCTGAAGAAGCAGGCGGATTATTGGGCGCAGGCAGATGCAGAAGAACTCCAGCCGCTGCCGAAAGACCATGAGCCGACAAAACGGCTCGTCAAACATACGGCGGCCGTGAAATGTGAACTAACCGAGGAAGAAACGGCGCAGCTGCTTACAGATGTTCATCATCCGTACGGAACGGAAATCAACGACATTCTGCTTAGCGCGCTCGGCTTAACAATCGGTGAATGGACGGAAAACGGTAAAGTCGGCATCAACTTAGAAGGGCACGGCCGGGAAGAAATCATACCGAATGTCAATATTTCACGGACGGTCGGCTGGTTTACGGCTCAATATCCGTTGATTCTGCAGATCAGCAAGGAAGACGGCGTCTCTTCCGTCATTAAAACGGTAAAAGAGACGGTGCGGCGCGTTCCTGATAAAGGCGTAGGATACGGGATTCTCCGGTATCTGTCATCCGATGAAACAGAAAAAGGCGTCACGCCTGAAATCAGTTTTAACTACCTGGGGCAGTTTGACAATGAAGTGAAAACTGAATGGTTTGAACCGTCTCCATATGATATGGGGCGTCAAGTCAGCGAAGAGTCAGAGGCGTTATACGCACTGAGCTTCAGCGGGATGGTTACAGGCGGCCGCTTCGTCATTTCCTGCTCATACAATCAGGAAGAATATGAAAGAAGCACAGTCGAAGCACAGATGCAGCGATTTAAAGAAAACCTCTTAATGATCATCCGCCATTGCACGGCCAAAGAGGAGAAAGAATTTACGCCGAGCGACTTCAGCGCGCAGGATCTGGAGATGGATGAAATGGGAGACATCTTTGACATGCTTGAGGAGAATTTAACGTGACAAAAACAGTTAACAGAAGGGGGGAGCGGAGCAGATGAGCCAGTTCAAAAAAGATCAAGTTCAGGACATGTATTATTTGTCGCCGATGCAGGAGGGAATGCTGTTTCATACTCTCCTGAATCCCGGCCAAAGCTTTTATATCGAACAAATGACAATGAAAGTAAAAGGCAGCTTAAATATCAAATGCCTTGAAGAAAGCATGAATGTGATCATGGACCGGTACGATGTATTTCGTACCGTGTTCATTCACGAAAAAGTAAAAAGGCCGGTCCAAGTCGTATTGAAAAAACGGCAGTTTCAGATAGAAGAAATCGATCTGACACAATTACCGGGCAGCGAGCAAGCAGCCAAAATCAATGAATACAAAGAACAGGATAAGATCAAGGGGTTTGATTTGACGCGGGATATTCCGATGCGTGCGGCTATTTTTAAAAAAGCTGAAGAAAGCTTTGAATGGGTGTGGAGCTATCATCACATGATTTTGGACGGCTGGTGCTTTGGCATCGTCGTGCAGGATCTGTTCAAGGTATACAATGCCCTGCGCGAACAAAAGCCATACAGCCTGCCGCCGGTCAAACCATATAAGGACTATATCAAGTGGCTTGAAAAGCAGGATAAACAAGCATCACTGCATTACTGGCGCGAGTACTTAGAGGAATTTGAAGGACAAACGACATTTGCGGAGCAAAGAAAGAAACAAAAGGACGGCTATGAGCCGAAAGAGCTGCTCTTCTCACTGCCGGAGGCGGACACAAAGGCGTTTAACGAGCTTGCAAAATCACAGCATACCACTTTGAGTACGGCGCTGCAGGCAGTGTGGAGCGTATTAATCAGCCGCTACCAGCAGTCCGGCGATTTGATCTTCGGCACAGTCGTTTCCGGGCGTCCCGCAGAAATCAAAGGCGTTGAACATATGGTCGGGCTGTTTATCAATGTTGTCCCGAGGCGGGTGAAACTGTCTGAGGATACCACATTTAACGGATTGCTCAAGCAGCTGCAGGAACAATCGCTGCAGTCTGAGCCGCATCAATACGTGCCGCTCTATGACATCCAAAGCCAGGCCGATCAGCCAAAGCTGATTGACCACATCATTGTGTTTGAAAATTATCCGCTTCAGGATGCAAAAAATGAAGAAAACAATGAAAACGGCTTTGAAATGGAGGATGTCCATGTTTTTGAGAAGTCGAATTATGATCTCAACCTGATGGCTTCCCCGGGAGACGAGATGCTGATTAAGCTTGCCTATAATGAGAATGTGTTTGATGAGGCATTTATCCAGCGCTTAAAATCACAGCTTCTCACAGCGATTCAGCAGCTCATCCAGAAGCCGGATCAGCCTGTTCATACGATCAGTCTTGTTGATGAAAAGGAAAGAGAGTTTCTGCTTACAGGCTTAAACCCGCCTGCTCAAAACCATCAGGCGAAGCCTCTGACGGATTGGTTCAAAGAGGCGGTGAATGTTCATCCTGACGCGCCGGCGCTTACGTATTCCGGCCAGACTCTTTCTTATCGCGAATTAGATGAGGAAGCGAACCGCCTTGCACGCCGTTTGCAAAAGCAAGGTGCGGGTAAAGGCTCCGTTGTCGCGTTGTACACGAAGCGCTCGCTTGAACTGGTGATCGGCATTCTCGGCGTACTAAAAGCAGGAGCGGCTTATCTCCCGGTTGATCCGAAGCTGCCGGAGGACCGAATCTCGTATATGCTGACTGACAGTGATGCAGCCTGTCTGCTGACACATCAGGAGATGAAAGAAAAAGCGGATCAGCTGCCGTATACAGGAACAACACTCTTCATTGATGATCCTGCACGATTCGAAGAGCAGGCAAGCGACCCTGCAGCCGCAATTGAACCCGATGATCCGGCATATATTATGTATACGTCCGGCACAACCGGAAAGCCGAAGGGCAATATCACCACTCATGCCAATATTCAAGGATTGGTCAAGCATGTAGACTACATGGCATTTTCTGAAAAAGATACGTTCTTATCCGTTTCGAATTATGCCTTTGACGCATTTACCTTTGATTTCTACGCGTCAATACTGAATGCGGCACGTCTCATTATCGCAGATGAACAGACACTGCTTGATACAGAACGGCTGACTGATCTGATCCGGCAGGAGAATGTCAATGTCATGTTTGCGACGACTGCACTTTTCAATCTTCTCACCGATGCGGGAGAGGATTGGCTGAGGGGGCTTCGCTGCGTGTTATTCGGAGGTGAGCGCGCGTCTGTGCCTCACGTCAGAAAAGCGCTTAAGATCTTGGGGCCGGGCAAGCTGATTAATTGCTACGGGCCGACTGAGGGAACAGTGTTTGCGACAGCTCACGTCGTGCATGATTTACCGGATTCCATCTCTTCATTGCCGATCGGAAAGCCGATCAGCAATGCCAGTGTTTATATTCTTAACGAGCAAAATCAGCTTCAGCCATTCGGAGCTGTCGGTGAACTGTGCATCAGCGGAATGGGTGTATCAAAAGGGTATCTGAACCGTCATGATCTGACGGAGCAAATGTTTATCCCAAATCCGTTCAAGCCGGGAGAAACGCTTTACCGCACAGGGGATTTGGCACGCTGGCTGCCGGATGGAAGTATTGAATACGCCGGCCGTATTGACGATCAGGTCAAAATACGCGGACACCGGATCGAGCTTGAAGAAATTGAAAAGCAGCTGCAGGAATACCCGGGTGTGAAAGATGCGGTTGTTGTTGTTGACCGCCATGAGTCTGGAGATGCATCAATCAATGCTTACCTCGTGAACCGGGCGCAGCTGTCAGCTGAAGACGTAAAAGGGCACCTGAAAAAACAGCTTCCTGCTTACATGGTGCCGCAAACCTTTACTTTCTTAGAGGAGCTTCCTTTAACGACAAACGGGAAGGTCAATAAACGGATGCTGCCAAAACCTGATCCCGCTCAGCTGGCGAAAGAATGGATCGGGCCCCGAAATGCGACGGAAGAAATGATTGCACACATCTGGTCCGAAATTCTCGGCAGACAGCAGATAGGCATTCATGATGATTTCTTTGCACTCGGCGGGCACTCCTTAAAAGCGATGACGGCTGCGTCCCGTATTAAAAAAGAGCTCGGTACGGACATCCCGGTGAAGCTGTTGTTCGAAGCGCCGACAATCGCAGGCATTGCCGATTATCTGCTTCACGGTGAAGAAAAAGGGATGAAAGACCTCACCCTCATGAATAAAAATCAGTCTGACACACTGTTTGCGTTCCCGCCTGTTCTCGGTTACGGGCTGATGTACCAGCCGCTGGCAAAACATCTGTCCGGCTATAGAATCTGCGCGTTCGATTTTATCGAGGAAGACAGCCGTATCGAACGCTACACAGAGCTGATCAATCAGCTGCAGCCGGAAGGCCCGGTCAAGCTGTTCGGATACTCGGCAGGATGCACGCTTGCCTTTGAAACCGCCAAACGGCTTGAAGCCGAAGGACGTAAAGTGGAGCGGCTGATCATGGTTGATTCCTATAAAAAACAAGGCGTCAGCGACTTGGAAGGCCGCACAGTAGAAAGTGATGTCGAGGCGCTGATGAAGGTAAACAGGGACAATGAAGCACTGAATAACGAAGCCGTCAAAGAAGGACTCGCCAAAAAAACAAATGCATTTTATTCTTATTTCGTGCATGCCGTCAGCACCGGCACCGTCAATGCGGACATAGATCTATTAACATCAGAACCGGACTTTGCGATGCCGCCGTGGCTCGCTTCGTGGGAGGAAGCTACGGCAGGTGAATACCGTGTGAAAAAAGGCTGCGGCACTCACGCAGAAATGCTTCAGGGTGAATGTCTCGAAAGGAATGCGGCATTTTTGCTCGAATTCCTAAGAAATGAACATCTGAAGCTGACAACTTCACGATAGAAAAGGAGGAAGCCGCTAATGGTCCAGCTCTTTAAATCGTTCGATACCACAGAAAAAACGCAGCTCATCTGTTTTCCGTTCGCAGGAGGCTATTCAGCATCATTCCGCCCGCTCCACACCTATCTCCAAGGTGAATGTGAGATGCTTGCCGCGGAACCGCCTGGACACGGGACAAATCAAATGTCCGCCGTTGAGGATTTTGAACAGCTCGTCAGCTTGTACAAGCAGGAGCTGAATCTCCGTCCTGACCGTCCGTTTGTGCTGTTCGGGCACAGTATGGGAGGCATGGTCGCTTTCAGGCTGGCGCAAAAGCTGGAGCGGGAAGGCATTTACCCGGAGGCCGTGATCATCTCAGCCATTCAGCCGCCGCATGCGGAAAGGAAAAAGGTTTCTCATCTTGATGATGAAAAATTTCTCGCCCATATTATCGAGCTTGGCGGAATGCCGCAGGAGTTAGTGGAAAATAAGGAGGTCATGTCATTTTTCCTGCCTTCTTTCAGATCCGACTACCGCGCGCTTGAAAGCTTCCGGCCGTCTGATCTTCACACCATTCAATCACCCGTCCATATTTTTAATGGGCGGAAGGATAAAAAATGTATCAAAGATGCGGACGGATGGAAAAAATGGGCCGCAAATCCCGTATTTCACGAGTTTTCGGACGGCCACATGTTCATATTAAGTGAAACTGCAAAAGTGGCGGAACGAATCTATGAGATTATTAACAGGAGCACTGCAGGCCAATTGTTATAGGTTATGACAGACAGCATTCGCTGTCTGTTTTTTGTAACAAAATCTGCCCGATCGTTTTCTCATTTATCAAAAATTTTATGTTATGATTTGATGGAATATAATTTTGAAGGGATTGTCGTACATGAATGATGCAGCAAAAGAGCTGAACAGAACATTATCTGAAGAAAACCCGCACGTGCTTCATATGCTTTCTGATTTGGGCAAAGATTTGTTTTATCCGAAAGGGGTGCTGACGCAATCAGCGGAAGCGAAAGCCAAGGCCGGAAAGTATAATGCCACGATCGGAATCGCCACCTCACAAGGGGAGTCCATGCACTTTTCCCATATTCAAGAGACATTGTCCGCCTATAACCCCGATGATATCTACGATTATGCTCCGCCGCAGGGAAAAGAGCCGCTCAGACAGGAATGGCTGAAAAAAATGCGTCTCGAAAATCCTTCATTAGCCGGCAAAGACATCAGCACGCCGATCGTGACAAATGCTTTGACACACGGGCTGAGCATTGCCGCCGACTTGTTCGTCAATGAGGGGGATACGCTCCTTCTGCCTGATAAATATTGGGGAAATTACAACTTCATTTTCGGCGTCCGGCGCAAGGCATCTATTGAGACGTACCCGCTTTTTCAGCACGATGGGCGTTTTAATGCGGCAGGGCTGTCCGAGCTGCTGAAAAAGCAGGAAGAGAAGGCGATTGTCGTGCTGAATTTCCCGAATAATCCGACAGGCTATACGCCGGGAGAAGAGGAAGCGTCAGAAATCGTCAGCGTGATCTTGGAGGCGGCGGAGGCCGGCAAAGAGATTGTCGTGCTCGTAGACGATGCGTATTACAATCTGTTTTACGATGAAACGGCCATTCAGGAATCCATCTTCAGCAAACTCGCCCAAGTGCACGACCGGGTGCTTTGCGTGAAAATAGACGGCGCGACGAAGGAAAATTACGCGTGGGGCTTCCGCGTCGGTTTTATTACGTACAGCACCAAAAGCGAAAAAGCGCTGCGCGTGCTCGAGGAAAAAACAAAAGGGATTATCAGAGGGACGATTTCAAGCGCCCCGCATCCTTCCCAAACATTTATGCTGCGGGCGATGCAGTCACCGGAATACGAAAAAGAAAAATCGCTGAAATATAACATTATGAAAAAACGGGCTGACAAAGTGAAAGCCGTTCTTGCAGAAAACAAGCACTATGAAGACGTATGGACGCCTTATCCGTTTAACTCGGGCTATTTCATGTGTGTCCGGCTGAAAGATATAAACGCCGGTGAATTGAGAGTCTCATTGCTTGAAAAAAGAGGAATCGGGACGATATCCATCAATGAAACGGATTTGCGAATCGCATTTTCATGCGTCGAAGAAGAACACATCGCGGATCTGTTCGAAGAAATTTATCAAGAAGCAAAGCAGCTGCAGAAACAGGCGGAAATATCAGGCTGACAAAAAAGGAGGGGGACACCCTCCTTTTTCTATTTTTACAGCAGCTCTTCATACGTTTTCATCTCAATTCCGTCACAAAAATTGGGATGAGCGGCACAAACGGCCAGCTTATATTCCTCGTCCGCATCATATGTGCGGATGAAACAAGGCTCATGTCCGTCCGGGAGCTCAATGGACACATGGCCGTCGTCTTTGAGGCGGACGCTGAATGAATCAAGCGGCAGGGAAAGCCCTTTTCCGGCCTGTTTGATAAAGCTTTCTTTCATCGACCACAGGTGATAAAAATAATCGGTCTGCCGGTCGGGGTGTTTTGCTTGCAGATCACTGTATTCCGTCGGCGAAAAAAACCGTTTGGCGATATCGATCGTGCCGGGCTTCATTTTTTCAATATCAATGCCGATCGGTTTTGAATCAATGGCACACACGACCCAGCGCCCGGAGTGGGAAATGTTAAAGTGCATGTCCGGAAGCGCGGGGATATACGGTTTTCCGTATTCCTGGACGCTGAATGAAATCGCGGCCGGATCAAGTCCGTAAGCCTTCCCCGCGGCGGTGCGGATCAGCATATCGCCGATCAAGGTGCGGTGAGCATCCTCCTTATGGTAAAAGCGCCGACATTTTTCCCGCTTATTGGCGGACACGGCCGCCATCATCCGATCTTCTTCTTCTGGAGAAAGCGGCCGGTCCATATATACTCCGTAAATCTTCATGTCCAGATCCTCCGTCTGCAAATATTGTCAAAACCATCCTATCATATCAGACGCAAGCTGTCCGAAAATAAAAAAACAAAACCATTTCGGCTTTGTTTTTAATGAACGGACGTTGCCCGCCCTGAGATCGCATATGTTAACAGTTTAGAGGACTGCGGCAAAGAAAAGCGCAGAATCAGCCCAGTCAAAACCGCTGTAATAATCGTTCCGGCTCCGATCGGTCCGCCCATCGTCCAAGCTGCGGCCAGAACCGTCAGCTCAATGCCGTTCCGCACCCATTGCACGTTCCAGCCCGTTTTTTCAGATATCAGCATCATCAGAGAGTCCCGGGGGCCCGCACCGAGCCCGGCTGATACGTAAACCCCGACGCCGCAGCCGATCAGCAGCAATCCGAAAGAAAAAAACACGGCTGCTAAGGAAAAAGCGTGCGCCTCAGGAAGCAGAAACGAAAAGAAATCAATAAACATTCCCATCAGCACCATATTCAAGATGGCGCCGATTTTCGGAAGCGTTCTCGTGAACAGGCAGGTTAAAACGACGATCACCGCCCCGACCAAGATGGACCATTGGCCGACGGAAAGCCCGAAATGCTGAAAAAGCCCATAATGAAAGGCATCCCAAGGGCTGATGCCGAGAGCTTTTCCTTTAATGGTTAAAGATACCCCGAAAGACAAAATCAACAGACCGGCAAAATAAAACGTCCAGCGCATCACGAATTCCCGCTTCAAAGAGGTCCCTTCTTTCATAAAATTTCATTAATTGTCATTGTAGCATAAACGCCGAAAAAAAGAAGAAGCGAAATCAGTGTTTCGCTTCTTCTCCGGATCCTACAAAGGATTCAGTATACGATTTAAGAACCGTTGCGTACGTTCTTCTTTCGGCGCGGAAAAAATTTGGGCCGGCGGTCCTTGTTCCACAATGACGCCGCCGTCAATGAAGATGACTTCATCGGCCACTTCCTGCGCGAATTTGATTTCGTGCGTGACGACAACCATCGTCCACCCTTCGTTCGCCAAATCCTTAATGACTTTAAGCACCTCGCCGACCAGCTCCGGATCAAGCGCTGACGTCGGTTCGTCAAACAGCATCAGCTCGGGCTGAATCGCAAGCGCACGGGCGATGCCGACACGCTGCTGCTGACCGCCGGAAAGCTGGAACGGGTATAAGTTCATTTTGTCTTTCAGCCCGACTTTTTCAAGAAGCTCCATCGCTTCTTTTCTGACTTGCTCCTTGTCGCGCTTTTGCACTTGAATGGGTCCTTCCATGACGTTTTCAAGCGCCGTGCGGTGAGGAAACAGATGATACGCCTGAAAGACCATGCCTGATTTGCGGCGGAGGCGGAGGATATCAGCCTGCTTCACTTTTTTAGAGAAATCTATAGAAAAATCGGAGAATGCCAGCTCGCCGCGGTTGGGGATCTCAAGCGCGTTCAGACAGCGCAGAAGCGTCGTTTTTCCTGAACCGGACGGTCCCAGAATGGCGATGACTTTCCCTTTTTCTATCTCCATATCTATCGTTTTTAAAATTTCATTCTGGCCGAATGATTTATTCAATCCTTTGACGGAAAGCATATCGAAACCTCCTTATTTGGCCACATAACGGTCGAGACGCCGTTCGATCACATGCTGTACGATTGACAGCAAGAAGCAGATGATCCAATAAATAAAGGCGGCTTCAATATAGATGACCAAGATTTGATCAAGGTTTTGCGCACCGATCTCCTGCGCTTTTCTGAACAGCTCCGCGACAAGAATCTGTGACGCGAGAGATGTATCCTTGATCAGGCTGATAAATGTATTTGATAATGGCGGAATGGACACGCGAAACGCCTGCGGCAGGATCACGCGGAACAATGTCTTGCGATAGGTCATGCCGATCGTATAACCGGCTTCCCATTGCCCTTTCGGCACGGATGAAATAGATGCCCGGATGATTTCAGAAGCATAGGCGCCCACGTTTAATGAAAACGCGATGACTGCGCTTGGGAAAGGGTCCAGCGTAATATTAAAGGTCGGGAACAGATAAAAAATGATGAACAATTGAACGAGAAGAGGAGTGCCGCGCACTGCTGATACGTATACGCTGAACACCCATCTCAATGGTTTCATATTTGACATTCTGGCGAGCGCCGTAATCAGCGCGATGATCATTCCGAAAATAAAGGAAAGAATAGTAAGGGGAATCGAGTAATAGATTCCCCCGGAAAGAATCGGCCAGAATGACTGCTGCACCAGGTCCCAAGGAATGGCTGCCGCAATCACCGGCTCGGGCATGTTACTTAGAAACATCTTCGCCGAACCATTTTTTAGCTATTTTAGAAAGAGTCCCGTCCTCTTTCATGTCTTTTAACGCTTTGTTGACGTGAGTCACAAGTTCGCCGCTTCCTTTTCGGAATGCGAAATATGTCTGTTGCGGCTGGCCTGCTTCAAACGCGATTTTCACGTTTTTATTGCCGGACGTTTTTAAGTAGTTCAGTACGGCAAGTTTATCGTTGTAAGTCAGATCAGCGCGGCCCTGCTGAATGAGCTGAAGGGATTGCGCCATGCCTTCAACGCCTTCAACTTTCGCTCCGGCATCTTTCGCTAATTTATTGTAATTGCTTGTTAATGATTGAGCCGCTGTTTTTCCTTTGACATCAGCTTCTTTCGCAATCGTGCTGTCTTTTTTCGTCACGACGACAGCATTTGACGTTGTGTATTTATCAGAAAAATCATATTGGTTCTCACGGCCTGTTTTGCCGACTTGGTTGGCGACGACGTCAAACCGTTTCGAGTTTAAACCGGCAAACATGCTGTCCCATTGCGTTTCTTTGAAGTCAGCTTTCAGACCGAGACGTTTCGCGACTTCTTGAATCACTTCCACATCATATCCGGTCAGTTTATCAGTCTTTTTATCATGGAAGGTAAACGGTTCGTACGTTCCTTCTGTACCGACGGTCAGTACGCCTTTTTTCTTGACAGAAGCCCAAAGATCGCTGTCTTTTGACTTAGATCCGCTGCCCTGTGAGTTTCCGCAGGCTGCAAGCACCGCGATGCTGACCATCATGAATAAAGCGAACAATGCTTTTTTCATCTTCTTTATTCCCCACTTTTCTGAGTAGTTTTATTGAGAAAAAATAGCTCCCAATTGTAAAGGATAACTTTTTTTTAGTATGAGTCAAGTAATTGGTTTTCATGAGTGTGAAATCTCCGTGTTTCACGATCAAAATAATTCCAAAAACTGTCTGACCGGCTTCGGGAGATAGCTGTCTTTTCTCCAGATGACGGCCGGCGTCATGACAAACGGGTTGTCCTCGATGATAACCGTTTTGACATGCGAACGCATATGGACGGGAATCATCGTCAAAGGCAGAATCGTGGCGCCGAATCCTGATGATACGAGGCTCAAGAGCGTCGCGGAATCATGGCATTCACAGACAACCCGTAGGTCAAGATCGTACTGTTCACAAACATGGAGGACTTGATCATACACACCCCTTCCATTGACGGTGCGCAAAAGGATCAGAGGCAAAGAGGCGATATCATTCAGCTTAATCGTTTCACCGCACAGACGTTTCGTATGCTCGGACAGCACCAAGACGCACGGAATGTCTTCAAGTTCCTTCGATTCAATGCCATCGTTTTTAATTAAGGTGGTGGTGACGGCGGCGTCAATCTGTCTGGATTCCAATAGCTCCAGCAGTGAGACGGGTTCATCTTCCCAAATGTTAAAGGTGAGATGCGGATACCGTTCTTTCATCTGTGACACTTTTTCAAGCATGAGCGCGGCACAGTAAATGGTTGACCCTACGGCAAGCGTGCCGGCCACTTCCTCCTTCAGCTCTTGTACCTCGATAATGGCGTCCTCAAACTTATGAAGAATCTCTTTTGCTCTTTTCAAAAAGACATTTCCTTCATATGTAAGGGTCATTTGTTTCTTTTTATTGCGGTCAAACAGGATGACGCCCAATTCATCTTCCAGCTGTTTCAGCTGTCTGCTTAACGGCGGCTGCGCCATATGAAGCTTTTTGGCGGCCGTCGTGATTTTCTGCTCTTGGGCGATGGTGACGAAATAACGCAATTGCCTGATATCCATGAACAACGCTCCTTTATTTTATACCTTTAAAGTATGATACATAGATTTAACGAATATTTTTCATATGGATATATCAGGAGTATGATGGTTTTGACACCATATTTCAAGCGTAAAGGAGGGTCAATATGAAGCTCGTCATCGGAATGACCGGGGCTACGGGGGCCATATTCGGGATCAGGCTTTTAGAATATTTAAAAGCCGCGGAGATCGAAACCCATCTTGTCGTGTCACCTTGGGCAAATGTCACCATCACACATGAAACCGATTATACGTTAAAAGATGTCGAGAAACTGGCGTCCTATACGTATTCTCACAAAGACCAGGCGGCGGCGATTTCAAGCGGCTCGTTTGAAACGGACGGGATGATCATCGCTCCGTGCAGCATGAAATCACTTGCAAGCATCCGCACCGGAATGGCTGACAATCTGCTGACAAGAGCGGCAGACGTCATCCTGAAAGAGAGGAAAAAACTTGTGCTGCTGACAAGAGAAACGCCGCTCAGCCAAATTCATTTAGAAAATATGCTAGCGCTTACAAAAATGGGTTCCGTCATTCTTCCGCCGATGCCGGCCTTTTACAACAAGCCGGCTGACATGGACGAATTGATCGACCACATCGTGTTCCGGACGCTCGACCAGTTTGGGATCCGTCTGCCGGAAGCGAAACGGTGGTACGGAATTGAAAAACAAAAAGGAGGAATCTGATAATGGCCTATCAGGATTTTAGGGAATTTCTCGCCGCTCTTGAAAAAGAAGGGCAGCTGCTGACAGTCAACGAAGAGGTAAAACCGGAGCCGGATCTGGGCGCCGCCGCGCGTGCAGCCAGCAACCTCGGGGATAAAACCCCCGCGCTTTTGTTTAACAATATTTACGGACATCACCATGCGCAGGTCGCCCTGAATGTCATCGGCTCATGGCCGAATCACGCGATGATGCTGGGCATGCCGAAAGATACGCCTGTAAAAGAACAATTCTTTGAGTTCGCCAAACGGTACGATTCATTCCCGGTAGCGGTCAAACGTGAAGAAACCGCGCCGTTTCATGAAAATGAAATTACTGAGGACATCAACCTTTTTGACATCCTTCCGCTATTCAGAATCAACCAGGGGGACGGCGGGTATTACTTGGATAAAGCGTGCGTCATTTCCCGCGATCTTGAAGATCCGGACAATTTCGGCAAGCAGAATGTCGGCATTTACAGAATGCAGGTGAAGGGAAAAGACCGCCTCGGCATTCAGCCCGTGCCTCAGCATGATATTGCGATTCATCTTCGCCAGGCTGAAGAACGCGGCGTCAATCTTCCCGTTACGATCGCGCTCGGCTGTGAGCCGGTGATTACGACGGCCGCGTCAACTCCGCTGCTATACGATCAATCCGAGTATGAAATGGCCGGCGCGATTCAAGGGGAGCCCTACAGAATCGTCAAATCTAAGCTGTCTGATTTAGACATCCCTTGGGGCGCCGAAGTCGTTCTGGAAGGAGAGATCCTTGCGGGAGAACGGGAATACGAAGGCCCTTTCGGTGAGTTCACAGGCCATTATTCAGGCGGCCGCAGCATGCCGGTCATCAAAATCAAACGGGTATATCATAGAAACAATCCGATCTTTGAACATTTATACTTAGGCATGCCGTGGACGGAGTGCGATTATATGATCGGCATTAATACGTGCGTGCCGCTTTACCAGCAGCTGAAGGAAGCCTATCCGAACGAAATCGTCGCCGTCAACGCGATGTATACGCACGGCCTGATCGCCATCATCTCAACGAAAACGCGTTACGGCGGCTTTGCCAAGGCGGTCGGCATGCGCGCCCTGACCACGCCGCACGGACTCGGCTACTGCAAAATGGTCATTGTCGTGGATGAGGATGTCGATCCGTTTAACCTCCCGCAAGTCATGTGGGCGCTCTCAACGAAAATGCATCCGAAACACGACGCAGTCATCATTCCTGACCTGTCTGTCCTTCCGCTTGACCCGGGATCCGATCCGGCTGGGATGACACACAAAATGATTCTTGACGCCACGACGCCTGTCGCGCCGGAAACAAGAGGCCATTATTCGCAGCCGCTTGATTCTCCGCTGACAACGAAAGAGTGGGAACAAAAACTGATGGACTTAATGAATCAATAAGAAAGGATGAGTTTGCTATGAAAACATGCCCGCGCTGTGAATCGAAAAAAGGAGAAACCGTCAGCCAATCGCCGGTCAAAGGCGCTTGGGAAATATACCAATGCCAAACCTGCTTCTTCACATGGAGATCCTGTGAACCGGAAAGCATCACCAATCCGGCGGCATTCAACCCGGCATTTAAAATTGATCCGAAAGAAACGGAGACGGCCACACATGTTCCCGCTGTCCCGGAAAGAAAAGCGTAATGCTGACGGAGCACTTGCCGGCGGCGCTTTACACGCTTTTAGACGGAACGGAGCTTGAAAAAAAACAGCACGACGCATTTGTGCTGCAATCCGTGACAAAAGAAGGCCGTCCGCACGCGGCCATGATCAGCGCCGGTGAAATAGTGGCTGTAAGCCGCACAAATCTCCGGCTCGCCTTATGGAAAAACACGACGACCGTAAACAGCCTGCTGCATTCGGGACAAGCTCTTTTCATCGCTTGGCACGGAGGAGCCGCATATTACGTGACATTGGAATGTGCGGCGCTTCCGCCGCTGAAAGAGGCGAAATACGAAAGGGAGCGGTTCAGCTGCCGCGTGATCACCGTCAAGGAAGATCGGGCGAAATACGCGGATCTGACATCCGGACCGGTCATCCGTCTTCACGAGCCGGAAGGTGTCCTGAAGAGGTGGAGCGAAACGCTTGAGGAATTAAAACGATAGACGCACAAAAAAAAGCCTGCGGAACCGTCCGCAGGCTTTTTTAGTTATTGTACGCCTTTCATCGCCCGTTTAATAACAGGAGAAAGAAGTACTAAAATAATACCGAGAATGATCGAAATAAGACCGATTGAGCCGAAGTAGGCCGCTTCAGAAACCTTATCAAACAAACCGACTACTTTTGCGTTCAGGGCTTGACCGCAGGCGTTTGTTAAGAACCACATGCTCATGGTCTGCGCTGAGAAGGCGGCAGGCGCGAGCTTCGTTGTGACGGATAAACCGACCGGTGAAAGGCAAAGCTCACCAAGCACAACCAAAAGGAAGCTGAGCACAAGCCAAAGCGGGCTCACAAGCTCGCCGCTTCCGCCCATAACCGGAAGCACCATGACTAAAAATGACAGTCCGGCAAGAATAATGCCAATCGCGAATTTAATCGGTGTTGAAGGCTGGCGTTTGCCGAGCTTCAGCCAGATCCAAGCGAACACCGGTGCGAAAATGACGATGAATAATGGGTTCAGAGACTGGAACCATGATGACTCAAGATGTATGCCCGCAAAAGAAAGTCTCGTGCGCTGATCGGCATATAAAGCAAGAATCGTCGCGCCCTGTTCCTGAATCGCCCAGAACATAACCGCCGCAATAAACAGCGGAATATAAGCTGCAAGCCGTGATTTTTCCGTTTTTGTCGCTTTTTTGCTCATGAACATCACAATAAAGTAAATAACCGGAATGGCAATGCCGAGGATACTGACGATGTCAATCACACGCTGGATCGTCAGCCAGCCGGTTTGAATCAGAACGATGATAACCGCTGCTGCAATGATTATTCCGATTCCCGTTCCGATCACTGATGATTTAGAAATCGGATTCGGTACATTGGAGCCTGCTTTGCCGAGGTATTTCTTTCTCGTAAGAGCGAAAACAATCAGTCCGAGGAACATACCGGCCGCGGCGCATCCGAAGCCTAAGTGGTAGTTGTACTTCTGTCCGAGTGTTCCGACAATTAGCGGCGCAAGCAATCCGCCGAGGTTGATCCCCATGTAAAAGATACTGAAACCTGAGTCGCGGCGCTCGTCTTCCTTCGTATATAAAGCTCCGACAACGCTGGATACGTTTGGTTTAAGCAGGCCGGTTCCGATAATGATCAGAGTCATGCTTGTAAAAAACGCCGCCGTACTGCCAGGGAAGGCAAGAGCGATGTGCCCGAACATAATTAAAATTCCGCCGTAAAAAACGGTGTTTGCCGTGCCGAATACCCGGTCGGCCAGCCATCCGCCGATGACGCTCGACATGTATACGAGAGACCCGTATATGGACATGATGGCAACTGCGGTGGTTTTATCAAATCCGAGCCCGCCATGAGCGACTTCCGTGTATAAATAGTAAAGCAGTATAGCTCTCATACCATAGTAGGAGAAACGCTCCCAAAACTCAGTAAAAAACAGTGTGAACAGGCCGCGGGGATGACCGAAAAAGCCTCGTTGCGGCACAGTTTCTGTTATAGATTCCTTTTCAATAGATGCCACCTGAGCCAACCCTTTCTTAAAAAAGTGTATTACAAAAATCATATTCTTATATAATACTTGTGTCAATATAATTTATACTGAATTCAAAAAATTCCAGAATGAAAAGATATTAAAACGTTGAATATAGATGGATTTTCCTAATTCCAATGGCTTATTTTGTCATATAATCTGACTAAACTATCTATATAAACTTTTTTAATAAAATTTAAAGTATGTACAGGCGGAGCGGATTATGACGGAATAAGATGAAATAAGAGAGGAAGGAGGAGATTATTACTTGCCGAATCGTATTTTAGATATAACGGATTGCGGTGTGGCAGCAGACGGGACTGCCGATGTGACGGCCGCCATCAATCAATGCTTGGCCAAGGCTGTCAGCGAGGGCAGTCATACGGTGTTTTTTCCGCCCGGAACATATAAAATCAACGGCACGCTTGGCGGTGACAAAAGCCAGCCGTTTAGGAACGCGGGAATTAATGTGCCGAGCCATCTCTCCATCATCATGGATCCGGAATGCACGATTAAAGTGTCGCCGAACAGCTCCTGGGGTTATTCGGCTTTCTATATAGGCAGGCGGGAAAATGTCACCATCACCGGCGGCCGCATCATCGGGGAACGGGATGAACACACGTATACCAATGTTCCATTACGGTCGACTCATGAATGGGGGTTTGGCATCTGTATTGAAGGCAGCAGCAATGTGCTGATCGAAAATGTGAAAATATCGAATTTTACGGGAGACGGCATTATTGTCAGCCCGCTCGGTTTAAAAACAAACAGTGATTACGAAACATCAGAACATGTGACCATCCGCCGCTGTGAGATCAGGGAGTCAAGACGGAACAACATTTCAATCACCGGCTGCAATACCATCACGGTGGAAGAATGCGTGATCGAAGACGCCGGGCAAGGGAACGGAACGGCTCCGAAATTCGGAATCGACATTGAATCGTACGGAGAAGGCGATGTTGATTATGAAGAGGCTCTTCACATCACCATCCGAAACAACTTCTTTTACGGAAACGCCGCAAGCTCAGTCACCAACTTTAACGGATATAATGTGTTAATTGAAGGAAATCATTCCGACAACACAATCAGCTACGGATACAGCGCACATACCGTCATTTCCGGGAATGTTCTCTTTTGGTCAAACGGCGGCTCAAGGACCGGAATCGCCGGACAAGGTGTCTCCCAAGGGCAGGACAGCAGCAATGCCGTCATTTCCAACAATCTGATTACCGGTTTTTCCACGGGAATAGATGTAAGAGGAAAAAGCGTCCTCGTCACTCACAACAAAATCAATCAATTTGAAAATGCGGGTATTTCCGTCTATCAGGCGGAAGATGTGACCGTTGACGGCAATGTCATTGAAAACGGACGTTCCGAAACGAGACGAAGCACGGGGATGCGGGCGACGCTCTCGGATAACGCCGTCTTTATGAATAACACACTGAATCAGGTAACAGACGGAATCAGCATGTCAGCCGGCAATATCACCGTAAAACAGAATGTGCTGAAATCATTCAGCCGGGGCATATGGGTCACAGGCGGAAATGCCGTCATTGAAGGAAATACGCTCATCCCGAATGCGTTTCAGGGCGCCGCGGAGTCCTATGCCGTATCTGTTACAAATGACGCCAGGGCTGTCATCAAGGGAAATCTCTTCAAAAGCTACAAAAACTACCCCATTTTCAGTTCAACATCCTCGGGGACCTCTGTCATCGGCAACCGCTTTGAATCATCACCGCTTATCGTTACCGTGTATCTGAACTCAGGCACGCATGAAGTCATAGACAATACGATCACGATCAACCGAACGGCGGGCAGCCCGATCGGCATCTATTTGAACGGTGCCTCCAATTCCCTCATTTCGGGCAATACCATCAACAACCTTTCCGCCGCTTCTGCTTCCGCCATCCAAACCAGTTCCTCGGCAAGCACCAAAATCATCGGCAATCGCATTATCAAAGGCGTCATTGTGAAACACACGACAGATACGGAAATCGGAAATATCGTCATCTGAAAACAATCCCCGCCGGAAAAATAAAAAGAACACATGAACTCCGACAAAGGGAGGGATGTGTTCTTTTTTGACACCATACAGACGTGCGCCTGTCAGGCATCTTTTTTACCTGATTTATATAAAGCCAGCATTTCTTTCATTAAAAAGAGGGCGAAGAAAAACAGCATCAGCCATTCCGAGAAGGTCATCAATTTAAAAGCGGACAGGTTGTTTCGAACCGCTCCATAGAGACTGAATCCTTGCAGCATATCCATTCCTATCGAAATCATCAGACAGGCAGCCAGCAAAAAAATTGAAACTCCCAATATTTTCATGCGCATCACTCTCCCTTTTTATCCTTTTCGATTACGCAAAACTTATACAGACTATCCGCCGTGCATAATCTTTTGCCGTACAGGAAGAATATGAAAAAAACAAGGAAAGGTTTTTTGCGATATGCCGCCATTTTTTAAGCAGAAGAAACGAAAAAAAGACGATCAAAAGAACGGTGACAATGAAGACAGAAAAGAAGCGGAAACCAAATCAGACAAAGAGCGGGAAGAGCCGATCTCCATCAGCTTAAAGGAAAATATGAAGAAGCTGTCTGAGAGATTCGGCAACAGTGCCGATGTCGTCATCCGCCGGCTGAAAATCGGAAAAGAAGAGCTTCCGGCAGCGATCGTGTATATCGCCGGTTTGGTAGACGAGCAGCTTATCAGCCAATCCCTGCTGGAGGATCTAATTGACATCCCGTCCGTTCAGCCGGAACAGGCGGTCTGCCTGATATATGAAAAAACGCTTGCGATCGGCGGAGTAAAAGAGGAAGAGAAATGGAAAAGCCTTTATGCCGGGCTGGTGGCGGGCAGCACGCTCATTTTTGTCGACGGGGCTGACAAGGCGCTGATCGCCAGCACGGAAGGGGGAGAGCAACGGTCCATTGAAGAACCGAGCACCCAGGTGTCCTTCCGCGGACCGCGGCAGGGATTCACTGAATCCCTGCAAACCAATATTTCCATGATCCGCAGGTATGTAAAAAATCCTGATGTATGGGTGGAAAAAATGGAGATCGGGCACGAAACGAATACGGACGTCGCGCTGATGTATATTAACGGAATCTGTGAAAAAAAGCTGGTTAAGGAAGTCCGCAGGCGGCTGAAGCACATTGACATCGACAGCATTCTGGAATCCGGCTACATTGAACAGCTTATTGAAGACGCGCCGTTTTCCGTATTTCCCACTGTGTATCATACGGAACGGCCGGACGTTGTGGCGGGGAATCTGCTGGAGGGAAGATTTGCGATTATTGTGGACGGAACGCCGTTTGTTCTCATCGCGCCAGCCTTATTCATTCAATTTTTTCAGTCGGTTGAGGATTATTATTCCCGATTTGATATCGCTACGAGCATCCGGCTGCTTCGAGTTTTGATTTTCTTCATTTCACTGGTGGCGCCGGGGATTTACGTGGCGGCGACGACCTTTCATCAAGAAATGATTCCGACGCAGCTGCTGATCGTCATCGCGGCCCAGCGGGAGACCGTGCCGTTTCCGGCCGTAATTGAAGCGCTGACGATGGAAGTGGCCTTCGAGATTCTCAGGGAAGCGGGCGTCCGTCTTCCGAGAGTGGTCGGCTCCGCCGTTTCCATAGTCGGAGCGCTTGTCATCGGCCAGGCTGCTGTACAGGCCGGCATCGTCTCCCCGGCCATGGTGATCGTTGTCGCGCTGACGGCGATTGCCAGCTTTGCGACTCCGGCTTTTGACATGGCGATATCTGCGCGCCTGATCCGGTTTGTCTTTATTCTGATCGCGGCCGTCATGGGATTTTACGGGCTGATTCTGGGCATTATCATAATGTTTGTCCATCTGTGCGGACTGCGTTCGTTCGGTTTTCCGTATATGTCCCCGCTCGCTCCTTTGACCCCGGGCGGGCTGAAGGATTCCATTTTCCGCGCTCCGTTATGGGCGGATGAAAAAAGGCCGGAGCTGCTCGTGCAGAAAAACAACAGGCGCCAAGGGGAACATCAAAGACCGAAACCGGAGACCTCCAGAGGAATGGTTAATAAAGATGTAGAAGAGGGCGGCGGCAATGAAAAGACGTAAATGGATACTCCTCCTTTGTACGATGGTTTCCCTTATGTTTGTATCAGGATGCTGGGATAAAAGAGAGCTGACCGATTTGGCCGTAATCTCCGCCATCGGTATTGACCGTACCGAATCGGGAAAATATGTCCTTCACTTTCAGATTATCAACCCGGGAAACGTAGCCGGCGGCCTGCAGGGCGGCGGAGCGGGAGACCGGCCGCCGGTTTCCGTCTATTCCGTGTCCGGAGACAATATGACGGAAGCTTTGAGAAAAGCCTCGATGAAGGTGTCCAGAAGGCTCTATTTTGCGCATACGAATCTTGTGGTGTTCAGTGAAAAGCTCGCGAAAGAGGAAGGACTCAATTTTATTCTGGACAATCTTGACCGTGATACCGAATTCAGAACAACCGCAACCGCGGTTATTGCGCATAATTGCAATGCTGAAGACATTATTAAAGTGCTGACGCCGATTGATAAAATCCCTTCCAATAAAGTGAACAAGACGCTCAGCTTCACACAGGAACAATACGGCAGAGTCGTGAAAACAAGCCTTCAGGACGTTCTGATTGATCTTGCTTCTCCGACCGGGTCGCCGTTTATTCCGGGTTATGAAATGCACGGAGACGATAAAGCCGGCCCTACGATGGAAAATACGCAGACGACTGAACCGAAAGCGGTGCTGTCAGCGGACGGGCTGGCAGTGTTCAAAAAGGATGGGAGACTGGATTACTGGATTGAGGATGACGACAGTGTCGGCGCTGTATGGCTGCTGAACAAAATCAAGCATACGTTTATCAATGCGGATTGGAAGAACGTGAAGCATGCAATCAGTCTGCAGGTCACCCGTCAGAATACAAAGGTGACGGCTACTTTTCAGGACGGAAAACCGCATATTCACGTTCGTGCTCAGGTTGAAGGGCTGGTGGACGCTGTCAGATACCCTTTCCATCTGTCTGATCCGAAAGTGATCATGGTCATGCAAAAGGCGCTCAGCACGCAGCTTGATAGAGATATCACCAAATCACTTGAAGATATTAAAGCCCATAAGAATGATTTCGTCGGGTTCGGAGACCTGATCTATCGGAAACATCCGGACAAATGGAAAAAGCTCGAAGGGAAATGGGATGAAGAAATTTTCCCCAACCTCCCCGTGGACGTAAAAACGGAAGTCATTATCAGAAGAACGGGCTTGCGGAATAATCCTCTCTCAGACAAGCTTGATCACGATTGATTTGAGGAGAAAGGAGCGAAGCGTATGGAAAATGCGAAAATCGGCACACGCCAGCTGTTTGTGATGATCATTTTGTTTGAATTGGGCAGTTCGTTATTGATCCCGCCGGGCACGATGGCCGGGCGGGATGCATGGCTGTCCGTGCTTCTCGGGTGCGTTACCGGTCTCGGACTTTTCTACGTATATCAGGCGCTGTATCAATATTTTCCTGAGTCCTCTCCGAGAGATTACATGACCGAACTGATCGGCAGGCATCTGAGCTGGGCGGTCTCTCTTCTTTATATTCTCTATTTTGCTTATATCGCCGCCCGCATATTGAGGGATTTTGGCGAAATGCTTGTCACCTTCGCATATCAGGACACGCCCCTTCTAATTGTGAATGGCATGCTGATGCTCGCCGCGATATTTGCGGTCAGAAAGGGAATTGAAGTCATAGCGAGAGCCGGCGAGCTGCTGTTTAGCATTATGTATTTCCTGACGGCCATCGGGCTGATCCTCATTATCAGCTCCGGTACGATAAACCTGAGATTTCTCCAGCCTGTTTTAGCGGACGGGATGGGGACGGTCATTTATTCCGTATTTAAACAGACCATGTTCATCCCTTTCGGTGAATTGATCGTGTTTGTCATGATATTCCCCTACTTAAAAGATCGGAAAAAGGTGAAGAAAACAGGGGTTCTGGCGATTATCATCAGCGGTCTGTTTTTGGCGATGTCAGTGGCGATTAATATTTGTGTGCTTGACGTCAACTTAATGCTCCGCTCTCAATTCCCGCTGCTGAGCACCATACAGACGATTAAAGTGGAAGAGTTTTTAGACCGGCTGGATGTCTTTTTCATGCTCGTGCTCGTCATCGGCGGTTTTTTCAAAGTCAGCCTTTTTACATATGCGGTTGTCGTGGGCGTGTCCACGCTGTTTAAAGAAAAAAATCCGTCCCAGCTGGCCTTCCCGGTCGGATTGGGGGTGCTGATTCTCTCCATCAGCATCGCAAGCAATTTGTCGGAACACATGAACGAAGGGTTAAAAATTGTCCCGATCTATATTCATCTTCCGTTTCAAGTGCTGTTCCCCGTCTTGCTGCTTATCATTGCCGTCATTAAGAAAAAAGTCAAAGGGAGCGTCTATACAGTTTCGAAGAAATAACCCGGCCGGTGCGCCGGGTTATTTTTAAAATCATGATTTTTTTCTTAATGCATTGACAAACTTGCCTGACAATTGTACATTTTGATTTATTCTTATAAATTTAATAGGAAATATAGGTTTAGTGGTGTTAATATGTTCCGCACCGTATTTCATTATAGAAGGAGATCGTCATGACAAAGAAAAAAGAAATCAAACTCGGTGTGTTTCTCGCAGGCACCGGCCATCATGTCGCCTCTTGGAGACATCCTGAGGCGCCGGCGGACGCGAGCATGAATTTGGATTATTTCAAAGAACTGGCGAAAACAGCGGAGCGGGGGAAATTGGACATGCTGTTTTTGGCGGACAGTTTATCAATAGACAGCAAATCGCATCCGAATGTGCTGACGCGCTTTGAGCCGTTTACCCTGCTGTCGGCGCTGGCTCAGGTCACATCCCGCATCGGTCTGACGGCGACCGCGTCTACCACATACAGCGAACCGTTCCATATCGCGAGACAATTTGCATCGCTGGATCATCTTTCCAACGGCCGCGCGGGCTGGAATGTCGTCACATCATCAATTGAATCGACCGCGCTTAATTTCAGCGGCGAAACGCATCTTGAGCATCATCTCAGATATCAGCGCGCGGAAGAATTCGTGGAAGTCGTCAAAGGATTATGGGATTCGTGGGAGGAAGACGCCTTTATCCGCGACAAAGAGTCAGGGACATTTTTCGAAAAAGACAAAATGCATGAATTGAATCATAAAGGAACCTATTTTTCAGTGAGAGGGCCGTTGAATGTCGCCCGCACGCCTCAAGGACGCCCGGTCATTATTCAGGCTGGCTCATCAGGAGACGGAAAGGCGCTGGCAGCCAAAACCGCGGAGGTCATTTTTACCGCGCAAAATCATCTGGAATCTGCTCAGGAATTCTATCAATCTATTAAAGAACAAGCGGCTTCTTACGGCCGGGATCCTGAAAAAATCGCGATCATGCCGGGGATTTTTCCAGTTATCGCCGATACCGAAGAAGAAGCGCGGGCCAAATATGAAGAGCTTCAAGACCTCATCATCCCGTCTGTCGGCCTGAACATTCTGCAAAACTATCTGGGCGGCGTCGATCTTTCCGCTTACCCGCTTGACGGCCCGCTGCCTGAATTGGATGCGGAAGCGTCAAATGCCGTTAAAAGCCGGTTCAAGCTCGTTCAGGAGATGGCCAAACGCGATAACATGACCATCCGCGAATTGTACAAATATGTGGCGGGTTCAAGAGGCCATCACATCTTTGTCGGAACGCCTGAACAGCTTGCCGATAAGATGGAGGAATGGGTCGAAAAACAAGCTTGTGACGGCTTCAACATCATGCCTCCGCTTTTGCCTGAAGGTCTCACTCTTTTTGTAGACAAAGTGATTCCGATTTTACAAGAGCGGGGCGTGTTCAGAAAAGAGTATGAAGGAACGACGCTGAGAGAACATTTCGGACTGGAAAAACCGGCAAACCGATATGCCGATTAAAGGAGGGCTCATTATGTCAAAACGATACCGGCTCGCAACGGAAGCGGACGCTGATGAACTGCTTTCACTGACACTGAGGGCATATGAACCGATCCGCAAGCTCGGCATCAACTTTGCCGCGGCAACGGCGGATAAAGAGCTCGTTTTGAATAACATACAAAAAAACGCCTGTTACGTTCTGGAGGAAGACGGACGCATCGTGGCGACGATTTCTTTGCGGATGCCGTGGGGGCCGAATCCCGGTCCGTACGGTGTCCCTCATATTTGGTGGTTCGCCGTCGACCCTGAAACCGGAAAAAAAGGGACGGGGTCAGACATGCTGGCGTGGCTGGAGAATACAGTGCTCCGCGATACATTAAAAGCGCCCTTCGTATCATTGGGCACAGCGGACAAGCATCCGTGGCTGATCGGCATGTACGAGCGGAAAGGCTACGTCCGCGCAGGCGAAAAAGATTTAGGAAAAGGGCACATCACCATCTATTTAAAAAAACAATTGCACGATTAACATAGAAATAGGAAAAGGCGGGATTTCAATGAAGAAGAAAACATGGGCTTTGCTGCTGTCTGCCGCTCTTCTGGCGGTCTTATCAGCATGCGGTAACGGCAAAGAAAGCGAAGGCGGCGATAACGTACTGCATGTCGGCGCCACGGGGCAAAGCTATCCGTTCGCATATAAAGAAAACGGCAAGCTGACGGGCTTTGACGTGGATGTCATGGAAGCCGTAGCAAAAAAAATCAACATGAAACTGGACTGGAAGCTGCTTGAATTCAGCGGACTGATGGGCGAGCTTCAGACCGGCAAACTCGACACCATCTCAAACCAGGTCGCTGTCACGGACGAACGCAAGAAAACGTATAACTTCACAGAACCGTATTCGTATGCGGGCACACAAATCGTCGTCAAAAACGATAACAAAGACATCAAATCAGTCAATGATCTAAAAGGAAAAACAGTGGCAGCGGTTCTTGGCTCAAACCACGCGAAAAACCTTGAAAGAAAGGACCCGGATAAAAAAATCAACATTAAAACGTATGAAACACAAGAAGGCACGCTGAAAGACGTGGCTTACGGGCGCGTTGACGCTTACGTAAACAGCCGCAGCGTCCTGATTGCCCAGATCAAAAAGACCGGCCTGCCTCTGAAACTAGCAGGAGATCCGATTGTCTATGAAAAAGTCGCCTTCCCGTTTGCGAAGGATGCGGCTCACGATAAAATCCGCAAAAAAGTAGACAAAGCCATTGAAGAACTGCGGAAAGACGGCACGCTGAAAAAGCTGTCTGAAAAGTACTTTAAAGAAGATATCACAACGGAAGCAAAGCATTAAGAAACGGCGGTGAAAATCGAGAATGAACAGCATTGATTGGGGATTTATGTTTTCAGCTTTTCCCGCGTTAATCGAAGCCCTGCCGATCACATTACTAATGGCCGTCGCGGCCATGGTATTTGCCGTGATCGGCGGCCTTATATTAGCGCTTATAACAAAAAATCGTATTCCTGTGCTTCACCAGCTGTCAAAGGTGTATATTTCATTTTTTCGGGGCGTGCCGACGCTCGTCCAGCTTTTCTTAATTTATTACGGACTGCCTCAGCTGTTCCCAGGAATGAGCAAGATGACGGCGTTAACGGCGGCGATTATCGGGCTAAGCCTGAAAAATGCCGCCTACCTCGCTGAAATTTTCCGCGCCGCGCTCAACTCAGTCGATGAGGGGCAGCTTGAAGCCTGCCTGTCCGTCGGAATGACAAAATCACAGGCATACAGACGGATCATTTTCCCGCAGGCCGTCAGAAACGCGCTTCCCGCAACGGGAAATACGTTTATCGGCCTGTTAAAAGAAACATCGCTCGCCTTTACATTAGGAGTGATGGAGATGTTCGCCCAAGGAAAAATGTACGCATCAGGCAACCTCAAATATTTTGAGACGTATTTAGCCGTTGCGATCATGTACTGGATTCTTACGATTATTTACAGCGTGCTGCAGGATCTGCTCGAACGGGCGATCAGCAAGCCTTATCGCACATAGGAGGAGGCTCAGGATGATACAAGTCAGACATATTCGAAAAGCATTTAAAGACCTTACCGTACTTGACGGAATCGATCTTGAGATCAAAAGCGGCGAAGTCACGGCCATTATCGGCCCGTCCGGCTCGGGAAAATCAACGCTCCTCCGCTGTCTGAATCTGCTGGAGCGCCCGGATGACGGCATCATTGAAATCGGTGATGCCAAGCTGAATGCAGCGTCCTATTCGCGCAAAGATGTACACAAGCTTCGCCAGCAGACGGCGATGGTGTTTCAGAATTACAACCTATTCAAAAACAAAACCGCACTGCAAAACGTGACAGAAGCGCTGATCACCGCGCAAAAGAAACCGAAAAAAGAAGCGGAACAGATCGGTATGGATCTATTGCGGCAAGTCGGTTTAGAGCAAAAAGCGGACAGCTACCCGATTACGATGTCAGGCGGGCAGCAGCAGCGGATCGGCATTGCTCGCGCCTTGGCCGTTGACCCTCACGCGATTTTACTGGATGAACCGACTTCGGCCCTTGACCCTGAGCTTGTAGCCGGTGTGCTTCAAGTCATCAAATCAATTGCCGAAAAACAGACAACCATGGTCATCGTCACACATGAGATGGCTTTTGCGCGTGAAGTGGCCGACCAGGTCATTTTTATGGCGGACGGACGCATCATCGAGCAGGGAACACCGGAAGAGCTGTTTGACAATCCGCAGAACGAACGGACGAAAAAATTTATAAAGCAAGTGGGAGAGCCTGCTGAGCTTGTATAGGAAGGGACGAAGAAGAAATGGCAAGAGAAACGTATGAATCATTAAACAAACGTTTAATCAATATCCGCCGCGACCTTCATGAACACCCTGAGCTGTCAGGCGAGGAATACGAAACGACGAATAAAATCCGCCGCTGGCTGGAGGAAGAGGGTATCACGGTTGTTGATGTTCCGAAACTTCAAACCGGAGTGATCGCCGAAATCAAAGGAGACAAAACCGGCCCCGTCATCGCCGTCAGAGCGGACATTGACGCATTGCCGATCGAAGAGAAAACAAACCTTCCGTTTGCTTCGCGAAACAGCGGCGTCATGCATGCCTGCGGCCACGACTTCCATACGGCATCTATTCTCGGCACGGCTTTCTTATTAAATGAGAGAAAGCACGAGCTGAAAGGAACGGTGCGGTTTATTTTTCAGCCCGCGGAAGAAATCGCCGCCGGAGCGAGACAGGTCATTGAAGCCGGCGCGCTTGACGGTGTATCGGCAATATTCGGCATGCATAACAAACCCGACCTCCCCGTCGGCACGGTCGGCCTGAAAGAAGGCCCGCTGATGGCGAGTGTGGACCGCTTTGAAATCACTGTTAAAGGAAAAGGCGGCCACGCCGGAATCCCTGATAACAGCATTGATCCGATTCAGGCGGCAGGGCAGATCATCGGCGGCCTGCAATCAGTTGTCAGCAGAAATATCAGCTCGCTTCACAATGCCGTCGTCAGCATCACAAGAGTTCAAGGCGGCAGCTCTTGGAATGTCATCCCGGACCATGTTGAAATGGAAGGCACCGTCCGGACGTTTCAAAAAGAAGCGCGTGACGCTGTTCCGAAACATATGAAGCGGGTTGCCGAAGGAATCGCGGCCGGATTCGGGGCAGAAGCCGAATTCCGCTGGTATCCTTATCTTCCGTCAGTGGTAAACGACGCCCGTTTCATCCAGGCGGCGGAACAGACGGCTGAAGATCTCGGGCTTCAAACGGTTCGGGCAGAACAGTCTCCCGGCGGGGAAGACTTCGCGTTATATCAAGAAAAAATCCCCGGCTTCTTCGTCTGGATGGGAACAAACGGAACGGAAGAATGGCACCATCCCGCCTTCACACTCGACGAAAAAGCGCTCCCGCAAGCGGCTGAGTTTTTCGCCCGGCTGGCCGTCAATGTATTGGAGCAGACGGAATGAATACGGAACATCTGACGGCCGGGCTTGCTCAGGACGTCATGTCGTCTGTACCGGAAACATCCGCCGATGCGATGAAAGAAGCGCGCAAAGGCCTGCTTGATTTTACAGCGGCAGCCTTTGCCGGGAGACGGGATAAAGGCATTGAGAAGCTGATAAAACTGGCCGAAGAAGAAGGCGGGGCGCCGACAGCTCCGCTTATCGGCAGAAACCAAAAAGCAACGCCGTCCCAATCCGCGCTGATTAACGGATTCATCGCCCATGCGCTTGATTTTGACGATGTTCATTCTGATGTAAGAGGACATCCGAGCGCGGTCATCCTTCCGGCTCTGATCGCAGCGGCATCATCCGGCCATATAGACGAAAGCCGTTTTCTCGGTGCTTACGTGACAGGCATCGAAGTGATGGCGCGGCTCGGTCAGTCAGCGGGAAGACACCATTACGAGAAAGGCTGGCATAATACGGGAACGTTAGGCGCGATTGCGGCGGCCTGCGCCGTCGGTTTCGCGGAGAACCTCAATCAAAACGAATTGCAAAAAGCGATCGGATTTGCGGCCGCCCGTTCCGGAGGCATGCGTGTGCAGTTCGGAACAGAAATGAAGCCGCTTCATGCCGGACTGGCCGCTCAAGCCGGGTTGTTCGCCGTAAAGCTTGCGAAGGCCGGTTTTGGCGGGTCGGATCATGCGCTTGACGGGGAGAAAGGCTTCTTCGGGCTGTACGGCGATCTTGAACGGGCAGAAACCGTGCTTTTAAACGGGTGGGGAAAACCTTGGCGGATTGTGAGCCCTGGGCTTTGGTTTAAGGTTTATCCGTTTTGCTCGGCGGCCCATCACGCGGCGGACGCCATTCTCAAGCTGAAGGCTGAGCACGGCCTCACTTTCGGCCAAATGGAACGGACCGACGTTATTTATCCGCCGGGCGGGGATGCCGCATTGACAGAACGGCGCCCGAAAACAGGCGAAGCGGGGCGCTTCAGCGTGGAATATGTGATTGCCTTGGCTTTGCACGGTAAAGATTTTTCAGCAAAACACTTCACCTCCGAGCCGATTCCGGAATCCCTTCAAAAGGGGTTTGCGAGAATTCACCGAAGCTATGATGATCAAATTCAGCCGGCTGACAACGCCGTTCCGAAGGGCCGTTTTACAATTGTACGGGTCACGGCTTCCGGCAATCATGTCTATGAAACACGTATCGACTGTCCGAAGGGAGCACCGGGAAACGGTCTTTCTGAAAAAGACATTGAAGACAAACTCCGGCTCGCTTTGCCGGGGGAAGAGGAAAAGGCGGAAGAATTGATCAAAGCAGCCGGTCAATCAAATATTGAACGCTATTTACAGCTGATATAAATAAAAAAGCGAGGGGATGCAGCCCTCGCTTTTTTTACGTTCACTTCTATTGAATAGGGGGATATAGGGTGCGCCCCTGTCTGCGCTGGCAGGGGCGCGGTATCAGGACACGGCCGTGCCGTTTTCTTTTACTGTGAAACTTCCTCTTGATAAGCGGATGTTGATATCAGACACTTTGGCGATTTGTTCGTCGTGCGTGACCATGATAACGCATTTGCCGCCTTTATGCGCCAGGTCCTGAAAGAGCCGGACGATTTCCTTTGACGTATCTTCGTCGAGGTTTCCCGTCGGCTCGTCCGCGCAAATCAAATCCGTGTCACAGCAGAAAGCCCGCGCAATTGAAACGCGCTGCTGCTGTCCGCCGCTTAATGTCAGCACCCGCTGACGGGCCTGCTGTTCGGTGATGCCGACTTTATCCAGCATGCTGAGCGCGAACGCATCTTTGTTTTTCTCCTTAGATCCGGTAATCTCCATCGCCGTTGTGACGTTCTGGAGCGCCGTCATATACGGAATCAGATTATAAGATTGAAAGACGATAGAGACATATTGATTTCTGAATTTGGTTAATCCGATTTTGGAGATGTCTTCGCCGTTATAAAGGATGCTTCCCTTTTTAGGTGTGTCAAGGCCGCCCGCCAGAGACAGAAACGTGGTTTTTCCCGTTCCGGAGGCGCCGGCAATTGTATAAAACTTCCCTTTTTCAAAGCTGATCGTTATATCCTGAAACAGCGGCTGTGATTTATCTTGGTACCAGTAGCCAGTCTCTTGAAAGGTTAATAGGCTCATTATGCTGCCTCCTCTTATTCCTGCTTGGTCAGGATCGTTTTAGGGTGAAGCCGCATGACTGATACAGACGGCAGTAATGTGGCGATGACGGCAATTGCGACGCCGATCCCGCCGAGAATCAGAAGGTCATTCAGCGAAACGTTTACCTGCATTGTACTGATGACATCTGCACCGGATGAATGCTGACCGAACATGCCGCCTCCCCGCGGCATTTCCCCGCTGCCCCAGCCGCTTGTTTGCTGCTGTGAATCATCGGCTGAGCTGACCTGCTGGGAAAGAAGCTGATTTCCCAGCTGATTCGCCACAAGGCTGCCCGTGACGGATGCGATCCCGATGGCGATAACCGCGACAATCAGAATTTCCGTTAAGAATTGTCCGATGAGCTTCCGGCGCTTTTCGCCGATCGCCATCAAGACACCCATTTCATACTTGCGTTCCCTGATCGACATCATCACGATCAACCCGAGAATGACCGCGCCCGCGATGGATACAAGGTACACCACGTTTTTAGAAAATGACGCGACATTTTCAATCGGGCCGACCATTTGCTGATACACCTGATCATTTGTCGTCAGCGTGTAGGTTTTATCATCTATAGATGTTTTTTTCGCAGCCGCAACGAATGAATCAATATATTTTGCATCATCCATATAATAAACGGCTGAGCTGATTTTGTTTTTGTTATCAGACCCTTTTAACGCCGCCGCGGCGGTGTAAGGCGTATAGATTTTATTGTCAGGATTTAAGAATGAAAAATGCTCTGCCTGATCGTCTCCTGATGATGTTGTTTTATAGATTCCCACAATTTTAAGCTTCGTTTTCACAGAATCATCCGTTGCTGAGGAAACCGTAATGGAGCCGCCGACCTTCAGCTTGTTTTGATCCGCCAGCGTTTCATTAATCACGGCGACTTTTGCGTCCGCATCTGCTTTTGTGATGGCGCGGCCGTCAGTGATTTTTGAGCTCCCGCCTGTGAAATCATCAAGCAACACCGTAGAGAGCACGCCTTCGACCGAAATGTCCGCTGAAATCATCTGTCTTCCGCCGCCTTGAAAACGTCTTCCGCCGGTACTGTTATCGGCTGAGTCGCCTGAGCTTTTTATCGCGTCAAAGCTTTCTGCGTTTGCTGACGCTGTCGTGAGGAAGTTGTAATTTTTAACATGCTGTAAGGATGTAAGCTTCTTAGCATCCGAAACGGAAATCGGCGTTGATTCAAACGTCCTCTTTTCACCGTCTTTTTGCTGCTGCGTCATTTGCTTTTGGCGGTCAGCCTGGAGTGTGACACTCCCGCCGAGCTGCTGCCTTGCCAGTTCGCTTGATTTCTTTGCCGCTGACTGGATCGTAAGACCGGACAGGACAAAAATGCAAATCACTGAAAACACAACCAGCTGCATAAACGTTTTTCCCTTTTTTGCCTTCATGCTCCAAAAGGCTCTTTTAATAAAGTTCATGTCTGTTCCTCCATGTGGGTGTCATATATTGTGAAAACACCCTTCTTTAGAACCGGTTATCCGATATGTATATAGTAGGAGAAATGTATGAAAAAAATATGAACAAACTATTTCCGGGTGATGAAATAAAAACTAACAATTGTGAAACGCGAAAATATCCGGGTAAAATGGTGCTATTATGAGTAAAAGCGTCAAGATAAGCGGAGGAACCAATGAAGATATTAATGATAGAAGACAATATAAGCGTATGCACCATGACGGAAATGTTCTTTTTTAAAGAAGGATTTGAAGCCGAATTTGTCCATGACGGAGTGGAAGGCTATCAGCGGTTCACAGAAGAGGAGTGGGATTTGGTCATCTTGGACATAATGCTTCCGTCTATGGATGGAGTGACGATCTGCCGAAAAATAAGAGAGACGAGCAGTGTGCCGATTATTATGCTGACCGCAAAGGACACGGAGTCTGATCAGGTGATCGGGTTTGAAATGGGGGCTGACGACTATGTCACCAAGCCGTTCAGCCCGCTGACGCTTGTAGCGCGAATTAAAGCGGTGATCAGAAGATACCGGGCGACGGGGCAGGCCGTAAAAAGCGATGACTTGATCGAAACAGCGTGTTTTTCAATCAATAAGAAGACGCGGGAAGTGTTTCTGCACGGAAAACCTGTCGAGAATCTGACGCCGAAGGAATTTGATCTGCTCTTTTATTTCGCGCAGAACCCGCGCCAGGTTTTTTCGAGAGAGCAGCTGCTTGAGCAGGTGTGGGGCTATCAATTTTACGGCGATGAACGTACGGTTGATGTTCATATTAAACGGCTGCGCAAAAAACTGTCCAGTGACGAAAAAACGTTTTTATACACGGTGTGGGGGGTAGGATATAAATTTGATGAGGATTAAATACTTATATCAGCTGCTGCTGAGCCATGTCAGCATTTTGATTTTGGCCTTTTTCATCATCATTTCCCTGTTTTCGCATTTTGTAAAAGATTTTGCGTATCAAAATAAAGTGGATGAGCTGTCTTCTTACGCCCAGCAGATCACAAGTGAGCTGAACGGACGCGATCTTGATCTGCGCCGCCTGTATCCGTATCAGGACATGTTAAAAACGCGCGAGACAAGGTTTATTATTTTTGATGAACATCAGCGGCCTTACTTTTTTCCTGACGATATGCCGCCGCGCGAGAAGCTGAAAAGTAAAGAGTGGCACATGCTGAAGCAAGGGAAAACCGTTCAGATCAGAGCGGAGGTGAATCGTTTTAATACGGAAGGCTTAGAAGTATCGCTCGTCGCAAAACCGCTTTTTATCAACGGTCAATTTAAAGGCGCGGTGCTGCTCGTGTCTCCCGTCAAAGGGGTCGAGCAGATGATCAGCCAGGTCAACCGCTATATGATTTACGCGATTATCAGCACCCTTATCATCACGATTTTGTTAAGCTGGCTTTTATCTAAGTTTCACGTCAAGCGGATTCAGACATTGCGGGATGCGACGGGAAAAGTGGCTTCCGGTGATTACGATATTTCGCTCAAGAACAGCGGCGGCGATGAAATCGGCATGCTGGCGTTAGATTTCAATACGATGGCTAAAAATCTGAAGCAATCGAGAGAGCAGATTGACCGCCTTGAAAAGCGGAGGCGCCAATTTATCGCCGATGTTTCCCATGAGCTGAGAACGCCTCTGACGACCATTAACGGGCTGGTGGAGGGCCTTAACAGCAACACCATCCCGGAAAAAGATAAAGAGAAATGCTTCTCGCTGATCAGCGAAGAAACGAAGCGGATGCTCAGGCTCGTGAAAGAAAACCTGGATTATGAAAAAATCAGATCCCAGCAGATCAAGCTGGACAAGCTGAGTCTGCCGCTCATCGAGGTGTTTGAGATTATTAAAGAGCATCTCAATCAGCAGGCAGAGGAAAAACAAAACCGGCTCCGGATTGAAGCGGAGGACGGCGTCAAAGTGTTCGCCGATTATGACAGGCTGATCCAGATTCTCGTCAACATTACGAAAAACAGCATTCAATTCACGCAAAACGGAGACATTACGCTGCGCGGGTATGAAGGCTATAAGGAAACGGTTATTGAAATTGAAGACACCGGAATCGGTATTTCGAAAGAAGAAATCGAGCACATATGGGAGCGTTTTTATAAGGCGGATGTGTCCCGAACGAATACGGCATACGGCGAATACGGACTCGGCCTGTCCATCGTCAGGCAGCTCGTCGAAATGCACAAAGGCACGATAGACATTGAAAGCGAAAAGGAAAAAGGCACAACCTTTACAATCCGCCTTCCGCTGAATACGAAACATGAATCATGTTAAAACCGGCAGTCCTGTTTGGCTGCCGGCTGTTTCATCTTCACTGCGCAAAATTGCGCTCTGCCGAAACAAAGTTTGCGTGTTTTTCGGGATGGAAAGACACGGAAACGTGATAAAATAACTGGTAAACAGGTCTTGGATGGGGAGGGTGAAGGAATGAAGAGCGGGTTAATTCCTTCTTCAGCAGTCGGGCAGAAGATTAACGAGTGGTATCGATACATAAGAACATTCAGCGTGCCGGATGCGGAGATCTTGAAGGCCGAGATCAAACAAGAGCTTGACCATATGGAGCCTGATTCGAACTTGGTGCTTTATTATTCCCTCATGGAATTTCGCCATCAGCTGATGCTGGACTACTTGGAGCCGCTGGAAAAACTGAAGATAGAAGACCAGCCGACCCTGTCGGAAATTCTTGATAACATTGATAACAGCCAGGCCGGCCTCAAAGGGCTTCTCGATTATTACGTCAACTTTTTCAAAGGCATGTTTGAATTTGATAAAAGAGAATTTATATCAGCAATTACGTATTATAAACAGGCAGAGAAAAAACTGGCCTTCGTATCGGATCACGTGGAGCGGGCAGAGTTTTATTTTAAGGTGGCCGAAGCTTATTATCATATGAAACAAACGTATTTTTCTTTGATACATATAAAGAATGCTTATGAAATTTACGTAGAGCAGGACACATACAACGTCCGGATCATTCAATGCCATTTTGTGTTCGGCGTCAATTTAATGGATGAAAGACGTTTTGAACAGGCGGCCAAACATTTTCAGCACGCTCTGCAAATGGCTGAAAAAGAACAAAAAGCGCAGCTTGTCGGGAGGGCGCTGTATAACCTCGGACTGTGCTACTACAATCAGGACCGCACCGACGAAGCGATTCCGTACTTTGAACGGGCGGTTGATACATTTGAATCACAAAGAATCGTCAATTCTCTTCCTCAAGCATATTTTCTAATCACACTCATTTACTTTAAACTCGGAAAAAAAGATAAAGCGTCGGAATATCACAAGCGGGGATATGAATATGCTAAAGAAACAGACGATCCCGTTTACACGGTAAAATTCGAATGGCTGCAGGCTCTGTATCAGGCGAAACCGGATGAGGAAAAAATCAGCGCATGTTTCCGTTACCTGGAGAATAAAAATTTGTACGCCGATATAGAGGATTTAGCACTAGAAGCAGCTAAATATTACTATGAACAAAATTGCTTTAAAATTTCTTCTGACTATTTTCTGAAAGTCGAAGAGGCAAGAAAACAAATACAAAGGAGTGAGGGTTTGTATGAAATTGAAATCTAAATGGTTTGTTATTTGTTTAGCAGCCGCCGCGATTTTTACAGTTGCAGGTGCAGGCCAGACAGATCAGGCTGACTTCCATGTAACTGAAAGAGGAATGACGTGAGAAGAAAATAACCTGAACAAAAGAAAAGACTGCCAGAGAATGTTCTCGGCAGTCTTTTTTTGCGTACGGAAGCGGCTCAAAGAAAAAAAGAAAACGCCGCAGGTCAAAACCCGCAGCGTCCTCATATAGACGGAGTGATGCTTAGAAACCGCCAACAAAGGCAGTACCTACAATTACTAACAGGATAAATAAAACAACGATCAAAGCGAAAGAGCTAATTCCTTCTCCTGAGTATCCCATTATGCTTCACCTCCATATTGTCTATACCATACAATATGTTTCAGAAGCTGTTTTGTAAGGGATAGTAGTGGACAAGAGAAAAAAAGAGGCTGTGCCCTATGAGAGTAAGACCCCGGCGAAAAATTCGTCATACAGTGCCCGCACCGCGTGTTTTTCCTGTTCTTCTTTCACCCCGAACATCATGCTGACTTCCGATGATCCCTGATTGATCATCTCGATGTTGACGCCGGCTCCCGACAGTGCTTTGGATGCCCTGGCGGTTGTGCCGACATTTTGGCGCATCGCTTCGCCCACTACCATAATCAGCGCCAGATTGTGCCTGACGGTGACTTCATCTGCTTGAAGTTCCTGCTTCAGACGGGTGACGAGCTTCTCTTCCAGTTCTAAGTCCATCTGATTGTGCCGAAGGATGATTGTGATATCGTCAATCCCGGATGGAACGTGCTCATACGTCAATCCTTCTTCCTCCAAAATGTGAAGGGCTTTGCGGCCGAAGCCGATTTCCCGGTTCATTAAATATTTGCTTATGTAGATGCTGCAAAAGCCCGTGTCGCTTGCGATGCCGATGACAGGCCCGTTCGTATTGTCACGGCTGCTGACGACGCGCGTTCCTTTCGCATCAGGATTATTCGTGTTTTTAATCTGAACGGGGATGCCGGCCCGAAAAGCGGGAATCAGCGCTTCATCATGAAAAACGGAAAACCCGGCATAGGAGAGCTCACGCATTTCCCGATACGTCAGTTCGTTAATTTCTTTCGGGTGCTGCACGATCGACGGGTTGACGGAATAGACGGCGTCCACATCGGTAAAGTTTTCGTACAGGTCGGCCTTTAAGCCGTTGGCGAGAATGGAGCCGGTAATATCTGAACCGCTCCGGGAAAACGTCACAATCTCATGCTCCTTCGTATAGCCGAAAAAACCAGGAAAAATGATCAAGCCTTCACGGTTTCTCAGACGGTACAAATGATCATAAGACTCAGGGAGCACCTGTGCGCTGCCGGGTTCATTCGTTACAAACAGCCCCGCTTCTTTCGGGCTTACGTATTCGGCTTTCACGCCCTGCCTGCGGAAGTAGGCCGCGATCAGCTTCGCGTTATTGTCCTCGCCGCTCGCTTTCACCGCATCCATATATTGATCGGGATTGGCTTTGCTGCTGTTTAAGAGAGCGAATAAGTCACGGCGGATTCTTTCTATAATAGAGGGATCGAGATCCAGCTCGCGCGCGATGGCGGCGTACCGCTCAATGACCGCTTCGGCAAGCTCGGGCGCCGCTCCTTTTTGCAAATAATGCTCCGCACACCGGATTAACAGATCCGTCACCTTTGTATCGTCCGAGAAGCGTTTTCCCGGCGCCGATACAACGACGGCTTTCCGCGCGGGATCGGCCGTCACGATTTGAAACACTTTCTCAAGCTGGGCTCCTGACGCAAGGGAGCTGCCTCCGAATTTTACAACTTTCATGATTTACATCCCCTAATATTTAAATTTTCTCACAAATTTAATTTTTATTATCTCTCTTTCAAAGAGGTAAATCAAGGGTTTTTTCTACGTGGTAAGAACATTTGTATTCTCGGAGAGGAATTTCGTCGCTGTTTGTCAGATTTGCTTCCTTAAAGTGTGTCATCCTGTGCAAAAAATGATAAGCAGCCAAATGAAGGTTATAGTAAATCCTGAAAATTCTTGATAGACTGATTGTAAAAGAATTTAGTGTACGGCCCGCGGATGACCGCTTTTAAAAGCAAAACCGTATTGACTGCGCTTGGAAAGATGATAAGATTATAATTGTCGTTGATAATGATAATCATTACGAGTGGGGATATATGGGAGTTGTTTGGCAATGAGTCATACCGTTTGTGATGGGTGCGGGGAGGCAGCATGAAGCTACGTTACTTACTTTTGCTACTGGCGGTATTGGCGTGTACTTCTATTTTTATCGGTGTAGAAGACTTGTCGCCGCTGGATATTTTTCATTTAAATAAAGAACAGGCAAGTACATTATTTGACAGCCGGCTGCCGCGTTTGGTGAGCATTATCATTGCCGGCATGAGCCTGAGCATCTGCGGATTAATCATGCAGCAGATCAGCCGGAATAAATTTGTATCGCCGACAACTGCGGGAACGATGGACTGGGCAAGGCTCGGGATTTTGATTTCATTAATGCTTTTTACGTCAGCGAGTCCGCTTGTGAAAATGTCTATCGCTTTTATTTTCGCGTTGGCGGGAAATTTCCTGTTCATGAAAATCCTCGAGAGAATCAAGTTCAATGATGCGATTTTTATTCCTCTCGTCGGTTTAATGCTTGGGAATATCGTCAGTTCAGTCGCCACGTTTATCGCGTATAAATACGATCTGATCCAAAACCTGTCGTCCTGGCTGCAGGGGGATTTCTCATTGGTCGTCAAAGGCCGGTACGAGCTTTTATATCTGAGTATCCCGCTGGTGATCATCGCTTATGTCTATGCGGATAAATTTACGGTGGCGGGAATGGGAGAGAGCTTTTCCGTCAATCTCGGCATGAAATACAAACGCGTCGTCAATATCGGTCTGATTATCGTGTCGCTCATCGCGTCACTTGTGATTCTGACCGTCGGGATGCTGCCGTTTCTCGGTTTGATCATTCCCAATATCGTGTCGATCTACAAAGGGGACAACCTGAGGAGCAGCCTGCCCCACACAGCTCTCTTGGGCGCTGTTTTTGTGCTGTTTTGCGACATTTTGGGAAGGGTGATCATCTTCCCTTACGAAATTTCCATCGGCCTGATGGTCGGTGTTATCGGCAGCGGCATCTTCCTGTATATGCTGCTAAGGAGAAAAGCATATGAGTCATAATAAAAAAATTACGCTGTTGGCGGCGCTCGCCATGATATGTATCGGATTCTTTTTGTTCTACGGACTGGGCAACTGGGAATACTCCCTGCCGAGACGGTGCTTCAAAGTGCTCGCCATGATGCTCACCGGGGGAGCGATCGCATTTTCAACGGTCATCTTCCAGACGATTACAAATAACCGCATACTGACACCAGGCATTCTAGGCCTCGATTCCCTGTATATGCTCATTCAGACCGTTATCGTGTTCCTGTTCGGTTCAATGAATATCGTCATGATGAACAAAAACCTTAATTTCGTCATCTCCGTCGGGCTGATGGTGCTCTTGTCACTCGTTTTATATCAGCTCATGTTTAAAGGCGAGGGGCGGAACGTGTTTTTCCTTCTGCTTGTCGGCGTCGTGTTCGGCACGCTGTTCAACAGTCTGTCATCCTTTATGCAGATGCTGATTGATCCGAATGAGTTTCAGGTTGTTCAGGACAAAATGTTTGCCAGCTTTAACAATATCAACACCGATCTTTTAGGATTTGCCGGTGCCGTCTTTCTTCTGACAGGCATTTATGTCTGGCGGTTCACACGGTTTTTTGACGTGCTGTCGCTTGGCAGGGAACACGCAGTCAACCTTGGGATTGATTACGATAAGCTTGTGAAGCAGATGCTCATTGTTGTTGCTATTCTTGTGTCTGTCTCTACGGCTCTTGTCGGGCCGATTATGTTTTTAGGGCTGCTTGTCGTCAATCTGGCGAGGGAGTTTTTAAAAACCTTCAGGCACACGTATTTAATCGCGGGGTCTGTTCTGATCAGCATCATTGCGCTTGTCGGAGGCCAGTTCGTCGTGGAAAAAGTGTTCACGTTTTCCACAACGCTGAGCGTCATCATTAATTTTGCCGGCGGGATTTATTTTATCTATCTGCTGTTAAAGGAGAATAAATCATGGTAGAGGTCAAAAATGTAAGCAAACAATACGGCGGGAAAGTCGTCCTTGAGAAAACATCTCTTTCCATTCAAAAGGGCAGGCTGACCTCGTTTATCGGTCCGAACGGCGCGGGAAAAAGCACGCTGCTGTCTATCATGAGCCGGCTGATTAAGACGGATTCCGGAGAAATCACGGTTGACGGGCAAGAGATCGGTTCCTGCAAAAGCAATGACCTGGCGAAAAAAATCAGCATCCTGAAACAGACGAACCAAATCAATATCAGGCTGACGATTAAAGACTTGGTCAGCTTCGGCCGATTTCCGTATTCCCAGGGGAAACTGACGGATGAGGATTGGGTGCACATCAACCAGGCCCTCAGTTATATGAAGCTTGATGACTTAAAGGATAAATATCTCGATCAGCTCAGCGGAGGACAGTGCCAGAGGGCGTTTATCGCGATGATTATCGCTCAGGACACGGATTATATTTTTCTCGATGAGCCGCTGAACAATTTAGATATGAAGCATTCCGTTGAAATGATGAAGCTGTTGAAGCGGCTTGTGGAAGACTTCGGAAAAACGGTCGTCGTAGTGATTCACGATATCAACTTCGCTTCCGTATACTCAGACCATATCGTTGCTCTGAAAAACGGCCGGATCGTCAAAGAAGGGCCGGCGGAGGAGATTATTGACACTTCCGTGCTTGAAGACATTTATGATATGACCATCCCGATTCAAGAGATTGACAGTCAGCGGATCGGTGTGTATTTTTCTTAAAAACCAGATGAGGTGAGAGACATGAAAAAATTCGCATTGCTATTCATTGCGCTAGTTACGATTTTTGTTGTTTCTGCATGCGGAAACGGGGACAAAACATCCGGCAAATCAAAAGAAATGATCACGATTAAGGACGACATGAACAAAGAAGGAGTCAAAGTGCCGAAGAACCCGAAAAAAGTCGTCGTATTCAACTTCGGAATGCTGGACACGATGGATGAACTCGGTTTACAGGACCATGTGGCGGGACTTCCGAAACAAAACCTTCCAAAATACTTATCTTCATACAATAGTGATAATTACGCCAATACAGGCGGTTTAAAAGAACCGGATTTTGAAAAAGTCGCAGATATTGATCCGGATTTAATCATTATCGCCCACAGACAATCTGATTCTTATAAAGAGTTCTCAAAAATCGCGCCGACGATTTATCTTGATGATGACTATACAAACTACGTTGACAGATTCAAACACAACACCGAAGTGATCGGCAAAATCTTTAACAAAGAAAATGAAGTGAAAGATAAGCTTGCGAAAATTGACAAGTCCATTGCCGATCTGAAGAAAAAGACAAGCAGCACGGATAAAAACGGTTTAGTGGTGATGGCGAACGACGGCAAAATCAGCGCGTTCGGATCTAAATCAAGATACGGCTTCATTCATGATGTGTTCGGCGTTAAACCGGCTGACAAAAACATCGAAGCCTCACTGCACGGACAAAGCATTTCCTATGAATATATCGCCAAAACAAACCCTGATTACATGTTTGTCGTTGACCGCGGAACAGCGATCGGCACAAAATCTTCAACAAAACAAGTGGTTGAAAATGATTATGTGAAATCGGTGAAAGCCGTGAAAAACAACCATGTTGTCTACCTTGACTCAGCTACATGGTATTTATCAGGAGGCGGCCTGGAATCCATGGCGCAAATGGTGAAAGAAGTAAAAGACGGAATCGAGAAGTAAAAAAAGAACCCGGTCACATACGTGATCGGGTTCTTTTTGGTTTAACGCGTGACGGCCTGCTGCTGCTCAGGCTGACGCGGTTTTTTCTTCAAAGTGAAAGATAGCAGGAAGCCGGCCAGCGCGATGCAGGCGGCCACGACAAATGCCGCATTCATGCCGTGCAGAGCGGCGTTTGCCGGAGCTGACGTATTTGCGTGTGCGGCCTGGCTGCTCATAATGGAAACAAGCAGCGCCGTACCGATAGAACCGCCGATTTGGCGGACGGTATTGTTCATGGCTGTGCCGTGCGGAATTAAGTGGCGCGGCAGGGCGTTGATTCCCGCTGTCGTCACCGGCATCATAATCATGGCTGTTCCCAAAAGCCGCGCGGTATAAACGACGACAATCCAAATGAGAGAAGTCGAGTCCGTCAGATTCATAAACGGCAGGGACGTGAGCAGGATGATAAAGAATCCGGTCATCGCAAGGCCCTTTCCGCCGATTTTGTCAAAAATCCGGCCGATAAACGGAGACATCATCCCCATCACAACCGCGCCCGGCAAAAGCATTAATCCGGTATCAAACGCGGATACGCCCCGGACCTTCTGCGTGTAGAGCGGGAGAATGGTTTCCGTTCCGATCAGCAGCGCGAAAACAAGCGTGCCGAGCAGGGTGGTCAGGCTGAAAATCCCGAAAGAAAACACGCGGAATTCCAGCATCGGTTTTTTGAGCTTCATCTGTCTTGCGATAAAGAAAATCAGCGCGACCGCTCCGACAAGCAGCGAGGTCAGCACTTCAGTACTGGTCCACCCTGATGAACCGGCGCTTGAGAAGCCGTAAAGCAGGCCGCCGAATCCGAGGGTCGATAAGATCACGGATAAAATATCAATCTGTGTTTCTCGTAATGTCGTGACGTTTTTCATCAGAATAATCGCTAAAAGCAAATCGATGACCGCGATCGGAAAGATGATATAAAACAAAGAGCGCCAAGAGAATGCTTCGACCGCCCATCCGGAAAGCGTCGGACCGATTGCCGGCGCGAACGAGATCACCAAGCCGACCATACCCATTGCGCGGCCGCGCTTTTCAATCGGGAAAATCGTGAGAAATACCGTCTGCATGAGCGGCAGCATAATTCCGGCGCCGGCCGCCTGGATAATCCGGGCTGTTAACAGTACCGGAAAGTTCGGAGCGAATGCACCGACAATGGTTCCGGCCGTGAAAATACTCATGGCGGTAATCAAGAGGGTGCGGCTCGTAAATTTCTCTATTAAAAACGCTGTAATCGGGATTAAAATCCCGTTCGTCAGCATAAACGATGTTGTCAGCCATTGCGCTTTGTTGGCGTCTATATTGAAGTCATTCATGATGTGCGGCAGCGCCGTAATAAGCAGCGTCTGGTTCAAAATGGCGACGAACGCTCCCGCCAAAAGAATCCCGACAATGACAGAGCGGTTGTATGGTGCAGTTTCAATACTCTTATTCAAGCTGATTCCTTCTTTCTTTATAGTTTGAGCAATGTTTTAACGGCTGCAAGCGGCTGGTGCAGCGGTCCGGCCTGTTCCAAATAACCGATGAGCGCTTTTATGAGAAAATCCCGCGGCTGTTTGTCCGCTGATTCTTTCTCCAGCATGGCCGCCGCGGAAGCGAGACCCGCGGCATCATATTTCTCCTCAGGAAGGGCTGAGACGGCTTCTTTCAGCTCCTTCAGGCTTTCAGCCAGCAATACGGTTTTGTCTTTCGGCTCAAATGAGGAAGCGGAGGCGATATAAAGGTCAATCATCTCCTGCGGCAAAGCGGTTTCGGTTTTCCTGTTTTCGACGATGAGATTGAGATGGCGGATGATAAACTCCGTGAGAGGTTCCAGGTCGAGCGGTTCTTTTTCCAGCTTAATCAGCGTGATGCATTCTCTCAGGAGCCCCTGCAGGACAATCACCAGCTCCCATACATAAGGAATGATGTCTTCGCCGTACGTCTGAATCAGTGAATCGCGATGCCAGCAGATAAAAGTGGAACGGGCCCTGTGAATATGCCGTTTTACCCGGTCATTAATAGAGGAAGGGCTTCCGTACATCAGCATATTAAAAAACTGCTGATTGCGCCTGAAGCCTTCAAGCTCAGCCATCAGTTTTTTGGCAAACCGTTCCTCAGGAGACAGGCTTGTTTCTTCATTCAATAGTGAAGCGGCCGCTACCATCTGTTTCTGGTTAAAATCGAGCAGCTCCAGAAGCAGGTCTTCCTTCGATTCAAACAGCTTATATAAAGATGCTTTGGAGACTTTGCACTCCTCAGCAATCGCCTGCATCGATACCGACGAAAAGCTTCTCCCCGAAAAAAGCTTTCTTGCCGCCAGCAGAATATCCGTTTTCTTATCATTCATAAGCCCAGATTCCTTCTTTCGTCACAATAGAAAACCCATCGGTTCACAGAAAACCAATGAGTATATGATGAAAATATTAACAAAAATTTTTGCGCAGTGTCAACGCTTTTGTTTGAGAAATAGAAAAAACCTGCCGGAGCGTTTCCGGCAGGCTGATACGTTTATTTATCCGTCTTAAATCCTTGTTTTTCAAGCATTTCACGAATGTGAGGATAATAAACCTGCTTATAGTAGGAAGTGATGCCTTGTGACCAGTTTCTTGTTTCCTGTCCGCCTGTGCGGTTTTTCATGTATTCGGACATCTGCTTGTCATAGGCTTCGATATGTGTTCTTAAATCTTCCTCTTGATACGTTTCATGATGCAGAACGGCTGCTTGCGGCAGACGCGGTTTTTTCGCGGAGCGGTCTGCCGGATGGCCGATGACGAGACCGGAAACCGGGAAAACGTATTTCGGGAGTTTCAGCATTTCAATGAGTTCATCCGGCTTGCCGCGCACGGCTCCGATCGGCACAGTGCCGAGTCCCATTGATTCAGCCGCGGCTGTTGCCGTACCGAGCGCAATCCCGACGTCTACTGCGCCGACAAGAACGGACTCTAAACCGTTCGTGATCTCAAGCGGCGTATCATTGTATTCTTCAAGCGCAATTTTGGCGCGGTTAAAATCAGCGCAGAATAAAAGGAAAACAGGCGCTTGGTCAATCCACGGCTGGCCGCCGGCCAATTCGGATATTTTTTTCTTCCGCTCCTTATCTTTCACCGCAATAACGGTAAATTGCTGGCCGTTAATGGAAGTCGGCGCTGCCTGAGTTGCTTGGATGATAAGATCCAGCTGCTCATCCGATACGGGTTCATCTGTGTAGCTGCGGATGGAACGGTGGTCTGTTAATATTTGAAGGACTTCGTTCATGTCATTCATCCTTTCGTTACTCTGACAGTTCTGTGCGGACGACGTCAAGCGGCGCACTCAGCACTTCTTTTGCTTTTGCCACGAATCCTTGGAAATGGTCAGTTGCGTTGTGGGATTTCATCGCTTCTTCATCTTTCCATTGCTCAAGCATGACGAACGTATTTTCCTCACCGACTTTTTCGAAAAGGTCGTATTGCACATTTCCTTCTTCCGCGCGTGAATGCTGAACAAGTGATTGCGCTTCTCCTAAAAATTCCTCGCGTTTATCCGCTTTTACTTTCATGTAAGCCTGTAAGACGATCATTGTTATTCCTCCTGATTGGGTTTATTTGTTATAGTTCGAATATTATCGAACTAACTGTAACATGTTTCGCAGTGAATGGTAAAGAAAAAACCCTCACCGCCTAAATTGTCACCCGCCGCTTTTATGTGTTACATTTGACTCATGAACATTCCAAATCATCCTGAAACCGACCGCTTACAGCTGACAAAGGTTCTTCATGCTCTGAGTGATCCGCTCCGCTTAGAGCTGGTCAAACAATTGGCGGAAACAACTGAAAAAACGTGCGGCACATGTGCGGATGTCCGGGTCGCCAAATCAACGCTGTCCCATCACTTTAAAGTGCTCCGGGAAGCGGGGATCGCCCAAGTGCGCATAGACGGGAAGCACCGTTATTATTCCCTGCGCAAAGATGATTTACAAGCGGCGTTTCCCGGCCTGCTGGAGGCGATTTTGCAGACAGAGCCGGACCGCTGGTAAATAGTCCCCGAATTCCGGGGTTTTTTTATGCGCCAAAAACCGTCCGGTAAAGCCTTGCGACGCCTTCTTGAATATCGCTCTCCTTCAGGCGGGCGAAGCCGAGAATGAGCTGCGGCTTATTTGAATCGCCTCCCGTTTTCAGGCGGAACCGGCTCATCGCAAACAGATCGAGCTGTTCTGCATCCGCCCGCGCCAACATTTCTTTTTCTGAACGGGCGCAGTCAAACTCCGTGACAAAATGAAGCCCGGCATTGGCGCCCTTTACATGGATTCTTTCCCCGAAGGTTTCGTCCAAAGCCGAAATAAGGCGCTCCCGCATGTTCTTATAATGCTGCTTCATCTTTTTTATATGTTTCTGATATTCACCTGAATCGATAAATTCTTTAAGCGCCAGCTGGGCAAGCGTGCTGCACGTATTAAGGTCATACGTTCTCTCTTTAAACGTCCGCAAAAGCCCGGGCGGCAGAACCATGTAGCTGATGCGCAGGCCGGGGAAAAGGGACTTTGAAAAGGTCCCCATGTAGATGACATTTTGAAACCGGTCAAGGCTTTGAAGCGCTGGGATCGTGTCGGCGTCATATTTAAATTCACTGTCATAGTCATCCTCAATAATGAAGCGGCCGTTCTGTTCGGCGGCCCAGTTTAAAAGCTGAATCCGCCGGGAAGCGGGCATGATTACCCCTGAGGGAAATTGATGGGACGGCGTGGTGATCAATACACTGGGCCGGCGCTTTTCGATTTCGGCCATGGACATGCCTTTTTCATCGAGGCTGATCGTGGCCGTCTTTTTCCCGAGGTTTTGCAGCAGCCGGTACATCCTCATGTATCCCGGGTTCTCCATCGCGTACAGCGCGTCTTTTGGCAGCAGTTCCGTCAGCAGCTGCATCAGCATTTGCGTGCCCGCCCCGAGCACGATTTGTTCCGGGCGGCATGTAACGCCCCTTGTCAGGGAAATAAGCCTCGAAATTGTTTCACGGACTTCATATAAGCCTTGCGGATGGACGAGTTCTCCGAGTGTATGAAATGAACGGGCGGCTGCTTTATGCTCACAGCGGAACCAGCTTTTCAGGGGGAAATGCGCCGTATCCACGCTCATATGTGAAAATGAAATCCAGCCGCTTTTATCCGTCTCCCGCTCTTTTAAATCTTCAGGCAATAAGAGCGAAGGCGTTTCTTCATGATAAACCGTATCAATTTCCTCAACGAAAAAACCTTTTCTTTCAACTGCATATAAATAACCTTCCGAAAGCAGCTGCTGATAAGCCGAATTCACTGAATTCACGCTGACCTTCAGTGTCTCGGCAAGTTCCCGTTTAGACGGCACCTTTGTGTGGGGCATCAGGCTGCGCTTCAAAACGGCCGCTTTTATGTGCTGATAGATCTGCTGGTATATATAATCCGCCGTTTCCGAATGATCAATGGAAATTGTCAGCATAAAGTCCATCCCCCCTTTCTGGTACCATAGATAAATTAATTTTGGTACTTTTCATCATACCAAAAAGAAGTCAGAATGATAAGAAAACAATGCAGGGGGATGAAATCTATGAGTCAAACAGCATCAACGGAAGTGACAACTGCCCAGTGGCAGCAAAAACGGGATCAATTCGTTTCCAAAGGGGTCGGCAACGGAAACCGCAGCATGGCGGTAAAAGGGGAAGGGGCGCTTTTATACGATTTGGACGGCAGACGATTCATTGATTTTGCCGGCGCGATCGGAACGCTGAATGTCGGCCATTCCCATCCGAAAGTGGTGGAGGCGGTGAAGAAACAGGCGGAGGATCTGATTCACCCGGGATTTAACGTCATGATGTATCCGTCTTATATTGAGCTTGCCGAAAAACTTTGCGCCCTTGCGCCGGGAGATCATGCGAAAAAAGCGATTTTTCTCAACTCCGGAGCGGAAGCGGTCGAAAACGCCGTGAAAATCGCCAGAAAATATACGAAGCGCCAGGCTGTCGTGTCATTTACAAGAGGGTTTCACGGCCGTACGAACATGACGATGAGCATGACAAGCAAGGTGAAACCTTATAAATACGGATTCGGCCCGTTTGCCCCGGAAGTGTATCAGGCGCCGTTTCCTTACTATTATCAAAAGCCGGCCGGCATGACTGACGAGCAGTATGACGACTTTATCATCAGCGCTTTTGATGATTTCTTTATCGCTGCAGTTGCGCCGGAAACGGTCGCTTGTATCGTAATGGAACCGGTTCAGGGAGAAGGCGGTTTCATCATTCCTTCAAAACGTTTCGTGCAGCACGTCGCCGCTTTTTGTAAAAAGCACGGCATCGTTTTCGTGGCAGATGAGATTCAGACCGGATTTGCGAGAACGGGAACGTATTTTGCAATCGAGCATTTCGGGGCCGTCCCTGATTTGATCACCGTGTCCAAATCACTTGCGGCCGGATTGCCGCTGAGCGGCGTCATCGGCCGGGCGGAAATGCTTGATGCCGCTGCGCCGGGGGAACTTGGGGGCACATATGCGGGAAGTCCTCTCGGCTGTGCGGCTGCGCTTGCCGTCCTGGATATTATTGAAGAGGAAGGGCTTAATCAGCGTTCCGAAGAGATCGGCCGCATCATCGAGCATCAAGCGCTCGAGTGGAAAAAAGAGCATGCGTGTATCGGAGAAGTGCGCAGACTCGGCGCGATGGCGGCCATCGAAATTGTCAAAGATCCGGACACGCGGGAACCGGACAAAGCAAAAGCCGCGGCGATCGCTAAAACGGCGAATGAGAACGGACTGCTGCTGCTGACGGCAGGAATTAACGGCAATATTATCCGATTTCTGACGCCGCTTGTCGTGACGGATGAACAGCTCAAAGAAGGCCTTTCCATTATCGAAGCAGCTCTGTGAGTTCAATTATTGGTATGCCTGCGGATGGGTCTGCTATCATGAAAGTGTGAGATATATCAACAAGCATTCAATGGCTTTACTATAGCAGAGAAAGGAATGTTCAATATGCCAGAACAATTAACAGTGTACAACCCGGCAACGGGAGAGGCGATCGAAAGCATCCCCCAGCAGACGGCCGAAGAAGTTGAAAAAGCGATTGAACGTTCACATCAAGCGTTTCAATCATGGTCCAAAACATCAGCGGGAGAACGTGCCTCACTTTTGAGAAAATGGTATGAGCTGATTGTTGAAAATAAAGAAGAACTTGCGGAATTAATTACGAAAGAAAACGGCAAACCGTACGAAGAAGCGGTCGGAGAAGTTTTATATGGCGCCGGCTATATTGAATGGTTTGCCGAGGAAGCAAAACGGATTTACGGCAGAACCGTACCTGCGCCGACAACGGGCAAACGGATCATCGTCACCCGCCAGGCGGTCGGCCCGGTAGCCGCGATCACGCCGTGGAATTTCCCGAATGCGATGATTACAAGAAAAGCCGCACCCGCTTTGGCCGCAGGCTGTACGTTCATCATCAAACCCGCGGAGGATACGCCGCTTTCCGCTTACGCCCTTGCGCGTCTCGCATATGAAGCGGGAATTCCGAAGGACGTGCTGCAAGTGGTGATCGGTGACGGAGCCGAAATCGGAAACGTTTTTACCAGCAGCCCGAAAATCCGCAAAATTACCTTTACCGGCTCAACGCCTGTCGGTAAAATCCTGATGAAAAACAGCGCCGACACCGTAAAACATATGTCGATGGAGCTTGGCGGACATGCGCCGCTGATCGTAGATGAAGATGCTGATCTTGATCTGGCGGTAGCCCAAACAATGGCCTCTAAATTCAGAAATGCCGGCCAAACCTGCGTCTGTGCGAACCGTCTGATCGTACACGAATCCGTGAAAGACGAGTTTGCGAAAAAACTGAGTGAAGAAGCTGCGAAACTCAAAGTCGGAAACGGTCTTGAAAAAGGCGTAAACGTCGGCCCAGTCATCAACAAAAAAGGCTTCGATAAAATCGTCGCTCAAATTAATGACGCCGTGGAAAAAGGCGCAGAAGTGCTGACAGGCGGAACATATGACCAAAACGATGAAAAAGGATGCTATTTCGTGACGCCGACCGTGCTGTCAAACGTAGATACATCCATGAACATCATGCATGAAGAAACATTCGGCCCGGTTGCGCCGATCGTTACGTTCTCAGATATCGATGAAGCGATCAAGCTTGCGAACGATACGCCGTTCGGGCTTGCGGCTTATTTCTTTACAGAAAACTACCGCCGCGGCATCTATATTTCAGAACAGCTTGAATACGGCATCATCGGCTGGAATGACGGCGGCCCGTCAGCGGTTCAAGCGCCGTTCGGCGGAATGAAAGAAAGCGGCATCGGCCGTGAAGGCGGTACGGAGGGCATTGAGCCGTATCTGGAAACCAAATACATGTCAATCGGACTTTAATAGCCAAAAAAGAGCCCCTGCTTCTGAGCGGGGCTTTTTTTAATGGGCAGCCTGCCGGTAAAATCGCCGGCAGGCTTTTTTGTTCTGATTTGAGAATAATCGGTTCAATTCCAGACAAAATAACAGCAAATACGATTGAAAGAAGGTCGCCATCATGGATATATTACTGGCTCTTCTCCCGGCTTTGTTTTGGGGGAGCATCGTGTTATTTAACGTCAAATTAGGCGGCGGGCCTTACAGCCAGACGCTGGGTACGACAATCGGGGCGCTCATCGTTTCGTTTGTACTGTATCTGTTTGTCCATCCGGTGCTGTCTGGGCGCATTTTTATTGTCGGCATCATATCCGGGCTGTTTTGGTCGCTCGGCCAAAGCAATCAGCTAAAAAGCATCCAGCTGATGGGCGTTTCAAAAACGATGCCGATATCAACGGGAATGCAGCTCGTCTCGACTTCTTTGTTCGGGGTGATCGTATTCAAAGAATGGTCAACCCCCATTGCGATTACGCTGGGTATTCTCGCCCTTATTTTAATCATCGTCGGTATAGTGCTCACATCTTTAGAAGATAAAAAAGGGCGGGCGGACGGAGAACCGGGAAACTTAAAAAAAGGCATTGTCATCCTGCTGATCTCTACGCTCGGTTATTTGGTCTATGTCGTCGTGGCCCGGCTGTTCGGCGTATCCGGCTGGTCAGCGCTTCTGCCGCAGGCGATCGGGATGGTTATCGGCGGGCTGCTCCTGACGTACAAGCATAAACCGTTTAATAAGTACGCCCTCAAGAACATTCTGCCGGGAATCATCTGGGCGCTCGGGAATATGTTTCTGTTCATCTCACAGCCGCGCGTCGGTGTTGCGACAAGTTTTTCCCTGTCTCAAATGGGAATCGTCATCAGCACGCTCGGCGGAATCTTCATCCTCCGTGAGAGCAAAACGAAGCGCCAGCTGGTCGCCATTGCCATCGGGATTATCCTGATCATCGTGGCCGCAATATTCTTAGGCATTGCAAAATCAAATTCATAACAACATGCAGGAGGTTTGAACATGTACACGGATTTAAAAGGAAAAGTCGTAGCCATTACGGGAGCATCATCAGGATTAGGAAAAGCGATGGCGCTCCGCTTCGGACAGGAGCAGGCGAAAGTCGTCATTAACTACTACAGTAATGAAAAAGAGGCCCAAACCGTAAAAGAAGAGGTTCAAAAAGCGGGCGGTGAAGCAGTCATCATTCAAGGTGACGTCACAAAAGAAGAAGATGTGAAAAACATCGTCCAGACCGCGGTGAAAGAATTCGGCACATTGGATATCATGATCAATAACGCCGGCATGGAAAACCCGGTTCAGTCGCATGAAATGCCGTTAAAAGACTGGAACAAAGTCATCAATACCAATCTGACCGGCGCTTTTCTGGGAAGCCGCGAAGCCATTAAATATTACGTAGAAAATGATATTCAAGGAAACGTCATTAACATGTCGAGCGTGCACGAAATGATTCCGTGGCCGCTGTTTGTCCACTACGCGGCAAGTAAAGGCGGCATTAAATTGATGACGGAAACGCTGGCGCTTGAGTACGCGCCGAAGCGCATCCGTGTTAACAATATCGGACCGGGCGCGATCAATACGCCGATCAATGCGGAAAAATTCGCGGACCCCGTCCAGAAAAAAGATGTGGAAAGCATGATTCCGATGGGATATATCGGTGAGCCGGAAGAAATCGCGGCCGTCGCCGTCTGGCTCGCTTCAAAGGAATCGAGCTACGTGACCGGCATTACACTGTTTGCTGACGGCGGAATGACCAAATATCCTTCATTCCAGGCAGGCCGCGGATAAGAAAAAAAGCGATCTCAGGCTCTTTAGAGCCGGATCGCTTTTTGCTTACGCGCGTTTTTTCTTTACAAGCGCCGCGATCGAAAGGATAATCGCTGCAGCTGACAGAACGATGGCCGCAATATCAAGCGCAGATACACCGGATTTGCTTTCTTCATTTGACTGTTCAGCTCCGTGCGCATCCGTCACGTTCGCCGCTTTTGTGATTTTCGTAATCGAGTGAGGCGTGTCGGCGTTCTCATCACCCGTCCATTCTACAATGCTGCCGTCTTTGTAGTATTGGTAGGCGTCCCAAGCCGCATCCGCGGTCTTTTCAGGGTTTTTCGCAACGAATGTGAACTGCTGGAATTGGCCGGGCTGAATGCCGCCGTCCTTTGCTTCCCAAGTGACGGAGACCGCCTTGTCATCATGCTTTGCTACGGACGTTTTCCAGCCCGGAATCGGCTGATACTGCTGGAATTCAACGCCCGCGGGCATTTTCAGCACGACTTTCGTTGTCGGCTCATTTTTTTCCACAGGCACTTTCATTGTGTACGTTTCCCAGGAACCCGCCGCGGATTCCGCGGGTTTGACGGAGACGTGGGCGCTTGCTGCAGCCGTAAAACCGGTGAGTGACAGGGTCACGGCAAATATGAATACGAAAGCCTTTTTTTTCAACATGAGATACACTCCTTAGTTTGTCGTTGAGAATACTTGGTTGATTTCATTGAAATCGCTTGTCAGTCCGTGGACTTTGATCTTCCAGTTTCCCTTTTCGGTGATGGACAGGTTGGCGGCTTCGAATGTGCCTTCCTTCGTCTTTTTCAAATCAAAGGTGCTTTCATGCTGTTTGCCGCTGAAGCCCGTCTGATAAACCGTCACCGTAAATTGCTGAATGTCTTTCACCAAGCCGCCGTTATGATCGGTGACAATGACTTGAAATTCATTTTTACCCGGCTGGTTCGGCGTAATATGCAGGGACAGGGTTTCCCCGTTTCCGATCATTTCTGAGCCGTTAAAAGGCAATGGCGCGGGCGGCGGCGGGCTGGGCAGGCTTGTGAAGACGGCGGTTGTAAATAACACCGCAATGCCGATTGCCCATTCGGCCTTTATCGTTGCGCTGATGCTCCTTTTTCTGCGGAACTTCGTCATCCATACGTGAATGGCGCCGAGCGCAAGCATGATGACAAACAGCCCGATTTTCAAAAGGAGCGTCTTGCCGTAAGCGGTGTGAAAGAGTGAATCAAACGAACGGATAATGAAAAATCCGTTCAGCACACCTGAAAATAAAAGCACGCCGACAGAGGCGAACGCCCAAGGAGAAAAGCGTCTGACCGTTTCCCAGGCAGCTGTTTTATCTGTTTTTCTCCACTCTGTAGAAAGAAGGAGCACAAGCGCGGCTATACCGCCGGTCCATACAGACGCGGCTGATAAATGGAGAAAATCCATCGTGATGCCGACCGCTTTTTCGTCAATAACCGCCGCATGTCCGGCGAACGCTTTTGCCAAAAGCGAAGCGAAAAAGAACAGCAGCGGCGCCGTCCAGTACGCAAATGAGCGGAAAGCTTTCTTCTTCAAAAGCGGGATCATGGACAGGGCAAGCAGGATAAATAGGCTGATCTGGATCATCCAGACATACCCGCCTGCCGTTTTCAGAAGCGTTTCTTTTACATAGTCCGGCTGAAACGCGGAACTCCAAGCGCCGCCCGCGTTTTCTTTCGTCTGAATCGGGAGCTGGCAGACAAGCGCAAGCCCCGTTAAACATAAGGAAATCACGAGCAGCTTTACAGTTCGTTTTGCTTTTGATGAATCGTTTTTTCTGTACCAAAACAGATGAAAAAACGCCGTGCCGATAAACAGGGAGAGAGCGGTATACAAAATACCGCGGTCGATGGCCGCTTCGGGATGAAGCGCCGCTTGCGATGATGTTTGCTCCTGAAGTTCACCGCCGGCTTTCCCGATACTGAAAGGAATGACGCCGGATACCGGGTGACCGTCGGCCGACACCGCGTTCCATTCCGCTCTGTAAATATCATGCGGCAGATTTTTTTTCAAGGCCGCGGTCATGATGCGGGCATCACTTTTTTGAATCACCGTTTTGCCGGCATCGACCCGTTCACCGGATGAATTATAGACCTTAATGGAGTGGAAGCCTTCTTCAACCTGTTCATTAAACGTAATTTCAATCTGCTTCGGCGCTTGTTTTAATTCGCTGTTCTCACCCGGATTTGAGTTTGTGATGTAGGCGTGGGCGAAGCTTGTTTTCGGAATCAAAACAAGGAACAGCAAAAAGATGAGCCAGCGTTTGTTCTGTCTCATGGCTTGTGACACCGCCTTCCGGTTGGTTGTTGTTATGTCTTGCTGCAGGTGCATCCCTTCTGCCTGTCGTGTAAGATGATGTCCGCCGCCTCGTCAAAGGTGCAAATGACCCCGCCGAATCCTTTTTGAAACCGTTCTGCGTAATCACGCGTTGAGAAGGGAATCGCCTGAGGCCGGCAGCAGTGAAGGTCAATATCGGCATGGACTAAAAAGTAAGCAGAAGCGGCCGTCAGCGTCGTCTGGAGAAGAAAATCCTTACAAATGACATGAGACACTTCTTCCTTTTTATCCTCATACCGCAAAATCGCGCAATGAATGCAGCACATCTGCTCAACGGCTTGTGAAACAGTAATGAGCTGGACAGAATATGAATGCTGAATCGGCCGCAGGCAATAGCCGCATTGATTGGCGCTTTTTTCTGAAGCGGGCGGGAGCGTAATGCCGCCGGGTGTCCGGATAATCCGGTTTGCATCCGCCAGCTGATTGACGTCTCTGTACACGGTCATCTCGGAGACGCCGAATCTCTCGCTTATGTCAGAGATTTTCAGCGCGCCCTCCTCTTTCAGCCATTCAAGCAAGGTTTGCTGTCTGTTAATCGGAAGCAATTCTGCATCCTCCTTTTTATGCGAATGAGTGATGAACCTCCTTTTAAGAGTAGATGTTTTCACAAATGTGCACAAGAGCCTGATGATAAAATGTGTGAAAATATGTTGAACAATCACAAATGTAAAACGCGGAGACAGACTCTGTTATAATAGAAGAGTTGAATGGAGGAATAAATATGAAAGAAACGACCTGCCCGAACTGCGGCAAGCCGATTACAGGCGACATGGTCAGATCATCCATGATCCCGTGCCAGTTTCAGTGCGGACATTGCCATGTGAAATTGCGTGAATATAAAGTATCAGCTCCAATTATGGCTGTAGCCATTGCGATAACCGTGCTTTTGATTTATCTTGTGCAGATGGCCAGAACCGCCGTCATGCCGATGTTTCCGGCCGCGCGGTATGTGCCGGCCGCCATTTTTGCGCTCGTATGTGCGTATCCGGTGTTTATTGTCAGTGAGCGGATCATTGCCAAACTCGTCGTTACAAAAGGACACATTATATACAGGAAGCGGTAAGACACCTTTGATGAGGTGTCTTTTTTTAGTTAAGGATTTGTCACAGTCTCTGTGCCAAACTCCTCTTTACTTTTCATTGAATGAGGATTGTAAGCGTTTTATGATGAAGGCACAGGGGCGAAAGAAAACCCCGTGTCTTATTTATTTTCATCTTAAGGCAGGCAAACAGGGAGGGAAATGATATGCAGCAAGAACAGCAAGCTGGCATGAAAGTAAAGATACAGCGGTTCGGCAGTTATTTAAGCGGTATGATCATGCCGAATATCGGCGCATTTATCGCATGGGGAATTATCACCGCGCTGTTTATTCCTGCGGGATGGTTTCCGAATCCGCAGCTGAATACATTGGTAAGCCCGATGATTACGTATCTTCTGCCGCTTTTAATCGCATATACGGGCGGAAAAATGATTTACGATCACCGCGGGGGAGTCGTCGGAGCGACAGCCGCCATCGGAGTCATTGTCGGGGCGGACATACCGATGTTCTTAGGGGCAATGATTATGGGGCCTTTGGGCGGTTATCTCATTAAACAATTAGACCGTGTGTTTAAAGATAAAGTCAGACAGGGTTTTGAAATGCTGATCAACAACTTCACGGCGGGAATTATCGGCGCGGTGCTGACGATTATCGCGTTTTATGCGATCGGCCCGGTCGTCCTGTCTCTTAACAAATTGCTGGCGGCGGGTGTGGAAGTCATTGTCCACGCGAATTTGCTGCCAATTGCAAGCGTTTTCGTAGAACCTGCGAAAGTCCTGTTCCTGAATAACGCGATCAACCACGGCATTTTAAGTCCGATCGGAATCGAGCAGGCCGCCAAAGCGGGTAAATCCATTCTGTTCTTAGTGGAAGCGAACCCCGGGCCTGGACTCGGTATTTTACTGGCATACATGTTCTTTGGGAAAGGTTCTTCAAGATCGACGGCTCCGGGAGCGGCGATCATTCATTTCTTCGGGGGGATTCATGAAATCTATTTCCCTTACATTTTAATGAAACCGATGCTGATCCTCGCGGCGATCGCCGGGGGAGCGAGCGGGCTGCTCACATTCTCGCTTTTTAACGCGGGTCTTGTCGCGGCATCATCTCCGGGCAGCATCATCGCCATTTTGGCGCTGACACCGAAGGGAAGCTATCTCGGCGTGCTGGCGGGCGTCATCGTTGCCGCGGCCGTATCGTTTATCGTCTCGGCGTTTATTCTGAAATCGTCTAAAGCGGGAGAAGAAGATCTGACAGCCGCTGCGGAAAAAATGCAGGAAATGAAAGGCAGGAAAAGCGAAGCAGCGGCCGCATTGGCGGACAAAGAGGAAGAGCCGGAAAACAGTGCCGCTGATATTTCCGCTGACAAAGTCAGCCGCATTATCTTCGCATGTGATGCAGGAATGGGATCGAGCGCAATGGGCGCCTCCATTTTAAGAAACAAAGTGAAAAAAGCAGAACTTGACATTGATGTGACAAATACGTCGATCAATAATCTTCCGAATGACGCGGATATAGTCATTACGCATAAGGACCTGACTGACCGTGCGAAAGCGAAGCTGCCGCAGGCGGTGCACATTTCGGTTGATAATTTCTTGAACAGCCCGAAATACGATGAACTGATTGAAAAGCTTAAAAACTAATCAAACAGAAAGAGGGATTTTCATCATGGAAGTATTGGCTAAAGCGAACATCAAACTGAACCAGACAGTGAATTCAAAAGAGGATGCCATCCGCCTGGCGGGACAGACGTTGATTGATAACGGTTACGTGAAGAACGGCTACGTGGAAAAAATGTTCGAACGTGAAGAAACATCATCCACGTTCATGGGGAATTTCATTGCGATCCCGCACGGCACGGAAGATGCGAAGGATGAGGTGCTTCATTCAGGCATTTCCGTCATCCAGATTCCGGACGGGGTGGAATACGGTGAAGGCAATACGGCAAAGGTCGTTTTCGGTATTGCCGGAAAAAACAATGAACACTTAGACATTCTGTCAAACATCGCCATCATCTGCTCAGAGGAAGAAAACATCGAGCGGCTGATCAGTGCAAAGACGGAAGAAGAACTGGCCGCGATTTTCAGCGAGGTGAACTGACATGATTGCTCTTCATTTCGGAGCGGGAAACATCGGGCGGGGCTTTATCGGCGCTTTGCTCCATCATTCCGGCTATGAGGTTGTTTTTGCAGATGTGAATGAAACGATGGTCGGCCTTCTCAATGATAAGAAGGAATATACCGTGGAGCTTGCCGACGGCGGCCGGCAGACAGAAATTATCGGCCCCGTTTCAGCCATCAACAGCGCGGTGCAAGAACAAGAGCTGTACAGGCTGATCAATGACGCGGCGATCATTACGACGGCAGTGGGCCCGAACGTTCTCAGACTCATCGCCCCGTCCATCGCGGAAGGGCTGAAGCGCAGAACGTCCTCTGAGCCTCTCAATATCATTGCCTGTGAAAATATGATCGGCGGCAGCCGTTTTCTGAAAAAAGAAGTTTTCGGACATTTGACGGAAGCGGAGCGGGAACTCGTGAACCGGACGGTCGGCTTCCCTGATTCTGCGGTGGATCGGATCGTGCCGATTCAGCACCATGAAGACCCGCTGAAAGTATCCGTAGAGCCGTTTTTTGAATGGGTCATAGACAGAACCGGCTTTGCCGGCGGTCAGCCGGCACTTAAAGGTGCGCTATTTACGGATGATCTTACACCTTTCATCGAGAGAAAGCTGTTTACCGTCAATACCGGCCATGCCGTTACAGCGTACGTCGGCTATCAGCGCGGATTAAAAACCGTCAAAGAGGCCATCGACCATCCTGAAATCCGGCGTGTCGTGTACGATGCACTTTCAGAAACGGGCGAGTACTTGGTGAAAGCGTACGGCTTTAAGCAAGCCGAACACGAGCAGTACATGAAGAAAATCATCGGCCGTTTTGAAAATGAATACATCACGGATGATGTGACAAGAGTCGCCAGATCACCGCTCAGAAAACTCGGAGCGAATGATAGATTAGTAGGGCCTGCCAAAAAAATAAAAGAACCGAACGCGCTGGCGGAAGGCATCGCCGCCGCCCTGCGCTTTGACTATCAGGATGATCCGGAAGCGGTTGAACTGCAGAAGCTTATCGCGGAAAAAGGAACGAGCGGTGTTCTGCAAGACATTTGCGGTATTCAGCCGCATGAGCCGCTGCACGGCATCGTGCTCAAAAAACTCAATCAATAAGATGAATCCGCGTCGGGGGACGCGGCTTTTTTTTCTTCTGTTATAATGTTGGGGAAGGGAGGCTGTATGATGACTCAAAAGCTCTTACCCCACCGTTTTCCGTTTCTTTTGATTGACGGCACGACAAACAGCGAAGCCGGAAAATGGGCGGCCGCTTACAAAAACATCAGTGAAAATGACTGGTTTATAACCGAATCACAAAGAGAGATGCCGTTTTCACTCGTCATTGAAGCGATGGCCCAAACGGCGGCTTGCGCGGGAATTACCGGCGGTGACAGCCTCGGTCTTTTATCCGCGGTGAAGAAAGCGGAAAGATTAGGCGCCGCTTTGCCGGGAGACCGTCTGGATCTGCTGTTTGAAGTCACGCGAACGAGGCGCGGGTTTGTGTTCGGCCGGGCGAAAGCGTCCGTTGCCGGGAATCCGGTAGCGGAAGCTGAGATCAGCATATTTATCGCACCATCGTAAAAAAAGCCGCCTCCAGCGGCGGCTTTCGGACAAGCCTGTTATTTTGTATCATAATCTCTTTCACTCTGTGAATTGTCTCTTTGGTCGTGTTTGTGTTTTTCATCATTGGCGTTTTCCTTCAGCTCTTCCAGCGGAATCGGATCGGTTAAATCATGATGTTCAGGATTTTCATTCGGTTTGTTTTTCTGTTTTCTTTCTTTCATCCTCCATCACCTCAATATTTCTTTTCCTCAACGTTCTCCCCGCCAAACGTCAGGAGCGGTTTTTTGTTCCTGTGGGTCATATGTATTAAAATAGAGACGACTACATTATAAAAAGTGAGGTACATATATGCCGATACAAAGAGAAGACGCAGATATTAAACTGATCGCGATTGATATGGACGGAACCCTGCTCAATGACGAGCAGCTCATCCCGGAGGAAAACCGGCGGGCGATCAAGGAAGCGGAGGCGAAAGGAGTTCACGTCGTCATCAGCACCGGACGCACGCTGATGACATGCCGCGAACTGGCTGAGTCTCTCGAGCTGTCATCCTTTTTAATTACGGCAAACGGCAGCGAAATCTGGGATTCCAACTTTGAGCTGGTTGAGCGCAAGCTTCTTCATACCGATCATATTCAAAAATTATGGGATCTGAGAAATAAGCACAATACGAATTTCTGGGCCTCTACCGTCGATAAAGTGTGGAGAGGGGAATTCCCGGAAACGATTACGGATCACCAGTGGCTCAAGTTCGGATTTGAAATCGAGGATGACGATGTGCGGAATGAGGTGCTGAAAGAGCTGAAAGAAAACAAGGAGCTCGAAGTCACAAACTCAAGCCCGATCAATATCGAAGTCAATGCCCTCGGCATCAATAAAGCGGCTGCGCTGGCGAAGGTATCGGAAAAACTCGGCTTTACGATGGAAAATGTGATGGCTATGGGTGACAGTCTGAATGACATTGCGATGATTGAAAAAGCGGGTGTCGGCGTCGCCATGGGAAATGCGCAGGATATTGTAAAAGAAACCGCTGACTGGGTGACAGATGTCAACACAGAAAACGGAGTCGCCAAAGCGATCCGCCACTGGGTATTATAATAGAAAAAAGAGAGCCTCTGGATGAGGCTCTCTTTTTTGTTTGTCACATTAGTGACTAGGTCCATGGTAGGTTTTCTGACAAAGGTATGTTCAAACGTGTCAGAATTGATATAATTGAGTGAAATCCGACAATTCGGAATAGTCGTTCCGAATAGCGGAATGATAATCATATAAAACGCTTACAATACAGGAGGGAGCTTATGTTTCAGATTGACATCAATTGTGATTTAGGAGAAAGTTTCGGTGCATATAAGATCGGGATGGATGAAGAGATTTTGGATTATGTGACATCTGCAAACATCGCCTGCGGCTTTCATGCGGGTGATCCCAGCGTGATGCGCAAAACGGTTGCGCTTGCGGCGGAAAAGGGCGTGAAAATCGGCGCTCATCCCGGGCTGTTCGATCTTCAGGGATTCGGGCGGCGGCAGATCGCGATTACGCCCGAGGAAGCGTATGATCTGACACTGTACCAAATCGGCGCGCTGTCAGGTTTTTTAAAAGCAGAAGGTGTCGCGATGCAGCATGTAAAGCCGCACGGCGCTTTATATAATATGGCCGCCGTCAACCGCGGCCTGTCAGAGGCCATCGCTCAGGCGGTCTCTCATTTTGATCCCGGACTCATTCTTTTCGGGCTAGCCGGAAGCGAGCTGATTAAAGCGGGAGATCGAATCGGACTGCAGACGGCAAGCGAAGTGTTTGCAGACCGCACCTATCAGGAAGACGGCACGCTGACGCCGCGTTCACAGCCGGATGCGCTGATTCAGGATGACAAAAAAGCGGTCGGGCAAGTGATTCAAATGGTGAAAGACAACACGGTGACATCACGTAAAGGACAAGCTGTAAGCCTGAAAGCGGACACCGTCTGCATTCACGGAGACGGCGCCCACGCGCTGACATTCGCCAAAACAATCAGAAACGAATTAAAAGCGGCTGACATTCAAATCAGTGCGCTTTCAAAAGACTGAGCAGCAGAGGGAGGAAGACAGCATGGAGCAAAAGAAAAAAACAGCCGGAAAGGCTTCCGGCAAATGGTCGCTGCTTTTAGGCGCGACATTTCTGATGGCGACATCATCAATCGGGCCCGGCTTTCTGACGCAGACGGCCACGTTTACCAATACATTGGCGGCAAGCTTCGGCTTTATCATTTTAATCTCTATTATTTTGGACATTTTCGCGCAAACCAATGTATGGCGGATTATCGCGGTTTCCGGAAAGCGCGGCCAAGAGATAGCAAATATGGTGCTTCCGGGCGCCGGTTATGCCATTGCTTTTCTGGTGGTGCTCGGCGGACTGGCGTTTAATATCGGAAACATCGGCGGCGCGGGTCTCGGCCTTCAAGTATTATTCGGAATCAAACCGGAGATCGGCGCTTTAATCAGCGCTGCGATTGCGGTTTTGATTTTCGTCATAAAGGAAGCCGGAAAAGTCATGGACCGTTTTATGCAGATCGCCGGAATTGTCATGATCGTATTGACGGTGTATGTTGCCGTAACGACGGCTCCGCCGGTCGGACACGCCGTTGTGAAAACTTTTATGCCTGATCATATCAGTGTGCTGGCGATCGTGACGCTTGTCGGCGGCACGGTCGGCGGATACATTACATTTGCCGGCGGCCACCGTTTGCTTGATTCAGGCATTCAAGGGAAGGAAGTCATTCCTCAGGTTACGAAAAGCTCCGTTACAGGCGTATTGATTACATCTGTTATGCGGATTGCCCTGTTTCTCGCCGTGCTCGGCGTCGTCTCAAAGGGCCTGCGCATTGATCCTGATAATCCCGCGGCTTCTGTGTTCAAGCTTGCGGCGGGAAATGTCGGCTATAAAATTTTCGGCGTCATCATGTGGTCTGCGGCTATTACGTCTGTCATCGGCGCCGCATATACGTCAGTGTCTTTCTTCAAATCGTTCTCGGCAAAAATCGAAAAGCATTCGAACGGCGTAATTATCGCTTTTATCATCGTATCCACTCTCATTTTTGTCACGATCGGCCAGCCTGCCAAAATTCTGGTCGCGGTCGGTTCGCTTAACGGTTTAATTCTGCCGCTTGCATTAGCGATGATTTTGTTGGGCGCTTATAAGAAAAAAATCGTCGGCGACTACAAACATCCGATCTGGCTGACGATCGCCGGGGCAATCGTAGTCGTTGTCATGGCGGTTATGGGCATCTATACATTATTCTCGCAAATGCCGCAGCTATGGGGCTGATGACATGAAAAAACATATGAGTGACATGAGTCCCGAAGAAGTCAGGCAGCTTATCAGAAAAGGGCGGATGACCGGGCCGACGGCGGGATTGGCCGCTTCTTACGCACAAGCCAATCTCGTCGTTTTGCAAAAGGATCTAGCCTTTGATTTTCTCTTATTCTGCCAGCGCAATCAAAAGCCTTGTCCGGTGCTTGACGTGACAGATGCGGGTTCACCCGTTCCGGCAATAGCGGCGCCGGGAGCTGATATCCGGACGGACTTTCCGAAATACAGAATCTATCGGCATGGCGTGCTTACTGAAGAGGTAACGGATCTCACGCCATATTGGAAGGAAGATTTTGTCGGCTTTTTGATCGGCTGCAGTTTTTCATTCGAGCAAGCCCTTATCAATCAGCACATTCCAATCAGGCATATTGATGAAGGCGTGAACGTTCCCATGTATAAAACAAATATTGACTGTGTTCCGGCAGGCCCGTTTTCAGGAAAGATGGTCGTCAGCATGAGGCCGATTCCGGAAAGACTGGCAGTCCGCGCGGCACAGGTCACGTCACGTTTTCCCGCTGTGCACGGCGCCCCCGTCCGCATCGGGAATCCGAAAAGCATCGGCATCAGCGATCTGAATCAGCCGGACTTCGGAGATGCCGTAACGGTGAAAGAAGGCGAAGTTCCCGTATTCTGGGCGTGCGGCGTTACACCGCAGGCGGTGATCATGGAAACAAAGCCCGATATCGTGATAACCCATTCACCTGGGCACATGCTGATCACTGATATACGGAACGAATCGCTTGCTGTTCTGTAAGTGAGAAAGAAAACAACGAGGTGATGACAATGAAGCAGTATAGCGGCAATACAGCGCTTGATATACAGCCGCACGGTGATTCCGCCGTTATCATCCGCTTTGGCGGGCACATCAGCGAAGAAGTCAACAGCCGGGTGCATGCGGCGGCCGCCTGTATTGAAGAACGGCCGTTTCCGGGCTTCGTTGAATGTATTCCGGCATTCACAAGCTTAACGATCTTTTATGATGTGTATGCCGTCTCACAAATAAAAAAAGGCGTCTCTCCTTTTGCTTTGGTCAAGAAAGAAGTGACAGAACGCCTCAGCCATATAAAGGCCGGCCGGCAGGAAGAGCGCCAGGTGATGGAAATCCCCGTTTGCTACGGCGGTGATTTCGGTCCTGATTTAGAAGACGTCGCTGAGATGAACGATCTGACGACGGAAGACGTCATCCGCATCCATACCGAAGGCGAATATCTCGTTTATATGCTCGGATTTGCGCCGGGATTTCCGTTTTTAGGAGGAATGTCTGAGCGGATCAGAGCGCCGAGAAAGGCGTCGCCAAGGCCGTCGATCCCGGCTGGTTCAGTAGGAATCGCAGGGATGCAGACCGGTGTGTATCCGATATCCACCCCCGGCGGCTGGCAGCTGATCGGCAGCACTCCGCTTCGGCTTTTCAGGCCTGAAGAACAACCGCCGAGCCTGTTGAGAGCGGGCGATACTGTGAAATTCGTCCGGATCTCAGCGGAAGAATACAGCCGCATCAAGGAGGGAGCCGAATGAGCATGAAAGTGATGAAGCCCGGTCTTCTGACGACGATTCAGGATACGGGCCGAACAGGGTATCAGAAATACGGCGTACTGGGCAGCGGTGCAATGGATACAATCTCTCTGCGCATCGCCAATCTTCTTGCCGGAAATAAAGAAACAGAGGCGGGGCTGGAAATTACGCTCATGGGGCCCGGGCCTTCCTTTGAGTTTTCAGAACCGGCGGTCATTGCCGTCACGGGGGCCGATTTCGCCTTTCATATTAATGGAGAACCGGCTCCTCTGTGGAAACCGATTTTGATAAAGGAAACAAGCGTCGTCTCATTCGGGCCGTGCAAAATGGGGAGCCGCGCTTATCTTGCCGTTGCGGGGGGATTTGACGTGCCCGCCGTCATGGAAAGCAAAAGCACGTATGTCAGAGCGGGGATCGGCGGCTTTTGCGGAAGAGCGCTGCAAAAAGATGATGAGCTGCCGCTCGGCGGTATGACGCAGTGCTCGGAACTGATCGCTGCCCGTCTGAGCGAATCTCCCGGGCAGCATGGTTTCTCAGCGCCTGATTGGTCTGTCAGCAGCAGAGGATTTCTGCCGCTGAAAAGAAATCCGGTCATTCGCGTGCTTGAAGGCGCTCAATTTCATGCATTTACAGAAGAAGCAAAACGGTGTTTTTACCAAGAATCGTATACGGTCACGCCGCAATCCGACCGAATGGGCTACCGCCTGAAGGGCGCCCCGCTTGAATTGCGGGAGCCGCTTGAAATGGTATCAGAGGCTGTGACATTCGGGACGGTGCAGGTGCCGCCGGACGGCAATCCGATTATACTGCTGGCTGACAGACAGACGACGGGGGGCTACCCGCGAATGGCGCATATCATATCCGCCGATCTTCCTCTTGCTGCCCAAACGATGCCGGGGGAACATATCACGTTCGCTGCTGTTTCGCTGGAGGAAGCGGAAATGCTGCTGTTGGAGAAAGAACAGCAGCTGAAGGAGCTGAAAGCAAGACTCAAAATGGAATGGCTGATCTGACAAAGGGGATGAAAGGTCATGGAAAACAAAAACAAAACCGTCATCAAATCAATGGAGCTGCTTCATTTATTCCTGACCGAACCGAGCCTGAGCTTAAATGAGCTGGTTTCTCTATCGGAAATGCCGAAAACCTCGGTTCACCGGATGGCAAGTTCACTGGAGGAAATGGGATTTCTCACCCGGGCAGCGGATGGCCGTTATCAGCTTGGTCTGATCTTTTTACAACTCGGCCAGCTCGTCTCTGACCGTCTGGACATCAGGAAAATAGCCAAGCCAGTGATGGAAAAGCTGTGCGGTGAAGTGGATGAGGCCGTTCAGCTGATTATGAGGGACGGCGATGAAGCCATTTACGTCGATAAAATTGAGGGAACGCAAACCGTACGGCTGTATACTGCAATCGGCCGCCGGTCGCCGCTGTATGCGGGAGCGTGCGCCAGAAGCATTTTATCGTTTCTGCCGCGAGAGGAGATTGACACATACATTCAGAAAACAAAGCTTGCCGCAATCGCTTCAGGCACGATGACGAATCCGGCTGAACTGCTTCAATCCATTGAAACGTCATTACAATCAGGATATACGATCAGCTATTCGGAATTAGAGGATTACACGGCGGCGATCGGGGCGCCGATTTTCAATCACGAAGGCAAGGTGGCTGCGGGAATCAGCATCGCCGGCTTTGAAGCCAGATTTTCAGAGGACAGGCTGCCGTACTTAACCGAAAAAGTCAAAAACGCCGCTCAGCATATTTCTGAGAAATTGGGTTATTGACCGAGCCAATTTTTCTTCACTCGCGTACATTACAATATCGATAGTAACGAGTGGAGGAAAGAAAATGGGACTTGTTTATACGGCGCTTGGGGATTCTTTGACGACGGGAAGGGGATCCGGCCCGTTTTCCGCCGGTTTTGTTCAGCGGTTCGGACGTATGATGGCAGAAGATTTACAGACAAAAACCGACGTATCCATCTTTGCCAAATCTGGCCTTGAGACGGGAGAAATTCTCGGGCTTATGTCCTGGCCGTACATTCAGAGGCGGATTCAGGCTGCTGATATGATTACCATTACAGGCTGCGGCAACGATTTGATCGATTCGGTTCGGGAATATCAGCAAACATCGGACGCTTCGGTGTTCACCAGTGTGTCCAGTCACTGTCACGAGAACTTTGAAAAGATGATAGCCAAGATCACAGCCTTAAAAGGGCCGCACCCGTCTCCTTATGAGATCCGCGTCTTCAATTTATACAACCCTTTCCCGGGTATTTCCATTGCAGAGAAATGGATATCTTCTTATAATGCGCACCTCAGCACACTCGCATCGGCGCCGCATGTCAAAATTGCCGATGTCCACAGCGCTTTCAAAGGAAAGCTGAACGAATATCTTTCTCATGACCGCGTACACCCTAACGGCAGAGGATATGAAGTCATGGCATGCGTTCTCAGGGGGCTCGGATACGGAAGCCTCGCCCGCTCATAAACCGCGCGCTCCTTTTCATTGGGAGCGCGCTTTTCGTTCTCCTTAAAACAAACTTAAAATTGTCCGACTTTCGTTCTATCCGCGTAAAAAGTACGCTAGAATAATGGGGGATAAAGACAGAAATAGAATTGTGTTCAAAAAATGCTAACAGAAAGGATGGATTTTTTTGCTGCGCGTTTTAAAACTGTCACTCGCGATGCTGATTATTATACTTGCTGCTGCCGCATTTACGTATGCAGAACATACATCTGTCATACAGCCGATTATGCTCGTGTTTCTCGGTGCGGTCATGTTCATTCAGGGGCTGGAAGAAAAATGGAAAGAAAACGATAGCTCCGGGAAATTCAATATATATACCGCCGTTTTTGTATGGTCGATCTCTTTAATCGGTTTTACGCTTCACGTAATCTGAGTTTGATAGATCCTGAAAATGCTCCACAACGGGAAATGGTGAATAAAAACGGTGCAGTAAGGCTTTCCATTCCTGATATTTCGGCGATCCGCGAAAGCCTTTTGTATGATCCTCTAATGTTTCCCATTCCACCAGCAGCAAATATTTATGCGTTTCCTCCATACATTTGGACAAGGAATGGGACAGATAACCTTTCATCCCTGCTATAATAGGCTCCGCCCGGCGAAATGCCGCTTCGAATTCTCCTTCAAGACCTTCTTTTACATGCAGCATGGCTGCTTCTCTGATCATTCGAAACTCCCCCTTTTATTAATAGATACATTGTATAAAAATATGGACAAAAATAGCTGAAAAACATAAAAATTTAAAACACTATAAATAAAAAATCCTTGCAAGCCTCATTTGGTTTAGGAGAAAATAACAATTGGAAGGCAGGGGAATAGACAGTGAAAAAAGGATTATACCTATTACTTTTACTCGCAGGAATCATAGGTTTAATCGGCTGCTCGAAATCGGAGTCAGCCGAAGACAGAATGAAAGATTTCGTAAAAGACTGGAATGGCGGTCATTACGATAAAATGTACCAAAGCCTCACCCAGGATGAAAAGAAAAAACTATCCAAAAAGGATTTTGTAAAACGATATGAAACCATTTATGAACAAGCAGGGGTCAAAAATCTGAAAGTCACTGCGGAAAAACAGGACGAAGACGATAAGAAAAAAGATGACCTTCAGCACATCGATTATAAAGTCAGCATGGATACAAAAGCAGGGAAGGTCGCCTTTGACAACACGGCCGTCCTGAAAAAAGAAAAAACAGACGATGGAGAATCATGGAACATCGACTGGAATCCTTCTTTTATTTTCAAACAGCTTTCCGATGACAAAACCGTGCAGATCGCAAATGAAGAACCGAAGCGCGGGCAAATCTACGACAAAGACGGCAAAGGCCTGGCCGTGAATACGGAGGTGCCGGAAATCGGCATTATCCCTGGAAAACTCGGCAAGGATAAAGACAGCGTGATCAAAAAACTGTCTGAAAAACTGGACCTTTCTGAAGACGATATCAAAAGCAAACTGAATCAGGGCTGGGTAAAAGATGACTCCTATGTTCCGATTCAAAAAATCAGACCGGATGATGAAAGCAAGGTCAAAAGCCTGCTCGCATTAGACGGCGTGACGAAAACGAAAGTCAGCTCCCGCTACTATCCGTACGGTGAAAAAGCGGCTCATCTGACCGGATATATTAAAACAATCACAGCGGAGCAGCTGAAAAAAGCGAAAGAAGGCCAATACAGCGACACCTCCAAAATCGGCACCGCCGGCCTTGAAAATGTATACGAAGACAAGCTGCGCGGCACGACCGGCTGGAAAATTTACGTCCCGCAAACGGGAGAGGTCATTGCTGAAAAGAAAGCCGAAAACGGGCAGGATATTCATGTAACGATTGATATGAAAACGCAGACGAAGCTGTATGATTCCATGAAAGATGACAGCGGAGCGGCAGTCGCCCTTGAACCGCAAACGGGAGAGACCCTCGCGCTTGTCAGCGCACCGTCTTATGACCCGAACGGCTTTATTTTCGGCTGGAGCGGCAAAGAATGGAAAAAGCTGAATGAAAATAAAGACAATCCGTTTTCAGCGAAATTCAACAAGCTGTATGCACCGGGATCAACGATTAAACCGATTGCCGCGGCAGTCGGCCTGACAAACGGCACATTGAAAGCGTCGGAAAAGAAAAAAATCACCGGAAAAGAGTGGCAGAAGGATTCAAGCTGGGGCGGTTACCATGTCACACGCGTATCAGAGCGCCTGAATGAAGTGGATCTCGAAAGTGCGCTGATTACATCGGACAACATCTACTTTGCGCAAAATGCCATAGACGCCGGAGCGGACGCGTTTACAAAGGGATTAAAAACATTTGGCTTTGACGAAGACATTCCGTACCAATTCCCGATTGAAAAGTCGTCAATCGCAAATGGCAGGCTTGATTCCGAGATTCTTCTAGGAGATACGGGCTACGGCCAAGGACAGATGCTGATGTCTCCGCTGCACTTAGCGGCTGATTATACCGCATTTGTAACAGACGGAAATCTCGTCAAACCGACATTAATCAAAGACGGAGAAAAAACACCGCAAATCTGGCATAAGCAAGTGGTATCCAAAGCCAATGCCGAAGAAATCACAAAAGGGCTGAGAGGCGTCGTTGAAGATCCGCGCGGCTCTGCATATCAGCCGGCCGTAAGCGGCATTACCGTAGCCGGAAAAACCGGCACAGCCGAGCTGAAAACGTCAAAAGAAGATAAAGACGGCAAAGAAAACGGCTGGTTTGTCGGCTACGATTATAAAAAGAAAGACCTCTTGATCGCGATGATGATTCAAGACGTCAAAAAACGCGGCGGAAGCCATTACGTCGTTGAAAAAGCAAAAAAACAGTTTCAGAATCATTAAATGACGATTTTTGCGGGCTGAAAGGAAAATCAGCCGCCGAAGCAGAATGAAACAGCATGGGCAATTCCTGAAAACAGAGAGACAAGGGCTCACTAAGAAAAAGGGGGATTTCACATGCAGCGTATTCAACTGGCTGAAGACCTGGAATTTTCAAGAGTGATACACGGGCTTTGGCGCCTGAACGAATGGAATTATTCGGACACAGAGCTGCTGGATCTGATTGAATGGTGTATCAGCCAAGGCATTACCACCTTCGACCATGCCGATATATACGGCAGTTATACATGTGAAAAGCTGTTCGGCGGTGCTTTGTCCCTTTCACCTTCGATAAGGGAGCAAATCGAAATCGTCACAAAATGCGGGATCGTCATTGAGTCGCCGGAACGGCCCGGCAACAAGCCGCACCATTATAATACGTCGAAATCTCATATCTTAGCGTCGGCTGAGCAGTCGCTCTTGAATCTGAATACGGATTATCTCGATGTGCTGCTCATTCACAGACCTGACCCGCTTATGGACCCGGAAGCTGTGGCTGAAGCGTTTCATGCGCTGAAAAGCTCGGGCAAGGTCAGATATTTTGGAGTGTCAAACTTTAAAGCGCACCAGTACAGAATGCTCGAATCCTATTTGGATGATCCGCTCATCACGAACCAAATTGAAATTTCTGCTTACGAGCTGGAAAATATTCATGACGGCACGCTGGATTTCTGTCAGGAAAAACGTATCCCGCCGATGGCGTGGTCACCGCTTGCGGGCGGAAGCGTTTTTACAGGCCAATCAGATAAGGACGTCCGGATCCGCGCGGCGCTTCGTTCCGTACAGGAAGAGATCGGCGCTGCGTCCATTGACGAAGTCATGTACGCATGGCTGTTCACCCATCCGGCGGACATCATGCCGATTGTCGGCAGCGGAAAACAGAGCCGCATTTCCGCCGCGGTGCGTGCATCAGCTTACACACTCAGCCATGATCAATGGTTTCGGGTTTATACAAGTGTCCAAGGTTATGATATTCCATAAACAAAACAAACGCCCGGAAGGTATCTTCCCGGGCGTTTGTTTATGTGGTGTGCAATGTCTAAAAACAAGTAAGGTCACTTTGAAGTATAGCCGTTCAGATGAAAGGAACCAAGCATCACGGCATATTATCTGACACATTTTTCTTGTTCAATACTGTCACACGGACCAGTGCCAAATTGCCATTAGAAAATGGTTGAATAATCATTGAAAGCGTTTTATATTTTTAATTACAACACTTTCCCCGGAAGCACCCCCTATGTGCCGCATCCCCCACAACTAGAAAATCTGGAGGCGCGTTTCATGTATATGACAGCGAGAGAACAAAAATTAATGAAACATCTTTTACTGCAGAACCGGTACGAAACAGTGCATGAACTGGCGGAAGCTTTACAAGTCAGCACAAGAACCGTTCACCGCGAGTTAAAAACCATCAAACCGCTGATGGAATCATTCGGTTTGGCACTTGATAAACAGCCCGGCAAAGGACTGAAAGCGGTGGGAAACCCGGAGGATAAACAGAAGCTCCTTTCAGACCTGTCCTATGAACAGCAAGAATACAGCGCTGAGGAGCGGAAACTTTTAATCCTATGTTCACTATTAGAGTCCCAAGATCCGATCAAGCTCTACAGTCTGGCGAACGAACTCCAAGTGACAAACGCGACGATCAGTTATGATCTTGATGAGCTGGAGACTTGGATTGCGCCCTTCGGCTTGACGCTGATCCGAAAAAGAGGCTTCGGCATTCAGCTGACGGGGCCGGAAAATGCGAAACGGAAAATCGTCGGCAATCTCATGGTCAACCGCCTTGATATTCAAAGCTTTTTGGAAGCGGTTGAATTGAATATTAAAGGAAAACCCGACGCTGCTGATAAAATGTTCGGCGTCGTAAATAAAGCGGAACTTTTGAAAATGGACCGGCTCTTGATTCAGCTCAAGGAAAAAATTTCGATCGCCTTATCTGACAGCTCCTATATGGCGCTGGCGGTTCATTTAACCTTTGCGATGGAGCGGATCAGACTCGGAGAAACCATCACGATGGAGGCTTCTGAACTAAAAGCGCTGCAGCAGACGAAGGAATACGGCTCCGCGCTCGAAATGGCAAAAGAGCTTGAAAAAGCCTTCGGCGTTTCGATACCGGAGGCTGAGATCGGCTATATCACCATCCATTTACGGAGCGCCAACCGCCAATACAAAACCGAATTCAAGCCCGAGAACATTGAAGTTGAAACGGCTTTGCAAACAAAGCAGCTGATCGGCTTCATTTCAGAAAAAATTAAAATGGATCTGACGGAAAACGGCTCTTTATACGACGGTTTAATCGCCCATCTCGAGCCTGCGATTAACCGGGTAAAAGAGAGTATCGACATGTACAACCCGATGACTCAGCAAATTAAACGCGACTACTTCCTGCTGTATATGGCCGTAGAAGAAGGAATGGAAAAATTCTTTCCGGGGCTTCATTTCCCTGATGATGAGATCGCTTTCATCGTTCTGCACTTCGGCTCCGCCCTGGAAATCAAACGGGAAGAAGCGAAAATCAAAGCGCTGATCGTCTGTTCAAGCGGCATCGGGTCGTCCAAAATGCTCGCATCCAGACTGAAAAAAGAGCTCCCGGAAATCCGTTCCTTTGATATGTCTTCCCTTATTGAACTGAAGGACCGTGATACCGCCGCATACGACATGATCGTGTCCACTGTGCCGATCCCGTATGAAAACATTGATTATGTCATGGTCAGTCCGCTTTTAAATGAAGAAGACGCCGATCAGGTCAAGCAGTACATCAAAAGAAAGATTCCGCTGATTCTTGACAAGAAAAGAAACGGCAGAAGAGAAGAGAACCAGCCGGAGACGCCTGATATGCTGGAAGCGGCCGGGCGTATGGCGCATTATGCGGCGGTTATCCAAAGCGTGCTGCGGAACTTTTCGATCAAATCCATTGATTCAAACATGGCGTATGAGCTGTTTTTGAACCGTATGTTTGCCATGCTGGAGGAAGAAGGATTGGTTCATAACGCCCAAAAAACCGCACAGCGCCTTGCAGAGCGTGAAGAACAGGGCGGTCTCGGCATTCCGGGAACGGCAATGGCGCTGTACCATCTCAAAAATGAAGAAATTGTCACGCCTTTTTTCAAAATTTATGATTTGACAGCTCCATGCAGTGTCAAAGGCATGGACGGAAATTCCCTGACCGTCGGCCGCGCTTTAGTGATGATGGCGCCGGCTGATATGCCCGCTGAAGGATCGGAAATATTAAGTGCGGTCAGCTCGGCCATCATTGAATCCGAAGCCAGTATAAAAGCCTTCCAGACTGAGGATCAGGCCGATTTATACAAACGTTTAAACAGGCTGTTCTATCATTTCATTCAGGAAAAAGGACAGCGCTGAACAGATGGCGCACACCTCATATGGGGTGTGTTTTTTTCTGTATGTATGAGGGTAAGGGGAAGGGAAGAAACTAAAACATGGGACTATTGTATCATTAACGAATGGAATAGTTCTAAAACAAAATAGTTTTACAAGTTATATTTTTTGGTTTAAAATGGGTTGCGTGAGGAAGAAAATCTGACAGAGTTTTTTGTGATTTATGATTATGGGAGATGAAAATATGGAGACATTACAGCATCTGATTCTGCACGACATTTCAAATAGCGAAGAGATCGAAGCTGTAAAAAGCGGTGCGCATACCCTGACTTACGCGGAATATCGAAAACGAATCAACCAGCTTGCGCAATCGCTTCTTGATAAAGGAATAAAAAAAGACGACAGAGTGGCGATGCTTTGTAAAAACGGCCACGCGGCATCTATCGTCATGTTTGCGGCACTTGAAATCGGAGCGGTGGTTGTGCCGGTCAGCTGGCAATTAACACCGTATGAAATGAAAGGCATTTTAGCAGCCTGTGAACCGAAAGCTGTTTTTTACGGCACTGAATTTAAAGAGATTATGGAAGAAGTGCTTCCTGCGCTTGCATCTTCTCTTAAACTGAAGGTCGTGACCGGAACAGCTGCGGAGACAACACCTGAGTTTGACGCTTTATTGACAGGCGCCGGCGATACACCGGACGTCGAAACAGTGTCCGAAAACGATACGGCATTGCTGATGTTTACCTCGGGTACTACTGGCAATCCGAAACGCTGCATGATCACTCACGGCGGCATATACAACTACGTAAAAGCGACATTGGCATACACGGGGAGAATGCAGAATGTCCGCTTCTTAGCATGCCATCCGAATTACCATACGAGCGCGATTATCTGCCAGATGGTCGGCACGATGAGCGGAACGACATTCATTATGACAGACAATCAGGATCCTGTAGAAAACTTGAAGCTCATCGAAAAGGAGAAAATTCAAACCATCATGGCGCTTCCTGTCTATTACACATACTTGCTGAAAGCCTGGGAAAAGCACCAGACTGACATGTCTTCTATCGTTTATTTGATGACTGGAGGAACAAAGGTGCCAAGCAGCCTGATCCAGCAGTATCGCGACATCGGCATTCCGCTCATGCACGGATACGGAAGCACTGAAGCATGGGGCATCAGCTCTTGGAATCCGCAAATGGGAATGGATAAAGCCGCTTCCGCGGGTAAACCGATGGAAGAAGTGGACGTCCGCATTGAAGATCCGGAAACAGGCGAAGTCCTTCCGCAAGGCTCAATCGGAGAAGTCGTTGTGACAAATCCGTTTTTATTCAAAGGGTACGAAGATAACGAAGAAGCGACACGGAAAGTGCTGAAAGACGGCTGGTTCCATACGGGCGATTCTGGATATGTGGATGAAGACGGATTTATCTATATCACCGGACGTTATAAAGATGTCATCATCTACGGAGGCGACAATATTTATCCTGACCAGATTGAAGAGGTCATTCAGCAAGTGCCGGGAATTCTTGAAACGGCGGTTGTCGGTATCCCTGATCCGCTTTACGGTGAAAAACCGAAAGCGTTCATCGTGACAAACGGCAGAGAAGGCCTGACAGAAGATGAAGTGACCCGATTCCTTCAAGAACGTCTTGCTGCCTTTAAAATTCCAGAGATTGAGTTCGTCAGCGAACTTCCGAAAAACAACCTTGGAAAAGTGAGAAAAGACGTTCTCCGCAAACAAGCGGTACGTTCATAATTGAAAACATAAACCCGGCTGCCAGCCGGGTTTTTTTCTTGCGTTTCATGTGAAACATTTTTCTCCGAAAACATTTTGAACTGTCTCATTCATGTTTATCCAAAAGCCAGCAGAGGTAGACAAGAAATATGACAACGAACAATAAGGAGGAACTTGACATGGAAAACTATCCGAAGGAATTCCCTGCAAAATCACAAAACCGCCAGCCGGGCATTGAGAACGAAATGAATCCGGCGCCTGTTTACGAATACAAAGAATATAAAGGCGCTGATAAACTAAAAGGGAAAACCGCGCTTATCACAGGGGGCGACAGCGGTATCGGACGCGCCGTAGCGGTCGCTTACGCAAAGGAAGGCGCAAATGTCGCGATCGTCTATTTTGATGAAAACGGAGATGCGGAGGATACAAAAAAACGAGTGGAAGAAGAAGGCGTAAAATGTCTGTTAATTTCCGGCGATGTCGGTGAGGAAGACTTTTGCAATGAAGCCGTTGAAAAAACGGTTGAAGAATTCGGACGTCTTGATATTCTCGTGAATAACGCCGGGGAACAGCATCCGAAAGAAAGCATTAAGGACATTACAAGCGAGCAGCTTCACAGAACCTTTAAGACAAACTTTTACTCACAATTTTATTTGACTAAAAAAGCAATTGATTACATGAAGCCGGGCAGCGCGATCATCAATACGACATCCATTAATCCATACACAGGCAATCCGCAGCTGATTGACTACACGGCTACGAAAGGCGCGATTAACGGTTTTACGAGATCAATGGCGCAAGCGCTTGTCAACGACGGTATCCGTGTCAACGCCGTGGCGCCGGGACCGATCTGGACACCGCTTATTCCGGCGACATTCTCGGAAGAAACCGTCGCTTCCTTCGGTCAGGATACACCGATGGGCCGGGCAGGCCAGCCTGTTGAGCATGTCGGCTGCTATGTGCTATTGGCCTCAGATGAATCATCTTATATGACCGGACAGACGCTGCATGTCAACGGCGGCAGATTTGTGACCACATAAGGAGGCTGAAGCATGACAATATCGAAGCAAGACGTAAATGCATACTATCAAAAAGCGGGAATCGTTCTGACTGATGATGAAGTCGAAGATATTCAAATCATGGATTACGGCTTAGGCAAGCTTGAGGAAACCGGGCTTCAGCTGTTTATTTATGTGAATACCGACCGCTACTGTTCAAAAGAATTGGTGCTCTTCCCGCGCCAGACGTGTCCGGAACACCGTCATCCGCCGGTCGGCGGCGAAAAGGGAAAACAAGAGACATTCCGCTGCCGCTGGGGGAAGGTGTATCTCTACGTGGAAGGCGAAAAGGCAGAGAACCCAAGCGTCCTCCCGCCGGAAGAAGATAAGGAATACTACACCGTCTGGAATGAAATTGTGCTGGAACCGGGCGGACAATACACCATTCCGCCGGATACGAAACATTGGTTCCAAGCGGGAGAAGATGGGGCCGTCGTTACGGAAATGTCATCGCCAAGCACGGATGATCACGACATTTTTACCGACCCGCGCATTTAAAGATGAGGCTGCTCGCCTCATCTTTTTTTGTATGGAAAAAAATGAATTTACCTGTATAATGGCTAATAAAGGAAAGAAGGTGTGATCGTGTTTTCCTGTCAAATCCGGGAACATCTGACGATCAGATTGCTTACCAAAGAAGATACAAACCAATTGTATTCTGTTATGAAGCGAAATCAAAACCATCTCAGCGAATGGCTCAGCTGGGCGGAAGAACTGGCTGATATCGATACGTACCGCGATGTGATCATTCCGGAATGGCGCTATAAATACGCGGAAGAGAATGGTTTCGACGCCGGAATTTTTGTAAAGGGCCGGTTTTGCGGCATGATCAGCATCCATAATGTCGATACAGTCAATCAAAAAGCAGAGATCGGCTACTGGCTGGATCGGGAGCATGAAGGATTCGGCATCATCACAGCAAGCTGCCGGGCGGTTATCACCCATGCATTTCAGGGCCTCGGGCTGAACCGCATCATGATCAGCGCCGCTGAAAAAAACACGAAAAGCAGGGCGGTGGCGGAACGGCTCGGATTTCAGAAAGAAGGACTGACGAGAGAAGGCATTTTCGTACAGGGCGCATACCATGACACGGTGAATTACAGCATGCTGAAGCGGGAATGGAGCGAAGAACGGCAGAAGAGCACATTTCTTGGTTTAAATGTCTCCCCAATGTGGAAAAGTAACAGCGGAGACGTTAAAAAGGAGTGATTCTTCATGAATCAAAATGAAATCAAAGAAAAAGTGCTTGAAGTACTGGATCATCATAAAGTCGGTTCGCTTGCGACAGTAGAGCAAGGCAAGCCGCATTCACGCTACATGACATTTTTCCATGACGGCTTAACAATTTATACGCCGACGAGCAAAGACACTCATAAAGCGGAAGAAATTGAAAACAATCCGAATGTTCATATTCTGTTAGGGTATGACTGTGACGGATTCGGTGACGCTTATGTGGAAGTGGCCGGAACCGCCAAACTGAACAACTCAGCAGATTTAAAAGAAAAGCTGTGGGATTCGAAACTGGAACGCTGGTTTGACGGAAAAGACGATCCGAACCTGGTGATTCTTGAAATTGAACCGAAGCAGATTAAGCTCATGAACGCGGGTGAAAAAACGCCGGCCGAGCTGGAACTTTAATAAATCATTTGATCATTCGGGGGCAATCTGTTATAATTAACTGCTAAGTGACAACATGCAAATAAAAAAGAAAGTAAACTTCTTTTTTCTGTTTTGATATAGAAGCTTCAGGCTTCAACGGACAGCTTGAAAAAAAGCTGAGCTTATTCTTTTCCTTCTGACTATTCGCCCCTAACGAAGAGATGGAAAAAAGACTTTTTGTTTTACAATTCACACCGGCGCGGCTTCGGAGCCGCAGTGACGATTGAGAGGTAGGGCTTTCGTTGTCTTGTGTTCAAGAACTTCCATGGTGTTTACTTTCGAAGAATGATTCTCGGAACTGTAATTTACGAATCACCCGCGGGCTAAGGCGGGAAACCATATATTATTTATTTGCGTAAGAAAAGAATAAGACAAAACCGCACCGGACATCCGGGCGGTTTTTTTATTTGACCGGCCGAAACCTCGCCGCAGTCTGCAGAGTCTAATCAGTATGAAAAGATTTGGAGGAATCATACATTGCACGTTATGACTTCACAAGTACTGTTTATCTTCTGTTTTCTGCTGCTGATACATTCGATTGAAACGCTTGCTTATGCAACACGGCTTTCCGGCGCGAGAGTCGGATTTATCGCGTCCGCGCTGTCATTATTTAATGTCATGGTCATCGTATCGCGCATGTCAAACATGGTCCAGCAGCCGTTTACCGGACACCTGATTGATGCCGCCGGATCAAACGCTCTTTCTATTGTGGGCGCTCAGTTTCGGTTTTTAATCTTCGGCTCCACGGTCGGAACGATACTCGGCATCTGTCTTTTGCCGACATTCGTCGCGTTATTCACCCGGGCGATTATACACTTGGCGGACGGAGGAGGCTCCGTCATGCAGGTATTTAAAAAAGGGTTTTCACTGAACGGGCTGAAGCATGCGCGTTCTTATATCAGACGTCCGTCCGTCTCCTATTTAAAAGGGCTTCAATTCCGAATGATCCCGAAACGCTTGTTTGTCATTAATATGGTCATTACGTCCATTTACACGATCGGCGTCCTGTCCGCTCTGTATGCCGGCCTTCTGGCGCCTGAGCACAGCACGACGGCGGTGATGGCATCAGGTTTAATCAACGGGATTGCGACCATGCTGTTGGCCGTGTTTGTTGATCCGAAAGTATCCGTACTGGCAGACGATGTGGCGAAGGGCAAGCGCAGCTATGTCTCCTTAAAATGGACATCATTGACGATGGTGACCTCAAGGGTCGCGGGCACGCTTCTCGCCCAGCTCGTATTCCTCCCCGGCGCTTATTATATCGCCTGGGTGACGAAATGGATGTAACGCATAAAAAAAGCTCCTCTGCAAAAAAGAGGAGCTTTTCATTTATAATTTCTCAGGCCGCGATCATAAATAAAATTGCCGAACGGGATAAAGGCCGCGATAAAACCGGCGGCTGACCATTTCACATGCCATTTGACGGTAAACGCCGCATACGCCAGCACTGCCAAATAAATGATAAACAAACCGCCGTGAATGGAGCCGGCAATGGTGACGGCGAGCGGATGATGAGCCCAATACTTCAGCGGCATCGCGATAAACAGCAGCACCAAAAGCGACATGCCTTCAATAAAACCCATCGTGCGAAGCCTGCCGATCGGCGTGTGTAACATACAATTCCCTCCTGTCAGACATCTTTTTTCCTCTATACTATAAGCAATGGGCAGTCCTAATATGACCATTTCGCGTCTGTTCCTGAAAAAACCTTCCTCATTTCAGATTGTTATTCTTGTCATTTTTCGGATTTCTCTTGATAATATAGCCAAAAAGGTAAGAAAGGACTACAGTCATGAAACTAGATAATGTTGATCTGAGCATCATCAAAGAGCTGCAGCGGGACAGCCGCCTGTCCATGCGGGAGCTGGGCAGAAAAATCAAATTGTCAGCCCCGTCGGTCACAGAGCGTGTCAGGCAGCTTGAATCTTTCGGCGTTATTAAGCGCTATACGCTGGACATTGATCAAAAAAAGATCGGGCTTCCCGTTTCCTGCATTGTCGAAGCAACAGTGAAAAACGGAAAATACGATCAATTTAAAACCTACATTCAATCCATTCCCAACATTGAATTTTGTTTTCGGATTGCCGGCGCGGCGTGTTATATGCTGAAGATGAACGCGGACAGCCTGGAAACGATCGAACACTTCATCGACCGCACCTCTCCGTATGCCCAAACCGTGACCCACGTCATTTTCTCAGAAATTGACACAAAAAACGTCCTCGATTAGAGAGAGCGTGAGGAAGTCTGTTATAATAACAGGATGAGTGTGAAAGAAAGAGAAGTGAAAAAGCATGTCAAAAACAGTTGTATTAGCTGAAAAACCTTCAGTCGGCCGGGACTTGGCCCGCGTTCTGAAGTGTCATAAAAAAGGAAACGGATATCTTGAAGGCGACCGCTACATCGTCACATGGGCGCTCGGGCATTTGGTAACGCTCGCTGATCCTGAAGGGTACGGCAAAGAATATCAATCATGGCGGCTTGAGGATCTGCCGATTATTCCGGAGCCTTTGAAGCTCGTCGTCATCAAAAAAACAGGAAAGCAGTTCAACGCGGTCAAAGCCCAGCTTGTCCGGAAAGACGTCAGCCAGATCGTAATCGCAACAGACGCAGGGCGGGAAGGGGAGCTTGTGGCCCGCTGGATTATCGAAAAGGCAAACGTCCGCAAACCGATTCAGCGGCTGTGGATTTCCTCTGTAACAGACAAGGCGATTAAAGAAGGATTCCAAAAGCTCCGCAGCGGCAAAGAGTACGAAAATCTGTATCATTCCGCCGTCGCCAGAGCGGAAGCGGATTGGATCGTCGGCATCAATGCGACCCGCGCCCTGACGACAAAATTTAACGCGCAGCTGTCATGCGGACGCGTCCAGACTCCGACTTTGGCGATGATCGCCAAGCGTGAAGCGGACATTCAGGCGTTCACACCCGTCCCATATTACGGTCTCCGCGCGGCGGCTGATCAGTTGACGCTGACATGGCAGGATAAAAAAACAAAGCAGACAAGAACGTTCGACCAGACGGTGACCGGCCGTTTGGCAAAAGATCTCCAAGGAAAGCCGGCAGTCATTTCAGAATTGAAAAAAACGGCGAAGAAAAGCTTTGCTCCCGGTCTTTACGACTTGACGGAATTGCAGCGGGACGCTCATAAGCGCTTCGGTTTTTCCGCAAAAGAGACGCTGTCCGTGCTTCAAAAGCTGTATGAACAGCACAAGCTTGTCACTTACCCGCGGACGGATTCCAGATTCCTTTCCGCCGACATCGTGCCGACTTTAAAAGACCGTTTAAACGGCATGGAAGTCAAGCCGTACGCACAATACGTCAATCAAATACTGAAGCGCGGCGTCAAAGCGCATAAAGGATTCGTCAATGATGCGAAAGTATCGGATCACCATGCCATCATTCCGACAGAGGAGCCGCTGATCCTTTCAAGCCTCAGCGACAAAGAACGCAAGCTTTACGATCTGATCGCCAAACGTTTTCTCGCGGTGTTAATGCCGGCGTTCGAATACGAAGAAACAAAGGTCACAGCCGATATCGGCGGCGAAACATTTACCGCAAAAGGGAAAATCGTTCAATCGCCGGGATGGAAAGCCGTGTACGATATGTATGAGGATGACGACGATCATGAGGAAGATAAAGATCAGACGCTCCCGGCCCTTCAGCAGGGTCAGCGCCTGTCCGTCTCGTCGCTGAAAGAAACGAGCGGACAGACGAAACCGCCGGCGCGTTTTAATGAAGGCACGCTGTTATCCGCGATGGAGAACCCAAGCGCCTTTATGCAGGGAGAAGAGAAGAACCTTGTGAAAACATTGGGTGAAACCGGAGGACTCGGAACAGTCGCCACCCGCGCTGATATTATTGAAAAACTGTTCAACAGTTTCTTAATCGAGAAAAAAGAAAAAGATATTTTCATCACGTCAAAAGGGAAGCAGCTCTTACAGCTCGTCCCGGAAGATTTAAAATCGCCGGCGTTAACCGCCGAGTGGGAGCAAAAGCTCTCCGCCATCGCAGCGGGCAAACTGAAATCCGCCGTGTTTATTAAAGACATGAAAACATATGCGGACAAAACGGTGAAGGAAATCAAAAACAGCAGCCAAACCTTCAGACATGACAACATTTCAGGCACCGCCTGCCCTGATTGCGGCAAGATGATGCTTAAAGTCAACGGCAAACGCGGCACGATGCTCGTGTGTCAGGATCGGGAATGCGGCAGCCGAAAAACGGTGGCGAGAAAAACCAACGCCCGCTGTCCGAACTGCCATAAGAAAATGGAGCTTCGCGGCCAGGGTGAAGGCCAAACCTTCGCATGTGTATGCGGCCACCGGGAGAAACTGTCCGTCTTTGAAAAGCGCAAGGCGAAAGATAAATCCGGACGCGCATCCAAGCGGGACATCAACTCTTATATGAAAACCCAAAATAAAGAGGAGCCGCTGAACAACGCGCTGGCAGAACAGCTGAAAAAACTCGGCCTGGATAAATAAATCAGAGAAAGGCAGCATTTTTAAAGAAATGCTGCCTTTTGTCGTGTTTTCACTGTATTGGGAATTAAATCCAAACAAAGAGGGAAAAGGAGAACCGACGGCGTCCCTATTTTAAAATTTCCCAATGTGAAAATATGCTAGTATTCTTTTATCGTTTCTTATATAGTAAAAATTGCTTTGTGAAAAATAAGATATAGGTATAAAAAAGGAATTACAAAATAGGAGGATGGTATGTGAAGCAATTCGGTTTTAGTCTGATGATCCTTTTGATTTCAATCGTGCTGACGGCGGGATGCACAGAGGCCGGCACCGAAAAACAGACGGCTGCTGAACCGTCCGGACCGCTTCAGCCCGCAGAGCATTTTATTTATCATAAATTGATGAACGGGCGGGGAATGATTCAGACGAACATATCCGGTGAGCCGGAATATTTATCTGAGTCTCTCGGACTATGGATGGAATTTTTGCTCGGCAGGAAAGATGAACGGCAGTTTCAAGCCCAATATCAGCTTCTTATCGATTCATTTTTGACGGACAACGGCCTCGTCTCGTGGAAAATTGCCGGGAATAAAGCGAACGGCACCAATGCCTTGATTGACGATTTCAGAATCATGAACTGTCTGAATGAGGCCGGAACCTTGTGGGGAAACAGTGAATACGGGAAAACAGCGGTGCAGATCGGGAAGGCTCTGAAAAAATACAATATGAATGAAGGGTATTTTACGGATTACTACGATGCCGCTTCAAATGCCGCATCAAAGACCGTGACGCTGTCCTATGTCGGCCCCGGCGCCTTACAGATGCTCAGAGAACAGGGGATTATCGATGAGAAAACGGAAAACCGGAACCTTGATGTTCTCAATCTTGCGCCCCTGAAAAATGGTTTTCTGCCGAAATCGTTCAATACCGAAACTAAGGAATACAAATATGACAGCGAAGTCAATGTCATCGACCAGCTGTATGCTGCCGTGAATCTGAAGCGGGGCGATGACAAAGCCGCCGCGCTGTCAAAATGGATGATAGAAGAATGGAAGTCGCGCGGACAGCTGTATGGACGGTACATCGCAGACACGAAGGAGCCGGCGGTTCAATACGAGTCACCGTCCGTTTACGCTCTCGCCGTTCTTTTTTTAACAGAGCAAAAAGCTGATCCGGCTGTCATCAGATCGCTTTATGAAAGAATGACTTCATTTGAAACGCTGGACACGCTGAAACCTGATTACGGCGGCTATATGAGCGGGAGCGATACACATTCTTTCGATAACCTGCTGCCGCTTTTGGCTGAAAGGAAATTGTTTAATGAACATATCATTCAATGAATCACAAAAACTGTGCAGCTACACAGCAGTTATGTTAGCGCTGCTGTCTCTTTTTATTTACTATGTGTCACAGCAATCCGCAGGGCTTTTGATAACCTGCATCACATTGCTTGTCGCGGGAGCCGGCTTATGGTTCGGGGCGATCTACGCGCTCGTCATCACCTTACTCGTCTTATTTGTTCTCGGGAGCCTGCTTCTGTGGTTTCAGACCGGGAGCTTTATGGTGTCTGCCGGTGCCGAAGGTCTGCAGATGCTGGCCGTTTGGGGGATTGCGCTCCTCGTTTTTTCCTACATATCGGGAAGAATACACGATTTGGCCAAGGGGCTTGAGCGCTCAGTGAAGCAGCTGCGGGAAGAGATCACGAGCTTTGTCGCCGTCGACAGGGTGACGGGCTTTGACAACCATCTCCGGATGAAGCTGGAACTGTCTGAGGAAATCAAGCGGGCGGAACGCTACGGCAATTCCTTTGTCTTTTTGCTGCTGCACATGCATTATTTCAAGGAATTCAAATCCCTCTACGGAGAAAAAGAGACCGACCGCCTGCTGGCATTTATCAGCCGTCAAATCCGGTCAAGCGTACGGGAAACAGATAAAAAATTCAGGCCGTCCGCCGAACGGTTCGGCATCGTGCTGACCCATACGCCTGAAGAAAACATGCCGGCCGTTCTGGTGAAGCTGAAAAAGGAATTGGATACGTACCGGCTGCAAAACGGTAAATACGTCTCCATCACCTTCCGTGTATGTTACTTGGCGTACCGAAAGGATTTACAGACGGCCGAGCAATTTTTAAATGAACTGGAAAACGAGATGATGATGAATGAACTCTAAATGGATACGTCTCTTACTCTCGGCGCTCTTCCTGATTACGGCGGTTTATATTCCCCGTACGGCGGGAGCAACAGACAAAAAGGACGGCATTCTCATTATTTATACAAGCACGGACGGCGAAGAAACCGCTGAAGTCAAAATGCTTGATTTGATCGCGGGCCATTTCTCATCCGCCGTGACCGTGAAAAGCGACGGAGATATCACAGCCGCCGACCTCGAAAAGAATCGGCGCGTCATCTATTACGGCGTCACGAAGAAAAAGCTCAGCAAACCATTTGTGTCGCTGATCGGCAGCATGCCGCAGCAGCTTATCAGCATCGGCTATAACGCTGGCCAATTCCGCCAATTTGCGGGGGTGTCCCTCACGGAAAAAGAAACGGTATACCGCATTTACAGCAAGAAAGAAAAAACAGACATGCCGCTTGAAAAAGGAATGTCCGTGCTCGGTGCAGCGGGAGTAAAAGGGGAGCCCCTTTATACATACCGGTCCGGTGACGGCAGCACCCGCCCTTTTATATGGAAAACGGGGCGCTCTGACTATTATTTCGGTGTGACCAGCCTGTTAAATGATTCGTTTCTGACCGCGAAAGAACTGCGCAAGGCGTTTGGAGAATCAGAGGGCGGCACCCTCCTTTATTTGCGGCTTGAAGACATCAGTCCGATGTCAGATGAAACATTGCTTTACGAAGCGGGCGCTTACCTGCATAAACGACACATACCGTTTATTCTGGCGGTGATTCCCGTCTACCTCAATCCGGAAAACGGAGAAAAAGTATATCTGGCGGACAAGCCGAAAATGGTCAGCGTCCTGAAAAAACTTCAGCAAATGGGCGGCAGCATCATTATCCACGGCTATACGCACGCATACCGGTACAGCGAAACGGGAGAAGGCTTTGAATTTTGGGATGCCAAAACGGATCAGCCGATTACGTCAGAAAATGCGGACGATGCTCCGGTCAAGCTTGAAAAGGAACAGGATTTTCCGAATGAAAAAGCGTACCGGGCGTATGTGAAGCCTTTCCGTGAAAAGGAGAAAATCTACACGAGAACGAAGCTGGAGCAGGCGATTGATGACCTGACAGAGCTCGGCCTTTATCCGCTGTCATTCGAAGCGCCGCACTATACGATGTCTGAAGAAGGGTACAAAATCGCATCTTCTTATTTCTCCAGCATTTTCGGCCAAGTGCAGCTCAGCGGCACGACGTGGAAAACCTCGGGCGCCCCTCCGTTCGTCTCAAAGCCGGCTATGCTGGACGGGATGACGCTGTACCCTGAAACCATCGGTTATGCCGATAACTCAAAGGAAAATCCGCTCGGAGATATGGAGGATCATATCTCGCAGATGATTGACTTCGGCGGCGGAGTGGCGGGAGGTTTCTATCATCCGTATCTCGGCATGAAATACCTCCCTGAGCTCGTCAATCAGATGGAACGAATCCCCGGCGGCGAGTGGCTCGATCTGAAGAAAACGAAGCAGACGGTAACGTCGGACAGCGTCAGAATCAAAACGAACGGAGACGGAATCATTCATGTGGAAAACAAGATTCACCCGATAACATCCTTTTTCAATCACCATCAGCAGACGCCTCTGGAAAAAGCGCTTTGGATTCTCTCCGGCGTGGTGTTATTGTTTATCATCATGTTCGCATGCTACGTCCTTTATTTGCGCGCCACATTAAAAAAACGAATCTTTAAGGAGAGAAGAACCCTTGAGTAACATTCTGTTTTTTATCTCATTAAGTTTAATATGGGTGATGCTTCTCTATCACATGTTTCTGATGCAGGGCGGATTCAGGCATTATATGACCTTCGAACAAAACATTCCGAAATGGCGCGCAAAGGCGGGGGAGCTCCCGAAGGTCAGCGTCCTGATTCCCGCGCATAATGAGGAAGTCGTTATCAGGCAGACGCTGAAGGCGATGGTGAATCTGTATTATCCGAAAGACAGGCTTGAGATCATCGTCGTTAACGATAATTCCTCCGATCGGACGGGGGACATCGTCAATGAATTTTCCCGTCAGTATGATTTCATTAAAATGGTTGTCACAAAGCCCCCGAACGCCGGAAAAGGAAAATCCTCGGCGCTGAACTCAGGGTTTGCCGAATCGAACGGAGACGTGATCTGCGTGTATGATGCGGACAATACGCCGGAAAAAATGGCGGTGTACTACCTGGTTCTCGGTCTGATGAATGATGAGAAAGCGGGAGCGGTTGTCGGGAAATTCCGGGTCATCAACGCGGCCAAAACGCTCCTGACGAAGTTTATCAATATTGAAACCATCTGTTTTCAATGGATGGCGCAGGGCGGCAGATGGAAATGGTTCAAAATCGCCACCATCCCGGGAACAAACTTCGCGATCAGGCGGAGCATTATCGAACGGCTTGGCGGCTGGGATGATAAGGCGCTGGCGGAGGACACCGAGCTGACGATCCGCGTCTATAATCTCGGGTACCATATCCGCTTTTTCCCGGCGGCTGTGACATGGGAGCAGGAGCCTGAGACATGGAAGGTCTGGTGGCGCCAGCGGACAAGATGGGCGCGCGGCAATCAATACGTCGTTCTCAAGTTTTTATCCCAATTTTTTAAGCTGAAACGCAAGCGGATCATCTTCGATCTGTTTTATTTCTTTTTTACGTATTTTTTGTTTTTCTTCGGTGTGATCATGTCAAACACGATTTTTATTATCAATCTTTTTTACGACCTGCATCTGGCAGTCGGGTTTTTGGCGATGATTTTGTGGATACTGGCCTTTTTCCTGTTTATGACCGAGGTCATGATTACCTTAAGCATTGAAAAAACAGAAATGAACAAACAAAACTTCTTTATCGTATTTCTCATGTACTTTACATACTCCCAGGCTTGGATCGTGCTTGTCATCTGGTCATTATTCACAGAGATCAAGCACCGCTTGTTCAAGCAGGAAGTCAAGTGGTACAAAACGGAGCGATACAATCAAAATAAAAGCGGGTGACCTTTTTGAAAAAAGCGATCATATTGATAACCGGCCTTTTGCTGCTGATATATAACGGGCAGACGGCCGCGGCCCAGGAACTGAAAACGGACGGTTCCGCCCTCAGAACAAGCGCCGGCGCAAAAGAGCAGCAGGCGCTGACGGGCGATCTGATTACTCTTTACGGGGCGAAAGACAGCTCGGAGCTGACTTATCAGATTCCTGCGGGAGCTTCGAATGCCAATCAGTCACTCCTGATTGATTACGAGGCGTCAAACTTATTAATAGCTCCGTCTTCTTTAACGATTGCCATTGATAATGAACCGGTCAAATCCATAAAGCTTGACGGCAGCTCCAAGCGGAAAACAGTAAAGCTCAATCTCAGCAAAAGCCAAGCCGCCCAAGGCTATCACAACGTCTCATTGCAATTTTACGGCGTATTAAAAGAGGGCGTTTGCGTCAGGCAGGATACGTCAGGCAACTGGATAAAGATTTATCCGGACAGCCGCCTCATGCTTTCAGAAGCAAGCAAGTCAAAGGGGGCGGATCTGGGCCATTTCCCGTATCCGTTTGCCCAATCAGGCAATACGGGTGAAGAAACCGATATTATTCTTCCTGACAAACCGACCTCTGCGGAAGCTGAAGCCGCAGTCAAAACAGAAGGATTTCTGAAAACGGCTGACAGCAGGCTGAAAGTGTCATACGTAAAAGAATCCGCCGCCGGCAAAATCAGCAATCCGTCAATTGTCATCGGCGCCGGGCAGCATTGGAACGGCAAAATAAAAGAGCTTTTCGATCGCGGGAATATCAAAGCGGAACACAACAAACTCCTTCTCGCTGAACGGGTGCTGACCGCCGGGGATAAACGGCAGCCCGTCCTGTTTGTCACGGCACAATCAGACAAAACGCTGGCAGAAAAAATCCGCGTCATGACAGACAGCGCTTATTCAGGCCAGCTGAGCGGAGACTCACTGTTGATCGGCCGTCTTCAGCCCGCTGCTGAAAAGACAGGCAATAAACTGACTTTAGACGATTTCGGCGCGGGAAATGTAACGGTCGGATCAAACAAAACGGCGTCAGAGCATTTCTTTTACCCTGCGGCGGCCGCTGTTGATAAAGACGGGAAGGTCAAGTTTTCGCTTACATTAAAGACGTCGGAAGCGGTCCGGACGAAGGCGGATTCTGGTGATGACGCCGAGAGAGCGGAACTGAACGTCATGGTCAACGGACAGCCGAATGCGGTGCGACTTGATGATCTCGGCAATAAGGATAAAGACGGCTTTTACCACGTCTCAATCCCGATTGATCCGAAACTTTTGCGCAGCAGCAGATACATTGATCTGCAATTTGTCACCTCAGGTTTGAAACATAACAATCCGTGTATCGACCGTGACGAAAACAAATGGGTCTATATTGATAAAAGCAGTACGCTGACGTATCCGGTAAGCGATGCGGCGCAGAAAGCGGATTTCGGGCAATGGCCGCTCCCGTTTGCCGGTAGCGTGAATAAGAAAACTGTGATCGTCATCCCGGATGACGTGACCATGCAGACACTTAAAGAGCTTTCTTTAGTGGCCGATTCATTCGGAAACGGCGCCCGTCAGTCATTTACCGTGAAGACGGCATCAGATATGAAGGAAGCGGACGCCAAAGGCCGGAATGTTGTGTTTATCGGAAGTCTGCCGCAAATTCCGCTTTTGAAGTCAAACGCTTCTAAGCTTCTCGTGCCGTCAGACCGCAGCGGCGCTTACGATGTTTCGTCGTTTCAGATGCTGAATGAGACGACGAAACAAGTCGCGTTTACACAGAAATCACCTTGGGACTCAGACAGCAGTATTGCTGTTTTTGCTCCGTTATCAGGAAGCGGCGCGGCTGTCACAAAAGAGCTGATCAGCTTTTTAGACAGCACAAGCGATGCCGCAACCGTCGTCAACGAAACGGGCGGCAAGCAGCTGTTTTCGAACCATCAGCAAATCAAATCCGATGACAGCAGTCCATCGGCTGATACGAAAAGCCGTTCCGCAGCACTGAACGTCACGTATATCGCTGTTTTCGCGGCGCTTATGATCATTGCTGCCGGCCTGATCTGGCTGACGGCAAGAAGGAAAAAAAGAAAAGCGGACAATGAAAAAAGTGAAGAGTAATGAAAGCAAAAGAGGCTGTTAACAGGCCTCTTTTTTTGTATTTTTATTTCCATTTTTGGCGGTAATTTTTTTATTTTTGAAACAGCATAAAAGCCCCTTTACAACCGGACGGGACGGGAGTATGATCTCTTTTATAATCTATATCGCTTAATCTGTATCCAGAGCGGGGGAACCAATTTGCGGCGCGTCATGCCGCTTGGGGTGAATCCTTTTTAGGTAGGGCCAACTCTCATAAGCCCGAATCCGACAGCTAACCTCGTAAGCGTTCATGAGAGGAGATGAATGAAACCTGTGCACGAATATGGCGCAGGGGCATCCGTTTGCCTCTGTGTCTTTTTGCTGTGCTGAAATAAGGCATGCAATCAGCATTCGGAGACATCATAGCAGTAAGGGTTTGTAAATCAAACGGAAAATGAAAAAAAGGGGAAGACAACAAATGTATCATTCAATCAAAAGATTTTTGATTGGGAAACCGCTGAAATCACAGGCTGCCGGAGAGCAGAAACTGACGAAACTCAAGGCGCTTGCCATGCTTTCTTCAGACGCGCTTTCATCAGTTGCTTACGGAACGGAACAGATTCTGATCATTTTGGCTGCGGTAAGCGCGGCCGCGTTTTGGTATTCCATTCCGATCGCAGCCGGTGTTCTTATTTTGCTGCTTGCTTTGATTCTGTCATACAGACAGATTATTTACGCTTATCCGCAAGGCGGAGGCGCTTATATGGTTTCTAAAGAAAACCTTGGTGAGAAGCCCGGCCTGATTGCGGGCGGCTCATTGCTTGTTGATTATATTCTGACGGTGGCGGTAAGCATTTCTGCCGGAACTGACGCCATTACATCGGCATTTCCGGCTTTGCACCCGCATCATTTGCTCATTGCTGTTTTGCTTGTGATTCTGATTATGATTTTAAATTTGAGAGGGCTGTCAGAATCGGCGTCCATTTTGGCGTATCCCGTCTATCTATTTGTGGCGGCGCTTGTCCTTTTGATCGTCGTCGGGCTGTTTAAGCTCATGACGGGCCAGGTTCATCCGGCCGAGCATACACCGATCGGCACGCCCGTAGCGGGCATCACACTGTTTTTGCTGCTGAAGGCCTTTTCTTCAGGGTGTTCGGCGCTGACCGGTGTTGAAGCCATTTCAAACGCGATCCCGGCCTTTAAAAATCCTCCGGCGAAAAACGCGGCCCGCACTCTGGCCATGATGGGGATTCTGCTGGCGATCTTATTTACGGGGATTACGGTGCTGGCGTACGGCTACGGCACGGGTCCGAAGCCTAACGAGACCGTTATTTCACAAATCGCCGCGGAAACCTTCGGACGCCATACGGTGTATTATTTCATTCAAGGCGTTACATCATTGATTCTCGTGCTGGCGGCGAATACGGGCTTTTCCGCATTTCCGCAGCTGGCGTTTAATTTAGCGCGCGATCAGTATATGCCGAGAATGTTTACGGTTCGCGGCGACCGATTAGGTTTTTCAAACGGAATTATCTTTCTCGGTATCGCGTCCATCCTGCTTATTCTTTTATTCGGCGGCCGCACGGAACATCTCATTCCGCTTTATGCCGTCGGTGTGTTCATTCCGTTTACGCTGTCGCAGACGGGAATGTGCATCAAGTGGATCAGGCAGAAGCCGAAGGGCTGGGCTGTAAAAATGCTGATCAACTCATGCGGCGCCGCCATTTCATTTATGGTGCTGTGCATTTTATTCGCGACAAAATTCAATCTTGTCTGGCCCGTGCTGTTATTCATGCCGGCTGTCGTCTTTTTGTTTTTCGTTATTAAAAATCACTACACCGCGGTCAGCGAACAGCTGCGGGTCGTTGATCAGCAGCCTGAGGAAATTAAGGGAACCGTCGTCATCGTGCCTGTCGCCGGTGTCACCACGGTCGTCCAAAAATCGATTCAGTATGCGAAATCATTATCGGATCAGGTCATTGCGGTTCATGTTTCCTTTGACAGGGAAAACGAAAAGAAGGTGGAAAAGCGCTGGGAAGAGCTTCATAACGGTGTCCGCCTCGTCACCCTGCATTCCTCATACCGCAGTCTGGTTCACCCGTTTGATAAGTTTTTAGAGACGGTCGAACAAAAAGCGAAAAAAGAACAGTTCTCCGTGATGGTGCTGTTTCCGCAATTTATTACGAAAAAACGCTGGCAGACCATCCTTCACAACCAATCAGCCTTCTTGCTCCGCGTCCGGCTGTTTTGGAAGAAGGACATAATCGTCGCTACACTGCCGTATCATTTTAAAAAGTAACGGTAAAGACCGCAGGCCTTAGTGCCGCGGTCTTTTTTGTAAAGGAGGACGACATGGCTCAAGGCGCGTTTGTCATCATTCAAAATGACGGGCGGGACATATTGCTCGTAAAACGAAAAGACGTTCCCTTATGGGATTTGCCCGGCGGCGGGATCGCAGAAGGTGAAACACCTGAAGCCGCAGCCATCAGAGAGGCCTTCGAAGAAACCGGTTATAACGTGACCATTCTGCAAAAATCCGGTGAGTATGAAAGGCCTGCATTTGAAGATACACAGCACGTGTTCATCGGAGCCGTTACTGGCGGAACCCCGCTGATGAACGGGCCGGAAACCGCCGCATTACGCTGGTTTTCCCCAAACCGGCTGCCGCTGTTCATGGTGCCGAACAGGAAACGCCAAGTAAAAGACGGAATCAATGGTGCGGCAAATATGAAGGTAATGCTGAAAGACCGGCATCTGTTATCCATCCTTGATCTGCTGAGAAAAAAGTCAGGCAGATAGCCCCGTGTTTCAACCCGTTTTAAAAAGGGGATGAATACAGGTAAAAGGAGGATGCAGTATGCCAAGTAAAACAGCAGGACACGTAATGACAGAGCTGCTTGAACAATGGGGAGTCGGACATATATACGGCATTCCCGGAGACAGCATTAATGAATTTATCGAAGAATTGAGACATGAACGAAACAACCTGACATTCATCCAAACCAGGCACGAGGAAGTCGCAGCCCTGGCCGCCGCGGCTGAGGCAAAACTGACCGGGCAGATCGGTGTCTGCCTTTCAATCGCAGGGCCGGGAGCCGTTCATCTGCTGAACGGTTTATACGACGCCAAAGCGGACGGTGTTCCGGTTTTGGCGATTGCGGGACAGGTTGCCTCAGATGAAATCGGCCGTGACAGCTTTCAGGAAATCAAATTAGAGCAAATGTTTGAGGACGTGGCGGTATTCAATCAGCAAGTACATACAGCAGAAGCGCTGCCCGATCTTCTGAACCAGGCGATTCGTACGGCTTACAGCAAAAAAGGCGTTGCCGTCTTAACCGTATCTGATGATTTATTCGCGCAAAAAATCAAACGGGAGCCGGTCTACACGTCGCCGATATATTTAAAAGCCGATATCGAGCCGAAAAAAGAACATCTCGTGACATGCGCGCAATATATTAACAACGCAAAAAAACCGGTCATTCTCGCCGGCCAAGGGTTAAAGTCAGCAAAAGAGGAGCTGCTCGCATTCGCCGATAAAGCGGCCGCTCCGATTGTCATTACCCTGCCGGCAAAAGGGGTCATACCTGACAGCCATCCCCATTTTCTCGGAAATCTCGGGCAAATCGGCACAAAGCCCGCCTACGAAGCGATGGAGGAATGCGATCTGCTGATCATGCTCGGCACATCGTTCCCATACAGAGATTATCTCCCGGAGGATACGCCCGCCATCCAGCTTGATTCGGATCCGGCCAAAATCGGCAAGCGCTATCCCGTCAATGCGGGAATCGTCAGTGATGCGGCTCTGGGCCTGAAAGAGCTGACGGATTACATTGAATATAAAGAAGACAGAAGATTTTTAGACGCCTGCACCGAGCACATGAAGCATTGGTGGAAGGAAATCGAAAAAGATGAAACCGAGGCGACTCATCCGCTCAAGCCGCAGCAGGTCATCGCCCGGCTCCAGGATGCGGCCGCAGAGGATGCCGTCCTGTCAGTGGATGTCGGAACAGTTACGGTATGGATGGCCCGCCATTTTAAAATGAAAAAGCAGGACTTTATCGTCTCAAGCTGGCTTGCCACGATGGGATGCGGGCTTCCGGGAGCAATTGCCGCAAGCCTTGCCGAACCTGAGCGGCAGTCCATCGCCATTTGCGGAGACGGCGGATTTTCAATGGTCATGCAAGATCTGCCGACGGCTGTTAAATATAAACTGCCGATTACAGTTGTTATTTTAAACAACGAAAATTTAGGCATGATTGAATATGAACAGCAAGTCAAAGGCAACATTGACTACGTCACCCATCTGCAAAATGTGGATTATGCCGCTTTTGCAAAAAGCTGCGGGGCAAAAGGGATCAAAGTGACGAAACACGAAGAATTGGCTCCCGCTTTTCATGAAGCGCTCAACTCAAATGAACCGGTCGTCATTGACGCCGTCATTGGCGACGAGCCGCCGCTTCCGGGAAAAATCACTTACGGCCAAGCGAAAGGCTTCAGCAAATACATGCTGAAAAACTTCTTTGAAAACCAAAAAATCGAAATGCCGTCGCTCAAGAAAAGCTTGAAACGGCTGTTTTAAAAAGCGGCGCTTATAAAAAAATAAACAGGCAGCATGCCTGTTTATTTTTTTGCCGTGCAGCTTGTTTGCATATAGGCTCTTCTATTTACTCAGATGAGCCGTATGATCATTTTTCTTCAGTTAAATGGAATAGGTCAGCCAATTTCCAAGGGAGCCGCCCATTTTTTCATAGAACTTTTGTGCACGGTAATTATCAGTTGCTGTTATCCATGACATATGCGCATATCCGTTTTCTTTTGTAAATGCCTCACAACTTTTAAATAGTTCTTGGGCTGCTCCTGTGCCTCTTGCTTTTTCTGCCACGAATAAATCATTCATTATTGTTATTTTATCTGCTTTCGTCGTACTAAAACTAAAATATAATGTTGCAAAGCCAATAAGTTCTCCATCTTGTTCAGCAACGAATTGAATACCTCTGTCCTTTTCAAATAGCATTTCAATCAAACGATGTATATGTTCAATCGGTGGTTTAGGCCTTTGATAAAAATCCACGATATATAAATACATTAAATCGGTCAATTGGTTTACATCATAAGGTTCCGCGCTCCTGATGATCATATGTTTCCCCCCTCACTCTGTTTTTAATTTTTGTCATACAAAACTTACACAAATATTCCAAATAATGCAATGTTTTAAATTGGTTTAGAACCGGTTTGTTGTTTAAGAAAAAATAAGAAGGCGGAACCGTTCTCATGAAGCGCTTAACTCAAATGAGCCGCCGCTTCCCGGAAAAATCACTGACGGCCAAGCAGATGGATAGGGCGCCGCTAGAGAACTGTCTTGATGAAGATGAGCGCAGTATTCTTCAAAAGAAATATTTGTAATCAAGAAAAATTTAGAAATTATGATTGAGCTCGGCCTGAAAAGTGATAAGTTTTATCAGGTGAAAAGGCAGGCCATCTACAATATCGCGACAGCGCTCGGAATCATCTGAGGGCTGTTTTTTAATCCGTTAAATTCACCTTTTAGAGTCTCAGCTGTGCGAGAAGGCTTTATGGTCAAGGCATTTTTCACTGGTGTACTTATTTGTTGCGCGATAAAATGGCAGTAACTGAAAGGAGGGGTGCAAGTGATAAAAAGAAAAAAGGACTCAGAGGAGTTTAGATAATGGATGAGAAAAAGAAAGAGGTTCAAAGAAAATATAGAGAAGAGATTAAGAGAAAGAAACAGCAAAAAGAAGATGATAAAAACTTCACAAGAGAAGCCTTTATTGTTGTGACGATCATCGTGCTGTTTATTTTTTTGAATTTCATGTTCAAAAGTTTTTAACAAAAAATCCCTGCCCCCACTTCAGTTCACTTTTGATGAAGCATCCCTCCTTAAAGATGGGAAGTACATCGTGAATGAGCAATTAGTCTTTGGGAAATTCGTTCCTGAGTTCCGAACACTGACAGTGATTTCCCAACAGCATCTTATATGGGTTGCTTAAAACAAAAAATTATTGACTTTATTTCCGGAGGTCTGCAAAAATTACTTGAAAAAATGTGGATAGAAGCGGCTATTCCATCTTAAAAATCGTCGGGGAAAATGCAGTTAGATGTGGAGTTGTTGGTTTAGCCGCGAAGCATATTAGGCCAAGTGTTTGTGAGCTTTACACAAGATAATTAATGAGCATTTTTGTCCCTCCGTAAATGCGGGGGATTTGCATTTACATTCGATAAAAGTATCGGCCGTATGATGAATGAAGCTCTTTTCATGACGAAGAGGGTTTTTTGTTTTTTAAGTCAATGTATGGTCTGGCTGCTGGCGGAATTTACAGACCGAAAATGAAAGCGAAGCTGAAGGAATGTTAAAATAAAAAAGCAGTCCCTATTTTGCCCGCTTTTCTTTAAAAATGTGATCCAAGATGAACATAAAGAGAGTGAATAAAAAGGACATCGTCATTATATCTATTAGAGATATATTAGAGGTTTCTTTTATTAGCAGCAGCCATACCACCTGCAAAACTAAAGAAATAGAAAAATAAGATATATATTTAATGCTCTTCATACCCAATTCCCCCTTTATTAGCCTAATTTCTCTTTTGCGATCTTATCCAAATGAGTAAAAAGAATATCCAGGCCCGAAAATAAGAAAGTTATGAAGAATGAAAGAAGAATTTCTCCACCTTGAAATATAGATATGTTCTCAATGATATGATTGGAAACATATTTAATTGAGAAGTAAACAGCAGCCCATGCAAAAATGAATTCAAGGATATAGGCTAACCAAGCAGGTAATTTAAAAACATGAGTCATTCCTTTTACAATTGCCATAAGGATTAGCATATAAATGAAAGCTAAAATACTGACGACGACAGAAAATATGTATAAGTCTGAAAGTGAACCATAGAAGATATATTCTCCGAAAAAATGATTTACAGTTATAGCTGCAAAATAAATAACTAGGCTGGGTACAGTTACAGCGAAGCACAGGGAGAATCCGATAAGCCCTATGAATGCTGCATGAGCTAAGCGGTTGGGTGGTGTATCCACAATTTCCTTTTTTAATAGAATCATAAAAATAAGAGATGAAATAACAAGGCAGCATAAGAGAGTGAGTAAAACAGTAAAAAAGATAGTCATGTGAAATCTCCAATGAAAAAGTGCTATTAGAGTGAATCTAACAGCACTTTGCATGATCATTTATGAATCAGTTTAAAATGTTTTCATTGCTAAAGTTGTCAAATGAGCGAGGTTTTTAGCCTGGCTGTCAGAAAGTCCGGACTTTTTAAGTGAAAGATAAAGATTCTTTTCCACGTCAGTCCAGCTTAAGGCGACATACTCGTTCAGCATTTTCTTTAAAACAGGTTCTATGTGTTCATTGAAAACAGATTCAAGTTCATTTCTTATTTTCTTTCCTGCTAATCTTTCAACAAGATTAAATAATTTTGTTTTATTTTTCAGCACTTCTCTGATTGCATCTTTGACGGGTTTTGACACAGATGCATCGCTTTGTGCTTTTAGTCCGTAGGAAAATTGTGTATCAGTCTGATAAAAAAATGATTTGGTCGTTCCAGTGGCATTGGCAGTATTATTATGATTTTCTTTAGCTAAGGATGCGGGGACAAAAGAAGTAGTTACAAGGGCTAAAGATGCGGCAAACAGAATGCCTTTAGCTGCGTGTCTAATGGGAAATCCTCCTTTAGAAATGTAGTGTAGAGAGAAATGAAAGACTATGTATTTAGGCGGGTCCTATATGATCCGCTTTGAACATTTTTCCCTCTCAGATACCATTCTATCAATAGGTATTTTTTGGGTAAATAGGATTTTTATACAGTATTTTTCTCATCATCCAAAATCTTCTTTAGCAGAATTCATTTTAGCTGCAGTTTCGTGAAATAGAACATGGGCTGGAGCCTATATAATACATGTACAGGCTGATTGAGGCGGAACCACATGATCGGAGCGGTTTTATAATTTGGGGTTAATTAAAAAAAATAAACAGGCAGCATGCCTGTTTATTTTTTTTTGCGTGAAAGAGCGAAGAAAAACGGGAAGGCGGAACCGGCCAATAACGTACCGAATAAAAACATGCCCCCGATGAACACATGATAGTTCACTCCGCCGATCCAAAGCCCCGTGATTAAGGAAACGATGCTCAATGCGACCATCACAAAGCCGGGAATCAGGCGTTTCTTGCCCGTTGTCCGATAAGCAATAAGAGAACAGAAGATGCCGATGACAATCGGCACGATCCACAGATAAAAAAGGATAAATACTGACATAAGCAAAACTCCGATTTTTTCTTCTATCATACCAAAAACCCCCGGAAAAAGATACGAACGAGAGCCGGCGCCAAAAGAAAAAAACCGGCCCATATCGGCCGGTGTTTCTAACGGAAAGAATCGTAAATCACAAACAGATTAAGCGCGATCACCAAAACCGCAATCAGCCAGGCGAGAGCCGTCACCCATTTACGGTTCGTCAGGGCGCCCATCAGGCGTCTGTTGCTCGTAAACATAATCAGCGGCACGAGCGCAAAGGAGATGCCGAATGAAAGAACGACCTGGCTCCATACAAGCGCTTCTGTGGCGTTGACCCCTGAGATAATGATGACCATCGGCGGAATAATGGTAATGAAACGCCGCAAATAAAGCGGGATACGGTAACGGATGAAGCCCTGCATGATAATGTCGCCTGACAATGTGCCGACAGAAGAGCTCGAAAGCCCCGCGGCCAGCAGCCCGATTCCGAAGAGAGCGGCTGATGCCGGCCCGATATAGTGGCCGAATTGCTGATAAGCCACGTCTAAATCTTCTACATACAGCCCGTTCTTGAAGAAAAGCGCGGCAGCGACAATGAGCATGCTTGCGTTAATCGCCCCAGCGATCACCATCGCGATGAGAATGTCAATCGTCTCGAATTTAAAAATCTTTTTCCGCTCACTATCCGTTTTTCCGACGACACGGCGCTGTGTCAGTGCGGAATGTAAGTAAATGGCATGCGGCATCACGGTTGCGCCGAGTATCCCGGTTGCCAGAAGCACACTGTCCATTCCGTCAATTTTCGGGATAAACAGCCCTTCGAGAACGGAAGCGGCGTCAGGCTTGGCGAAGAAGGTTTGCAGGGCGAAGGCGATCACCACCACAAACAGAAGTCCGGCAATGCCCGCTTCCAGCGCCCGGTAACCGCGGCGCTGCAGCTCTAAAATCGCGAATGAGCCGATCGCCGCGATAATGGCCGCTTCCATCATCGGTATGCCGAACAGCAGATTGAGTCCGAGGGCCGCTCCGATAAACTCGGCCAGATCAGTCGCCATAATCACCAATTCACCCTGTATCCACAACCCGGCGGATACCCATTTCGGATACCGGTCTCTGGCGATTTCCGGCAGGTTTTTACCAGTCGCGATGCCGAGCTTCGCGGAAAGGACCTGAATTAAAAAAGCCATCAAGTTTGAAAAGAGGATGACCCACAACAGCATATACCCGAATTTCGAACCAGCTGAGATATTCGTAGCGAAGTTTCCCGGATCAATGTAGGCAATCGCCGCGATAAATGCGGGACCTAAAAAAGGCAGAAGCCGCTTGAATCCCTTGCTTTTGCCGTCAAGTGCATCCTGAATGGCTTTTGCTTGCAATGATTGTGCTGAGATGTCTTTGCTCATTATGTCTCACCTAAATTCCGATAGATTTTTAGCTAAATAACAAAAAGTTTCCTAGATGCAAATTATTTTATCTACATCATAAATCCGCTAATATGAGATGTCAAGCTCTTTATGTTCAATAAACCAGTACATGTATGCCCTGTTTTATCTATGATATGTATCCCGCCCGAGAAAGGTCCGAAAATGAAAAAGACATCGTATTCGGAAAGAAACGATGCCGTTCTCAACGATGTTTCCGCACGGGTTCTCCATTTTAAAAAGGGTGAAAGAGTACACTGTCCCATAAATCGTCAGAACCTTCCGTCCGCCAGCAAAGATTTGAAAAAAGACGGCACATTTCCTCCATTTTGCCGGGTAAATAGAATAATAATGAACCTTTCCATTGGAAGATAAAACCTTCCTGTACCATTCAAATGACCTCCGGAAAAACTCCGGACGCTCTGAATAAATGTTTGAATCAACGATATATCAGTGATTCAAGTCCAATAAACCGCTGTTATTTATCGAAACAAAGAAAGCGCTTTATCATTCACGCAGAAAAGAAGTTGGAGCATTAGACTTATTTCAGTCTTCCGGGTGAAAACGTATAATAACCTCAGGAAAGCTTTCCAGCCATATGATAAAAGAGGGGGAATTTTCTTGGTACGTCGTTTGTCGGTCTTTTCTCTAGCCATGATGTTTGTTGTTTCTTTATTCGCTTTTGGCGGCTCTGCATCAGCTGCAACTTTTACACCTAAAGCTGAACCGGACGTTTCCATTTTAGCCAGCGGGGGAACAGTCGGTATTTACGGAGCTAATATGCGCTCATGCTCTAAGGTCAGCTGTTCAACAATTACAACATTTTCAAGCGGTAAAAAAATTACAGGTTCTTGGGTAACCGGTGAATATGTTCAAGGCCACTACACCAATTCTAATAAATGGCTGAAAGTCACGTATGCCGGAGCGACAGGCTACGTGTCAGTCACCACTCTTTCTTATTATTACGGTTTATAATCAGAAAACCCCGTTCTCTTTAGAGCGGGGTTTTTCCATATATATCGGATCAATTTCCGCGCTTCGTTTCATCATCGTGCTTCATCAGCTGATCGATTTCTTCCTTAGAGGCATTTTCTTTCCACTCTTTCGCCTGACTTGTCGCAATGGGAAGGGCCCGTCCTTCTTCATAACCCTCATCCACCATCGCATTCGCGATTTCGATCGCTTTTTTCTTCACAGGTTCCTCGAGATTCTTCAATGATTGCGGATAATCCTTCATTGACCAAGGCATGTCTATCACTCCTTTATAAAAAGTGTTTCCCGCCTGAAGAAAAAGAAAACCGCCTCATCAAAAAGAATGACAGCTATTTTTATGAGAGGCCAGCAATTTCCGAATAAAATATAAAGGATAAAGAAGCAAGTACAGGTTGAATGCCCACCACATAAGATCAAAATCACCGATAAATACCCAAAAGGCAATCGCCTGCAGGCCTGAACAAAAGGTCAGCACAAGTGATATTAATGCGAAAGGGCGCCATAACGCATGTTTCTGTCTATAAAGAAACAAGCTGTACAGCCCGGTTATCGAAATGAAAATATCTAAGGGAAAGAATGACCAGTTCCAAGCCATGATCATGGCGTTATCATAATCTTTAAACACCATATTTTTTGGAATCCACTCAAAAAAAGTAACAATCCAATAAATGATAAATCCAATATCTGTAATGAGGAAGAGAACCTTTAAGCCTTTCATCATCTGTTTCTGTCCGTATGAACGCTGATGCCGTTTGATGACGTTTCACTTTCAGAAATAAAGTTTAAGGAAACGACACCGATGATGATCAGAAGAACAGAGACAGCTTTTATGACAGAGAACTGTTCATGGAAGAAAAAAATTCCGATCAAGGAAATCAGTACGATCCCCATTCCCGACCAGACCGCATACGCGATGGAGACACTTATATATTTCAAAGTCAAAGTAAGAAAACAAAGGCTGCCGATATAAAACAATAATAATAAAATACTGGGGACAAGTTTTGTAAAACCATTTGATAATTTCATGCTGACCGTACCCAATACTTCAAAAATGATCGCTAAACTCAAATAAATCCAATGCATTCAACCTTCTCCTTCATTCGTATTATTCAAAATTATACAATATATAGAATTTAAAGAAAATTAAATAATGGAATGCCCTTCCGAATAAAAAACCCGGTCGGGTAAGAAAACACCATAAAGGTATACTATGAAGAAAGAATTCAGAAAGGACGTGCAGGACGGGTGACAGAAGAGCGGACAGACCTGGAGAGACAATTGAGAGACATTCAAAAATGGGAAAAGGCGCAGCAGAGGGTGATGTTCTGGCAAACATTCACCCGCTTGCCGTTTCAGCTTTTGGACAAGCTGACACCGCAATTTATTCAACGGAAAATCGGACGCATACTCGATGAAACGGGAACGTTTATTCAGTCAGGCGGACAGTATCTCACATCAGAAAAGCGCATCATGAAAAAGTTTCAGAAACGGCTGCCGCACGGTACATGTCAAACGCTTCACGACATTCGCAATGCGCCGCTTGCCGTCATGGACGAAATCGCAGAAGCCATGGCGCGCACAAGCGTAAAGGCCGCGACGGTGCAGGGAGCCGCAACGGGAGTCGGCGGCGTGTTTACGCTTGCGGCAGACATCCCGGCGATGCTCGGTCTGTCTTTAAAGACACTGCAGGATATCGCTATTGCCTACGGCTTTGACCCGAAAGACAAAAAAGAACGCGTGTTTATCGTCAAATTGCTTCAGCTGGTATCGAGTGACGTCATCGGAAAAAAAGCGATCCTGCAGGATTTACGGCAATATGATCAAAACGACCGCACCTATCAGCGTGTTGCCTCGCAGATACAGGGCTGGCGGGAAGTCGTTTACAGCTACCGCGATACGTTCGCCGCAAAAAAACTGCTGCAAATGGTTCCGGCCGCAGGCATCATCTTCGGCGCATCCGCCAACCGTTCAGCTTTAGAAAGCATCGCGGAAACAGGCATCATGCTTTATAAAAAACGCCGGATTCTAAGCCGGCTGAAGGATGCAGAATGATAAAAAATCACCCGAAAACACATTCAATGTGTTTTCTTTGTTTAGCAGTTCTGAAATCGGGAAACCAACAACCAACACCAATTAAAGGAGGAATTCAAAAATGGCACAAGATAATAACAAAATGAGCAGAGAAGAAGCAGGTAAAAAAGGCGGAGAAGCTACAAGCAATAACCATGACAAAGAATTCTATCAGGAAATTGGTCAAAAAGGCGGAGAAGCCACAAGCAAAAATCACGACAAAGAATTCTATCAGGAAATCGGTGAAAAAGGCGGAGAAGCCACAAGCAATAACCATGACAAGGAATTCTATCAGGAAATCGGCCAAAAAGGCGGAGAAGCTACAAGCAAAAATCATGACAAAGAGTTTTATAAAGAAATCGGCCAAAAAGGCGGAAACAGACGAAGCAGCTAATAAAAGCATAAAAGGCAGACAACTTGCAGATCAAAAGCGATCCGGCGCATCAGCTGGATCGCTTTTTGTTTTGGAAAAATCTTGATCTGAGCCGGCGTTGCAGTACAATAAATGAAAAAAGGAGTTTTTACTTGTGTCTGAAATGCAACATTTACTCGCCATCGCCAATAAAGTCAAAGAAAAACACGACAATTTTTCAATCGCGGAGATCAATGACCACTGTGTGCGCCTCGCAGTGTTTACGGGAGAATATGACTGGCACCATCACCCTGACTCAGATGAATGGTTCATTGTTCTTGAAGGTGAGCTGCTGATCGATTTTAAGGACAAAGAAACTGCAGTGCTCAAAGTAAATGACAGCCTGCTCATCCCGAAAGGCACGATTCACCGTACACGCTCATACGTCAGAACCGTGAATCTTTGTGTCGAGCATACGCATGCGAAAACAGTCATCACAGAGGAACTGCCGTGCTGATCAAAAAGATTGTATGTGAAACAGACGCTGCAAACGCTGAAGCATTTTCGCAAGCACAGTCACGGTGGGGAGCATTATCACGTGTAAATGGCTTCGTCAAACAGGCCGGCGGCTGGCGGAAAAACGCAGACGGTCTGTTCATCGCAGAGATCATCAGCGTTTGGGAGAACAGACAGGCCTATGATCATTTTATGGAGAACGAACATGACCGCATATACGAAGAAAACGAGCAGAAGGCTGCGATTCTTTCAATAGAAGTGATGCTGTACGAAGAGGATGAACCTTTCATTCACGAGCTGTTACATCACCCGGACATCCGATACGAACCGGATTGGACAGTTGTGCGCACCTAAAAAAAGCCCCTTTAGAGGGCTTTTTTATTTTCGTCCGGGAAGCGTGTTGTGGACATAAGGCGGGACGGGATCCAGCTTCGCTATTTCGCCGTGCGCTTTCGGTTCCTTTTCGTATTCAAAAGGTTCGCCGTCCGGCGCTTTTTCTTTCAGCCAATTTTGTTCAGCGCTTTCTGCTCCATCTGAGAAATGGATAAGTTTATGCGAGAATGACTGCTTTTCCAGCGCCTTCGGGAAAGTGGAAGGAACGATCGGGCCTTCCTGTGCTTCTAATTCTTTAATGGCCGCAAGCCATTGGTTTTGATGCATGGTGTCGCGGGCCAATAAAAAGCTGAGCATATCTTTCACGCCTTTATCATCGGTCATTTCATACAGGCGTGCGACTTGAAGCCTTCCTTGTGATTCGGCGTTCAGATTGGCGCGGAAGTCTGCCAAGAGGTTTCCGCTTGCGACGATATAGCCTGCGCTCCAAGGAACGCCCGTGCTGCTCTCCGGCATGGCGCCCAGTCCTGAGACGATTGCATGATGCGGATTCATGCCGCCTAAAATGGACCCGATGACCGGATCATCAGCTGCTTTCTCCTGCTCCGCCAGCGGGGCATCTTCTAACAGTCTCGCAATCATTGTCGCGATCATTTCGACATGGCCAATTTCTTCCGTCGCGGTATCCATCAGGAGATCCTTATATTTTTCATTGCCCCGTGTATTCCAGCCTTGGAACAAATATTGCATGGCGACGGATATTTCCCCGTACTGTCCGCCCAAGATTTCCTGCATCTTTTTTGCGAACAGCGGGTCAGGACGATCCGGTTTAGCCGGATGCTGCAGTTTTTTCGTATGTGTAAACATGTCTCCATCTCCTTTTTTATTTGTCCCTATTTACTTCCCCATCAGGAAAAGGGATGAAACGGAGATGGGCGTATTGGTCCTGCTAAGGATCGCGCCGCAAAGATAACAAGTCTTGCACAAGCCCCCGGCCGATCACCTGTTCATATTGTCCGTAAACCGGATCGAGGCGTTTCATCCACTTTTTCTTTTCCGCTTTCGTCAGCATGTGAATATTGATGGATGAATTCTTCTTGATTTCTTCAAGCTGGTCTTTATTCATTTTCTCAGCGGAGGTTTCGTTCCATTCCGTTGTTTCTTTCATCGCCTCCGTTAAGATGGTTCTCGTTTTTTCCGTCTGTGAATTCCAGAAATGTTCGTCGGTCATCACGGCATAACCGAGGTATCCGTGATTGCTGATTGTCAAATAATCTTGAACATTATAAAATTTTTTAGAATAGATATTTGAAATCGTATTTTCCTCTCCGTCTACGAGATTGCTTTCCAAGAGCTGAAACGTGGAATTAAAGGAATCCTGCCGCGGGTGCGCGCCGAGCAGGCGGTATTGGTCTTCGATCACGCTGCTCGGCATGATCCTGAGCGCCTGTCCTTTCAAGTCGTCCGGAGTGAAGATAGGCCCTTTGTTCGACGTGAGCTGCTTAAATCCGTTCGTCCAGTATGCCAGGCCTTTCAAATGATGCTTTTCTAAAGAAGCGAACAGGCGAGTCCCGATTTTGCCGTTTAGGCCTTCTTGTACGGCTTTATAGTTTGTAAACGCGTACGGCAGATCCAAAACACCCCATTCGGGCGACAGTAATCCGAGCTTTGAGGTGGAGGGAGCGATGAATTGCACGTCCCCGTTTTGGAGGGCGTTTATTTCTTCATTATCTGAATAGAGGCTCCCGTTTGGAAACACCTCTACTTTAATGGTTCCGCCTGACTTTTGATAGACCAGATCGGCGAATTTATTCGCCGCCCGCCCTTTAGGCGTGTTTTCAGCAACGACATGGCTGAATTTGAACACCATTTGATCTTTCAGGCCTTCCTGTTCGTCATCATAATACGGTTCATCCGTTGGGAAACGATCATGAAAGCCGATGAATAAAGCGGTTCCGATACCGAGTACCATCAGGCTGAGACACGTCAGCAAGCTTTTCATCGAAAACCCCCCTCCGCCATTTTCTATAACAAGCATAATCGGGCGGGCCGTTTTCGTAAAGAGACGGAAAGGAAGAGGCCAATGACGAAAAAAAAGCTCACCATCCGCTGGAAAATCACCATACTTTCTTATATCGTCGTGCTTTTTACCTTTTTGATCGTCGGCATCGTGCTGATCGGAAATATTCAGCATACAGAGGAGCGCGAGCTGAAAAAACGGCTGATGAATACCGCACGGACGGTATCTGAGATGACCGATGTCAAACGCGCCCTGGAGCAGAAAAAGCAGAGGGAAGACGTGCGCCATGCGGTCGAAGAAATAAGGATCATCAATGAAGCGGACTACATCGTCGTCATGGATATGGACCATATCCGTTATTCACATCCCGTCAGCACGATGATCGGAAAGCGTTCAAGGGGTGAAGACGAAGCGGCGGCGTTTGCCGAGCACATTTATTTTTCCGAAGCAAAGGGAGAAATCGGCACCGCCGTCCGCGCTTTTTATCCCATCAAAGACCGGGATTTGAATCAGATCGGTGTCGTTCTGGCCGGTAAAACGCTGCCCGGATTCGGTGAAATTCTTCTTCAGCTGAAACATGACATTCTCTTTATCGTTCTGCTGGCGCTCGGGTTCGGACTGGCCGGCTCCTTTTTGCTGGCCCGCCACATCAAAAAACAAATGTTTTGGCTGGAGCCCCATGAGATCGTGAGAATGTATGAGGAACGGACCGCTACGTTTCATTCGATGAATGAGGGCGTCATCGCGATCGATAATCAGCATCACATCACCATTTTTAATGAAAAAGCGAAGCAGATATTCAATGTCAGACAAGAGACCGATGGCAGGCTGATCTGGGACGTGTTAAAAGATTCGCGGCTCCCGGAGATCGTCGAGCGGAACCGGGCTGTATATAACGAAGAAATCCAAGTCAGCGGAAAGGTGATCATGAGCAGCAGAATTCCGATCGTTATGAAAAAGAAGGTCATCGGCGCCGTCGCCATATTCCAGGACAGGACGGAAGCGGCGAAAATGGCTGAAGAACTGACGGGCGTGAAAAATTTTGTCGATGCGCTCAGAGTCCAAAATCACGAACACATGAACAAGCTTCACACCATCGCGGGACTGATTCAGCTCGGAAAATCAGAAAAAGCGCTCCAGCTTGCTTTCAAGGCATCATCAGAACAAGAAAGCGTCACAGAATTCCTTCATCAGGCCATTCAGAATGACGCCGCGGCGGGGCTTCTGTTAAGCAAAATCAAAAGAGGCAAAGAGCTCGGCATTTCTGTGAAAATTGATGAAAACAGCAGCTTTTCACAATTTCCGGTGCATGTGGACCAGCATGACATCGTCGTCCTGCTCGGCAATTTAATCGAAAACGCGTTCGGCGCATTCGAAACAGCCGACACGGAGGACAAACACATTGACATCAGTATCGAGCAAAATGAAGAAGTGCTTGCGATATTAATAGAAGACAATGGAAGCGGGATTTCAGATGAGCATATCCCGCACATTTATGAAAAAGGGTTTACCGTCAATAAAACGGGCGGCACGGGATACGGCTTGTACCTCGTCAAACAGATCGTCGACAAAGGGATGGGCATCATTGAAGTCGACACACGGCAGGGACAGGGAACGGCATTTTCTATTTTATTTCCGATGAAGGGGGAGGAATCGATAGATGGACATCAAGGTGCTGCTTATTGAAGATGATCCGATGGTGCAGGAGGTGAATAAAGAATTTATCAGCGGCGTTTCAGGATTCAGCGTCATTGCCACGGCAGCTGACGGAGACGAGGGAATCAGGCTTATAAAAGATCTTCGGCCCGAACTCGTGGTATTAGACGTGTACATGCCGAAAAAAGACGGAATTAAAACGCTTCAGGAAATCAGAAAACAAAAGCTCGAAGTGGACGTCATCATCGTCTCGGCTGCAAAAGACAAAGAAACGATCCAGCTTATGCTGCAAAACGGCGCGGCCGACTATATTTTGAAGCCGTTTAAGCTGGAGCGGATGAGACAGGCGCTCGAAAACTTTAAACAATATAAACGGAAAATGGAACAGCATGACACCATGTCTCAAGACCAGCTTGACGCGCTGCTTAAAATTCCGCAAAATCCGTCCCGGGATCTGCCGAAGGGGTTAAATCATTTTACGATGAATGAAATTATAACCTATATGAAACGGCAGACGGAGCCGCTTTCAGCTGAAGAAGCCGCCAAAGCGCTCGGAATCGCCAGAGTGACGGCGCGGCGCTATCTTGATTTTCTTGAGAAAGACGGTCAGATTAAGCTCGACATTCAGTACGGGGGAGTGGGCCGGCCGGTTAACCGCTATAAATTCGTCCGTTAGCCGAGACCAAAAAGACCAAAATGTCCGTTATGAACATAAGCTTTCCCTCTTCGTTTGAAAACGCTATCATTTCAGCATAGACACAGCGAGAGGCAAGGGGGAGCAGGGATGAAAATATTCAAAAATCTCACGGTGCAAGTCATCACGGCGGTCATCATCGGCGTCATCGTCGGGCTTGTATGGCCTGAGGCCGGGAAACAGATGAAACCGCTCGGCGATACATTTATCAATGCGGTAAAAATGATTATCGCACCGATCATATTCCTGACGATCGTGCTTGGCATTGCCAAGATGGGAGATATGAAAAAAGTCGGCAAAGTCGGGGGAAAAGCATTTATTTATTTTGAAGTCGTGACCACAATCGCCCTTATTATTGGACTTCTGGTCGTCAATATCATGAAACCCGGTGAGGGGCTTGATTACAGCAAGCTTGAAAAAGGGGATGTCTCTCAGTACACGCAAAACGGGGGACAGGGAATTGATTGGATTGAATTTATCACTCACATCGTTCCGTCAAACATGGTTGACGCTTTTGCGAAAGGTGACATTCTTCAGGTCTTATTCTTTTCTGTTTTATTCGGAGTCGGCTTGGCAGCGCTCGGTGAAAGAGGCAAAAGCATTATTGATTTCTTCGATAAACTGTCGCACGTCTTTTTCAAGATCATTGGCTACATCATGCGTGCGGCGCCGATCGGCGCATTTGGGGCCATGGCCTATACGATCGGGCACTTCGGACTTGATTCCATCAAGCCGCTGGCGAGTCTGATGCTGTCTGTATACGTTACAATGTTCCTGTTTGTATTTGTCGCTTTGAATATCATTTGCAAGCTTTTCGGTTTCAGTTTGTGGAACTATCTCCGGTTTATTAAAGATGAACTGCTCATCGTTCTCGGCACAAGCTCTTCTGAGTCCGTCCTGCCGCGGATGATGGATAAAATGGAGCGCTACGGCTGCTCCAAATCGGTTGTCGGTCTTGTGATTCCGACGGGATATTCCTTTAATCTGGACGGCACCTCGATTTACCTGTCCATGGCGACGGTTTTTCTGGCGCAGGTGTTCGGCGTTGACCTTTCCATCGGTCAGCAGGTTACGATCATTCTCGTGTTAATGCTGACATCAAAAGGCGCGGCGGGCGTAACCGGAAGCGGATTTATCGTGCTCGCCTCCACTTTGTCGGCGCTCCAGGTAATCCCGCTGGAGGGGCTTGCGCTGCTCCTCGGTGTTGACCGCTTTATGAGTGAAGGAAGGGCGATCGTCAATCTGATCGGAAACGGAATCGCCACGATCATCGTAGCCAAGAGCGAAAATGAGTTTGACGAAGCAAAAAGCACACAGGCCGTAAAAGAAATGAAAACGGCGGTATAAAATGGGAGGAACGGCATGCATCCGGCATGCCGTTCTTTTTTTTGTCTGCCATGAGTAAAAAAGATAAATTTGTTTAAATTTATTAGGAGGTGGACAAAGACCTTAGCGTCATTTTGTTATATAATTTACAATTAGAGAGTGAAAGATGAAATCTAAGGGCTTTTTGTCCTAGCAGGAGTGTATAAATGGCGGCTATTTTTAAATTTTTTCAGCATCCGGGTGTCAGACGTTTTTCCGTTTTTCTTGTTTTGACTGGGGTGTTAGTTGTATTCCGAAGTATGATTAATTTGATTTTGCTTACGTTTATTTTTACTTTTCTGATGGATCGGCTGGAGACTGTCATCCGGCACGTGTTGAACCATTTTTTCCGTATCAGTCAGAGGGTGGTCATCACCATTTTATATATTGCGCTGGCTGTCGGAGCGACTGTGGGAGGTTTTGTCTTCTACCCGATTGTTGCCAAGCAGATTGAACAGCTGATTAAGCAGATCAAGCACATCGCGTATCATCCCGATGTCATCCCGTTTTATGATGAAATATCGAGCGTGTTCGGTGACATTAATATCGGTTCTTATGTAAAAGAAGGATTTAATGTACTGTATACATACTTGGCCGATATCAGCACTTTCGGTTTGCAGGTCGTGATGTCACTGATTCTCAGCATGTTTTTCCTGTTCGAGAAAAAGCGGCTCACGGAATTCATGAAAAAATTTCAGCACAGCAAGCTGTCTGTCTTTTACTATGAACTTGCTTTTTTCGGCAGCAAGTTTGCGAGAACATTCGGCAAAGTGATTGAAGCACAATTTATTATCGCGCTGGTGAACTGTATCCTCACCTTCATCGCATTGGCCATTCTGCATTTTCCGCAGCTGTTCGGCCTGTCCATCATGGTCTTTTTCCTCGGGCTCATTCCCGTGGCGGGTGTGGTGATTTCGCTCATCCCGCTCAGTATCATCGCGTATACGACGGGCGGCGCTGCGTATGTTATCTACATCGTATTGGTCATTTTCGTCATTCACGCGATTGAGACGTACTTCCTCAATCCGAAACTGATGTCAGCGAAAACGGAACTTCCGATCTTTTTTACCTTTACGGTTTTGATTTTCTCGGAACATTTCTTCGGCATTTGGGGCCTGATTATCGGGATTCCGATTTTTGTGTTCCTGCTGGATATTCTGGATGTCGTCAATAATGAAGAGAAAGAAAAATCCGGCTCGGGGCCGGAGAAGACGTAACAGCCCCTGCTCTTCACGAATAAATGACAAATGTTATAATGCAGACAGTGCCTTATGTATGGGCACTGTTTATTTTTTTTGAAAAAGGAGGAAGGCTGTATGACTGAGCCGATTTTACATATTGAAGGCCTTGACAAAACAATAGGCAAAAAGCACATTTTGAAAAACATCAGCATGGATGTCAGGCAGGGCGAGATCATCGGTCTGCTCGGTCCGAACGGGTCGGGAAAAACCACACTGATCCGAATCATCGTCGGTCTTTTAAAGAAAAACAGCGGCACGATTACAATTAACGGCTTTCAGCACGATACTGAGTTCGAAAAAGCGTTGGAATCCGTCGGCGCGATCGTGGAAAACCCTGAATTCTACCCGTATCTGACGGGATGGGAAAACTTGAAGCACTTTGCCAACATGCACAAAAACATCAAAGAGGACAGGCTTCAGGAAGTCATCGAGCGGGTCGGGCTTGTAAATGCCGTTCACGACAAAGTTAAAACGTATTCCCTCGGCATGCGTCAGCGTCTCGGGATTGCACAGGCCATTCTTCACCGTCCGAATCTGCTCATTTTAGATGAACCGACAAACGGGCTTGATCCCGGCGGAATGAAAGATTTTCGCGATCACTTAAAAGAGCTCGCGGAGCTTGAAGGGACGAGCATCCTTTTTGCGACGCATTTATTGCGTGAAGTGGAGGACCTTTGCGACCGTGTCATCATCATTCAAAAAGGTGAAATCAAAACAGAGGTCGTTCTGCGAGGCGCAGCGGAAAAAGAAGAAAAAGCCGTCCTCGACATACAGCCTGCTGATGAAGCATTCGAATGGCTGTCTCAACAGCAGTTTGCTCCGGAGAAAAACGGCGGGGGCATTACCGTCACCGTAGCGAAGAAGGACATCCCGGAATTAAACCGGGCGCTCGTCGGACAAGACTTTCTCGTGTATTCCATCATGCCGTATGCGGAATCGCTTGAGGATGAATTCATGAAAGTGACGACGGCGCTTCAAGAGGAGGGGGAGACGAATGTTTAAATTGACAGCGAATGAGCATATGAAACTCTTTAATCGTAAAGTCTCATTAGTGGCGCTGATTTTGATGGCCGTTCTTCAGTTTATTATGGCGCTCGTCATTAAACGGCTTGTCATCAGCTCCGGAACGGACGAGAATTTCATCGGCTATATGGCGTACGCACCCGGGCTCAATATTCTGCTTGAAGCATTAACGATCGTCATTGCGGCGACGATCATTTCAGCTGAATTTGATAAGAAAACAATTAAATTTTTGTTAATCCGTCCGGTAAAGCGGGAGCGGATTTTTATATCTAAACTCATTACCGTACTTTTGGTCAGCTTGTACCTGTATGCGGCGTACTATATTCTGTCTCTGCTGTTCGGTATGGCTTTCTTCGGAGTGTCGGTGACATCTGAATCAGGGACACTTCTTGTGAACACACTGAAAGTGATCGGCACGAACTGGGTCGAGGCATTTGCGATGGCATGCTTCGGATTGCTGTGCTCTTCCTTATTCCGTAACAGCGCAACGGCCGTCATTCTGTCATTTATCGTCCTGTACGGCGCGAAATCACTTGTGACGATTATGTCAGTCTTCCAAAACAAATGGGGAAGCTTCCTGCTGTTCGCGAATACGGACCTGACGCAATACATGAGCGGGGCGAAACCGCTGTTTGCGGGAATGACGCCGTTATTTTCGACAGGCATTATCATTATCCATATCGTCTTCTTCTTAGCCGTCGCTTGGTGGAGCTTTTGCAAACGCGATGTTCGGGTATAAAGTAAAGGAATGACATTTTTGTGAAAAAGATCACGATAAATCAATAATTTATGCTATTTTGATTTATAATAAAGGTAATGACGGAGGTGCTCACTTGAGAAATTTTATTACCGCATTACCGATTGTGTTATTGCTTGGTTTTTCCTTTGTGTCATTCATGTTCCAATTCGAACATCTTGTTTATTTCAGGCTTGCGCTGGGATTGTTTTCTACAGTGGGTCTGTTTCTCTTATATAAAATGAAGACGGGATTCCGTTATTTCATCATCTACCTGTATGCAAGCTGGATCGTGCTTGCGGCGGTTACCGCGTTTGAAGAGCCGGTTTTCTCAAGCTTTTTCTTTGGCGGGCTGGTGATGACGATGGGTTACCTCACATATATGCTGATTTATCTCGGGCTCAAGCAGGACCGCGGCCCCGAAGCAGTCTGAACGCGCTATTCTATGGAATAGCGTGTTTTTTTGTACAGCCTTACAGTTGCGAAACGGGACTTGAATCTCTATAATACTTATTAACTTTATCGGAATTATAATGGGGGGATTCCAGTGTCTTTATGGATACAGAACGAACGGCAGAGAGAATGGATGGAAAAAATCGGCCTGCTTGCAGACGAATTTCAAAAAACAGCCGCGCTTGATGACGAGGAGGGCCGTTTTCCCGCGGAGAAAATTGAAAGACTGCGGGACGCGGGATATACGGCGTTAACGGTACCTGAGGCCTTCGGCGGTGCAGGCATTTCCGTTTATGATATGGTGCTGTTTCAGGAACGGCTGGCCCGGGGAGACGCGGCTGTTGCTCTCGGAATCGGCTGGCATTTATCTGTCATGGGAGAGCTCGGAGAAGAAAACAGCTGGAATGAAGATGTCTTTTCTTTTATCACAGAAGAGGTGAAAAAGGGAGCCGTCCTGAACAGGGCAGCGACTGAACGGCAGACCGGCAGTCCGACGAGAGGGGGAAGACCCGGCACTTCCGCTGTCAAAAAGAACGGACAATGGGTGCTGAGCGGCCGGAAAACTTTTACAACCCTTTCGCTGACTCTGGATTATATGCTTGTGACGGCATGGATTGAAGAAAAACAAACGACCGGTGTTTTTCTCATCCATAAAGACCAGGAGGGCGTCTCGGTCGAAGAAACGTGGGATATGATCGCCATGAAGGCGACCGGAAGCCACGACCTCATTTTAGATGATGTCACGGTCAGTGACGAGCGGCTCGTGGAGCTTATCAGCGGGCCGAGAGCGGCGAAAGTGAATGGCTGGCTGCTTCACATTCCCGCTGCTTATTTGGGTATCGCTCAAGCAGCAAGGGACTATGCCGTCCGGTTTGCATCCGAATATTCGCCAAACAGCCTGAACGGACCGATTAAAGACGTGCCGGCCGTTCAGCAGCGTGTCGGGGAAATGGAGCTTGAATTGTTAAAAGCGAGACAGTTTCTTTTCACGGCGGCGCAAATGTATGATGACCCGAAACGCCGCCCTTTCATCAAAAGCGAACTCGGCGCGGCAAAACACATTGTGACAAATGCCGTCCTTTCCGTTGTTGATAAAGCCATGAGAATCACCGGCGCGAAAAGCCTGGAGCGAAACAACCCGCTTCAGCGGTATTACCGTGACGCCCGCGCCGGCCTTCACAACCCGCCGATGGACGATGCGGTAATCGGCAAATTAGCGGCGGAAGCCTTTGAGCAATAAAAAAAGAGCCTGAAATAGGCTCTTTTTATGTATGGCTGTTGTGCCGGAGCAATTTTTGATGCTTGCGGTCGATTCTGTCATAAATGACATTCATCAGCTTTTGATTATTCATAATGGCCGCCTTGTTTTCTTTTATCAGCTGTTCGTATGTTTTTATTTTCCGTTTCGCCATGAGCCCGCACCTTCCTTACATATTTGATATTCGCTTTCTAACTCTCCAAGCGATAATTCATATAAGTGCCGTTCCGACTTCTTGTATATTCCGTTACTGATCAGCAAATGGATCAGATGTTTTTTACGTCCTTCGACTGATGATCTGAGTTGAGGAGAAGATCTCATGATTACCCTCCTAATCAAATGATATTGATAATCATTATCAGTTAATGAAAGTATACAATGAGCCTATTCATATGTAAAGAGAAAATACCGCCAATTTTTCGACAAAAAGTTTCCCGGGGAATAATGCTGTCGAATTGATTGCATTTTCGACATATCAAAACTGCTATTTTTCTGCTTTTCCATCCATACTATGAATGAGAATGGAGGAGTCCTTACATGAATGATCAAACGGCGAACTTAAAACGGGGCGAGAAAGGCGCGATTCTGAATATCGCCGCGTACCTCATCCTTGCCGCTGTCAAATTGGCGATCGGTCTTATTTATCATTCCGAAGCGCTTAGAGCGGACGGGTTAAATAATGCCACGGATATTGTCGCATCTCTTGCTGTGCTGATCGGGCTCCGGATTTCCCAGCGCCCCGCGGACAGCGATCATGCCTACGGACATTATCGGGCTGAAACAATTTCTTCACTAATTGCGTCTTTTATTATGATGGCGGTCGGGATTGAAGTGCTGATCGGAGGAGCGAAAGCAGTTGTCAGCGGAACGGAGGCCGAGCCGAGCTACATTGCGGCATGGACGGCGCTCGGAAGCGCGATCGTCATGTACGGCATGTATGTATATAACAGGCGTCTTGCAAACCGGATCAAAAGTTCGGCGCTTCATGCGGCGGCGAAAGACAGCCGATCTGACGCATATGTCAGTATTGGGGCGTTTATAGGTGTCATAACGGCCCGCTTTCATCTGCCGTGGATTGATCCGGTCATTGCTTTTCTGATCGGGATCATCATCTGTAAGACGGCATGGGACATCTTCAAAGATGCTTCCCACTCATTGACGGACGGATTTGACTTGAAAGATTTGGAACCGTACAAACATACGGTGAAAGAAATAAAAGAAGTCAGCAGGCTGAAGGACGTGAAAGCAAGGTATTTGGGAAGCACGGTTCATGTGGAAATGGTCATTACGGTAGATCCGGGACTGTCTGTGAAAGAAGGTCATGAAGTAGCCGATGAGGTCGAATGTGCAATAAAACATGAACATGATGTGACTCATGTCCATGTTCATGTAGAGCCTGAAGTCATAAACAAAGATCACGAAACGAATTAAATATGCTGTGATAAAAACTCTGTGACTTCTTCCGGAGTTTTCGCGTTTGCGCTGTGCAGATGCGCTTTCTTTTCACCGTCTTTAAAGACCAGAAGGCTCGGGATGCCCATCACTTGATATTTGTCGGCAAGCTCAGGGAGTTCGTCTCTGTTCAGCTCATACCAATCATTTTGATTATATTCTTCCAAAATATCGCCGATGAACATATTCATGCGCGTGCAGTCAGGGCACCAGTCAGCGAAAAATTTCACGATGATTTCCTTGTCGGATTGAATAAGTTCATTAAATTGTTCTGTTGTACTGATTTTTTTCATATGACACATCTCCTTTTCCATGCCATTTTAATATAAAATAAAAAGGAATTACATACAAATGCTTTCATATTCAGAATGCCCAAAAATAATTAGATCATTTTCTGATGAAAATGATAAGATAGTAAAGATGAATTGCTGTGGGGGGAATATCCATTGAAAACAAGTCTAGGATTGGTGTACGGCGGAAAGTCAGCCGAACACAATGTATCGCTGCAGACAGCACTGGCTGTAACAAAAGCGCTTAATACTGATAAGTTTGATATACATCCGATTTACATCACTGAAAAAGGAGAGTGGCAAAGAGGCCCGCTTCTGACTGAACCGGTTTCCAACGTGAAAATGCTTCAGCTGGAACAAAACGGTGAAAGTTTCGCTCTTTCAGCATTGAACCGGGAAATGTTTCCTGAAGCGTCGGCTGACGAGAAGGCGCCGATTGACGTCGTATTTCCGCTTCTCCACGGACCGAACGGTGAAGACGGCACGATTCAAGGACTGCTGGAGCTGCTGAATGTTCCTTATGTCGGCAACGGAGTGCTTGCATCATCAGCCGGCATGGATAAAGTCATCATGAAGCATTTGTTTGCTCAAGCGGGGCTTCCGCAGGCGAAGTATGCCGCTTTCTTAAAAAAGGATTGGAAACAGACGCCGGACAGCTGCTTACAACAGGTTGAAGAGGAGCTGGGGTATCCGTGCTTTGTCAAACCGGCGAACCTCGGATCAAGTGTCGGAATCAGCAAATGCCGAAACCGTGAAGAGCTTGAAAAAGCCTTCGAACTGGCTTTTGAGTATGACCGGAAAATTGTTGTGGAAGAAGGAATCGCCGGCAGAGAAATCGAAATCGGCGTGCTCGGAAATGACGAACCGAAATGTTCCGCCGTCGGTGAAATCGCTCCGAAGACCGACTTTTACGACTATAAAGCGAAATACGAAGACGGCGACACGGATTTAATGATTCCCGCGCAAGTGACGGATGAACAGTACGCGGAAATCAGCGAGATGGCGATTAAAGCCTTCAAAGCGATTGATGGCTCAGGCCTTGTCCGCGCCGATTTCTTCCTGACCAATGACGGTCAAGTGCTCATTAACGAAGTGAACACAATGCCGGGCTTTACGCCATTCAGCATGTTCCCGCTGCTGTGGAAAGAAGCCGGCGTAGATTACAGCGATCTGATCGAGCAGCTGGTTGAGCTGGCAAAAGAACGCCATGCCGAAAAACAGCTGATTAAACATACATTTTAATGAAGACGGACACTGCCTGAAGAGGGCAGTGTCTTTTCCCGTAACAGACAACATTTTCAGAAAGCGAGGTGCCACCTTTGATAAAGCGAACTGTAAAACGAATCGCAGACATGGTCAAAGGCACACTGACAAATCCTGTATTTGAACAAACGATGATTGAGGGCGCCGCAACCGATACGCGGACTTTGGAAAAAAATCAGCTGTTCATTCCTTTAAAAGGAGAGCATTTTAACGGCCATACCTTTGTGCCGCAAGCATTCGAAAAAGGCGTCTCCGCGGTATTGTGGGACCGCTCTGAGCCGAATCCGCCGCAAGAGCGTGCCGTGATCCTTGTCGATGACACGCTGGAGGCGCTGCAAACATTGGCAAAAGCTTACTTAAAAGAGCTCGGCACACGGGTTATCGGGGTGACCGGAAGCAACGGAAAAACGACAACAAAAGACATGCTTCACGCCGTCCTCGGCACTCAATACCGCGTTCACAAAACCGCAGGCAATTTCAACAACCATATCGGCCTGCCGCTGACGGTGCTTGCTATGCCCGAAGATACAGAAATCGCCGTTTTAGAAATGGGGATGAGCGCGAGAGGCGAAATTGATTTTCTGAGCCGTCTCGCCGAACCGGAAGCTGCCGTCATTACCAATATCGGCGAATCCCATATGCAGGATTTAGGCTCAAGAGAAGGAATTGCGGAGGCGAAACTAGAAATTATAAACGGACTTCGGGAAGACGGCGTTCTGTTTTATTTCGGGGATGAGCCGCTGCTTCGCGAAAGGGCGTACACTTGCCGGACAACGACATACGGCGCAGGCGCGGACAATGATCTCCGCCTGAAAGAAATGAAACAGGCGGAAGAAGGCACTTATTTCAGTATCGACGGTATTGATCGTTCTTTCTTTGTTCCCGTTCTCGGCAGACATAATGTCATGAATGCCATGGCCGCATACGCCGCGGGCATCTATTTCGGCATTACGCCCGAAAATGCCGCTCTGGGACTGAGCCGCCTGAAAGTGACGGGAATGAGATTGGAATTGGTCAAAACGGATAACGGCATCTCAATCGTTAACGACGCGTATAATGCAAGTCCGACGTCAATGAAAGCGGCGGTCGAATTAATCGAAACGATGAAAGGCTACCGGAAGAAAATGCTCGTGCTTGGTGATATGCTTGAACTCGGTGATCATGAAAAAGCATTCCACGAAGAATGCGGGGCCGCGATCAATCCGGAGGAGATCGACCATGTATTTACGTACGGCACTCTCGGCGCGTTCATCGCTGACGGAGCACGCCGGCATTTTGAAGAAGGCCGCGTCAGCCATTATCTCGAAAAAAAAGAACTGCTTCACGCCATACAGGAAAAGGCCGCTTCCGGCGATCTCCTTCTGTTTAAAGCATCAAGAGGTATGAAGCTTGAAGAAATCGTTAAAGATTTATTAGAGGAGAACTGAAGAAATACTGATCAGCCTCATAAAAATTTATAAAAATGAAGAAACTAAATCCGGGTGAAATAATTCTGTCCGTATGAAAAAGAAAGACCGCCGGCTGGAAAATCCCGCCCGGCGCGGGGGCCGGCGTCATTTGCGGGAAGAATCCGGTCAGGCCGCTTCCGGCAGCTTGAACATCTCGCCTTATTGAAAAACACATAGTGTAATGGTAAGATTAAACGTAAAGTAATTCGGGCTTTGTATACGTATGATCCTGTCCTTTGTATGAGAGGGCAGTTTTTAGTGGTAAATCACGACATTACTGAAACAGCAATCAGAAGGAGTTTGAATAATTTGACTATAACGTTTCAAGATTTCCAATTAAGTTCTGATCTCATGAAGTCAATCAATCGTATGGGATTTGAAGAAGCAACACCGATTCAGGCACAAACGATTCCGCTCGGACTTTTAAATAAAGATGTCATCGGACAAGCGCAAACAGGTACAGGTAAAACAGCTGCGTTCGGTATACCCCTTGTTGAAAAAATGAACCCCGAGTCTCCTAATATTCAAGCAATCGTAATCGCGCCAACCCGTGAATTAGCCATTCAAGTATCTGAAGAGTTATATAAAATCGGACAAGATAAGCGTGCGAAAGTGCTGCCTATTTACGGCGGCCAGGATATCGGGCGTCAGATCCGCGCATTGAAGAAAAACCCGCATATCATCGTAGGTACGCCGGGGCGTCTTCTTGACCATATCAACCGCCGCACGATCCGTCTTAACAACGTGAATACGGTTGTCATGGATGAGGCCGATGAAATGCTGAACATGGGATTCATTGATGATATCGAATCAATTCTCTCAAACGTGCCGAGCGAGCATCAGACGCTTCTATTCTCAGCAACAATGCCTGCTCCGATCAAACGGATCGCAGAGCGTTTCATGACTGAGCCTGAGCATGTAAAAGTAAAAGCGAAAGAAATGACTGTTTCCAACATTCAGCAGTTCTACTTGGAAGTGCAAGAGCGTAAAAAATTCGATACGCTGACTCGTCTTCTTGACATTCAGTCTCCGGAACTTGCGATCGTATTCGGACGTACAAAACGCCGTGTCGATGAGCTGGCTGAAGCCTTGAACCTGCGCGGATATGCAGCTGAAGGAATTCACGGCGACTTAACGCAGGCGAAGCGTATGGTTGCGCTTCGTAAATTTAAAGAAGGTGCAATCGAAGTTCTTGTAGCGACTGATGTTGCCGCCCGCGGACTTGATATCTCAGGCGTAACACACGTGTACAACTTTGACGTGCCTCAAGATCCTGAAAGCTACGTTCACCGTATCGGAAGAACGGGCCGTGCAGGAAAAACGGGTATGGCGATGACGTTTATCACACCGCGTGAGAAAAGCATGCTTCGCGCGATTGAACAAACGACAAAACGCAAAATGGACCGCATGAAAGAGCCGACGCTTGACGAAGCATTAGAAGGACAGCAGCAGGTGACGGTTGACCGTCTGCGCACGGCGATCAGCGAAAACAACCTGAACTTCTACATGACGGCAGCTGCGGAATTGTTAGAAGATCATGATGCAGTGACAGTTGTGGCTGCAGCCATCAAAATGGCGACAAAAGAGCCCGACAGCACGCCTGTACGCCTCACTGATGAAGCGCCGATGGTCAGCAAACGCTATAAAAACCAGCGTACTTCTAAGCGCAGAGACGGCCAAGGCGGCGGCTACCGCGGCGGCAAAGGGAAAAACACCAACCGTTCTTCCTACGATAAAAAACGTTCAACTGACCGCCGTTCTTCAGGTGACAGACGCCAGAAAAAATCATACTAAAACACAGGAAGCGGACCCTTTTACAGGGTCCGCTTTTTTTCGATATGCCGGAAAGTGAATCTTTTTTGCAAATCAGCCGTATTTGTATGTATGATAAAAAATGGGAGGTAGGTATGTTGAGAGCACAGCCAAAAAATCGAATCAGTCCAAGCGGCTTAAAAGTCTGGCGTCTTCAGGAAATCATCCTGTCCGCCGTTTGTCTTCTGGCCGTTATAGCAGCAGCTGTTTTAAGCCATTTTTTCCATTGGCCGTATTGGATCACCGGAGTCCTCGGCATCATTTGGATCATCGGCTCAGTGATATCCATCTATGCCATACCGAAAATCAGGCACAGGATCTGGCGCTATGAAGTCCATGAAAATGAAATAGATATTCAATCCGGCATTTTTATTGTCAAACGGGTCATTGTGCCGATGGTGAGGGTGCAGCACGTAGATACTTCACAAGGCCCGCTTCTCAGAAGATACCGCCTGGCCTCAGTCAAAATCTCCACGGCGGCGACCGTTCATTCCATTCCGGCGCTTGATATGGAGGAAGCTGACCGGCTGAGGGATTCCATTTCCCGTCTGGCAAGGGTGACGGAAGATGATGTCTGAACCGAAACGTCTGCACCCGGCGGCCGTGATTTTGAACTTATTCCATATTATTATCGAAACCATTAAAAATATCATTCTTCCGTTTTTTCTCGTCTATATCGTCAATTCAAACCACTTCATCCGCTTTTATGGCGGCATTGCGCTCGCCGTTCTGCTTATCTGGCTGATTGCAGCAAGCGTGATCGAATGGAGAAAGTTTACATATCGCATTGAAGACGGGGAATTCAGAATAGAAGAAGGCTTATTTTTTACAAAAAAAAGATACATCTCCATTGACCGGATTCAATCAATGAATACGAGTGCAGGCGTCATTCAGCAGCTTTTTAAGCTGGTTAAGCTGCAAATCGAAACGGCCGGGGACGGAAAAAATGCCGAGGCTGTCTTATCCGCCATTACTGTGGAAGAGGCGGAACGGATCAGAGCGGCGGTTTTTCAGCAAAAAGCTGAGCTGGAAGAACACCGGGAGACAGCGGCGGAGCAGGAGCCGATGCCTAGGGGTGATGTACAATCCGTCTACCGGCTGTCTTTAGGCGAGCTGCTTATGGCGGCTTCAACATCCGGGGGAATCGGTGTCATCATCTCAGCGGTATTCGCCCTCTTTTCTCAGATTGATGAAGTATTTCCGATGGACTGGCTCTATGACAGGTTCTCTTTTCTCAAGCATGCGAGCATTGGCATTTACGCCGTGATCATTTTCATAGGATTGTTCATCGCCTGGCTGTTAAGCATCGCCGGTATGATGATCAAGCATGCCAACTTCAAAATAGAGAAAAAGGAACATGAATTGGTCATTACACGCGGAATTATTGAAAAGCATCAAGTGACGATCCCGCTCCGTAAAATTCAGGCCATTAAAATTAAAGAAAATGTCATCAGACAGCTATTCGGATACGCGACGGTTGCGATTGTCAGTGCAGGCAGGGCGGGGAATGAGAAAGAAGGCGCTCAAACGATTCTGTTTCCGATCATCCGCAGATCAAAGCTCGGTGTGATGCTGAACGATTTCACACCGGATTACGTGCTGGAAGAAAACCGGAATCATTTGCCGAAAAGGGCGCTGCGCCGGTATTTATTCCGATCCGTTATCTTTTCAGTTTTCGTGATCATCCCGCTTTGTATTCTGTTTAAACCGTGGGGATATGCATCGCTGCTTGTGCTTCCTGCCGAACTGGTGCTTGGATATGCCTCGTTTAGGACAGCGTCATGGTGCATAAACGGCGGCAGGCTTCAGATCACCACGAGGCTGGTCGGGAAGACGACCACGATTATGCTGAGAAGAAGAATGCAGATGCTGGAAGTCAGCCGGTCTATTCTGCAAAAAAGAAGACGGCTCGCATCCGTGGCTACCGCAGTGAAATCAGCTCACCACATGGAGCATTTCATGCTGAAGGATGTCAGTGAGGAAGATGCCGAACGCATCGGGCGTTGGTATTCATATAAAAAAGCGGACGGTTAATACCGCCGCTTTTTTTGCTGCACGCATAAAAAAGAAAGCAAAAATCCGCCTGCCAGTCCGAACAAATGCGCCATAATGTTAATATTAGAATTGATAAAGGTCGACAGTACCGCGATGACAAGAAGCGTCATAATCATTTTTGACTGGTCCCGGCCGATCAGCTCTTTCCGGAAAACAGTCAGAAACACATACACGCCGAAAAGTCCGAAGATCGCCCCTGATGCGCCGACATGCACATAATCAAGCGGTTCGACAAGATACGTGCCGATATTGCCGATGATGCCTGACGCGATGTACACAATCAGAAAACGGACTTTTCCGAGCATCTGCTCAAGCGGGGGCGCGAATAAAAACAGAGACATGGAGTTAAACAGGAGATGGGTGAAATTCGCGTGTAAAAACATCGGTGTCACCAGCCGCCACCATTCTCCCTCGAAAACACCGTAATTATAGCCGGTCACTGCATCTGACCACATCATGACGGAATGAAGCGGCAGGCTGAAAAACAGCCATAAAAACGCCTGAAGCGCCAGAATGCAGCTGACGGCGGGATAACGTCTGATAAAAGTCTGGAAATTTTCCGTTCGTATAAACATCGCAAGCCCCTTTGCACTTGATTTGTTACATATATAGTAACACGTTTATGACACAAACCGTTTTTTAGTACGGACTTTTAGGAGGAATTCACATGATTTTCGGAATCGGAATCGACATCGTTGAACTGCACAGAATTGAAAATATGCTCAGCCGGCAGACGAGATTTCCGCAAAGAATATTGACGGACGGTGAATACGTCCGCTTTACACAGCTGTCGGACAAAAGGAAAATTGAATTTCTTGCGGGAAGATTCGCGGCAAAAGAAGCCTTTTCGAAAGCGTACGGCACGGGTATCGGCAAAGAGCTCAGCTTTCAGGATATTGAAACCGGAAACGACACGGCGGGCAAGCCAGTGCTTACCTGCGCCAAGCTTGACGGCGCGGCAATTCACGTCTCCATTACCCATACAAAAGAATACGCCGCGGCGCAGGTCGTGATTGAAAGGTTGTCACGCTAGTCTGCATATTAGCCGAAACCCCTTCATATATTTGATAGTGCATTAAGGGAGACAAGTTGTTTGAGGCTTTTATGGTACGCGTCCGGCCGTTCAGGGCGTACCGTTAAAGTCAAACAAGCGATTTCTTCCCTTTACATCAATTGAGAAGAAGGGGTTGGAAAAAGGTGAGAAAAAGCTTTGTTTTGCTTTTAACGGGACTGCTTGCCGTCCTTATTCTTTCGGCCTGCGGCCAAAAATCACAGGAAGATATCGTGACCGGTTTAGATAAGAAGGCGAAAGAATACACCTCGTACAAAGCAAAAGCCAAAATGACCATTGAAACGGGGAGTGATCCGCAAGTATACAATGTGGAAATCTGGCATAAAAAACCTTCCCTGTACCGGGTCTATCTGGAAAATCCGAAAAAAGACCAAAATCAAGTCATTTTACGGAACGCCAACGGAGTCTTTGTCCTCACGCCGTCTTTAAATAAGAGCTTCCGCTTCCAAAGCGACTGGCCGAATAACAGCAGCCAAGTATATTTGTTTGAGTCACTTGTAAAAGACGTGCAAAATGACAAAGACGCCGTCTATTCCGCCAAAGATAAAAAGTACACGTTTGAAACAAAAACAAACTATCAGCATAACAAAATGCTGCCGACGCAAGAAATCACTTTCAACAAAAAGGACATGAGCCCGTCGCTCGTCAAAGTCATGGATACAGACCGGAAAGTGATGGTAAAAGTCGAATTCAAAAGCTTTGAATTCAACAAACCGTTTGACAAAGACTCTTTTGACGAGAAGAAAAACATGACGCTTTCCCAGATGGACGTCGCCACAAGCGCTAAGCCGTCTGATTCATTTGCCGTCAAAACACCGCTTCAAGTCCCGGCCGGCGTCAAAAAGCTTGAAGAGAAAGATATTTCAACCGCGGACGGCAAACGGGTCGTCATGACATACGGCGGGGAAAAATCATTCACGCTCATTCAAGAAAAAGCCCAAATCGCAAAAGCAGCCTCTGCCGTCACGCTGAAAGGCGAACCGGTTAATCTCGGCTTCACGGTCGCCGCACTATCCGATACGTCTTTAACGTGGACATATGACGGAGTGGATTATCTCCTGTCATCGAAGGATCTTACGAAAGACGAAATGGTGGCCGCCGCCAAAAGCATGCAGGGACAGTCTTCAAAATAACGTCAAAAAGAGGCCGCCGCTGCCGGCCTCTTTTTTTGATTCCATTTCACTTTGCAGAATAATTTTAGTATGATAATAACAATATGGTTTGAAAATAATGCTAGGAAGTGTATCGAGTGAACACAGCATCCTTTTACAGAGAAACGTGGGCGGAAATCAACCTGTCTGCGATTAAAGAAAATGTCACACATATGAAAAAACACATCGGCGAAAACGTCCATCTCATGGCGGTTGTAAAGGCGAACGCTTACGGCCACGGAGATTTGGAAGTCGGGAAAGCCGCGCTTGAAGCGGGTGCCTCGTGTCTTGCCGTAGCGATACTGGATGAGGCGATCTCCTTGAGAAAACGGGACATTACAGCGCCGATTCTCGTCCTTGGCGCCGTGCCCCCTGAATATGTACAAGCCGCTGCCGAATATGACGTCACACTGACGGGATATTCTGTTGAATGGCTTCAGGAAGCTGCGCGCCACCTCGGAAGTGAAACAGTGCCGTTTCACCTGAAAGTCGATACCGGCATGAACAGACTCGGAGTCAAAACGGAGGAAGAAATCCAAAGCGTGTTAAAAATCCTCGGCCAAAATCCCGGTTTAGTCTGTAAAGGCGTATTCACCCATTTTGCAACCGCGGATGAAAAAAACAGAGATTATTTCCTCTTCCAATTTGAACGCTTTAAAAAATTGATCGCTCCGCTTCCTTTAAAAGAATTGATGGTCCACTGCGCGAACAGCGCTGCCGGACTTCGTCTTAAAAAAGGCTTTTTTAACGCGGTTCGTTTCGGCATCAGTATGTACGGGCTCCGTCCTTCCGCTGACATCCAAAACGAAATTCCGTTTCAATTAAAGCCGGCTTTTGCACTGCACTCTGTTTTATCCCATGTGAAAAAAATCCGCAAAGGGGAAAGCGTCAGCTACGGTGCAACATATACGGCAGAGAAGGATCAATGGATCGGAACCGTTCCCATCGGCTATGCAGACGGATGGCTCCGCAAGCTGAGCGGTACGGCTGTGCTGATCGGCGGCAGACGGATGAACATTGCCGGAAGGATCTGCATGGACCAATTAATGGTCGAATTAGATCAATCTTATCCGCCGGGCACCAAAGTCACCCTGATCGGCAGCCAGAAAGAAGAAACGATCACGATGGACGAAATCGCCGGGCGGCTTGAGACGATTAATTACGAGGTCCCTTGTACCATTAGTTCCCGCGTTCCCCGTATGTTTTTGGAAAATGAGAGTATAATGGAAGTAAGAAATCCTTTACTGCAAGAAAATACAAGCAAGTAGCCGTCATCCGGAAAAAGAGAATTTATAAAACAGCTTTGCTTGACGTTTGAATAATGGTATCATTATGTCTGGATGGATGAATTGGTCGTATCCGTAAGTTTGGTGGAGGTGTATGTTTTTTGTCTGAATCCAGCGCAAGAACCGAAATGAAAATCAGCTTGCCTGAAAACTTAGTAGCTGAATTGGATGGTGTAGCGATGCGGGAGAAACGAAGCAGAAACGAACTGATATCACAAGCAGTGAGAGCGTATGTCAGCGAACGGACAACTCGCCACAACCGTGATTTGATGAGACGCGGGTATATGGAAATGGCGAAAATCAACTTGAACATTTCTTCTGAGGCTCACTATGCTGAGTGCGAAGCAGAAACGACCGTTGAGCGCTTAGTCAGCGGAGGATAATCATTTTGATTGTAAAGCGCGGCGATGTTTATTTTGCTGATTTATCTCCTGTTGTTGGCTCAGAGCAAGGCGGCGTACGCCCGGTTTTAGTGATCCAGAATGATATCGGAAATCGCTTTAGCCCGACTGCTATTGTTGCAGCCATAACAGCCCAAATACAGAAAGCGAAATTACCAACCCACGTCGAAATTGATGCAAAACGCTACGGTTTTGAAAGAGATTCCGTTATTTTGCTGGAGCAAATTCGGACGATTGACAAGCAAAGATTAACGGATAAAATAACTCATCTGGATGATGAAATGATGGATAAGGTTGATGAAGCCCTGCAAATCAGTTTGGCACTCATTGATTTTTAGTCATATTTTTCTGGTTGCTCATAAAGAGCAACTTTTTTTGTTTTCGAAAAACATAAGCGCTATAATAAAGAGATAATCAAACAAAATTTGTTGTTTTGTGTCGGGAGGTCAGTGAAACCCATGTCGAATCAGAAAGTGTATCAGTTCATTATTGATCAGCATGATGAACTGCTTGATACTTGGACAGCCAAACTAAAAGAAGTAGGCAATCAGGAAGACTATCAGCTTACGAATCACATATGTGAAAATATTTGTAAAGATTATATAGACATTCTTTTATTATCGACTAAAAATGACGAGGCTACCGAAGAGCAGATCAGTGAACTCGCACTGCGCGCCGTTCAGCTCGGCCTGTCACTGAAACTTCTTTCAGCCACCCTGTCAGAGTTTTGGAAACTGCTTTACGAAACGATGGTCGACCTTAATATGGCCGATCAGGACAGAGCGGATTTGATTTTGGAAATAGACAGCTTTTTCAATCCGATCAACACGGAAATCTTAAATCAGTATTCTATCTCCTGGGAAAAAACAGTTACTTTGCAAAAAATCGCGCTTCAGGAACTGTCGGCTCCGCTGATCCCGGTATTTGAGCATGTAACGGTTATGCCGCTTGTCGGGACGATTGATACGGAGCGTGCAAAGCATATTATGGAAAATCTGTTAAACGGCGTCGTAAAGCACCGTTCACAGGTTGTATTGATTGACATTACGGGCGTGCCGGTCGTTGATACGATGGTGGCGCACCATATTATCCAGGCATCGGAAGCGGTGCGGCTTGTCGGCGCGAAATGCCTGCTCGTCGGAATCCGTCCGGAAATCGCGCAGACGATCGTTAATCTGGGAATTGATTTGTCACAGGTTATTACGAAGAATACCCTTCAAAAAGGAATTCAAACAGCGCTTGAAATGACAAATCGAAAAATCGTTTCATTGGGGGAATAACATTGTGAGACATCCAAAAATCCCGATCTTGAAACTGTATAACTGCTTATTGGTATCCATTCAATGGGAACTTGACGATCAGACTGCTTTGCATTTTCAGGAAGACCTGCTGAACAAAATCTATGAAACCGGCGCGAACGGGGTCGTCATCGACCTGACATCCGTTGATATGATCGATTCATTTATCGCGAAAGTGCTCGGCGATGTCATTACCATGTCAAAATTAATGGGCGCAAAAGTCGTGTTGACGGGAATTCAGCCGGCTGTGGCGGTCACATTGATTGAACTCGGAATCTCACTTGAGGAAATCGAAACAGCGCTCGACTTAGAGCAAGGGCTTGAGACATTGAAGCGGGAATTGGGGGAATAGCGATGAACGACCAATCCTGTGTGAAAATCATGACAGAATGGGATATCGTAGCCGCCAGACAGCTTGGCCGCAACGTTGCGAAGGAATTAGGCTTCGGCACGGTGGACCAGGCCAGAATCACGACGGCTATCTCAGAATTGGCCAGAAATATCTACTTATATGCCGGCAAGGGCCAGGTCAGCATAGAACAAGTAAACGACAGAGGTAAAAAAGGCCTTAAAATCATAGCAGAAGACAAAGGACCCGGAATCCCCGACATCCGTAAAGTAATGGAAGACGGCTTTTCAACGTCTGGCGGACTGGGAGCGGGGCTTCCGGGCGTCAAAAGGCTGATGGATGAATTCAGCCTGCAATCTGTTGCAGAGGAAGGAACAGAGATTCAAGCCGTGAAATGGCTTCGGTAGGAGGTTAGAACGTGGATTTCAGGGAGGTTATAGAGCAGCGGTACCATCAGCTGCTTAGCCGATATATAGCCGAATTAACAGAAACATCTTTATATCAAGCCCAAAAATTCAGCCGAAAAACGATTGAACATCAGGTTCCTCCGGAGGAAATTATCAGCATCCACCGAAAAGTAATAAAGGAACTGTATCCGGATCTGCCGGAAGATGTTTTTCATTCGCTGGATTTTTTAATAGAAGTCATGATTGGCTACGGGATGGCTTATCAGGAACATCAAAGTCTGAGAGATATCCAGCAGGAGCTTCGTTCAGAAATTGAAATTGCCGCAAATGTCCAGCAGACGCTGCTGGGCACAAAAATTCCTGAAGAAGAAGAGCTGGATATCGGGGCGATCAGCGTTCCCGCCAAGCAGATGAGCGGGGACTATTATCACTTTGTCAAAGACAAGGAATCGATTAACATCGCGATAGCCGATGTCATCGGAAAAGGAATACCCGCCGCATTGTGCATGTCGATGATCAAGTATGCCATGGACTCTCTTCCAGAGATCGGCATTCACCCCTCCCAAGTGTTGAAAAACCTTAACCGCGTTGTAGAACAGAATGTGGACTCAAGCATGTTTATCACCATGTTTTACGCAAACTACAATACGAAAAATCACCAATTTACGTATGCTTCTGCGGGGCATGAACCGGGCTTCTACTACTCTGAAAAAGAAAAGAAGTTTTATGATCTGGAGGCAAAAGGATTGGTGCTGGGAATTTCTCAGGATTTTGATTACAGCCAATACGAACAGCACATGGACGAAGGAGACATGATCGTTCTTTTTTCTGACGGCGTCACCGAATGCCGTACGGAAAACGGTTTCTTGGAGCGCAGCGACATTCAGCGCATGCTGGAAGAACATATGGAATGCTCGGCGCAGGATATGGTCAAAAATATTTACGACAGCCTGCTGAGACTCCAGGACTTTCAGCTTCATGACGATTTTACGTTAATAGTTTTGAAAAGAAAGGTTTAACAAAACGGCAGCACGGGTAAAAAGCCATTAGCACGAGTAAGGATAACTTTCAGAGGTGATACGATGAATTTAACGGTAGATATGAAGGAGAATCTTTCAGATATACAAATCAATATCGCTGGAGAAATTGATGTATACTCAGCTCCGGTGGTTCGTGAAAAGCTGATGCCCTTGGCAAACGAGGGGAAAAACATGAGAATCTGCTTAAAAGATGTAAACTATATGGACAGTACGGGTTTAGGCGTTTTTGTAGGCGTGTTTAAAACGGTGAGCAAGGAAGGCGGTTCTTTGAAGCTTGAGAATCTTTCCGATCGGCTCGTCCGTCTGTTTGAAATTACGGGGCTTAAGGATATCATCGACATTTCGGCAAAGTCAGAAGGTGGCGTGCAATGAGTACATCAGTTGATTATATTGAGATGAAAATTCCGGCCGAACCGGAATACGTAGGGATCGTCAGGCTTACATTATCAGGTGTCGCCAGCAGAATGGGCTATACCTACGATGACATTGAAGATTTGAAAATCGCTGTCAGCGAAGCTTGTACAAACGCTGTCCAGCATGCATACAAAGATGAAAATAAGGGAGAAGTATCCGTGCGGTTCGGTGTGTTTGAGGATCGGCTGGAGGTCATTGTCGCCGATCAGGGAGACAGCTTTGATTTTGATCAGAAGCAGCAGGATCTCGGGCCGTACACGCCTTCGCACACAGTCGATCAATTGTCAGAAGGAGGACTCGGTCTATATTTAATGGAAACGCTCATGGATGAAGTCAAAGTTCAAAGCAACTCTGGCGTAACCGTGGCGATGACAAAGTATTTAAATGGGGAGCGAGTTGATCATGGCACAACCATCAAAAACTACGAAACTAACTAAAGATGAAGTTGATCGGCTCATACGCGACTTTCAAATACATGATAATAAAAAAGCCCAGGAGACACTCGTCGAGGTGTATACCAATCTCGTCGAAATGCTGGCAAAGAAATATTCAAAAGGAAAAAGCTTTCACGAGGATCTCCGCCAGGTCGGGATGATCGGGCTTCTCGGCGCCATTAAACGCTATGATCCGGAGGTCGGCAAATCCTTTGAAGCATTTGCGATTCCGACCATCATCGGCGAGATCAAACGCTTCCTCCGAGATAAAACATGGAGCGTACACGTCCCGAGACGGATTAAAGAACTCGGGCCGCGCATTAAAATGGCGGTGGATCAGCTGACGACAGAGACACAGCGGTCGCCGAAAGTCGAAGAAATCGCAGCCTTTCTCGATGTGTCAGAAGAGGAAGTGCTTGAAACGATGGAGATGGGAAAAAGCTATCAGGCGCTTTCTGTCGATCACAGCATCGAAGCGGATGCAGACGGAAGCACCGTCACGATCCTTGATATCGTCGGTTCGCACGAGGAAGGATACGAACGCGTCAACCAGCAAATGATGATCCAAAGCGTGCTTCATGTGCTGTCTGACCGCGAAAAACAAATTATCGATCTAACATTTGTGCAAAATAAAAGCCAAAAAGAAACAGGGGACATTCTCGGAATATCTCAAATGCACGTCTCGCGCCTACAGCGGAAAGCGGTGAAAAAACTGAGAGAGGCCTTGATTGGAGATCCCTCCATGGAGCTAATGTAATGATTCAGGTTGAAGAAAACGAACATGTTCAAACTCTTGTATACCAATTAAATAAAGAAGGCAAGTCCATATGCGGGGACAGCTTTTTCATAAAGGCGGATGAAGAGGAATTGGTTTGCGCGGTAGCCGACGGTCTCGGCAGCGGATCCCTTGCCAACGAATCCTCCTCAGCTATTAAAGACATCGTGGAAACATATGCGGATGAGGATGTGGAAAGCATCATTGAGCGCTGTAACCAAGCGATGAAAAACAAAAGAGGGGCGACTGCCTCCATCTTAAAAATCAATTTCACCAAAAGAGAACTGACATACTGTTCGATCGGGAATGTCCGTTTCTTTCTGCACTCCCCATCAGGCGAAGTCTTTCATCCGCTCCCGATTTCGGGTTACCTCTCAGGCAAACCGCAAAAATACAAAACGTATACGTCATCATACGAAAAAGGGGCGACATTCATCATCTACACGGATGGGCTGGAGGTTCCGCATATCCGCACCTGCTTAAAGCAGGGACACTCAATAGAAGATATATCAAAATCAATTCATCCGTACACAACATCCAGACGTGATGATTTGACCTATATTCTCGGGCAGCTTTTATCGTAAGGCTGCTTTTTTTATGTTCCGCCGTTTTTTGATACACTAGAGAAAGAATGAAGAGATGGAGGCTTTGGTGAGATGGAAACATTAGCCCTTTTGAAAAAACAAATTGCTGAAGAAACAGCGTTATCCCAAAGAAATGTCGAAAGTGTCATCCGCCTGCTTGAAGACGGCAATACCGTTCCGTTTATTGCGCGGTACCGAAAAGAGCAGACCGGCTCAATGGATGAGGTGCAGATTCAGGCAATCTCCGAGCGGTGGCAATACATACAAAACCTGACGCAGCGGAAAGAAGAAGTCATCAGATTGATCGCCGAACAGGACAAGCTGACGGACGGACTGAAGCAAAAAATCGAACAAGCGGCCAAGCTTCAGGAAGTCGAGGATTTATATCGTCCCTTCAAACAAAAACGGAAAACAAAAGCGACCGTCGCCAAAAGCAAAGGGCTTGAACCGCTTGCGGGCTATATTCTTTCACTCCCGAAAGACAACCGTCTACACGAAACGGCTGATCAATATATCAATGCAGAAAAGGAAGTCGCCACAAGGGAAGAAGCCATTGAAGGCGCGAAGCACATCATAGCCGAACAAATCTCGGATGATCCTCATTTCAGAAAGTGGATCCGCCAGGAAACGTATAAAAAAGGAATTCTCACATCCGCGGCAGGCAAGTCAGCCGCAGACGACGAGAAAAACGTCTATGAAATGTACTATAAGTACGAAGAGCCGATTCAAAAGGTCGTTCCTCACAGAGTGCTCGCGATGAACCGCGGTGAAAAAGAAGGCATTTTAAAGATTGCGATCGAACCGCCCGCCGATCAGATAAAAGCTTATTTAGAAAAGCAAATCATCAAACACCGTGAAACACCTGTGAAAGAAACGCTGAAAGATGCCATTGAGGACAGTTACAAACGCCTGATCCAGCCGGCTATTGAGCGTGACATCCGCAAAGAGCTGTCAGAAAAAGCAGACGCGCAGGCGATCCATATTTTCGCTGAAAACCTGCGTAAGCTCCTGCTGCAGCCGCCGATGAAGGGAAAGGTCGTGCTCGGCGTCGATCCGGCTTTCCGTACGGGTTGCAAACTGGCAGTCGTTGACGAGACGGGAAAAGTGCTGAAAATCGACGTCATTTATCCGCACGCTCCCGTCAAAAAGACAGCGGAAGCCCGGAAAAAAATCAAAGAATTGCTGGACCGGTACGAAGTCGAGGTTGTGGCGATCGGGAACGGCACGGCATCACGGGAGACAGAGCAATTCGTCGTTGATGTGTTAAAAGAAACAGAGCGGGACATTTATTACGTCATCGTCAATGAGGCCGGAGCAAGCGTGTATTCCGCGTCAGAAATCGCCCGTGAGGAATTTCCGGATTTTCAAGTCGAAGAGCGCAGCGCCGTCTCCATCGCGCGGAGATTGCAGGATCCGCTGGCCGAGCTTGTAAAAATTGATCCTAAATCCGTCGGTGTCGGGCAATACCAGCATGATGTCAGCCAAAAGCAATTAAACGAATCTCTCCGTTTTGTCGTAGAAACCGTCGTCAACCAAGTCGGGGTAAATGTCAACACAGCATCCGCCGCGCTGCTTCAATATGTAGCCGGATTATCCAAAACCGTCGCCGGCAATATCGTCAAAAAAAGGGAAGAACTCGGCAAATTTACAAATCGTAAAGAGCTGAAAGAAATCCCGCGCCTCGGTGCAAAAACATATGAACAATGCATCGGCTTCTTGAGAGTGCCCGGAGGCCAGGAGCCGCTTGACCGCACCGGGATACACCCCGAAAGCTATAAAGAGACAAAGGCGCTGCTCAAAAAACTGCAGCTCACTGCAGATCAGATAGGAAGCGCGGACGTAAAAGAGAAAATCAGCGCGCTGCCGCTGTCTGAGACGGCTGAGAAGCTCGGTATAGGGGAAATTACGCTTGCAGATATTTGCGGACAGCTGACAAGGCCGGAACGAGATCCCCGTGATGAAGTGCCGAAGCCTTTGCTGAAAAAAGACGTTCTGCAGCTTGAGGATTTAAAGGAAGGAATGGAATTGCAGGGCACCGTCCGCAACGTTGTGGATTTCGGCGCTTTCGTCGATATCGGCGTCAAGCAAGACGGGCTTGTGCACATCTCAAAACTGAGCAATCAGTTCGTCAAACATCCTCTCGACATCGTATCGGTCGGAGACATTGTCACCGTATGGGTCGAAGGGGTGGACGTGCAAAAAGGCAGGGTGTCGCTGTCTATGGTAAAATAAAAGCACTGCTTACGAGCAGTGTTTTTTTCTGTAGAAATACCAGCACTGGTTCAGCAGTTTGATTTGATAATTGTCTTTTTCTAAAAACGCTTTTTGCATTTGTTTCATCAGCCAATTCGGCATGGCTCATTCCTCCTCAGCTTTTAGTTAGAGGGCGGTTTTAACATATTGTATGCGAACGGTAAATTGTCCCGTTCGATGTTTTTAAGCGGGGTGCACATATGGATAACGAACAACTTCAAAAGCTGACGGAAGACATCTCTGCACAGGATTTCGGGAAGCCATTCCGTCACCGGGCCTTTTTCAATGACCGGCTGAAAACGACAGGCGGCCGGTACATGCTGTCTTCCCATAACATCGAATTAAACCGCAAATATCTGCTCGAACACGGCCGGAGCGAGCTGGCAGGCATCATCAAACACGAGCTTTGCCATTATCACCTTCACCTTGAAGGAAAAGGGTACAAGCACAGAGACAAAGACTTCAGAGACCTGCTTCAGAAAGTCGGAGCGCCGAGATTCTGCACGCCGCTCCAAACAAAAAAGACACAAAAGAAAACATATATGTATAGATGCACGGTCTGCGGCCAACAGTATATAAAGAAGCGGGCAATGAATCCGGAAAGATATGCCTGCGGAAAGTGCAGAGGAAAAATCAAAAGAATTTTTTAAAAAGGCTTGACTCATTTTAATGTTCTATGTTAAATTATAAAAGTCGTTGAGAGACAACGACACTTTCTCAAAAAAATAAATGTTGCTTATTGACACAATATGTCGCATCATTTATAATGAAGAAAGTCTGATTATTCCACAGTAGCTCAGTGGTAGAGCTATCGGCTGTTAACCGATCGGTCGCAGGTTCGAATCCTGCCTGTGGAGCCATATGGAGAAGTACTCAAGTGGCTGAAGAGGCGCCCCTGCTAAGGGTGTAGGTCGCGTAAGCGGCGCGAGGGTTCAAATCCCTCCTTCTCCGCCAGATAAGTTCTCAACCAGACGGCCCGTTGGTCAAGCGGTTAAGACACCGCCCTTTCACGGCGGTAACACGGGTTCGAATCCCGTACGGGTCACCATTTACCTTCGTTGGGCTATAGCCAAGCGGTAAGGCAACGGACTTTGACTCCGTCATGCGTTGGTTCGAATCCAGCTAGCCCAGCCATTTTATTTTAAAATTTTGAATCACTTTTAGAGCGAGCCATTAGCTCAGTTGGTAGAGCATCTGACTTTTAATCAGAGGGTCGAAGGTTCGAGTCCTTCATGGCTCACCACTTGTCACGCGGGTGTGGCGGAATTGGCAGACGCGCTAGACTTAGGATCTAGTGTCTTACGACGTGGGGGTTCGAGTCCCTTCACCCGCACTTTCTTTTCAAAGTGCTGATCACTAGCTTACATGCTTAGTGGAAAAACAGCTTCATAACACGCGGTCGTGGCGGAATGGCAGACGCGCTAGGTTGAGGGCCTAGTGGGTGAATAACCCGTGGAGGTTCAAGTCCTCTCGGCCGCATCTCAATGATACCAAGGGTTTAATCACCTTTGGTATTATTTTTTTATGCTGAAAATACGGCCTTTAAAAAGGACTTGCTCACCAAAACTCACCAGTTACTTAAAGTAAGTTGTCCAAACGGTCGGCAGTTTCCTTCTGCTTATTAGGAAAAAGATGTCCATAGGTGTTCATTGTAAAGGCAACTGAACCATGTCCCAGTCGTTCTTTTATCATTAGATAATCTTCGCCTTGGTTGATAAGCAAAGCGACGTGTGAGTGTCTCAAATCATGAAAACGAATAGGTTCAATATTTCCTCTTTTACATATCTGTTTTATCTTTCTGCTGGAAATATCCTTTGTAGGCGGTCTATCTTTGTACTGATACATATAGGATTCCTCTGTTTGTTTAATTCCTAATCCATCAAAAATTTCTTTTTGTTTTTGCTTCCACTGATCTAGCAGTGCTATAAGAGTTGATACTTATTCTGCGAATGGAGTTTTTGGTCTTTGGCGGAGTAATAATGTATTCTTGGTTGATGTACGTTATTGCTTTGTATACATTGATTTCTCTTCTGGAATTGTCTAAGTCTTTCCATTGGAGTGCTAAAATCTCACCTAAACGCATTCCTGTTAAATAATCAGTAGTATAAAACACTTTGAATATAAACTCGTTATTACTCTATGTTTTTCTTCTGGGAAGATCATTTGCTCCACTTGGATGTTATGAAAACCGTAAAGCAATTTGAATGGAATGTCCCGTTGCTAATTAAAAGTGTGCTGTGCTCTCTTTTATCCGCGGCGGGAGCTGTCATCCTAGCTTATTTTCTGTTTCATGATGCGTATAAAAAGCTGTATCATAGGCAAAAAATTGCGAGGATGATCTTTTCGAATAAGTTTTATGAAAAGGAAAGCGTTCAAGTGAAAAAGCTGTTTTCGAATGACACGGCTGCTAAAGAAAAAATCACTTACTTTCCAAGAATATATTATCGAGTCAAAGACAATCACATTTATATCCGTATAGCTATGGACATGAGCCGTTTTCAGAATCGCTTCCTAGACTTGGGAAAGGATTTGGAAAACGGCTTATTTTGTTACATGGTGGATAAAGAAATGGAAGAAGGCTTTGTCTGCTTTAAATTGCTTTATGATGTGAAGAAAAACCGAATTTCAATAGATGTGCAGTGGCGAAAGATGGTGTCTTGCCATTAATGAAACATGTGTCGTGGAAGTTTGATAAGTTGCCGCATATGCTGATCTCCGGCGGTACAGGCGGAGGGAAAACTTATTTCATGTTAGCGATCATAAAAGCGTGTGTAGGGCTTAGGGCAGATGTGAAAATCTTAGACCCGAAAAATGCCGATTTAGCCGACTTGGAAGAGGTGCTGCCGAAAAGAGTCTATTCGCAGAAAAATGGCATCCTTATGTGTTTGAGAAAGTCGGTTGATGGCATGATGGAGCGAATGGATGAAATGAAGAAAATGCCCAATTACAAGACGGGTGAAAACTATGCCTATTTAGGGTTGAAGCCTGTATTTATCTTCTTTGATGAATACGTGGCGTTCATGGATTAGCTGGACATGAAAGAGAGGAATGATGCTTTATCCTACATGAAACAATTGGTTATGTTGGGGCGACAAGCTGGTTATTTTCTTGTTTTAGGGGCACAGCGCCCAGATGCAAAGTATCTAGCGGACGGGATACGAGATCAGTTTAGTTTCCGTGTATCGTTAGGCTTGATGTCTGATAAGGGGTATGATTTCATGTCATCTATCAAGCCACATTTAATATACTCGAAAAAGAAGATCATGAGTCAGATGAAATAATTGTCGAATTCGAAAACATCAATTATTCGAAATAGAGGAATACTCTATTATTTAAATTAGGATGAAATTTCAACAGAATATTCAAAAATTTATTAACGCTTTGTGTCAAAAGTTACTTTTTTCACAAATAAAGATTAAACGGTATAAAATTTAAGTGTAATAAATTTCTAACTTAGAAAGGGAGATGAAGTTAATGAAAAAAGGGATTACGTCTTTAATTGTGGCCGCTATCGGAATAACTGGAGGAGCAGGTGTAGCTAGTGCAGCAAGTGATAATCCATCCACAATTGTTCCACAATCAAATGTGCAAACAATAAATAGTGGAGTTTTTTACTCTCAATCTGTTACAGGTAAAAACGGAGTAGGAGAGGTTAACTTATACTCTCGAGGGAACTCTGGAGCTTATCAAACGGTTGTAAACACATTTAAACCAAATAATGCACAACTAATTTCAGTAAAAGGTTATCAGCGTTCTTTGGGTGACGGATCTCGATCTGCTAATGTTACCTATATATTAAAACGAGCTTCTGATGACGCCGTGTTAGCTGAAGTAACTCCAACTATAGGTAACTATGTAAGTCAACCTTTTTACGTGACATTTCCTAAAAAAATTGCACAGGATAATTCAGGAGTAGTAATGTATTTAGAAGCTAGGAATAATGACTCTGGGGCCTGGGCAAAGGTAGATGTCAGTGTATATTGGAATTATAATTAAAGTTACTAAAGAGAGGGGATCAGCCCTCTCTTTTTATTTTCTTAATGATTATGCTTAACAGACATTTTATGATTGGTGGTGATGTTTGTCTGCTGTTGATAATCAATTCAGGAGCTTGGGGTTTAACGTAGGCATCCCGTCGCTGGTTTTTGTAAGAAGTCTAGGCAGAGATTGTATGTTGGTTGTGGAAGGTGAAAGGATAAAAGGCTTTTCTGAGTACAGATACACATTTTATAAAACAAGGTATCTGCCGGATGGATGTATGACAAGTGTAAAAGTTTATATAGAGAATCAAGCCATAAAAAGGGTGTTACTGCGTGTAGCATCCTTTTTGACGTATTTGCAAAGTACACGCCAGTTATAGAAAAAATAGATCTGAAAGGATGTTTATCTATTGAACTTCAATAATTCCCTTAATCAATTATCCGGCTACTGGCGCAGTCATCTAGTTTCATTTGGGAGAATAAAATTTTAAGGAGTGGAAGGCATGAAAACACATATTTCATGGATTTGTGTTTGTTTCTTTGTAGGTTTGGTGACAGCGTATTGGTTTCAAGGGGCACAGCATTCTAAGATCGACCAACTCAATAAGAAAAATGATGTGTTAATAGAGAAGAACAAAGAATTGAGTCAGATTCAGTATTAGGGTAGCGCAAAAAAGAACAAGGAATTTTTTGAAGCGTTTCTGAATTACAGTGATATTGATAAGCGATACGATGCGGTAAAAAAATACACCACGGAAAAAGGCTTTGATCATGCCTTCCCTTCCCGGTCTGACAAAAAGCATTCTATTAGCGTACAAAGCAAGTTGCGCTCACTGGAAAGCTATTCGAAGCCGATTGATGATTCGACCGAATTGTTTTTGAACATTGTGGCGGTATCAACTACTGCAAATTCAGTAACCAGTCAGCAAGTGTTGATTGTCCAAACGAAAATGAAGAAGGAAAAAAACAAGTGGCTGGTTGATGATGTACAGGTGAAAGGAAATGGATAAAAAGTGGAAAAATATCTATATTTTGAGTATAATGAATATTGAAAAAAGAGGGGGTGTATATTTTGAAGAACCTTTTTATTTTTCTTAATATCTTCGCCCTGCTTCTTCTGACTGCGTGCGGTGGAAATAAATATGATGACGCAATTGATAATGTAATCAAAAAATATAAAAACTCTTTAATAAAAGATGGATATGATACTGATGATGTTAAAAGGGACAATGCAGTAATTCGTGTATATGATGGCGGGAAATATATTCAGCTTGCTTTCTATAATGATGGATCGCTCAATTATTCCACGTATGATTACTATGAGAAAATGGGGAATGATTATGAAGAAATGGAGCATATGCCTGCAACTGGAGAGCATGATCGTTTAGGCTTGTATAAGAAAACACCTGATTATGAAGAAGTTAAGGGCGTGGAAACAAAGATCGAGGGGTAGAGTCTTCTGGTATTAATGAGAAATTTATTTTGAAGAAGTGATGTATAATATATAAAAATCAAAATAATCCAAATGAGAAGGTGTTGGAGTGACTAATAATCGAGTTCAATTACAAATATGGCTGCCTAATTATAAAAGAGAACAATTCATCTCCATTTATAAAAAATTACAAGAAAAATTTGAGGAAACAATGAAAACACTTTTCGAAGATATTGAGGACTCGGCCAAAAAATATCAACAAAGATTGGCAGAGGAATATTCTACAAAATTCAATTATGAAATTGTTGACCCAGGTGATATATACGAACAAATTGAAATGGAGTCTAATGAATATTATCAGGCTGAGAGACTTATGGAATATAACTTTCATTTATCATTATTGGCTACAGCTTATCAAATTTTTGAGCAACAATTGAGAGGGTTTATTTATTCAGAGATTAACTTTTCAACAAGTCCAATTAGAACAATAAATAAATTTTCTAAATTTGGTTATAATATGGGTGAATTAAAAGAAGCATACGAATTTTTAAATTACGATTTAACAAAGACTCCTCAATGGGAAGCAATTGAGGTTTTATCCGACCTTGTAAATGCATACAAACACGGGGACGGTCGTTCTGCACATAGACTTTATAATAAGAACCCAGAGTTCTTTCTGAAATTTGGTGAAAAGAAAGTTATGGGCGTTAAGCTAACAACCAATGGAGAGATTGTTTTTGATATTGAAAAAATAGGGTTTGATAAATACACAAACCCTATTATCGAGTTTTGGAGGGAGTTTCCTGAACACTTAAATCCGATTGTTTATGTTTGAATGAAAATTATAAATTCCTCTATTGCATAAGGATAAACACATCATGTTGAGTTAAATATACAGTCTAAAGAACAAAAACAAAAGACGTTTCCTATTAGGGAGACGTCTTTATTGATTTGTAAAAGTATTAAATTACTCTTTGGATTTTGCTATTATATAAATTTATTAAGTAACTCTCTCTTGCATTTCCTTGGTAGTCGTTTACTCTTTCTTTGTACTTATGTAAAGGTGCGAATTTAATGATTTCGTCTAAATCTTTAAAAGATACTTTCCAAACACCATGCATTGGATTAACTCGTATATCTGTATCGCGATAATTTGAATTAGTACTTTTCTTAAAGTATCTCACAGCAATCAAATCAACCCAAAAGTAAATATCTATATTTGGATAGTTCTCTCTGTATCTATCAGCATCATTTTTGTTAAATGTAACTGTATATTGAGGATTATATTGGTACTTTCTTGCTGTAAAAAGGGAGTATTTTGAGTTTTTAAATCAGACACCCCTGCTCCAATCAAGTCTGACAGATCTGGGCATATATATTTGTGCTCTTTTCTGGATTGATGGTTAATCCTAATTGTTGGCCGTAGCTTCTTACAAAAACGAATTCTTTTTTTCTCCATGAGTACACCAAGCACCTTTATTTTGTAAATCATTGTTTGTAACTTCATTTCCGTTAATGTCGTACATTTTACCTTTAAACATAAAAAACCTCCTTACATATTTTCTTCCAAAAAGTTATTCCACATGTCTTCTCCAGCCTCCCCATATTTTAATAGGAATTGGGCAGTAAGTTCTTCACGTTTCATTTCAATTAATTCTTTTAATGTTAGTCCACCACGGTCTTCATAATTTTCTGCTATCGAAATAGTAAGGTACCATAGTTTTTTATAGCATATAGGATCGTTTGAAATAAACTCCCAAAAATCACGCCCTGCTTCAAAGTCAAAAGCCAAATATTTTTGAGTTACTCCACTTACACGATCAGCTTTTCCATATGTTATACCAAGCATTCCGGCAGAGCCAGGAGCACGTCTGATTGCAGATTGAAGCTCACTAGTGATCTGAATGCAGATATCTTTGTTTACAGTGTTTGGGCCAGACTTCATTTGTATGTACCAACGTACAGGAACACCCAATTCATTCTTCTTAACAATTGATATATCAGCACCACCAACACCTGTTTTTTCACAAAAGGCAGTTGCAATTCTTTGAATCATCATGCCAAATCCAGTACTTGTAGAACGTTCAATTCTTGCATTTAGTATGTATTCTACTAATTTATTAGCTGAGTTTAATTCTGCAGCCTTTCCTACCAGTTTCATTAATAAAGGGTTCGGAGTTAAGTCATCAAGTTTTAGATTTCTTAGGTTTTTAAAAATATTTTTTAGGTATTTTATCATAATTTCTTCTATTTCAATTGTTATGTCTGTACCATCTATTTTTCTAAGACGTCTGTCAGTCATATATTTCCTCCTGAAAAAGGGTATAGGGAAAAAATATTCCCCATACCCTATATTACCTTATGTTAGACAATTTTTGAATCTTTTCAACTTTATTCAACATACTATAGACAGATTGACCCAATACCTGAGCTAATCGAGTTGGAACAGCATTTCCTATTTGTACATATTGCTGCGAAAGGGTTCCAGCAACGCAATATCCTTCTGGAAACTCCTGAATGGCTAAATACTCTTCAATACTTAACGGTCTATCTTCGAAAGGGTGACCTAAATTCGTACTTTTTTGGCTAGGAGAGGTAAGAAGAGTAGGAGCAGGTTTGTTTATATCCAGACGTCTGAAAAATCCAACTTTACCACCACCTGATGCATAAGCTCCACCCATAGCTTCTTTTACAATATCTTCACCATATTGACGCAGGTCTCTCCAGTTACCTCCACCTTGAGGTATCATCTTCATCCATTTTAAACGTTCAGTTGAGTAATTAACATGGTGATGCTTACTAATTTTCAACTCTTTGAAAATATCACCAACGGTTCTCCATTTTTGCTTTCCTTTAGAACCGTTTTTGTCATGAGTTGTATCAGGGAAAGTAAACTTAATATTTAAATCTTTGCGTACACCAATAATAAATACACGTTCACGGGTTTGTGCTACCCCGTAGTTGGCAGCATTCAATAAGTCTACAGATACTTCATAGTTCCCAAAGTGTTCAAGTAAATGACGGAAGGCACTGCCCTGTTGTTCGTCAGGCTCAAGAGATCTTTTGTTTCGTTCAGTGAGAGGAACGTGCTTTAAAGCAGACGAAAGAAGTCCCCTCACATTTTCGAGTAGAAATACTTTTGGTTGAACTTCTTGAACAAGATCAGCAAACTTTAACATCGCTTGTCCTCGAGGGTCTTCAAATGCTTGTCTTTTTCCTGCTGTAGAAAATGATTGACAAGGGCTCCCTCCTATAAATAAGTCTATTTCTTCGTTTTCTAATAAACCAGCTTCTTTATAAATTCGTTTACGGGAATAATCCATAACATTACCTTGTCTTACTGTAAGGTGTGGAAAATTTGTTTGTAGCGTTTCACAGTACGTTGCTTCAATTTCAACTGCTAGTTTCACATCAAACCCAGCTTTTTTAATACCTATGTCAAGTCCACCTGCACCGGCAAATAAAGAAATTGCTTTTCTTTTCATTTAAGTTACACCCACTAATTAAATGTACTATTTATTATAGAAGTATTATATCATTTCTCCCTTATTTGGTCCAGAGATTTGTTTAAACAGTGTTATTTCTGCCAAGCTTTAAAAGTATTGCTCCACTGAAAAAAACTCAAATGGATTAGTATTGAATAACTAATAAAGTGCAAATTCTCTAAGCATTAATTTTGTCAAGACGTAAAAGTAATACAATAACCGCAATAAAGACGAAAAGAATATTTTGTTCAATAGACAATTCGTACCTTTTTACATTTTAACTTTGTCAAGAAATGTTCAATCTGCCATAATGCAATTAATGTAAATATTCCAACAATTTAGTGGAGATGGGGGAGCTTTCTTGCAGCAGGGTTTTTTAAAGAGAAGCAAAATTCCATATGATTTGGTGACAAAAAAACTAAATGCTTGGTACATGGCGATAAAAAGTGATTTGGTTGAAGAAGCAGAACGAATTAAACTGGAAGCTGAAGCTGAACTAGCTAATATGGAAGAAAATCAAGATGCTCTATTATATTATCAGCTGCTAGAATTCAGACATGAAATCATGTTGAGCTATATGAAGTCAAAGAATATGGATAGCTTGGAAAATGCGTATGAGACGCTAAGGGAAATTGAATCTCAGGGTCAATTAACCGGTATGTTGGAGTATTACTTTTATTTCTTTATGGGCATGTATGAATTTAGAAGGAAAGAACTGACTACGGCAATAAGTGCTTATCGAATCGCGGAGAAAAAGTTGTTTGAGGTGGAAGATGAAATTGAAAGGGCGGAGTTCTTCTTCAAAGTCGCCCATGTGTATTACTACATGAAACAAACTTATTTCTCTTTAAATTATGCCAATCGGGCGCTTAAAATTTTCAAACAGTACGATGCGTATGCAGTTCAAACCATAAGATGTCAAAATATAATTGCTGGTAATTTAATTGACTCTTTGGATTATGAAAGAGCACTAAATGTGTTTAGAGACACATTACGTATAGCTGAATCAGTTGGAGCGGATTACTTGATTGGTATGTCTCAAATGAATATTGGTATTTGTTATGATTATATAGGTGAATATGAGAAAGCAGCTGAGTATTTACAAACGTCATTAGAATTTTTTGAAAAGACTGAACACGTCTTTTTGACAAAAACATTGTTCAATATTGTAAATGTTAAAACGAAACAGAAAGCCCTGGCTGAAGCCTTACTTTATTTAAAAAAGGGGCAATCTGTCGCAAAGAAATACGGAGATTCAGAATATGAAGCAAAGTTTAAGATTATAGAAGGACTTTATTTTAGTGGTGATGAATATTCTTTAATTGAAGAGGCTTTTTCGTATCTGAATGAAAAAAGAATGTTCGGAGACATTGAAAATTTTGCAATTAGAGTAGCGAATTATTTTTATGAAGAAGGGGATTTATCACGTTCCAATGAGTATTATCGACTGAGTATTGAAGCAAGACGAAAAATAAAAAAGGGGGAGATTATTAATGAAAATCAGCCGGACTTTGTTTACAGTCATTTTATTGGGTAGCATTGCAGGAGTGGTTTTAACAAATGATGTCCCTGTTATCAAAGCTCCTTTTCATGTTGCTGATGACAGAGTAGGTGCTTAGTGAGTTTAGATCAAAAAAACAAATTTGTAGACAGAGCAGATTCCATAACAAAAGGGACAGTTCATTCTCACTACTTGTTATCCCTTTTGATTACTCTATTGGAACCTATCTAAGAAAACCATACCAATATGTTCTGGTATGGTTTTTTTTGATGTAATTATTCAATTCCGAAGATACATTTATTTTGAGAATTGTAAAGATTAATCTTCCCAATCCTCATCTTCGTCTAAGTCCTCTTTACCTTTTTCTAATCGCTGAAGAAAAAATTCAAGAAAGGTATTTGCAGCAGTAAAGCCATATCCTTCATGGTTATCCCAAAGAATAACTGGACACTCTCCATCTACCATCCTGTTTGTATCAAGACAATAAGAGAATTCATCAATATACTCAATAACAACAAGACCTGGTATAAGATCGTAAAATGTTCTGTATTCTTTTGTTTGCTCTACAACTTCAGCGCCTTCAGAGTCATAACCAAGGATCATTGTTCCGTATGCACCACCAGAACCATACTCTTTCAAAAACCATTTATAACTTTCTGGGAGAGAAACTTCAAGTTCTTCTTCTACCTCATGAATCTGTTTCTCGCTGACTCCTCCAGTGATAATAGAGAATTCTTTGTTTTCTTCTAAAAACTTTTGTATTGTTGAGTAATCCATAAAATTCACCTCTTACTGTTGTTTTTCAAATTGTTGTGCTCTCCATTTCCAATATCTCTTTCTAAAACTGTCGTATTGAGCAGAAAGTTCGGGATTGTTTCTAAAACTTTGCCCGTTTTCCTTTAAGCCATGGAGAATATTGTGATATTTTTTGTGCAGGCTTTCAGGAACTTCAACCATTGTACCAGGTTCTTCTTGGATTAAATGATGTAGGTTTATTTGTGTTCCATCCTTTGCAAAAGGTGCATTGCCAAGTTTCATTAATTGAAGATTTGTTTGGCCTTTACGATTTTTTTGATTGAGGTCTATATCTTTTAACATATACACTTTTCGGCTTACGTCTTTTATATTTCCTTTAGCTTTCACTTTTCCTTCTATTTCAGCAGCAGTATATTTTTCTTTATTTAACCAAGGAACATCAATGTATTTCCCCGTAAAAGGTTTTCGAGTTACATCAGCTACCTTTTTGGAAAACTGATGAAATGATTTTTTATAACTCTCCCCATCAATTGTGTTGAAAGGAAAAGTTCCTGAACCGCCAGCCATTGCATATTGTTGTTCAAAAACATTTGGTATTTTAACGTATTCAATACCTTTTTTTATTCCTGCTTTTGAAACTTCGAGCGTCTTAATTGCAGCAACTTTTGAACCGGCTTTTGCAACTTTGGATACTTTATCAATACCCTTCGGACCAGCTATTGCAAGAACAACAGTGCTGCCGACATAGGACACCCATTTTGCCCTGCTGTAGCTATCTCCATTAATCATATCACGTTGGAAAGTGTCTTCTATGTCTTTTGCTATGATCTTATAAGTATCGATTGGATGTAAGAAGGCGTTCACCGTTCCAGAAAGCGTTTCAATAGGGTGCATTGCAAGTTGATAGAGACCCATCACGGTATCTTTACCGGCTTCATACATTCCAACTGCAATACCTTTTCCGATATCGGCTTTTTGTTGAAGTTCTTCGAGCTGGTGGAAATAAACTTTTTGGTCAGGCTCCAAATTCTCGTATCCAATTTTTTCAGCAATTTTTAAATACTCGTCAGGATCTGTTACATTTACAAGCTGTTTTTTCAAATCTTTAATTTCGCGTTTTTTAGCTTCCTCTTTTTTGATCTTTAAATAAGCTTCAGACCGCTTTTCGATATCGCCTTTTTTCTTATGTATGTCACTCTCGCGATAAGCCTTGGCATTATAATGTATGGGTGAAGCGTTTTTGCCCTTACCTGTCGATTCCTGTAACTTTTGAAAGTCTGCTTTAATAAATTGTTCGTTAGGTTCAGTCATTGCATATTCAGTTTTTAAGTTCTCGTCTGTATCGCCTATTTTCTCAATAATTTTTTTTCGTTTGTTTTCGACAGACGAGAGCTCATCCTTAAAAGCCTCTGTTGAAAATAAATCAAGTGGAAGAATGTCATCAATAACAATCAGGATATCTTTCATTGCTTTCTTATGCTCGGACATCATTGCTTGTGATTTTCTATATGCGTTTGCCAATTCGTGTTCTAAGAAGGATTCTTCGATATATACATCTGATAGGCTGGCATCTTCCAGAATACCGGAGATACTAGTAAGGAAAGCGATTTTCATATCAATGAAATCAATCCATTGATCAGCCACACCGGTGTGATCGTGAAAAAATGCTTTAATATTGTTTGCTCCCTTCCCAGAGAACTCACTATCATCAAGATCAGCAACAGCCTTAAATGCTTTTTTCAAATTAATCATTTGATTTTTCAATTCTTTATAATCTTTTGCTCGGTTTTCAGCTTCAGATAACAAAGACCTTGCTTCAAATACCTTCATTGTCCAATCCTTTCAGCAAGTTTATATCTAAATATTACCATGGATAGGATGTGAAGTTCGAAAAAAATGTTGAAGAAGAGGTAATGAATTGAACGGTAATGAGATTTCGAGAAGAGGGGAATTAAGGGTGTTTTTTGCTCACCAATTATTAACCATAATTCATTCAAACCTATAGAAATGATGTAATGTGGTGTTAGAAAGTGTAATGAAAACAAGCTTTCATAGATTCTTTTGAGGAAATGGCACATATGCCGGGTGATGGGGATGGCGACCGACTTGGTCTGTATAAGAAAACACCTGGTTATGAAGAAGTTAAAGGGAAGGAAACGAAGTTGGAAGAGTAGATTTATATGTCTGCTCCTTTTTTATGCTTCAAAATTTCTTTCCCTATTTTTTAGAGGTTTGGGGCTATTTGTCTGACTCTAGTGAAAATGATTTAGCCTCTACAGTTTTTTTCATCAGTAAAGCATCTATACTATCGGGTATTTTTTAAAAATAAATTAATATGAATGCACCTGCAGATGCAGAGAATACAGAATAGTCAAGAGAAGTCTTAAAACCTGTTCCTACTGTTAAACCTAGAGCGAAAATAATCAACATAGCACCACTCAATACAGCAGTTATTCTTGTTTATAAGAGACTATATAAACCGACGATTAATGCAGTCTTTAATATAAGTAAAACATTTGCGCTTTCTTATGCAAGAGAAACGAAAAAACATAATATGACTTGTAATTTAAAGGCATCTTTAAGCACAAAAAAGGTCTAACTAATTAATTTAGTCAGAGCTTTTTTTTATGAAGTATTCCCGAGTATCTATCCTGGTTTTTTTAGGCAATACTGCGTCCAATTCTTTATTTAACCATGCGAGCGTTTTATTACGAAGATACTTACGCATGTGTTCTTCTGCTTCAAGCATTACCAAGTTAATTGTACAAGAGGAATTGCTGGATTCACAGGAGTTGCATTTGTCTCGATAAAGCAGACCATTGCTTACAATATTTTTACATTGAAAAATGGGTTTTGGTCCTTCAACAGCCTCTATTACATCCCAAAAGGAAATATCTTCTGGGGTTTTTGCTAACCTATATCCTCCCTTTACACCAGGGACGGAGTTTACAATACCAGCTTTAGATAATTTACCGAAAACTTTTGAAAGAAATGTTTCTGAAAGTCCTTGGAACTCTGCAAGGTCCCGAATCCCGACACTTTCCTTGGAGGGAACATCTATTAAATAAACCAGGCAATGTAAAGCATATTCAACCCCAACACTATACTGCATATCAACTCACCTGCTTTTGATTTTAAGGGTTATCACATTGTATCATCTTAGGAGTATTTTTGGTGATAGTCAATCATAAAACCCTTCTTTAGGTATATTATTTGTTCCGTTTGACAAAAAAAAATACAGGGTTTATATTAGTGATCGATTGAATCGTCGATTAACTTAGTCTTTAATATAAATTAAAAGGAGAGTTTCAAATGAGCAAAACACTTATCATTAACGCACATCCAAAAGTAGATGATACATCGTCATACAGTTTAGGGGTAATGAACCACTTTTTAGAGGCTTACAAAGAATTAATTCCAGAGAGTGAAGAGCTTGAGCAAATTAACTTATATAGTGATGAAGTGCCTATGATTGATAAAACAGTTTTAAGCGCATGGGAAAAGGCAGGCAAGGGCGAAGAACTGACAAGCGAGGAACAAAAAGTAACAGAACGCATGACAGAAGTATTGGAACAATTCAAAAGTGCAAAAACATATGTCATCGTTTTACCTTTGCATAATTTCAATATTCCATCAAAATTAAAAGACTATATGGACAATATCATGATCGCACGTGAAACATTTAAATATACGGACACTGGCTCAGTGGGTCTGCTTAAAGACGGACGAAGAATGCTTGTCATCCAAGCAAGTGGAGGAATCTATACAAATAATGATTGGTATACAGAAGTTGAATACTCTCATAAATACCTGAAATCAATGTTCAATTTCTTAGGTATTGAGGATTATCAAACTATCCGAGTGCAAGGAACTGATGTACTAAATCCGGAGGGTGTATTACAAAAAGCAAATAAAGAAGTTGAAGAAGCTGCTTCAAGATTAGCAGGTAAATAAGAAATAGTATGAAGATTATTGTTGCTGGGGGGACTGGAGTAATTGGCCGAGCCCTCCTTCCTAAGTTAATACAAAAAGGAAATTTAATGCTCTCTAATGAATATTATCGTATGAGTATTGAAGCAAGACGCAAAATAAAAAAAGGGGAGATTATTGATGAAAATCAGCCGGATTCTTCTGGCAGTGTTGATTTTAAGTAGTGTATTTTCAATAACTTATTTTCAAAGTGAACATAATACTGAGATCAAAGTTGCTGCAGATAGGGTAGGGGCATGAGGGTCCTAAAAAGGCTTAATCTTTTTTAAAAGGTTAAGCCTTTTTTGGGCTATAAATGTAATCGGTGCCCAATTAGTTGCCCTGAATTTATGAAAAAGGATAAAATAGGTGTAATAAAGTTGCTATTTTAAAATTAGAATCAATTCATTATCGCAAAAGCAATAATAACTAATCGGCGAAGAAAGGATAATCAGTCAAATGAAAACATTAGTTATCGTTATACACCCTAATTTGGAAACGTCCGCTGTCAACAAAACCTGGATGAATCGTTTAAAGCAAGAGAATGACATTACGGTTCATGACCTGTACGGTGAATACCCTAATTTTATCATTGATGTAGAAAAAGAGCAGCAGCTCCTGTTAGATCATGAGCGTATCGTTTTTCAGTTCCCAATGTATTGGTACAGCAGTCCCGCGTTACTCAAACAATGGGAAGATGATGTGTTAACACATGGCTGGGCTTATGGAACTGGAGGAACTAAATTGCATGGAAAAGAACTACTCTTAGCTATCTCCTTAGGCGCACCGGAATCTGATTATCAAGCAGGCGGAGAATATAATATCACGATCAGCGAGCTTATCAGACCGTTTCAAGTCACTGCTAACTATATTGGAATGCGTTTTCTTCCTGCCTTTACACAATATGGGACACTTCACCTTTCAAAAGAAGATGTTAAGAACAGTGCGGAGAAATTGGTTGACTATCTTAAAGCTGAGCATTGATCCGGTATTCGCAAGGGAAGCTGAAATAAATTATGTGTTTTGAAAATAAGGGTTTGTGATAGATTTTAATAAACTTAATTTCAAAGTTTTACATCGAATACTGAATTCAGGGGAGCATAGAGCGAGGGCTTAAAATTAATTACAGCAGGGCAATGAGTACATATTTCTTGATGAAATGTAGAGTTCCTTGGTCTCTAACAGGTGCCCAATTTATGCTCAGAATTCATGAAAAATGATGAAAATAGCTGTCAATAAAATAAACAGATGCTTTGAATAGAGGCTTTTGTAAATGACGACATGTTTTTATTAGGTTGAGGTCCTAGTGGGGAATAACCCGTGGAGATTCAAGTCCTCTCGGCCGCATCAATGATACCAAGGTTTAGACGCCCTTGGTATTTTTTTATGTGTTTTGTGACCAAAAGTGTCCACTAACTTATAGGAAGTCATCTAATTTGTCAGCCATCTCTTTTTGTTTATTAAGATGGTCATATACATGTCAAGAGGTCTATCCAGCAGCTCGGTTGCATACACACGTACATTCTTGGCGTTTCCGCCTTCTTTTTTTCTTATAATCAAATCGCGTTTTTCCAGACTAGAGATAATCTGTGATACAGCACCCCTTGTTCGGTTCCGCTTCAACGCTGCCTCAGTAACTGTAATTCCTGGGTTCTCTTCAATAACAGTGAGAGTGTGTACTTCAACCATATGAAAGATCTCATCGGTACCATAATCACGTGCTGTATTTATATAATCATTGTATGAATAAATATACGATCCACTCAATTATTTGAGTGGATCTGTTTGTTTTTTATTTATTTGCAGCAGTCTCTATGTGACGAAACAATAGATGAATTAAAACCCTTTACGCAACCAGGTTGTGGCAAGATCAATTGCTCCGCGCGCAGCTTCAGTTTTAGCTAAGGCGTTGAGCATCACGAAATCGTGAATGATACCTTGGAAACGTACGGCAGTGACCGGAACACCGGCTTCACGAAGTTTATTGGCATATGCTTCTCCCTCGTCACGAAGTACATCAGCTTCAGCTGTGATAATCAATGCAGGCGGAAGCCCTTGAAGCTGCTCAGTAGTTGCACGTAGAGGTGATGCTGTAATTTCAGCACGATCGTTCGAATTGGTTGTGTACTGATCCCAAAACCACATCATCGCGTCCTTGCGTAAAAAGTATCCTGTAGCAAACTGGTGATAGGATTCCGTATCGAAAGAAGCGTCTGTTACCGGATAGAAAAGTAATTGTTGCCGGATATTCAAGTCACCGCGTGCTTTGGCCATTAGCGTGACAGCAGCAGTCATATTGCCGCCAACACTATCACCTGCAATTGTTAGACTCTCGGGAATCATGCCGTTCTCACGGCCATTTTCAGATGCCCATTTCACTACTGCATAGATTTCTTCAATGGCTGTCGGATATTTTGCTTCTGGAGATAAGGTGTAATTTGGAAAGATAATAGCAGCTTGTGCTCCAACTGCTAGCTCACGGATGAGCCGATCATGTGTATGCTCATTACCAAATACCCAGCCGGCCCCATGAATGTACACGATGACAGGAAGGTGCGCAGGCGCATTCTGTGGGCGCATTATTCTTACTGATACCTGTCCGCTCGGTCCTCCTGAAATCATAATATCTTCAATATCAACTGGCAGTTTATCAATTGGGTCAGATTGAACATCATCTACAGCTTCTCGTCCTTTCTCAGGTCCAAGATCGAATAGATAGGGTGGGTTCGCGGTTGCTTCTGCAAATTCTTGAGCTTCTTTTTCTAATTGTACTCTCTTTAGCATAAATCTCTCTCCTTATATATGTTTTGTTCATTATTTTTTTATTCCATTACCTATTGATCTCGGCCTCTTTCGTCTTACATTGCTGTTGTAATGATTTGTACATCAATATTTCCGCGAGTAGCTTTAGAATATGGACATACTTGATGAGCTGCATGTGTTAATTCTTCCGCTTGCTCTTGAGATACCCCTTGAATTTCCACCTCCAAAACAACTCCGAGTTTATAACCATTATCACTTTCATCTTTTAATAAACTTACTTTACCAGTAACTGCTGATTCGATTTTTAATCGTTTTCTTTGGGCTGCTAAATGAAGAGCACTGTCATAACAAGCTGAATAGCCTGCTGCAAATAATTGTTCTGGATTTGTAGCCGTGGATACTTGATTTGGTTTTGGCATAGCTAAATCCAAATCAATAATAAGATCATTAGATTTTACATGACCTTCTCTTCCGCCTTTTGTTGTAGCTTCTGCTGTAAAATATACTGTCATCATCAAACACCCCTATAAATTAAATTTAACACAATTGAATTTTAACCAATCTAAATAGCATTGTCAATTAAATTTTTAAAAATTAAATTGTTCTCAATTGAAAATCGCAATTAATATCCTCTAAATTATTGATTAGACTAAAATGAAGAACAGTGATTAATTAAATTGTTAGTCATTCAATTTTACTTAATGTAATTCTTGTGCTATTATGTGTAACAATGAATATAAATATTGTGAGGGATTTAACATGAAGAATGATGATAAATTACTGTTAAGTAATCATCTATGTTTTGCGATTTATGCAGCTTCCCGTGAAATGATAAAGTTATACCATCCTCTCTTAAAAGAATTAGGAATTACTTATCCGCAGTATTTGGTTCTTCTTGTTTTATGGGAGAAGGAAAAAATATCTGTTAAAGGTTTAGGCGAAGAATTATATCTAGACTCCGGAACATTAACTCCAGTTTTAAAACGACTTGAGGAGCGAGGTCTTATTATAAGAGAGCGTTCAAAAGAGGATGAACGAAGTGTAATTATTACGTTAACAACTGAAGGGAATGAGTTTAAAGAAAAAGTCACAATGATACCTAATGCAGTATTTGATAAAACCGGTTGTAATGAAGAAGAAATTAAAAGTTATAACAAGGAAATTCGTAATTTACTTAACATGCTGACAACTGAGCAATAGTTATGAATATAGATGGTGGGCCCAGCGGGTGAATAACTTGCGGAGGTTCAAGTCCTCTCAGCCGCATCAATGATACCAAGGGTTTTGATACCCTTGGTATTTTTTGTTTATAAAAATTTATCTGTTACTGTCCACTTACTTATAGTAGGTCGTATGATTTATCAGTCACCTTCATCCTTCTGCTGACTGGTGCGGCGGTAGTAAATATGATAATGATTAATGAAGTGATGAAGCAGGAGAAGAAAGTCAGAAAAGTAATGTGAGGATTCAGATGAGTACAAGAGAGATAACGCTATAATTTGTGTATATATGACGGGAAGTATATTCAGCTTGCGTTTTATCAGCCAGAAGAAAGTTCTCGCAAGCTTACTACTTAAAAAGCTATTTTTTCAATCAAAAAATCAATATCAATACGGGGCTGGATTCAATATGATCCAGTCCCTTTTTGTTTTCAGTCTGATAAAAGATTTTCCAGGGAGTTATTTAACAATTATTGATCGATTTTTCTTTTTCAATAATATCCTTTACCACATCCTCAATTGTGATATGCCCAAGAGCTTTTTCCAAGGCAGATTGGGCGATTTCAAATATTGGACCAATTGTACTTTGAATGTTCCGGCCTACAGGACATTGAGGATTGGGATTTTCATGTATACTAAACAATTCTTTATCTTGAACAACATTAACTGCTCTATAAACATCAAGTAAGGTGATTTCAGTTAAATCCTTCGCTAATTCGGCTCCTGCAATACCTGGCCGTACATTTACTAAACCTGCTTTTTTCAGCATCCCCATAATTTTTCTTATTAAGGCGGGATTTGTATTTACACTCCCAGCTAAAAATTCAGAAGTGCTAATTCCGTCTTCATTTATTTCAACAAGAGCCAATATATGAATTCCTACAGCAAAACGGCTGCTAATAGACATGATTTCTTCACCATCCTAATTACTTTACACTCTTTATAGTACACTTGTAACTGAATATATTACAAGTTTATTTTACTCTAATATGCTCAATTAACAAGATGATAAACGTATTGACAAATATACATGATGTAACTAAAATGATTACATGTAATCAATGTGGTTACATTTAAAAATGTTGAATTATTAGGAGGACTGGAAATTGAAAATTGGAATCATTGGTGCAACCGGAAAAGCTGGAAGTCTTATCTTGAAAGAAGCGGTAAGCAGGGGACATGAAGTAACTGCAATTGTAAGAGATGCTGCAAAACTTAAAGAGGAAAAGATTGCTATCATTGAAAAAAATATAATTGATCTTACATCGGATGATCTAAAAAAGTTAGATGTAGTTGTGAATGCCTTCGGAGCTCCATTAGGAGAAGAACAGGCACATGTAGATGCTGGCCGGGCATTAATTAGGGCATTAAAAGGAATGGGTACAAGAGCCGTAATTGTAGGCGGAGCAGGGAGTCTTTATGTAGATGAAAATAAAACTGTCAGTGTAATGGATACACCTGATTTCCCGGAGATTTTTATTCCAACAGCTAAAGGGCAAGGTCGTAACTTGCAAGAGCTAAAGGAAACTTCTGATATTAACTGGACATTTATCAGTCCTTCAGCGGTATTTGACCCAGACGGGAAAAGAACTGGATTTTATCAGTCAGGAAAAGATCATCTTCTTGTGAATTCGAAAGGCGAAAGTTATATCAGCTATGCAGACTATGCAATTGCAGTATTGGATGAAATCGAAAATCCAAAACATATAAATGAACGCTTTACAGTTGTTGGAGAAGCTGAATAAGTTATTGAGCAGAAACAAAGGCTCTCAGCCGTCATCTCAATGATACCAAGGGTTTTGACACCCTTGGTATTTTTTGTTGTAAGTGCATTTGGCATTAAAAAAGTGCTGATCTCTGCACAAAATCTTTGCGCGAGTCTGCACTTTTATTCTGCAAGGTACACTGCCCATTATCATCGATTAGTTTTTAATCCGTTCCTAGCCGAGCTGATACTTGGCTTTTAGAAGTTTTTTTTAAGTGGTTAAAACCAACAAATTTTTTGCCTTCTTCATCCCATAGGCGGAACTTTAACGACTTAAGACTTGTTGCCAGTGTGATGGTCGGAACGTTTTGCAATGGTTCAGTGTTGTTATGTGCGATTTCAAGCTTATAGTTTGGGACTCTTGGGCTTAAATGATGAACATGATGGAAACCGATATTGCCTGTTAACCATTGCATGACTTTTGGAAGCTTATAAAAAGAGCTTCCTTCAACTGCCGCTTTTACATATTCCCACTGCTCATCTTCTTCGAAATATGAATCCTCAAACGTATGCTGAATATAAAACATCCAAATTCCGAGGGATCCCGATATCATAAAAATTGGCGTCTGGACCAGCAGAAAGTTTTTCCAGCCGATAGCCCAACATAAAAGTGCGGCCAAAGCGACGATCCCCAGGTTGGTTACATATGTATTCATCCGTTCTTTGCGTTTTGCCCCTTTACGATTAAAACGATTGGTAATCCCGAAGACGTAAATCGGTCCGATAATAAACATAACAAACGGATTTCTGTACAAACGGTACATTATTTTTGTCTTAGTTGAGGCTTCTTTATATTCCTCAACAGTCAGTACCCAAATATCGCCCGTACCGCGTTTGTCCAGGTTGCTGCTGGTCGCATGATGGACAGAATGATCATGTGCCCAATGATCAAACGGATGCAGAGTCAGAATTCCTGTAATTGTTCCAAGGATTCGATTCGCCTTTCGGTTCTTAAAAAATGAATAGTGGCAGCAATCATGAAAGATAATGAAGGTTCTCACTAAAAAACCTGCTGCAACGACAGAAATCGCTAATGTAAGGATATAAGAAATCGACAAGCTCTTATAGGCCAAACACCATAACAGGAAAAATGGCACCAATGTGTTAATGATTTGATAAATGCTTTTTTGTGAATCGGACTTTTCGTAAGGGGTAACCAGTTTTCTCAAAGTCCTTAGGTTTTGTTCATTCATTTTTAAAAGTTTCCCCTTCCCTGATGTTCTTAATCTAAGTATAGAAAACGTTTTAGGCCTTTGAAGTCCCAGCTGTCATCCTCCCTGTATAATAAGTATCTTTCCTCATCCTATGTAAAATGATTGAAGGTCAGAAAATGATCTCCATCTCGATTAAATCTTTATGAGCAATGGCCAGCCGGGATACAAAAAGCGTATGAAGATTATACCCAGCTCTTTATCGGGCCAAACTCTCTCCATGCTCCCCTATGGGGATCGGTTTATTTAGACCGTAAACATTCATTGTTTGAAGAACAAACATTACAGTATACCTGAGTGATCGTTTGGAAACATCTTTTAGAAACAAAGCTATACCAGTGAACAGCCCTGCTTTTAAAAGAATATCTTGTACTTGAACAAGAAACAGCTGAGCTTTTTTGAAGACACTCGTGATCCATTTTCACGGTGTTTTCAAACCATCGTTATTAGTAGGCATCTTATTTTGCACTGGTATCGACACGTTTAACAAAATGAAACATGATATTAATTTGCAGTTATTTCCGTTTCGTGTTATGATAAAGGAGAATTATTTTTGTTCGTGTAAAGGATAGTATGAATATCGACTTTTCGTCTTGATGATACTTTGGGCAAGGATAGTAATACAATGTGTAACACACTAGGAGGCAACAAAAATGGAACAAGGTACAGTTAAATGGTTTAATGCAGAAAAAGGTTTTGGATTTATCGAACGTGAAAATGGAGACGATGTATTCGTACACTTTTCTGCAATCCAAAGTGACGGATTCAAATCTTTAGACGAAGGTCAAAAAGTAACGTTTGACGTTGAGCAAGGTGCTCGTGGAGCTCAAGCTGCTAACGTTCAAAAAACTGCTTAATCTTCAATCGTTTATACAAACAGGCTCTTTATATAGGGCCTGTTTTTTTATGTTCTCTGTATAATACTGAATAAAAAACCCTACTCAACGTTCGAGTAGGGACAGATGCTACAAGGTAAAAAAAAGGTTTAAAACCTCAAAGGATTGTTTACAGTATAACATAACGGATTGACGATATGTGGAATATATATAAATGATTTGTAACGGTATGTTATTCTTTGTTACAATTCGCATATCTCTTTTATGAAAAGAAGATAAACAATTGCTATTCACTGTGGAAGCAGTTGTAAGAAATTCTTAAAGATAAAGAGGAGAGGGGTTGTTTTTTCTTCTGGAAATAATCACTTAGACCTAAAACAATGAAAACCCTGCCTCTCTTCCATCCTTACGTCTCCTTGTCCGTGCCAGTGTGAATCAGGATTACAAAAATCAAGTGACTATTCCATCGAGTTTTTGATAAAAATTCAAATGTTCGTTGAAGAAATTTAAAAATAAGACAGATTAGATTGCAGGAGTAATAAAAGAGGTTAATGTTCTAAAAGTAAGTTGAAGAAGTTAAACGTCTAATCGTAATTTTCCGAAAACTTAAGGATGTTTTGGAAAGCAAACATTATCTAACCTTAACAGAAACTTTTTATTTGATTTTCAGTGATTCCTTTAATAACTTCCAGTTCACTAATCAAAAATTCATATGCACTATCCAACATTTTTTTCTCGCTTGCATTAAGTGCTTTTTCTTTCTTCATACGCATTAAATCACGTACAACTTCAGCACCTTCTTGGATTTTACCCGTTTTTATTTTGTCTGTGTTTACTTTATATCTTTGTTTCCACGGCAGCAACTTATCTGATTCTCCATGCTGAAAAATGTGGATAATGTGTTTTAATGCAAGTATATCAGTAACTGGTCGTATATTTAAACTCATTATTTTACGCGTTGGAATCATAACTGTCATATGACTGATTGACATTTTTATGACATAATAATGTTCTTTTTCCTCTAAGAATTCTTTTTCTTCTATGGCTTCAATTATACCTGCTCCGTGCATTGGATAAACAATGTTATCGCCAATTTGAAACATATCATCCACCTCCATATATGGTAACTCAACTTAAGGTTAACATATATGGAAAGCGATATCAAATTTATAATAATAACATGATAATTTTTTGGTGTCAATAACTTTTTTTAAAAAAACAACATCAAAACAAAAGGGGGGCTTTGAGATTCCAAAAAAAAGGGAAGGTTGATTGGCCCATCTTAGAATCTCGACTAATGATCAGAGTTCAGTTTTTCATTAAAATGTGTTATTAAATATTCATTAGGAGTTCATGACTTGACATTAATGACATGTTTGCAATCTATATGGGCACAATTTAATCACCGATTTTTAACCATTACAAGCTGCTTCTTCAAATCTTTTATTTCACGTTTTTTAGCTTCTTCTTTTTTGATCTTTAAATAAGCTTTAGATTGCTTTTCGATATCGCCTTTTTTCTTATGTATGTCACTGTCGCGATATAGTGAATGGGTGTAGCATTTTTGCCCTTACCTGTTGACTCCTGTAACTTTTGAAAGTCTGCTTTAATGAATTGTTCGTTAGGTTCAGTCAGTGCATATTCAGTTTTTAAGTGTTCGTCCACATCGTCTATTTTATCAACCGTCTTTTTCCGTTTGTTTTCGGCAGAAGAGAGCTCATCCTTAAAAGTCTCTGTTGAAAATAAATCAAGTGGAAGAATTTCATCGATCTCATTCAGAATATCTTTCATTGCTTTCTTCTGCTCGGACATCATTGCTTGTGATTTTCTATATGCGTTTGTCAGTTCGTGTTCTAAGAAGGATTCTTCGACATATGCATCGGATAAGCTGGCATGTTCCAGCACATCGGAAATGCTAAAGGAAAACAATCTTCATTTCAATGAAATCAATCCATTGATCGGCGACACCTGTGTGATCGTGAAAAAATGCTTTAAATATTGTTTGCTCCCGTCCCAGAGAACTCACAATCATCAAGATCAGCAACAGCCTTAAATGCTTTTTTAAATTAATCATTTGATTTTTCAATTCTTTATAATCTTTTTGGCGACTTAATAACCAAATATCACCATAGGTAAGTTATGGGCTTCCCAAAAAATTGTTGAAGGATAGGTAATAAATTGAACGTAATGGGAATAGAAGTGGGAAAGTAAGGGTGGTTTTTGTTAACTAATTATGGTTAACCCAACTTATCCAAACATATAGAAATGATGAATGTGGAGTTAGAAAGTGCAATGCAACAAACCTTCATTACAAGTGAAATGGATTTACAATTTTGAGTGCCTTTTTGAAACACACCTGAATTTTTGGTGTGTTTTTGAACGTATCCATACGTGTCACCTAAAGGAAATGAATAAGATGTGGAATTTTTAAAAAATTTTTTATATACTGGAATTAAATCATTAAGGGATTGAAATGAAAAAGATTTATTAAACCGGACTTATGTATTCATGGTTCCTTAATGGAAGGATTAAATGATGAAGCCAGATGGGCATTAGAAGAGCTGAAAAAGCACTATCGGAAGTGTCTTCAGGAGTAGTTCTAAAACCTGGTGACCTTATTATATTAGACAACCATTTAGCGGCACATGCTCGAACGGCCTTTAAACCAAAATATGGGGAAAGACAGATGGTTACAAAGAATGTTTGCTGTAGCTGATAGTAATAAATCAAGTGCAAGTCGTTCTATTAAAAGTCATGTATGTATGCTTTTAAAAATCGAACTTGAATTGCAAAAATAATGGACAGAGTGATCAAACTATTTATTGAAAAATAGTTTGATCACTCTTATTATTTACCATTATGGGGGGATTTTATAAGTGGAGGATATTAATTTTTATACACTATTAATAGTAGTATGTTTCGGATTTCTTGCTTCTTTTATTGACTCAGTAGTGGGAGGAGGAGGACTGATCTCTATACCAGCTTTGTTATTTTCAGGTCTCCCGCCTTCAGTTGCTATCGCTACTAATAAGTTAGCCAGTACAATGGGTACATTAACGAGTACGATTTCCTTTATAAGATCAGGAAAAGTTAATTTTCAGTTAGTATCTAAATTGTTTCCGATTGTTTTTATAGGGTCCTTATTGGGTGCATTAGTTGTCAATTTTATTTCATCTGAATTATTAAAACCATTAATATTAATTCTTTTAGTAGGTGTAGCTATTTACACTATTTTGAAGAAAAACTGGGGTAATGAGTCTACTTATAAAAAACTGACTTGGAAAAAAGCCATTCTTTTTTCTTTTGTAATATTCGCTATTGGTTTTTATGATGGATTTTTAGGTGCAGGAACGGGTTCATTTATTTTATTTGCCTTTTTGATTATAGGCTTCGATTTTTTACAATCTGCAGGAAATGCAAAATTTCTTAATTTCGGCAGTAACATTGCAGCTCTAATTATGTTTCTTTTTCTTCATAAAATTAATTTTTTATATGGTGTACCAATGGGTATATCAATGATATTAGGAGCGCTTGTGGGATCTAACTTCGCAATTAAAAAAGGTGTAACCTATGTGAGAATGTTATTTATTTTAGTTACTGTTATCTTAATAGGAAAAAATATCTTTGATTTTATAATGCATTATTGATGATGGCGATATGAGTATTTCTGTTGCAGTCTGCATACTAATTAATAGGTAAAGAAAGTCGAAAAGGTATACGAAATTCGTCATACAAATTAAAGTTTTGAATGAAAGAGCAGGATTACTCCTGCTCTTTTTTCTTTCTGATTGGGCTAGATTAAACGCAGACGGTTATTCCTTGAGAAAAACAAAAAAAATTTCTTCTATCCATTGATTAGCTTGGCTTTAGCCGGGTTTCTATCACCCTGTTGGGCTTGTCAGGTTTTAAAAAGGTATGCTACGTTTATAATGTTTTGTTTCACCTGATTGCGGGGTAATAAAGATAGGATCAGTAAATAATTCTTAGGAATGACCTCAATCTTTCTGCAACACATAATAAACATATTGGAAGACGTAATGGAAGAACTAAAATAAAGGTTTAGGATACTCTGAAGAAATAAAAGTTTTTTTTCGATTGTGATAATATTCACAATAGAGCTTATGAAGGGGAATCATTTCTCCAAACAGTCTGCAGAAAATACCAACCACAGCCCAAGGATATATCACTAACCACTTTGGCTTGTATTATCTGTTGGTTGTTTCTCTTTTTGTTGCTGTTTGTATTATTTTTAATCCAATCGGCAAAAATAAGTTAAGAAAACCAGCGAAAAAACTGAATTTCATCCTTCCTCCCTGGTTTACAATGTTATTTGGCGCTGAGATGGATATTGGTCCAGTCTTTTAAGGTCCAGTTGAACCCATCGCCACTATGCCATTAGCTCTCCATCAGGTGAAACAGAAACCCCCAGACTTTTAGAGAAGCATTACGCTATACATTCTGGGACTGCACGCTTGGACCGTTTATCCGCTTGTATCATGTGGATTTGATCATTAAGGAGTTGATATTATTAAATGAAGTTCAACAAGAAAAAAATTAACGTTGTAGATATTCAAAAAGCGAAGAAAAGCGTGTTTGCTACAGGGATAGGAAACGCGATGGAATGGTTTGATTTTGCTTTATATTCTTATTTGGCAGTTATTATTAGTAAAAACTTTTTCAGTCCGGTTCAAAACGATGAATTAAAGTTAATATTTACTTTTGCTACATTTGCAATTGCCTTTTTACTTAGACCGGTAGGCGGAATTATTTTTGGTAAAATGGGTGATAAATTTGGCCGGAAAATGGTATTAACAATTACTATTTTAATGATGGCTTTATCTACTTTAATAATTGGTGTACTTCCTACCTATGATCAGATTGGTGTATGGGCCCCTATATTATTACTCTTAGCTCGTATTCTGCAAGGTTTTTCTGTGGGTGGAGAGTACGCTGGTGCAATGGTATATATCGCAGAATCTTCTCCAGATAATAAACGTATAAGGTTAGGCAGTGGTTTAGAAATCGGTACATTATCTGGCTATATAGTAGCTTCTGTTTTAGTTACAGTACTTTTCTGGGCTTTATCTGATGTTCAAATGAATAGTTGGGGATGGAGGATTCCTTTCTTCTTAAGTATTCCAATTGGATTATTTGGTTTGTATTTGAGAAGTCATTTAGATGAATCACCAATCTTTGAAAATGACATCTCTGAAAACCAAGAACAACAACCAGGTTTATTAGAAGTAATTAAAACATATAAAAAAGATATCTTTTTATGTATCGTATTTGTGGCGTTTTTCAATATAACCAATTACCTATTGTTAGGTTATATGCCTTCTTATTTAGATGAGAACCTTGGTATAAGTGATAATATAAGTACACCGGTTACAGCAATTGTGTTGATTATTATGGTACCGTTCGCTTTAACTTTTGGTAAACTGGGAGATAAATTAGGAAATAAAAAAGTTATAACAATTGGATTAGTATTAGGAATTGTATTTTCGATTATCTCTTTCCAATTTCTTAATATGGGGAATATAACATTCTTATTTATAGGACTTTTATTGTTAGGTATTGTATTATCTGTATATGAAGGTACTATGCCAGGATCTTTACCTACGTTGTTCCATACTGACATTAGATATCGTACATTATCCTGGACATTCAACTTATCGGTTTCTATTTTTGGCGGAACAACACCTTTAGTTGCTTCTTGGTTAACCCATGTGACAAGAAACAATTTGGCGCCAGGTTTCTATTTATTAGCAGTCAGTTTAATTGGCTTAATAGTGGTGTTAACCTTATTTAAAGATACTTCAGGTAAATCTTTAAAAGGTTCTTACCCAACAGTTGCTTCTAAAGCTGAGTTTCAAGAAGCTGTTGAAAATCCAAAAGATTCACTGTGGTGGAAAATGGAGCAAACAGAAAAGGAATGAAAAAAGCATCCATTTAATTGACCGACTACTCGACATACAGACTCAGAATAAGCTGGGATTATCCCAGCAGCAATGACAGCAGCTTCTCGATCGTCATTATTTTATTGGTTGTATCCTAATAATAAAACATTGACGCAAGAACGAAGAGAAATTAAAAGGTCCAAGCAATACAGCAAAATAAGAAGCAAGAAGCTTTGTTATGCCAGTTCTTCTCCCGAAGGAGAGCTGGCTTTTTATTTTCTATATGGGGAACTTGTACGCTAACTAATAATCCTATTAAGGCATGTCCTTTCAAGGTATCTTAGAAGAACAAGAGGGGTTCATTGTCATCCTGACCAAATTGTAATCACTTCAGGTGCAACCCAAGGACTTTCCCTTATAGCAAAATTGTTATTGTCACCGGGTGATGAAGTCATTATTGAAGATCCTATTACACATGAAATTCAAACTATTTTTTCATCACCCGGCAGCTCGCTTTACCCTATACCAGTAGATCATAATGGGATGCGAACGGAGCTGCTGCCCCACGATAAAAAACCAAGTTTTGTATTTGTTACTCCGTCTCATCAATTCCCAATCGGCGGTACATTAACAATTCAACGCCGTATTCAATTAATACAGTTTGCGCGTCAATCAAATTGTTATATCGTAGAGGATGATTACGATAGTGAATTTCGATATAAGGGATCACCTATAAGTTCTCTTCAGGGGTTAGACCCGTCAAGAGTTATTTATATCGGTACATTCAGTAAGATCTTATCACCGGCACTGCGTCTTGGATATTTAGTTCTTCCGCCGTCCCTCGTTGAGAAGTGTAAGAATCTAAAATGGTTTACAGATCTTCATACCTCTTCCTTGGAGCAGCTTACACTTGCAAACTTTATTGAGGATCGTTATCTAGAACACCATATTAGTAAAATGAAAAAAGTGTATAAGAAACGTCGTGAGGCTTTAAAACAAAGCCTGAACCGTGAATTTGGAGATGAGGTCAAGATATTTGGAGATTCGACAGGTCTTCATTTAATAGCCAGTTTTGAAAATGTCATTTTTTCTGAACAGGTGCTGAAAAAGTTAGATCAGCATAAAATTAAAATTTACCCGGTTGAACTCCATGCGATCCAGAAAGGGGTTCATAAAAACAAAATTATTTTAGGTTACGGAAATTTAGCTGAGAAAGAAATAGAAGAAGGGATACGAAGATTGAAGGCTGCTTTGTCTGCAAAAGCATTAACAATATAGGCGCTGTACTTAAAGTTTAGTTATCTGAAAATTTCAATTAAAGATCAGTCTAACATGCGGCATACTATGATATATTTCCAAAAACCTCGAATGAAAAAAATCCCCGCTAAATAGGGGAGGATCATTTCGGGATGAAACGAGTAGAAGAGCTGGTTTCAAGAATGTTTTGCTTCATCTGTTTTAAAAACGTCACTATCTCTGTGAAGGTTTAAGCCGTCTCGGCAGCATCCCAATGATACCAAGGGTTTTACGCCCTTGGTATTTTTTTGTTGCGCCCGACTGTGACAGGTACATGATCCTTCATTACTTTTTTGAATGTAACTTCCCCGCATTATTCTTCTTTTAACATTGAATACTTTCGATACGCTTTATAGAAACTGATGCCGAAGATAACAGCCATAAGGGCGGGAAGCGACCTCAAAATGGCAAATGGAGTTTCAAATAAAAATGCTTTCCAAAACATTGAGCCTTCCATACTCCACAGGCCTTCAGCTAAATATAAACCTGAATCCTTGTAAAACATATAAGAAATAAACAAACACAGGAAACCAAAACTTGATGAATAACTCATTAATCTTTTATAATAATTACTCTTTGATTGGCGATCCGAGAAGATTTCATTTTGACCATCATCTTCTTTTTGCCAATATCGAGTTCCAAGCCCCCAAGGGCCATTTATATAACTCCAGCCGAAGTCTTCATAAATTCCTTTGTAATCTTTGAACTTTTTGTTTGATAAATAATCTTGATAATCCACTCGCATTACATATCTCTTATCGGTTTTTTCGAAGGTGTATATTCCTAATCCGCTAATATTTGTACAACGATAGCCGTTTTGTAATTGCTCGTTCAGCCATTGCTCCTCTTTTTCAATATCAAAAAACATCTTAAATTTCTTCATTCGATTCACTTCCTTCGTACAGGGATAAAATATGCAATAACCTGTTTTGTTCCATTTTCAAAATGGCGCTTCCTTCCGCAGTTATCATATAGACTTTTCTCCGGCCCGACTCTCCGACAGGCTCAATCCAGCCATGCTTATTCAAATTTTCAATCGCGCCGTATAAAGTGCCGGCCGCTAATATAACAGTACCGTTACTCATCTTTTCTATCTTCTGCATGGCGGCATAGCCATGAAGCGGCTCACGCAGAGCTAATAAAATGTAATGCATGGTTTCAGACAGCGGTAATAATTTATGTTTCATATCCTCACCCTCTATTCAGTTCGACTATATAGTTCAACTTTATAATAATGTAATACAGTTCAACTGAATAGTCAATGAGTTTTTCAAAATTTGTAAAAGGAACTTGAAGTAAAAAAGAATTTATGGCGGTGCATAACGGTTCTCCGATGAAACAGTGCCGTTTATTTTCAATGTGTTTTTTAGAAATAAAAGGTGCTCATTACAAAAAAGGTAGAAGGATTGAAAAATATAGTTGACTTAAGCAACTGTCTCGATTACGATGAAAAAAAGTTGCTTAAGTCAATCATTTGGAGGAGGAACATCAATTTGGAAACAAAACGTGTTTTGGCATTCAGACAATTTAATAGATTTTATACAGATATTTTGGGTTTTCTGAATGAACATATTTATGACAGTCCATTCTCTTTAACAGAAACCAGGATTTTATACGAAATTTATAATACGCCAGATTGTACAGCAAAAATCATTCAAGAAAAATTAGACCTGGACAGAGGATATGTAAGCAGAATTATCAGAAAATTAGAAAAGGAAGGCTTCATATATAAGCAAAAATGCAGAGAAGACGCACGTAATCATTTCCTTTATGTCACCGAGTCAGGGAAAAGTCTTTATAAAAGTCTGGAGAAAAAAGCCAATCAGCAAGTTGAATATATCCTTGAATGCATAGACAAAGAGGAACAAGAAAAACTTGTAGAATCAATGGAAACCATTCAAAACATTTTGCAGCATTCTTTTTATGATAAAGAATCTCCGATTTCAATAAGAGACTATTATACTTCAGAGGATGTCAAAAACATAATTGAAAAACAGCGATTATTTTATGCCAAATCCCATGGGTGGGATGACACATTCTTATCTTATCTTCGCGATACGTTTAAAGCTGATATTGAAAAAATATGGGTGGCAGAAAGCGGGAATCAATTTGCGGGTTGTATCGGCTTAGTGAATGACGATGAAAAAACAGGACAGTTAAGATGGTTTTTAGTCGATCCGTCTTTTCAAAGAAAAGGTGTCGGCAGCCGTCTGATGAAGGAACTTGTTCAATATTGTAAAGAAAATGGATACGAGCGCATATTTCTTTGGACGGTAAAAGACATGTCAACAGCCCGGCCATTGTATAAAAAAACCGGATTCGAAATGACAGAAGTTCATGAAGAGAAACCTTTATGGGGATCAAATTTAATAGAAGAGCGCTGGGATTTGGAATTATAAATAAGAGTGAGGGGGGATAGGATGCGAATAAAATATCACTACGCATGGATCATTGTTTTTGTCAGTTTTTTAACCTTATTAGCGGTTCAAGGGGCACGTCTTTCATTTGGAGCTTTTGTTGAACCGTGGGAAAAAGATTTTTCCATGAACAGAGGAACAATCTCCCTTATTTCTACTCTGAGTTTTATCATATATGGCATATCTCAGCCCATAATAGGGAGGCTGGTTGATAAATTAGGCCCCCGAATGATTTTGTCAGTCAGCACTTTCTTGGTCGGGCTTAGCTTTATTTTAACTTCTTTTGTGAATCATCCATGGCAATTATTTATCCTTTACGGAATTGTTATCTCCATCGGTGTTGGAGGGGCATCTAATGTAGCCGCAACAGTTGTGGTTACAAATTGGTTTAATGAAAAACGCGGGCTTGCTTTTGGCATTATGGAGGCGGGGTTTGGCGCTGGTCAGATGCTTCTTGTTCCCGGCTCTCTCATTTTGATTCAATGGTTTGACTGGAAGTTAACTGTAGTGATTTTGGGTCTGCTTTTAATGGTTATTGTGTTTCCTGTCATCCTGTTATTTTTACGGAATCATCCCGGCGAGATGGGGTTATCTCCTATGGGCGGCTTGATGAAAGAAGAAGCTGGAAGTGGGCAGCATACGACCCGCATTTCTGTTTGGGAAGTATTTTGCAAGAAACAATTCTGGTTTTTAATATTACCCTTTGCGATATGCGGTTTTACAACTACAGGTCTGATGGATACTCACCTTATTCCTTTTTCCCATGACCATGGGTTTTCAACAAGTGTAACCAGTGCTGCAGTTAGTGTGTTGGCGGGATTTAATATTTTGGGGATAATCATTTCAGGAATTGCGGCAGACCGCTGGAGCAGTAAAAAGATGCTTATTCTTTTATATGTCATCCGCGCATTATCAATTTGTATCCTGTTATACAGTCATCATCCGGTCATATTACTTATTTTTGCAACTCTGTTTGGACTGGTTGATTTTGCAACTGTAGCTCCTGCCCAAATGTTAGCCACGCAATATTTTAAGCAATATTCAGTTGGTTTTATTTTAGGCTGGTTATTCCTGAGCCATCAGATAGGATCGGCGCTGGGCGCTTATGTACCGGGTTTTCTTTATAGTGAATTGGGTAACTATGATCTTTCTTTTTATTTCTCAATTATTATTTTGTTTGGGGCGGCAATATTTACTTTCTTACTGCCTGAAACAGTGAAAATAAAAAAAGAGCAAAAGCCGGAGACCGATTCAGTTTCATATTAATCAGTCCTCTCTGGCCGCATCTAAAAATACCAAGGGTTTTTCCACCCTTGGTATTTTGTCTGTTCTTATTTGTTGTTCCAGTTTTTCTCTATGAATTCAATCGCAGGCTGTAAGTTGGTTTTGTTCGCAATTTCAATGACAGCGGGAACGACGGCAGGGTCCGTTTTGGAGAAGTTCGGAATCCGCGGATCTAATCGGAAAAAACGATCTCCCAGAAGATTCGCACTGACCATGGATTCATAGTAACCATTTCCGCCAGCAATTATCTGAAGAAATGGCAGTAAAGGTTCATTAGGCGACCTGTCCAAAAGGACTCCCCAATTTGGAGGAAGGTTCTTCAGATTTTCGGGACGTATGTTATCTGCACTTACCATTCCCCATCCCCTCGTATCTCTTCTTAACCGGGTCGGGGCTTCACCTGTTCCGATGGACAATACCGCAATTTGATCCAATGGCACGTTGGCTTTACCAACTGCAAACGCGATACTGGCTGTACTGGGGTTCGTTGCTACTACATATCCGTCCACGTAGTTTTGATAGGCGCGTTGCGTCGCAGGGGCACCGCTGCTCCGCAGTATGACATCACTCACTTTCTCATTTAAATAGGGAGAGCCGGGAAAGTTGTGAAATAATACAGGAGTCCAACGATCCAGTTTTGGAGAGTATAATTTAAATGAAGGGACAACAATTCGCTTTCTTAAATCTTTGAGACGAAGATCTGCCGGGAAAAAATTCCGTACCGCTTTAATAAAACCGGAATATGGTAATTGTTGATTGAAAACGGGTCCGCCCGGCCGGGAAACGCTGAATGCGGGCAGGATTTTTTCCTTAAAATAGCGGAATGTCTCATGCGGCGATCTTCCGCTGGCTAATGCAAGGGCAGTGAATGAACCGATTGAATTTCCTGAAAACACGTGGGTTCGGCTTATTAAAGTGGGATTTTGTTTAACCAGTCTGTTCAATAGCTGTAAACTTAAAGCACCTAACGTACCTCCCCCATCAAAGGTCATGATCCGATATTTTGCCAAAGCTGATGTCTCCTTTCTAATGAAAACTATCATTCAGTATATGCTCAACCAGAGTCTATTGTATGGATGAATGAAGATCTCTTTATCTTAAAAATTTATCAATCCAGCGGGTTGGGAAATAATATCTTCTTTATTTGAAGAGGTTTTTCCGGGAAGAAGGAGAATGATTTAAAAATAAGTGAGACGGCGAAGCATTAAGTTATGGACAGGTATATCTAAGGAAAGATGGACTGGCGCCCGGATTCCGAAGCCATGTCGTGTAAGGAAATGATAAGACATGTTTTAGAAGCAGAATGTCTTTATCATCAAATTTTACTAAAACATATGAATGAGACTTCAGAGGAATCTGCTAATCCTTATGAATCAAAAACGTTTACCACAGCAGCCGAAGAATTAGAATTTGCAAAACCGTTTCGGACCGAGTTTTTGACATTCATCAAATCTTTAAATGAAACCGATTTAACAAATATAAAGATTGATAGGTCTGATGTTGGGTACGTCCGTGAACTGGGGGACATGTTATTAAGGATTGCTTATCATGAGTCAGTACATACCGGTCAGCTTTTAGACTATCTCAGAACTGCTGAAGTGGAGCGGCCTTTCATTTGGGACTAGTTAAAATCAGGAGAAGAACAAAGGCGGACATATGATGTCTTTAGTTTTACACGGGAAGGAGAAAGAATGAATTATAAACCGATTAATTTTCAAGAGAAATTAGCTGCATTCCAAGATCAATGGTCTCCAAAAGTAATTGCTGAAATGAATGATTATCAATTTAAACTTGTTAAAGTACAAGGGGACTTTGTTTGGCATAAGCATGAGGAAACAGATGAGGTCTTTATTGTGATTGAGGGGAATTTAATCATTGAATTTCGGGATGGAGAAGTAAAATTAAATGAAGGTGAAATGTTTGTCATTCCGAAAAATGCTGAACATAAACCTTATGCAGAATCAAAGTGTAAAATTTTGCTTGTAGAGCCTAAAGGTGTTGTGAATACCGGGGAAGAAATAACTGATCAAACAGCTGAAAATGATGTCTGGATCTAGCCTGTAGTGATAAACCGAAATTAAGAAAGGTTTAAGTTTAAATATTGAAAAATTTTGTTAATATTATAATACATTGTTTGGAAATTTTATCATTTGATAAGGAGTTTTCTAATTGCGTTGGAGTAAATGGTTCAATATTTTTTGTATAGTTGCATTGGGATCAATATATGGTTATAAATTATTGACTAACCAAGAAGTGAACACTACTCGTTTAATAATAGCTTCAGTAGTTGTCTTGTGGAACATTGTTGGACTTTTTAGCAAAGAACCGGTAAAACAAACACAGCAAGCAAATTAAAAGTCAAAAAAGTCGGTACAGAAGGAGGCTGCAGCGTGCAGCACTCTCAGCCTCACAAAAAACCAAGGGTTCAGCCCCTTGGTTTTTTTTGTGGTTTTCGCAGCTTATTATTTTTCAAGTTTATTGCAGGCATCCAGAGTCTGTTGTATGGATAAATGAAAATAGCGGCTGAAATGTGCTGGTTAACCAAATGAATAGTCCAAGCTGGAGTCTTTTATCTACATAGTATGAAGAGATTAAAAAATATGAGAAGGAGTGGTAGTTCATGTATTATAACCCAGGTGAAAATCACGTTCAGAAAAAACCATACGACGAAGCCTGTGACCTTGGCCATGATTTTGATATGGCGGAAGACGAAGCAAGAGCAGAAGCTGCAAGAGAAGCAGAAGCGAGAGCAAGAGCGGAAGAGGCAATAGCAAGAGCGGAAGAAGCAAGAGCCAGAACAGCAGAAGCAGAAAGACTAGCAGCAGAAGCAAAGGTAAAAGCGGCAAAAGCAGCAAAAGCAGCAGCAAAAGCGAAATGTAAAAAACATCATAAGAAAGAGAAAAAACATGATTGCAAACGGAAACACAAGAAGAAAAAATAAGAGAAATTCCGTCCCAAGGCTGCAAAAACGATAAAGAAAAAGATTCTTGTTGGAGGATCAAACAGGAAGATTACTCAGCTGGTGCGGCGAAAAGGGCGCATAGCAGGGCAAACAAAAACTTTCCTATGAGCTTTCATAGCCAAGTCAGTATATCACGCCAATCATATTAAAAAGATAGGAGAGACAAGAGTTTCGGCAACTTGCCGCTCTTGTCTTTTTTGTGTTTTTATATCATCTTCGCGTATTTGTATTTATTTTTAAGTCAGCAGATCATCCGTCTAAGAATTTGTCCAAATCCTGCATATACTGGAATCGGAATCAAATGTTTATGAGGAGTGAAACAGATGGGATCAGCACAGTTAACAGGGCGCGTCATCTTCAAAGGGGACCCCGGCTATGCACAGGCGGTTAAGAATTGGAACCCTTATGTTGATGTCTGTCCGCTTGTCTTTGTTTTTGCACAAAATTCATACGATGTAAGTAATGCGATTAAATGGGCGCGTGAGAATAATGTGCCTTTGCGTGTCAGAAGCGGCCGCCATGCTCTGGATAGAAACCTTTCAGTCGTAAGTGATGGAATAGTTATTGATGTGAGTGACATGAATAAAGTTTTATTAGACGAAAAAAACGCGATTGCAACCGTTCAAACTGGCATTCACGTCGGCCCGCTTGTGAAAGGATTGGCCCGGGATGGTTTTATGGCTCCGTTTGGAGACAGCCCGACAGTGGGAATCGGAGGAATTACGATGGGCGGCGGATTTGGAGTGCTTTCACGATCAATCGGCCTGATAAGTGATAACCTTCTCGCACTGAAAATGGTAGATGCAAAAGGCAGGATCATTCAAGCAAATCAATCTCACAATGAAGATTTACTATGGGCTTCCAGAGGCGGCGGGGGAGGCAACTTCGGATATAATACCCAATACACGTTCAAAGTTCACCGTGCTCCTAAAACCGCAACCGTCTTTAATATTATTTGGCCATGGGAGCAGTTGGAGACGGTCTTTAAAGCTTGGCAAAAGTGGGCGCCGTTTACAGACGAACGATTGGGGTGCTACCTTGAGATTTACAGCAAAGTAAATGGCTTGTGTCATGTGGAAGGATTGTTCCTCGGTTCAAAACCTGAGCTGATTCAATTATTAAAACCTTTATTAAATGCCGGAACCCCGACACGGACAATTATCAAAACATTATACTATCCGGATTGCATAGATTTCCTGGACCCTGATGAACCGATCCCGGGAAGATCTGATCAGAGTGTTAAATTCTCCTCGGCGTGGGCGCTAAATCTTTGGCCGGAAAAACCTATTTCAGTGATGAGACAATTTTTAGAAAAAGCCACCGGAACAGAAACAAATTTCTTTTTTATCAATTGGGGCGGTGCGATAAGCAGAGTTCCCAGCAGCGAAACAGCCTTCTTTTGGCGCCGGCCATTGTTTTATACGGAATGGACGGCCAGTTGGAAAAATAAATCACAAGAAGCCTCGAACCTTGCATCAGTTGAAAGAGTGCGTCAGCTGTTGAAACCATATGTAACAGGTTCATACGTCAATGTTCCGGATCAGAATATTGAAAATTTCGGAAAAGCATATTATGGCTCAAACTTTGCAAGGCTTCAAAGAATAAAGGCGAAATACGATCCCGAAAATGTATTTCATTTTCCGCAAAGCATCCCGCCATCGTATAAATAGTTTGATCGTTTTGGGAAACAAAATAAAAAACACACCAGAACATTCAGGTGTGTTTTTATTGTTGCTATAAAATTTGGTTATTCACTTGCATCCCAGTGCGGATTCCAAACGATTTCCCATAGGTGCCCATCGGGGTCTTGGAAGTGACCGGAGTACCCGCCCCAAAAAGTATCATGAGCGGGATCAGTTATCGTCGCTCCTGCCTGTTTTGCCTGTTCCATGACTTTATCGACTTCAGCTTTACTCGTAACATTATGTCCTAATGTAAATTCTGCCGGGCTTGGTGCAGTTAAAGCAACGTTTGTCTCATGTGCGATGTCTTTACGATTCCAAATGGCCAGTTTCAGTCCTGTTTGTAAGTCAAAAAAGGCAACGGCGCCATGTTCAAACTCTTTTCCGACTATTCCCTCAGTAGGCAGTCCGAGGCCGTCCCGATAGAAGCGAAGTGATCGTTCCAGATGATCTACGCCTAAAGTGATGACTGTAACCCGCGGTTTCATAAAAATATAACCTCCCAAGCTGATGATAAGAAAATGATATCAAGTTTCATTATTGCGTTGCAGCATCATATAGAAAAAGATTTTGACATTTCAGTAAAGAATCTATATATTCATATATGAGCACATAATCATATATGATTATTTTTGTGTACATGTTAGAATGCTTCATAACAGAAAAGGAATAATAAATGCAGGAGGAGATTTTTTATGGGTCACAATCACAATCACGCCGGCGGGTCCAATAAGAAGGTTTTATTGATCTCTTTTATCGTGATTACAGGTTATATGATAATAGAAGCTATAGGCGGATTTGTAACCAATAGTTTAGCGCTTTTGTCAGATGCCGGTCATATGCTGAGTGATTCAATCTCATTAATGGTTGCTCTGATTGCTTTTAAATTGGCCGAAAAAAAGGCAAGTCATAATAAGACATTCGGCTATAAACGATTTGAGATTCTCGCAGCTGTGATAAACGGTGTTGCCTTAATATTGATTTCCCTTTATATCATTTATGAAGCAATCAAACGTTTCTCTCATCCGCCAGAAGTGGCAACAACCGGCATGCTTATCATTAGTATCATCGGGTTAGCTGTGAATATATTGGTCGCTTGGATTATGCTGAACGGCGGAGATACAAAGAATAACCTGAACATAAGGGGAGCTTATTTACATGTAATAAGTGACATGCTCGGCTCTGTAGGTGCCATTCTGGCTGCGGTGCTTATCATCTTCTTCGGGTGGGGCTGGGCAGACCCATTGGCCAGTGTCATTGTAGCTGTTCTTGTTTTAAGAAGCGGTTACCATGTGACGAAAGATTCCATTCACGTATTAATGGAAGGAACCCCGGAAAATATTGACGTGACTGACATCATCCATACGATTGAAGAGACAGAGGGCATTCAGCATATTCATGATTTACATATATGGTCTATCACCAGCGGATTGAATGCTCTTTCCTGCCACGCTGTTGTTGACGATCAGCTGACCATTTCAGAAAGCGAAAGTATTTTACGCAAAATTGAACATGAGCTTGGAGATAAAGGTATTACGCATGTAACGATTCAAATGGAAACAGCAGCGCATAATCACGACAATGCAATCCTTTGTCAGGCAAAAATTGAGCAGACGGACGGCCACCATCATCATTAAAGGAGGAGATAGGGACTCACTTTGTCTCTCTGACAATTAAGATAAAACCGGAGGGGGATTCAGATGTACGACACGATAGTAATCGGAGCCGGTCAGGCAGGAATCTCAGCAGGATATTATCTAAAGAAGTCGAAACAAAAGTTTATCATTTTAGATAAAAGTCATGAAGTGGGAGAAAGCTGGAAAAACCGGTATGACTCATTGGTTTTATTTACTTCTCGAATGTACAGCTCTTTGCCTGGAATGCATCTTGAAGGAGACAAGCATGGGCTCCCTTCAAAAAATGAAATTGCTGCTTATCTGAAAAAATATGTTGAAAGATTTGAAATCCCGATCCAATTACGGACAGAAGTAATAAGTGTCCAAAAATTAAACAACTATTTCTTAATAAAAACAAACCGGGAAGATTATCAAACGAAGAATCTTGTGATGGCCGCAGGTCCTTTTCATACCCCTAACATTCCATCAATATCAAAGGATGTAGCCGGTCATATTCATCAATTACATTCTTCACAATATAAACATTCAAAACAACTGGCGCCTGGGAATGTACTGGTAGTCGGCGGCGGGAATAGCGGGGCTCAGATAGCTGTTGAATTATCCAAAGAAAGAGTTACATATTTGTCTTGCAGTAATAAACCGGTTTATTTCCCTTTATGGATTGGAAAAAGAAGCATCTTTTGGTGGTTTGATAAATTAGGAGTTTTACATGCAAGTCATACATCAATATTAGGCAAGTTCATTCAAAAGAAAGGCGACCCCATATTTGGGTATGAATTAAAACATGCAATAAGACAGAAGAAGATCATTTTAAAACAAAGAGTCATAGCCGGAAAGCAAAATGAAATCATTTTTAAAGATTCATCTTCATTAGAAGTAAACAATGTTATTTGGGCAACTGGTTTTAAGAATCCGCTTTGGTGGATGAAAATAGAAGGTGTTTTGGATAAGGAAGGCCGAATTATACATCACCGGGGTGTTTCAGCTGTGAAAGGATTGTACTTTATTGGTTTGCCTTGGCAGCATAGGCGAGGTTCAGCGCTGCTTCAAGGTGTAGGAAATGATGCTGAATACATTGTAAAACAAATGAACGGTGGATAGACTGAGGAGAGCAGTAACTTACGGGTTTACTGCTCTTTTTTGTATTGAATAAGTCCAGTTATGTGACTGTGTAAAGCCGAAAAAATCTTTTGACTTATTAAGTAAGAAGATCCCTGACTCACTGATTGTGCAACATTCTGACGTACTTCCCGAGCTAACTGCGCGGCACGTAAGGAAACCCGCCAAAAACGCTGTTTTAATCGGCTTGTTGAACAGAAAATACAATATCTCTTGGTTGTCGAAATGGTGAGTGCATACCCCGGGCAGATTCAAGTTTCCCGGCTGCAACAGTGTTACCAAGAGTTGCAGACCTTTGGTATTTTTTATGCAAACAGGTTTTGTGGCCGTTTCTGCTGTGGCACACTCTCATTACAAAAAGCATAGGATAACATCATAAAAATTTGAAATTGCGGGGATGAAAAATGTATTATATACCTTTTTCGCATCAATGTTATTATTATGTGAATGTACCGATGTATAACGACGGAAGATCTGTTTATTGGACTTATCCAAACGACATGGGGTATGCAGACCGATATGATGATTTGCGATCTTCACCCGAAGATAGAAATCTTCTCCTAAAAGATTATGGACCAAAACCATTTGTTGTGAATATCAATAAAGCCGCAAAACAAAATCACACGTTCCGTACTGCCTTATGGACAGGAAAACATTTTCAAATTACCTTGATGAGTATCGGCATTGGAGAAGATATCGGTTTGGAAATCCACCCCCACGTAGATCAATTCTTACGGATTGAGCAAGGCCGGGGAATCGTTAAAATGGGCAGGAGCAAGGAAAATTTAACTTTCCAAAGAAATGTCTATGATGACTTTGCCATTGTTGTACCTGCTGGCACTTGGCACAATGTGATTAATACGGGTAATACACCGTTAAAACTATATTCAATTTATGCGCCTCCCAACCATCCATTTGGCACGGTTCATGCGACTAAGGCAGATGCAGAGGCTGCGGAAGGTTAGCAGTAAAGTATGCTGCAGAGGTTTGACAAACTGGGATTACGCCTTTCTGGCTGCCCAAGAGTACGGTAAATAAGACCGGTTTAATATGAATCGGCCTTATTTTTTGTTGGATTTAATTTCCTTAAATCGGCCTTTGATCACTGCGGGCAATGTATCGGTTTTAACGGCCTCAAATTCTCCGGTATACCCCGGCACGAGCCCAATATGGCCTTCTTGATTAGGCTTTTCAGCAAAGAAAGAGATCCTCTTTTTTTGCTTCTTCATTCATTTGGCAAACGTTATTGATTTATTTGCGCAGTAACATATAATGGAAATGGTGAAGTGTAATCTCGTTGAGAAGGAGATTGAGATGATCATTAAAATGACTTCGTTTCATATGAAAGACTTCAATAAACCAAATGAACCTCTGGTTGTTTTCGGGCGAATTATACCCGCACTTGAAAACAATGTTTGGACATATACTGAGGAACGGTTTTCTAAGCCTTATGTTAAGAAATATGAAGATGACGAAATTGACGTCAGTTACGTTGAAGAAGAGGGGAAAGCAGTCTTTTTTTATTATGATGAAAATAACTGCATCGGCCGGATTAAGATACGTTCTAATTGGAATGGATATGCGCTGATAGAGGACATTGCGGTTGCAAAGGACTATCGAAACAATGGTATTGGAACGGCATTATTAAATAAAGGGATTGAATGGGCAAAGGAGAATGATTTTTGCGGTCTCATGCTTGAAACACAAGATATTAATGTATCAGCTTGTCATTTTTATGCTAAACACGGCTTTGTAATAGGCGCAGTTGATACTATGCTTTATTCCAACTTTTCAACGGCAAATGAGATCGCGATTTTTTGGTATTATCAATTTTAACTGCCGCTTAAGGGTGATGAGAGGTTAATTGTTTGGCATTGATTCTAAATTGATCATCTAAAGGGAATTTGAGATAAATTCAGCTGCAGTTGGAGCAGGCCCTTGCTCAATCTCACTTAACTGCCAAGTTTCTGTTTTTCTTCTTCAAACCATTTGTGAAGTTGATTGATATGAGCTTGATGGTACCTATTATGATCTGCTATATGCCATATCCCCCACTGAATGGTTGCTTGTTTTCCAGCTTCATAATCTATTGTACGATTCAGTTGATCGTCAGTTAACTGATAACACACAGACTTAAACATGCTGAATATCTCATCATAATCAGAGAGAATTTGTTTTAATGACACACCGGAAATGAAAGGAATCTTATTGTTTTGATCTAACATTGGTCCATACTTTTCTTCCAGTTCCTTTGGTACAGGCTCACCCTTAATTCTAAATATCCAACAGAGATCAACATATGCTAAATGTTTTATTAGCTGAGCTGTACTGTTGTATTTTTGATTTGGTCCTTTAAAATCAATCTCCTCCTGTGACATGTCAGATACTATGGTTTTTAAGCGGCTGTAATTTTCATTAACGGCAGAATAGAGCATCCCCACAACATGATCCATGTGTGTTTCACCTTTTAAATCTAAAATCATTAACCCCACCTCATTAGTACAATTTTTATATTAAGTTTGCCTTATTACTGTTATTTGTCAAGTCATCCAGATAATGACACGTTTTATTATGATTCATTCATCAATCGACTTCGTATTATTACATTTAATAACATAAAATGGTTATCGTAATTAAAAAAGGATACCCGTTTTTATAAAAAGGAGTTAAAACGTTGCTGAAAAGGTTTTTTCTTGTTTTTCTTACGCTGATAATGTCTGTATTTGCTGTATTCGCGGCTGCTGAAGAGTCTCCCGGTGATCATGTCATTTCATTTGACGAGCATATGATTTTATTGATCTCACTCGGAATCATTTTATGTTTATTCATTCCCCCATTAGTGATGTCCTTTTTTGGCAGCTTGATTGTGAGAATCATATCCGGAGTCGATCAATGTTTTATCGTTCTCACGTTTGCGGGGCTCATTCCAATTGGATTTCTTATCCCTAATGGCTTTTTGACAATTTTTGCTGCCGTTCTGGGGACTTTGGTCAGTTTAGCGAGTGTTGCCGTGACCTTATTCATTGGAAGGAATAAGGATGTTAAAACAAAACACGGCTAGAAGGTTGATCATGCATAAGTAAAAAAACAAGCATATTGTTCATGCTTGTTTTTTCTTCGGGAATTTTTAGTTATGCTGCCAGACATACAGCGCTGTAAAATGACAAAGCAGCCCCAGTAATAAAACGATCCAACTAATAGGAACTGATAATTCAGCGGTCCGGCTGATATAAGCCAGAAATCCTGCAACTGATAACAGAACCAATAGAATAGGATTTTTAAGCAAGTTACCATATTCCCTATTTATTTTTATCTCGATAACCATTATTTTCAAAAAAGTCGAGGCAAAATATACTCATGCAGCCGGTAATAACAAGAGCATCAGAAAAGAAGGTATAATGGGCGGGAAGGGGTGCCAGTCAATGAAAATAACCAGAGAGACATTAGAAAATCAGCAAATTTGGATATATGGTGTGTTTCTTGTGATCGGAGGAATAGCGGGGATCGCCGGGAAGGATTCAGGACTCAGCTGGAGCTGGACGATATCACCGCTAATCGCTGTTCTCATGTATGCCATGTTTGCCCAAATCCCATTCTTGAAGCTGAGGGAAGCCATTTCAAACCTCAAGTTTATGGCGGCTTTACTGATCGGTAATTTCTTAGCTGTGCCTGTTGTTGTATGGGGGTTGACCGCCATTTTTCCTCAATCTCCTCCTATATTATTAGGAGTTTGTTTAGTATTGCTTACACCTTGCATTGATTACGTCATCGTCTTTACTCAGCTCGGGAAAGGTAATGAGAAATTAATACTGGCTTCCACACCGGTTTTGTTCGTCGTTCAGATGGTATTGCTTCCGTTATACTTGTGGCTGTTTATCGGGAAAGAAGTCATAGGGGCTGTTCATGCCGGGCCGTTTCTGGAAGCATTCTTATGTTTAATAGCGGGGCCGCTGCTGGCGGCAGTGATGACACAATTGTGGGCTGATAAGAAGCCGGCTGGAGAAAAGATGTTAGAGTGGACGGCCTGGCTGCCTGTTCCTTTTATGGCTCTCGTATTGCTGGCGGTCGTTGCCACACAAATCGGCAAGGTATACAGTGATTTTGAGGTCATTATACGCGTAATTCCGATTTATCTGTTATTCCTGCTCATGATGCCGTTTGTTTCCCGGTTTATCGCATATGCGTTCCGTCTGGATACAGGCGAAGGAAGAGCATTGATCTTCAGCACGGGCACAAGAAATTCTCTCGCAGTCCTTCCGTTAGCGCTGGCCTTGCCGGATGCTTGGGCCTCATTAGTCGCAGCTGTTATCGTCACCCAGACGATTGTTGAACTGATAGGCGAATTGATTTATATAAAAGCGGTGCCCAAATGGCTGCTGAAATAAAAAAATACCCAGCGGATTCCGTCTGAACTAAAAAAACATACCAAGAGATATTGGTATGTTTTTTTGATGATTATAAAGTTGAAATATCAATGACGAAACGGTAGCGGACATCGCTTCGAAGAACCCGTTCGTATGCTTCGTCGACTTGATTGGCCGGAATCACTTCAATTTTAGGAGCAATGCCGTGCTCGGCGGCGAAATCAAGCATTTCCTGAGTCTGCGGAATACCGCCGACGAGTGAACCCGCGATGCTGCGGCGGCCCGTGATTAAGGAGAACACACTATATGAGTCCGGATCAGCAGGCGCTCCTACATTTACTAATGTACCGTCAATGCGTAGCAGGGATAAGTAGGCATCTACATCAAGGTTCGCGGATACCGTATTTAAAATGATATCAAAATGTCCGGCCAGCTCAGTGAATGTATCCGGATCGCTTGTCGCGAAGTAATGATCGGCTCCAAATTCAAGAGCTTCGTCTTTTTTGTTCATTGAGCGGCTGAGGACGGTGACCTCTGCGCCTAAAGCGTGCGCGAATTGAACGGCTAAGTGTCCGAGCCCTCCCATTCCAACGATCGCCACTTTTTTGCCGGGACCGGCATTCCAGTGTCTCAGCGGAGAATACGTGGTAATGCCCGCGCACAATAGCGGGCTGGCAGCATCCAAATCCAGCTGATCCGGAATCCGGACAACGAATCTGTCAGTGACAACTATTTTCTGGCTGTAGCCGCCGTACGTAGGATTTCCGTCGTAGTCCAGGTTATTGTAGGTCTGAACAACGCCTTTTGTGCAATATTGTTCGTCTCCGTTAAGGCAGTATTCACATTCCCCGCAGGAGTCTACAAAACAGCCGACACCCACACGGTCGCCGACGGCAAATTTGGTGACTTCTTCACCCACGGCTTCCACAACTCCGGCAATTTCATGCCCGGGAACCATCGGAAAGATTCCGCCGCCCCATTCATCGAATGCGCTGTGGATGTCTGAGTGACAAATCCCGCTGTACTTAATATCAATCAGGATATCGTGCGGCCGTAATGCTCTTCTCTCAATCGTCGTCCGCTCAAATTTAGCTTTTGCATGCGGAGCGCTTAATACACGAGTCGGATGATTATTGCACATGGTTATCTTCCTTTCCAAGATAAAGTGATGAATCCTCTGTTCGGTTTTACTTTAAATGTTAAAGCGGACTTTAAGTCAAGGGGTTTGGTTTATTTTTTTATGAAATGATATTCTATAATGGCACGCTTATGAAAGGGAAGAAGGATGGGTGGTAAGAAGATGAAGATTGCGCAGGCTGCAAAGCAGGTTGAGTTATCAGCCGCGACGCTTAGGTATTATGAAAGTATAGGACTGATTCCTCCGGTAAAACGCGATGAAAGCGGCATCCGCGATTATGACGAAGATGATGTGAATTGGATTCAATTTATAAAATGCATGAGAAGTGCCGGGCTGTCGATTGAGGCGCTGATTGAATATACCGCTTTATTTATTGAAGGAGCCGATCATACGATTGAACCCCGAAAAAACATCCTTATCAATGAAAGGAAAAGGCTGACGGAGAAACAGAGGGAAATTGATGAAACTATAAAACGATTAAACAGGAAGATTGAAGATTACGAAGACATCCTCAAAAATGAAGCGAAACTTAAAAACAGATTGAAAGCTGAATATATTTCTGAATGAAGAGTAGATGTCCCGGGCGCCGGGCCGCATGAAATGTACCAAGGGAAACGAACCTTGGTTTTTTTATTTTCTAAAGAGAGGAGACAAAACAGTTTTTCCTATCTTATCAATCTTTACTTATCCTTTTTTCAGCTTGACTTTTTTACTGCAGACTTTTAAAGTGTGAAATGTTGCTTAGACTGTGATTAGCGACTTTAATGCTGAAAAGAGGTGGTTTACCCAGATGAACAATAAAAAGAACCCTTGGGCGTTATTGCCTTTAGTCTTATTCGTAGGGCTTTTCGTCGGCTCTGGTCTGGTGACCGGAGATTTTTATAAATTGCCGATCTTGATTGCCGCGATTATTGCGTCAGCTTTTGCGCTGCTATTTAACCGGAAGAAATCGCTCAATCAAAAAATAGAATGGTTTGCTTCCGGCGCGGGGCATCCTGATATTATCATTATGGTTATGATTTTTATATTGGCAGGTGCCTTTGCTTCAGCGGCTGAAGCGATGGGAGCGGTGCATTCAACTGTCAATCTTGCTTTGAGCATTATTCCGCAGCAGTTTTTGCTGCCGGGGCTGTTTATCATTGCTTGTTTCATTTCTATATCGATGGGAACATCAATGGGCACGATTGCGGCGGTTGCGCCGATCAGCGCCGGTTTGAGCGGCGAGCTTGGCATCTCCAGCGCGATACCGATTGCGGCTGTGGTCGGCGGAGCGATGTTCGGAGATAATCTTTCTTTTATTTCAGATACGACCATTGCGGCAGTCCGGACGCAAAAAACACAAATGAGGGATAAATTCAAAACGAACTTTCTGATTGTTTTGCCCGCTGCCATTGTGACTGTTATTATCTTATTTTTTATTCCGGCAGGCCACGCCCTCCATACGGGTGCTGCATCTTACAGCTGGATTAAGGTGCTTCCTTATGTCGCCGTGTTAGTTTTTGCGTTAATCGGTATTAATGTGATGGCTGTCATATTCGGCGGATTGGTTTTGACGGGAATCATAGGGTTAGCGAGCGGCAGCCTGACGTTTGATTCTTATTTTAAGGCGATTACGGATGGAGTTGCCGGAATGAGCGATCTGATCATCCTGTCCATGCTGATCGGCGGAATGGTCGGCGTGATGAAACAAAATGGCGGAATCGACTTTTTACTGGAGTTCATCACGAAACGAATCCGTTCGAAAAAAGGCGCCGAAGCCGGCATTGCCGGACTGGTCAGCGTGACGAATCTGGCTGCTGCCAATAATACGATCTCGATTATCGCAGCCGGTCCGATTGCAAAGAATATCGCTGATGAATTTAAGATCGACAACAGAAAATCGGCAAGTATTCTGGATATCTTTTCGTGCATGGTGCAAGGTTTGATTCCTTACGGCGCGCAGCTGTTATCGGCCGGGAAATTCGGGAATATTTCCCCCGTCAGCATCCTGCCATACTCTTTCTACCCCGTTTTAATCGGAATTTGCGGCATCATCGCCATTATGTTTGGCCTGCCGAAATTCACAAGGAATACGAAATAAAAAAAGGCGCCGTTCGGCGCCTTTTTTCTTTCATCTCAGCCAAGCATGTTTCAAAAGCTGCACGCCCTGTGCGATCTGTTCAGTATCGAGGTGGGCGAAACCTAACTTTATGATCGGCGGTTCAGGCTTTCCGGCAACGAAATAAACGGAGGTAGGGTATACTTTCACTCCGTACTGAAGAGCGCGCTCAATTAACGTTTCTTCTGTACAGTTCAAGTGAACTCTCACCAATATATACAATCCGGACTGCTCGCCGATGACCGTCACATGATCGCCGAACTGCTGCTTGATATGTGAAGTCAAGTGTTGCATCTTACGCTTGTAGACAGTGCGCATGCGCTTAATATGGCGGGTCCATTCCCCGGTCTTCATCAATTCAGCCATGGTCAGCTGGTTAAGCGAAGAAGCGGTGCTTTCGAAATGAATGAAATGTTTTTTATACCGATGCAAAATGCGCTGCGGCAAAACCATATAGCTTATGCGGATGCCCGGAAGAAAGGATTTTGAGAAATTCCCTAAATAAATCACCCGGTCTGACTGAATGGAAGCAAGGGCGGGAAACGGCTGCTGCGTATAACGAAATTCACTGTCATAATCATCTTCAAGAATATATCCCTCTCTTTTATTCACCCAATTGATCAGAGTTTGGCGCTGCTGAATGGACATGCTTACGCCGTAAGGGCTGTGGTGGGAAGGAGTCACGTAGATTAATTTTTCTTTCATTGCATGCAATTGAGAAAAATCAGCTCCGTTTTCATAGACGGGTATCGTTTCAAGAGAAAGCCCGTGAAATTGAAAAGCCTCTCTGGCACCGTCGAAGCCCGGGTTTTCTACTATAACTCCGGAAAAATCTTCTTTCAGAATCCGGCTGAGATAAATCAGCATCTGCTGTGTGCTGCTGCCGATGATAACCGAATCCGCATCTGTTTTCACCCCGCGTGATTCCAAGAGATAAGCGGCAATTTGTTCACGCAAGTTTCTCTCGCCGAACGGTTCACCGTACAGAAAGCTTTTCTCTGATGTTAAAACTTGATTGTATAATTTTCTCCATGTTTTCAGAGGGAAATGCTTTTGATCGACGGCTCCTGCGCGAAAATCAATCAGGGCCGGCTGAGTTGATTCGGTGTTCTCTGCGTGAACAACATCGTTTTCTTGCTGAAATAAAGAGGGCTCTATTTCATTTGCAAAATATCCTTTGCGCGTTTCGCCGCGAATGTATCCCTCCGCGAAAAGCAGATCATAGGCCATCAGTGTCGTGTTGCGGCTTACCCGCAGGGAATCTGCCAGCTCCCGAATGGATGGCAGCCGCTCATTTGCCTGAATCGTTCCCTGCTCAATCAATGTCTTAAATTGCTCGTAAATTTGTTTGTATTTCGGGGTGTCGCTTTTGAAAGCAAAAATCATATTTTTCATCAGATGTTCTCCTCTGACATGTGCATTTATCCGAAACTGTACCTTTTTAAATGTCAGTTGATATTTTATTATAGCGGAAAGCGCTTTACCAATCCAGGTTCAGAGAGGAGAGTTTTTATGTATATTCCCGCTCCATTTCAGCTGAGTGAAGCTGAAGCGTGCAATGTTATTAAAGAGTATGGTTTCGCAGCACTGTTCTCAACGGCAGGAGGCATGCCGTATGCAACCCATCTGCCATTGACGATGAGCAAGGACAACGAATGCTTATACGGTCATTTTGCCTTGCCGAACCCCCAATGGAAAGAGATTGAAGGCCAAAGTGTATTAGCCGTTTTTCAAGGGCCTCATTGTTATATCTCACCCAAATGGTATGAGACGAATCGGGCTGTTCCTACATGGAATTATGTGGCGGTTCATGTATACGGGGAGGCAGAGCTTTTGGATGAGGAAGAAACCGTGCATTCGATGGGCGATCTCGTATTGAAATACGAAAGCCCCGACAGCCCCTACAAATTAGAGGATGTCGATGCGAAATTCCTGTCAGGCATGAACAAAGGGGTAAAAGGCTTTAAAATTAAAATCAGCAAAATAGAGGGGCAAGCGAAGCTGAGTCAAAATCATTCAGCTCAAAGACAGGAAATGGTCGTACAACAGCTCAAACAGATCCCGCACACAAACGAACAGCTCATTTCCGGCCTGATGGAAGAAAACATCAAGCGGATCACTGCAAAAAACTGATACGCATCTTAAAAACATACCGGCAGCATGCGGTATGTTTTTTTCTGATTATGAAGCTTTTCTCAGGATGAATAACGACTCAAACAGCAAATAAATCAACGGCGCCGATAAAACGAAGAAAGAACGGGAAATAGCATACGTTATGAGTAAATAAACGATAAGTTTCAATAGAATGGAAGACGTTTTATTCAATGTCCAGCGGTTCTTCAAGACATCAGTCATACATGCTGACAAAAGGCCGACCGTCAAATATCCGGCTGCTATGTACATATAAATAAAAAGGTAAAACGGATAAGAAGACAACGGCGGTGTGTCTTCTTGTGTCATTCTTAAACCAAAATAAAAGATCATTAAAAAGCAAACGGACGAAATCAGAGCCAGCAAAAGGTGTTTATATAAATACTTCTTCATGTGTTCACCTGCCTATAGCGCAATTATGTCTATCAATTATGACATGGTTTTACCGCTGCTGAAAGAATCGGCAGCTGAAAAAGACGGCAAATCCCGCCGTCTTTTTTATATCTTAAGATTTCTTAAGAACTTTCACCGCTTTTTCTTCAGGTTTTGAATGTAGAGTGTGTTTTATAAATTCAAAACAAATGGAGAGATTAAAGATGAAACGTCTGTTATTTTTATTTCAATATATTATGAATCCCAGATCTGTTGGCGCCGTTCTGCCCAGCTCGCGTTTTCTTGCTGAGAAGATGATGGGAAAAATTGATTTTCATAAAGCTGAATACATTGTTGAATACGGGCCCGGTACGGGAGTATTTACAAAAAAGCTGCTTGAAAAACGGCAACCCGGGACAATAATCTTATTGATAGAACAAAATGAAGAATTTTATGCTTTGCTGAAAGAACAATATAAAGATGAACAGAACCTATTCATTGTGCACGGATCAGCCGAACATATTGAGAGGCATATAAAAGAGCATGGAATCCCTTATGCCGACTATGTCGTTTCCGGACTTCCTTTTGCAAGCCTGCCAAAAAATGTTTCTGAAGATATTTTGACGGATACAGCTAAAATCTTAAGAAATCATGGAGAATTTATCACGTTCCAATATACTCAATATAAGAAGGCATTGATTGAGCAATTCTTTCCCAAAACAGAAGTAAGGAGAGAATTCAGGAATATTCCGCCGGCTTATGTTTTCAGCTGTTCATTGCCGCCAAAAACGAGGGAGGATTCATATGGGGACAAGCATTCTTATCGTGGATGATGACAAAGATATCCGAAATCTTATTTCTGTATATTAAGAAAATGAAGGAATAAGCACGCGCAAGGCGGAAGATGCTGCTGAAGCCTTGAAATTATTGGAGCAAAAGGAGTTTGACCTGATTATTTTGGATATTATGATGCCCAATATGGATGGGATTGAGGCATGCATGAAGATCAGACAAGAACGAAATCTGCCCATCATCATGCTGTCCGCCAAATCAGAAGATATGGATAAAATTCAAGGGCTGGCTTCCGGTGCAGATGACTATTTAACGAAACCGTTTAATCCGTTGGAATTGATCGCCAGAGTGAAATCTCAGCTGAGAAGGTATAAAAAATACAATACAGATGCGGTCAGCACGGCAAACGTTATTGAAATCGGTGATTTGACCGTTAATACGGATACAAGGCAGGTGTGGGTGCGGGGAGAAGAAGTCAGGCTCACTCCGAAAGAGTTTGATATTCTGGAGCTTCTTTCGAGAAACAAAGGAATTGTCATGAGTGTTGAAAAAATATATGAGGCGGTATGGAAGGAAGACTTTTTTAAGTCGGACAATACTGTAATGGTCCACATCACAAAGATCAGAGACAAGATAGAAGAGGATTCTAAACATCCGATTTATATCAAAACGGTATGGGGAACGGGATATAAAATATGAGGAAGTTTGGAAATAAGCTGATTGTCAGGCTTCTGGTCGCGATCGCTATTAGTTATCTTGTTGCATTCGGTGTATTGATTCTTGTTATATTATCTATTTCATATTTGGATAAAATATACCATTTGACAAATATGAGCGTAGGCGGCGCCTATTTTAAGATATTGCTTCAGTTTACTGCAGCTATTTTGACCTTTATTGTGGTTTTTTGGTTATTGATACGAAAAAAAATAGGATATTTGAAGCTCATTACTGAGAGTGTTCACCATATTGCCAATGGAAATTTGGGCTTGACCATTAGGATGGAGAGTAGGGATGAATTGACTCAGCTTGCACAACATATCAATTATATGTCTGAAGAATTAGAGAGTAAATTTGAACATGAAAGAGAATTGGAACGAGTGAAAAGTGAGCTGATCTCAAATGTATCGCACGATTTAAGAACCCCGTTAACATCGATTATCGGATATTTGGATCTGCTTAAAAAAGAACAATACAATAGTAAAGCACAATTTCAGGAATACCTTGAAACGATTTATTCAAAATCACAAAGACTGAAATATTTGATAGATGAACTGTTTGAATATACGCATTTATCGAGTCCGGATGTTATTTTGAACCGCAGCAAAACAGACTTGTCTGCTTTATTGGAACAAATCGTCGGAGAGTACTTTCCTATGTTTGAAAAGGAACAATTAACTGTCCGAAAATCAATTACGGAAGAACATGTACCTGTATGTATTGATATAGAAAAGATGGTTCGCGTTTATGATAATCTTTTTATGAATGCGTTAAAGTACAGTATCAAACCTTCTGAATTCTTCATAAACCTTGAGCTGAAAGATGAAAAAGCGATTTTGCAAGTATCAAACAAGGCCGAAAATGTTCCGGCTGACGATATAAATCAATTGTTTGAACGGTTTTTCAGAGGGGATAAGGCCAGGACGGGTCATCATGGCACCGGGCTCGGACTTGCCATTTCAAAAAGAATTGTTGAGCTTCACAGCGGCCGTATTCATGCGGATTACAGCGGCGGCTGGCTTCGTTTTACTGTTGAACACCAGATTGATTAGAGCTTGCGGCACAAACATTCCATAAGCTTTTTTTTAGAATAACTTAAGAATCCTTAAGAATTTTACCGGCTGTTTCTTCATTTTCTTTGCTTATGATGTGATGGAAAGCGAGGAGAGCGGTGAAATTGAAAAATAAAATTGTTTTATTATGTATATGGTTTTTAGGCATTTATTGTTTGAAGGAACTGGACTTGCTGTCATTTGATATGAATGATGTAACGGATTTTATATCAGGGCATGCGGAATACGCGATGCTGCTGTTTTTGGCTTTGTGGGTCGTCAGGCTTCTCTTTTTTATTCCCGGCATGACGCTGATGTTTTTGGGCGGAATATGCTTTGATCCGATGGTCAGCATTTTATTATCATTGGCCGGTCTGTTTATAAGCGAAACATTGGTTTATCTTTTTTCGAGGAAATTCGCCAGCGAAAAAACGACTCAATTACTGGAAGATAAATATCCTGATTTGAAAGTGTTATTGGAGGCGTACAATTATAAGTTTTTGGCATTGGGGATGCTTTGCCCGGCAGCTCCTACGGATGTGATTTGTTTTTTATCCGCTGCAGCCGGGTTAAAGTATTCTGTCTACATGTTAACTGTATTGCTTTCAAATATTCCTGTGATCGTATTGTCCAGCTTTGTTGTTATCAATTTCAGTGAGTCTTTTGCAGGCATTGCACTTATTATTGTTTCATTTATATTGATTACGGTCTTAACGGTGAGAATATGGAACCGCATGAAGCAAAATTTTTCATGAATCCGTATTTTTTGTTCGGAAGGATTTAAAGAAGAATACACCCAAAAAAAGCTGTCAGCTTGGTCACTGACGGCTTATTTTGGGTGAAAGGCTTATTTCTCCGTGGTGAAATAAAGCAATGCTATGACCGGAAAAGCGATTCCAATCCATAATGTGATACTCCACCCGCCTGAAGCGTATGCCCATCCTCCGATTGATGAACCTGCAGCACCGCCCAGAAAGAAGATTGCCATGAATAAACCGTTTAATCGACTGCGAAATTCAGGCGCTAACGAAAAAATGGCACGCTGACTGAGTACGAGATTGGCAGATACACCCACATCTAACAGGATAGCTGCGGCCACCAGAACTGCTATTCCGACGGGGGAGCTGCTCTGAATCATGAGCGGGAGTAATAAAGAAACGATGACAGCACCGAGAGCGATTCCGGTGGCAAGCCGGGTCAGGCCGCGATCAGCCAGACGGCCGCCTATCGGTGCAGCGGCTGCACCCGCAATGCCCGCCAGTGCGTATAGCGCGATTGCCTTCTGAGAAAAATGAAAAGCAGGACCGGACAATAATAAAGGTACAGTCGTCCAGAACAAGCTGAAAGCTCCAAATACAAACGCATGATAAATGGCGCGGCGGCGTAAGACCGGAGTCGTGCGCAGCAGCTTCCACATTGAACCGAGTAAGACGGTATAGCGTGTGTTTGCTGTTGGTTTTCTGGCAGGAAGCACTTTTGCTAAGACGATTGCCAGGACAACACTTAACGCGGCGGAAAAAGCAAATATGGCATTCCACCCCCATATATCAGCGACCAGACTGGATATCGGGCGGGAAAGCATAATACCGAGCAATAGGCCGCTCATCACATTGCCGACAACCCGGCCGCGTGCGGCGTCCGGTGCAAGGTAGGATGCGAACGGAACAAGCACTTGGGCTGCGATCGATCCCAATCCGATGAAAAACGCAGCGGCTAAAAACAGTGTTCCATGCTTCACACATGCTGTCAGTGTCAAAGCGGCTGCGCTTAGAAGGAGCGATACCACGACTAGTTTTTTGTTTTCGATAATATCTCCCAAAGGGACGAGGAACAGTAAGCCGGCAACGTATCCGATCTGGGTCAGCGTGACAATCAATCCGGCACTGCTTGGAGACAGCCCAATTGCTGCACTGATGAATCCTGCCAAGGGCTGTGCATAATAAAGATTAGCGACAATGATGCCGCATGCAGCTGCAAGAAGAAGGGTTAAACCAGTTGAGACCCCCTGATCTGCTTTTTGTTTGTTTAATGTAGCCATGTGAATGAACTCCTTTTTAATGAATTTATGATGCTGGATAAATATTTTGCTGATTCATCTCCTCTCCATAGATTTTTAATGATAAGGTTTTGCGGAGTGTTGAACATTTTATAAACTAAACGTTCAGTTTTAATTCTAAGTGAATGATATACTAAACGTTCAGTTTTGTAAATAGGTTTCTGTTTTATTTTTTTATCATGTTAAGTATACTGAACGTATCGTTTATATTTCGGGAAGGAATGATGTATGTGCAGAGTAAACGAGGGCGGCCGCGTGATGAAGGAACACATAAGGCGATTCTTTCTGCGGCCTATGACCTCTTGCTGGAAAAAGGCTTTGATGCGGTGACAGTCGATAAAATTGCAGAGCGCGCAAAAGTGAGTAAAGCAACGATTTATAAATGGTGGGCAAACAAAGCTGCCGTTATCATGGACAGCTTTCTTTCGACCGCTACGGAAAGACTGCCTGTGCCTGATACGGGATCAACAGTACATGATATATCGACCCACGCCGCGAATTTAGCAAGGTTTTTGACAAGCCGGGAAGGAACCGTGATTAAGGAATTAATAGGTGCGGGGCAGCTGGATGCCAAATTGGCAGAAGAATATCGCACACGATTTTTCCGGCCCCGCCGCCTCCAAGCGAAAGGCCTTCTGGAAAAGGGAATTCAGAAAGGTGAATTGAGAGAGGATCTTGATATTGAAGTAAGTATTGATCTCATTTACGGACCGATTTTCTATCGGCTGCTTGTAACAGGGGACGAGGTCAATGATGCTTATGTGCATGATTTGGTGATGAATGCGTTTAAGGGAGTTCAAGCTACCTGAATAATCGCCCGAATCGGGTGCAAAGGATTTGTGCCTATGGGGCGGAAAATAATGAAAAGGCAGAACAAGGTCATTGTTCTGCCTTTTCTGCTTTATTAGCGAACCGCCGGGTGGCTGCCACGCACGCGATATTCGCGGGGGTATCGTTGCCTGGGCGCTGTAAAGGCAGTTCTCAGTTTGACATACTGAAGCTGCTGTCTCAGCAGCAAAACGATTTATAGGACGGGCAGGCGGAGCGCCGTATCAATATTTTGTAAATTAAACCGGACTTGTTCATCTGTGTTCCACGGATGATACCAGCCTTTTTCCATCATATAGCGTGAGATTTGCTCATGCATGTCGATGGCTTCTTCTAAGTGACGGGTGAGGATCGCTTTCACTTCAGGCGTTCCGGCTTCCGTCGCCGCCATCGCATAGTTTCTGACTCCGCTTTTTGCCGAATTCAATAAATCCATAGCGACAATTTGGTCTGTCAGTGCATCCATCCCCGTCAGGTATTCCATAATCGGATTCATTCGTTATTCATCTCCTATTCATGCTTTGCATCAGATAAAATCGAGGCAAACTCCTGCAATTGCCTTGTTGATGTATCCGTATCCTGCTGCATGATTTCTTTCAGCTGCGGATCGGATACGAGCGCTTTCATGGTTTTGGATTTCGTCAGACAAAGTGACTTAAAAGAAGCCATCTCCTGAATTTCGAGTAATTCATGTAAGGCGCTGGCCATTTCTGTAGCCTCCGTTCTCTAAGGTTTGAGTACAACTTTAATACAATCATCTGTTTTCGTGTCAAACATCTCATAGCCGTGCTTCGCTTCACTAAGCGGAATGACATGGCTTACAACATCGCCCGGATCAATTTTGCCGGTTGACACCAGTTCAAACATATACGGCATATAATGGATAACCGGAGCTTGTCCTGATCGGATATTGACGTTTCGCTGCATGATATCGCCAAGAGGAAACCCGTTATATCTGCCGCCGTATACACCCGTAATCTGGATCGTTCCGCCTTTGCGCACCGCTTGGGAGGCAATGACTAAAGCGCTCATCGCCCCGCCTTGAAGTTTTAATCCGCTGGCGAGGAACTCCAGGTCCGTCATTTTTCCGTCCATGCCGACGGCGTCAATGACCACATCAGCGCCGCCTTTGGTGATTTCCTTCAGGTAGCTGCCCGTATTTTCGTGGTCTTCGAAGTTCACGATTTCCACTTTATTCGTCCGTTTCGCATGCTGGAGACGGTAGTTGACATAGTCTACAGCTATTACGCGTTTCGCTCCCTTTAACCAGCAGAATTTTTGAGCGAAGAGACCCACAGGCCCGCAGCCGAGAACGATGACCGTATCGCCTGCTTTTACGCCGGCATTGTCAACGCTCCAAAAGCCCGTTGTCATCGCATCGGCAATAACACTCAATTTCTCATCCGGTTCTTCGCATGTTTCGGGGACTTTAAAATGAGTAAAGTTCGCAAAAGGGACGCGTAAATATTCGGCCTGGCCGCCCGGATAGCCGCCGTTACTCCCTGAATAGCCGAAATAAGCGCCCATATCGCCGTTATCATTTGATTGATCACATTGGCTTTCCAGGTGATTTTTACAATAAGTGCATTCTCCGCAGGCGATATTAAAAGGAATAATGACACGGTCCCCTTTTTTGACTTTCGTCACGCCGGGACCGACTTCTTCCACGATGCCCATCGGTTCATGCCCGATGATGTAGTCTTCCTGCAAGTTCGGGATGAGTCCGTGGATTAAATGTAAATCTGACCCGCAAATTGCCGTACTTGTGACTTTTATAATCATGTCATCATGTTTTTCAATCTTCGGATCAGGCACGTCTTTGACGACGACGTTTTTAACTCCTTGATACGTTACGGCCTTCATGCTGTAATACCTCCAGTGTTAGTGTTCATCAGGTGTGCGGTCAAACATCCCTTTTCTGTTCGTTTCAACGGGAAACAGATTCATGTTTCCGACCATGAGGGTATTTTTCGCAGAGAGCTGATCCAGTTTATACTGTTCGCTCAGATCATGCGGGTGAAACCACTTTTTGCTGACCATCAAGTCTGTAATTTCCTGATGCATCGCGATTCCTTGCATGAGCTGTTTGCGCAGCAAAGCTCTTACATCAGGTGAAGCGGTTTCTGTTAAAGCGACGGCGGTATTTCTGACGCCTTCTTTTGCCCGTAAAAGAAAATCCATTGCGAATGTCGTATCTGCGAGTTCAGGGACGTGTAATGAATTGATTGGATCTAAATAGTCATGATTCAATGATGCTTACCTTCCTTTCAATTGATGATCGAAGTCGGCCGGTTTTGAGGAACAGGAGCCTGAAAAGATGCACGTTCATAAACCGCCTGTAAATCAGCCAGGTCTTGAGAGGCTTGCTGAACATCTTTTTCCATTAACGTTTTCAGGTCCTGATCAAACACAAGCCCTTGCATGAGCTTGGATTTCGCTACACAAAGCGTCTTGAAGTTAATCATTTCATGTAAGTCAAGCGACTCGTGAGCCGCTAATTCACGCTTTTCCATAATTATCTTTAAACCTCCTCTTCTCAATTACGTAATTAATTTCCCCTGAGAAAAGGACTTTATTCTTGCACATTTTGTTTATAAAAAAAGCAGAGAAGAAGTCTGGGGGCCCATCAAAAAAGAGGAAGCATACCCCCTCCTATCACGATATACCTAATATGGTAAATACGTCCGAATGAGATGCTTTTTAAAGCGGCAGAAGCCTCTGTGCTGATAACAAACAGAACGCTGTCCAGGGCAACGAACCTGGTTCCGGCTGGCTGTTTTTTCTTTCACCCGTCATGCAGGACAGAAGGGGAAGGTGAGAGGCAGGCACTTATGGTATGATGACAAATAGAATAAAATCTCGTGAGGCCGGTCGGCTAAAAGGAAGTGGACAGAGATTGTTTGGTACAAAACATCAAGAAGACTATGTCTCCCGTGACAGACGCTCATTGCATATGCTTGCGTTTCGGGTGCCCGGTCTGGCATTTATTTTTATGGTATATGCCGCATCAGTCTCTTTGCAGTACATTTATGAAAGCTGGACGGTTTTTTTGCTGCTGTTATTTACGATATTGATCGTCACTTTTGCCGTGCTGCACTGGCATTCCTATCGCTGGGTCAAGAGAAAAACGTTTCTTTATTTCATCATACAGGGATTAATCATATATACATCGGCTAACTTGATGGCCGGCGGCTATATCGCGGTGGTCGTCGGTCTCTATGCCTTTTTAATCGGGCAGATTATCGGAATGACGGATAAGGGCAAAACGCTGCTCATACTCTATCTTTTCATTTTAATGTCCATAACAGCCTTGCACGAGGAGCATCCGCATCATCTGCTTCGTTTCATTGTTATCGCCGCTCCCATTATGATTGTGATTATTACGTATGCGGCAACGTTTTTCGCGCAAGTTGATGAAAAAATAAAAACACAGATGACGCTTGAAAAATTAGAGCTCGCTCACCGGCAAGTGAAACAGCTGACGCTTCAAAACGAAAGGCAGCGGATGGCGAGAGACTTGCACGATACGCTTGCCCAAGGATTGGTCAGCTTGCATATGCAGCTTGAAGCGGTGCAAGTTCATCTTTCGAAAGATAACACTGACAGAGCGAAAGACATCATCAGCCAGTCAATGAAAAGAGTGAAGGGCACATTGGCTGATGCGCGCTCGGCCATTGATAACCTTCGCAGCAAATCAGAAGAGATCGGGTTCTTAAAAGAAAGCATCACTGAACAAATCAACCATTTTACAGAAGCCACCGGGCTGTCTTGTTTTTTAGAGTACAGTGTGCATCATGTGCTTGACGTTCATATGGCGGAGAACTGCCATTATATGATCGGAGAAGGCCTGACAAACGCCGCCAAGCATGCGGAAGCAGATAACGTCTGGGTATCCGTCCGGGAAGAAGAGGGACAGATCCGCATAACCGTCAAAGATGACGGGAAAGGCTTTGATGCCGGAACGGAAATGAGAAAAAGCGGACATTACGGGCTGCTTGGAATACAAGAACGTGTCAATATGATGAACGGCACCTGCCGTATCACAAGCGCCAGATCAGCGGGAACTCAAATTGAGATCATCATACCAATTCAAGGAGAGGCGGAACATGTATAAAGTGTTAATAGCAGATGACCATCTTGTCGTCAGAGAAGGTCTGAAGCTTTTGATAGAAACAAATGACCATTACACCATAACGGGAGAAGCGGAAAACGGGAAAACCGCCGTCCGCCTCGCAGAGGAACTAAAGCCTGATGTCATTCTCATGGATCTGTACATGCCGGAAATGAGCGGGCTGGAAGCCATTAAACAGATAAAAGAGCATTCTGATGTGCCGATCATTATTTTGACGACCTATAATGAAGATCACCTGATGATAGAAGGCATCGAATCAGGCGCAAACGGTTATCTGCTGAAAGACACAAGCTCAGAAACCTTATTTCATACGATGGATGCGGCAGTCAGGGGAGAAGTGCTTCTGCAGCCGGACATCTTGCAGCGTTTCCGGAAAATGAAAATGGAACGGGCAAATGCCAATGAAACACAGCTGACGGACAAGGAAATTATAGTTCTGCAAGCCGTGGCGAAAGGACATAAAAGCAAAGCAATCGCCTTCGATTTAGGAATCTCAGAGCGGACGGTAAAAGCGAGATTAACATCGATTTATAACAAATTAGGAGCGGATTCGCGGACTGAAGCCGTCACCATTGCCATGCAAAAAGGTATTTTGAAACTGAATATATAATAAAAAACTGCCCAAACGTACATACCCCTATGTACGTTTTTTTTATGTGAATGTGAACTACAATTAGGCAGAAAGTAATGATTGGAGAGGAGTATTCGATGTCTGGATTTTTATATAAATTAGGGGGATGGTCTGCCCGCAACCGATTAAAAATGATCAGTGCGTGGCTTGTGATACTGATCGCTGCGGCTGTGATCGCCATCTCGTTAAAACCAGCTTTTTCTGAGGATATGTCAATACCCGACACACCTTCTGAAAAGGCGATGGATATGATTCAAAAAGAATTTTCAAAGGGTCCTGATAAAGGAAGCATACGTGTTATTTTCGGAGCTGAAGATGGGAAAAAACTGACTTCAAAATCGGAAAAACAAGCGATCGAAGATACTTTAAAGAAGATCAAAACAGATCATTCAGTCGCTTCAATTGCAAGTCCTTTTGAGACAGGAACCATTTCTAAAGACGGGTCAGTAGCATATGCCGATATTACGTACAAAAAAGCGGCGGATGACATTTCGGCCGCGTCTGTTTCGCATATTAAACACAGTCTGTCTGCCGCAGGAGACAAGGGCCTGCAGACGGAGCTCAGCGGTGATGTACCGGGGGCCGGTGTTGAAGTCGGCGGTGTATCAGAAATTATCGGTATTGTGCTGGCATTCGTCGTACTGGCTATTACGTTTGGTTCATTAGTCATAGCGGGGCTGCCGATTGTCACGGCCCTGATTGGGTTAGGCGTAAGCGTCGCGCTGACGTTAATTGGGACACAGTTCTTTACGATCGCCTCAGTCAGTCTTTCATTATCCGGAATGATCGGACTGGCCGTCGGGATTGATTATGCGCTGTTTATCTTTACGAAGCATCGTCAGTTTTTGGGCGAAGGTGTACAAAAAAATGAATCGATCGCTAAAGCTGCGGGAACGGCTGGCAGCGCCGTCGTTTTTGCCGGACTGACTGTGATCGTGGCGCTTTGCGGATTAACTGTTGTCGGCATTCCGTTCATGTCTGCGATGGGGCTGACTGCGGCACTCAGTGTGCTGATGGCTGTATTGGCTTCTGTTACGCTGGTGCCAGCAGTGTTATCAATCGCAGGAAAACGGATGATTCCGAAATCAAACAAGAAGAAAGAAAAGAAAAGTGCCGACACGAATGCCTGGGGGCGCTTCGTGACAAAGAGGCCTATTCTGTTAAGCATTTTCAGCATTATTCTTTTAGCCGTCATCAGTCTGCCGGCCATGCATTTAGAGCTGGGGCTGCCTGATGCGGGAATGAAAGCGAAAGACAGCCCGGATCGCCGCGCCTATGATCTTTTGTCTAAAGGATTCGGCGAAGGCTTTAACGGCAAGCTGACAATTGTTGCCGATGCAAAAGATGTCAAGGGCAATAAAAATGAAGCATTCCAAGACGCCGTGAATGAAATGAAGGACTTGCATAATGTGGCGAGCGTCACCCCTGCCATGCCGAACAAAAAAGGGGACTATGCCATTATTACCGCAGTGCCTGAAACCGGGCCGAACGATAAGGCAACGAAAGAGTTAGTGCAGGATATACGGAAACTATCAGACAAAAACGGCATCCGCCTGCTCGTCACCGGATCAACCGCGGTGAACATTGATATTTCAGACCGGTTAAACGATGCGATTCCGGAATTCGCCATTCTCATTGTCGGGTTTGCGTTTGTATTGCTGACCGTTGTTTTCCGCTCGCTTCTCGTGCCGCTGGCGGCCGTTCTTGGCTTTTTGCTGACGATGACCGCTACACTTGGATTATCGGTGTTCGTCCTGCAGGATGGGAATTTTACCGGCTTGCTGAGCATTCCGGAAAAAGGTCCGATTCTCGCCTTCCTGCCTATTTTAGCCATCGGTATTCTTTTCGGGCTGGCGATGGACTATCAAGTATTCCTTGTCAGCAGAATGAGAGAAGAATATGTCAAAACAAAAAACCTGGTACAAGCCATCCATGCCGGATTGAAACATAGCGGGCCTGTCGTAACAGCGGCGGGGCTGATCATGATTTTCGTCTTTGCGGGATTCATCTTCGCAGGGGACTCTACGATCAAATCCATGGGATTGGCAATGACATTCGGTGTTCTTTTCGATGCGTTCATTGTAAGAATGACCATCATTCCGAGTGTCATGAAGCTGATGGGACATGCGGCCTGGTACCTGCCGAAGTGGCTGGATAAGATCATTCCGAACGTGGATATCGAAGGCCATAAGCTGACACAAAGCAAAACGCCGGAGAAACCGGAAGAATAAAATGAAAAAGCAGATCATAATGATCTGCTTTTTTTATGTGCTGACCGCATCCATAAAAAGAGAAAAAAGCTTTTTCATATCTTCATGTTTTTTTGTCAGCATTTCAGGATGCCATTGCACGCCGACGACAAATAATTCACCCGTCCGTTCAATCGCTTCAATGGCCCCGTCTTTCGCATAAGCCGCGGCCTTAAACGATGGCGCTGTCTCTTTTATGATTTGGTGATGGAACGAGTTCACAAGCGTTGAATCGCCAAACAAGGAATGAAGACGGGTTCCTTTTTCAAAAGAAACATGATGGGTTCTTAACGGGGGATCTTTTTCTTGATCGTGCTTAATTTCAGCAAACGAAGCGTGTGTCAGATCCTGGTATAAAGTCCCCCCGAAAGTGACGTTTAATATATGCATCCCCCGGCAGATTGCCAGTATCGGCTTCTCCAAAGCAACCGCCGTTTGGATCAGCTCCTTCTCGTAGGCATCCCGGTCAGGAAAGGTCTTTCTTAAAGCCTGTAAAGGTTCTTCACCGTACATCAGCGGGTCTATATCCTGGCCGCCGGACAGAATAATGCCGTCAACATGAGAGACCTGTTCCTTTAAAAGCTCAGTTTCTTGAATTACCGGCAATATAAACGGCACACCGCCGGCCTCGGCAGCAGACTGAATATAATCATTGTTGACATACGCCCGATTATAACCCGGGAAAGGCCCGGATTGATCAGCCATAATATTTCCCGTAATACCAATGCGCTTGGCCATTCTTCGTTCACCTGAACCTTTCTTTCTGAGCCTGTTCATAACAAATCTGAACGTAGGTTGTACAAATCAGTTTGAAATTATTCTCTTTATACGTAAGCTTTCTAAAACAAAACCCGTGACAATAATCACGGGTCTTTACATTCATTTCAATTTCTTGATCTCTTCCGTCAGCTCTTTGAATTTTTGGTCAAGCTCACGATATTGTTTATCAGCCGGAGTCATGAAGCTGAGCTTTCCGAGGACTTCCTGCCGTTCGGTTTCAAGCTTTAACCGCAGCTCTTCAATATCATCTCTGGCGGCGGGGGATTCTTTCCATTGTTTTTGAACGCTGCCGTTCGTGATATCAAGCCGGATGTCTGTCGTCTTTTCGAGAAAGTAGCGATCGTGCGATACGATGATGAGCGTACCGTCGTATTGAGCCAATGTGTCTTCAAGCTGCTCGCGTGACGGCAGGTCAAGGTGGTTTGTCGGCTCATCCAGAATCAGCACATCTTTCTCCTCCAGAATAAACGCCATCAGCTTGCATTTGACCCGCTCTCCCATGCTCATCTTGCCGATGGGTTCCGTCCATTGCGCTGCGGTAAATCCTAAATGCTTCATGAGAGCTTGAACATTTCCCCTTGCTTCGAACGTTTCTTTGTGAAAAAGCTGTTCGGGGGTTTTATCAAGCGGAAGGTCGAATACTTCCTGCGTTAAATATCCGACGTTTGCAGACGGAGATATCCATATGCTTCCCTGCGCTTTTTCCTGACCGAGAATGACCTTCAATAATGTTGTTTTCCCGCTCCCGTTCGGGCCTGTAATGGCAATCTTTTCGCCGTGCATAACAGTGAAATTCACGTTTTTGAACAGCGTTCGGCCGTCATACGATTTTGTGAGATCACTCACTTCTAAAAAACGCTTTCCCGCTTTTTTGCGGTGCTCAATGGAAAAACGGACTTCATACTCCGCCACCACCGGTTCTGCTTTCGCTTTTTCAAGCTCTTTTTCAAGGCGCTTCCGTTTTGATTTAATCTGGGCGTCCGTGCGTTTTGCTTTTACGCGATGGTATTCTTTAAAGCCTTCTATTTTCGTTGATTGGGCATGGGCTTTTGCTGACCAGGCGCTCAGCTCGTTCATTTGAGCTTCAATCCGTCTGATCATATTCTGCTGATTCTCATATTCCCGCTGCTGTGTCAGTCTTCTCTGTTTGCGGACCTCCATATAGCTTGAATAATTCCCTTTATGTTCAATGAGTTTCTTTCCTTCGATCGACCAGATTTTTGTCGCCGCCGCATCCAAAAATGCACGGTCATGTGATACGAAAATAATGGTGCCCTTATAGTTCTTGATCTGATTAAGCAATATGTCTAAACTTTGCTGATCGAGGTGGTTCGTCGGTTCATCTAATAACAAAAGACCGCTTGAGGAGGAGAATCCTTTGGCAAGCCGGGCTTTCAGTTTTTCTCCGCCGCTTAATTGTGAAAAGGTGCGGGCGGGCACGTTCCATTTTTCTAACAGGGCTGCTTCTGCAGGCTCCGGTTGGCCGGAATCATAAGCTTCCGTTTCTTGTTCCACCATATATATGTTCACATCTTGCATCATCTGAATCTGTCCTTGTGACGGCGCTGTTTTATTGCAGATCATTTGCAGCAATAAAGATTTGCCGGCGCCGTTTTTGCCGATAACGCCGATAATGTCGCCCAGCTGAACGCTTGCGCTGATCTGTTCAAAAAGGGGCACACTGTTGATTTCATAACTGATGCCGCTTAATTTTAATATTTCTTTCATATGTCAATCCCTCGCTTTAAAGGGAGGACAAAAAAATCCTCCCAATTGATTTGGAAGGATTAGCCGTACCTGTGCATGATCAAATAAGCTATTTTCACATAGCTTTCGTATCGTATAGAAAATGGGCAGACTAATCCTATTTTTTCTAATTTGAAATATTTGATTTCAAACGGTCAAAATAAGATTAGTTAATCATTGTCCACCCATCGTCCCTTCGTATTTGTTACAAACAGTGTAGCACACACTTACCTGTAAGAGCAAAGGGTATTCGCCTTTTTATTCCAGATTCGAGGCTTCCCGCTCTTCTTCTAACACCGCATAATAATATTCATCCCACCAGTGATTTTCATGGGGGATGCATTTTTTGAAGAAACCTTCCCGTCTCATTCCGATCTTTTCCATCACCCGGTGCGAAGCCGTATTTTCCGGCTGGCATGTCGCAATGATTCGGTGTAATTTCATCTCGTTAAACCCGAATGCCAGCACGGCGCGTGCAGCCTCTGAAGCATATCCTTTGCCCTGATATTCCGGGTGAAACACCCAGCCGATTTCATACGTATGGTCGCCAAAATACTTAAAAAAAGCAATGTGGCCAATGACCGTTTTTTCATTCTTCAATAAAACGGGATACTTTTCAGCATGTTCACCGCTGTTTTCAATAACGAATTTCTTGGCGTCTTCTTCGGAAAAGACGCCTTCCGGTATATACTTCATGACCTCCGGATTTGACGTGTACTCATAAACGTCTTGCCAATCTTCCCGTTCAAATGTCCGGATCACGAGCCTGTCGGTTTTGATCTTCATTTTACATTCTCCCATCCAAAAGGTTTCATGCTAATACTTCGATCGAAAAGATGCAAAAACCTTTGAGCGGGGAAGGGCGATATAAAAAGCCTGCAGCTGTACACTGCAGGCGGTTATTTCTCATTCGCGGCGGCAGGCAGGTTAGTAAAGCCGAATTGTCCTCCGACAGCTTCTTTTACTTCATGAATAACGATAAATGATTTTGGATCAATTTTTTGAACGTGTTTTTTGATTTTCAGCAATTCGTTCTTTTTAATGACGACATAGATAATACGCTTGTCTTTGCTGCCGTAATACCCGTATCCGTAAAAAATCGTCGCCGCGTTGCCGTATTCGGACGTGATGGCTTTGGCGATCTCTTCGTATTGGTCGGACATAATGGTGAGAGCTTTTTTATTATGGAAACCCTCAATGACAATATCGACGATTTTGGCACACAGATAAACGAATATAAACGTATACAGCATATGATTGATGCCGATCGCTAAAACGGACGCGAAAATAATGACGCAATCCATATAAAACATGCTTTTGGAGATGTTAAAGCCCTTTGTGTAATTCAATAAATACGCCAAAAGCGTGGTTCCGCCGGTAGATCCGTCAGCGATAAAGATCAATGCCAGCCCTGCTCCCATCAGCAGAGCGCCGAATACAATCCCGAGCACCATGTCGTGCACGCCGAATGGAATAAAGCTGACGATGCTGAGAAAAACAGAAGTCATTCCCGTGCCGAGTATCGTATATAAAATTGTCTTTTTCGTTAAAAATTTATAAGCCAGCCCGATAAAAATCAAATTTACAACCAGAGTTGTAATGCTTGCAGGTATATGGAAAAGATAATATAAAACGAGAGCGATTCCCACGGTGCTGCCGTCCCCCAGATGATTCGGGATGACGAAAAATTCCACGGATGCCGCGATAAGAAAGGCTCCGGCCATAATCATCAGTATATCCTTGCAAATATTCTTCATGTGCAAACCTCCTCCGCAGTCAAAAATATATACAAAACAAAAACGCCTCAAAAATTATCCAGCAGAACTAAATAATTTTTAAGACGAATCATTCACAATCTCGTTTGTTCATTCAGTAAAGAATGATCAGCTTCAATATCGAAGATTATATAGACACCTTCACATCTTGTCAATGACGTAAAAATTGAATTTTCTATTGTATATATGAGGTTTGAATGAAATAAAAACAAGGAATTATATCAGAAGAGTTTTTACTTCTAATCTATTGATTAGAGAAATGGAATAAAGCAACAAAGAAGGGATGAGAACATTGGAACGAATTTTTATCAGTCCGGCTAAATATGTGCAGGGAAAAAACGCAATTGAAACGATCGGCGGACACCTTGAGGGCGTTGGTGAAAAAGCCATCGTCATTGCAGACAAAACCGTATGGGATATCGCGGGTCACAAAGTGACGGCTGAATTAAAGAAAAGCAGCATTTCGGCTGAAGAGGCGGTTTTCAACGGGGAAGCCTCCCAAGAAGAAATGAAAAGAATTGCGGGCATCGCAGAGAAAGCGGGCGCGTCCATTGTAATCGGAGTCGGCGGCGGTAAAACGCTTGATACGGCCAAAGCGGTATCAGATGAAATAAACGGCTACACTGTTATCGTGCCGACGGCCGCTTCGACGGATGCCCCGACAAGCGGGCTGTCTGTCGTGTATTCTGAACAAGGCGCGTTTGAAAATTATCGTTTCTACCATAAGAATCCTGATCTGGTTCTGGTCGATACGAAAATCGTTGCAGAAGCTCCGCCGCGCTTTTTAGCATCAGGGATTGCCGATGCGATGGCGACGTGGATAGAGGCGCGCAGTGTCATCGCCAATGGCGGTAAAACGATGGCAGGCGGAATTCCGACAATCGCCGGAGAGGCTATCGCGGAAAAATGTGAAGCGGTATTATTCAAATACGGCCGTCTCGCTTATGAGTCTGTAAAAGCGAAAGCCGTTACGCCCGCATTGGAAGCGGTAGTTGAAGCGAATACACTTCTGAGCGGACTGGGATTTGAAAGCGGAGGCTTGGCTGCGGCGCATGCCATTCACAACGGCTTCACCGCGCTTGAAGGAGAAATCCATCACTTAACCCACGGTGAAAAAGTGGCATTCGGCACGCTCGTTCAGTTGGCGCTGGAAAAACGTTCGCTTGAAGAAATTGAGCGGTATATCGCGTTTTATATCAGCTTGGGACTGCCAGTCACACTTGAAGACATCAAATTAAAAGACGCATCGAAAGAGGATATTATGAAAGTGGCAGAAGCCGCGACGATTGAGGAAGAAACGATTCATGCCGCTTTTGATGTGACGGCTGACGACGTGGCGGATGCTATTATAGCGGCCGACCAATACGCAAAAGCGTTTAAAGAAAAGCATGCGTAAACATTTTCATCGCGCGATTTGAAACCAGGGGCTGTGACGGCTCTTGGTTTTTTTATGTCTTTTTGCCCCGCTTGAAAACTTTTAAAAATAAAGAAAAAATTATGATACAATATACAAATGTTTTGAGAGACTAACAAAGGAAAGGTGGGAACGATATGCTGCATAATCCGACCGGCAAGGAGCGGCTTGCGCTGGCTTTTCTTCTCGGCATGCTTGCGATACTGGGGCCGCTGAATATAGATATGTATCTGCCGAGTTTCCCTGAAATCGCTGAAGATTTAAGCGCCCGCGCATCACTTGTCCAGCTCAGTTTAACCGCATGTCTGATCGGACTGACAATCGGACAGGTTGTTGTCGGCCCGTTAAGTGACGCGAAGGGAAGAAGAAAACCGTTATTACTATGTATTTTTTTATTTGCTTTGTTTTCTCTGTTTTGCGCGCTTGCACCGAACATTACAACATTAGTGATTGCCCGTTTTCTTCAAGGATTCACCGCTTCGGCGGGGCTCGTTCTGTCCCGTGCGATCGTCAGAGATGTGTTTACGGGAAGAGAGCTTTCTAAGTTTTTCTCGCTGCTGATGGTCATTACCGCCGTCGCGCCGATGGTGGCGCCGATGACGGGAGGCGCGATTTTACTGCTCCCGTTTGCATCATGGCATACGATTTTTCTCTTTTTAACCGTTATCGGGTTTTTGCTTGTTCTCATCATTGCGCTCAAGCTGACAGAAACCCTCCCGCCGGAAAAGCGGATTCCGAGTTCCATCGGAAATTCCGTGCGGACAATGGGAAGCCTGCTGAAAGACCGGTCATTTATCGGCTATGCGCTGACGGTCGGCTTTATTCACGGCGGGAGCTTTGCGTATGTTTCCGGGACGCCTTTTGTGTATCAGGATATTTACGGAGTCTCGCCGCAGGTATTCAGTATTTTATTCGGCATAAACGGTCTGGCGATCATTTCCGGAAGTTTTATCATCGGGCGTTTCGGCGGAATTATTCATGAAAAAAGCCTGCTGAGAATCGGCGTGATTACAGCGATGACGGCGACTGCCGTTCTGCTCGTCATGACGATCATTCACGGGCCGCTGGCGGCACTGGTGATTTCAATTTTTATTTATATGATTACGATCGGCATGACGCTGACAAGCACCTTTACATTGGCGATGGAAAAGCAGGGACACCGCGCGGGAAGCGCAAGCGCACTGCTCGGCATGCTTCCGCTTCTTCTCGGTTCCATCGTGTCGCCGCTTGTCGGAATGAATGAAGCGACGGCCGTCCCGATGGGGGCGATTATGTTTACGACATCCGTTATCGGTTCCATCGCTTTTTTCACCTTAACAACTAAACCGGAGAAAGCAAAAAAGGAGTGAAATGATTCACTCCTTTTTTTGTTCCCGTTATTCATATGTCTTGAACACGATCGCTGAATTATGCCCGCCAAAGCCGAATGAGTTGGAAAGACCGATCGTTAACGATTGATGTCGCGGACCGTCTGATACATAGTCCAAATCACACGCCGAATCAGGGTTTTGCAGATTGATTGTCGGCGGGATGATGCCATGTCTCAAGCTTTCTGTCAGAGCGATGGCTTCAACTCCGCCTGCCGCGCCAAGCATGTGGCCGAGCATTGATTTGTTTGCCGTGACCGGAATGTCATAGGCAAGCTCCCCGAATAATTTCTTGATGGCCAATGTTTCAGAGAGATCTCCGGCTTTTGTGCTTGTCGCATGGGCGCTTACGATATCAATGTCTTCCGCTGAAACGTTCGCCTTCTTCAAAGCGTTTTTCATCGCCAGGTAAGCGCCCGTTCCTTCCGGATGAGAGGCTACCATATGATAGGCATCCGAGCTCGCGCCGTAGCCGAGCACCTCACAGAGGATAGGGGCGTTTCGGCTGATTGCGCTATCCAATGATTCTAATACTAAGATGCCTGCGCCTTCACTCATGACAAATCCATCACGATCCGCGTCAAACGGCCGGCTTGCCGCGGCGGGATCTTCGTTTCTTGCTGAAAGGGCATGGGCATTGCCGAAGCTGGCCAGTGACAGATTGGTAATCGCCGCCTCCGCGCCCCCGGCAAACATGATATCCGCGTCATCATTCCGAATGGCGTTGAATGCTTCCCCGATCGACGTATTGCCGATGGAACACGCGGTCACCGGAGAAAGTGAGGGGCCGAGCGCGCCTAATCTGATGCTGATTTGAGCGGCGGCCGCATTTGAGATCATCATGGGGACAAGGCTCGGGCTCACTTTCCGCGCTCCCCGTTCATTTAAAGTATGGACATTGTCAATCAAAGTCGTGATGCCGCCGATTCCGGAGCCGACGTACACGCCGAGGCGTTCACGGTCAATCTGATCGAGCTGAATTCCGGAGCTTTCCAGCGCCTGTTCCGCTGCCGCTAAAGCAAACTGGCTGAAACGGTCAAGCCGTCTCGCTTCTTTTCTGCCCCATCTTTCTTCTGCGTCAAAATCGCGGACGGTGCCGGCTATTTTTGTCTTAGAGCCGGAGACATCAAAAGAATCTATGAAAGAAATTCCCGATTTTCCTTCCGTCAGGTGTTTCCAAAATGTATTTACATCATTGCCGAGAGGTGAAATCACTCCCATTCCGGTGATTACAACTCTTTTCATGGTCATTCCTCCTTCGGTATGTATTTATTGTAACTCGCAATTATCCTATTACAAGTTGTTGTTTATCCTAGTATAATGAATACCAGGGTAGGAGAGGAGAGATTAGGAATGATACCAGAAGGAAGACTGCAGGCTCTTTCAGAGTTTTTAAAAACGCAGCGGGCTAAAATTTCTCCGCAGATGGCCGGCCTGCCGGCGGGTACGCGAAGAAGAACGCCGGGACTCAGAAGAGAAGAGGTCGCGCAATTAGCCGGCGTAAGCACCACGTGGTATACGTGGCTGGAGCAAGGCAGAGACATTAAAGTGTCGGCAGGTGTATTGGACGCCGTTTCCGATGCGCTGCAGCTGAATAAAGATGAAAGAAATTATTTGTACGCGCTTGCCATTGATGAGGGCGTGAAACAGCCGTTTACCGCGGAGGAAGAAGCGGTCATCAGCCCGTCCCTTTCAAAAATTCTGCAGGAGCTCCGTTATTGTCCCACCATTATCTCGGACAGGCGGTGTCATATCGTAGGGTGGAACCAGGCGGCGGCTCACGTGTTTTTAGATTTTGAACAAATCCCCCCCGAAAAACGGAATCTCATTGAGCTATTGTTTTCAAGAAAAGAATTAAGAAGTCTAGCCGTGAACTGGGAGCACTTTGTGAAAGGTTTCATTGCCATTTTCAGAACGTATTACGGCCAATATGTAGCGGATACGTGGTATTCTCAGTTTATAGAAGAAATGGAGAAGACATATTCAGAGTTTCATACGTTGTGGAATGAGAGCGAAGTCAGCTCGGCTCCCGAAGTATTAATTGAGTTCCGCCACGCGAAGGCGGGAAAAATGGTCTTTAATCTGACTTCTTTTCAGGTTCAGGGCAACAGTGACCTGCGCTGCAGCGTCTATACGCCGGTAGATCATACCGAAACGGAAGCAAAGCTGAAAAAGCTCTTCGAAAACAGGTGAAAACAGAAAAAAACGGAAGGCCGCCGCCTTCCGTTCAGTTTAAAATAAAAGCATCAGACCGGCGATGGCCGGTGTTAAAAAGATAGCTGATTTCAGAATGACTTTCGGCACGAGATTGGTGAATTTCGCTCCGACATATGCGCCGCACATCGTTCCGATCAGCACTTTGACCAACAGCATATAATCGACAAACCCTTCCGTCACATAACCGAGACCTCCGCCGACTGCAAGCGGGATAATGACTAGCATGGTTGTGCCGACCGACTGGCGGATGGATAAGCGCAAAAGAATCATTAAGCCGATTTGGATGAAAGGGGCGGAGCCGATGCCGAATGTTCCGGACAAGATTCCTGCGATGATACCGAGAACAACGGCTTTCACCCATATGTTCAGATTGCTTTGCGGTCCGGTGTCCTCTTGTGTTTCTTTTAAAATAAATAACCGGACTAAAATCAATAGAGCAGATAAAAACAGCATGCCCGCCGTCAAGTAATGCAGCAAATCTGCGGGGATAAGAGAAGTAAGTCTGGCCCCGAAAAAAGAACCGAATGCCGCAAAAACGCCGACGATGAGACCGATTTTCATCTGAATATTGCCTTCACGGTAGTGGCTGAAAGCCCCGGACAAACTTGTGAAAGCCATTCCGGCTAAGGAAGTGCCCAAAGCCGTGTGAATCGGTACGTGAAAAAGTATGGTTAAAAGTGCAATAACAAAGCCGGCTCCCCCCGCGCCGATAAACCCGAGAATAATCCCGAGCAGAAACATAACGAATATAATAAGCACAATCTTCTCCTCCATTTAGATGCCTGATGACAATGTTTCGATCCGCTGTACCAGATGTTTAACGATCGACCGTTGTCCGTCGACCGTCGTTCAATATATTTATGTTACCTCAAATTTAAAGTATTGGCAAGAAGCCGGAATGCTTTTATACAGCGCTCCGCAGCTCTTTGACCATCACTTTTTCCCCGTTTGAGTCCAGCTCTCCATTGAATCTAAAGCCGAATTTTTGATAAAGGCGCAGTGCGTGCACGTTATCTTCAAACAGGCTTAAATAAATCCGTCTGCAATCATATAATTGAGCGAGATGATGGATAAGGGCATCAAGCATCAGTCTGCCCAATCCCCGTCCCTGGTATCGTTCATCAATGAAAAAACGGTCAAGCCACACTCTGCCGTTTTTATTTTCTTCATCATATTCCGGAAACCAGCCGTACATGGCAAAGCCGACCAACTCCCCGTCAACATAAAGGCCGGCCGGCTGATAATGCCGGCAATCCTCAGCATCTTGTAAACACTCTTCCGCGGTTTCAATAAATAAAGCCTGGCTTTCACTTACATGAAGCGCCAGTATATCGGAACGATTTTCTTCCGTGACTGCTCTGATTTCAATCGTCATCCTTCATACTCCTCTTCCCTTTTTCTGAAGATCATTCAATGATCATCATAAAGGATATGGTTGCCATATCGTCAAGGAGGTATTATGAGCGAAGACGTCAAAAAATACTTCATAACAGTTGAATTCATGTAAAAAAACAAACCCTGTTCCGTCTGCTTTCTCCGGCAGAGGGGAGAACGGGCCCCAGTCTCATCGGCGGAAAACTGGGGTCTAATGAACCGGCAGCATTTTCTGTATTCATGAAAACATAAAGATCGGCGGGTGATTGAAAATGGAGCCAAAATGGCTTGAATGGGCAAAACAGCTTCAATCCGCGGCGCAAGCGGGGCTGGCTTATTCCAAAGACATATATGATATTGAGAGATTTGAAGAAATAAGAAAAATAAGCGTGGATATCATGTCGCATCATACCGGGACCGGCAAAGAGATTATACAAGACGTCTTCGCAGGGGACAGCGGGTATCCCACTCCGAAAGTTGATGTCAGAGCGGCAGTTTTTAAAGATCAGAGCATATTAATGGTGAAAGAGAAAAGCGACGGCAGATGGGCGCTGCCGGGCGGGTGGGCCGATATCGGGGTCTCTCCGGGCGAAGCCGCTGTCAAAGAAGTAAAAGAGGAATCGGGAATCGACGTAAAGCCCGTTAAACTGTTAGCTGTAATGGATAAGAAATGCCATTCCCATCCGCCGTCCGCCGCCCACGTTTACAAAGTGTTTATCAAATGTGAGATCATCGGCGGACAGCTCAGGGAGGGAACGGAAACAAGCGCGGCCGCTTTTTTTGCAGAAACGGAGCTGCCGCCGCTGTCTGAAGCCCGCAATACGGAAAGTCAGATTGAAAGGATGTTTGCATATCTCAAACATCCGGACGAACCCGTTTATTTTGATTAAGGCAGCAAGCAGGAAAAAGAGAGGAACTGGTTCAGAACCATTTCACTTATGAATGATCCGGCCTGTGATAGAGATGGTAAATCATCAGGCCGGGTTTTAAGAGTCTGCCTGTTTCGGTGTGGTCCGCCCTTAAAAAACCGTTTTTGAAAAATCGATAATCCTGCGGGCAATTTCTGTCGGTTTTTCCTCGGGGACGTAATGGCCGCAGCCTTTTACCTCAAATCCGCTGACTTCACGAATTGATTCTCTCCATGTGTCAAGCACGGGAAGGCCGGCTAAGTTCCCTTTTTCTCCCCACAGCAAAAGCGTGGGAACATCCAGTTTTTTCTGTGCTTCCTTTTCTGAACGATATCTCGGCAAATCAATTTGATAAGCGGCTCTGTAGTCGTTAAGCGCAGCTTGGACAGCGCCGGGCTGCTTCCAGGCGGCTAAGTACCGGTCCCAGGCGCCGTCTGATGTCAGCAGGTCAAAAAGCCCGTCACCTCTGCTTAATAAAAATCTAAGATATTCCTCTTCTTTTCCTCTTATTAATTCTTCCGGCAGATAGGGAACGACTTGAAATGTCCAGTGCCAGTATTTTTTTGCCGCTTCAGCTGCCGTCAGAGAATCATAGACGTATTCAGTCGGCATAATGTCAATGAGCACAAGGCCTGCCGCCAGCTCCGGAGCATCTAAAGCGAGCCGTCTTGCTACCCTGGCGCCTCTGTCATGCCCGGCAATTAACGCTTTTTGTATATGCAGGCGGCGCATCAGACCTTGTATATCGCTTGCCATCGTTTTGTTATCATAGCCGTTTATGCCGCCCGGCTTTTCAGAATCGCCGTAGCCCCTCAGATCAACAGCGATGACTCTGTGAGAAGCGGCAAGCGTCGGAATTACATAACGCCACGTCACCCAGCTTTGCGGAAAGCCGTGCAGGAGAATGACGGGGGGAGCCTCCTCCTTTCCCGCAAAGACGTAATGAAGACGGATGCCATTTACCTCAATTGAATCATGGGTCACATGCTTTTCAAATTGTTCACGAAAAGAATCCATTTTCTCTCTCCTTATAAAATGTTATTTTTTTATTTGAGAAATAATAGCGGAGGTGACGTCTTCCGTTGAATGTTTTCCGCCGACGTCCGGGGTCAGGACGCCGCTGTTTGTGACCGTTTCAATTGATTGCAGGAGCAGATTGCCCAGCTCCTCTTCTCCGAATGAATCGAGCATTAATTTTGCCGTCCATATTTGGCCGATAGGATTGGCAATCCCTTTTCCGACAATATCCGGAGCGGAGCCGTGAACAGGCTCAAACATGGAAGGGTATTTGCCGTTTACATTGATGTTGGCGGCGGGAGCGATTCCGATGCTTCCCATAATCGCCGCGCCGATATCTGTCAGCACATCTCCGAACAGGTTTGAAGCGACAATGACATCGAAGCGCTCCGGGTGAGTGACAAAAAAGGCCGCCAGTGCGTCAATATGCTGCGAGTCCGTTTCAATCCCGGCATACTCCCTGCTGACCTCTTTAAAGATGTCATCCCAAAACGGCATCGAGTGAACAATACCGTTGGATTTCGTCGCGCTTGTGACGTGTTTTTTCCGATTTGCCGCCAGTTCAAAGGCATACCGCATCACTCTTTCCGTTCCTCTGCGGGAAAAGACCGCGTTTTGAATGGCGATTTCGTCTTCGCCCTGATACATTCTGCCGCCGACAGAGCTGTACTCGCCCTCACTGTTTTCCCGGACGACCAGCAGATCAAAATCCTTAGGGTTAACGAGAGGGGACGTGATGCCCGGCAGCAGCTTCGCCGGCCGCACATTGATCACCTGTTCAAATTCCCGGCGTATCTTGATGAGCAGCCCCCACAGCGAAACATGGTCGGGGACGAGCTTTTGATTCCCCACCGCTCCTAAAAACAAAGCATCAAAGTGCTGTAACGTTTCTAATCCATCATCCGGCATCATGGTTCCGTGCTCCAAGTAATACTCGCAGCTCCACGGAAAAGAAGTAAAATCGAATGCCATGCCCCCATGTAATTCGGCGATTGCGTTCAACACCCGCTCCGCTTGCGGAACGACTTCTTTTCCCACACCGTCCCCCGGTATGCTGGCAATCTTGTATGTTTTCATATTCCATCCCCCCTGAATGAATTGTTTCGGTTTACGGCAGACCGTCGACCGTCGTTTGTTATAATTCCATATTACGCCACATTCGCTATGCTGACAAGCTCGGGAATGTTGCTTCCATAGATAAACTGTTATATGATCTTGGTAACAATAAGGCCTAAATTGTATGAAGAGGTAGGAAAGATGGATAACTTTAAATTAGATAAGCCAACCCCGTATTATCTGCAATTTTATTCCCAATTGAAAAAAATGATATTTGACGGGATTTTTAAACCGGGAGAACGGCTGAATGAAACACAGCTGGCCAAGGATTTCGGAGTCAGCCGGTCGCCGGTCAGAGAAGCGATGCGGCTCCTTGAAAAGGACGGCCTTCTGACGGCAGACGATCGAAACGGCTTTGTCATCTATTCTTTATCCGTAAAGGATGTTGAAGAGATTTATCAAATCAGAATGTCACTTGAATCACTGGCGGTCGAACTCGTCATTGATGAAGCGGCTGAGAGTGAAATTGAACTCATCGAAAAACAGCTGCGGGAGACGGAAGAAGCCATCCATAAAGGCGTCAAAGAGACGGAGATTATTTCCTTGAATGAAACGTTTCATCAGCTCCTTGTGGAGTTCAGCCATAACAGTCAGCTGGCCAAGCTGCTTGAGCATGTCAATGTGCTGATTCATTTTTGCAGAGTCCTTAATTTTAAAGGGGATGACCGTGCGGAAGTGATCTTACATGAGCACCGGAAAGTCTTTGAAGAAATAAAAAAAGGCGACAAAACAAAAGCTGTGCACTATATGACGGAACATCTCAAGCACGATGCAGAACATCTGAAAGGCGTGCTGAAAGCACAAGAAACAGACGAATCATCATGATAGACAAGGCGAAAAGCCTTGTCCTTTTTTTTTGCGGTGTCATCAAACTGCAATAAAGACCTGACTGATGTTTCTTGCATGATTTTTTCTGCTCATTTATGATGGATATGGAAAAAGCGCAAAAAAGGCAAAGGAGTTTGAAAATGGCAAAACATATTCTCATGGTCAATTTTCCCGCAGAAGGACACGTAAACCCGACCCTCGGTATGACAAAGGCCTTCAGTGAACGGGGCGATCACGTTCATTATATCTCAACGGAAAAATACAAAAGCAGGCTGGAAGGAGTAGGGGCGGAGGTTCACCTTCACCGCGATCTGCTCAGAATGACACCCATTGATCCAGACAGCCCGTCCGGCATACTGCCATTCTTAAAAATTCATATCAAAACGTCACTGGAGATTTTACATATTGTGCAGCGTCTGGCTGAGGACATTCAATTCGACGCCGTCTATTATGATAAATTCGGTGCGGGAGAGCTGGTGAGAGATTATCTCAACATTCCCGGCATCTCTTCTTCAGCATCCTTCCTGCTCAATGAAGACGGCCTGAAAACCCTCCCGCTCCATCCGGAATCGGGCGTGCCGTTTCAGCCGGATAGGGAATGTGAAGAGCTGTTGGCTGAGATGAAAGACAAATACGGCGTTGCTCCTGACAGCCTGCTCCAATTTATGAACAACACGGGTGAACTGAACGTCGTCTATACAAGCAGATATTTTCAGCCCGAAAGCGAGACGTTCGGAGATGAGTATTTATTTATCAGTCCAAGTTTTCCGAAGAGAAAGGGGCACGCCGACTTCCCGATCGATTCTTTAAAGGATGAAAAAGTCATTTATATTTCAATGGGGACGGTGCTCGGGGACACGGAAGCGTTTTTCAATCTGTGCATAGACGCGTTCTCAGATTTTGAAGGCAAGGTTGTCATCGCCGCCGGAGAAATAGCCGATCAGTCGAAAATCAAACAGGCGCCGGAAAACTTTATCATCGCTCCATACGTGCCGCAGCTTGAGGTGCTGGAACAAGCTGACCTATTTGTTACACATGGCGGAATGAACAGTGTAAATGAAGGCATTCATTATCAAGTGCCGCTGGTCGTCATCCCGCATGATAAAGATCAGCCGATGATTGCACGCCGCCTGACTGAACTGAATGCCGGCTATACAGTGCAAAAAGATGAAGTAAGCGCTGAAAAGTTAAAGCTTGCCGCAGAAGAAGTGCTGCATAACGGGAAATATAAACAAGGCATTCAAGCCATTAACGAAAGCTTTAAAGAATGCATGGACATGAAAGATGTCCTGGCCCGGATCGACCGGTTTATTGAACAAAAAAAATAATACACGAAAAAAGCCTGTTTCCGCTGTAAAAAGGGAAACAGGCTTTTTATAAAGATTCCTAGATGATGTGATGCTCTTCATTTGCGAGTTTGATAAGAGTCAGAAGAGATTCTGCCTCACGTGCGCCGAGTGTTTTTTCCAGACGGTCTTTTTCAAAGATCTGCTGGCCGAAAACATTCACGGACGCCTGATCTACTGTCGCGTGCCAGTCCTTTTGTGAATGATTCTCAGAAAAAGAGAAGACAAACACAGCAAAGACCGCTATAAGCATCGCCTTAACCCAAAATTTTTGCCGGTTTCCTGCTGTTGACATAGGCCGCCTCCTAAACGATTGTTTTACAGTATTAGATCATATATGAGCTGTTTTTAATAGAGTAAAGAAGTATTATTTTCAGGTAGTTCAAATGGTATGGAGAACAGCCGGATGCACGCGGGTCAGGCTGATGCGCCAATTCATAGTTTGTTCATATTTTATTAAAAGTTTATCCAACCCTGTCCTTTACAGTAGGTATAACCACAAACCTACTGCTGAAAGGGGCCTGAAAATGCATATTCATTTGATGAACAAAAACCAGTTTGAGAGTGATTTGGAGGCTGCAGGATTCAGCCGTCAGGCAGATGATATTATCGGCAAAATGAAAGAGTACGTAACGGAATGCGCGGCTTCATCCGAACGGTTCCTGATTGAAATTCAAACCGTCATGAACGAATACAAAGCTGTCGTCTGTGCGATGTTTTCAACTATGGAAATTGCTGGGGCCAAAAAAGATGAGAAGCATGTTGAATTCGAAGCCTGTACTGTATTGTGTGAATAAAAGATTGTCATAAAAACTCCGCGGCTTCTGATTATCATCGTATATTTACCGACTTGTGCCGTTTAAGGAAGAATATTGAAACTCATATAAAAGCCATTCGTATAAAAGAGAGATACAGTTTTTATATGGGGGGATCATAATGAAGGATAAGAAAAAACAAGCTTTTGAACAGCTTTTCAGCACTTTAGACGGAAGGCATGAAATAAACGGAGCTGTTTTAGCGGCAGAAAACGGCCGCATTTTATATCAGGGTTCATTCGGCACTGCAGAACTGGAAACAAACAGGATGCTGAATGACCGCTCTGTCTTTGAATTGGCCTCAGTATCGAAGCCGTTTACTGCTCTCGGAATTATGAAGTTAGAGCAGCAGGGGAAGCTGCGGTATGACGATATGATAGAGCGGTGGCTTCCTGATTTTCCTTATCCGGGCATTACCATTCGGCATTTACTTCATCATACGTCAGGATTGCCGGATTATATGGAGCTGTTCTTAACACATTGGGACCGGGACAGAATTGCAGTGAATCAAGATGTGATCGATATGCTTAAGCAGCATAAACCGGATGCTTATTTCCCGCCGGGTAAGGGGTGGCTTTACAGTAATACGGGGTATGTTGTGTTAGCGGTTATGATTGAAATTGTATCAGGCATGAGTTTTGCTGCATTTATGAAGCAAGCTGTATTTCATCCGCTCCGTATGAACGATACGCGGGTTTATAACAGAAGGCTGAGTAAAGAAAACATCCCGAACTATGCATATGGCTATGTCTATGAAGTGCATTCCGGAGAGTATGTCCTGCCTGATGAACTTGAGGAAACCAATTATGTCGTCTTCCTTGACGGTATTCAAGGTGACGGAACCGTTAACTCCGCGATAAGAGATTTATATCTGTTTGATCAGGCTCTTTATACAGAAGAAATCATCAGCAAAGAGACGAAAGACCAAGCTTTTACACCTGGCTATTGGAATGAAGAAGAGCACTTCGGGTATGGATTTGGCTGGATGATTCAAAACAGCCCCCAAAAAGGGAAGGTTGTCAGTCACGACGGAGGCTGGCCGGGCTATTCAACTCTGATGATCCGATATATTGACCACAATAAAACACTGATCTATCTCAGCAATATGGAACAACCGTATCAATTTGAACAAGCTGTGATTGCCGCGGCTGTAAACATCTTATTTGATCAGCCATACGAGATTCCGAAACGTCCGGCCGATCAGAAAAAAGCAGATATCGATCCTGCGATTTACAGCAGATTTACCGGTGATTACTCATTTCAGGATGATACACATGCATCGGTGGCGGTAAAAGAAAATCGATTGTATCTTACTATAGACGGGCAGACACCATTCGAATTATTCCCAATGGCGGAAACCCGTTATTTTGTCCGGGCGCTGCCGCTTGAAATTGAATTTGCCGGTGATAAAGACCAAGCGGCCTCACATTTCGTTTTATATCAAGACGGCACAGAAGAAACCGCTCTGCGAATAGACTGAGTGACATACAAAAAAACCGCCGTCCTGAGAAGACGGCGGTAATAGAAAAGTCAAACCCCTTTGATGACGCGAAATTTCCTTTTCGGCTCTGACATAAAGATAGAAGAGAAAATCATAGCTCCGAGCATGGTGATGTATTCCATATAAAGTGAAACCTCTGCCAAAATCAAACCTGCAACCATTAAAACAGCGCCCAATACCACCGCAAAAACCTTCGTTTTCATGATGAGTTCCCCCTATTATCTGATAATTGAATTATACTGCATTTCCATTAATGTGTACATTTTGTGAACAATTTCACCTGACGAAAGGCAATGAAGAGAGATTTGAAGAATTAGGAGAGGTGACCGGCTGCAATTCATCTTTTGTTTTACTGACGAACCGAAAGGGAAAAGTAAAAAATCAAAAAGGCAAAGGAGTTCTTGAAATGAAAGCAAGATTATTTTTATTCAGCATGTTTCTCCTCATTCCCGTCCTGGCGCTTGCCGGATGCAACAGCCAATCTTCAGGAGGAAGCGAAAAAGCGAAAGACAAAGAAACGCACTCTCACGAAGACATGAATCACTCAGGTTCATCCGAAGTGCCGAAAGGTTTAAAGAAGGCTGAAAATCCGACTTATAAAGTCGGCAGTGACGTCATGATTTTAGCTTCTCATATGAAGGGCATGAAAAATGCGCAAGGAACGGTAACAGGTGCTTATGATACAACGGTTTACAGTGTATCTTACACGCCGACAACTGGAGGGAAGCGCGTTAAAGATCATAAATGGGTCATTCAGGAAGAATTAAAGGGCGCCGGTGATAAGACGTTAAAGCCGGGTGACAAGGCCGTCATCGAGGCATCCCATATGAAAGGCATGAAGGGCGCCGAAGCCGTTATTGATTCAGCCAAAAAGACAACCGTTTATATGGTCGACTATACACCGACGGACGGCGGCCAAAAAGTAACGAACCATAAATGGGTGACAGAAGACGAGCTGTCCGCCGCAAAATAAAAAAGACCGCAAAAGCCGAAGGAACTCCTTCGGCTTTTTTGCGGTCTCACACTTATGCGGTTTTTCTTTTCAAAGCGGGTCTCGTTAAAGAAAACACGGCTAACGCGACAGCGATAATGACAATCAAACCGCCGCACCAGGCGGTAGCTGTGACAGAACCCGTTTGTCTGATCACGCCGCCGCCGATGGCTGACCCGAGCGCAATGCCGATTTGCAAAGCAGATGTATTGAAGCTTTGCTGAATATCGGAAGACTCAGGCGCAATTTTAATCAAATAACTTTGCTGCGCCGGCGCAAGGCTCCAGCTGAGCAATCCCCAGATCACCATCGCAGGCAGGAAAATGATTAAAGAAACCGTTGACAGCGGAAGGATAAACAGGATCAAAGCGAAAGAAACAGTCACAAGCATGATGCTTTTAAATGATCCCAAACGGTCATACAGCCAGCCGCCGAACGGTCCGCCGCATACCGCTGACAGGCCGAACAAAAAGTAGCATACACTGACCCAAACGGAACTCAAATGAAGCGTTGTTTCCAAAAAAGGCGCAAAGTAGGCATAGAGTGTGTAATGCCCAGCCAGTGTAAACAAGGTGACAAGATGTGCGCTGGCAATTTTGGCGTTCCAGACCGTCTTGATCTGCTCACGAAACGGAATCATTTTTTCAGCAGGTATTTTTTCAAAAAAGACGCTGATAATCAGCATGGAAACAAGAGATAATACGCCGATTCCCAAAAACAGAACGCGCCATCCGAAAGCATTGCTGATGATAATGCCGACAGGCACGCCTAAAGCGATTGCGGAGCTGAAGCCCATGAAAATGATGCCGATCGCCCGCGCTCTGTATTCCGGCGCTACGATTTTAGGGGCAATCGTTAAAGAAAGGACGACAATCAGTCCCGTACTCATGGAAGCGAGCACCCGTGACACCATCAGCACGGCGAAATTAGGACTGAAATAAGCGACCAGATTACTCAGGAAGAAAACAAAAAGTGCGATTAAATAAAGCCGCTTTCGTTCAGCTTTTGCCGTCACTGCCAAAAGCAGCGGGCCGGATACCGCGTAACCGAGCGCAAATACGCTGATCAGCTGCCCCGCGCTGACGATGGATATATCTAAGTCGGAAGCGATTTGCGGGAGAATACCGCCCACAATTAACTCAACCAATCCGACTGCAATAGTAGATGCTGCAAGCAGAAATACTTTGAAATTCATGTACAGATACTCCTTTTTTTATTTTTTAGAAAATAAAAAATCCTGATTACAAAAAGTGTGCGGGACAATTTTTTGTAATCAGGATTTTACGGTTCCTGGTAGACACCCTCAAACCATATCATTGAGGTTATACAATGTATACAATATTCGTTTGTGTCCGTTTCTGCAAAGAATTCTACCATAATAGTGAGAGAGATTCCATAGAAAATTCGAGGAAATCCTTTCAATTTCAACAGCGGGTCATTGATGAAGCAGAAAAAAATTTATGATAACCATAAGGAGTCTATACAGATCAAACATTACACAGCCGGAGGAAACCGATGAATAAGTACGAAAAAAATCGCCGCCGCCATGACAAGTTCGTCGTGACGTCAGTCAATTTAAAACGTTCGTAAAGCGCCGAAGAGTGAGAGAAATCTCACTTTTTTTCGTTGCGGCTGATTTACATCTTCGCTTCATTTATGTTATATTACCCAATGATAGAATCATCCTACAAATTACAGAGGTGTTTTGATGGAGATATCCAAAACAAGCAGACTGTCGCTCGTAGAACAAGTGGTGGCGCAAATTGAATCGTTAATACAATCGGATAAATGGCCGGTCGGGACGCGCATTCCCCCTGAGCTGGATTTAATGAAGCAATTTGATGTGAGCCGAAACACATTGCGTGAGGCCATTCGGGCGCTCGTACATGCCGGCCTTCTTCAGACTAGGCAGGGGAGCGGTACGTATGTCAGCTCATCCAGCGTCCTCGGCGCGGCATTTTACCGCCATATAAAAAAATCAAATTTGCTTGAAACATTAGAAGTCAGATACGCACTTGAGAGAGAAGCCGCACGATTGGCGGCCCAAAGGCGTAATGAAGAAGACCTTAAAGCACTGAAGGCATGCCTGGATGAATGTGAGGCGGCCTTGCAAAATGAAGATCGAAAACGGTATGCCGAAGCTGACATTAAACTGCACAAAACAATTGTACAGGCGGCCCATAACAATATGCTTTCTGATTTATACGAGCATATGACGGATGCGCTTTGTGCGTCAGTCCATAATCTCTTGGAAATTACGCCTGCTATCCGGATCCACAGCCAGCTTGCCGCTGCGATTGCCGGACAGAAACCGGATGAGGCCATGGAGGCCGTCAACCAATACATCACAGTATTTAAAGATACAATACACATGGAGGATGAACATGAAAATTGAAGACGAACATCAAATTCTGCAAGCAAGTCAGCGTAAAAAACTGATATTGCTGGTTATCGGAGTCATATTGATAGGGGCCAACCTCAGAGCGCCTCTGACATCGGTCGGGCCGCTCGTTTCCTCAATTCGGGACAGCCTCGGAATGACCAATGCGGCTGCCGGCACCATTACGACAGTGCCGCTTTTGGCCTTTGCATGTCTGTCGCCGTTTGTTCCTTTATTGTCCCGGCGCTTCGGGACCGAGATTGTCTTACTGTCATCATTAATTGTCCTGACAGCCGGAACTCTGCTGCGCTCCATCGCAGGGATCGGCACTCTCTTTTTCGGAACGATCCTGTTGGGATTGTCGATCGCCGTATGCAACGTCCTGCTGCCGAGTCTCATTAAACATAAGTTTCCCGGAAATTTAGGCGTCATGACCGGCGTCTACTCGGTTTCTATGAATCTGTGCGGCGCGATTGCATCCGGCATCAGCGTTCCGATCGCCTCCTCAGCGGGGTTAGGCTGGAAAGGCGCGCTCGGCTGCTGGGCTATCCTTTCTTTCATTGCGCTTATCATGTGGATTCCGCAAATGAAAGGACGCGAACTGCCCGTCCGCACGACTGGGACAAACGGAGAGAAGAAAAGCAGTCTGCTGCGGTCTCCTCTGGCTTGGAAGGTGACGTTGTTCATGGGGCTGCAATCCCTTATTTTTTACACCATCATCGCTTGGCTGCCGGAAATTCTTCAGCAGAATGGACTCAGCTCAAGTAAGGCGGGATGGATGCTTTCATTAATGCAATTCTCAGTCCTGCCGATTACTTTTATCGTGCCGATCGCTGCCGCTAAAATGAAAAACCAGCGCGCACTCGCCGGACTGACGGCTTTATTTTTCCTTATCGGCATTGCCGGCGTTCTTTTCGGAAGCCCGGCTCTCACTCCGCTATGGGTCATTTTGATCGGAATTGCGGGAGGCTGTGCGTTCAGTCTGGCAATGATGTTCTTCAGCCTGCGGACCCGCCATGTCCATGAAGCCGCGGCGCTTTCGGGAATGGCCCAGTCATTCGGATATTTGCTTGCCGCGTTCGGACCGCTCGTATTCGGCCTGCTGCATGATATCACGCACGGCTGGACGGTTCCGTTATTCATGCTGATCGCGGTCTCCGTTCTGATTTTCATTTTCGGTGTCGGGGCCGGAAAAGCGGAACAGATTAAAACTGCATAAAAAAACAAAGGGTCTGCTTAGGGCCCTTTGTTCTTTATTTAAAAAGCTGTCTCCGGACATCACGTTGTCAGTTTCAAACCGATGACCCCGATGAGGATAAGCCCCAGAGACACCAATTGTGACAGATTGAATTTTTCTTTAAACCAAAGTATGCCCACGGCTGATACGCCGATGCTTCCCATGCCGGTCCAAGCCGCATACGCGACACCTGTGGGAAGAACCTGCATCGCTCCGGAAAGGCAAAAGAATGAAAGCATAAAGCCTGTTACCATGACAATCAGCGGCCACTTTTTTTTAAAACCGTCAATATGTTTCATGGCAACGGCCGCTACAACTTCCTCCGCTCCGGCAATAAATAACAGCAGCCATGCCATTAATGTTCACCCCTTGTTTCAGTTTCTTTCGTAAATACCTTCATTCCTAAAATGCCGGACAACAGCAGAGCCAAAAAGAAGATTTGCCCGATTGAAAAAGGCTCTCCTAAAATGACGCCCGTTACATATGTGCCGACGGTGCCTATTCCGACAAAAACGGTGTATGCGGCAGCCATCGGTATTTTTTTATAAGAACGAATCAACATCAGGAAGCTGACGGCAATCAGCAGGAAAATACCGATCCAATCAATGAGCGAGTCCGCATGTTTCAGAGCAGACGCCCAAACCACTTCTAACAGTCCGGCTATCAGTACAAGCAGCCAATACATTTACAGTCACCTCAATTATGAATGAATGTCAGTCATTTTTATGGCGGTCAAAAATGATCGGTCTCTGCCAATCATTTCTGTAAGCTTCTTTTGAGAAAGCTGAATATTTCTTTTTTATATACTTCGAGATCGACATCCTGTTCACAGCCGATATAAAACCGTTCAGCCGCGTTCTCGACAACATTGATAATCGTTCTGGCCGTCCATCTGACATGAATGCCGCTGATGACCTCACCCTGCTCAATGGCCGTATTGATGACGCCTTCCAGCCAGGAATAATAAGGCTGATAAATGGCCTCCCATTTTTCCATTGAGTGATCGATGGCAAGACCGGAATAACAGAGGACGATAATATCTTTATGAAGCCGGGTGATGTGAAATGTCTCATCAACCAAAATGTCCAGCACCGTCCAAAAATCTTCAGTGCCGTCCGTTTTCCCTTTGATTCTGTCCAGCGTATGATCAAGCAGGTTTTCTGCAATCGCTGATATGAGGGCGTTTTTAGAAGGAAAATATAAGTAAAACGTCCCTTGGGCCGTTCCGGCTTTTTTGACGATTTCTGAGATGGATGCTTTGTCTAATCCTTTTTCAGAAATGACTTCAATCGCGGCTTGCAGGATCTTTTCATATTTTCCCGAGCTTTGTTTTGCCAATAGAGGGGTTCCTCCTTTTATGAATGACTGTCATTCATTTTATCGTATTTTCGCTTTTTTGTCATCCTTAAAAATAAAAAGACCGGAAAGAAGATCATGCTTCTTTCCGGCGTTCATCATTTATCACTGTCGATCATAGCCTTCGGCAGTCCCGTATATTTTGCCCAGTAATAAATACCGAGCGAACCGATGGCGATCAGAATCAGGTCAAGCGGATTGCTGATAATACCCAATCCGTGGCCGAACGAGCCGAGATAGGAGAAAATCAGCATCATCACATAAAAGCCGACGATCCACCATGCTGATTTCAGCTGCTGCCGTATGCTGACATCATCTTTGGGAGCATATTTACTGAAACAGAGATAGATCAGAAACATGACAATTTGAGAACCGAGAAGCCAGGATACGGTGCGCCATCCGGACCAATATACAATATAAGAGGTAAAAATAAACGACAGCGGCCCGATGATGCTCATCCCTTTTAAATAAAACGGTCTGTTAATATCCTTCGCGTTCACCCTCAGCGCCGCTGAAGAAATCGGCGCAATCGCATAAGACAGAATCAATGCGACAGAGCACACGTTGACGAGAGCGTTCCAAGAAGGGAACGGCAGCGTCCAAAAAACAGCCAGACCGAACGAAAGCCAAAGGGAGGCACGCGGTGTCCCGGTTTCTTTATTGACTTTAGAAAAGATGCTGAATAAAGTTCCGTTTCTGGCCCAGGCGTAGACGAGACGTGAAGTCGTATTCATAAAGATATTACCGTTACCGCCCGGTGATAAAATCGCATCTAAAATAACCAATGTCGCCAGCCACCCTAATCCGAGCAAAACGGCGATATCTTTGAACGGAAGAGAGAATTCAGTCCCGATAGCCGGCCATCCGTGCTTCAGGGTATCCGCCGGAATCGCCCCGATAAAAGTGAGCTGCAGCACGGTGTAAATAATAGTAGAAACGATAATACAGACAATCAACGCGATCGGAATGTTCCGCTTCGGATTCTGCACTTCACTTGCGACAGCCACAATCGGGTGCAGCCCAAGATAGGCGAACATGACACCGCCGGTAGAAATCGCGGCTTGAATTCCGGTGAAACCAAAAGGCGCGAATCCGTGAACGGTCATATTGCCCGGGTGAAAATGAAAAATCAGTACTATAATAACCGTAATCGGAACGACATATTTAAAAATCGAAATAATGAAGTTTGCTTTTGCAAAGGTTTTGACACTCCAGTAATTGAGGAGGAAGAACATGCAGAGCAGCGCAAATTGCAATATCCACCCGGCAATTGTCGGCGAGTCAGAACCTTTCACGGTCAACCCGGGAAACCAATACGCCACGTATTGGCGGACTGCCGTGACTTCTATAGAAATAAGGCTCGTGTAGGCCACAATGGTGACAAAGGAAATTAAATATCCGACAAGGTGTCCGTGTGAATATACGGGATACCGGATAATTCCCCCGGTCCGCGGCAGCGCGGCGCCCAGTTCCGCATAAACTAAACCGATCAATAAGATGATTCCCCCGCCGATCAGCCAGGAAAAAATGCCTGATGGGCCCGCTTTAGAGGCGACGTTACTGACGGCAAACAGCCATGCTGAACCGAATATGGCTCCCATGCCGATTAAAATAAGATCAAAAAGTGACATAGATTTCTGGAAGTTTCCTTGCTTAGACATTCGCTGCCTCCTTATAAGACATGTTCTATTTACATAATTCCCATTATCATTCGAACATACCCAGCCGGCCGGCTGGAAAATTAGGACAGCTTTATATGCTGAAGTATGTACAGCAGTATGCTCAAATCATAATGGAGTGACTTGATACGGCCGCATGTCAAGATCTCCCCGCTTATATTCCCCGTTTTGCTCACGTTCAAACCTTACATCTATAAAAATAAAAAAACGCCCGAAGCAGGCGTTTTTTTATTACAAGTTCATATCTTTCAGTCCGGGGCTGTGCTCATTCGGAAGCTCAGGAAGTTCCGGCACAGGGAACCCTTTAGGCGGCTCAGACACACTTAATTCGCCGCCGTTTCGGCTCGGCGTCTGTCCTTGCAGAATTTCTCCGATCCGTGTCGAATCCAGTCTGAAATTAAATTGGGTATTGTGATATCCCATCTCAACGAATTTACGGCACTCCGGATATTTCTCAATGTCATAATTCGGCACGGGGAATAATTTTCCCCATTCAACACCCAGTGTTTCCAGCGCTTTTGTAAAAGCATTTTGATGAGCATTGTCACGGACAATCAGGAAACCGAGTGTTTCTCTGAACGTCTGATTAGAACTCATTTCATAAATGCGCGTTTTTTGCAGCACGCCGGTTGATTCCAGCACGACATTGTCCAATAAGTCGGAAATCAGATTCCCGTGATTGTAGACCCAAGAGCCATTCCATGGATTGCCGCTTGCATCTGCAGGCAGAGAACTTTGCGCCCCGATAATATAATGGTGCGGATTGGCATGCTTCACCGCTTCGTCAATCGGCGCCTGATCTGAAGCCTGATTTCCGGGGCCCTCAGCCCCGCTTTCATCGAGCAGCGCATTAATCGTATGCTGGACGAGCTCAACGTGTGCAATTTCTTCTAAAAATACGCCCCGAAGCAGGTCGCGGAACTGCTTTTCTTTTCCCCTGAAATTAGAGCTTTGGAAAAAGTATTGCATCATCGTCCGCATTTCTCCGTAGTGCCCGCCTAAAATTTCCTGAAGCACCTTGGCGGCGGCCGGATCCGGCTTAATGATATTGATCAGTTCTTCTTTGTAATAGTACATTAACAGCGCCCGCTGAAAACAGTTTTCGGTTCTTCTGTTAGTGTCTTAGCAAAGTCGGTTTTTATGTATCGGCAGCAAAAAAAGGACGGAAAGTGTGTCCCGTCCTTTTGCATTAAGCCTCGACCGCCCCGCGGAGCTTCGTTTTCACAAGCCCGTTCCATCCTTGGTCCATCGTACTGTGAATCTCCGAGCTTTTCCGATTGACTTTATTGATGACGGCATCCGGCTCTTTCCATCCGCCGTGAATGAGAGTGAATTCCGTATCTCCGCTTTCCGTTTCTTTCAAGACAAAAGAAACGATCCAGCCTTCCGTATCCCATGAAAAAGAAAGACGGTACGGCGCTTCGATATCCAGCACCTTGCACGGAGACGGACCGAATGGAGATTCCAGCTGAAAATCACTGTCTTCTTGAGGCGTGAAATCATTCGGCATAAACCAGAGAGACAGTCCGTCCGCAGTGGAGACCGTATCCCAGACCACTTGCAGCGGCGCCTTGAAAACGGCGGTATGAATAATGTCCGGTAATGTTTGATTACTGCTGTTGTTATTTTTGTTATCATTGTTTTGTTTATCAGACATGCTGCTAACCACTCTTTCGCTGTTTTTTCTTTTGATCATACTACACGGGGCAGGACATTTGAAAACAAATCAAACTTAGTTTATGCTTTTTCAAAGCCATTCAATACATTTTAAGGAGACGTAGTGATGACAGATCAATTTAAAGCGTTAGTAGTCGATCAACGTGAAGACCGGTTTTCAGTCAGCGTACAGGAGCTCGCAGTTCAGGACCTTCCCGAGGGTGAAGTGCTGATTAAGGTTTGCTATTCAGGCGTGAATTACAAAGACAGCTTGGCTGCCATTCCTGACGGCAAGATCGTAACCTCGTATCCTTTCGTGCCGGGAATTGATTTAGCGGGAATCGTCGTTTCCTCAGATGACGCCCGTTTTAAAGAAGGGGACAAAGTCATTGCGACAAGCTACGGCATAGGTGTTTCCCACTTTGGCGGCTATAGCGGGATGGCCCGCATTCCGGCAGATTGGATCGTGCCGCTGCCTGAAGGTCTGACTCTTAAAGAAGCCATGACGATCGGAACCGCCGGCTTTACGGCCGCATTGTCCGTTCAGCGTCTTGAGGAAAACCATGCCGCCCCTGAAAAAGGGAAAGTGCTGGTGACGGGAGCAACAGGAGGCGTTGGAAGCTTTGCGGTTTCCATTCTTTCTGCATTAGGCTATGACGTAGAGGCCAGTACAGGAAAAGAAGAAGAAAGCGGCTATCTGAAGAGTCTCGGTGCGAAATCGGTTATTCACCGTGACGAAGTTTACAATGGCACGTTAAAACCGATGCAAAAACAAAAATGGGCCGCGGCCGTCGATCCGGTCGGAGGTGAGCCGCTTGCTTCAGTTCTCAGCCAGATTCAGTACGGCGGAGCAGTTGCAGTGAGCGGACTGACAGCGGGAACGAAACTCCCGGCTACGGTCTTTCCGTTTATATTGCGCGGCGTCAGCCTCCTAGGAATTGATTCCGTATCCTGTCCGATGGAGACAAGAAAGAAAACATGGCAGCGTCTGGCTGAAGATTTCAAGCCAGCGGATCTCGAGACCTTTATTCAAAAGGAAATTACACTTGAGGAACTGCCGGACACGCTTCCTGCTCTCTTAAAAGGAAAAGCGAGAGGGAGAACGATCGTTAAACTGAACGAAGAATAAACAAAAACCCCCGATCAGCAGTTGGGGGTTTTTTCATTATATAATCATTTATTGATTAAAACTGAGATGATTATTGAGTATATTCTGAAAGTGAGCTGATTTTAAACAAATATTGATTATTTGTAGATCATATTTAGAAGAGTTTTGAAATTATCTGAAATATTTATTGACTGAAAGCGCTTTTAAAATTAAGATAATAACATAAGTGCTAATAATATAATTACAACTTAACTAAAAAATAACTATAAAGTAACAATTCGACGAAAGGAGAGAGCAAATATAAATGATAAATGATGACACTTTCGAGTGATTTTTTATATAAAAGCTGTTTTGAATTGTCGAAACGTGGGTAAGTCATTATAGGCGTAAATATAGATAACTGAATATTCGGTTTATATCTCTGTATAAAAACTGGGAGGATTTGAAGATGAATAAAAATAGCAGCCAGTATTCATTTTTGAGAACCATCATTTTAGTATCGACGTTCGGGGGGCTTCTTTTCGGTTACGATACAGGTGTAATTAATGGAGCGCTTCCTTTTATGGCGAAAGCTGACCAGCTTAATCTTACGGCCCTGACTGAAGGCATGGTGGCAAGCTCCCTTCTCTTGGGGGCTGCGATCGGCGCAGTTATCGGAGGGCGGCTGTCAGACTATAACGGCAGACGTAAAAATATCCTTTTCCTTGCCGTTTTGTTCTTTGCGGCGACGCTGGGATGTACACTGGCGCCTAACGTATCGGTTATGATTATCTCTCGTTTTCTGCTGGGGCTTGCTGTCGGGGGAGCTTCCGTGACAGTTCCGGCATACTTGGCTGAAATGTCGCCGGTGGAAAGCCGGGGGAGAATGGTTACCCAAAATGAACTGATGATTGTAACGGGCCAGCTGCTTGCCTTCACGTGTAATGCCATCATCGGCAATGTGCTCGGTGATACGTCCCACGCTTGGCGTTACATGCTCGTTATCGCGGCTCTTCCGGCGGTATTCTTGTTTTTCGGTATGCTGAAAGTTCCTGAAAGTCCGCGCTGGTTGGTTTCTAAAGGAAGAAAAGAAGATGCTTTGTGCGTTCTCCGGCGAATACGGAATGACGAGAAAGCAAAGTCAGAACTCGCCGAGATTGAATCTGCTTTTCATAAGGAAGCGGAGATGGAGCAGGCGACATTTAAGGACCTTGCCGTTCCGTGGGTGCGCCGCATTGTGTTTATCGGAATCGGAATTGCTGTAGTGCAGCAGCTCACCGGCGTAAATTCAATTATGTACTATGGAACTCAAATACTAAAAGATGCCGGCTTCGAAACAAAAGCTGCATTGATCGGCAATATCGCTAACGGTGTGATTTCCGTGCTTGCGACTTTTGTGGGCATATGGCTTCTCGGCAGAGTCGGCCGGCGCCCGATGCTGATGACGGGGCTGATCGGAACGACTGCCGTGCTGCTGCTGATCGGCATTTTATCTGTCGTGCTGAAAGGATCCCCTTCACTTCCTTATGTAGTTCTTGGGTTAACCGTCACTTTCCTTGCGTTTCAGCAGGGAGCGGTTTCTCCTGTGACCTGGCTGATGCTGTCGGAGATATTCCCGCTTCGATTGCGGGGGCTTGGTATGGGAGTCACTGTCTTCTGTCTTTGGATCGCGAACTTCCTTGTCGGTTTAACTTTCCCGGTTCTGCTCGCAAACATCGGATTGTCTGCAACCTTCTTTATTTTTGTTCTGTTAGGAATAGCGTCCGTCATATTCGTGAAAAGGTTCCTGCCGGAAACAAAAGGTCTGTCGCTTGAACAGCTTGAACAAAACTTCCGTACTTATGAAAAACCAGAGCGAAAAAGTGCAGAGGTCAAGGTGAGCGGGTAATCAAGAGAGATGCAGGGTTCTTAGGAATCCTGTTTTTTATTTTCTATATATATAGAAGGAAGTAATAAGCGAGAAAAAACTTTTGTAAAAGTGTTGACGCGATTTAAGGGGGCATGGTATATTATTAAACGTCGCTGATGAACAAAGCGATCACGCTAAAAGAGAAAATGAGCTTTTGAAAAAAGACTTTACAAATTCTCAGAAACGTGTATAATAAATGAGGTTGAGAAAACAACTTCGAAAAGAAATAAAAAACACTTGACATCATCGCTGATTGATAGTATGATAGTTGAGTCGCCTGATAAGCGCCCGTAGCTCAATTGGATAGAGCGTTTGACTACGGATCAAAAGGTTAGGGGTTCGACTCCTCTCGGGCGCGCCAATTTAAAATGCGGGTGTAGTTTAGTGGTAAAACCTCAGCCTTCCAAGCTGATGTCGTGAGTTCGATTCTCATCACCCGCTCCATTATAATGATCTTTGAAAACTAAACAAGACAAAACGTACCTGTTAATTCAAAGTTTTAAATAAATCGCACAGCGATGTGCGTAGTCAGTCAAACTAGGTCTGCACGATGCAGATCACACAGACGTCACTGCAGGATGCAGTGAACTTAGTCTGTGATCCATTTATCGGAGAGTTTGATCCTGGCTCAGGACGAACGCTGGCGGCGTGCCTAATACATGCAAGTCGAGCGGACAGATGGGAGCTTGCTCCCTGATGTTAGCGGCGGAC
>NZ_JBIUFR010000006.1:0-165987 GCF_053545315.1 Bacillus sp. CIS52
AGTTTTGAGAGAACACTCTCAATGGTTTGGTGGCGATAGCGAAGAGGTCACACCCGTTCCCATGCCGAACACGGAAGTTAAGCTCTTCAGCGCCGATGGTAGTCGGGGGTTTCCCCCTGTGAGAGTAGGACGCCGCCAAGCGATCTTGACCCAGTTCATGATGAACTGGGTTTTTTATATGAAAGATGTATATATAAAAAGCTAATGCCTTTCCAAGGCATTAGCTTTTTTGTTTATATTGATTTTGTTTTACTGGTGTGATTTTGAAGACTGTTTGATTTTATTGTTTCGAGCATTCTTAAACTGAACACAATCAGCAGCATAAGAAGCATCAGTGCAGTAAACAGCCAGAATGCGGTTTGGGCAGGATATTCATCTAAGCTCCAGCCGACGGCGATCGGAAGGAGTGAACCTCCTAATCCATTTGAAGCGAGCAGAATACTGGTGGTCGTTTCTGTCTTTCCGGGGTAAAAATGATTGGTGATGATCAGGGCAATTGCAAACATGCCGGCCATGAACAATCCTAAGAAGAAACAAAGGGCAAACCCAAACCATACGTTTTTACTTAAAGCTAGTACAGCAAGTGCAGCCAGACCGCCAATACTTATGATCCGGAGATAACGGTGATAGGTCAGTTTTTCAGATACCGGGCCTGTTAATAACCTGCCGATAATCATCCCGGTCCAATACACTGTTACTGTTATCGTTGCTAAAGAGCTGGGGATATCCCATTTTTCAGCGAAAATGGAGGAGATAAAATGCACGATTGAAACTTCACTGCCGCCGTAAAAGAAGAAATAAGCAGCCGCCAGCGCGATAAACAGCACTCCGTGTGACCGATACCCGGAGCTTTTCTTTTTAGTATCATCAGAAGAGACCTCTTTGCGTACGAGAAGCTCATCAATACTGCCGAAACTCATTTGCTTCCATGCGATTAAAAGTGCAAAACTGGATAACCCTAATACTAAGAAAGCAATTGTCCACATGTGGCTGTTGATAAGAAAGCCTGAGAGCAGAGGCATGAACAACGCCCCTAATCCGTAAGCCACTTCCATCTTGCTCATGGCCACGGCTTGTCTTTCTTTTATAGCTGTGAGGATGATTGTGCCTACGCAAGATTCCACCAATCCTGCGCCAAGTCCTGCGAGGCTGACGAGAAGAAAGAGCAGCGGCCAGGGCGGCAGGAAGGTGATGAAAATTTCACAGCTGATGAGCGCCAGGCCAAGGATAACGGCGTTTTTGCGTCCGAGTTTTTTCACCATGTAAGGCATTCCGATGACACCTATGAGGAAGCCCATGAACTGAGAAAATACTAATACTCCGCCATTACTGTAGCTTTGTGAATAATGTGTGAGTAACTCAGGCAGTACGGCTCCAAGAATGACAAGTGTAAAAGCAATCGATCCATAAGAGAAACAGCTTATCCACAGCAGACGAGTTTTCATCATTTTATCTCCTTATTGGTAAAATAATTTTTCTCTCTACTTGCACGACATGTTGTTTTTACAAAAAATCCAAGTATTGTTACTATATCACATAACCTTTTCACGTACATCCCTTATGGTAACGTTAACAAATTGTTAACATTTTTTACAAGAAAGATCGTTGACATTATTTTCAATAATTAATACGATAAAAAGCGAGTTTCTAATAATTTCATAGGGGTGGTATTTGTGGGAACGAAGGAAATCACGAATCCAGACAGCTTGTATTACAGTGTTGACGACGTAGTCATGGAGCGCGGAGAAGGGATTTACCTGTACGACCAAGAGGGAAATGAGTATATTGATTGCGCCTCTGCCACATTTAACTTGAATTTAGGATACGGTAACAAAGAGGTCATTGATACGGTTAAAGATCAAGCCGACAAGCTGATCCATGTGACATCGTCCTTTCAAACAGATGCCGTAAATAAACTAGCAGAAAAACTAGTAGAAATCGCCCCCGATAATCTCACAAAAGTACACCCTAAAGTCAGCAGCGGTTCCGGTGCAAATGAAGGAGCTATTAAAATGGCTCAGTATTACTCCGGAAAAACCGATGTCATCTCCTTATTTCGAAGCCACCTCGGACAAACGTATATGACTTCCGCTTTGTCCGGCAACTCATTCAGAAAAGAACCTTTCCCGCCGCAAATTTCTTTTGGCTTACAAGTTCCAGATCCCTATTGCAGCCGCTGTTTTTATAATCAGAAACCGGATTCGTGCGGTATGCTGTGCGTAGAAAGAATTAACGATTTTATTGAGTATGCGAGCAATGGAAAAATTGCCGCCATGATTATTGAGCCGATATCCGGAAATGGCGGAAACGTCGTCCCGCCTAAAGAGTATTTTAAACAGCTGAGAAAGCTTTGTGATGAACATGAAATCGCCCTGATCTTTGATGAAATTCAGACCGGGTTCGGACGGACGGGCAAAATGTTTGCCGCAGACCATTTCGATGTGAAACCTAATATGATGACGGTAGCAAAAGGGCTCGGAGGCACAGGCTTCCAAGTCGCCGCCACTCTGACGGAGGACAAGTACACCGGGCTTCCGGGGTATACGCATTCCTTCACGTACGGGTCAAATGTGATGGCCGCCGCTGCCGCTTGTAAAACCATAGATATCATGCAGCGTCCGGGATTTTTGGAGAACGTAACGACAGTCGGTCATTATATTATGGATTGCTTAGAAACGATGAAAGAGGATTTTGCTTTTATTTCTGAGGTAAGAGGCGTCGGTCTGATGATCGGTGTGGAAATTGTCAAAGAGAACAATGAACCGGATGTGGAATTGACCAATTATATTGCCAAACGGGCGATGGATTACGGGCTGATTCTCCGGACATCCCGTTACGGATTCGGAAATGTATTTAAAATCCGTCCGCCTTTAACCATTACACTTAGTGAAGCTGAGGTGCTCTGCTACAGACTTCGCAAGCTATTGGAGGAAATCAAGTGAGAAACTATATCATTGAGCTTGGACAATTTGTTTATCAAAAGGTGAAAAATCAAAAAGGCACACTGAAAAACCGGCTTGTTAACGGATATTCACCTGGTGGCGACGCGCAATTTAATATAGACGCCGCTGCTGAGGAGGCGGTGCTGGATTATATCCACGAAAAGGGCCATCCGGTTGCTTTTTACACGGAGGATGGCGGCCTGAAGCTGATTGGAGAAGATCCGCAATATATTTTAATTGTAGATCCGATAGACGGAACGCGTCCGGCCGCCGCGGGGCTTGAAATGTCATGTATCTCGATTGCGCTTGCTTCATATAAGCCAAACGCAAAGATTAAGGATATCGAATTTGCTTTTTTGCTTGAATTGAAATCGGGCGCTTACATGTACGGTGATATTTACAGTGATGCCATTCAGTTTGAGGGGTATCAGGGAGAATTGCCGAATTTGAGCGGAGTGCAGGATATTAAGAATATGTTTTGGAGCCTTGAGTTTAACGGGCATCCGGCGCAGCTGATGACGGACGCATACGGTCATCTGATTGACCGGTCGGCCAATAACGGAGGAGTCTTTGTTTTCAACAGCGCTTCTTATTCGATTTCACGAATTATTACGGGGCAGATGGATGCTTATGTGGATATCGGCAATCGTCTGCTGAAAGATGATCCGAAACTGCTTTCAGATTTTCAGCAGGTCGGGAACGGACAGGTGCTGCACTTATTTCCTTATGATATTGCCGCAAGCGTCTTTTTGGCGAAGAAAGCGGGAGTGGTCATTACAGATGCGTACGGCCAGTCTTTGGACGAAACGCTTCTGACAGATTTAAGTTATCAGAATCAGCAATCGTGTATTGCAGCATCAACGAAGGAGCTTCATCAAACATTATTAGACCAAATCCGCTGGGGCAGAAAGGAAGAGAGATATGAAAGCGTTGGTCTGGACTCCTAATGATAAGCTTGAATATCAAGAGGTGGACGAGCCTCAAATTCGAAAATCCAATGATGTGAAGGTGAAAATTTTCGGCACCGGAATCTGCGGCACGGACTTAAATGTGCTGAAGGGAAAAATGAATGCGACCCATCATATGATTATGGGGCATGAATCCGTGGGAGCGGTCACGGAAGTCGGGCCGGACGTGACAAATGTAAAAGTCGGAGACCGCGTCGTGATAGATCCTACGCAGTTTTGCGGGAAATGCCATTATTGCCGGAGAGGGCTGACGTGTTATTGCGAAACCTTCGAGGAGTGGCAGCTCGGAATCGGGGCGCACGGGACGTTTGCGGAATATTACGTGGGGGAAGACAGGTTCATGTACAAAATTCCGGATTCAATGGAATGGGAGCGGGCCACATTGGTTGAACCTCTCTCCTGTGTGCTGAATGTTGTGGATAAGGCTTCGATTCAGCCGGAGGACTCGGTTCTGGTTTTGGGTTCCGGACCGATCGGACTGCTTGTGCAAATGATGGTGAAAAAACTGGCGCGATTGACGGTTGCGACTGAAATAGGCAGTTTCCGGAGCGAGGCGGCAAGCCGGATATCGGATTATGTCTACCATCCTGAAGCATTAACTGTAGATGAAGTGAAACGGATTAATCAAGGAAGAAAGTTTGATGTGATATTTGATGCGATCGGCAACCAGCTTGATTGGGCTTATCCTTTTATTGAAAAGGGAGGCCGAATTGTGCCGATGGGCTTTGATGATACGTATGAGATGACGGTCAGGCCGTACCAGCTGCTGTCAAACGGCGTGACGATTGTGGGCACAGGTGAAGCCCGGCAGATCATGGAAGCCGCGTTAGCATGCGCATCCGATCTCCCCCAGCTCTATGATTTCATTACTGAGAAGACAGAACTAAAGAATTATGAAGAAGCCATTGATCATCTCATGGGCATCGACCCGGTGACAAAAGAAAGAAAGGATATCAGTGCAATCAAAACCATTCTTGTGTCTGATCCGGAACTTTTATAAAAGCGGAAGCGGCTCCAGTGAGAGCCGTTTTCTTTTCTTATTTATACGGTCTTGCACATTTCTTTAAAGTTTAATATGATACTCTTTGTTAACCATTCCTTTCCTCAACGATATGATACTCTGAGCGTGTCCCCTTTTTCCCCGTAAGCTTGCCTCATATTCCCCAGATGAAAATCAATGTTTCCAACTGATAGGGTGCGGATTTTTATAGTAAAAAGGAGTCGTTATCATTTGAAAGATTATACGTTACAGCAGCAATGGTTCGGGAATGTCCGGAAAGACATTCTGGCGGGTATCCTTGTTGCTCTTGCTCTGATCCCTGAGGCGATCGGGTTTTCAATTATTGCAGGTGTCGATCCGATGGTCGGCCTTTATGCATCATTTTGTATCGCGATTATTATTTCTATCTTTGGCGGCAGACCGGGAATGATTTCAGCCGCTACGGGTTCAATGGCGGTTGTTATGGTGACATTGGTGGCCGATTACGGACTGCAGTATTTGTTTGCGGCAACCATTTTGACAGGTATTATTCAATTTATTCTTGGTGTCAGTAAGATAGCGAGATTGATGAAATTTATTCCGCGTTCGGTCATGATCGGATTTGTGAACGCCTTGGCGATCTTGATTTTTTCTGCGCAGCTCCCGCAGTTCAAAGGGGCTTCATGGGTCATGTATGCCATGCTTGCCGGATCACTGGCTATCATATATGTATTGCCGAAGATTACGACTGCCGTGCCGTCTCCGCTGGTGGCGATTATTGTCATGACGGTTATTGCGGTGGTTTTCCATGCGGACGTCCGCACAGTCGGTGATATGGGCGGAATTACAAGTTCACTTCCGCATTTTTTGATACCGGATGTTCCGTGGACGTTTGAGACATTGCGGATTATTTTCCCGTATTCATTGGCGCTTGCATTCGTCGGATTGCTTGAGTCGCTGCTGACGGCCCAGATCATTGATGAAATGACGGATACGGATAGTGATAAGAACAAAGAAAGCCGCGGACAAGGCATCGCCAATATTGTGAACGGCTTTTTTGGTGGCATGGCCGGATGCGCCATGATCGGCCAGTCTGTCATTAATACGAAAGCCGGAGGTCGCGGCCGGTTATCGGCTTTTACGGCCGGAGCGTTTTTAATGTTTTTAATTGCCGTATTAAGCGGCATCGTCGTGAAAATTCCGATGGCTGCGCTGGTGGCGGTGATGGTTATGGTATCCATCGGCACGTTTGACTGGTCGTCGATTAAAGGTTTGCGGAAAGCGCCCCTCACTGATTCGATCGTTATGGTTATTACCGTCGTGACGGTCGTTCTGACCAATGATTTATCAAAGGGTGTTTTCGCGGGTGTGCTGCTAAGCACGATCTTTTTCACGGCTAAAATTTCTAAGCTGAAAATTGTGTCACATTCCGAACAGAATGATGTCAGAACATATAAGGTAACGGGACAGATCTTTTTTGCTTCCGTGTCTGAGCTGATGAATGCGATCGTTTATGATGAAGGTGTGAAGCGGATTGTCATTGATTTGACTAATGCTCATGTCTGGGATGATTCTGGAGCGGCGGCTCTTGAGAAAATTGTCGGCAAATGTAAAGAATACGGGATTGAAGCTGAATTAAAGGGATTAAATCAGAAAAGCCGAGATTTAATGAAACAAATGGCATAGGATTTGTGAAGTCCGGATGAATATATCCGGGCTTTTTTTCGGTTAAATTCGCCGGTGTGCATTGTTATAATGAATGAGACTTGAAAACCGTATATAGGGGACTTGCATATGATGTGGCTTCAGAAGTTGAACCAAGTGTTGGGGAGAATCATGCCGCTGTTGACTCCATCAAGTGTAGCGGCGGGTGTGCTGTTATCTCAGCATATCAGCTGGATGGCCGGCGCTGTGCCGTGGATTTTTGCATTTATTACATTTACGGGCAGTCTGAGTGCCAATTTTCAATCGCTGAAGCGCAGTATTGAGCAGCCGCTCCCGATGATTATGGCATTGTTTGTTCTGCATATTTTCATGCCTGTTTTTGCATGGGGAAGCGGCCATCTGATATTCAGCGGTGACCCTTTAACCGTGACGGGGCTGATTATGGGTGTGGTAATCCCGACCGGAATTACGAGTTTGATTTGGGCTGCGATGTATAAGGGAAATGTCGGATTGACGCTGTCTATTATCCTTGTTGATACCGTGCTGTCTCCTTTTATCGTACCGTTAAGCCTTTCTGTCCTGGCCGGGGCGAATGTTCAGATGGATGTATGGGGAATGATGAAAGGGCTGGCGGAAATGGTGGTGATCCCGTCTATCGCAGGGATGATGGTCAACCAGTTCTCTCCGCCGGTAAGGACTCAGGCGATAAGCCGGTCACTGTCTCCATTTTCAAAAATCTGTCTGATGATTGTCATCGCCATTAACAGTTCGGAAATCGCGCCGTATGTCACGCACGTGGATATCAAGTTTGCGGGCATCGCGGCTATGGTATTTTTTATTGCCATGACGGGTTATGCCGTGGCTTGGCTGATCGGAAGGCTGATGAAGCGGAGCCGGGATGAAATTGTGTCTCTGATTTATACGGGAGGCATGCGTAATATCAGTGCGGGAGCTGTTCTTGCCGTTTCTTTTTTTCCGTCCCAAGTGGCGGTTCCGGTCGTCATCGGGATGCTTTTTCAGCAAATCCTTGCCGCTTTGTTCGGCTATTTGCTGAGACGTTTTGAACTTAAACCGGTCGTGATGAAGTATGAAAAAAACCGCTCAGCCACGTGAGCGGTTTTTTCTGTATAGCCAGCTTAGAGCTGAATTGAATTGTCTTTTGAACGCTTCTTGATGGTGCACGGCGCCCTCTTCGATCGTGAATGAGAGCTGAGCTTGAGAAAAGCCTTTTTGCCTCAGGCTTTTGTACACGTCTTTATTTTGTCGGATCATGGTGTTTTGGATGTTACATTTTTGCTCTGCTTCACGGCTTCCGACAGACATGTAGATACGCTGCCGTGCCGGCTGCAAAGACGCGGAGCGGACAAAGTCAGCCGATTTTTCATACCAAAAGGACCCGGAAATACAGCCGATTCTGCCGAATGTTTCAGGCTTCAGTAACATCGCATATATCGAGAACAGTCCTCCTAATGATGCGCCGATCAGTCCTCTTGTATCCGGATGGGCAGACATGGGATTCATACTTTCAATCGTTGGGATGATGACATTTGTCAGCTCCTCAAGAAAGAGGCTCCCTTTGCCGCCGAAATCAGGAAACGCAGGACTCAGAGAAGGCACAGGCCATGGCGTGTACTCATCGAGCCTGGTATCCGGTTTGATGCCGGCGAGAATCAATTCAGGGAGTTTTCCGTTTGCGAATTGGAGTTCAAGCTTATCCATCTGCTCTAAAAACAAATCGCCCCCATCAAGCACGTAGACACAGGGTAAAGCCCTCGTTTGAACCGGAGCGGAAGGAGGAAGGTATACCGTGCATTCCTTTCCGTTTATCCGGTGTTTTGTAAGTGTGCCTCTCAAGCATCCAACCCCTTTTTTTGCTTAAACAGAAGAAAAAAGAAATAAGGAACGCCGAGAATCGCAAGAATAATGCCCGCCGGCACCTCTGAAGGCTGAAAGAATAATTTGCCCGCAAAATCGGCGGAGATGACGAGCAGCATGCCGACCAGTCCGCTGACAGGTAATGAATATCTGTGTTCAATGCTGGCAAGCCTGCGGGAAATATGAGGCGCGATCAGTCCGACAAATGCCATGCTGCCCGCTGCGGTTACACATGCGCTGATCAAAGCGATGCAGGCAACGAGTAAAATGGTTTTTTCTTTATTGGTTGAGACTCCGAGGCTTTTCACCGTGTCCTCATCGAAACGAATGGTATCCAGCAATGACGTTTTTGCCATCAGCAGAGGAATGAACACGATCAGCCACGGCAGTATTGCGGTAATGGTCATCCAGTTTGCCGACCAGATGCTGCCGTTCTTCCAGACCATCGCCATCTCATAATCCTGCGGGTCCATTTTTAATGAAAGAAATAAAGACAGCGCGCTGAATCCGGAATTCATGGCGATTCCCACAAGAATAATTCTTCCGGATTCTAAATGCCCCCGGTGCCAGGCGAAAATATAAATCAGCACGGCAGCCATTAATCCGCCGATGAGCCCAAAGACAGGCATGCCCATTGCGGAGGCAAGCGCCGTCGCTTCAGATTGACCCTGAAACAGAAGCATAAACGTGACGATTCCCGCACCGGCTCCGGCATTGATGCCCAGAATGCCGGGATCGGCAAGCCCGTTCTTGGTAACGGCCTGAATAACGGCTCCGGCTATCCCCAATCCGAGTCCGACGGCAGCCGCCATGACAATACGCGGCAGCCTCAGCTGAAACAGCAAAATGTCATATTGAGGATTCGGATGGATGCGGAAAAGCGCACTGAGCAGTTCACCCGGTTTTGCTGAAAAAGGCCCGCTGGTCATGCTGAAATAACTTACGAGCAGGATGAGAGCAATCAGAATGATATAGATTCCGGCCATTTTACGCACCACGCTGATCCCCTCCTTTTCTTTTAATCAAATAAAGAAAGAAAGGAACACCGATGATAGAAGTGACAACTTCAATAGGCGTCTCAAACGGATAATTGATCAATCGGCTGGCAAGGTCGCAAAGGGTCAGGAAGACGCCGCCGATGATGCACGCACAGGGAATCAGCCGGCTGTAGTCCGATCCGACGAGAAAACGGGTGATGTGCGGAACGACCAAACCGACAAAGGCAATTTTTCCGGCGAGCGCCACCGAGCTTCCGGTCAATATGACAACGGCCGCCATTGCCATGAGTTTGATGGTTCTTTTCTGCTGTCCCAGACTTTTTGAAATGTCGTCTCCTAATGATACGGCTGTGACCTTTTTGCTGAGAATCATGGCTGTGATGATTCCGAGTGCAAAAAACGGGACGGCCAGTTTCAAAAAATCAGGGTTCATTTGATGCAGTCTCGCACTGTACCAAAAACTGAGATCCTGCGAGATTTGAAAATAAATCGAAAGCGCAGCCGACAGACTGCTGAGAAGCATACTGGTCACCGTTCCGATAATGGCAAGCTGCACCGGGGTAAAACCGCCGGGAAGAATGGAGGCCAGCCCGAAAACAAGGGCAGCGCCGAATGCGGAACCGACAAACGAGTATATGATCATTTCAATGGATGTTGATTGAGGGAGCAATACCATGCAAAGGGTAATGATAAAAGCGGAGCCGTCCGACACACCCATGATCGAAGGCGAGGCCAGATAGTTCCGTGTGATTCCCTGCATGAGCGCCCCGGAAACAGCAAGGGCGGCGCCGATAAACATCGCGCCAACCGCCCTCGGGATTCTTGAATGCCATATGATCTGATGGTCGGTATTCTCCGGATTAAAGTGCAGCAATGCGGAGAACACGGTATGGAAGTCAAGCTGCTTTGCGCCGTATAAAACGGAAAGCAGCAGTGACAGAACAATGGCAATCGGTGAAGCGATGATAATAATGTGTGTCCGCCGTTTTGCATACATGTGAAAAACCTACTCTTTATTAGTCTTGAGTCAATTTGTCAGCCGCAACCTGTAAGAAGCGGATTTTACTCCAAGCGGTACCGCCTTGGGCTAATGGATCGATCGTATTGACGTATACATGGTCTTTTTTGACTGCCGTCAGGCTCTTCCAAATCGGATTTTTCTCTAAGTCCTTCAAAGCATCCGGCTTATCTGCGTTTTCATCATCAGAAAATTGTACGAATATATGGTCGGGGTTCATTTCGCTTAATTTTTCAAGAGAAATCAGCTCCTGCGCTTTCGCCGCTTTCACTTCGTCCGGCGCCTTCAGGCCTAAATCACCGTAAAGCGTAGAGTTGAAATAAACTTGTTCAGGGTAAATGTAAATATTGCCTTGTCTGATTCTGATGACCAGTGCGTTTGCCTGTTTTGCTTTGCTGTTCATCTTTGTTTTCGTCTTTTTCAGGTCCTGATCGTAATCAGCAATGATTTTTTTTGCTTTTTCCTCTTTGCCTGTAAGCTGGGCAAGCAGCATCATGTTCTCTTTCCAGTTTGATGAGATATGAGAGACAGGAATGGTCTCAGCCGTGCCGCTCAATTTTTTTATCGTTTTTTCAGGGAACTTGGTTGATGCCAGAATGACGTCCGGCTGCAGTTCAAGAATTTTCTCCATATTCGGCTGCATTTTTTCACCTGTTGATACGGATTTATCTGTAATATCTTTAAACAGTTCCGGGAATTTGCCGGAGAATGATATCGCTCCTGCCGGATGGACGTCGAGCAATTTGGCGTCTTCCATTGATTCTACGCTGCCCGTAATGGCGATTTTGTCAGTCGGCGCTTTGACTTCGTATGTTTTTCCGAGATATTCGATTTTCTTTTTATTTGAAGAAGCGTCCTTACCTTTACTTGCTGTATCAGATGTTTCTGAGCTTCCGCAAGCCGCGGCCGTGAAAGCCAAAAGCAAAATCATGAAAGCGAATGCCAATTTCTTCATCTATTGTTCCTCCTGTTCAATTGATAACTATTATCAATTGGAATTATAGAGAATGAACAAAGATAAGACCATGGACAATTTCCGGTATTACCATGGACGATCTTCGGAAAAAAAGGAAATGCTTTGTTCAATCATCCGCTGATGCCCGCTTGGAGAATATTCAATCCACGGGTCAGATGAAACGGGAAACACACGTTTATTGCTGACGGCTCTAAGGTTCTGCCATATTTCAGACTGCTGAATGCGCTGAAAATAGCGAAGCGTTTCCGGTTCTTTGCAAGTGAAAAGCATGATGCAGTCAGCCTGGCAATCCGCCAGCATTTCCAATGAAATCTTTTCGTCGGGAGCAAAAGATTCCGGTTTTGCGGAGGCAAAGCCCAGATCACCGAAGAAGACATCCTCAATGCTGTTGTTATGGGCGATATACATATTTTCTTTATATACACGGACAAATAAGAAACGCTGATGCCGCACGTGTTCAAGAGCGTCTTTTGCTGAGTATACGAGATTTTGATAGGCTTCAAGCCAGTGCCGGGCTTCCTGTTCTTCATTCAAGTGTGCAGCTGCGTGAAGAAACTGATCTTTCCAATTGTCTTGAGTCGGAATGTAGAAAACTTCGGTGATGTCATTCAGACGCTGTTTTTCTTCTTCACTGACAGAATCCAGACTGAAAATGATGTCCGGCGCAGCTTGAGACAGCGTATGCAGGTTCTCTTCCCAATTTGCGTTATAGCGGTAAGCGCTGAGGTGCACGGGAATGTCTGAAGAGAATTGTTTATAGTAATAGGCCGTCCATTTCGGATGAAGCGTTGCAGCGTAAGGCACGTGATGCAGAGGAATCAAATGTCCCATCATTTCTTTCCCGTACGCGGCCATTTTTGTGCGCCTTTTTTTCATATAGCTTGTAGGTGAGCTGCCCGTACGTTTTTTAAAGATGCGGCTGAAATAAAATTCGTCTTGGTAGCCGATTTGATGAGCGATTTCCCGCAGTTTGCAGCTGGCCTTGGCCATCAGTTTTTTCGCATTGGTTATGCGGATGTCTGTGATATATTCTGTTACGCTTTGTCCATATAGTTTTTTAAAGGTTTCACTGTAATGCTTAGGACTGATTCCCGCCATTTGAGCAAGCTGGGTGAGTGTGATTTTTGTGTCGGACTGGGCATGTATGAATTGTTTTGTCTGTTCGATCGCCGCTTTCGTATTGTTTTGATGGCACACTTTTGCGGCATAAAGGTCGTACATCAGCTGCTGAAAGTCGGCTGTTGACTTCATTTTCTGCAATTCATCCGCCGATCGCGCGTTTTCGGAAAGTGACTGAAGCCGGCTTGTCAGGTGTTCAACCGTTTGCAAATTCATTTGCTGAAGTCCGCGGAAGATGTCTCCTCCGTTATCCGGAAGCATCGCTTTATCATCTGATGAATATGAGAAAATACGGAGTCTGACGATATACAAATGGATGCCGTCTGACGGTGCAGGGTCAATATTGAATGTCTCATCACAAGGACAGATGTAGAGCGTTTCCTTCTGCAGCGGGAAGCTGTCTGTTCCGATATCAATTTGTCCCTCGCCTGTCACATGAAAGATCAGTACCGGGGAATCAGTGAGCTGATGCTCTGACAAAAGGTCTGCTGTTTTTTTTACGGAGATGATATCAATTGGGTGAAAGAATAATGTGTTTTTCATGAGAAACCACCTTTTAGGAAACATTCATTTAAATGATAACTGTTATCATTTGAATTGTACCAAATAAATGAATGTTTTCCTATAAAAAGCGGAAATGTGAAATGCGTCAAAATGTTACACGTGTAACACGAACGTTGTCAGTATATGAGGTATTGCTTTCTTACAAGTTTGAATTGGTCAAGCCGGCGTTGATAAGTGCTGGTGATGTCTTGAATGGAAGCGCCTTGTTCTATTTTTTTGCGTACCCAGCCGTTGCCGATCAGCTTGTCAAAAGCTCCTGTCGGCAGAAATGAGAAGTCATTCGGATATAAGTCATGCATGGTTTTCAGAATGGAGAGCCCTGTTTTTGCCGCTTCAAAGGTGTTTCTGTTCGTTACGTAGACTTGTACGCCGTGGCATAGCTTGCCCTGGTGCTTGGAGAAGCTGGGGATAAATGAAGCGGCTCTGAAGGTGACGCCCGGAAGCTTGAGACTGTTAAGGCGTTCTTCGAGCTCGGTGCTTTTCATATAAGGTGCGCCGATAAGTTCAAACGGCTTTGTCGTGCCCCTTCCTTCAGATACGTTCGTGCCTTCGATTAGTCCTGTCGCCGAATAAGCGAATATGCTGTCCGGGGTCGGGATGTTAGGCGAAGGGAGGACGAACGGCAGACCGGTATCTTCAATGGTCATCGTCCGCTTCCAGCGCTTCATCTTTACGACGGTGAGGTCGGCGCCAATATGAAACTCTCTATTGAATAGGAGGGCAAGCTCGCCGATGGTCATGCCGTGTTTCAGCGGGATTGGATACAGTCCGACAAATGAAGCGTAGTCAGGTTCAAGAACCGGGCCATCCGGATGTCGTCCGCCTTGCGGATTCGGCCGGTCCAAGACATAAAAAGGAATGCCTTTTTCTTTGGCCGCCTCCATGGCATAGGCCATTGTATAAATGTAGGTGTAGTATCGCATTCCGACATCCTGAATATCGAAAATCAGCACATCGGTATCTTTCAGCATGTCAGGCGTCGGTTTCCTCGTTTCTCCGTAAAGGCTGTAGACGGGAAGACCTGTTTTTTCATCTATATAGGATGTGACTTTGTCTCCGGCCTGAGCGTCGCCGCGAACACCGTGCTCAGGTCCGAATAATGCCGTCAAATGCATGTCTTGTGCTTCGTAAAGCACGTCAACGCTGCTTTTTAATGTTGAGTTCACACCGGTCGGATTAGTGATCAGTCCGATTCTTTTTCCCTTCAGTTCTTGTTTATAATCTTTCAGCAGGCGGTCAATGCCTGTTTGGATGCTTGGTTTTTTGGCAGTGTGTGTGTTTCTGTCAGAAGCCGCCGTGACTGCCGTCATAGCACTGATGACGACAAGTCCGGCGAGAAGTGCAGCCGTATGTGTTTTCATGATCAGCCCTCCTGTTTAAAGCGGTTTTCCGGTCTTCAGATTGATACCGAAACCATATGGATACAGTGTCGTTTCCGGATGGGTGACGGAAGGAATAGCAGCGGGCAGCCTGCCTTTCGGTTTTGTCTGCCCGAATATCGCTTCAATGCCTGCCGGAATGTTTGGCTGGAGAAATTGTCCGTCTGCATATCCTTTAAACCCGTAGACTGCGATAAGGGCGTCAGCTTCTTCAAAATTCGCGGCGTCGTAAGGATTCCGAAGACTCATCAGCACAAAGGGTTTTTGGTTCGACTGCGCAGCCTTCATGACGGCCCGCGGAAACGCGGTCGTCCATTTGCCGGGATCTTTGACGGAATCGTCAATGACGCCGTCGTTTACGACAGGATCATTTTTTACGACATATGAGCCTGTAATGACGTAATCAGCGTCTGATACCAGCTTTTTGTGCTCGTCATGAAATGTGCGCTCGGCGAAGTTCATTTTACTGATGGTTACCGGCCGGATTTTTTTCTTCTTGATGAGCTGCCGAATGGTTTGTTCCATTGACGCTGTTTGATCTTCATAAGGAGCGGCAAGGAGAACGCGGCTGTTCTTTTTCGGTTTGAATGGGAGCGTGCGGTTTTTGTTTTGTAAGACGGTGACGGATCTTTCCGCGATTTGTTTTTCAGCCTTCAGATGGTTTTTGCTGCCGACGGTTTTATGCGCTTGAGCAATCTTCTTTTTCAGACTTGTTTCTTTCGGAGCGGGATATATCCCTCGTTTTATTTTCAGGGAAATGATGCGCTCAACCGATTTGTTGATTTGCTGAAGAGGAATATCACCTTTTTGAACCGCCTTTTTTAAAGCGGAATGAACTTGGGCAAAGCGGTTTTCTGTTTGCAGCGATGTCACTTGGGCCGGCATCAGGGCGATGTCGACTCCTGCTTTTATTGCCATGACGACCGCCTCTTCCTGACCGAAATGATCGGCAATGGCTTTCATGTTTAATGCATCCGTCACAATGACGCCGTTAAACCCCATTTCCTCACGGAGAAGATGAGTCATCACTTTTTTCGAGAGTGTGGCAGGTACAAGAATGTCTGAACCGTCCAGCTTGCTTTTATAGGTTGTATCATCAAAAGCGGGAAATTGCACATGGGCTGTCATGATCATATCGGCCCCCGCCTGAATGGCCTGACGGAACGGATACAGTTCGATCTGCCGCAGCCTTTCTTGACCGTGGGTGACAAGCGGAAGGCCGTAGTGGCTGTCGACATCCGTGTCGCCGTGTCCCGGGAAATGTTTGACGGCGGAAGCGACATCCTGTTTTTGCTGAGCCTTCATTGAGGCAAGGCCGAGTGTTGCTGTCAGATTCCGGTCTGAACTGAATGACCTGACACCGATGACCGGATTTCCGGGATTATTATTGATATCGAGAACGGGAGCGAAATTCGTATTAATGCCGAGTGCTTTCAATTCTTTCCCGATAATGGCGCCGGTTTGGGATGAATAGGCTGTTTTTCTTGCGGCTCCGAGTGCCATATTGCCTGGGAAATGAGTGCCCTCACCAAGTCTTGTGACGATGCCGCCTTCTTGATCAATGCTTAATAATAGCGGAATGTCAGGGCTTGCTTTTTGAAAGGCATCTGTCAGGCGGACTGTTTGTTCAGTGTTTTTTACATTTTCTGCAAATAAGATAACGCCGCCGAACCGGTACTTTTGAATAAGCCCTGCGACTTCGTCATTCATTTGAGTAAGAGCCTCAGGTGATGACTGCCCCTTTTTTTGCCAATTGCGGAAGTCTGGCATGAGCATCTGCCCTAATTTCTCATCTAATGTCATGCGGGATACCGTTTGTTCCGCCTGTGACGGAATATCCGGTTTTGTCGATGCATGATGCGTGCCGAAAACAATAAACAACAGTAATACAGCTGAGATGACAAGTTTCATAATGGCGCCCTCCTGCCGTCATAGTTTGGACAAAAGACATAGGTTGTCATTCAATGGCTTCGTAAATCGCTTTTACGACGCTGCCGTAGCTTCCGGTCGGGAAAAGATCCCCTTCAAAAACATTCGGATTTTCACCGGGGCTGACGACGGGTGAATGCTTTTTGTTGGTCAAAAGCGTGATCCCGAGATGATAAGCGGGGTCAATGATCGTGACGGTGCCGGTCCATCCGGTATGGCCGTAAGCCTGCCTGCTTGCATAAGGGCCGAACATCCACTCCATATCAGGGCTGCCGTTTTTCCGCCAGCCGAGAGCGAAAGTCGGGTCAGAGGATGACGCCGTTGTGAACAGATCGGCCGTTTGCCGTGTGAAGAGAGAAACATGTTTGTAACTGCCGCCGTTCAGCATGACTTGAAGAAGGACGGCCATGTCATCAGCTCTTGAAAACAGTCCTGCATGGCCGGACACCCCTCCCATTGAGTAAAATGCTTTTTCGTCATGAACCTCTCCTTGCAGCGTATACGTCCTGATATGAGGAAAATGGATAACCCCGTCACGCGTGTTGCCTAAACGTTCAGTAGCTGCGAATGCTTTTTCTTTGAAGCCTTTTTGCAGCGGGTTAAACAGTGTGTGCGTCAGTTTCAGCGGTTTGTACAGTTCTTGTTCCGCATAGGCATCAAGGGTTTTTCCGGTTATGTTTTCAATAATGCAGCCGAGCAGCATGTAACCGATATCACTGTATACGTGTTTTGTTCCCGGTTTGTATTCAAGCGGGATCTGGGTGAGAAAACGGATCGTTTTGTCCCGTTCTTGTGAATAAAAAGGGCCTGCGGTGTCCGGCTTATAAAAATAAAAGCTTGCCGGCAGACCGGATTGATGCTGCAGCACATCAATGACGCGTATGCGGTCTTTTCCTTGAATCGGATCGCTTTTCCTGTCTTTGAAATCGGGAAGGTAAGCCGAGACTTTTTGATACACATCCAGCTTTCCCTGGCTGACGAGGCGCTGTAATGCAAAATTCGCCGCATACATTTTTGTGTTGGAAGCTAAATCAAACATAGTTGACGTTTTCATTTTTTTCGGACGGGATAAAAGGCTGTTTCCGTCATATTTTTTGCTGTAGCCGTATGCTTTCTTTTTGATCACCCGTCCGTCCTTTACGACAACGAGGACGGCTCCCGGGAATCCTGCTGCGATGTCTTTTTCAATCATTTGATCAACCTTTCTGAGCTTTGCTGTGTCGTATAATTTGGATTGGGCTCCGGCTTTGTGCTGCGGCAGAAAAGAGAGGCTGATGACCATGGTGAGTACGGCGGCTGCCAGTGTTTTCATATTCTGTTCCCTCCCGGCTTATTCAAATTCAGCAGCCATGTCATCCTTAAACCCGAAAGCATAGGTGAAGACAAAGCCCGCCGCATAAGAGATGAAGAGACCGATGATATACAAAACGATTTGAGCCGGCTGTACGAGAAAAGAGAGCGGAAGGCCGGAGACACCGATTGAAAAAGTCGCTACTTGAAAATGGGCTTGAAAGGCGCCGCCGATACCCGCCCCTAAACACGCTGTTAAAAACGGCCGGCCGAGCGGAAGTGTGACGCCGAAGATGAGCGGCTCCCCGATTCCGAGCAGACCGGATGGAAGTCCGCCGCCGATCGCTCTTTTCAATGAGGCTTTTTTTGTTTTTATAAAGATGGCGAAGGCCGCGCCTACTTGACCTGCGCCTCCCATTGCGAGAATCGGCAGAAGCGGGTCATCCCCGATGGATCGGATGAGTTCCAAATGCACGGGAGTCAAGCCTTGATGCAGGCCGGTGATGACAAGCGGCAGGAAGGCGGCTCCTAATACAAATCCCGACAGCACTCCCCCGATATTCAGCAGCGACAATAAACCTGATGTAATCAAATCAGAAATAAAACCGCCTGCAGGGATGAAGATGACATATGTCACCAGTCCTGTGATGAGCAAAGACAAAGTAGGCGTGACGATAATGTCGATGGATTGATGGACGTATTTTCTGATAAACCGTTCCGTATAAGCGATAAAAATCGCAGCGAAAAGAACGCCGATTAAACCTCCCCTGCCCGGGAGCAGATTCTCTCCGAACAAACTGATATTGGCGATCTCCGGGTTTAAGATCAATATGCCTGCAAGGCCGCCCATCGCGGGTGTTCCGCCGAATTCCTTCGCCGCATTGATGCCGACAAGGACGCCGAGGTAAGCGAATAAGCCTGAACCGATAACCGTTAAAATAAGTGCGATTTGAGATTCTTTCGGGAGCCAGCCGGCCTGAATGACGGCTTTCGTCATGCCGGTGATTAAACCTGATGCAATGAGTGCGGGAATAAGAGGAATGAAGATGCTTGATATTTTTCTCAAAAGCAGTTTGATGGGTGTTGTATTTTTTCTGTTAAGATCGGCTTTTTTCCGTGAGGCGGCTTCTTTTAAATCAATGTTTTTTCCGGGTGACACCAGTTTTGCGAAAGCGTCGGCGACATGATTGACGACACCCGTGCCGAGAATGATCTGCAGTGTTTCGGCTTCGACGACGCCTATTACTCCGTCAAGACGTTTCAGCGCTTCAATATCCGTTTTGTCCTGATCTAAAGGCGTAATTCTCAGGCGTGTCATACAGTGGGTAAAGCCCGAAATATTCGATGAACCGCCGCAGTTGTCCAGAATATCTTTGGCCAGCGACTGATAAAATGCCTCTTTGCTCATGAAGACCCTCCTCTTTCCGTACCATTTTTCCCGCGGAGCTGTGCCTGAAACGCATCCTGAAAGCGCCTGCGCCGATCATGAAAACGGCGCGGCTGGTAAAAGGCACATGATGATCAGTAACGGAGCCAAAAGAATGATCAGCGATTTGTTTCGCTTGAAACATGCTGTTCTATGGCTTTGTCAATGAAGCCTTCCGATTCTTCGAGCAGTGCTTTCGCGTGTGTTTTGTCCGAATTCGTCTTCAGCATGACGATTGCCGTTTTGACATGGCTGTCTGCGGCCTCAAGGGTTTCTTTTGCTTTATCGTACGGAACGCCCGTAATGCTTTGGATAATGCCGATTGCCCGTTCTTTCAATTTTTCGTTGCTGACATGAACGTCCACCATTAAATTTTCGTACACTTTGCCGCTTTTGATCATCACGGCCGTGGAAATCATGTTCAGAATCATTTTATGTGCCGTCGCGGCTTTCATTCGTGTTGACCCTGTAATCACTTCGGGGCCGACGACGACTTCAATGCTGTGATCGGCAAAGGTGCTGATCAATGAGTGCTTATTGCATGTGAGCGCGACGGTTTTGGCGCCGATTGTTTTTGCGTATTTCAGCACACCGGCCGCATACGGTGTGCGCCCGCTTGCGGCGATGGCGATCACGGTGTCTTCAGCGGTAAGGCCGATCGTTTTGAGATCGAGAGCGCCGGTTTCCTCGCTGTCTTCTATACCTTCAGCCGCTTGCAAAAAGGCGTCTGCCCCTCCGGCCATCAGACCGATGACGGTGCCGGGACTTACGCTGTATGTAGGCGGGCATTCAACCGCATCAAGTACACCAAGCCTGCCGCTTGTGCCCGCTCCCGCATAAATCAGCCTGCCGTTTCGCCGCAAAGACTGATGGGCAAATTGAACGGCAATTTCAATATCAGGCAGCACCTGCTGAACGGCGTCCGCCACTTTGAAGTCCTCTTGGTTAATGATGCGGAGGATTTCCATCGTGTCTGCTTGATGGATTGAAGCGGTCTGCGGATTTCTTGTTTCTGTGGTCAATCTGTGAATGTTAAGCCGGTCTGTCATGAAAGTACCCTCCCAAGTCTTTATTACTTGAAGTATAGGGGCTTCTGAATATATGTTTCAAGAAAAAAATCAAACGCTTTCACAAAAAAAGATGCAGAATGTGCTGTTCGCCGATGGGGCCGATCCTGCGACGCTCTTTATCAATAAAACCGGAAGACAGGTACAGGTTCTTTGCGCGATGATTGCGATGGTTCACTGCAAGCACGATCTCGTCACACCAAGGAAAATAACTTGCGGCAAAAGCGGGGAGCTGCAGCATCGCTTGTTTGGCATAACCTTTTCCTTGCTGCCGCGCATCTATGGAAAGTGCGCTCAGTAAAATGGCAGACACGCTGTTCGAATATGGAGCTATGGTTTCCTTTGAGGTATGTAAAATGAAAAAACCGACGGGGGTGTCTTCTTTTAAAACGACTGTAGGATAGCGCTCCCGGATGACAAGAGCCTGCGGCAGTACATCCTTCGGGAGCGCTGTGAACATTTTATCTTCTTCACTGAGTACAAACCCGTTCAGGCCGTCTGCATGCTCCGGTTTATAAAAGGATAGGGCTGCAACCATGATATCTACTCTCCTTTTTATAGTTGATCCAGTTCATTTTCTGATAACACGCGGCAGCCTGCCCGTTTTAATAGAGCGGAAGTGATGCCGTCCCCGATTATCTTTTTCCCGGAGAAAGTGCCGTCATAGATGAAGCTGCTGCCGCAGGACGGACTGTTTTCTTTAAGGATGACCGTTGCGGCGCCTATTTCTTTTGCGTATGCTAACGTTTTTTCCGCGCCGTCTATATATAAAGATGTAACGTCTTCACCTGATGCTGTTACGATTCTTGCTGTTCCGTTCAGCACGTCTTCGCCCGTGCCGCCGATGATTTCCGCCGGTTCGCGGGGAGTGGTGAAGCCGCCCAAAAGTTCGGGGCAGACCATAACAGCTTTCTTTTCCTCTACGAGTCTGCGGATTTTTTCCGAAGCGGCGTGAGAGCCGTTATACCTGCATTCGATACCGCCGAGACAAGAGCTGACTAAGATCATCTGTGTCCATTCCCTTCAATATTTTGATACTTTCATCTTAAATGAAATAAGAGAGAAGGGACGAGTTTTTCAGTTAAAAAACGGGTAAAAAAGTTTGAAAATAAAAAAAATAAATTTTCTCTTTACAAAAGGGGTATAACCTGTATATAATAACTTTTGTCAGCTCGACGCGGACACAACGGCCCGTTGGTCAAGCGGTTAAGACACCGCCCTTTCACGGCGGTAACACGGGTTCGAATCCCGTACGGGTCATATGGAGGATTAGCTCAGCTGGGAGAGCATCTGCCTTACAAGCAGAGGGTCGGCGGTTCGAGCCCGTCATCCTCCACCATATTTGCCGGCCTAGCTCAATTGGTAGAGCAACTGACTTGTAATCAGTAGGTTGGGGGTTCAAGTCCTCTGGCCGGCACTGTTTTTCAACAAAATACGGAGGGGTAGCGAAGTGGCTAAACGCGGCGGACTGTAAATCCGCTCCCTCAGGGTTCGGCAGTTCGAATCTGCCCCCCTCCACCATTTTTGGGCTATAGCCAAGCGGTAAGGCAACGGACTTTGACTCCGTCATGCGTTGGTTCGAATCCAGCTAGCCCAGTCTCAGACACCTTTTGCATAAGGTGTCTTTTTTATTTGTATTTCGTCTCGAATTCTGATTGTTCATCAGATATACTATTTTTAAGCTGCTGTTAAGGCATTATATTCTGTATTTTCCATCTACACCCTGCCTGAAATTTGGTAAAATAAATGTAATAAAAAAATGAAACCTTTTAAAACAATCAACGTATAGATACAGACCGGTGAAGGGCAGAGGTAAGATAAAACATGGAAAACCTGATTAAAAAAAGAATCAAGCAAGTCAAAAAAGGCGATCAAAATGCGTTTGCGGAAATCGTTGACCTTTATAAAGATAAGATTTACCAGCTTTGCTACCGCATGCTCGGCAATGTCCACGAAGCGGAAGATATTGCGCAGGAAGCTTTCATCAGAGCGTATGTCAATATCGAGAGCTTCGACATCAACAGAAAGTTTTCAACGTGGCTTTACAGAATTGCGACCAACCTGACCATTGACCGAATCCGCAAGAAAAAGCCTGATTATTATCTGGACGCAGAAGTGGCGGGCGCAGAGGGGCTGACGATGTATTCGCAGATCGCCGCGGACGGGGTTCTCCCTGAAGACGCCGTGTTGTCATTGGAGCTGTCGGACACAATTCAGAAAAAGATTTTAAAGCTGCCTGACAAGTACAGAACGGTTATTGTATTAAAGTATATTGATGAACTCTCTTTAATTGAAATCGGGGAGATTCTGAATATCCCTGTCGGCACCGTCAAGACAAGGATACACAGAGGCAGAGAGGCTCTTAGAAAACAATTAAGGGATCTTTAAGTGGGGTGATGAAATGAGCTGTCCTGAACAGATCGTGCAGCTTATGCATAAGCATCTTGATGGAGATATTCTTCCTGAAGATGAAGACGTATTAAAACAACATTTGCGGTCATGCGGGAATTGCAAACGGCATTTTCATGAAATGGAGAAATCCGTAGCGCTCGTCCGGAGCACATCGCATGTCACAGCCCCTGCTGATTTTACTGCCAAAGTTATGGCGAATCTTCCAAAAGAGAAAAAACGCGCTTCTGTAAAACGATGGATCAAAACTCATCCGATAATTGCAGCCGCGGCGGTTTTTGTGATTTTAATGGGCGGCGGTTTTTTCAACAGCTGGCATAACGACCACAATTTCAGTGTGTCAAAGCAGCCGAACCTTGTCGTGCAGAATCACACGGTCACCGTCCCTGAAGGAGAGACCGTAAAGGGCGATGTCACAGTAAAAAACGGCAAGCTGGTCATTAAAGGGAAAGTCGACGGCAACGTGACCGTGGTTAACGGAGAAAAATACATGGCCTCAGCCGGACAAGTCACCGGGCAGATTGAAGAAATTAACGAATTGTTTGACTGGGTCTGGTACGAACTGAAAACAGCGGGTCAGGGCGTCGTGAGTGCTTTAGACTCCGATTAAAGATGAGTAAAGCGTATAATCGCTTTACTCTTTTTTTACGCGGCGCCGCGCTGGCTGATTTCACTTGATAAATCAAAATGTGGTATAATGAGCACGCTATATGATGTACATATTGCTCATGCAGCACAATTCATAACAAAAAACGAAATGACTGAATTCTTGGAGGACGAGGAAATGGCTTTTGAGGACATCCCATTTTTGCAATACCTCGGCAATGCCGTTGATATTCTCCTTGTTTGGTATGTGATATATAAATTAATCATGGTCATACGCGGAACGAAGGCGGTTCAGCTTTTGAAAGGAATCGTCGTCATCGTGTTGGTCCGGATGGCCAGTTCATATTTGGGACTCAGTACGCTTCAGTGGCTGATGGACCAAGCGATAACATGGGGATTTTTAGCGATCATTATTATATTCCAGCCTGAGCTGAGACGGGCGCTTGAACAGCTCGGACGGGGCCGGTTCTTTTCACGGAGCGGCACCCCCGTGGAGGAAGCGCAGCATAAGACAATTGAAGCGATTACAAAATCAATCAGCTACATGGCGAAACGCCGCATCGGCGCCCTTATCGCCATTGAGCGCGACACGGGGATGGGCGATTATATTGAGACGGGCATCCCGCTTAATGCGCAGGTCAGCTCGGAGCTTTTGATTAATATCTTCATTCCGAATACGCCGCTGCACGATGGAGCGGTCATTATGAAAAATAACGAGATCGCAGCGGCTGCCTGTTATCTGCCGCTTTCTGAAAGCCCGTTTATTTCAAAGGAGCTGGGGACGCGGCACAGAGCTGCTGTCGGCATCAGTGAAGTGACGGACAGCTTAACCATTATCGTATCTGAAGAGACGGGCGCCATCAGCGTGGCCAAAAACGGAGACCTTCACAGAGAATTGACGGAAGAAGCACTGAAAGAAATGCTTGAAGCCGAGTTTAAGAAAAACGCCAGAGATACTTCTTCTAACCGCTGGTACTGGAGGGGCAAGAAAAATGGATAAATTCTTAAACAACCGCTGGGCTGTAAAGATCATTGCATTGCTCTTTGCGCTCCTGCTTTATGTTGCGGTTAACAACAACCAGGCGCCGACTCCGAAAAAGCCGGGGGAATCCTTTTTTCCGACATCAACGACTGACGAGGCTACGCTTACTGATATTCCTGTAAAAGCATATTATGATGAAGCGAATTACGTGGTCACCGGCGTGCCTCAGACCGTAAATGTCACGATTAAAGGATCGACAAGCGCGGTGAAAAAGGCGAGACAGACGAAGAATTTTGAGATATACGCCGATATGAACAAGCTGAAGACCGGGACTCATAAGGTCGAATTGAAGGCGAAAAATGTATCGGACGGACTGACGATATCCATTAACCCGTCAGTCACGACGGTTACGATTCAGGAAAAAACGGCTGAGAGTTTTCCGGTTGAAGTTGAATACTACAATAAAAGCAAAATGAAAAAGGGGTATACGCCCCAGCAGCCGATTATCAGCCCGAAAAACGTACAGATTACGGGTTCGAAAAATGTGATTGACAACATTTCGCTTGTCAAAGCATCCGTGAACCTTGAAAATGCAAATGAAACCATTGATAAGGAAGTGAAGGTGACCGTCTATGACAAAGACGGCAACGCACTTCCTGTTGATGTTGAACCGTCAGTCATTAAAGTGACGGTTCCCGTGGCCAGTCCGAGCAAAAAGCTCCCTTTCAAAATCGAAAGGAAGGGAAGTCTTCCTGACGGGGTGAGCATTGCAAGCATTGACTCGAATCCGAGTGAGGTGACGGTTTACGGCCCGCAGGACGTGCTGGATTCACTTGAGTTTATCGACGGCGTATCTCTTGATTTAGGCAAAATTGATAAAGATACGGATATAGATGCCGACATCCCGCTCCCTAAGGGTGTGACAAAGGTGTCGCCGGGGAAAATTACGCTTCATGTTAAGGTAGACAGTGAAGACAAAAAAGATTTTGACAATGTCGCAATCAAGACGGTCGGATTGGGAGGCTCGCAGCAGATTGAGTTTCTCGACCCTGAATCGCGGGCGATAAATATTACGGCCAAAGGCTCTCCGGCCAACATTAAGGCGCTGAAAAAGTCGGACATTGAACTGTACGCCAATGTCTCAGACTTAGATGACGGAGAGCATTCTGTAAAGCTTGCAGTAAACGGACCGCAAAACATCACATGGTCCCTGTCCAAAGATACGGCTAAAATCAAGCTGACTTCTAAGAAAAACACAAGTTCAAATAAAAATAACGGCAGCTCCGCCGATTCCGGCAATAAGGACGGAACAAGCGGAGACGCAGATAAAGACAAGAACAAGAACCGGGAAGAAGACACTGACAGCGATCAGAATAAAAGTCAGAACCAGGATCAAAATCAAGACCAGGATGAAGGCGGATCAAGCGCTGATTCATCTTCAACAGAATGAAAAAGGAGCGATACAAAATGGGCAAGTATTTTGGAACAGATGGTGTAAGAGGTGTTGCCAACAGCGAGCTTACGCCAGAGCTGGCCTTTAAAGTGGGGCGTTTTGGCGGTTATGTCCTGACCAAAGATAAACAGCGCCCGAAAGTGCTGATCGGCCGTGATACACGCATCTCCGGACATATGCTGGAGGGAGCCCTTGTCGCCGGACTTTTATCGATCGGAGCTGAAGTGATGCGCCTCGGCGTCATTTCTACACCGGGGGTATCCTATTTAACGAAAGCCATGGATGCTGAGGCGGGCGTCATGATTTCCGCTTCTCACAATCCCGTACAGGATAACGGAATTAAATTTTTCGGAGGAGACGGCTTTAAGCTTTCTGATGAGCAGGAGGACGAGATTGAACGTCTTATGGATGAACCGGAAGATAAGCTGCCGAGACCGACAGGCGCGGACCTCGGGCTTGTGAACGATTATTTCGAAGGCGTTCAAAAATATCTGCAGTTTTTAAAGCAGACGGCAGACGAAGATTTCACGGGCATTCATGTAGCGCTTGACTGCGCCCATGGTGCGACATCTTCCATTGCGACGCACCTTTTTGCCGATCTTGATGCTGACGTGTCTACAATGGGGACGTCTCCGAACGGATTAAATATTAATGACGGCGTCGGTTCTACACATCCGGAAGCGCTGAGTGCTTTCGTCAAAGAAAAAAACGCCGACATCGGCCTTGCATTTGACGGCGACGGCGACCGCCTCATTGCCGTTGATGAAAAAGGAAACATTGTCGATGGCGATCAGATCATGTACATATGCGCGAAGTATTTGAAATCAGAGGGCCGTCTCAAAGATGATACCGTCGTATCAACCGTGATGAGCAATCTCGGTTTCTACAAAGCGCTTGAAAAAGAAGAAATCAAAAGCGTTCAAACGGCAGTCGGAGACCGCTATGTCGTAGAAGCGATGAAAAAAGACGGCTATAATGTGGGCGGCGAGCAGTCAGGGCACCTTATTTTCCTTGATTACAACACTACCGGTGACGGGCTCTTGTCCGCGATCATGCTTGTGAATACGCTGAAAGCGTCCGGCAAAACCCTTTCAGAGCTTGCGGCTGAAATGAAAAAATTCCCGCAGCTTTTAGTAAATGTGAAAGTGACGGATAAATATAAGGTGGAAGAAAACGCTAAGGTGAAGGCCGTTATTTCTGAAGTGGAAAAAGAAATGAACGGAGACGGCCGGATATTAGTGCGTCCGTCAGGCACCGAGCCGCTCGTCCGCGTGATGGCTGAAGCGAGAACAAAAGAGCTTTGTGACGAATATGTCACAAAAATCGTAGATGTCGTGCGGACAGAAATGGGAGCGGAGTAGCGAAGTTTATAAACAGAGAGCGAACAAGACAAGTGCGATCAGCATAATATGATAGTAAACATGATGCCGGGGCGGCAAAAAATAATTGACCGTCCTTGGCACATGCTGTAAAATCAAGCTTGTTCGGCCTTTGTTTTTCACTTGCAGGGAAGGCGGAATTGTTTGCATCTTTTATAATTACAGCGCCCGAACTAAGCGCCCGAAAAACGGCTTAGTTGACGAGGATGGAGGTTATCGAATTTTCGGCGGATGCCTCCCGGCTGATTCATTTAGATCACAGCCGTAAGGATTTCTTCAAACCGGAGGGGCGACTCTCCGAACAAAGGGAAATCACATGATCTTCCAAAAAAACATGTGGGAGGGGACGATTGAAAGTCCCCTTGTAATTCGGCTTTCTTCGTCTCCTTTTACACCTTTAGGAGGAAGAAAAAATGTGTGGAATTGTAGGTTATATCGGTCAGCTTGATGCGAAAGAGATTTTGTTAAAAGGATTAGAGAAGCTTGAGTACCGCGGATATGACTCTGCCGGTATCGCTGTGGCGAACGAGCAGGGCGTGCATGTGTACAAAGAGAAAGGCCGCATCGCCGACCTTCGTGAAGTGGTGGATCCCGCGGTTGAATCTCAAGCGGGAATCGGACATACACGCTGGGCGACTCACGGCGAACCAAGCTTCCTGAACGCTCACCCGCATCAAAGCGCACTCGGCCGCTTTACACTTGTTCACAACGGTGTGATCGAGAACTATGTTCAGCTGAAGCGCGAATATCTTGAACACGTTGAACTGAAAAGCGACACGGACACTGAAGTAATCGTTCAAATGATCGAGCAATTTGTGGCGGGAGGTCTTAATACAGAAGAAGCGTTCCGAAAAACACTCACTCTGCTAAAAGGCTCTTACGCAATTGCATTATTTGACGGCGAAAACACAGACACCATTTTCGTTGCAAAAAACAAAAGCCCTCTGTTAATCGGTCTTGGAGATACGTTTAACGTCGTGGCATCTGACGCGATGGCTATGCTTCAAGTAACGAATGAATACGTTGAGCTTTTGGATAAAGAAATGGTGATCGTGACAAAAGACGAAACCGTGATTAAAAACCTTGACGGTGAAGTCATGACACGTGCGTCTTATATCGCTGAGCTTGACGCCAGTGATATCGAAAAAGGCACATACCCTCACTACATGTTAAAAGAAACGGATGAGCAGCCGCTTGTTATGCGCAAAATCATCCAAACGTATCAAGACGAAAATGGCAGACTGGCTGTGGCCGGCGATGTCGCTGACGCCGTGGCGGAAGCGGACCGCATTTATATCGTGGCTTGCGGAACGAGCTACCATGCCGGTCTTGTCGGGAAACAATATATTGAAATGTGGGCAAACGTCCCGGTTGAAGTGCATGTAGCGAGTGAATTCTCTTACAACATGCCGCTTCTGTCTAAGAAGCCGCTCTTTATCTTCCTTTCTCAAAGCGGAGAAACAGCGGACAGCCGTGCCGTGCTTGTTCAAGTCAAAGCGCTGGGCCACAAAGCGCTGACAATTACAAACGTTCCGGGGTCCACGCTTTCCCGTGAAGCGGATTACACATTGCTTCTGCATGCAGGTCCTGAGATCGCGGTTGCATCAACAAAAGCGTATACGGCTCAGATTGCCGTGCTTGCGATCCTTGCATCAGTTGCGGCAGAACGCAACGGCGTTGATATCGGCTTTGATTTAGTCAAAGAATTAGGTATCGCGGCAAATGCCATGGAAGCCCTCTGCGACCAGAAGGACGAAATGGAAATGATCGCGCGTGAGTACCTGACTGTTTCAAGAAACGCTTTCTTCATCGGCCGCGGCCTTGACTACTTCGTATGTGTCGAAGGCGCCCTGAAGCTGAAAGAGATTTCTTACATCCAGGCGGAAGGCTTTGCCGGCGGCGAGCTGAAGCACGGAACAATCGCCCTGATCGAAGAAGGAACACCTGTCTTTGCACTGGCAACACAAGAACACGTCAACCTGAGCATCCGCGGAAACGTGAAGGAAGTCGCAGCCCGCGGCGCCAACACTTGCATCATCTCGCTGAAAGGCTTAGATGACGCAGACGACAGATTCATCCTGCCGGAAGTCAACCCTGCGCTTGCTCCGCTGGTTTCTGTTGTGCCATTGCAGCTGATCGCTTACTACGCTGCACTGCACCGCGGCTGTGACGTTGATAAACCGCGTAACCTTGCGAAGAGTGTGACTGTGGAATAGATATATTTAACCCCTTTGGTTATTAGCCAGAGGGGTTTTTTAATGCGGAAATGAGAAAACCCTACTCTTTGCGATTTTAAAGAAATCCCCGTTTATATATTGAAAAGGAATAACACCTGCTTTATAATACGAGTTGCATTCCGGTTAACATCCATAAATGTAATCATTAGTAAATCGTTTTGTGCATGCCTCATCGGAAAGTAATCACCTCCAGCAATTTTCATCATGAATATCCATTCTATAAACGTAATCAATCGATTGCACTTCCACATTATGCTTAAGACTTTAAAATCTTTTTTGTTTTGCCGACTCCGGCTTCATTATGGAATACCTCGACTAGATATAAAAATCACAATATTTTTGCAATAATCCGGTTCAATTCTTGAAAAAGTCCTGACAGCAGTGATAGGAGTGGAATGATGTCAAATCTTTTAGAAGTCAGAAACCTCAGCAAATCTTTTGGTCATAAAGCTGTTTTAAAAGATGTCACATTCAATGTGCCTGCCGGGTCCATTGTCGGTTTTATCGGTGATAACGGTGCAGGCAAATCAACAACATTTAAAACGATATTAGGGTTAATCTCTCAAGATAGAGGGAAAGTGAAAATCTTTGGTGAGGAGAATCTGGATAAACATATAAAGTTCAAAGAAGATATAGGGGCCGCATTTGATGCGATGAATCTGCCCGTGCATCTTACGATAAAGCAGCTGAATCATGTATTTAAAAAGCTATTCGGTGCTTGGGACCAAGACAATTTTTATCGGTTGGTTCAATCTTTCTCTTTACCTATGGATAAAAAAGTAAATACATTCTCGCGCGGCATGTCGATGAAGTTATCCGTAGCTGTTGCTTTGTCGCATAACGCAAAATTATTAATCTTGGATGAAGCAACGGGAGGGCTTGATCCCTCTTCAAGAGATAATCTGTTAAATGAATTAAAAAGCTTTGTGAGTAAATGCAACGGCGGTATTTTACTTTCATCACATATTATGTCTGATGTTGAGAAGATAGCAAGCCATATCATTATTATGAAAGATGGCGAAATTTTATTAAATGAAGAGAAAGACAAGGTTCTTGCAAGCTATACTGTTATAGATGTTGATGAAGGTCAATTGGCTGAGCTCAACGAAGATATCGTTCTTGCAAAAAGGAACCTTGGATCTTATTGGAGTGTGCTTGTATCGGATCGACAGAAATTGCCGAATGGCGTAACGGCCAAAACCATTTCAATAGAAGAAATCAGTGTCTTTTTAACGAGGAGTGAAAAACATGAGAGGTCTGTTATTGACTAACTATTACTTAGTTTATCGAAGTTTCTTTGCATACACGGGGTTGGCCATATTGATATCAGCAGTCATCTTTTATTTTGGAGACGCTTCAATGCATCGTTTTGTTGCTATGCTGATTATTTTGTTTGTCGTCATGCCCGCACTTGAGGTTATAAAGTATGAGAGTAAGTCTGGCTATGACAAGTATGTGCTGACTTTACCGGTCAGCAGAACAAATATTGTTCAAAGCCACTATGTCTTCTATCTTTTGGTTGTTATGATCGGAGCTGTAATATCTTATGGCGTTTTCTTTGTATACAGCCTGGGTTCTGATGAACAAATTGTCGGCATATTGAATATTGTCTCTTTTGGAACGTTCATCGTTCTCTTTGCCGGTGCAATCGTTTATCCTCTTCTCTACATGATAGGCCCGGAAAAGTCTGATGCTATTGTAATTGGAGGGGCAATGGGGGGACTTTTTGCTACCTTTGGATTGCAAAGTGTCGTTGGTTATGTAGCAAAACAATTATCGCCGTCGTTTTTGCACATAAATCCTTCTTTATATGTCCCGATTATATATCTCATGATCGGCGTTATCTTATATATCATTTCATTTTTCATAGCCGCAGCTATCTATCATAAAAAAGAATTTACAACAGGATAAGGCATGGAACGGGCTCATAAATTAACCTAAACCCAAGGAGAAAGCCGCCCGCACAATGGGCGGCTGTTCTTCTCATTAATACTGTGATGTCACATCATACTCATAATCAATCTTCAATTTTACATTTTTCATAGTCGATCTAGCTGTTGCAAGTGTGTTGTATTTAAAATTCCAGATGCTTGAGACTGAGAGGTTATCATCCAGTGTGATACCGTAATTTCCTTGAGTGGAGCTGTTTGTGAGTGCGCGGTGCCACACTTTATTTTCTTCAGACATTATGCTGTGTTTTGTGTTTCCTTGACTTGGTATTTGAGTCGCGGTGGTGCTGATTCTTTTCACTATGGCGTCTTTTGGAATGCTTGTCTGTTTGGTTAAGTCGAGCCTGAGAACGGTTGAATCTGATCCGTTCGGACTGAGGCTTGTATTTCCTTTATTTTCAGCTGTGCCGCTGGATGCGAAGGTCTCGCTTCCGGCTTTGATTCGATCGTAAATGGAGAGTGTAAAGTATATATCGTCAGTGTATGAGCCGCGGGACACTTTCACGTAGAACGTCTCGTTATTTTCTTTCGCATCTGTAATGGCATAGATAAAAGGAAGCAGCGTATCAGGGTTTATCACTTCTGTGCCTTTACTGACCAGCACTTTATGCTTCTTGTTGAGCTCTTGACATAGAGTCTTTCTCCCTTATTGGCAGTGAAAGTGAAGTACGAGTCTTTTTCCCCTTTCGGCAATACGGCTGTATCAATATTTTTATATTTCCAGTTTCAAATGAGTGATTTCCTGTAATAGTACTTACTTGAAACGCAGAGGCTGAAGCTGAAGGTGCGAACAATACGCCTGATAATACGATTGCAGTGACAAATAGAATAGATATATACTTCTTCATGGAAAAATACCCCTTTTTACTTCATCATATATAAAAACAACCCTTATGTAAATATTTGTTATTTAAGGTTAAAATCAACTGGGAAACAGCCGATAAAAACACTAGAACATCATCTCAAGCGGAGGTTAAAAACATGCGCCTAAACGCTCGTTATATAAAAAATCAAACAATGGCTCAGCAAGTGCTTCAGCAGTATTCTTCCAAAACAAATGCGAAAGATGCGGCAAAAAGGCCGGACCGGTTATTGATTCAATCAGGCGGGACCCGTGATCTGAGCCAGGTGAATTATTCAAGGAGCGGTGTCACTGAGAAAGGGAGCAGCCTGTCCCGTTTATATCAATCCGCAAATCAGAAAACGATTACGGATAATGGGAATGAGACGGTAATAGCCGCTGATAATCCGTATGAGTCTGAGAGTGATATTGCAAGCAGGATTCTTGATGAGAAATACAGCCGTATCAATGAAATCAATAAACGAAAATCAGATCCTTTACGTTTTATTAAGGACAAATACCAGCGTCCCGATTCACCTTATTTCAGGAGTGATTTAACAGAATCAGAGCGTCAGGCCGCTTATCATAATGAAACGGAATGGCTGTTTAAGGGGAAAGCCCAAAGCTATGATTTCCGTGATGCTGCGTTTCGGGGTGAAACACTCAATGGAGAAATTCAAGGAGAAAATGAAAAGGTGTTTCAGAGAGGGCAGGTCAATCAGCAAATCGGAGTGCTTTTTCATCGGAATCATATTCAGATTCCGGAGGGCGCGAATCTTACATTTACGATATCACCGATTGATTATCTGTTAAAAGTGAGCGGGACTGACGATAAAGAGCTCACTCAGCAGATCGAAGCTGTCTTAAACTCCGGGGAAAACAGCAAAGAGCTGTTTGCGCACATCATTCGCAGCCGGAGTGATGACTCCTCGCAGTTTACGCCGGAAGCGTATGAGAAATATCAAGTCGTTCGGGAAATGTATGAGGTGACCGGCTATCATCTGAAAGACTTGCAGACTGTGGGCGGGAAGTTCGTCACAGAAGACGGCCGCGACCTTTTAGAGGTTTATAAGGAAGCGCTGCAGCAAGATCCTTTGCTGAAACATACGGCGGCAGAAGCGGCTGCCCATTACGGACAGGCGCTTACGAAGCTCGCGAGAACGGGTTATGATGCCATTCCTGATTTGGTGCTGTCCATTGATTACAAAGACGGATCTCTGCGTGATGCCGGCCAAAGCAGGCAATACGGATCTGGGGATACGGATTGGCTTTCTGAATGGAAACGGGAGCTGGGTGTGCGTATATAAAATGAGAAAAAAGCTGACGAATGATGCCGTCAGCTTTCTTTATGTGCTTGCTTAAAACTCCTCATATTCCGCCGGGTCTTGGCCGTTTATGCGTCCATCCGGGCGGGTAAGCGAATCGATAAGTTTCATGTCGTTTTCATCAAGAGAGAAATCAAAAACAGAGATGTTTTCGAGCTGGCGCTCTGGTGATGCTGATTTTGGAATCGGGATGGCGCCCAGCTGAATATGCCAGCGTAAAATGACTTGAGAAATGGTTTTATCGTATTTGTCCGCAATCTGTCCGAGTTTTTGGTCGTTCAATACTTCACCGGCGCGGGCTAACGGACTCCATGATTCTGTCACGATGCCCTGTTCTTCATGCCATTGCCGCTGCTGCTGCTGATTAAAAGCGGGATGCAGTTCAATTTGGTTTATGCCTGGCTTTACGCCGGTTTCACGTTCGAGCCGTTCGATATGCTCAGGCAGGAAATTGCAGACGCCGATGGAGCGGATCAGGCCCCATTTTTTCGCATCAATCAGTGCCTGCCATGCTTCAGTGTAGCGGTCTTGTTTCGGATTCGGCCAATGGACGAGATACAGGTCATAGTAATCCAGACCGGCGCGGTATAAAGATTCTTGGATAGTTTGTACAGCTTTGTCATATTCATGGTAGCGTCCCGGAAGCTTGGACGTCACGTATAGCTGCTCTCTCGGAACAGAGCTTCTCTTGATGGCTTCTCCGACCGCCCCTTCATTTTCATAGTTATAAGCGGTGTCAATCAGGCGATAGCCGATATCAATGGCGCTGGTAACGGCATGAACGCCGTTGTTTCCATGAAGAGCGTATGTACCGAAGCCGATCGCGGGAATGCTTGTCCCATCCAGCAGTTTCTTTTGCGGAATTGCTGCAGTCATCTTAAATCCCTCCTTGTTTTCTACTTTACCATTCTTCTTACAAATGAAACATCTATATTGGAAGAAAATGAGATAATCTGCATATAAAAAAGCTGACGGAGAACCGCCAGCTTTAAATTTGAAACATCCATGCTACGTAGTAAGCGAATAGTTTGTTTTTATGAATATTATCAGAATTCATACAGGTATTTAGTAGAAAATAACTTTCCATCTTTGAAGGAATTTCTTCCATTCTATGCAATGGGACCTTTGAGATTTAATATTTGCTTTTATAGGGATGATGAATTTGGTGGCGGAGTTGAAGTTACTTGGGAGCCTGCTGTTGATATAAGGGAGAGTAAACCATATATTGTCCAAATTCCAAAAAGAAAAAATCGACATGATACAATTCAAGGAGAGAAAGATTATAAAAAAACTAATGAAGCCTTATCGAAATTAGGAAGAAAAAGCCTACCTTTTTTTAGTAGTAGTAACTCAGCTCTTAGAGGTTGTCTCGACGTACGCTCTTGATAGGGGAATAGCTATTCCGATTGTATTAGAAAAAACTATGAGATCGTCAAAACTTGTCACGTAAAAGGCATCCCTAACTTTTGTCTATTAAGTCAATACGGTCAGATCGTAGCTAAAACGATGGGGGATGTCGGTTGGGGTAAGATGGTAAAAAAGATTAAAGGCTTGTGAAATTTTCTGTCTTGTAAGTATGTACGACAAACAGTTAATACTATGATCAAACGATCCTTCCTATGAGTGGGAAGGTTTTTTAATGTCAAAATAAAATTTCCTAAAATTAATCAGAAATTTATTTTCATATCGTATCCTTTCCGTATCACGTGAAAGGAGCATCATATGAAAACATTATGGAAAGTCCTAAAAATCGTTTTTGGCGTTTTGGCTGCCTTGATTTTGCTTGTATCCGTCTTGGTATTTATTTATCACCACTATCAATTAAATAAGGAAGCGGCACTTCTTAAAGGTAAAGGCACAGTAGTCAATGTTGATGGGAAAAAGATGAATGTGTATCAGGAGGGAAGCGGGAAGGATACGTTTGTGTTTATGTCCGGTTCGGGGATTGCTGCGCCTGCTTATGAGATGAAAGGTTTGTACAGCAAATTTTCAAAAGAAAATAAGATTGCTGTTGTTGATCGGGCAGGTTATGGATACAGTGATGTGTCTAACGATGATAGAGATATTGATACGATACTGGAACAGACAAGGAAAGCGCTTATGAAAAGGGGGAATAAGCCTCCTTATATTTTAATGCCTCATTCCATATCCGGGATTGAGGCGATATATTGGGCACAGAAATATCCTAAAGAAATCAAAGCCATTATTGCGATGGATATTGGCTTGCCTCAGCAGTATGTCACGTATAAGTTGAGTGGGATTGACAGATTGAAAGTGAGAGGATTCCATCTGTTAACGTCGATTGGTTTTCATCGATTTATGCCTTCCGCTGTATATAACCCTGAGGTGATTCGTCAGTCGTTTTTAACCGATAAAGAAAAAGAAATCTATAAAGCCATTAACTTTAAGCAATTTTTTAATGCTGATATGGAGCATGAGCTTTTACAGTTTTACCAAAACGGTAGCAAATCTGTGAATCTGCCGGCCCCGAAAGAAACTCCTGTCTTATTGTTAGATGCGGTTTCTGACCAAAATAGAAATTCAAAGTATGCCATACGAAACCGAAAAGATTATGAAGCGTTTGCGGCTCAATTCAATACAGCCGATATAAAGGAACTGAGGGGAACACACAGTATTTATTTATATCAGCCTGATCAAATATATAAACTTTCCATGGAGTTTATTAGAAAGGTTCGCTAGGATGAAGGGTTATCATATTTTAATCGTGGAAGACGATGTGATGATTGGTGTTCTGCTGCAGAAGATTTTGCAGCGTGAGGGCTATCATGTGATGTGGAAAACAGATGGGGCGGATGTGCTTTCAGTGATTCAGAAGGCGGATTTGGTCATTATGGATGTGATGCTGCCGGGTGAAGACGGGTATCAAATGTCTGCAAAAATCAAAAAGCTGGGGCTTCGTATTCCGGTCATTTTTCTTTCGGCCCGCAATGATATGGACAGCAAGCTCCAAGGATTGCAGATCGGCGAGGATTATATGGTGAAGCCCTTTGATCCGAGAGAGCTGCTGTTAAGAATGCAGAATATGCTTGAGCATCATTATGGGACCTTTACGCAAATCAAGCACTTGTATATTGATGCTGAAACCAAAAAAGTGTTCAATGAAAGCCTGCATGATGAGGTGTTGTTTACTGCGATTGAGCGGAAAATTTTCTTTTATTTATATGAAAATAGGGACAGCACCCTGACAAAGGATCATTTCTTTGAATATCTGTGGCAGCTCGAAGACAGAAACCCGAATATCGTCAATGTGCACATTAAAAAAATCAGAACCAAAATCAATGATCAAGCAGGTGAGATTATTGAAAATATATATGGAGAAGGGTATCGGCTGAATACCGTTGTGAAGAAATGAAGTTAAAGACAAAATATCAGTTGTTATTATGTACGGCTGTCATTAGTGTGCCGGTGCTATTGCTGGCGGTTAGTATTTTGATGTCTGTCATTTATGAAAACATGTTTAAATCAATGAATCACGGTACGCCTTTTCATAGGTCTTTTGCGTATCCGGCAATGCTCGTTGTATTTTTGTTATCACTCTTATTATTAGCTTTTTTATTTTCGAAGTCGATTCATTCTCTGCTGCATAAAATCAATCTATTACATCATACCATTCGGCATCTGGCGAGTGATCAAAAGGTGCCGGATAAAATAGAGGTGAAACGAGCTGATGAAATCGGGGAGCTGATTAAGTCGGTCAATTTGTTAATTGAACGGACGACATATCGTGAACTGGAACTGAAACAGCAGGAGGAAATTAAAAAAGAGCTATTGCAAAAACTGCGGCATGACATTAATACACCTTTGACCGCTTTCAGGCTGCAGTTGTTTTATTTGGAGGGCCAATGTCATGATCAGGCCGTATTCGAATCGCTGTATCAGCAAATCGATTATATCTCGGAACTAACCAATGAATTCAATCTATATTCTGCTGAGACGCTGGAAAGCTCTTATATTGTAAATGAAGAAGTGCGTCTAAACGAGCTGTTAGAAATAACGGTGAAAAAGTGGGATTATTTATACAGTATGAATGGGATTGAATTGCACTATAAGCCGGCAGATCAAGATGTGATATGGATGAGCAACGCGTTATGGATGCAAAGGCTGTTTGATAATATTTTTCAAAATACGTTAACGCATTCAAAAGCTGAAAAGATGGAAGTCATGATCGAAGATGGCACTGTTTCTATTCGCGATGATGGGACTGGGTTTGATCAGAATGAGAACAGTGAGGGGCTTGGGTTGAAGATTATTGAGGACATATGCAGGCTGCTTACGATAACATATGAGCTACAGACAAATGAGAATGGAACGGGGTTTTTGTTTGCAAAAGAGTGACCCCGCTGATGTTTTTCTTTCTCCCATAAACTATTTATAATAGGAAGAAAGAAATGAGGTGATTAGCATATATTTAAAAAATTCATCAAAACGATCAAGCACCTCTCAAGCAGCTCTAGTGACCGATATCGCAGACACCGGCATTACAGCAGCCGGCGCAGACATTACCGAAGTTACAGCAGCAGTTAATCCAAAAAAGTTCTTGTTCCGCTTTTGCGACAAGGGTTTTTTTATGTGACCGATTGAATGGCGCGGTTTAGGTCTTCGCGAATGAAAGCGGTGTGCTGGTACTCTTCATCAATGCCTAATAATTTTTTCAGCAGCAGGGTTATTTCATTTGTGAGCGTTAATTCCTCCAGCCAGGTTCCGTTTTTCTTCTTTTTCCCTTTGTATTGAGAGTAGAGCAGGAAAAACAGCGTTTCTCCGAGATCGAAGAAATCATCCTGTTTTCTTATCTTTATTTCCTCCGTTTCTTCAGGAGTCAATTGCTTTGCAAGACCGAAATCGATGAGGCAGAGCCTGCCGTCATTGATGATGATATTAGGCGTTCTGATGTCGCTGTGAAATATGAAGCGATCATGCAGGTATTCGACGATCCCGAGAAGCTGTGAAAGCAGCTGTAACGCCAAGAGTTCTGTAAATGGCTGTTTTTGGAAAAATAATAATTCTTCTATATTCTCTCCCTCAATGAGCTGCATGACATAATAAGCCTGTCCGTCTATGATGAAATCATCTATGAAGTCCGGAATTTGTGGGCAGTGAATGCTTTTGAGCAGTTTTATTTTCTGCTGGAACCGGACTTTTTCTTTTTCCTTTTTCGCTTTTGTCGGCCGCAGCTGTTTTAAGACATAAGGTGTTTGAGTTAGGATATCGGTGCACAAATAAACCAAACCGTAGCCGCCCATGCCGAGGCATTCTTCAATTCTGTATTGATGATGTAGGGTAACACCATTCTGTAGAGGGCGGTCAAAAAGTAGCTTTTTTCGCTGTTTTAATGCCATATTTGCACTTCCCTTGGTTGTGCTGACTATAGTTTACCTTCTAGGCTGAGAATAAAAAAGAGCCGGATAACCGGCTTGGTATAAGTTAAAACTGCTTTGTTACGTCGTATTCATAATCTATTTTTGCTTTGACATTACTCATCGTTGATCTGGCCGTCGCTAATGTATTATATTTAAAACTCCATACCTTTGCCACACTGCAGTGACAGACACAGGGAAAGAAACAGTGATGACTCCAATAATTCCTATGAATCTGAGAGTGATATCAGAATCAAAATACTAGATGAAAAATACAGCAGGATCAATGCAATTAACAAAACAAAGTCTGATCCATTAGGCTATATTAAGGATAAGTATCAAAATTCAAAGTCTCCTTATTTCAGAAGTGATTTGTCTCCTGCAGAAAGACAGGCTGCCTACGACAATGAAACAGAATGGCTATTCAAAGGCAAGGCGCAAAGCTATAACCTGCAGGATGCCGCATTTCGCAATGTCACATTCCGGAGGGGACAGAGCTGACGTTTACAATCACGCCGATTGACTATAAGGTGCAGGTGAGCGGGACAGACGATGAGGACCTGATCAAGCGAATTGAGCAAGTGCTGCAATCTGGGGACAACAGCAAAGAGCTATTTTTACATATCATGAAAAGCCAAAGCAGTGATTCAACACAATTTTCAGAAGAGGCTTATCGAAAGTATCAGGCAGCTCGTGAGATGTACGAGGTCACAGGCCATCACTTGAAGGATTTAGCAGTGATTGACGGGCGGTATGTAGCGCTTGATGGACGTGACTTATTAGACGTGTATAAAGAAGAGCTTGAAAAAGTTCCTGTGCAAAAACAAACGGCATCCTATGCTATATCTCACTATCGTTCAGAACTGAGTAAGATTGCGGAAGCCGGGTATGGTGCGATTCCGGATTTTATTTTATCAATTGATTACAGCAATGGATCTTTGAGAGATGTGGGGCAAAGTAAGAGCTATGGCACCGGAGATAGCGGGTGGCTTGAAATATTAAAGCGCCAAACTGGCGTGAATTATTAGATAAGCTGTTCATTGAGAACAGCTTATTTTTTTATGAAAGGTATAATTTTAATATTCTAATGATTTAATTATATCTATATAAAAGATTTTAATCGAAGTTTTGGTGAAAAACTCTGGATATATGTGTTTGCCTGAAAAAAACAATTGTATTTTCCAGAGAAATTTATTATGATGAAATAAGTAATTTTGGAGATTATATAACAATTTTAAGTTTGAATTTTCTGATTGTTGAGAAGGCAAGCTGTTCTGTTGTTTTCTCATTTTCGAGTATGTGGTTAAGAGGAGGAAGCGAAGTGGCAAACAAGGAGTTAAAAAGAGGCTTAGGCGCGCGTCATATCCAGATGATTGCGCTGGGCGGCACGATCGGTGTCGGTTTATTCATGGGGTCATCCAGCACGATTGGATGGACAGGGCCGTCTGTTCTGCTGGCTTATGCGATCTCGGGTATCTTTATCTTTTTTATCATGCGTGCGATGGGCGAAATGCTTTATGTAGAGCCGAGTACAGGGTCGTTTGCGACATTCGGCCATAAGTATATACATCCGTTAGCCGGCTATATGACGGCGTGGAGCAACTGGTTTCAATGGGTGATCGTCGGGATGTCTGAAATTATCGCCGTCGGTTCGTATATGAAATATTGGTTTCCTGATCTGCCGGCATGGATTCCCGGCCTTATCGCCATGGCCATTCTCGGTGCGGCGAATTTGATTTCGGTAAAATCTTTCGGTGAGTTTGAATTTTGGTTTGCCATGATCAAAATCGTCACCATTATTCTGATGATTGTTGCGGGTATCGGCATTATTTTCTTCGGTTTCGGCAACGGGGGTCATGCGATCGGATTATCTAATTTATGGTCGCACGGCGGTTTCTTTACAAATGGTTTTTCCGGGTTTTTCTTTGCTTTGTCTTTGGTCGTTGCGGCTTATCAAGGGGTTGAGCTGATCGGGATTACGGCAGGGGAAGCGAAAGATCCGCAAAAAACGCTGCGAAGCGCGATTCAGAGCATTATCTGGCGGATTTTGATTTTCTACATCGGTGCGATTTTCGTAATCGTTACCGTATATCCGTGGAATGAGCTTCACTCACTCGGCAGTCCGTTTGTTTCGACATTTGCGAAAGTCGGGATTACGGCGGCAGCCGGTTTGATTAACTTTGTTGTGATTACCGCTGCGATGTCCGGCTGCAACAGCGGGATTTTCAGTGCGGGACGCATGCTTTATACGTTGGGCGTGAACGGACAGGCGCCGAAATTCTTTAAGAAAGTTTCATCGAGCGGTGTGCCGATATTCGGTACGCTCGCAGTATTAATCGGACTTGTGATCGGTGTCGTGCTGAACTACATCGCGCCTCCGAAAATATTTGTCTATGTCTACAGCGCGAGTGTGCTCCCTGGAATGATTCCGTGGTTTGTTATCTTAATCAGCCATCTCGGTTTCAGACGGGCGAAGGGCGCTGAGCTTGATCAGCACCCGTTTAAAATGCCTTTTGCGCCGTTTACAAACTATGTGACGATCGCTTTCTTAATCATGGTATTGGCCGGCATGTGGTTTAACAAAGAGACGCGGATATCTTTGGTCGTCGGGGTGATTTTTATGGCGATTGTGACGATCAGCTATTATGCGTTCGGCATCGGCAAGCGCATGTCTGATGAAGACTCGAAAATAGAAGACGCTGTATAACTCAACAAGACACCTCTCTTAAAGGGGTGTCTTTTTCGGCTTGTCCGCGAGTGGTATACTGGTTAAAAAAAGCAGAACCGGGGGAAACATCGATGAGTCACTACCGTACGTTATTATTTGATATAGACAATACGCTGCTGGATTTTACCGCTTCAGAAACCGATGCTCTTCAAAAATTGTTTCAAGGTTCAAAGCTGGAACTGACGCCAGAGGTGGAAGCCCGTTATAAAGCAATAAATCAAGGGTTGTGGAAGGCGTTTGAAGAGGGGGATATGACCCGCGATGAAGTGGTGAATACACGGTTTGCCCTTTTGTTTAAAGAATACGGCCTCGAGGCGGACGGCGTGCTGATGAATGAGGCGTACCGCCGATACTTAGAAGAAGGACACCAGATGATAGACGGAGCTTATGAGCTGATTGAAAGGCTGAGTCCTTTATTTGATTTATACATCGTGACAAACGGTGTATCAAGATCCCAATATAAGCGGCTGGGTGATTCCGGTTTGTATCCGTTTTTTAAAGATGTGTTTGTATCTGAGGATACGGGTTTTCAAAAGCCGATGAAGGAATACTTTGATTATGTATTTGCGAGAATTCCCGGTTTTTCTGCCGAGCGCGGGCTTATTATCGGCGATTCACTGAGCGCGGACATAAAAGGCGGTCAGATGGCGGGAATTGATACGTGCTGGTTTAATCCCGGAAAGAAAATAAATGAGTCGGGGATCATTCCGACGTATGAAATTCATTCGCTTGATGAGCTGTATGATCTGCTGAACGTGGAGCGAAAAGCCGCCGCTCATCTGTAAGGAGAATACGATGAAGATTGCACATACGAAGTTACTGATCAGGGGCTTTGCGTTACTATCAATTTTTCATACGATTCTTCAGCTTCCTCCCGGCCGGGGGGAGCTGAAGGTTTTTTTGTCTGTACTCGTGATGCTGCTGACGGCGAATGACTGCCTGCGGCCGATATATATGAAGAGACAGTCCGCCATCTATCACGGATCTTTTCTCCTGAGCAGCGTCATGGCGGGAGTTCTGCTGTACAATGTCTATTGCATTGGTGCACAGGCCATAATGGTGCTTTTATTGGTGGAGGTGCTTATTACTGATAAGCAGATTTCGGCTGTTTTGTTAACGATGCACGCCGCCGCATTTGCCGCCGCTTTATACGCCTCCGGAGCGGGTGTCAGTGATATCGTGCTCCCTTACTTCATCATGTTTGCGGTGATTTATTTATATCGGAAGAATCTGCAGGAGAAGTCAAAGGTTGAATCGCTGAATCGAGAGCTGAAGACGGCCAACGCCACACTGAAGGAATACTCAGAACGCATTGAAGAACTGGCGGTTACGAAAGAAAGAACAAGAATTGCGCAGGAGCTGCATGATTCTTTAGGTCATTATCTCGCTGCTCTGAAAATGAATTTGGAGTTTGCCGGGAAGACAGCCGGGCATCAGCCGGAAAAAGTAAAGCAGATCATTCATAAGGCGCATGATCTTACGAAAGAATCGATTTTAAAGCTTCGCCAGGCCGTGATGCTGCTGCAGGGCTCTTTGCCGGGGCGGGGATTTGAACAAGCGCTCCGTGACATTTTCAGCCATTTTCAAGAGGCGGGAGGGATACACTTCGAGCTGGAGATGGACGAGGCCATAGAAGCGGCGCAGCCTGATGTGAAGCACTGTCTTTATCAAACCATCCAGGAATCGATTACGAACGCGGTGAAGCACGGACATGCGTCATATGTTTCTGTCCGGATTCAAAAGGACCTGAACATGATATTGGCGCATATTCATAATAACGGCTCAGCGTGCGGGACGATTATAAAATCAAATGGTCTGAAAGGAATTGAAAAAAGAGCGGCCGCGCTTGGCGGAGAAGCTGTTTTCACTTCCGGAAATGAAACGGGTTTTGACGTGAAAATAAAGATACCGTGCAAGGAGGAATGATCTAGTGAATGTCATGATCGCAGACGACCAGTCCATTGTCAGGGAGGGGCTGAAAATGATTCTGAGCCTACACGAAGAAATTCAAGTATCGGGAGAAGCTTCTTGCGGTGAAGAAGTTCTGCAGCTGCTTCCGCAAACCGATACCGATGTGATTTTAATGGATATCAGAATGCCCGGCATGGACGGAATCGAAGCGACAAAAGCAGTAAAAGCCAGCTATCCGTCCGTAAAAGTCATCATTCTGACAACGTTTGAGGATGATCACTATATTTTTGCCGGGCTGAAAAGCGGGGCTGACGGCTATATCTTGAAGGATGCTGATTCAGAAGAAATTATTGCCTCTCTTCAGGCCGTTTATGAAGGAAATATGATGCTGAATCCCAAGGTTACGGTTCAAGTCGTAAAAGCGCTGAATCATATCGGCATCCCGGCCGTTCAGGAGGAGCCGCAGCCAAAGCTGACAGAGATTCTCACGCCGAGAGAGCTTGATGTCGCAAAACACATTATGGAAGGCAAAAGCAATAAACGCATTGCCGCAGACTTATTCCTGACTGAAGGCACTGTGAAAAACTATGTATCCAGAATCCTCGATAAACTCGAAGTGACAAACAGGACTGAGCTTACATTATATTTGCAAAAAATGATATAACCCCGCTTCACCCCCTCCCTCTTTTCATCACCAAACATATGACGAAAGTAATATCCATATCGAGTACGAAAGTGAATAGAAAACAAGGATCGCCAAGAGTAGAATAAGTGCAGACATGACACAAGGAGTGCTGCACGAATGCTTGAATTAACCGATTTGACAAAGAAGTACGGCGATTTTACCGCTGTCAATCATATATCGCTGCGCGTCGAAAAAGGAGAGATATTCGGTCTGCTGGGACCAAACGGCGCCGGTAAATCAACAACGGTGTCAATGATCAGCACCGTGCTCTCACCGACGGGCGGAACCATTTGCATTAATGGAATGTCATTACAAAAACAGCCTGCGGCCATAAAAAAAGTGATGGGTATCGTCCCGCAGGAAATAGCCTTGTATCAAGCGCTAAGCGCAAAGGATAATTTGGCTTTTTTCGGGAGCCTGTACGGACTTTCCGGTAAGGAGCTCGATAAGCGGATCGATGAAGTGCTGGACATCATCGAATTAAAGGAACAGCGAAACCAAAGGGTGTCTGAATTTTCAGGCGGTATGAAGAGACGGGTGAATATCGGTGCTGCCCTGATGAACGAACCGAAACTATTCATTTTAGATGAACCGACCGTCGGAATTGATCCGCAATCCAGACACCATATTCTTGAAACCGTTAAGACGTTAAATCAAGAAAAAGGAATGACCGTCATCTACACGAGCCATTACATGGAAGAGGTCGAATATCTATGTGAAAGAGCGGCGATCATGGACCGCGGCTCAATCATTGCCTGCGGAACGAAAGACGAATTGAAACAGTCAGCGGGTGCCTCCGATACCCTGATCGTGAATGCAGAGGGTCTGAATGATGATGCCGTACAAAAAATCCGCCGCATTCCCGGTGTTTCCGAAGCCGCCGTCAGCCATCAGACCATTTCGATGCTCGTTTCCGCGGCAGAGCGGAATATCCTTGATATTGCGGATGATATCAGAAGAACCGGTATCACTATTAAGGGCATTCATTTCGAGGAAGCCAATCTTGAAAGCATTTTCCTCCGGCTTACCGGCAAAACGCTGCGGGATTCACAGGGGGCGTCATGAAAACACTGATCAGGCTGATTTTATTAGATTTTCGGTTAATGGCCGGAGAAAAGTCTTTCTATATAAAACTGATTCTATTTCCGGCGCTGATGATTTTTATTTTAGGAACGGTTTTTCACGGCGATTCGAAAGCGAAGTCATTTAAAATCGCGTTTTATAATGCGGATCACGCGGAGAGTGCTTTGGGAGACATATTAAAGAATGACGTTCTGAAACAAAATGATCTCATCCGTGTAAAAGACATAAGCGGTTATCAAGCAGGGAAACAGCTTGTCGAAAGCGGCAAAGTTTCGGTTTTTGTATACGTGCCGAAAGGCTTTGCAGAAGCGGCGGAACACAATGAAAAAACAAATATCAACGTCATTTCAGACCAACAAGGCTCTGTAAACGGAGACATTGTTGAGATAATGGCCGATTCGTTTGTCACCAGAGTAAAGATGAAAAACAGCGAAGAAAAAACGGTGCTGAAACAGTCGGGACATCTGTCAAAGGAGGAAGTCGGCAGCATAATGAGCGGACTTTCCGCTGAGCGCGGACAGGCTGTGGCCATTCCGAAACAGTCGGCTGGCCATCACGCGGCTCCGATTGATGCGATGCAGTATTATTCAATCGCGATGGTCGTCATGTTTTCTATCATGACCGCTTTTGCGCTCATTCACGGCATAGTGGAAGAAAGGCAGCAGCACACATTCTTCAGAATCAAATCAATGCCTGTATTACATATCCAGTACGTGGCTGGAAAGCTTTTGGGGATCATGTTTGCCATCCTTATACAAATGGCTGCCGTCATCATCGCAAGCAGCATCTTGTACCATGTGAAATGGGGCAATTTTTTTGAAATATTGCTGGTGACGATCGTTTATTCATTTGCGGTCGGCAGTATCGTGCTTCTTTGGGGGTTTACTGCAAAAAACCACGAGACCGTCTCAAGCATGGCGGCTCCTATTCTGTATGGCTTCAGTTTTTTAGGCGGAAGTTTTATTGCAAAAGACAGCCTGCCTGCCGGTTTGAAAATCGTGCAGGAGCTGATACCGAACGGCAAAGCGATCAACAGCTACGTAAGTGTCACGCAGCATGCCGGCCTGAGCGGTATTCTGGCGGATTTGGCAGAGCTTTTCGCTATCGGCGCCGTGTTTTTATGTTTGACCATATGGGTGTTTAAGCGGAAGGAGGCTGTTTCATGATGCAGCTGTTATTCATGATCAGACATCAGCTGAAACTGATGTTACAGAATCGGGTTGCGATCTTTGCGACCATTTCCGTCCCGCTCCTTCTGACTTATCTCTTTTCCTTTTCTGCCGATGACAGTCAGCAGAAGGAAGTCTATGTGGCTGATAAGGATCAGAGCGTCTTTTCAGCACAATTGATGAACATGATTCAGACAGCCGGCCATGTAAAAGTCACGAAGGTCACGGAGGATGTTTTAAAAACAAAGGTTAATCATCAGGATATTTCCTTCGGATTGCTGATCGGAACTCATTTTGAAGAGACATTATTTTCCGGAGATGAATTGAACGTTTCATTTATACAGAATGAAGAAAAGGGTGATGCTGTTTTGACAGAGCAGCTGATTGCGCAGCAGGCGGGCACGCTGAAAAAGATCGTCCGCGATGCGGCAGTGATGTCCCGCACGCTGCACACTGACGCTAAGCAGGCGGCGGCTGACCTGTTGAAGGATATCCAAAGCCATTCTGCCGTAAGCGTTGACCGCCAGCACATTTATGCAGGCGGACAAGCGGCTGACAGGCTTATCGGATTTTTAGTAATGTTTATCTGGTTCGTTGCGGTTCAAAGCTTGCGATCATTTATAGACGAAAAAGAAAATCATACATATGCCAGATTGCTGAGCACGCCCGTGTCCTATACGGCATATGCAATCTCTAAGTTTGCGGCGGCGTATCTTTTCGGACTTCTCCATATTATAGTGATTCTCGGTGCCGGAACATTCATGCTGCATATCCGTTTTGCCGATCACGTTCTTGCTGCGGGAGCAATGCTTGCGGCCTGTGTATTTGCGCTGACTGCTGTAACGATGGCGGTGATCCCGTTTATGAAGAGCCAAAAGCAATTCACATCGCTTGCTTCTGTTTTCATCGCTGTTACGGGTTTATTGGGAGGGGCTTTCTTCACTTTAGATGCGGCTCCGGAGTATATGCGGACGCTGTCGTTGTTTACCATTGAAAAATGGGTGATCGGCGCATTTCAAAACAATGGCGGAGACAGTGTTCAGATTGCGCCCTTGAGCCTGTTTCTTGCCGCCGGCGCAGCGGCACTGGCCTTATCACTCTGTTTGATAAACCGCAATATGAAAAAACACAGTTAGGAGGATGGCTGCTTTGTATATGGCAGAAATCATCGGAATCATAGAATTGCTTGCTGGAGCCGCAATGAACGTCTGGATCGGCTGGCTCGGAAAAACCTTTTTCGGTAAAGATGACAGAAGTTCAAGAGTCGTGTTAAGAATCTGCGGCATCTTTCTGATCATCAATGGTGTTTCCAGAGCGTTTCATATCTAGTTCACAAAGTTTTCCAGACTCTTTTTTGGAATGTAATCTTTTTCCTTTGGAATCATGTAAAATAGAATAGAGTTCTATGAAAATATGACAAGAGGAGGAAGAAACATGAAAAAAAGAATCTTGATGTTATTCGCCGCGGCTGCCGCTGTATTGATGCTGGTAAGCGGGTTGTGGATGCCGTCAGCTTCTGCGGCGCCCGCTCCTGCTTTAACACAAATCCGTATTATCGGTGTGACGTCTGACGGACAGAATTATCAATGGGAAAATATCGGACCGAACCAAATCAGCGCATCAAAACCGATGAAGGGCACAACGGGGTATTTAGCTGTATATTTTCAAGGGTATCCGAACAATAACACAATTCAGGCGTTTAACAACGGAACGAATATTACAAATCTCACGGCAAAAGCGCTGGAAGATGAATATACGAAAAACGGCAATATCATTACAGGCTACATTAAATATTACAGCGTTCCTCTTTCTTATGTCAGTTCAGGAACGTTCTCTTTCTCCGCAACGGGGCTGAATGGGCCGTACACACCGTTAAGCAGCGGATTTTTCTCCATTCAGGTACAGAGTTAAAACAGCCTCGCTTTCATGTATAGTTTTTCTCTCTTTCCGGGAAGCTATTCCTAAAGAAAAGGGAGGGCTTACATGATGGACACGACACTCGGGTATTTGCGCGAGTCGCTTTCGAACCACTTGGAGCATGATGTTTGCCGCGGGATTTATAAAAAGCTGCAGGTGAAGCATTATGCAAATGAGGGCGAGTTCGTGAAGGATCTTAATGATCTGGAAATGGATGCGCTGAATCAGGTGCTTGAGAAGGAGATCAAATATGCTGAGAACGAGCAGGATGAGAAGCGTACAATGGAATTGAATGAAGTGTATGAACTGCTGTTTTAAAAAGCCTCCCGGCGGCCGGGAGGCTTTTTATTGTTTCGGAAATAGTTTACAGAATCATCCAACCCTTTGTATAATGGATAGTTGTGAAAAACACAGACGGAGGAGAAACATGAACGAAATAAAAAAACAGACGGTTCTTGAGTTGTCATCGGCTGAGAAAGCTTTGGTTTTTCTGGTGCCGCCATTATTGGGTCTGGTCATCGGCTGGTTTCTGCCGGTCATTGCGAAATGGGCCGTTACATTGGATTGGCTGCCTTTTCACGGGCCGCTGAAAATCATCGCATCTTTTCACGGATTGAAGGCTGCGGCAGCAACTGCCGTTATCGGCTTAATTGGGGGAGTGTGGCTGACGCGGGCGGCTTTTAAAGAAAGTCTTGTGGCAGTCGTGACGGACAGTGAGGTGTCCTTAACCATACATAATAAAGAAAGCGTGTTTTCGAAAGACAGCATTTCCGGTGTGTTTACGGATGGGAAGTATCTGGTCTTATTGGGGACTGAAGGGCAGGAGCTTTTTCGGGAAAAGCTTGAGCCGGCGGTTGAAAAAGCGGCTGATGCGTTTTGCGGTCATGGGTATGTCTGGCTGGGAACGGAAGATCCTTTTAAAGAAGAATACAAACGGTGGGTGCCGGACATGCCGGATTTGGAGCCTGGGGCAAACGCTCTCTTAAAAGCGAGGGAAAAGGCGCTGAAACAGGATGAAACCGAAGATGCGAAAGAACTGAAAGCGGAAATATCCAAACTGGGCATTACCGTGCGGGATCAAGGGTCGCGTCAATATTGGCGGATCTATAAAAAGCCGTCTGCATAAAAAAGCTGCCGCCGTTTATACGGCCGGGCAGCATGGGAACAGATTATTTCTTCTTGTCATCGTAGTATTGAACCGGATACATGGAGCCTTCGGATACCATTTTGTTATCTTCAATATCTTCGGGATGCGGGTTGCCTGCTTTGTGGACGGGAAATGATTCAATATCGTGCTTCCCTGAAAGCGATGTTTTCATATTGCGGATAAAGTCCTTCACCTTTTGGCGGTTTGATTTATCTTTGAGCAGGTAGGAAGTCACTCCGACAGTCGACACGGCAAGTCCTGAAATGAGCAGTTTTTGTTTCATGATAAAAACTCCTTTCTATTTCTGGCTTGCAGTAGTTATTCCCGCTTGACGGCTGTTTAAACATCAAAGGGTAATTTTTGGATTCCTGCTTTAATGCGATAAAGATTGACAAAACTATTTTCAGAATAATATTATAAATATATGATAGCGTTGGAGTCATATATTAATTGAAAGGTGTTAACTTTATGAATCAATTACATCGCAGAATGGGAACGTTTGCACTCATGATGGTCGGACTTGGGTCAATGATTGGCTCTGGCTGGTTATTCGGGGCATGGCGGGCGGCTCAGATTGCGGGACCTGCCGCAATTATTTCCTGGATTATCGGTATGATCGTTATTTTGTTTATCGCACTTTCTTACAGTGAATTAGGTTCAATGTTCCCGGAAGCCGGGGGAATGGTAAAATATACTCAATATTCTCATGGATCATTTATTGGATTTATCGCAGGATGGGCAAACTGGATTGCGATTGTTTCCGTTATTCCGGTGGAAGCGGTCGCGTCCGTTCAATATATGAGCTCATGGCCGTGGGAGTGGGCGAAATGGACAGGCAATCTCGTTCACAACGGCACACTTACGGGAGAGGGTCTCGGCTTTGCGTCCGTATTGCTGATTATTTACTTTTTACTGAATTATTGGACAGTTAACTTATTTTCAAAAGCGAACTCATTGATTACCATCTTTAAAATCATTATTCCGGGGCTGACAATCGGAGCGCTGCTGTTTACCGGTTTTCACGGCGGAAATTTCACATCCGGGTCAAGCATTGCGCCGAATGGCTGGGCGAGCGTGCTGACAGCAGTGGCCACATCAGGTATCGTCTTTGCGTTTAACGGGTTTCAAAGCCCGATTAACATGGCCGGAGAAGCAAAAAATCCCGGTAAATCGATTCCGATTGCGGTTGTCGGTTCGCTGTTGGTCGCAACTGTCATTTACGTCCTGCTGCAAATCGCGTTTATCGGTGCGGTTGAACCTTCTATGATCGTTCACGGCTGGAGTCACCTGAACTTTAACTCTCCATTTGCCGATTTGGCGATCGCCTTGAATATCAACTGGCTTGTCATTATTCTTTATGCGGATGCGTTCGTATCTCCGTCAGGAACCGGTATCACTTATACCGCTACGACGTCTCGCATGATTTACGGCATGGAAAAAAATAAATATATGCCGAGCATTTTCGGAAAGCTTCATCCGCTGTACGGCGTGCCGCGCCAAGCGATGATTTTTAACCTGATCGTATCGTTTATCTTTCTGTTTTTATTCAGAGGATGGGGCGTGCTTGCTGAAATCATTTCCGTTGCGACACTGATTTCTTATATCACGGGTCCTGTGACGGTGATGACGCTGCGGCGGACGGCGGCGGATTTGTACAGGCCTCTCCGTCTGAAAGGCCTCAGCATGGTTGCTCCGCTCGGCTTCGTGTTCGCGTCTCTCGTGCTGTATTGGGCGCGCTGGCCGCTAACGGGGCAGGTGCTGTTTATCATTTTGATCGGTCTGCCGATTTACTTCTACTACCAAGCGAAAGCGAAGTGGAAAGGATTCCGCAGAAACTTTAAAGGCGGCGTCTGGATGGTTGTCTATCTGCTCAGCATGATGACCATTTCATGGCTCGGAAGTGAAAAATTCGGCGGTCTGAACATCATTCCGTACGGCTGGGATATGGGGCTGATCGCAATCGTTGCCCTTGTCTTCTATGCGTGGGCGCTGAAGAGCGGATTCAAGACTGAGTATTTGAAAGACGCCAAAGCAATCAACGATCAATTAAAAGGCGGACAGGCCGAAGCCGCTGCCGGAAAAGAATAACGATTGATACAACCCTTGCGGTACATTTCCCGCAAGGGTTTTTTGATCGCGCAAAAAAACATGGGTTCGGCATCATCTCCGAACCCATGCTGGCTTTATGATTTGTATTCTTTTTTGACCTTTTGGAATATATCCGCATAGTTGGTGAACACACCGGTTACGCCCCAATCCAGCAGGCGGCGCATGTCCGCTTCGCTGTTTACGGTATAAGGGTGAAGCAAAAGGCCGTGGCTGCGTATGTTCCGGACGTTTTGAGCGTTCAGCGCTTTGTAATCCGGCCCGATTCCGACGGCATAGGTTTTGATGTCCGCTAAATCAGCGTCAGTCATTGACGTCATCTGATCCGCTTCAAGCAATTGGACGGCGGGAAGTTTCGGATCGAGCTTTTTGATTTTCAAAAGGCTGTCCCTGCTGAAAGACTGAATGATCACTTGTCCAAGTTTCGCATGCTTACCTGCCAATTTGTATTTTTTCAGTGAAGCGATCAGTTTCTCTTCCATACCCGGATACGTTTCAGGCGCCTTCGTTTCAATATAATAATTTGCGTGTCTGCCGAACCGTTTTAACACGTCATCAAGTGTGGGAACGTGAAGTCCGGCGTATTGCGGTTTAGCTTTTTCCGGATAGGCTTTATTGAACCAAGAGCCGGCGTCGAGCTTTTGAATCTCGGCTGATGTATGATCCTTCACCCAGCCGTGTCCGTTTGTGGTGCGGTCCAGCTTTTCATCATGCATGACGATCAGCTTGCCGTCTTTTGTCATTTGTAAATCCAATTCAATATAGTCTGCCTTCATTTTTTGCGCAGTTTCATAAGAAAGGATCGTGTGCTCCGGGACATACCCCGAAGCACCGCGATGGGCAATGGTTAACATTCTGTCAGGAGACAAGAGGTTTCCTTTTCCCGCCGCCGATACAGGCGTGACGATGAATGACAATAAACCGAATGAAAGCAATACCAAAGCAAACAACTTATGTTTCCGCATGTTTTCTTCCCCCTTAATAAATCAATATCTGTCTCTAGCGTAGAAAATCGTTGTAAATTCTGTACTGCAAAAATATTAATCTTTTATGTTGTTTTCTTATACATGCTCCGCCCGCTTGCCGGTATTCCACGTCATAGCCAAGAAGACGATGGACAGCGCGCATGAGGTGACAAGCATGATAAAGCCTCCGTTCCAGTCAAAGCGGTCTACAACATAACCCATGATGGCGTTGGCAAAAGCCGAGCCTCCGATGTAGCCGAAAAACCCGGTTAAGCCGGCTGCCGTTCCCGCCGCTTTTTTAGGCGCAAGGTCAATGGCCTGAAGCCCGATCAGCATGACAGGTCCATAGATTAAGAACCCGATGCTGATCAGCGCGATATTGTCGATGAGCGGATGACCGGCAGGGTTAAGCCAGTAGACCAATACAGCGATAAATACACCGGCCATGAACAGTACGCCAGCTGGCGCGCGGCGGCTTTTGAAAAACCGGTCGCTGATCCAGCCGCACAAAATCGTGCCCGGAATTCCCGCATATTCGTAAAGGAAATAAGACCATCTGGAGTCTTCAGGAGAGAATCCTTTCGCTTCCGTCAAATAAGTCGGCGCCCAGTCAACGACTCCGTACCGTACGAAATAAACAAACACATTGGCAAATGCGATATACCACAGAAATTTATTATTCAGCACGTATTTAAAAAGAATTTCTTTGGTCGTCATTTCTTTTTCCTGGTCTTTAAACGCATGTTTCGGATAGTCATTCCGGTATTCTTCAATCGGCGGCAGCCCGCAGGATTGCGGCGTGTCACGAACGAGAAGAACGATGACAAATGAAATGACAATGGCGATAATAGCCGGAAAGAAAAACACGCTTTTCCAAGTAACAAACATGGCGATGCCGAGAGTCACGAGCGGGGCGAGAATACCTCCGCCGATGTTATGGGCGACATTCCATATCGACATTTTCGTGCCGCGTTCACTGATGGAAAACCAATGAGCCATCGTCCGTCCGCAAGGCGGCCAGCCCATCCCTTGAAACCACCCGTTAATAAACATAAAAATAAACATAATCGTCACGCTTGACGTGACCCATGGCATGGAAACAAATAAAATATTTACGACACCTGACAAAAACAGACCCGTTGCAAGGAAATATCTCGGGTTGCAGCGGTCAGACACCATCCCCATAATAAATTTGCTGAAGCCGTAAGCGATTGATACGGCCGCAAGCACCAAGCCAAGTTCCCCTTTTGAAAACCCTTGCTCCTGAAAGTAAGGAATAGCGAAGGCAAAGTTTTTGCGGAGCAAATAATACCCGGCATACCCGATGAAAATCCCCAAAAATACTTGCAGCCTGAGCCGTTTATAGGCCGCATCCGTCTTTGAATCATCCAATCTCTCAATATGCGGAGCCGGCTTGAACAACTGAAACATCATATCCTCCCCTTTGCTGAACGTCTATCATGATGTATGTATGACTCCTTTCCTTAAAAATAACAAAAAGAACCAGAAATCACCCTTGTGTAAGGGCGGGTTTTTCTGGCTCTCCTCATCTCCATCCAAAAATCATTAACTTGTGTATGATAGCGCTTTCTTAAATTATCACAGTCTGCCATAAATGTAAACGCTTTAAGAAAAGTTTTCATTTTTTTGAATAAATCACCGAAGGGAATATCAGCGTGAGCGCGAAAGGATTTGAAGTACTTGTTTTTGTACTCAGGCATAAGATGTGGTAGGCCGATTTAAGAAAAGGGAAAGGAGTGCCTCTGTTGATTGATGAATTGGATTTTGCGTTCGGTGTTCTGCCGCTTTGTATTATCATCTTGTCAGTCGCCGGAACATATCTGTTTAAAAACGCGTTTATTATGCCGGCTGCCGCTTTGGCCGTTTGCCTTATATGCACTTTTACTGTATTGAATTTCTCGTTTATCGGATGGGCCGCTGTGTACACGCTTGTCTCTTTCGCGTTATCGCATATTACGATGGTGGTGATCAGTCAAAATAAAAAATAGGATCGGCGGCAGCCGATCCAGCTATGATAAGCAGAGATGAGGCTCTGCTTTGTTTTATTTATGAATGTTCAGGAAGTCCTTGATGACAGCGGTCTGTTCTTCTTTCGGATAGCTATTGTACAGATGGCTGGCCAAGCGGACGGGGTCACCGAAGAAGTACCGCTCATATTGTGTCTGTCTTGTTCCGAAAGGGCTCATGGTCAAATCCCATGCCAGACGGAACACTTTCACCCGATCCTCGGCATTCAATTCAGTTGCCTGTAAATATTGGTCAAGGTCTCCTCTGATGTCTGAATGAAACGCTTTTTCAGTCGGCAAAGTCACCATTCCGCTTGCCCCGATCAGCTGAATGATCTCTGTGAAGCGCGGGTAGATGTCAGGGAAAATCGCGCTGACCACACGAAGCGGAGTGACACTCGGCCGCATATATCCCCATTCATCTGTTTCGGCATCATTCTCCGACTTTTCCAAGAGAGCTTTCATCGTTTCCAGACCGGTGATGATTTCAGCCATCTTAGCCTGAATATGCTGAAACTCGCTGACATCTATCGCATCGACAAGCGTTTGGGCAAGACCCAGGAGAAACTCCGTCTTTACAATTTGTCTCGTGATGACTTGGTGAAATGCGAAGGCGTTAAAAGAGCTTTTCATATTGAAATCATAAGCCGCCTCGTAATTATCATAAAAAAATACGCGTTCCCAAGGGACTAAAACGTTATCGAATACAACGATGGAATCCATTTCTTCATATCTTGAGCTGAGCGGATAATCAAATGATGATTTTCCCAGTACGAAAGATTCCCTGCAGATGAATTTTACGCCCTTTGTATTGGAAGGAATGGAAAAAGCGAACGCTTCATCTGATTCAAAATACATCTTAGGCAGGGAAACCACGAGCACTTCATCCGTCAGGCCGCCTTGTGTGGCCAAAATCCGGGCGCCGTGAATGACGAGGCCTTTTTCATTTTTTTCGACGACTTTTGCGGAGATCGGTGTTGGTGATACGTTTACATCCATTTGTGAACGATTCACCTGAGGGGTGATAAACGTGTGCGTAAAAGAAAGATCCTGTGTGACAGCGCGTTCGTACAGCGCCTGAACATGTTCCGGAAAACAATGCTCCCGGTCTTTCAAAAGCGCGGCAGAGGAGGCGAAGCTCATCAGGACAGTATTCATGTAATCCGGGCTTCGTCCCATCATTCCGTGCGTATGCCTGGCCCAATGCTCGAACATCTTTCTTCTTCTTTTCACGTCTTCTTTCGTTTTCGGCTGCAGGTATGAAAGCCCGGCCCGCTCTTTTTTACCGGGGAGACTGTATGTCATCTCGTCTTTCATGCCCGGTTTCGTTTGCAAATCATAAAGAGAGCGCTTCGTTTCCAGAAGGCCCTTAAATGCGGGATGTTCAGAAATGAGTCCCTCGATCTTTTCACCGTCAAGCCAAATCTCATTTTTAAGCTGGTTTAATCGGTCAATATACATTTTGCCATTAATGATACCCATCATGTAGCCCTTCTTTCTTTACAGATCCACTACCACATTATATTGAGAATGAAATTGGGTGTTCCGGTTATTTCCAGTGGGGAAGAGCCTTTTTAGAAATTTTGATATTACGGCTTTTGAGGTCCACTCGGGAAGGGAAAAATTATCTTTGGAATTTTTGCATAAAAAACCCCTCCTTTATAGAAGGGGGGCAGGGGGGTTGCTTAGCTCACTATGCCTTTATATCTTTGTTCAAGAACAAAATCAATCATTCCGATGATACGAAAGTTTTCAGATTTTTCCTTGAAGTTTTTTGAGATTTGAATTTTCCGGCTGTTTTTATAGACAGAAATAAGCCAAAGAAATCCTATAACACCAATAAATAAGCGAAAAATCATTCCCGTTAAATGAGAAAATTCATTGGTCGCAAAAAACATAAATAAGGTGAATAATGTCCCGCATACTGTGATTTTTATAGAGTGTGTAAGTGAAAGCCGAGGTTCAGAAAAGTAGGTTTTTAACCTGTTAAGTGTAATGGAATCTTGTTTTTGAAGATATGTAAGCAGTTCTGTGTCGTTTTTACTGCTATTCAATAATTCTGATTCTGCTATGCTTTTGATTTCATCATATATTTGATTGTCAATTTTCATACATCATCCTCCTTAGAAGAACTACATGAATACCTTTAAGAGTATTCATGTAGTATAAAATGTTGGTCAGCCTTTAAGAAAATAATGCTCGAAAAGCACTGATAAATGCTGAAGCTCCAGCCATTTCGGGAAAAATAGTAACTAAGACTACAATTCCCAAAACTACAGCTGCGCCTGCAGTAGCTACACTAACAGCAGTTTCCCAGTCTGGTTTAAAAACTTCTTCTGATTCTGGTACTGTAAATTCCTTCTGCTTAATAATAAACGTTACAGTCGTTGCAAGTCTAGTTGTAGTACCGTCGCTTACCGGAATATTTGGTGTATAAACAGTAAACGAAATCTTTAAAGAGTCAGCGGATGGTGTGACAGCCACTTGTATATAACCATTTCGTACTGATAGACTCAAGCTGTTTAACATATCTTGATAGGATGTTAGCTGTGAAGCAGCAAGGGTCGTTTTCGTCTCACCTAACAATCCTGTTACGGATGCTCCAGGTTTTCCATTTGATATACTAATTACATTAGCTGAATTAGTACTTGGCAATATAAAAGACAATGCAGTAGAAAGGGTAATATCTAGACTTGGTGACTCATAAAGTGTTTGACTATTATCGAAGTGAAACATAGTTGTAGCGATATCCGGAATGTTACTGATTGCTGGTATACTGGATAAAATATTTGTTAAGGTACGTAACCGTGCATCATAAGTTGGATTTTCAGGCGGCTGCACGCTTGAGGCACCGCTATCTTTTCCGGAATAACTATCTTTGTCAATGGCAATGCTTTCAGATTTGCCATTAACAGTACCTTCATAGAATTGATCAAACGCCCAGTTTTTGGGCATAGGGTAGCCAAGATTGCCGCTGAATCCAGTTGACATATTTGCAACAAAACTGTGTGTTGTTAATTTTTCTTTAGCTGTTCGGATACAGATATTGCGCGGTCCATATACCCCGATATGATACTGTGGTGAATCAGGGAATCTTTGCATATTGTTGAATGCAGTCTTGATTTCTTTAAAATAAGGAATGATTTTATTGGTTACTTCATAATCATAGGCGTCAAAATCAACGGCAAAATAAATGGTTGTACCGGAGGGAAATCCCAAGGTTCGTGCTGCATCTGCTGCACTATAAGCATCTCTTGTTCCTTGATTTTTAACAAAATATGATGATTCGTATCCGCCGTCTTGATAAATAGGAAATACATTTAAGCCCGCATTAAAGATAATTGACAACTCTTCTTTGCTCAGCGCTTTAGAAGTAACTAAATCGCTACCAATCCGCACATTCCCGGTCAAATATCTTCCCACGATTTTATAGCCATTCTCACGTAAAGTTTTAGCGGTATCTGCCGTTATAATTGCAGCAGTGTCACAAGCCGAAGCAGCCCGCGTTGTGTCGCCTGAGCTTGATAATAAAGCTTTAATCGTCGGCATGTCCGCATAACCTGTTTGCGGCAGGCACATAAACTCTTGGAAAGCTTTCACTGCCGATACAACGCCGACGCCGTATTTTCCGTCGAATTCACCGGGGTCAAATGATTTCCCATTACAGTAAAGCGCGTATTGAACAATCAAAACAAAGCCTGTCCGTGAATCGCCGGGAGTCAGGGTAGGACATAAGCTGGTCGTTCCGTTCCCGAAAAATCCATTGGCTACGCTTGTGCTCATGCCTTCTTCTTTTTGGAGGGCATAAATGAGAGCCTTGTTTGTATCGCGGGCATATAAGCCGTCACAAGGCATCAAGCCGATGTAGTCATTGTAATCCCTGTTCAGGTTCTGCTGGATTTGGCGGATTTTTTTGTCGCCGCCCGCTACTAACCGAAAAGCGCTCATATCCAGCAAGGCTTTCATAATGAGTGCTGTGACGATGCCGTCTTGCTTAGTGAGCCCGGCCGCTTTTTGAAACTCTTTTACAGCGCTTTCGGTATTTTCATAGAAAACGCCAGAAAATCCGCCCGGGTTAAATCCTTTACACCATAGCGCCCCTTGCAGGATGTAATTCATGTTTGTCGGCTTTGAATCGGGAGCCTGCTTTTTCAACGGTTTAAACAATCTTTGTGTCGTCGGTCCGAAGTTATCGGCAGGTTCAGAAATACCAAGCTCGATTTGAAGCGCCCGTGTCAGACCGTAAATGGTATCCCAACCCGTTTTTCCGTTTTCCGGCACTTTGTTGTACCCGTGTCTGCCTTTGTACGTCTCATTCAGCCATTGCTGTGTTTCCAGGACCATTTCGTCCATTGCAATCCCTCCATTACGTGTAGTGTGCGTTCATTAATAGGTGGCAAACGTATGACAGCTTGTCTGCGCCTCTGAAACTTTGGAACGTCAGGACGGGCATAGGAGACATCTTCAAAAAAGGCAGCAAGCGATCCTGCATCAATGGGAATCGCTCGCTTTATTTACACGTTTTCAGTATTCTGCTTTGGATTTGGTTTCATTTCTGACCTATTAAATCCGCATAAAATGAGTGCCCCCGCAAGTGGCGATCCAAGTCATTTTTCCTGAAGGAATATCACAGATGGAGATTACCATGCGCCATTCTGCTCTCATCTGAATTCAATTTCACACTGCTTATCGATTTAAGTATAGTTCAATTTTTTTTGTTACTTGTTTTAACCATTCTAAAGGTGATATTTCGTAGTAAGGAAAGTAAACTCCATCGGCACATTCATCTATGAGAGTATTTTTTTCTTCAATTGTCCAATCACTATTGATAAAGTTTCTCAGAAGAGGAACCAGAGATATTAAGTATTGTCTTGATTCTTCATTCAGCAATTCTTCGTATACGGATTCCATTGAATCATAATCCTGGTGAAAGTAACAAGATAAAAAATTGCTTACTTCCTCTAAACTCTCATTCTTTACCTTTTCCATTTTACCCACCTCTATTTAACCGGATAGCCAGTCAGTATAAAACTGCCATCTGTTTTTCTTTCTAATAAAATTTTAGTGTTTGTCATTTCTATTATACGAGTTGACCCTTACAGTGTCCTTTCGCCTGATTTTCTCCGACCGTATTTTACCATGAGGATGCCAATTTCTGTTCGTGAATTGAGAAAAAGAGGAAAAGGGTACTTTTTTACCGCTTCTTTTGATTCATTTAAAAATGTACCGATATAAAAAAGGCGTCACGCGGTGTAAAATGGCTATATTGATAAATATGGAGGTTGAGATGGATCAAGATTATATGACTGAGCTTGTCTCGGTCCAGCTGAAGAAAATCCGGTCGGAGAGAGGCTATACGCAAGAGAAAATGGCGGATGTGATCGGTCTTTCTAAAAAGGCGCTGGTGCAGATTGAGAAAGGGCGGGCGCTTGCGGAATGGCCGCATGTTGTGGCGGTTTGCGCGCTTTTCAGATCAAGTGAAACACTGCAATCCGTATTAGGAGATGATCCGCTGGAGGTCATTGAAGCGGTTGCCCATCGCACAATTGACAGGCCGAAGGGGAAGACGATGGGCGGCAAGGTGTGGTGGAAAACCATCGAGAAAAAAGGTGAGTTCCGCTTGCAGCAGCATTTGATTTCCCACCATTACCGCATCCTGGATTCTTATGATGATCTGTGGTTCAGCAGTTTTGAAAAGGCAGAGGCTTTGGAGCGGCTTGATGAGCTATTTATGGAGGCGGAGGAAGCGAAGCGCTGACGCACCTCCGGTTGATGTATTTTCTGATAAGTGAGAAAATATATATAAATTCCAGCCAGAGGAGAGATTCGAATGAAGCCTGAAGATATCGTGCGAAGCGGCCCGAATCAATATATATGTAAGGAAGGAATCGCAAAAGAGCTTCCGGGGCTGCTGGAGACATTCAGAAAACCCGTGATTGTGACCGGAATCAAATCCTATCAGGCGTTCTCCGATTACAGCGGCGGTTCTTCCTGGGATGTGATTCAGCATAAAGGATACTGTTCACCTGAGGCGGTGCGTAAGGTCTGTGAGCAGGCGAAAGATGCGGATGTGATCATCGGTATCGGAGGCGGCACGATGTTGGATTTGGCAAAAGCGGCGGCAGACCGGCTTGATATTGAGACTGTGATGGTTCCTTCCATCGCGGGGACGTGTGCGGCAAGTACGCCGTTAAGTGTCATGTATGATGAGAGCGGCAATTTTATCAGAGTGGATTATCATAAGCGTTCAAGCTATTTGACGCTTGTTGATCCGCTGTTTTTGCTTTCCTCTCCCATTGAATATATGAAAAGCGGGATCGGTGATACGCTGGCGAAATGGTATGAGGCCGAAGCGGTCATCAGAAATACGGGGACGGCGCCGCTGATGGCTCAGGCGGGGCTGAGGCAGGCGGAATATATCCGTGATCTGTTATTGCGTTACAGTGAAGCAGCCGTCGTAAGCATGGAGAAAGGTGAGCTGTCAGTACCGTTCATCCAGACGGCGGAAACGATTATTATGCTCGCGGGAACGGTCGGCGGCTATGGGGGCCGTTTGTGCAGGATGGCAGGGGCGCATGCGGTGCACAACGGACTCAGCTTTATTCAGGAGACACATCAGGTGCTGCACGGTCAGAAGGTTGCTTACGGCATATTGGTGCAGCTTGCGCTTGAGAATCGGAGACATGAGATTGAAGAGCTGCTTCCGTTTTACCGCCGGCTCGGATTTCCCGTCAGTCTCCAAGAACTCGGCATCCGTGACATGCATGAGGAAGCCAAGCGCCGCATCTCTTCTCACGCCTGCCGGGCGGAAGAATCGTTATGCTTAATGGGGCAATATGGCGAGAAGGACGTGTCAGCGGCGATTGAATCGCTCGAATCAGCGCAAAAGACAGGATAGAGCTTGGTTATCTGTCTTGTCTTTATTTTTTGAATATTTCCGTTATAATGAGGGAGGTATAGAAAGGGAGGGGCCAAAGGACATGTATCAGGCGAAAAAGATGTTGTTATTGGGATCAGGCGAGCTGGGGAAAGAAGTCGTCATTGAAGCGCAGCGGCTCGGGGTTGTCACTGTAGCCGTTGACAGCTATGAGCATGCCCCTGCCATGCAGACCGCGCACAAAAGCTATGTCATCGATATGCTCGATAAAGCGCAGGTCAGAGAAGTCATTGAAAAAGAAAAACCGGACTTGATCGTACCGGAAGTGGAAGCCATTGCGACGGATGAGCTGCTGAAGCTTGAGGAAGAAGGCTTTCACGTCATCCCGAATGCGCGTGCGGCGAAGCTGACGATGGACCGTGAAGGCATCAGACGGCTAGCGGCAGAGAAGCTGCACCTTCCGACTGCCGGCTATGAATTCGCGAATACATATGAAGAATTTAAAGAAGCGGCGGAAACAATCGGCTTTCCGTGCGTGGTGAAGCCGCTGATGAGCTCTTCCGGAAAAGGGCAAAGCGTGTGCCGCTCGGCTTCCGGGCTGGAAAGCTGCTGGAATATGGCGATGGAAGGCGGCCGGGTGAAAAATGGCCGGGTCATCGTTGAGGAATTCATTCCGTTTGAATCCGAAATCACCCTTTTGACAGTGCGCGCGGCGAACGGTACATCCTTTTGCGCACCGATCGGACATGAACAAAAAGATGGTGACTATATTGAATCGTGGCAGCCTCATCATATGACAGAACAGCAGATTGAAGAGGCGAAACACATTGCGAAAAGCATAACGGACTCACTCGGCGGATACGGTTTGTTCGGGGTTGAGCTTTTCCTTACTAAAGATAAGGTATATTTCAGCGAAGTGTCTCCCCGTCCGCATGATACGGGCCTCGTCACACTTGTGACGCAAAATTTGTCAGAGTTCGCGCTGCATGTCCGTGCGATAATGGGATTCCCGATTCCGGAAATCACACTGCTGTCGCCGGGGGCAAGCCGTCCGCTGAAGGCGCCAAAAGAGCTTGCTGATTACGCGGTTGAAGGTGTGGAGAAGGCCTTGGCGGTAAAAAGCACTCAGGTCCGCATATTCGGAAAACCTGTCACGAAAGCCGGACGCCGAATGGCGGTTGCGCTTTCTGCAGCCGAGACGGTTGAAGAGGCGAGAGAAAGAGCGGCCGAAGCACTCAGTCATTTATCTGTTACATAAACCTATCTTAAGAGGCGTTTTTACCGTAATGGTAAGGCGCCTTTTTGTGTGGGCAGACTATATACTGGAAAACGGGGTTGTGAGATAATGTATGAGGCCGTTTTTTGCCGGTTTTTTCATTCATGAAACTTTTTATGTCCGCAATCGTTATATGTAATGTTCTCATTTAACGGAGAAGGAAATAACTATACATCATAAGGCTTTTCATTCGTGAAGCGCGGACAGACCGTCTCATCGGCATGGAATATTTAAGCAGGGTAATCCGGAATAGAGATAACCCCGATTGCTTACCTTAATATGAACGGCGAAAAAACAAAAATCACCAGATTAGATTGTTCAAATAACACCAAATGCTGTATAATAAAAGAATTTGAATGATAGCATTGAAAGAATTTCATTTTATGTTTCCGTAAAATGGAGTCTTTATGCATACGCAGTCCGATTTGATATGGTTTTAATTGGAGGTTTGTGTAAACTGTGAATTATATACCTAGTATGATCACAATTGGAAATTTTATTTGCGGGCTTCTATCGATTCATTCCCTTTTGTATCATAATATTCACTCCGCGGTGATCTTTATTTTCATCGGGATGTTTCTCGATTTTTTTGACGGTTTGGCCGCCCGTAAGCTGAACGCGGTATCGGAGATGGGAAGGGAGCTTGACTCTTTTGCTGATCTCGTGACGTTCGGCGTGGCGCCGTCTATGCTTGCTTACACTGTTTCACTATATACGATTCCGTTCATCGGAATTTTAATCGCGCTTTCCTACAGCATCTGCGGAATGATCCGGCTCTCGAGATTTAATATCGGACAAAGCAAGCTGCCGACGTTTATCGGGATGCCGATTCCGTTTGCGGGGATGTGTCTTGTCATTTTGAGCTTCATCAATAACGCTTTTCTTCTGGGGGCGGGAACGATCGCGCTCGGTTATTTAATGGTCAGCAATATTAAATTTCCCCACTTTAAAAAACAGGCGCCTGAAAACCTGGAGAGCAGAAGATGGAATTAGTTCAGCAATTAATCTCCGATTACGGATATATCGCGATTTTTCTCATGCTGACACTTGGTATTATCGGATTGCCTATTCCGGATGAAGTCATGATGACGCTTGTGGGCTACTTCGCCCATATAAAAGTGCTGAATTATGAGCTCTCCATTCTGATCAGCTTTATCGGAGCTCTCCTGGGGATGATTATCAGCTACTTCATCGGCAGAAAAGCCGGCCGGCCGTTTATTAATAAGTTCGGAAAATGGGTCGGCCTGAAGGAAAAGAGGATGGAGAAAGTAGACAGGTGGATGAAAAAGTACGGGCCGTACACCATTATTTTGGGTTATTTCATCCCAGGCATCAGACACGTGACCTGCTACTTTTCCGGAATCGGCAGAATGGATTTCAAAACCTACTTATGCTTCGCCGCCATCGGAGCGTTTTTATGGTGTTTTATTTTTATTACTATAGGAAAATTCATAGGAGTAATCAATGTTTAATACTGCTGCTAAAGTTCTTTATCGTTCATTGATTGAACTGACTAATAATCGATTGACGTCCCATCTCATTAAAAACTTCTGTGAATCGAAACTGAGCAAGCCGATGATTCCGCTGTTTTCCAAACACTATCGCATCAACTGGAATGAAACGGAACGGACAGCCTCTGACTTTGATTCACTGGCGTCATTTTTCATTCGTGATATTAATTTGAATCTCCGCCCCGTGGCAAAAGAGAAGAACGCCATCGTCAGTCCTGTGGACGGCGTCGTTCAGACGGTGGGCATGATTAATCCGAATCAAACCTTCATGGTAAAAGGGAAGGATTATTCGTTCGCTGAACTGACGGGGTTTAAAAGCGCCGATCACAAATACAACGGCGGCCGTTTTGCCGTGCTTTATCTGAGCCCGAGACATTACCACCGCTTCCATTCCCCCATCAGCTGTACGTATCAGAAGCTGGCCGAGCTGGGGAAACGCTCCTATCCCGTCAATACGATGGGATTGAAGTACGGGAAAGACGTGCTCTCAAAAAATTACCGTTATGTGTACGAGCTCACCCGTGGTAACCAGCAGATGCTCATGATTCCGGTAGGTGCGATGAATATTAATTCCATCGTTCAGACAAACACCGGAAACAGGCTTGAAACGGGTGAAGAGCTGGGCTATTTTTCATTTGGATCGACCGTTATTTTAGTATTTGAGAAGGATATGTTTACCCCTTCGGATAACCTCATTGAAGGCCGGGAGTTACAGGTCGGCCAGATCATCGGTTATGCGGAGTCACAGGAGGAGGCGTCCGCTTTATAAAAGCTGCTCCTCTTTTTTATATGGTGTAAGGAAGTGAACAATATGGAAGAAAAGGATTTGGCAAAGCTGATAGAGCAGTACCGGCTTACAGCCAATCAGCAAGCTTTGGAAGCCGTGCGGGATGCCTGCTGGCCTGTCATCGAATCGCTCATCTCGGAACTGGGTGAAGACAGCGCCGATGTCCTGCGCGAAAAAGGCCGTGATCGTTTTCCGTTTATCATCGGCAAGTATCAGACTGCCGCCGGCCTTTCACTTGAAATCTTTTTGCGCAATACGTATCGGTTTTATTTTCAGCAGGTAATAAAAGGAGAAGCGTGACTGGAAGAAAGAGTCCGGACGGAAATGTTCATCTTTCGCCCGTTTTCCTGTATGATATAGTATAGTGTGCGTGATCATTAATATAATTGAACAGGGTGTATAAATCATGGAAAAACAATATAGAGTTTTACTTTATTATAAATATGTAAAGATTGATGAGCCTGAGGAATTCACGGCTCAGCATTTGAAGTTTTGTAAGGAGCTCGGTCTGTTAGGCCGTATTTTGATTTCTGAGGAAGGCATTAACGGTACGGTGTCCGGAACGGTTGAACAGACGGATCAATACATGAATGCGCTGAAAGCTGATCCGCGATTTGCCGACATGCCGATCAAAATTGATGAGACTGACGGACATGCGTTCCGCAAAATGTTTGTCCGCCATAAAAAAGAGCTGGTGACGCTTCGTCTCGAAGATGATGTTGATCCGAATACCACGACAGGCAAACACTTGAAACCGAAAGACTTTTATGAGCAAATGCAGGATCCTGACACGATCGTGATTGACGCCAGAAACGACTATGAGTATGACCTCGGTCATTTCCGCGGAGCGGTCAGACCTGATATTGAGGCGTTCCGTGAGCTGCCGGACTGGATTGAAGAGCACAAAGACATGCTCGAAGGCAAAAAAATCCTCACGTACTGCACAGGCGGCGTACGCTGTGAGAAATTTTCCGGCTGGCTGCTGAAGCAGGGCTTTGAAGACGTGTCCCAGCTTGACGGCGGTATCGTCACTTACGGTAAAGATCCTGAAGTCCAAGGCAAACTGTGGGACGGACAGTGCTACGTATTTGACGAAAGAATCAGCGTACCGGTCAACCGCGTAGAGCATGTCATTATCGGAAAAGATTATTTCACGGGCGAGCCTTGCGAGCGTTATGTGAACTGCGCAAATCCGGCATGTAATAAAAAAATGATCTGCACACCTGAGAATGAATACAAGTACATGCGCAGCTGCAGTCACGAATGCCGTACAAACGAACGCAATATGTATGTGAAAGAGCACGAAATGACTCAAGAAGAAATCAATGAACGCCTTGCTTTGATTGAAAAAGAAGATCATGCGGCGATTGATTAATAGAAAAGACCACCAATGAGGTGGTCTTTTTTGTGTTTACATACTTTCTGTCCGGGCGGTCTGGTCCGCCGTGACGGACCCTTTATATGTGAAGGCTTTTTCCCATTTAGATACGACGATACAGGCGACCGCATGGCCGGGCACGTTGACGCCGGTTCTCGCCATGTCCATGACGCGGTCGACACCGGCAATGATGGCGACGCCTTCCGCAGGGAGACCGACGGCATTCGCTGTCGCCAGAAGCACGACGAGTGAGCCTGACGGGACGGCGGCAATGCCTTTGCTTGTCATGACGAGCACAAGCATCATCAGAAGCTGCTGAGAAAGCGGCATCTCCACATGAAAAGCCTGCGCCAGAAAAATACATGACACCGATAAATAGAGACTGGAGCCGTCACAATTCAGCGATAAGCCTGACGGAACCACAAAGGAGACGACCCGCTTCGGGCAGCCGTATTTCTCCATCCGATCCATCAGCTGAGGCAGAATGGTTTCTGTGCTTGTCGTGGAAAAAGCAATCAAAAACAGATCCCAAATCATTTTCAGCACTTCAAAGTACTTGATTTTAAAGATAAGCCCGACAATCGGAAACAGAACGAAGAGGATCAAAAACAGCCCGAGAAACACAGTGCCGATCAGCTTCAGCATCGGGAGCAAAAGCGCGATTCCGAATTGTCCGACTGAGGCGGCCATAAGGGCAAGAACGCCGATCGGAGCGGTGACCATCACCATTTGCGTCAGCTTGAACATAATATTTGCCGTTGATTCAAAGAAATTCATGACAGGTGCGGAGGCTTTGCCGATGCCGGCTGCGGCAACACCGAATAGGATCGCGAAAAAGATGACGGCGAGAAGATCGTTTTTCGCCATAACGTCAATGATATTAACGGGGATAATATCAAGAAGCATTTGTTTCAGGTCGACTACTTTTTCCGTATAGCCGGAAAGCTCGTGAATGTCTTTTTTAGCAAGGTGAGAGAGGTTAAGGCCGACTCCCGGCTTCAGCACGTTTGCCAATAGGAGGCCGAGCCCCAGAACAAGCGTCGTAATCACTTCAAACCAAATAATCGTTTTGATGCCGAGACTGCCCATCTTTTTCATACTGCCGCTGCCGGCGGCTCCGATGACAATGGTCGAGAACACGATCGGCACGACAATCATTTTAATCAGGCGGATAAATCCGTCTCCCACGGGCCGCAGCGCCATCCCGAAATCCGGGAAGAAATGGCCGATCAGTGCTCCGATGGCTAAGGCGATCAAAATCTGAAATGCGATAAATTTTTTCAAGCGAATCCCCCTTTTACTTGCGCATTTCTTACGTAATTCGTGAAGCAGGCGGCAACCACCTTCCTCTCCGCCATAAATTTGTCACAAAATTGACTTTGCGAAAGAGAGGATTTCTTTACATTATGTAAGCGCAATCATTTAATATGACAGAAAGTCCTCATTGAAAAAAATGAAGGAGAATAAAATAAAGTCAGATTTTCGCTTGAAAATATCAAAAATTTTGATAATTATCCTCTTATAAGTGGTATATTTGATATGATACGGTCAACTGCATCCTTATATATCTGTGCATACACGATTCAGGCAGAGAAAACAGGCAGCTTATAAAAGACTGAAAATTTAAACAATTACAAGAAAGGTGTGCTTTTGTTGAATCAACTGATTGAAAGACGTAAGGTCACAGCTAGAAAAGAAAAACCGGATTCCGCTTCATTGGGATTTGGCAAGTACTTCACTGATTACATGTTTGTCCTGGATTACGAAGAAGAAAGAGGCTGGCATGATCCGAGAATCACACCATATGAACCGGTTCATCTTGATCCGTCCGCATCCGTTTTCCATTACGGGCAGGCCGTATTTGAAGGGCTGAAGGCTTACAGATCAGAAGACGGACGGGCATTGATGTTCCGACCTGACCAAAATATAAAGCGGCTGAATAAATCGCTGCGGCGGATGAGCATGCCGCCTCTCGATGAGAAGCTTGCGCTGGAAGCATTGGTACAATTGGTGGAGCTGGAGCAGGAATGGATTCCGAAAGAAAAAGGAACTTCTTTATATATCCGTCCGTTTGTGATTGCGACCGAGCCTTCTTTAGGCGTCCGGCCTTCCAAGCGGTACAAATTCATGGTTGTCCTGACGCCGGTCGGTTCGTATTACGGCGATCAGCTGAAACCGATCCGTATTTATGTCGAGGATGAGTATGTGCGCGCCGTCACCGGCGGAGTGGGCGATGTTAAAACGTCCGGAAACTATGCGGCCAGCTTACAGGCTCAGCGGAAAGCCGAAGAACTGGGTTATGATCAGGTGCTTTGGCTCGACGGAGTGGAAAAGAAATATGCTGAAGAGGTAGGCAGTATGAATATCTTTTTCATTATAAACGGAGAGGCTGTAACGCCGGCGCTAAACGGAAGCATCCTCGGGGGCATCACCCGCGCATCTGTGATAGAGCTGTTAAAAAGCTGGGGCATCCGCGTCAGGGAAGAACGGGTTGCCATTGATGACATCTATCATGCCGCGATGAGAGGCGAGGTGTCAGAAGTATTCGGTACGGGAACCGCAGCCGTCATCTCACCGGTCGGCGAGCTGCACATTCACGGAGAAACAATTGAGCTGAATAACGGCTTGATCGGTGAAGTGTCAGAAAGGCTCTATGAAACCATTACCGGCATCCAGGTCGGGAAGGTGCCGGATTCGTTCAGATGGGTGGTTGAAGTATAAACAAAAAAAAAGAACCCTTGCGCGGCAGGGTTCTTTTTTGTTTATTAAGATTTTGCGGCTTGAACACGGGTGCGGCTGTTCCGGTTTTTTAAGTAATAAACACTGTAACAGACGGCCATAAAGGCAATTCCGCAATAAAGGGCAATGGCCTGATTCGGATCAAAAGCAATGCCGATACAGGAGGCAAGGCACAGGATAAAAGCCGCTAGCGGCACGGCCGGATATCCCGGTGTCCTGTATGTTAAGTCTGAAAGCTGATGGCCTTCTTTAAGAAACCGTCTTCTGAACAAAAATTGCGATGCGGCAATGCTCATCCACACCGCCACTACCGCAAATCCTGAGACAGAGACGAGAACAAGATACACTGTATCCGCTGCGAACACGCTTGACAGCAGTGACAGAATGCCGCCGATCATACTGAAAATCAGGGCGTTAAAAGGAATGCCTTTAGACGTCAGCCTGGCAAAGGCGGGGTGAAGCTCACCTTCTTTAGACAGGGACCACAGCATTCGTGATGATGCATACAGCCCCGAATTCGCCGCAGACAGAAGCGCCGTCAAAATAACGAAATTCATCAGATCGGCCGCATACGGCACGCCGATTCTGTCGAATACCGTAACGAACGGGCTTTCAATCACACCCGCTTCTTGTATGGAGATCATGCCCGACAGCACAAAAATCGTTCCGATAAAGAAAAGCGCCAGCCGCCAGACTGTAGTCTTAATGGCGCGCGGAACGGTTTTTTCCGGATCAGCGCTTTCCCCGGCGGCAATTCCGATCAATTCCGTCCCTGAAAAGGCGAAGTTTACTGACAGCATCGTCATCAGTATCGGAAAAAAACCATTTGGAAAAAGACTGCCGCCATCCGTAAAGTTCGACAGCATAGGTGCCGCCTCACCGCTTTTCATCGGGACGAGGCCGAACATCGCCGCTCCGCCCAATAAAATAAACAGCAGGATGGCTAAGACTTTAATGCTTGAGAACCAAAACTCCGATTCAGCAAAAAATTTCACGGAGAAGGCGTTTAATAAAAAGATGAAAAGAGCGAAAACGGCACTCCACATCCAAACTGAAGTATGCGGGAACCAGCGCTGCATGAAGAGCCCGGCCGCCGTGAATTCAGAGCCCAGCGCCACCGCCCACGTCAGCCAGTACAGCCATGCGACCGTAAAGCCCGTCGCGGGCCCGATATAGGTTTTCGCATAGGTGTGGAAGGAACCCGTGACCGGCATGGCCACTGACAGTTCACCGAGGCAAAGCATGACAAGATAGACGATGCCCGCGCCCAAAAGGTATGCAAAAATGGTACCCGCCGGACCCGCCTGATGAATGGTATACCCCGAGCTTAAAAACAGCCCCGTTCCGATTACACCTCCGAGTGAGAGCATAAAGAGGTGCCTGCTTTTCATACTTCTCTGAAAATTCGTCTCGTTCTTGTTGTTCATTGTTTTCCAACTTTCTGCGAAAGCCGTTCTAATAAAAAATCTCATGCCGGCGAACGGCACGAGATTCCGGCGAACCGGCTTTTTGATTAGAATATACAAACTATTCCGATTAGTCAAGTTGTTTTTATGGTTTTGGCCCAAGCGGCAATGGCCTGAATATCCGCGGGTTTCGTCCGGCAGCAGCCTCCGATCAGGCTTGCGCCGTTTTCGTACCAGCTTTGCGCGCTCTTTCCGAAATGTTTTGCGCACGCTTCACCTTTCCAGGTTTTTGTTTTCGGGTCATATTGTTCGCCTGAGTTCGGATAGACGATAATCGGCTTGGACGCTGCCCGTTTGATTTCTTTTATCAGCGGCGGAATATGTTCGATCGGTGTGCAGTTGATGCCGATCGCCGCGATCTGGCTGCAGGAGCCGAGCAGGGCCGCGCATTCGGAAATAGGCGTGCCTTCGCTGATATGCCGTCCGTCCTTGGCGCTGAAGCTCATCCACGCATAAGTGCCGGGGAATTCCTCCAGCAGCCTTACGATCGCTTTTGCCTCTGACAGGCACGGAATGGTCTCGCACGCCAAAAGATCGGCGCCGGATTCTATAAGGGCTTTCATCCGGGGGCGGTGAAAGCTGATCAGCTCATCCTCCGTCAGTCCGTAATGCCCGCGATATTCAGAGCCATCGGCAAGGCTCGCGCCGTAAGGTCCGATAGAAGCGGCGATCAAAGGTTTGGGACGGTCTGAACGGTTTTCTTCATGCGCCCAAAATTCATCGCGAGCTTGGACGGCGAGCTCAACTGATGTCTGAATCAGGCGGATCGCATCGGTTTCTGAGATGCCGCGAGCCGCAAATCCTTCAATCGTTGATTGATAGCTGGCGGTGATCGCGCAATCAGCGCCGGCGGCAAAATATTCGGCATGCACCTGTTTGATCAGTTCGGGTTTTTCCAAAAGAATTTTGGCCGACCACAGATCGTCATGTAAATCACAGCCCATCCGTTCAAGCTCGGTTGCCATTGCTCCGTCTATGATCATAACCGGGTATTCATCTAATATGTGTGTAATGGGGTTCATAGGCGCTCCTTTCTGACTTTCCTGAAAATATATGAAAAGGGTAATGGACAGTTTCCTCTTTGTCAATGAATCGGCAGAAAAAAAGATGTTCAGGACGCTGCCCGAACACCTTTTGTTTAGGAAATATGTTTGCCTTTCGCACTTTTCGCGATGTCTGAATACTCCCAGCAGTCGATCCCGTCATCATCAGGGAGCACATCTCTGTAAAAGATGGGGTCCTTTCCGGCTTTCTTTTGCCGGGCATAATCGCTCAAAGCGGCAAACGCTTTTTTCGACAGAAGGAAAATCGCAATTAAATTCACGACCACCATTAAGCCCATGAACAAGTCAGCCATATCCCACACAAGCTGGACTTTGGAAATGCATCCGAACAGAACCATTCCGAGTACACAGATGCGGTAAATGAACAGCCATTTTTTGTTCTGGCTTAAAAATCCGATATTGGTTTCTCCGTAATAATAGTTGCCCATCAAAGCGCTGAAGCCGAACAAAAGCATTAAGACGGCTAGGAAACCTGATGCCCACGAGCCGACATGGTCGCTCAAGGCAGCCTGAGAAAGCGCGATGCCGCTCAGTCCCGGCTGGTGATAAGCGTCTGAAAATAAAATGATAAGTGCCGTGCTTGTACAAATGACGAGCGTATCCGTCAGGACGCCGAATGCCTGAATGAGCCCCTGTTTCACCGGATGGCTCGTCGTAGCTGTCGCCGCCGCGTTCGGAGCGCTTCCCATTCCCGCTTCATTTGAGAAAATTCCGCGTCTCACACCTTGCATCAAGGCCGCACCTAAAGCGCCGCCCGCTGCCTGATCAATACCGAACGCATTCTTTACGATAAGCGACAGAACGCCGGGCAATTGGGTGATGTTCGTCAGAATGACAAAGAAAGCGACGCCGATATATAAAACGGCTAAGACGACTACGATGTATTCCGCCATTTTCGCAATTCGTTTGACGCCTCCGAAAATTACGCCGCCGAAAACCAAGATTAAAATAATGCCCAATGTAAGCCGGCTGGTGCCGAATGCGTTTTGAAAGGCGACGCTGATCGTATTGGACTGAACGGAATTAAAGACGACTCCGAATGACAGCGTGATTAAAACGGCGAACAGCGCGCCCATCCAGCGTTTCTTCAAGCCTTTTTCCATGTAATAGGCCGGGCCGCCGCGGAATCCGTTTTGATCTTTTACTTTATAAATTTGGGCCAGCGTGCTTTCAACAAAGCTTGAAGCCGAACCGATGACTGCGATAATCCACATCCAGAAAATAGCGCCCGGGCCGCCGAGCGCGATCGCAATGGCGATTCCGGTAATATTCCCGGTTCCGACACGCGCAGCCATGCTGATGCAAAATGCCTGAAACGGGGAAATGCTGTTTTTTGACCGGGCGGCCGCGCCTTCTTTCAAAACCCGGATCATTTCCCTCAGCATGCGGACTTGCAGACCCTTTGATCTGAACGTAAAAAACAGTCCCAGAGAAAGAAGCAGTACGATTAACAGTTTTGACCACAAAAAATCATTTGCCGAGCCGATTACATTTTCAAGGAATTCCTGCATCCAATCACCTCTTGGTTCGTTTGATTAAAAAATACTGAGCTCCCACTCCTGTGCGATATGTTTCAGCAGCATGCCGCCGGTCAGGCTGTTGCCATATTCATCAATGGCCGGACCGTAAATGCCGATGCCGCAGCCGTTATGAAAAGGCTGTTCTCTTCTGGCGCTTGGGGGAACCAATGCCATAATGCCGCCGGATACCCCGCTTTTGGCCGGGACGCCGACGAAAGCCGCATATTTTCCTGATGCATTGTACATCCCGCACGTCAGCATCAGTGCTTTGGCGAGTTTCGCGACATCTTTCGGAATGACCTGTTCCCGGCGGATCGGATGGTAGCCGTCATGCGCAAGAATCAATCCGATCAAAGCGATGTCCTCGGTTGTCCCCTCCATGGCGCATTGCTTTAAATACACTTCAAGCGTTTCTTCGACATCCGCCTCGAGAAAGTTCGTTTCTTTTAAATAGTAGGCGAGCGCTCTGTTCCGGTGTGCGGTCTGCCATTCAGAGCGGAAGACCTCTTCGTGTATGTGAGGCCGTTTTCCTATCAATTTTTCAAAAACGGAAAAGAGATATTCCAATTTATCATGCGCCGTTTCACCGGGAAGAAGCGAGGCGACGGTAATGGCGCCGGCATTGATCATCGGGTTGAACGGCTTCCCGGGTTTATGGATTTCAAGCCGGATGATAGAATTAAACGCATCACCTGTCGGCTCCACGTCGACACGATCGAGCACATAAGGAATGCCCCTGGACATGCAGGCGGCAATAAAGCTGATGACTTTTGAGATGCTCTGCAATGTGAACGGCACATTCCATTCACCGGCATGAATCATTGAGCCATCCGGCTCTAATATGCAAATGCCCAGCTGAGAGTCGTTGATTTCTCCGAGGGCGGGGATATAATTTGCGCTTTTTCCATTGACGGAAAACGGTCGGTAATGTTTGACCCAATCTTGTAAAAGTGAAGCCAGTTCCTCTTTTTCAAGGCGCTCTCTGACCATATCTTTCATAACATTCCTCCTCTATTACAAGCCTGTCCGCAAGCGGAATTCGGTCTTGGAAAACGTTTTCAAATATAGCGTGTTCCATGTTAATGTATAATGACATCTACAGAATCATATAAAATACGACAAAATCATTCTTAAAATAAGCCGATAGATTTATAAATCAGCAGGAGCGTCCCGCCATACGGGTCTAAAGAAATTTGCGGGCTCACTCGGTCTTATTCAAAATAGATAGAAGAAGGAAGTGATTGTGATCAGGCTCGACTATTTACTAAAAAAAGACGGCTATTTATTCGCTCTCATGCTGATCACCGTGCCGCTGGCGGGGGAACTGAAATTTTACCCCCTGAATGAGGTGTACCGGATCAGCTTCGGCGCCCCGGCTTTTTTCTTTTTTCTGCTGCTGCTGCGGCATGTGCCGGCAGTATTGTCAGGGCTGTTGACAGGTGCAGCCGTTGTGGCATTCCGGATCGGCCTGGCGTGCTGGGGAGGAGAGCATGCCGGCTTTACGGAGGCTTTTTTCAGCCAATATCCCAGTTTCTTTTTTTACTTTACATATGCCTGCTTGTTTTATGTGCTGAGGGTCAGGTTCTTTCGGGATCGGCCGCTCATGATCGGATTCCTCGGCTTTCTCATTGAAATCGCTTCCGACACCGTTGAAATGGCGGTTCAGTTTTCAGGAGGCCGGCTGATTATGATGCCGGACAAACTGGCAGATATTGCGGTCATCGCCATTTCTCACACATTTATTGTGCTGAGTTTTTTCAACGTGATGAAGCTGCACGAATCCCAGGTCAGGGAAAAGCAAACGAGAAAGCAGCATGAGCACATGCTGATGATTGTGTCTAACTTATACGAAGAAACGATTCATTTGAAAAAAACGCTGAAAACGACGGAGCATGTGACGAAAGAATCCTATCAGCTGTATCGGGAAATGAGCGGGAACGACCGGGAGCTCGGCAGCCGAATGCTGCGCCTTGCGGGAGAAATCCATGAAGTGAAAAAAGACAATCAGCGGATATTCGCCGGCCTGTCGAAGCTGATTTCAAATGAGAGATTCCGGGATTACATGGATGCCGCCGCTCTGATCGGAATCGTCCTCCGAATCAATGAAAAATACGCCGAATCTTTAGGCAAGGATATTCAGTTCCGGAGTGTGATTGAAGGAGATCATCCCGATTATCACGTCTTTACCGTCCTGTCGATCTTGAATAACCTGACCGCCAATGCCGTAGAGGCCATGGGGGACAGAGGTGAGATCCGCCTCACGCTGCGCAGGGCGGAGGGGGAGATGGCTGAATTTCAGGCGGAAGATGACGGTCCCGGCATTCCGGAAAAAATCGGAGAGGTAATCTATGATCCCGGATTTACGTCCAAATACGATGAATTCGGCACCCCTTCAACGGGCATCGGGCTTTCATACGTGAAGGAAATCGTAACCGAACTTGAAGGCGGCATCTCCTTTCACAACAAGCCAAAAGGCGTCATATTTACGATTCAGCTGCCAGTGAGGCATTTAATTGCAGAAAGGGTGAGTTCATAATGCGCTTTTTTATAGCTGATGATGACCGGGCGATCCGTTCCATTTTAAGACAGATCATTGAAGATGAGGACTTAGGCGAAGTCGTCGGCGAGGCGGAGGACGGAAGCCAGATTGAAGGGCATTATCTCCATTTTAAACAAGTCGATATTTTATTAATTGACCTGCTGATGCCGGGGCGGGACGGGATTGAGACGATACGGCATCTTCAGGATTCGTACACCGGAAAAACGGTGATGATATCCCAGGTGGAAGCGAAGGAAATGGTGGGGGAAGCCTATTCTCTCGGTATTGAATATTTTATCCACAAACCGATCAACAAAATTGAAATCATCACCGTGCTCCGAAAAGTGAAAGAGCGGATCGAACTGGAAACCTCGATCGGCGACATCCAAAATTCGCTAAGACGGCTTGTTCAGCGCAATGAACCGCAGCAAAGCCGCTCTTTTAAATCCTGCGAAAAATCCGTGAAAGAGACCGGGAAATTTCTGTTATCAGAACTAGGGATTGTGGGAGAAAGCGGCGCGCACGACCTGATGGCCGTGCTGCATTTTTTATTTGAGGATGAGCAGGCGCAAAAAAGCGTTCCGTCGCTGAAGCGTGTGTTTACAAACGTCGCGCTGCGGAAACTGGGACCGGCGGCGTCGGAAGCAGACATCAGCAGGGAGACAAAAGCCTCCGAACAGCGGATCAGAAGAGCGATTATTCATTCGTTAAACCATTTCGCCTCATTGGGCACAACTGATTTTTCAAACCCCAAATTTGAATATTACGCCTCGAAATTCTTTGATTTCCCTGCCGTCAGCAAGAGAATGAAAGAAATGCAGGCGAAAGAAACCGCTCCGCTTTCTCCGGTTAAAGTGAATATGAAGAAATTTATTCACGTCTTCTTTTTGGAGGCGAAAGATTTACGCGAAGGATCGAAGTTTGTCAGCGGAGGGAGCAGGTAAGCTGATAAATGGGGTTTACTTATATAAGGTCTTTGTGTAAAATAATGTTAACTAAGAAGGGACGGAGGGATCCTGATGGCTGATCAAATTCCGGTTTTTGCACTAATGAAATAGTGTCAAAGTCTCTGCCTTGAGGGCGGAGGAAACCGGGATTGTCTGCCTGAATAAGGAACCTGACATAATAGTGAGGGGGCGGCGATTATGCCGCCCTCTTTTTGGCGTCTTCACATATCTCTTTCTCCTCCGCCTCAGGCGAAGCTCTGTGTCAGTAAATAAGGGAAATGGGGAAACAAGATGACAAAACAAAGGGAAATAGAATCCGTTCTGAACATCGCAAAGGAAAATGGCTTACGGTTAAAACATGAAGGGGCGGACATAAATGAAACGGGTATGGACTTCCAAGTCGTATTTGCTGAAGATGACAGCGGCGTGACATGGGTGCTCCGAAAGCCGCGCCGTCCCGATGTTATCGAAAGAGCGGCTGCAGAAAGCGATGTTCTCGCGTTTCTCCGCAGCCATGCCGCGGTATCAGTGCCCGATTGGCGGGTTCATACACCGGAACTGATCGCTTATCCGAAACTGGACGGAAAACCCGCTGCCGCAATTGATCTGGATAAGAAACAGTATGTCTGGAATATGGAGCACGAGCCGCCTTCAGACGGTTTTGTCGGCTCGCTTGCCGCGGCATTAGCCGAGCTGCACGGAGCAGATCTGGCTGCGGCCTCCAGATCCGGAATCGAAATCATAAAACCGGATGACGTCAGGCAAAGGGCGGCGGAATCAATGGATCATATAAAAAAAGAAATCGGGGTCTCAGAACAGCTTTGGCAAAGATGGCAAACATGGATAAATGACAGTTCGTACTGGCCTGATTTTTCCGCGCTGATCCATGGAGACTTGCATCCTCCGCATATTTTAATCGGTGAAAATCAGCGTGTGACAGGTCTCCTCGATTGGACAGAGGCAAAGGTTGCCGATCCGGCCAAAGATTTTGTTCTTTATCAAATGATATTAGGGGAAAAAGAAACGAAACGTCTGATGAAGAGCTACGAGGCTGAAGGCGGACGCGTCTGGCCGAAAATGCAGGAGCATGTAACAGAATGGCAGGCCGCCTATCCTGTGGAAACAGCGAAGTTTGCGCTTCAAACGGGGCAAGAGGAGCATATGCAAAGGGCGCGGGAAATGCTCGGCCTGTCCGATTCGAAAGGTTATTGACTTCGCCCGGAAGACAGCGTATGATACATGTTAAAATAAACGAACGGATGAACAATGCTGAGGAAGAGTAAGTACGCATCAGCGCGCGGGGTTCAGAGAGTCGGTGGCCGCTGTGAACCGATCCCCGTCCGGTGCCGAATGGGCTTCTGAATTGCTGCGCTGAAATGACAGTAGGCGGTGCCGGGATTCTTTCCCCGTTATCAAGAAAGGAGTATTGAAACCGTGTGTTTCCGTACTTTTTGAGTGAAGGCTTTACAGCCGATAATAAAGGTGGCACCGCGAAAACCTCGTCCTTTGATGGACGGGGTTTTTTTGTATCGTTAAGGAGGTGATGGCCATGGAAAGTGACTGGAGACGGACAAACAATCAAAAAAGGAGGGATATTCATGGTGATCGCCACCGACGATCTTGAACTCACCTGTCCGCATTGTGAAGGAACCGGGGCGGAGAAGGAAGGCGCGCCCTGCCCGAAGTGCGGCGCGAAGGGGGTCATTTTGACGGCTCAGGGAAACACGCTGCTGTATTTTATCAAAAAGCATCTTGATCAGTGAAATCAAACGAAAAAGGCCGTTATCCGGCCTTCAGGCTGTCGAGAAAATCTCGATAGCCTTTATTTTTCCCTTAAAATATCCTGTCATAAAATAAAAGAAAGACTGAAAAGGACGGTGTCTTTCTCATGTGCCACACAAGAAATTCTTCTCAAAACACAGCCGAATTCGTCTGCTTGACCAATTCGTCGAAGAAGATCATCTGCTTTGAAAAATTGATAAATACATAGACTTCTCTTTCATCGTTGAAAAGTTGCCACATACCCAGCTAAGCAAGGCTAGGCATGCGGGAGTGCTTTTTCTGCACCTGAAATCAAATGAATATGTAAAGAAACAGCACAAAAGAAAAAAGCTTGTAGAGAAACATCATTTTCTCTACAAGCTGCTTTTTCATTCTTCGAAATAAGGATTCACATGAATGAGCACTTCTTCAACATCTGAAAAATGTCTTTTAATTTCATTTCGGATTTCGCGGGCTATATCGTGTCCCTGCTTAATCGTCAAATCATGATCCAAAGATAACCGGACATCAAGCAATTTATAGTGGCCGTGTTCTCTCGCTCGGATTTTATCGAGCCGTTTGACTTGAGGACAATGCAAAATAACCGCTTTATATTCCTCTATCAGTTCGGGATCGACACTTTTTTCCATGAGAACGTCAACAGACGGCCTAATTAATTCCATTGAAATCTTAAAAATGAGGTACGCCACGATGACACTGGCAATTGCATCGGCGTACAACAGATAGGACCATCCGCGTGTGTTCCCGATAATCGCCAATAGGACGCCGATAAAAGCGGCAAGAGAGGCAACGATATCGCCTTTATGATCGTATGCAATCGCTATAATCGCTTTACTGTTCCATTTTTCTCCTTGTTTGATCGAATAACGATATAAGATCTGCTTAGCCGCGTAGGATATCAGAGCCGCAAACAATGCGCTGTATTGCGGAACGCTTGGACCTTCAACAAAGGACGAAATCGCTTCGATTAGAATATACACAGAAACGAGCACTAATATGATTCCTACAATTGCTTCGCTGATGACCTCAGCTTTGCCATGCCCGAAAGGATGGTCTTGATCGGGCGGCTTATTAGAAATGCCGATGACGGCCAGGACAGCAATCGAAGCCACGACATCCGCTGCAGAGTGTATACCGTCGGCAAAAACGGCTTCACTATCGCCTATCAGTCCAAAAAAGATCTTTCCTGCCATTAAGATCAGATTGGCTATCAATGCAGTCAAAGCGACCTTTTTGCTTATTTGTTCTCTTTCACTTGTCATTTTGTCCTCCTATAAAACTGCGCAAAAAAAGAGGAGCGCTTTTGATTCGCTCTCCGTATCCTTTCTTGTGTAATCACTTTGCTTATCATACCAATTCAGTTTCGAGTGGGTCTATAGCAAGGTTTTTTCCTGTTTACTAATAAATAAGGTGACAGAAAAAAAGTTGGAGCAGGGCTAAACAGTACATAGACAAAATGGCGCTGAATTTAAAAATGAACTGTTGACATTTAAGTATTTATCCTTTATTATTATCTCGAAGTCAAGATATTTTAATTCAAGATAATTTAATTAGAGTGCAGGATAAGAACCTGCCGATCGTTTAAATTGCGAAAAGATCAGTAAGAGAACGTTTCGTTTTTTGATCATATGTTATTTGATTTTTTATACGATAATATCTCGAATTCGAGATAAAAAGGAGTGCGAGAGAAATGGCTGAATTTGTACAGCTGGTAAATGAAAGAATATCTGCAAGTAACTTTCTTCCAGATCATCCAATCACAAGAGATGAACTCAACGAAATGTTTGAATTGGTTGCGTTGGCTCCATCAGCTTTTAATTTGCAGCATACAAAATATGTGACAGTTCTTAACCCGGATGTAAAAGAAAAGCTGAAGCAGGCCGCAAACGGACAATATAAAGTGTTTAGCTCATCAGCGGTTCTTTTGGTTTTAGGGGATAAGCAGGCATATCAGCAAGCGGCTGACATCTATGAAGGGTTGAAGATGCTGGGGGTATTAAATAAACAAGAGTATGATCACATGGTTCAAGACACCGTTTCGTTTTATGAAAACAGGGGAGAACCATTTAAGAGAGATGAGGCGATAAGAAATGCTTCACTTTCTGCGATGATGTTTATGCTGAGTGCTAAGGAAAAAGGCTGGGACACCTGTCCGATGATAGGGTTTGATGCTGAAGCCGTGAAAGAGATTTTGAATATAGATGATCAATTTGAGGTTGTCATGATGATTACAATCGGGAAAGAAAAAACAGAAAGCAGAAGGCCGCGCGGCTACCGAAAGCCTGTGAATGAGTTTGTGGAGTATATTTAACTATTTGTAAAGGGGCGGATAAAAATGGCTAAAAAAACGATGGGAATCCATCATATTACAGCAATTGTCGGTCATCCTCAAGAGAATGCTGATTTCTACGCTGGAGTGCTGGGGCTGCGATTGGTCAAGCAAACGGTCAATTTTGATGATCCTGCTACGTATCACCTTTATTTTGGGGATGAAGGCGGGAAGCCGGGAACAATCATCACCTTCTTTCCGTGGGCGGGCGCCCGCCAAGGCATCATTGGAGACGGACAGGTCGGCGTGACATCTTACGTCGTGCCGAGGGGTGCTATGGCATTTTGGGAAAAGAGACTTGAAAAGTTCAACGTGCCATACACAAAAATCGAGCGTTTTGGAGAACAATATATAGAATTTGATGATCCGCATGGCCTGCATTTAGAAATCGTGGAAAGAGAAGCAGGGGACGCCAATACGTGGACTTTCGGAGATGTAACCCCGGATGTTGCCATTAAAGGCTTTGGCGGTGCAACCCTGTTATCAGCACAGCCTGAAAAAACAGGTGAATTGTTAGAAAACATCATGGGGCTTGAGCGAGTCGGCAAAGAAGGAGACTTCGTTCGTTATCGTTCTGACGGTGATATCGGAAATGTGATTGATCTGAAATTAACGCCTATCGGCCGCGGACAAATGGGTGTCGGCACGGTCCATCACATCGCTTGGCGGGCTCAGGATGATGAAGATCAATTAGATTGGCAAAGATTCATTGCTGCGCACGGATATGGTGTAACTCCTGTTCAGGATAGAAACTATTTTAATGCGGTTTACTTCAGAGAACATGGGGAAATCTTATTTGAGATCGCAACTGATCCGCCGGGCTTTGCCCATGATGAGTCACAAGAAACAATGGGCGGGAAATTGATGCTCCCTGAGCAGTATGAACCGCACCGGGCACAAATTGAACAAGGGCTGCTGCCGTTTGAAGTGAGAGAACTAGATTGATTTATAGATGAACGTGAAGCATGAAGAAAAATAAAAAGACATACATTTAACAGATGTTTGCTGGAAGCGGCTGTTGGTAAACAGCTGCCTTGCAGACATCATATAATATGAAAAATAAGGAGAGATAAAAATGGAAGATGCAGGACTATTACTTATTCGAATCATGATTGGTGTGGTGTTTCTGTTTTATGGATCACAAAAATTATTCGGCTGGTTTGGCGGATACGGGATTAAAGGAACCGGACAATGGTTCGAGTCAATTGGAGTTAAACCAGGTAATGCCGCGGCCGCTTTATCAGGTCTCGGGGAACTCGCAAGCGGAATTTTATTTATTTTAGGTGTATTCCTCCCGCTTGGAGCTGCTATCATAACGATTATTATGTTAGGTGCCATTGTAAAAGTTCATGGAGCGAAAGGGTTTGCGAACGGTGCCGGCGGCTTTGAATATAACTTGGTGCTGATTGCAGTTTCCATCGGAGTTGCACTCATCGGTTCAGGAGCTTACGCTTTGCATTTTTAATATAAGGATCTAAGAACAGTTACTGAAAAGCGGTAACTGTTCTTTTATTTTTCAAGCACAACGTTAAGGTGCTCTGAATCGCAAAAAAGCGGATATGTTCAATATAAATGTGTATAGTGAATGTACGAGTATTAATGAGCTTGGTCATGAAAGACGAGCCGATTTGAAGGAGGGTTTTGATGAAAGAGCTGACAGACTTACATTCATTAGATTCTATCGAGAATTTTATTAAACAGCATCAATTCAGTTTTACCTACATTTCAAGACCCGCCTGTACAGTATGTCACGCTGTTCTGCCGCAGCTCAGAAAGGTATTGGATCAGTTTCCGAATATCAAATTGGGGCATATCAATGCTGACGAGGCAGAAGAGGTTGCCGGCAGATTTTCAGTCTTCACTGTCCCCGTGCTTCTTTTGTTCATTGATGGGACTGAGTTTCTGAGAGAAGCCCGCTTTGTTCATTTTGAACAGCTCGAAGAAAGGCTGAAAAGGGTTTATCAGTTATATCAAGATGTATAAAGCGTTTATACCTTTACAAATAAAAAGCCCCCTTTAAGGGGGCCGTTATCCGGCCTTTTTTGCGTTATTCGGACCGAGGCTCTAAAAATCGGGACCCGCCCAAGTCTTTTCTCATCAGATAAATATGGAAAAAATATTCTCCGACAGCGATGATGACGGCGGAAATAAGAGCGGCAAACGCCAGTCTTCCTCCTGAAATGCCCATGGACAGCGGCATTCCCATCAGCCAGACAACAAGAAACGCAATTCCGAAATCAGCGGACGCCGCCGTGATATTATTCCATCTCGGCAGCACGTACAGATCGCCCGTAAAGTAGGAAACAGCTCCCAACACAATGGTCATCAGCAGCACGTCGCCGAATGTAAAGCGAAAACCTAAGCCGAGTATGAGATACAGAATAATGATGGTCATGATGCCTTTAATGGCAAGCGCTTTAATATGTTCCATGCGAATTCCTCCTTATGGAAATCATGTTAGTATGTTTCCTCATCCCGTGAAATATAAACCTTTTTTTGTGAACATTTGTTTTCTGGCTTTTGGCTGTCATCACTGGGCCGCGGCTGAATATGATGAAGGGAGAAAAACGGGAGGTGTCATGATGGCAGTCGTAAAAGCGTCGAGCGCCGATGTCGATCTAATGGCAAGGCTGCTCAGGGCGGAAGCGGAAGGCGAAGGAAAGCAGGGAATGCTTTTGGTCGGCAATGTAGGAATCAATCGGGTGCGGGCGAATTGTTCTGATTTTAAAGGCCTGCGCACCATCAGGCAGATGGTGTTTCAGCCGCACGCGTTTGAAGCGGTGACTCACGGATATTTTTACCAAAGGCCGCGCGAATCTGAGCGGAGGCTTGCCCGACGTAATATTAGCGGAGAACGGTTTTGGCCGGCTAAATTCAGCCTGTGGTATTTTAAGCCGCCGGGAAACTGCCCGCCGACATGGTACAATCAGCCGTTTGTCGCCAGATTCAAATCCCACTGCTTCTATCAGCCGACAGGGGAAACGTGCGAAAACGTGTACAATACATTTTAATCCCGGAGCACCGTTCTCAGAATGAACGGTGTTTTTTAATTTCTTGTGAAGAAAAATAGGAACAAAGTGCGCTTGACGGATGAAAAGCCAAACAGAAACAGAGGGGGATTTCTCCCGGACGGGAAAGATTTGTCGAAACAATGTGAAAAATGTCTCCCGCCGTTCACTTTCCGCCCTTACAAATCCTTCACACTTCTTCATAACGGTTTAACATTTCTTTTCTATAATGGGGGCGATCAATGAGACGAAAGGGGAACTGACATGACACATGACGGCCGTTTAGATGAATGGATCAAGGAATTGGAGAACAAAAGCTTTCAAAACAATACGTTTGACCGCCGCGCATTTATACAGGGCGCCGGGAAAATCGCAGGCCTTTCCCTCGGGCTGGCGATCGCGCAATCCATCGGCGCGTTTGAAGTGAATGCCGCTCCGACATTTTCAAACTATCCGTTCACCCTCGGCGTGGCCTCCGGTGATCCGCTGTCTGACAGCGTCATTCTCTGGACACGTCTTGCCCCGGACCCGCTCAATGGGGGAGGAATGCCGAATCAGGCCGTTCCGGTTAAATGGGAAATCGCCGCAGATGAACATTTCCGCCATGTCGTCAAACGCGGAACGGAAATGGCAAAACCGAATCTCGGACATTCCGTCCATGTTGAAGCGGACGGGCTTAAGCCCAATAAAGTGTACTATTACCGGTTTAAAAGCGGGCATGAGCTCAGCCCCGTCGGCCGGACGAAAACGCTGCCCGCTTCCGGTGCTGACGTATCCGCCATGACGTTTGCGTTTGCCTCTTGCCAACAGTATGAACACGGCTATTATACGGCGTATAAACATATGGCGAAGGAAAAGCTTGATCTCGTATTCCATCTCGGAGATTACATTTATGAATACGGGCCGAACGAATATGTGGCAAAGACGGGGAATGTCAGGACGCACAGCAGCGCCGAAGTGTACACGCTGTCAGATTACCGCAACCGTCACGCCCAATACCGCTCAGATGCCAATCTGAAAGCTGCCCACGCCGCATTTCCGTGGGTCGTGACTTGGGACGATCATGAGGTGGAGAACAATTATGCCAATGTCATTCCCGAAAAAGGCCAATCGGTTGAAGCGTTTGTACTCAGAAGGGCTGCGGCTTATCAGGCATATTATGAACACATGCCGCTCAGACGCATGTCGCTTCCGAACGGCCCTGATATGCGGCTGTACAGGCAATTTTCTTATGGCAATTTAGCGTCGTTCAATGTGCTTGATACAAGACAGTACAGAGATGATCAGGCCAACGGCGACGGGAATAAACCGCCTTCTGATGAATGGAGAGATCCGAAGCGCACATTGATGGGGGCAGAGCAGGAGCAATGGCTCTTCGACAACTTAGCCGCTTCAAAAGCGAAGTGGAATGTGCTGGCCCAGCAAATCTTTTTCGCGCAATGGAATTTCGGAACAACCGACAAGCCGATATTCAGCATGGATTCATGGGACGGCTACCCGGCGCAGCGGGAGCGGGTCATCAATTTTATAAAAAGCAAAAACCTGAACAATGTCATCGTGCTGACGGGTGATGTTCATGCAAGCTGGGCGTCAAACCTGCATACCGATTTTAATCAAACGAATTCAAAGATCTTCGGAGCCGAATTCGTCGGGACTTCCATCACATCGGGAGGAAACGGGGCGGATAAACGGGCCGATACGGATCAAATCTTAAAACAAAACCCGCATATTAAGTTTTTCAACGATTACCGCGGCTATGTCCGCTGTACGGTGACGCCTGCCCAATGGAGGGCGGATTACAGAGTGGTGCCGTATGTGACGGAGCCGGGGGCTGAGGTTTCCACGCGGGCTTCATTCATTTATCAAAAAGACCAGACGGGGATTCGGAAGGTCTCACAAGCAGCGGTTGCAGGCGGATTAAAGCAGTCAAATGAGGTGGAAGAGGATCGTTTCTTCGCCCATAACAGTGCGCATGAAAAGCAAATGAGAAAGAAACGGGCCAAAATTTCACAATAAGGGGGCATACTTATGTTTTCAAATATCGGCATTCCCGGGTTAATCTTGATTTTTGTCATCGCTCTGATCATTTTCGGGCCTTCAAAGCTTCCGGAAATCGGCCGTGCCGCCGGCCGCACGCTGCTTGAATTTAAAAGCGCCGCAAAAACACTGGTCTCAAATGAAGAGCCGGACAAGCAGACGGCTGAGAAAGACAAAACGGCAGGCTGAATCCTGACACGGGGGCAGAGATCCGTTTCTGCCCCCTTCTTTGATATAAGGAGGAAGTACGATTGGATAAAAAAGAAACCCACTTGATCGGGCATTTAGAGGAAGTCCGGCAGCGTCTCATTAAAACCGTTATCGCCTTTCTCGTGTTTTTTATCGGCGCATGCTGGTTTGTGCAGGATATTTATGACTGGCTGATCAAGGATTTGCATGGAAGACTGGCCGTTTTAGGGCCGAGCGAGATTTTATGGGTGTATATGATGATTGCGGGAATATGCGCCCTTACGGCAGCGATTCCGGTTGCGGCCTTTCAGCTCTGGCGTTTTACGGCGCCGGCTTTGACCCCGTTTGAACGCCGCGCCGCTTTGCTTTACATTCCGGGGCTTTCGCTTTTGTTTATTATCGGAATTTCCTTTGGGTATTTTGTGCTGTTTCCGATTGTGCTCGGATTTTTAACACAATTATCCGCCGGCCATTTTGACATGGTATTTACGGCGGACAAGTATTTTACTTTTATGCTTAACATGACATTGCCGTTCGGGTTTTTGTTTGAAATGCCTCTGGCCGTCATGTTTCTGACGCGGCTCGGGATTGTGAACCCATCCCGGCTGGCAAAGGCGAGGAAGCTTTCGTATTTCGTGCTGATCGTCGTCTCGGTGCTGATTACGCCGCCGGATTTTATGTCTGACTTTCTCGTCATGATTCCGCTGCTCGTCCTCTATGAAATCAGTGTGACGCTGTCCCGCATCGTTTACCGAAAGAAGAAATGGGCCGAGACGGCGTCAGCCGCTTAGTGAAGCTCGCCTCCGCCGGTTTCAATATCGTCCTCATGCGCCGCGGCGGTCACCGCGGCGATTTTGAGCGCTTTTGTGATGTGATCCAGGCTGAGGCTCGGCGCGGACTTCTGCAAGGTTTGCTCCGGAATGTACGGGATGTGAATAAACCCGCCCCGGATGTGCGGATGATGGCGGCTGATTTCATCCATCAGCCCGTAAAAGAGATGATTGCATACAAACGTCCCCGCCGTGTAGGATACAGCCGCGGGAATGCCTTCCTTTTTTATTTCTTCAACGATCCGTTTGATCGGAAGGCCGGTCCAGTAGGCCGCGGGACCGCTTTGAGAAATGTCTTCCCCGACAGGCTGATTCCCTTCGTTATCCGGTATGCGCGCCTCATTCAGGTTGATTGTGACCCGTTCCGGCGTGATCTGCATTCTGCCGCCTGCCTGTCCGGCACAGATGATAATGTCGGGCTGATGTTTCTTGATTGCCTCCCGCAGCACGGCAAGGGACTTATAAAAAACGGTCGGCACTTGTTCAGATACGATAGCAGCGGGGCCTTCAGCGGCACCGTCCAGCCGTTTGACCGCTTCCCATGAAGGATTGACCGTTTCCCCGCCGAAGGGGTCAAAGCCTGTCAGCAATACTTTTTTCTCCATACAAAACCCTCCTTTTCTTTTTACCATACTCTATAATGGACATATATTCCTGCCGAAGGGGGAAACATGCCTTGAATTCGTCTTTGGTGCCATACCGATCTTTATTTCCGGCGCTCCGCACACATACGATGCTCGCCAGCTGCTCCCAAAGCGCTCTTGCCCGGCCGGTTTCAAAAGCGATCAATGACTACCAGGAAAGCCTGCTTCAGAACGGCGGAAACTGGGATGAAGCCATGGGCCGCACGGAGCAGGCAAGGTGTGAATTTGCGAAATTAATCGGCGCTAAGCCTGAAGAAATCGCCATTTTACCTTCAGTAACGGCTGCCGCCTCTGCCGTCGTCTCAGCTTTACCGGATTGCCGAAAGAAGCAGGCGGTGTATACGGAATTGGATTTTCCGGCAATCGCCCACATTCTGAAGGCGCAGACTGAGATGGAGCTTTCAGTCATCCCGTCTGAAGAAGGAATGATCCCGTTAGAACGTTATGAGACATATATCACGGAGCAGACGCGTATCACCTGTGTTCCGCATGTGTCCTATACATCCGGTTTTGTCCAGGATATGAAGCGCATTGCCGAGATATCCGCAAAGAAGGGATCGCTTCTTTTTGTCGATGCTTATCAATCGGCGGGGCACATCCCGATTGATGTAAAAGAATGGGGAGTTGATATGCTCGCTGCGGGCGCGAGAAAGTATATGCTCGGCATACCGGGAACGGCGTTTCTTTATGTCAGAAAGGAACTTGCCGAACGGCTGAAGCCGAAAGTCACCGGGTGGTTCGGACAGCAGCGGGAGTCGATGCTGGATTTGACCCGTTTTTCTTATGCGGACGGAGCCAAACGCTTTGAGACCGGAACTCCGGCATTTATCAGCATATATGCGGCACAGGCGGCTTTATCCCTTTTAAACGATGTCGGCACAGACCGCATTCATCGGGAAGTAAAAAAACTCAGCGCATTTGCGTATGAATACGCTTCTGAAAAAGGACTGACTCTCACAGGCCCCCCGTCAGCCGATGACAGACCCGGCATGATTTCCATACGGGATGAAAAAGCGGCGGAGACCGCTGCGCTTTTGAAGCGGAAAAACATCGTATGCGCACCCAGCGGACAACTCATCCGGCTGGCTCCTCATTTCTATAACACGGCCGATGACCTTATCTGTGCGATTGATGAATTGGCTGAAGCGCTCATGATATAAAAAACAGCAGACCCGCGGGGAGTCTGCTGTTTTCTTATGAGTGATTCACTTTGACCCGTTTCATAAAGAAAGCGCTGATCAGACCGATAACGGCGACAATCATCGCGAAGATAAAGGCGTGCTGGACGCCCGCAATCAGCGCGTGAGAGTATGCGGAAGGATCATTCGGGTTTTTCGCGGTGCTCATATAATTCTTCTGGCCGGCAGCCATGATGCTGACCGCCACCGCAGTGCCGATTGCGCCGGCCATCTGCTGGAGCGTATTCATAATGGCTGTTCCGTCCGGATAAAATTCCGGCGGCAGCTGATTTAAGCCGTTCGTTTGCGCCGGCATCATGATCATGGAAATTCCGATCATCAGGCATGTATGAAGCGCGACAATCAGAAGCGCCGTTGAAGCGCCGTTAATGTTTGAGAAAAACGAAAGCACGGTTGCCGTGATGACAAACCCGGGAATGACAAGCCACTTCGGTCCGTATTTATCAAACAGACGTCCCGTCACTGGAGACATAAAGCCGTTTAAAATACCGCCCGGAAGCAGGATGAGTCCGGACGTAAATGCCGTCAGCAGCAATCCGCTTTGTAAATACATAGGCAAGAGAAGCATTGTTGATAAGATAACCATCATACAGATAAATACAATCACGACACCGAGAATAAACATCGGATAGCGGAAAGCGCGCAGATTCATCATCGGCTGCTTCATTTTCAGCTGCCTGATGGAGAATAAAATGAGCGCGATCGCACCGACAGTAAGCGAACCGATAACCGTCGGGCTTGACCAGCCGCCTGATCCTTCGCCCGCATTGCTGAAACCGAAGACGATGCCGCCGAATCCGATCGTAGACAGAATAATGGAAAGCACGTCAATTTTCGGCTTTGTAATGTCGGATACATTCTGCATGTAGGCGATGCCGAATAAAAGAGCCAAGACGAGAAACGGCAGGGAGATCCAGAAAATCCAATGCCAGTTCAAGTGTTCTAACACAAGCCCTGAAAACGTCGGACCGATTGCAGGAGCGAACATGATGACAAGCCCGATCGTCCCCATTGCCGCTCCGCGCTTATGCGGCGGGAAGATGACGAGGATCGTATTAAACATCAGCGGCAGCAGCAGTCCGGTTCCTAAAGCCTGCACGATTCTTGCCGCCAAAAGAAACGGAAAGCTCGGCGCAAGCGCTGCAATCAGCGTGCCGATAATGGAAAAAGCGAGTGAAACGATAAACAGCTGTCTCGTCGTAAACCATTGCAAAAGCAGACCTGAAACCGGGACAAGAATACCGAGAACGAGCAGATAGCCCGTCGTCAGCCACTGGACGGTCGCGGGAGTGATATGCAGCTCCTTCATCAGGTCGGTCAGGGCAATATTCAGCGCCGTTTCACTGAACATGCCGATAAATCCTGCCATCAGCAAAGAAATCATGATCGGCATAACTTTATATTGTTTGGAAGGCTGAGCGTTTTCCAAAAACATTCTCCTCTCTTTCTTTACGTAACATGTCTCTTGTATTTTATGTCTTCAGCAGGTTGGGGATTTGTTTGGAAATATGGATGATCGGCATTTTGTCTTTTTTTGCTAAAGACAAAATGATGCCGCCTTCTATCATGGCATTTAAAACAGTGCTGATTTCCGCCGCTTTCTCATCGGAAAACCCGGCTGATCTCAATTTGCCGGCGAACAGATTCTCCCATTCCTGATAAGCGCATTGACAGGCCTGCTGGAGCTTTTCGCTCGTTAAAGCCGTCTCAGCAGCCAGTAAACCGACAGGAAATCCTTCAAAATTCTCCGGACATGTGAATTGGCTTGATAAGTCCTGTAAAAACGCTTGAATGCTTTCCGCAGGGTCGGGATAGGCATCAAGGCTTTCTTTTATTTTCATACGGATATAATGGCTCATTTCTTTGACAGCCTCAATGGCGAGCTGCTCTTTGCCGTCCGGAAAATGATAGTAAAGAGAACCTTTCGGCGCGCCGCTTTCTTTAATAATCTGATTCAGTCCCGTGCCGTAATACCCCTGAAGCTGAAACAGCCTGGTTGCCGCAGCGAGGATTTTTTCACGAGAATCTCCATAACTCATAATGTTCCCACCTTACTGATTGATGACAAATTTAAAATATAGTGACTGGTCTATTATCTTGATTTCCCATGACGGTGTCAAGGGTTTTTACAGTTATTTTCTTCGGAAGATTGCCTGACAAGCGCATTGACCGATGAGAGGGAAATCTTCATAAATAAAGAAAAGGAGAGAAAAGAATGAAAAAACAATTCATGCCATTCATTACATTTATCACGGCTCTATTCTTCATAGCGGCCGGCTGCTCCCAATCTCCTCAGGCGAAAGAAACACCGCACCAGATGGCAGCCGCAACCTCAGCAAAAAAAGACGGACTGCCGAATATTAAAATTCTTGCCACCGGCGGCACAATTGCAGGCGCTGCTCCTTCAAAGACGTCCGCCACGGAGTACACCGCAGGGGCAATCGGAGTTGATGCCCTGATTCAGGCAGTCCCGGAGATGAAGGAGATCGCGCATGTCAGCGGAGAACAGATTGTGAATATCGGCAGCCAGAATATGAATAACGAGACCCTGCTGAAACTTTCAAAACGGGTAAACAAGCTGCTCAAGTCTGATGATACAGACGGCATTGTCATTACACATGGAACAGACACACTTGAGGAAACCGCCTATTTTCTCAATCTGACGGTCAAAAGTGACAAACCCGTCGTGGTCGCCGGGTCAATGAGGCCGTCCACGGCGATCGGAGCTGACGGGCCGTCCAACTTATATAACGCGGTAAAAACCGCGGCTGCGCCTGATGCGAAAGGCAAGGGGACGCTTGTCGTATTAAATGACAGAATCGCTTCGGCGCGATATGTGACAAAAACCAATACAACCGCGACCGACACATTCAAATCGGAAGAAATGGGTTATATCGGTACGATTGCTGATGACATCTATTTTAATAACATCATGACCCGAAAGCATACGAAAGATACAGATTTCCAGATCGATAAACTTGATAAACTGCCGCAGGTCGATATTATATACGGCTATCAAAATGACGGAAGCTATCTCTTTGAAGCCGCCGCAAAATCAGGAGCGCAAGGCATTATTTTTGCAGGCCCGGGAAACGGCTCAATGTCTGATGCGGCGCAAAAAGGCGCCGTAAAGTCGGTCAAAAGCGGGCTGGCGGTTGTCCGCTCCACAAGGACGGGAAACGGGGCGGTAACACCTAATCGAGAGTATGAAAAAGACCATCTGACAGCTTCAAACTCTCTCAACCCTCAAAAAGCGCGGATTCTGCTGATGCTCGCGCTGACAAAAACGCATGACCCTAAGCGGATTCAAACCTATTTCAATGAGTACTAGGAGAAGAGAACCAGGTGTTCTCTCCTTTTTTTGTTTGCCGTATTAAAGTATAAGTGTGCTTTCGGGAAAGGGGCGTCTTTCTCATTTTTCCGCCTCTTTTTCAATTGTTGAAAACAGGAAAAAATACTCTATTTTTTCCTTTTCTTCTCTAATAGAATGAAAATTGCAAAAAATTACATAACAGGAGGAAAGTTCATGAAACAAATCAAAAGCAAAATCCTAGCGATTCTTACAGTCTGCATGCTGTCCGTCATTTCCGTATTTGCCTTCCAGCCGACCGTATCGAAAGCCTCCTCAGAGCATAACCCGGTTGTCATGGTCCACGGAATCGGCGGGGCGTCCTTTAATTTCGCGGGAATCAAAACGTACTTGGCATCCCAAGGCTGGTCAAGAAATGAGATGTACGCCATTGATTTTCTGGACAAAACCGGAAACAACAGACACAATGCACCGAGACTGTCAAATTACGTGAAAAAAGTGCTCAGCGAAACGGGCGCGAAAAAAGTCGATATCGTCGCGCACAGCATGGGCGGCGCCAACACGCTCTATTACATTAAAAATCTTGACGGCGGGGACAAAATCGCAAACGTCGTCACACTCGGCGGAGCGAACGGTCTTGTGACCAACAGAGCGCTTCCGGGAACTGATCCGAACCAAAAGATTTTGTATACATCGATTTACAGCTCAGCGGACTTAATCGTCATGAACCCGCTGTCACGGCTGATCGGCGGGAAAAACGTGCAGATTCACGGTGTCGGGCACATCGGACTTTTAATGAACAGCCAAGTAAACGGGCTGATTAAAGAAGGTCTGAACGGCGGCGGACAAAATACAAATTAACCGTTTCAAAGCCCCGGAGAAAGAGAATCTCCCGGGGCCTTTTTTTCTTCCAAATTCTTTTTTAGCCGTAAACCAAGCCCTCTGAAGTTATTTTTGTTAAAATAATAAAGTTATATCAGAATTCGGAGGGTTTATTGTGGGAAAAGTGAAAAGAAATGCCCCTTGCCCATGCGGCAGCGGGAAGAAATATAAAAAATGCTGCGGAAGTAAAGCAGCTGCCATTCCGGCAGACATCGCGGCAAAAGAAGCGAAACAGATTCAGGAAAGCCTAATGGAGTACGCCTTTACAGCACATAGAGACGGCATATCATCATTTATTAACCAGCACGAGTTCATTGCAGAGCTGGACAGACAGACAAAAGACATCGGAGTCTTCAACCTCGGCATCTGGGGCATTTTCTTCCGACCGCTGGCAGGCGGCAAGACGATTTTTGAAGAATACCTTCAGAAAAAAGCCGGCGGCATCAACCGTCCGAAAACACGAGAAATCGTTGAATCATGGAAAAGCATGACACCAGCGGTTATGGTGCTTGAAGATGTGAAAGAAGGAATGATTCACTTTGAAGATGTGATGACGAAAAAACAATTCAAAGTGGAAATGGACGTCAGCCAGCAGGATCTTCCGCCGGAGGGAAGCCTGATTCTCGGCTATCCGATCCACGAAGCGGAAAAAGCGGAGTTCTTCATGCAATTTACGATCTTCCCTGTGAAGCGGACCGAAGCTTTGATCAGCAAAGTGAAAAAAGCGGCGGCCCCGGCCCTTGCGGAAGGAAAATCGCCTGAGCGCTTTATGGAGGAAAACTTCGACACTGTGCTGGCCGCTCTTTTAGGAACTGCGGAAGAGCCTGAGCAGGCTGCTGAAGAAAAGCAGACAGAGTGGGCCAACGACATGGAGAAGGAAACGGCAGACGCCATTGAAAAAGGCCTGAGCGGGGATGAATACCCGGCTGAGCTGGTTCCGGCCGTTATTGATCTGTGGAAAACGTTCTGTGTCAAAAAAGCACCGACGATCAGAAAGCCGGAAGCTTTCGCGGCGGCGGTCGAATATTATGTGAACAGCATTTCTCTGAACGGCGCGTCCGTTTCTCAAGCGAAGCTGGCGAAGAAGTACGGCGTCAGCGCCTCAACGATTTCCAGCCGCTATAAGGAAATCGAGGGTGCTCTCACGGATGAAGCCGAACGCTTCGCCGCAGCTCTGACATCTTAATACACGGCAAAAAAACCTTGAAGGGCAAACGCTTTTCAAGGTTTTTTCTGTAGATAGGCTCTCAGGCAGGATAATTCTTACCGTCTATCTAATACTAAACAGAGGTATAAAAGGAAGGGGACTTGAGCCATGGAGGACACACGTACGCTGGGCAGGACGGATTTACGGGTAAAGCGTATCGGTTTTGGCGCAAATGCGGTCGGAGGACATAATCTGTTTCCTAATCTCAATGATGAAACGGGAAAAGAACTCATCCGCACAGCATTGGATGGCGGCGTCAATTTTATTGATACGGCGTTTATATACGGTTTGGGGCGTTCAGAAGAGTTAATCGGTGAAGTTGTCGCAGAGCGCGGCGTGCGGGACAGCCTCGTCATTGCCTCAAAGGGCGCGCCCAAAGAAGTCAACGGGCAGATCGAACTGGACAACAGCCGTGAATTTCTTCGAAGTGAGGCGGAAAAAAGCCTGAAGCGGCTGAAAACAGATGTGATTGATCTGTACTACGTTCACTTCCCTGACGGAAAAACACCGCTGTCCGAGGTGGCGGGTACGTTAAAAGAACTGAAGGACGAAGGGAAAATCAGAGCAATCGGCGCGTCCAATCTCAGCTTCGGACAACTGCAGGAGTTTAACGCGGACGGCTATTTAGAGGTTTTTCAGTCGGAATATTCACTGATTCAGCGTGAGGCGGAGCGCGATCTGCTGCCTTACTGTGAAAAGAACGGCATTTCCTTTATTCCTTATTTTCCGCTTGCTTCCGGCTTGCTGACGGGAAAGTTTACAAAAGACACAGTCTTTGAGGACAGCCGAAAGAACAGGCCGCCGTTTCAGGGAGAAGCTTTTCACCAAAACCTGGAGAGAGTGGATAAGATGCGGGCCGTTGCTGAAGAAAAAGGCGTGCATACAGCGCATATCGCACTCGCGTGGCTTCTGTCGCAGCCTGCGGTGGATGCGATCATTCCCGGAGCCAAACGCCCCGACCAGCTGAAACACAATCTGGACGCGCTTGATGTGCAGTTAACCGAGGACGAGGTTCAATATATCAGTGATATCTTTAAGTGAAAATAAAAAAAGGAAATAGCCTGCGCTATTTCCTTTCTTGTTGTCAGGACGTTTTCAAAAACGCTTCCGTCAATCCTTCCAGATCGGCATCTGTATCCAGATACCACTGGCCGCGGGCGTTTTTCTTCATTTCAATTTCTTTTGTCACTGAAGAAGAAGCCGGTTTCAGGCGCATAAACTCTTCTGGATAGACAGAAAGCAGGTGGCTGACAATTTCGTTTTCATCAGCATCGGGGTGCTTTCCGGCATAGTCTTGCACGCGGTCTTGCAGCCGGCCCGCAAGCGGAGACATATCAAGCGGCGTCACATTGGCTTCAAGGACGGCTTTTTTACCTGACATGGATTTGGTATGCACCTTGAGCTCTGTGTTATCCCGCAGGGCTGATGACATGGCGTCAATAATAGCGGAAATGGCTTTTGAATCCGCCTGTTCCTGTGAAATGCCTGCTGAAGCGATAAAGCTGGCTTTCGCCGATTCCTGATATGCGGCGGCCGTCATTTTTTCATTTACGCCGGTCAGGCGGGTGAAATCTTTATTGTGCTTGCCGTACAGCATCACATCAATGTATGCGGATAATGCGTCCGCCGGTTCAGGTTTTGCTTTTGAGGCTGTGCCTTTGACTTTCAGTTTATAAGATAAAGGCTTCGCGTCTTTTGCCTGCGGCTGATATACCAATTCATATGACTTGCCTTCGTCAGCCGTGAAGTACAGATTGCCCGTCACTGTCTTGCCCGCATGAAGCGTGCCGCTCTGCATCTGGTCTTCCTTATCGGCCGCCGCTGTTTTCGCGTCATCCTGGTAAAGCGAGAAGTCGCTGCTTTTGACGGTAAGCGGGTCTTTGCCCGTATTTTTGACGGTGACCGTTACTTTAAGTACGGCCGGATGTTCGGTATCGTCTGAAGCGGCCCACGCCGTATCTTTTATATTCACTTTCGCCGTGCCGCTTTCCTGGCCGCTGCTCGTTTCGCTGCTGCATGCGGCAGTAAATGCCGTGAGAAGCAAAATGAAAAACACGGCGCTCATTTTTTTGATGGACATCTGGTTAACCCCCTGTTGTTGTAATGGTTGATTCAATAGTCATGAAGAAAGGCAGGTTAATTATACTAGATTTGTTTAAAAGAGTCTTGGTAATCATTAATCTTTTTGGAAGAAAAGGAAGTGTTATGATGAAAAAAGAAGAATTGAAACAGCTGGCTCTCAGAATCGGAAACGTACCTGCAGGCTACGAGAGTAAGGTGGAAGAACACCAGGAAGATGAGGTTCTGTTTTGGTGGGAAGACAAGAATGATCCGGAAGCCGGCATCATGGTCGAATTGGACGGGGACGGAAAACTGAAATCCTTATCCCGTCCGGCTTTTCGGACTGATCTGCCGCCTCTTTCGGAATCGGACATAGAAGAACGGATGCGGGCGTTTGCAGAAACCCACCGTCCGGGGGCATTGGCTGAGTTCGAATGGGAGAAAAAAAGCTCCGTAAATGATGGTGATGTAAGATATTCCTATGTTCAGATGGCTGACGGTCTGCCGCTTCCGATGACCGGTTTTTACATCGACCTGGCTGTGACAGGGGAGGTAACCGGCTTTTCTTATTATGTGAGGGCGGATGAGCTGTTAAGACCCGGGACAATTGCGGACAAGCGGGATGCATTGGCTCACTTTGTCAAACAAATAGAAGCAGAGCTATTGTTCACCGTACTGCATCAGTCCGTCTATGTGCAGGGGGATGACAAGCCCCATCTCGTCTATGAAATCGTGTCTCCGACGCGGCCGATATCGGCTGACCTGAAGGAAGAGAATGAAGAATTAGAAGAGTATGAAGAGCTGGAAGACGACACGCGGCCGTATGTCCCGATTTCACGCCCTGCACCTGAAGCGGAAAAGATGAGCATCAATGACATGATCGGGCTGCATGACGGTTTTTATAAAGAGAGGGAAAGCGATCTTGGAGAGGGCAGTATCGGTATTGCCTGGCGCCCTGAAAAAACAAAATCCGTACGGGAAGATAAAAGCTTTGAAAGTCTGTTAAAAGAGCGGAATGAACATGTATTGAAAACAAGGTATGATAAAGAATCGGGCCGACTCACCGGGGTGATGTCATTTATACAAAGTGAAGGCGAACCGGAGTTTTCCGAGGAAGAATGCCATCACATGGCCATCCGCTTTTTATTTGCCATGTTTCCGGAAGCGGATCAGTATTTCCGGGTTCAATATGATGAGCCGGATGATGAAGGAGAAAACGCGGGACTTACATATAAGGCTTGTTCGGGCGGCGTTGATTTGCGATTCGGAGAGGGGAGAATCTGTGTCAGCAAAATGACGGGTCTTGTCACTGTATATATGCCGCCGGAAATTGATCCGAAAGAGCTTGATCATATCGATCCGGTTCCTTCATTGACAATGGAAGAGGCGAAGGACGCGATCCGCCGGAATATCAAAGCCGAGCTCGCTTGGGATCGCTGTTACGATGACGACAGCTGCCGAAAAGTGTACAGGCTCGTATACAAGCCGGTTTTCCCGCGGTTTATTGAGGCGCATACGGGAGAAGCGATTATGAGTTTAATAGGCTGAAGGGCATAGGCATTCGTCCCGGGACTTTCGCGGGAAGCATGACATTTGTATGAAAAACAGCCGCTTTGAATACGGCTGTTTTCCCTCTTTGCTAAAAATAGACACATAAAAGGCACTTTCTTCCCTTTAAAAGGATAAGGACGTTTTTATATAATAAAAAACAGTTCTTTTTTATACACTCTTCTGAAAGGATGACCCCATTGCTGAAAGAACATCTGAGAAAAAAAGCGCTGGAGATCGGGAACATACCGCCGCACTATGAGCTTGAAATAGAAGATTTTGATGAAAAACAAAAAACGAGAGCCTATTATATATGGAAAGATCGCAACCATCCGGACAAAACGGTAACGATTGAGCTGGGCGGCGACGGATCTTTGCTTGCATATTCGCGCAATGACCGTCCGGATTCAGACATTCAGCTGTCAGATGCCGAATTAAAGCTGACGGCTCTTCGGTTTGCGGCCAGACACCGCCCGCTAACTTTTATGAACTTCACTTTTCAGGCGAGGGAAGAACGCAATGGGTGCATCCGTTTTAACTATACAAAAAAAGTGTTCGGCAGGCCGCTTCCCGATTCGGGTTTTTTCGTTGATGTAACCGAGAGCGGCTTCGTCGTGCAGTTTATCTACTATGGGGATAGGGGTGAAGCGCCCGTCCCGGAAACATTCGTCGATCAGGAGAAAGTGATCTCGCATTATATGAGCGGGCTGTCATTCAGTCTCGTCTATGACGTTGTCAATTTTGAGAAAACGCCGCGTCTCGTCTATGAACCGATCCTGCCGGCCTACAGCTATCCTGCCGGAGAAGATGAAATCGTTCCGGATCAGCCGCTTTGCGAAGACAGAAACGAACCGGCAAAACCGCTTCCCGCGCTTAAATATAAAGGGGAAGCCAGCATCTATGAATTGATGGGGTTTACCGCGGATATGATTCAGACACGCCGCCGCGGCCTCGGAGATGAGATCGGAACGACATGGCGGAAAGGGTCAGTTCCGGAACGGAAAGATTTGAGTATAGAAAGCTATTTTGAAAGCAGCAACAAAAATACAATGAAGATGAAAACGGACAAAAAGACAGGGAAAATGACGGCCTTTAAATCTTTTATTGAGCATGCGGGCCCGGCCGTTTATTCAGCAGAAGAGTGTGAGGAAGTCGCACTTCAGTTTTTATACAAGCTTTATCCGAGAGCGGAAGAGTTTTTCAAAATGAATCCGCTGAAAACGGACGGCAGGGGCCGGTTCCGCTTCCATTTTTCCGTATGGTATCGGGATATTCCGCTCCGTTTCGGCGCTGCGAGGATCATTGTCAGTCCCGTAACCGGGCTTGTGGAAGCTTACATGGCGCCTGATATTGATCCGGAGCAGCTGGAGCGGATCAATCCGGTGCCGGCCGTTACCCTTGAAGAAGCAAAGGCCGCTTTTTTATCTGATTTCCATCTGCAGCTGGAATGGCAGCGCGATTTTACGCCGTCCGGCAGTGAAGGGTATAAGCTTGTGTACAGGCCTGTATATCCTCCGTATATTGATGCGCAAAAGCGAAAAAAGAAAAGGTTTTATTAGCCAGGGATCATTTGTAAATGAGGATAATCTTTAAAGCCTCTCCAATCGCCTCCCCAATCAAAACCGAGCGTTTTGGCAATCGATACGACCTCAAGCCAATCGGGCGTGCCGTTTCGGTTTCCGTCATACGTCATATCCCAAATCAGGCTGCCATCCTTTTTCTGCAGGGCGAAGTCGATGGCAAGGCCGTAATTGTGGTATGATTCTCCGCCTTTTGCGTAGGTGACGATGTTTCCTTTTTTTGAACGTCCTTGACGGTACAATTCGTTTTGTTCCTCAATTGATCTGAAACCCTCTGTGATAACGACGGTGATGCCTTTTTTCAGTGCGGCCGTCTGCAATAACTGCGCATTCTGTTTAACGAGCGGATGAAGATCGCTTGGTATATCTCTTTCCTGTAATGCCGTTTGCGGCCTCAGTTCTTTCTGCACATAGGAAAAACATAGGTCTGCGGAAAAGAAGAGGATGAAAAGCAGCGCTATTCTGGCTGGTAATCTCATGGCGGAATACTCTCTTTCTTTAATTGGTTAAAATCTTTGTTTGCTCACTGTTATAAATTTGCTATGATAAAATATAACATAATTAGTAGCCGGAGGAAGGAGGCAAATCTATGAAATCCAAGATTCCATCTGAAGAAGTAGCCGTAAAGATGAATGAATGGTATAAGCTGATCCGTGCGTTTGAAGCCGATAAAGCTGAAGCGCTGAAGCGGGAGATTCAATATGAACTCGAAGATATGGAAGAGAACCAGGACTTATTATTGTATTTTTCATTGATGGAATTTCGGCACCGCATCATGCTGGATAAATTAAAACCCATGAAAGACTGCGACGGCCGGCCTCCGTTCTCTGAAATGCTCACTGAGATTGAGATGAACCAGCAAAAGCTGACCGGTTTACTGGAATACTATTTTTACTATTTCAGAGGAATGTATGAATTTAAGCAGAAAAACTTCATCTCAGCGATTTCTCATTACAAACGGGCTGAGGAAAAGCTTGAATATGTGGAAGATGACATAGAGAAAGCCGAGTTTTTGTATAAAATTTCTGAAGTGTACTATCATATCAAGCAGACTTTCTTTTCGATGAATTACGCGGGACAGGCGCTTGATATTTACAAGAAATATGAATTATACGGGATGAGAAGGGTGCAGTGCAAGTTTATCATTGCCGGAAATTTGATGGACGCCCAGCAGCATAAAAAAGCGCTGGAATACCTTGAATGCGCCTTGGAGCACGCGGAGCGGCTTGATGATCAGTATATGATTGCTGCGGCCTATTATAATATCGGACACTGTATGTACAGTCTGGGTGACTTTTGCAAGGCGGCGGATGACTTTGAACGTGCGGCTGCCGGCTTTGAAGCGCACAGCTTCCAACAGGTCATTCAGGCTGTTTTTTCACTCACACATATATACTTTAAAATGGAAAAATACAGTGAAGCCGCCGCCAGCTGCGCACGGGGCATGAAAAGCGCGGCGGAGTGGGAAGATGAGATCTATATGACAAAATTCCGTCTGATTAAAGAGCTTTATCAGGGGGAAGGCGGGCAGGACTCGCTCAAAGAGTATTTTGATATTCTGGAATCTAAGGAACTGTTGGCTGACACGGAGGAGCTGCTTCAGGATGCGGCCCATTTCTTCCATAAACGGGGGAACTACAAAGCGGCATCTTATTTTTTCAGCCGGCTTGTCGGCGTGCAAAAAAGGCTGCAGATGAACAACTACGCATAATGAAAATGAACGGTGGAGCTTCGGTCTCATCGTTCTTTTTATGATTCCTTCTGTTTTCAGCCGATCAAAACCGGGTACATGCCCTGTATCAACATCAGGGAGGAAATGAGACAATGTATCAGGATTTACAGGAAAAAACGGCGATTGTAACAGGTTCTTCGAAAGGAATCGGAAAAGCCATTGCCGAACGCTTCGGCGATGAGCGGATGAATGTGGTTGTAAACTACCTCGGTGATGCTGTCGGAGCAGATGAAACGGCGGCCATGATTGAGAAAGCGGGAGGCAGAGCCGTCACCGTAAAAGCCGATGTATCCTCAGAGAAAGAGATTCAGGCGCTGTTTGATGCCGCACAGGAGCATTTCGGCGGAGTGGACGTGATGGTCAACAATTCCGGCTTTAACGGTGCCGAAGCGATGCCCCACGAAATGAGTCTGGAGGATTGGCAAAAGGTCATCGACGTCAACGTGACCGGCACCTTTTTGGGGGCGAAAGCGGCCCTTAAACATATGCTCGATCGCGGAAAAAAAGGAACGGTCTTAAACATATCGAGCGTCCATCAGCAAATACCCCGCCCTGAAAACGTGCAGTACTCAGCATCCAAAGGCGGGATCAAAATGATGACGGAAACGATGGCGCTCAATTATGCATCCAAAGGCATCCGGGTCAATGCCATCGCTCCCGGCACGATCGCTACGGAGTCTAATAAGGATCTGGAAGATGAAACACATAAACAGGCCCAGCTGAAAAAAATTCCGATGAACGCCTTCGGAAAACCGGAAGAAGTCGCAGCCGCCGCCGCTTGGATGGTGTCTGAGGAAGCAAGTTACGTGACCGGAACGACACTTTTCGTCGACGGAGGCATGACGCTTTATCCGTCTCAGCTGGAGTGAACATTACACTAATTTCTTATTTTTAATGTCACTTTCTTCTTTTAGGAGACGCCAGTCTTCGTTTCGAAGTGAAGTAAACAGAAAAACAATATTTGTCAAGATAATAATAAATGAGCCTGCTTGGAACACATGCAAAGTGCCAAGCTTATGAGAAAAATAGCCTGCGGCTAAAACGCTGAGGGGAGCCAGTAATGTTGAAATGAGCCTTGAACCGCTAAAAACGCGTCCTAAATAGTCAGCAGGGACATGAGTCTGAAAAAGCAAACTTACAAGTCTGGAATTTAAACCTATGCTCCCCATTAAAATGGAATTAAGAATCCCGATTATAAGCCAATGATCGCTGTATGCAAGAATCAGTAAAGACAATGCAGTCATGAAAGATGAAATAAATAATGCATGTGCTGACTTGAAAAAACGGTGCACGTAGGGAAGAATAACTCCGCTAATGATTCCGCCTGCAGCACTTAGCGTATAAATGAAACCGATTTGTGTTTCCGTGATATGAAGCTCTTCTTTTAGTTTGAACATAATCATAAGAACCGCCCCTGTTAACCCTAAATTTATAAATAGGTTCCATAACGTCAGCAGCTTGTAAACTTTAATCGAGAGGGTATATTTAAGACCTTCAAAACTTTTCCTGAGAATTTCCTTAGGAGTTGCAGCGGCTGTTATCTCTTTATCTGAGTAGTTTATTAATTTAAGCGAGAAGATAAGGATTAAAAAACCTAAAAATGTAAACCATAGGCTGTTAAACAATCCAAATATAGTTAATGATAAACCGGCTATTGAAGGGCCAATTGATGTGGCTATTGATAAAGCGATCTGAGAAAAAGAATTAGCTGAGGGCAGATCACTCTTTTTCACGATTTCAGGAATGATAGATATGTCAGTTAAACCATACATTGCGATTAGCAGATCAATAAAAAAGGCAATGAATAAGACAAGAGGTGCTGTTAGGATCTGCAATTCATGGAAGATCGGAATTAAAGAAATGAGGAATGCCTGCGATATTGAAATGAAGATAAGTACCTTTTTCCTATTATATGAATCAATAACAGCGCCGCCAAAATAGGCTGCAAGAAAATCTGCCAGAAAACCTAGAGCGTAGCAAACCCCCATTAATATTGGAGAGTTCGTGAAATAAAGTATTAACAAGGGGAGAACAAGGTCATATATATTTTCAGTTAATTTGTGTATAAAATTACTGCTGACTACGAAAAGAAACGCTCTGTTTTTAATCATGATTTAATCCTTTCCCATAATGTTAAATACAATAAAGAGAAGAACTTAGGACAGCTAAGTTCTTCTCGATTACTCTACTCAATCGTAACTTCGTAATTGTCCCCTATTTCTTTCAGTAAATCTTTAGCGCTTTTTGCTTCAATTGAGGCAGCGCCATAAGGTGTTTGAGCGATTTTTCCAAGCAATGCAATCGAGGCTTCATCCATAAGCTGAGGAGTAATACAATTGATGAATGCCTTTAGCCCTTCTTTTTCTAAAGGATTATCAATTTTGTTTACTAGATCTTCCAGCTCATGCAGGGAAGTATATATATCTTCCATTACAGTTGTCATTTATATCACCCCCTTTCAATTTCCCGTTGGTTTCATTTGTATTCGTCTCAGTTCCCCGTCAATATAAGCTTTATAAGAAAATGGAGGTGTTTTACCAGTTTTCAGGACTTCTTGCTCCTTTTTTAACAGGAATTGCAACGCCTCTTTGGGCAGAGGGAGTTTATTGATATTTACTTTAGGGAATTCCTCCGCATTTGTATTTTCAGAAAAAATTAGGCGGTCATTTCCTACGATATAACCATTATTTTCGTTTGTTGCAAAAAGTATTGGTTCGGAACGTATTGTTGTATTTTTCAATCCAAGGAATCTCTTTGCAATGCCTCTTTCTATAACTAAATGTTTTCGGGGGTCAGGTGTGAATTCCATTGTTAATTTTTGATGAAGTGTAGGGGAGTTCTCTCTGCAATCAATAAATTCAGCTGTTATCATTTGATTTTCGTTTCCGATAAAAGTGAATCTGTCAATTTGTCCAATATGCAAATAAAAGTTTTTATAATGGGTATCATCCTCAAAAAAGAATACATCAGTAACAATCGGCCCCTCATTTGCCACCAAAGTATAACTGCGGATTCCAGTTCCTACATAATAATTTTTTTTCCAATACAGTCCCTGTATATTAGTTTTTTCGATTGTATTCATGCTACACCTCACTTCTTTTTTTAGGTTTTAAATTTACATAGCGCATTTCGCCATCTAATTGAATTTGAAATCTATGAGGGAATTCTTGGAGATCTTTCATATTGTGTTGTTGAACTTTAAGAGCGAATTCATAGGCTTGTTTTGGGATAGGATATTTGTTCACTTCTAAAATGGGGAAATTTTCAATGCTTTCATTTCTATCTACATTGACGACGTCATTTGCCATATTATAATGAATGTTTCCAGTTGAGAGATACCAAATAGGCTCGTCTCTAGTTAAGACATTTTCCAGTCCATCAAAAGTGTGTGCAATGCCTCTGTCAATATAAAGCATTTTTTTAGGATCTGGATAATATTCAAGTACTACTTTTTTATGAAGTGTTGGTGAGTCCTTTCTGCAATCAACAAAATGACCGATGATTTTTTGTGTTCTGTCACCAAAAAAAGTTAATCTATCTACCTGGGCTATGTGAATGCCGTAATGTTGATAGGAGAATTGATTACTATGAGTAACCATATCAGAAATCCCGGGCCCATCGCTTGCTATTACGTGAGAGTATTTTTCATCAGGAGAACAAGTATATAGATTCTTTTGGAAAAACAATCCTTCAATTTCGGTTTTCTCGATCTCTTCCTCTTTCATTAGTATCCTTCCTCTCATTTGATTTAAATACTGATTATTTTGAATAAACTAATAATAACCAATTTTTAGAATGTTGTAAACATATTTTGTAATAATTGGATTTTTTTATTTTTGGTCTGTGACTCAAGTGGTCATATCATGTTTGGAAATATAGGGAAGACCTTGTTTACATTTAATAAAAATAAGGAAATAATCTATTAAAAATAAAGGAGATTAGACTTTATGCCGAATGACTGGTGGAAAGACGCCGTTGTCTACCAAATCTACCCGCGGAGCTTTCAAGACACGAACGGTGACGGCATAGGCGACTTGCGGGGAATTATCGCGCGTCTCGATTATATAAAAGAGCTTGGCGCCGATGTAATATGGATCTGTCCGATTTACCCGTCGCCAAACGTTGACAACGGCTACGATGTGACAGATCACCAAGCAATTATGGAATCATACGGAACGATGGAGGATTTTCACGATCTGCTTGCGGAATGCCGCAGCCGAGGATTAAAGCTTGTGATGGACTTCGTCTTAAATCATACATCCACAGAGCATCCTTGGTTCAAAGAGGCGGAAATGAATCCCGACGGCAAATACCGCGATTATTATATTTGGCGGCCGGGCACCGCGGACGGCCCGCCGACCGATTGGGTGTCGGCTTACGGACAATCCGTCTGGCAGTACGAAGAACATACGGGCGAATATTATCTGCATATGAACGCCGTCAAACAAGCCGATCTGAATTGGGAAAATCCCGAAATGCGGCAATCCGTGTACGAGATGATGAGATTCTGGCTCGATAAAGGCGTGGACGGCTTGCGTATAGACCAGCTCCATTTTCTGTCCAAAAAAGAATACTTGGCGCCGTATGAAGATTATATCGCTCGCCGGGCCGATCCGAAGCCTTTCCGGCCAAACGGAGCACGGATACATGATTATTTAAAAGAAATGACGAAAGAGGTATTTTCCAAATATGACGTGATGTCGGTCGGCGAGGCCGGATCAGTGACGCCTGAGGAGGGGCTCGTTTATACGGGAACCGATGAGCATGAGCTGAATATGATTTTTCATTTTCAGCATATGGAGCTTGACCAGAAGCCGGGCCAAGAGCATTGGGATGTAAAGCCGCTTGAGCTGGCCGATTTGAAGAAAGTGCTTACAGACTGGCAGAAAACACTTGAACATCAGGGCTGGAATACGCTGTATTGGTGCAATCATGACCAGCCCCGGATCGTATCCCGCTTCGGAGACGAAGGCAAATACCGAAAGGCATCAGCCAAAATGCTTGCCGCCCTGCTTTATTTCATGAAAGGCACGCCGTACATTTATCAGGGAGAAGAACTCGGCATGACAAACGCCCCGTTTGACAGGATTGAGGACTATCAGGATATTCAGACCGTCAATATGTATCACAAAAGGGTATTTGAAAAGGGCAGTGACAGAGAAGAAGTCATGGCGTCCATTATGGCGAAAAGCCGTGACCATGCCCGTACACCGATGCAGTGGGACGGCAGCAAGAATGCCGGGTTTACAAAAGGAGAACCGTGGCTGAAGGTCAATCCCAATTACAAAACCGTCAATGCAGCCGAGGCTCAGGATGATCCCGATTCTGTATTGAACTTTTACAAAAAACTGATCCGCCTGCGAAAACAGTATGCTGATGTCATAAAAGGCAGCTACACGCTGCTGCTTCCTGATGACCCGCAGCTGTTTGTGTATGAAAGACAGGCAAACGGACAAAAACTCATCTCCATCAGCAACGTATCGAAAGAAGAAGCCGTTTTTTATTGGCCGGATGGCTCCAAACCTGAAAGCGCCGAGCTTCTTCTCAGCAACTATGAAAATGGCGGCGGCGCGGAATCCCGCATCACATTCCGCCCTTATGAAACAAGAGTCTATCTGCTGGCCTGCTAAGAGTCAGACCCCCCCTGTCCTTACCTGACGGGGGCTTTATAGGTAAATCGGATATCAATTTAGAAAAAATATCTTGCAAAACGTAATTACTTCGTTTTATTATGGTATAGGTAACAAATGAGCGAGAAAGTACGATTCGGAAATCGTCATCATTCTGATTTGAAGAACAGGGGGAAACGGCTTGTTTAAAAAATGGAGCGGAATCATCGTCATTGCGGCATGCTTTTTAATCGCGGCGGGCTGCGGCAATTCATCTTCAAAAGGTTCGTCAGGTTCTTCGAAAAACGGCAAACTGCACGTCGTGACGACCTTTTATCCTATGTACGAATTCACAAAACAAATTGTAAAAGACAAAGGCGATGTAGACATTCTCATCCCGTCTTCGGTCGAACCCCATGATTGGGAGCCGACGCCGAAGGATATCGCCGGCATTCAAAACGCCGATCTTTTCGTATACAACAGCGAATATATGGAGACATGGGTTCCGTCAGCGGAAAAAAGCATGAGTTCTAATCATGCGAAGTTTGTAAAGGCGTCAAAAGGAATTGACCTGCTCAAAGGCTCGGATGAAGAGGAAGAAGAGCATGAACACGGCGGTCATGACCGCAGCATGGACCCTCACGTCTGGCTGAGCCCGGTTCTTGCGCAAAAAGAGGTCAAAACCATTACGGAGCAGATCGTAAAACAGGACCCGAAGAATAAGGCATACTATGAGAAAAATAGTAAAGAATATATTGCAAAACTGAAGGATCTTGATAAACTATACCGTACAACATTAAATAAAGCGGCGAAAAAAGAATTGATCACACAGCATGCGGCGTTCAGCTATCTCGCTAAAGAGTACGGCTTGAAACAGGTCGCGATTGCAGGCCTTTCTCCTGAAGAAGAGCCGAGCCCGGCCAAACTGGCAGATCTCAAAACGTTTGCCAAACAGCATGATGTGAAGATCATCTACTTTGAAGAAGTCGCATCGCCTAAAGTTGCAGATACACTTGCCGGTGAAATCGGCGCGAAAACGGAAGTGCTCAATACACTGGAAGGTTTAAGCCAAAAAGAACGGGATAAAGGCATCGGATATATCGACATTATGGAGAAAAACCTCGATGCACTGAAAGATTCGCTATTGGTTAAATAACATAGTGTGCGCCGCAGGGTGCACACTATTTCTATGCGGGAAAGGAAGGTCAGCATGAATCTCGTTACATTAAAAGATATCGTTTTTGGTTATTCGCATACACCGGTGCTTGACGGCGTGTCGCTGGAAATCAAAAGCGGCGAATTCGTCGGCATTACAGGGCCGAACGGCGCGTCAAAATCGACGCTCATGAAAGTCATGCTCGGCATGCTCAGACCTTGGGAAGGAACGGCCGAGATCAGTAAAAAAAACGCAGCCGGAAAACGCCTGACAATCGGCTATGTTCCGCAGCAGATTTCTTCATTTAACGCGGGGTTCCCGAGCACGGTTCTTGAGCTTGTGCAATCCGGCCGTTATACGAAGGGAAAATGGTTTAAACGATTGAACGAAACGGATCACCACGAAGTAGAAAACGCGCTGAAGATGGTGGAGATGTGGGATTTCCGCAACCGGAAAATCGGCGACTTATCCGGCGGACAGAAGCAGAAAATCTGCATTGCGAGAATGCTTGCGAGCAATCCGGATCTGCTGATGCTTGATGAGCCGACAACAGCGGTTGACTATGAAAGCAGACAGGGCTTCTACGAATTTATGCACCATCAGGTGAAAAATCACAACCGCACCGTCGTCATGGTGACACACGAACAAAACGAAGTACAGCAGTATTTGGATAAAGTCATACGGCTTGAGAGGGGGGAAAAAGGCGGATGGAAATGTTTGACTTGGAATTCATGCGACGAGCTTTTCTAGCGGGAAGCATGATCGGAATTATGGCGCCGATATTAGGCGTATATCTCGTGCTGAGAAGACAGGCGCTGATGGCGGATACGCTGTCTCATATTTCATTGTCGGGCGTCGCCATCGGTTTTTTTCTCAGTACCAATATTACGGCGGCGAGCATCGTTGTCGTCACGATCGGGGCCATCGGCATCGAATATATGCGGCGGGCATACCGTACATATTCTGAGGTGTCCATCGCAATCTTAATGGCGGCCGGGCTGTCGTTTGCGATGTTTCTGATCAGCCTGTCAAAAGGCGGCGCGTCGATGAGCATTGATCAATATTTATTTGGATCGCTTGTGACGGTCAGCCAGCAGCAAGTCTATATTATCGGTGGAATTACCCTGCTGATCCTGCTTTATTTCATTATTTTAAACAGGCCGCTCTATCTGCTTACCTTTGATGAAGCGACGGCGAAGACATCCGGCATTAACACCAATCTTCTGTCAATGTCTTTCAGCATCGTGACGGGGCTTGCGATTTCGGTCATTATTCCGATTATCGGCGTGCTGCTTGTTTCCGCGCTCCTCGTATTGCCCGCGGCTTTTGCGATCCGTATCGCCAAAGGATTTAAATGGGTGTTTACGGCCGCCATTGCCATATCTCTGTTCAGTGTGTTCACGGGGCTGACGTCTTCATACCAGCTCGGAACGCCTCCGGGGCCGTCAATCACTTTACTGTTAATCATTCTGCTTCTGCTCGGCTTTACGCTGCAGGGGATTTGGAATGCGTTTAAAAAAGGAAAAGAACGAAAAAACCGCCGTTAAGCGGTGCAGCAGGCTCATCTGCTGCTCCGTTTGGCGGCTTTTTTTTACAGAAATATATCAGCAAGACGCTCATATGACTCTTTTTTGGCTTCGAAATCAAAGACGTTGCACAGCACCATCATCTCTTTTGTCTGATAACGTTCGGAAAGTTCAAGCAGACGGCGTTTGACTGCGGCGGGAGAGCCGATCACCATCCGCTTCCTGTTTTCTTCAATCTGCTTACGGTCCTCCGGCGAATACGGGTAAGCCTTTGCTTCTTCCACACTCGGCACGCGGCTGTCGGCACCTTTCCCGACACGAAGCAGCCATAAATCCTGGCTTAACGCGAGTTCTTCCGCTTTCTCATCCGTAGCCGCGCATATGACGAAAATGGCACAGAGCGAGGCGGGAGCGGAGAAATGGGCGGAGGCCCGGAAATGGTCCCGATAGATCTGAAAAGCTTTTTCCCCGCGTTCCGGATTAATGAAATGGCCGAAGACATAACCCGCACCCTGAAGAGCGGCGCGCCTGGCGCTGTTTTCCCCGAGGCCGAGCACCCAAAGCTGCGGGGCTGTTTCAATCAAAGGCGCTGTTTTTATTCCGGCATAAGCATGGTCCGAGGGAACCGAATCTGTCAAAAAGGATGACAAATCCTGAAGCTGCCTGTTGAACTCGGTCATGCTTTTCTTTACCCCGTCTGTGAGGGCGAGCCGGATTTTCGTCGTGCCGCCCGGTGAGCGTCCGACCCCCAGATCAATACGGTTCGGATGGAGCGCCTCAAGCTGGCGGAATGTTTCCGCGACTTTATAGGGGCTGTACTGCGGCAGCAGAACGCCGCCTGAGCCGACCCGGATAGTCGTTGTGGCTGCGGCGGTATGAGCGATCATAATTTCCGGCGAAACGCTTGCGAGCCCTCTTGTGCCGTGATGCTCGGCAAACCAGTACCGCTTATAGCCCCATCCTTCGCTGAGGCGGGCGAGCTCCGCGGAATGGCGGAGCGTCTCGTGCGGCCCTTTTCCTTTGGATACTGGCGCCTGATCAAGTATGCTTAAATCAATCACTCGTCTGCCCCTTTCCTGACATGTTTTGATACAAGGATAGGAAAAATGTTCAGTCCCCGTCAATTTCTTTGTTTTTTCTATTCTCTCCGGAACGAAGGAGAATATAGGAAGTGATTTTTCGCCGATTTTCGTCAAAAATTCTTATGTTTTATGAAACTTTGATATAATAAAAGACGTATATCTTAATAAATACCGGGATTCATGTCCCGACATTTTGTGAAAATGCGCACTTGCGGCGTGCTTAGCGGCACCCTTACAGAATAGGAGTGAATCATATGGCGATCTCTTTACAAAAAGGCCAGCGGATTGATTTAACAAAAGGAAAAGCCGGCCTGTCAAAACTGCTGGTCGGACTCGGCTGGGACCCTGTATCATCCGGAGGCTTTTTCGGAAAACTGTTCGGCGGAGGCGGTGCCAATATCGACTGTGACGCTTCCGTACTGATGCTTGAAAATGATAAAATGACAGACAGTAAAAACGTCATCTATTTCGGCAATCTGAAAAGCCGATGCGGCGGTGTCGTACACACGGGTGACAACCTGACGGGAGAAGGCGACGGCGATGATGAACAAATTCTCATCGATTTGGCGAAAGTGCCCGCTCAGATTAATAAGCTTGTGTTTGTCGTCAATATTTACGACTGCGTCAGACGAAAACAGGACTTCGGCATGATTCAAAACGCGTTCATCCGCGTCGTTGATCAGGCTAACCGCGAAGAACTGGTGACTTACAATTTAAGAGATAACTATTCAGGCAGAACGAGCCTGATCGCGGCTGAAATCTACCGCGAGGACGGCGAGTGGAAATTCGCTGCGGTAGGTGAAGGCACAAACGATACGAAAATCGGCGATATCGTTAACCGATACGCCTAAACGAAAAAAAGGAGAGTGCACACATGGCAATTTCATTGGCAAAAGGACAAAAAGTAGATTTGACTAAAACAAATCCGGGGCTTACTAAAGTCGTTGTCGGCCTTGGCTGGGATACAAACAAATACGACGGCGGACATGATTTTGATTTAGATTCCAGCGTCTTTCTATTAAATGAAGCAGGAAGATGCGCGTCGCCCGATGATTTCATTTTCTACAATCAGCTTGAAGGCGGAAACGGCTCTGTCGCACATTCAGGCGACAACCTGACAGGCCAGGGCGAGGGCGATGATGAAAGCGTAAGAGTCAACCTGAGCGCAGTGCCTGCCGCTATTGACAAAATTTCATTCGTCATCACGATTCATGAAGCGGAAGCGCGCGGCCAAAACTTCGGACAAGTTTCCAACGCGTTTGTGCGCATTGTCAATGAAGAAACAAATGAAGAGCTGATCCGCTATGATCTGGCTGAAGATTTCTCAATTGAAACAGCCATTATCGCAGGGGAGCTTTACAGACATAACGGCGAATGGAAATTTTCCGCGATCGGATCAGGCTATCAAGGCGGACTGGCCCGTATTGCGACAGATTACGGTCTGCAAATCGGCTGAACCATATCAAACACAGAAGGGAGAGACGGCACATGGCTATTCAATTGGCGAAAGGACAGCGTGTTGATCTGACAAAAACGAACCCCGGCCTTACAAAAGCGGTGATCGGCTTAGGCTGGGATACGAACAAGTACTCCGGAGGGCATGACTTTGACCTTGACGCGTCGGCTTTTCTGGTCGATGCCCATGACAACTGTGTAAATGATCTTGATTTTGTTTTCTACAATAACCTGGAACACCCGAGCGGCGGCGTCATCCATACGGGAGACAACCGGACGGGCGAGGGCGAGGGAGACGATGAACAAATTATCGTCGACTTCTCAAAAATACCCGCAAATATTGAAAAGATCGGTATTACCGTCACGATTCATGATGCGGAAGCGCGCGGCCAAAATTTCGGACAAGTTTCCAACGCGTTCGTGCGCGTCGTCGATGAAAACAGCCAGAATGAACTGCTTCGTTTCGATTTAGGGGAAGACTTCTCGATTGAAACGGCGGTTGTCGTTTGTGAGCTTTACCGCCATGGGGCTGAGTGGAAATTTAACGCCATCGGCAGCGGGTTTTCCGGCGGTCTGGCATCACTTTGCCGGAATTACGGCTTGCAGGTGTAAGCAGGAAATTACCGTTTTACTAAATAGGAGGAAAAAACTTGGATTTTCTACATCATATTATGTCGACCTACGCTTCCTTTTTTGATTGGAAAATGTGGGGTGAGGTGCTGACTGACCCTGTATCATGGGGGCTGATCGGTTCTCTGGTTCTGCTGGAAGGGCTGCTGTCGGCCGACAATGCGTTAGTGCTTGCGGTTATGGTAAGGCATCTGCCGGAAAAACAGCGGAAGAAAGCATTAACGTACGGATTGTTCGGGGCATATATTTTCCGTTTTATCTTTATCGGAATCGGAATGCTGCTCATTAAGTTCTGGTGGATCAAAGTGCTTGGCGCGCTGTACCTGGCTTGGCTCGTCATTAAGCATTTCTGGATCGGAGAAGGTGATGACGATACGGAAGGCATGAAGAAAAATTCATGGATGGTCCGTACGTTCGGGATTTTCTGGGCCACTGTCGTTTCAGTGGAACTGATGGATCTTGCTTTCTCTGTGGACAGCATTTTGGCCGCGTTTGCGGTATCTGAAAAAGTGTGGGTGCTTTTGATCGGCGGTATGCTCGGTATTCTCATGATGCGTACAGTCGCAAAAGTATTCCTTGTTTTAATTGATAAAATCCCTGAGCTTGAAAACACGGCTTTCGTGCTGATCGGGATTATCGCCGTGAAAATGGCGGCGAGCGCTTTTGATTATGAAATGCCGCACGTGGTGTTCTTCGGAATCATCATCGCTGCGTTTGTGGTGACGTTTATCATCCACTATTTCAACAAACAAAAGCAGGTTCAGGAGCAGACGGCTGCATCTAAAGAAGAATAAAACCAAAAAAGGAGGGAGAGTTGATTTCCTTCCTTTTTTGTACCGATTATCATGAAGAGAAAGGAGGAAGATCATGAGGCAGGAAGAATTGGTGATCCGAAAAGCCGAGCCGGAAAACGATGACTGGGAAACGTTTCTGATGCAGCCGCTTCCGGAACGCCCCGGTTACGAGCGGGAAAACGGGCTGGCGTTTACCCGTCTAGCCGTCCGGATTCTAGGCACTCCTTATGATGAGACAGAGTACTACAATAAGCTTTTCGAGCTGTCTTCTCATGAAAACATTCATGTGTTGAGCGAGACACTGGATAAGACCATCGCGCCGGAAACGTTTCAGGCGCTGCAGCACATTCATTCGGTCAATCAAAAGGAAAAAGGCCTTTCTGTTTCCAGATTTGTCGCGTTTCTCGACGGGGGCAGGCTGCTTGCCAAACATGCTGATCCGCTTATGCACCGCCGGCTGAGAACGGCTTTTATGACGCTTTTGGAAACCTTTGCAGGCCGGCATGAAAACGGGCTGAATCATCCCGATTTCAGGCGGGTGCTCTTAGATGTGTCAAAGTTTTCGCTGAACCACCTGAATCCATGGCTCGAACAAGCCGATATAGAGCGTGAGATGCCGAAGGTGGTGTGGTATGGAGACGCTACCAAAAGCCAGCTCTATTTTCTCTATTATCTCATGCTGATCGGCTGTGATGTCTTATTGTTTCATCCGTCAGCGGAAGATCCGTTCAGCTTGATTGATCCGGATGAGGAGCTCAGTCTTGTGATAAAGCTCCCCGCAACAGGCGGCCTTAAGCCTTTTCCGAAAGAAAAGCCGGACAGAACGTCAACGACGGCCTACCGGTCAACGAAAGAAATTGAGCATGTGCTGAACCATGAGGAATCCATGATGTATAAGCCTTGGCAGTTCAGGGAGCATACCCCGCAGTCCGTAACCTTAAAAACGACGTATGATGAGTTATTTCTCATTGCGAAGGAGCGGGCGTTTATCCGGCCGCAATTTAAAGCGGACAGGGAGCGGGTGGCCGTTCCGAACCTTTTTGCGAAGGTGATGGGGGTTTCCAAAGATACGAAGGAATATTGGAACAGACTCCATACCGCCGCGGACTATCAGGAGACACACATGATCCGCAGTTTTCCGTTTACAGAAGAGCTGAAAGCCAACTACCAGTATCACTACAGTCAGGTTTTGAACGAAGAAGGAGCGATTGACGCGGACAGGCTGAAAAGGAGCAACATCTGGCAGTACAAGCATCTGCCTTCAGGTGTGCAGAGCGCGATCGCCAATGTGATTTCTGACATGTGCAGAAACCCCGGACTGAAGGCTTTGCCCGGGGAGCAGGCAAGGGATGCCGCTATCTATTTGTTCCGCCAGGCGACGAACCTGCCCGCCTCGCTGCTGCAATTGATTCAGACATTTGATTACGCCCAAACCGTTCCGAAACTCGTTTTATATCATACCGAACAAAATGGCGAACTCACACGTTCGGACGCAGCCGCTCTTTTGTTTTTAAATAAATTCGGCGTTGATATCATCTTGTATAATCCGCCGGGGCATCAAGACATCGAGCATTATATAGAAGAAAGCCAATTCGATGTCCATTGGCTGGAGGACATGGTGTTTCGGCAGGAATATAAAGAGCCGTCACTCGTAAGAAAGCTGTTTAGAACCATTACGCAAAAGCAGGGAGAGTAAATAAACATGACAGAAAATCAAAATCCGCTTGTTCTTGATAAAAATGAAGAGATTTCTGAACAAAAAGCAGATGACATCAGAGTGCAGCTGCGCCAAGACCCTGAGGTGCAGCGCATTGCGCAGCAGATTGACGTGAAAAACCAAATGGAACTGCTGGAGTACGGAAAAGAACCGGCAGTTGAGATCTCGAAGTTTTCCGACCGCATCTTAAATATGATGAAAACAACAAGTGTCACAGATTCAGGCACAATGCTGACGCAGCTCGGGAAAATCATGGACCGTTTCGACAAGAATGATTTCGATGAACCAAAAGGATTCCTCGCTAAAATGTTCAAGCGCGGCAACAGCATGATTGAAAAGATTTTTCAGAAGTACCGCACCCTGGGCGGAGAAATTGAAAAAATCCATGTTGAAATTTCGAAATACAAAGATGAAATGGCAAAGACGAACCATACACTTGAAGAGATGTACGAAAACAACATTAACTACTACATGGAGCTTGAAAAATATGTCGTTGCCGGGCAGATGAAGCTTGAGGAAATGCAGGCGCTCATTCCTTCTTATGAAGAAAAAGCGGCCGGCGGGAACCAGCTTGCGCAAATGCAGCTCGATACGCTGCGCGACGGGCTTCAAGCGCTTGAGGAACGTGTGTATGATTTAGATATGGCGCGGATGGTGGCGCTGCAAACGGCACCGCAGATCCGCCTCCTTCAGCGCGGGAATACGAAGCTCATCGGGAAAATCAATTCCGCATTCGTCATTACGATTCCGATTTTCAAAAACGGCATCATTCAGGCTGTCACCGTCAAACGCCAAAAGCTTGTGGCTGATTCAATGAGCGAACTGGACCGCCGCACGAATGAAATGCTGAAGCGCAACGCTGAAAATATTTCAAACCAAAGCGTGGAGATCGCCCGTATGGCAGGCCGTCCGAGCATTGACATTGAGACGATCGAAACGTCTTGGAATACGATTGTCAGCGGTATGCAGGAAACAAAACAGATCGAGGAAGAGAACAGACGTATCAGAGAAGACGGAGCGAAACGGATTCAACAGCTCCAGGATAATATTAAAAACGCAGTCTTAAAGAATTAATCTGCACCCCGCTTGCTTACGGCAAGCGGGATTTTTTTGTGAAAAAGATAATGACAATGTGTAAAGACAGATGTAAACTTATACGGTAATCATTATCGATTTGAGGTGCTGCTTATGAACAAACAACCTGCCGTTACTCCGCGCAAACTTCTGGCCATCGCCGGAATGGGCTGGCTGTTTGATGCAATGGATGTCGGAATTTTATCGTTTATTATCGCCGCGCTTCACGCTGATTGGAATTTAACGCCTGATCAAATGAAATGGATCGGAAGCGTCAATTCCATCGGTATGGCAGCGGGCGCCTTTGTATTCGGAATGCTGGCTGACAGGATCGGCCGGAAAAAAGTGTTTATGATCACGCTGTTGCTCTTTTCTGTCGGAAGCGGCATATCCGCTTTCGCAACGGGATTGACGGTTTTTCTCATATTGCGTTTTCTGATCGGAATGGGGCTTGGCGGGGAGCTGCCTGTCGCCTCGACGCTCGTGTCAGAAGCGTCCGCCCCTGAAAAGCGGGGGAGGATCATCGTGCTGCTTGAGAGCTTTTGGGCGGCGGGCTGGCTTCTTGCGGCGGTTATTTCTTACTTTGTCATACCGGCATTCGGGTGGCAGACCGCGCTGCTCTTAACGGCGCTGGCGGCGTTTTATGCGCTGTATTTGCGGAGAAGCCTTCCGGAATCACCCGCGCATCAGGCTTTATCGCAGAAAAAAAGTATACGCGGCCAGGCGGGAAGTGTCTGGGTGAAACCGTATATCCGGCCGACGGTGCTGCTGTCTGTCGTTTGGTTCTGCGTCGTCTTTTCCTATTACGGCATGTTTTTGTGGCTGCCGAGCGTGATGCTGATGAAAGGCTTCAGCATGATTGAGAGCTTTGAATACGTGCTGCTGATGACACTTGCTCAGCTTCCGGGCTATTTTTCCGCTGCATGGCTGATCGAAAAAGCGGGGCGGAAGACCATCTTAGTCATCTATTTGCTCGGAACGGCGGGCAGCGCTTATTTCTTCGGTGTCGCAGATTCATTGGGTATGTTATTGGCGGCCGGCATGCTGCTGTCCTTCTTCAATCTCGGCGCGTGGGGCGTGCTTTACGCCTATACACCGGAGCAGTATCCTGCGGCGATCCGTGCGACCGGCTCCGGGACAACGGCGGCCGTCGGCAGAATCGGCGGTATTTTCGGCCCGCTTCTCGTCGGATCTCTTGCAGCCCGGAACGTTTCGTTTACAGCTATTTTTGCCGTCTTTTGTGCGGCCATTCTGATTGCCGTCATCACCATTCTTATTCTCGGTAAAGAAACGAAACAGACAGAGCTTGCACAATGAGCACCCTTTTGGGGTGCTTTTTTTGGAGACCTATATTTTACCTTAATATTCCTTATTTTTAGGAGGAGGAAACTCCTTTAACTAGGACAATGTCTCAAAGAAATTCTTGTAATTGTAAAAAAAGGATAGGAAATCAGTTTGCAGCAGATTCGATGGAAACGTTCTCAAGCCTGATAAAAGCCCGGTTTCCTTTGTAATTTATCCTCATTAAGGAGGATTAGAGAGTATTTAGAAGCATACCAGAGGAAAATCAGACACATGGATGTTTTTAAAGTAATGATACAAAATAACAGGGATTATGATGTTTGTTTGACTTATTACAAACGTGTTACGGTATTAAGGATTGCTTATTATGGAGGGAAAATATGAGTGTAGATGAGAAACCAATTAAGATAAAAGTCGAAAATGTATCTAAAGTTTTCGGAAAACAGACAAAAAAAGCCATTCAGATGCTGTCCAGCGGAAAAAACAAAAAAGAGATCCTGAAAGCCACTGGATCAACCGTTGGTGTCAATCAAGCAAACTTTGATGTTTATGATGGGGAGATATTTGTCATCATGGGTCTATCGGGGAGCGGTAAATCAACTTTAGTTCGGCTGTTAAACCGGCTTATTGAACCGACTGCCGGGAATATCTATATTGATGGTGACATGATAACAAATATGTCAAAAGACCAGCTCCGGGAAGTGCGCCGGAAAAAAATCAGCATGGTCTTTCAAAAATTTGCGCTGTTTCCGCACAGAACGATTCTTGAAAATACGGAATACGGTTTGGAGCTTCAAGGCGTTGACAAAAAAGAGCGTGAGCAAAAAGCGCTTGATTCGCTTAAGCTTGTCGGTCTTGAAGGCTTTGAACACCAATTCCCCGATCAGCTCAGCGGAGGAATGCAGCAGCGTGTCGGCCTTGCCCGCGCATTAACGAATGATCCTGACATTCTTCTGATGGATGAAGCTTTCAGTGCGCTTGATCCGCTGATCCGTAAAGATATGCAGGATGAGCTTTTAGACCTTCATGACTCTGTCGGCAAAACGATCATCTTCATCACGCATGACCTTGATGAAGCATTGCGCATCGGCGACAGAATCGTGCTGATGAAAGACGGAAATATCGTTCAGATCGGGACACCTGAAGAAATTCTGATGAGCCCGTCCAATGAATACGTTGAAAAATTCGTTGAAGATGTAGATTTATCAAAAGTTCTGACAGCGGGCCATATCATGAAGCGCGCTGAAACTGTGCGGATTGACAAAGGGCCTCGTGTAGCGCTGCAGCTCATGAAGAATCTCGGTATTTCTTCCATTTACGCCGTTGATAAACAGAAACAGCTTCTCGGCGTCATTCATGCGGCGGATGCGAAAAAAGCGGTGGAATCCGACTTATCGCTTCAGGATATTTTAAATACTGAATTTACGACTGTGCACGAAAGCACCTACTTGACGGAAATTTTCGATGTCGTGTCTGATGCGAATATTCCAATCGCCGTCACGGACGATAAGGACCGCATGAAAGGCATTGTCGTAAAAGGCGCATTAATCGGCGCGCTTTCAGGTAATAACGATTATATAAATGTTGAAGATTCTGCTGAACAAGCTCAGGATTCTTCTGTTCAGGGGGTGAAGTAAATGGACAGATTGCCTAGAATTCCGTTAGCAGATATCGTTGACCGGTTTGTTGACTGGCTTACCATGACGTTCGGAGGTTTCTTTGACGGAATCTCAAACGGTTTGGCCGCTTTCGTAAACGCGATTGTGAGCGGATTGGGTTTCATCCCGTCTATTTTATTGACTGTTATTTTTGCAGCTCTCGCTTGGTGGATCAGTACGAGAGGAATTGCACTCTTTACGTTAATCGGATTCCTTGTTATTGATTATTTGGGTTATTGGTCGCCGATGCTGCAAACGCTGGCGCTTGTCGTCACATCTGTTTTGATTTCCATTATTATCGGGGTTCCGATCGGCATATGGGCGTCTCAGAAAGAAACGGTCCGCCGCATTGTCACACCGATTCTGGATTTAATGCAGACCATGCCGGCTTTCGTATACCTGCTGCCTGCCATTTTCTTCTTTAATATCGGGGTTGTGCCAGGCGTTGTGGCATCTGTTATTTTCGCGATGCCTCCGACGATCCGTATGACGGTTCTCGGTATTAAACAAGTTCCGGCTGATCTGATTGAAGCGACGGAAGCATTCGGTTCAACGACGTCTCAGCGTCTGTTCAAGGTTCAGCTTCCGCTTGCCACAAAAACCATTCTTGCCGGTATTAACCAAAGCATCATGCTTGCTTTGTCAATGGTCGTTATCGCGGCCATGGTCGGAGCGCCGGGTCTCGGTTCTGAAGTATACAGCGCCGTGACACAGTTGAAAACCGGTGTCGGAGTGGAAGCGGGTATCGCGATCGTTATCGTAGCGATTACACTCGACCGTATCACGCAAAACATTAAAGTGAAGAAGAAGAGCAGGGGGAATGCCTGATGCTTAAGAAAATCATCGGTGTCGGCGTTGCCGCTGCGCTGGCTCTTTCTTTGGCTGCCTGCGGTTCGCAGACTGATGGTCAGGCAACGGCTGCGGATCAGGTGAACAAAACCATTATCGGCATTGATCCGGGATCGGGGATCATGGCCCTGACGGATGAGGCCGTGAAGGATTACGGATTGAAAGACTGGAATGTCGTCACAGCATCAAGCGCCGCCATGACGGCGACATTGAAAAAATCATATGACCGGAAAAAGCCGATCATCGTAACGGGCTGGACGCCGCACTGGATGTTCTCCAGATATAAGCTGAAGTTCCTCGATGATCCGAAAAAAACGTACGGAACTGCCGAGCAGATTCATACGATTACAAGAACCGGTTTCAGTAAGGAACAGCCTAACGCGGCCAAGGTTCTCAGCCAGTTCAACTGGACGCAGGACGATATGGGAGAAGTCATGATTGCCGTTGAAGAAGGCGAAAAGCCGGCCAAAGCCGCTGCTGAATATGTGAAAAAACATAAAGATCAAGTAGCTCAATGGACAAAAGGCGCTCATAAAGTAAAAGGTGATAAAATCAACCTGGCTTATGTGGCGTGGGACAGTGAAATCGCAAGTACGAACGTGATCGGAAAAGTATTTCAAGACCTCGGCTATGACGTGAAGCTGACGCAAGTGGAGGCAGGCCCGATGTGGACTGCGATTGCGACAGGCAGCGCGGATGCGTCACTGTCTGCTTGGCTTCCGAACACTCATAAAGCATATGCGTCTAAATATAAAGGCAAATATGAAGATGTGGGAACGAGTCTGACAGGCGTCAAGATGGGTCTGGTCGTTCCTCAGTATATGAAAAACGTCAATTCAATTGAAGATTTGAAGAAATAACGAAGAAAAGCAGCCCTGTAACGGGCTGCTTTTTTTATGCTTCAAACGATGCGAGGACGGCGGCTGTTAATATCTCAACACCTGTAAAGATGGCGCTTCGGTCAAATGTCATATGAGGATGGTGAAGACCCGGCTGAAGTCCGCACCCGAGGCCGAGCATCGTCGTTTTCAAGTTCGGCACCTTCAGTCCGTAGAAATGAAAATCCTCTCCTCCGGTTGTCACGAGAGGCTCATCCACATGTTCTTCTCCGAGAATGCCGCTTATCGCAGACGCCATGATGGCTTCCGCTTCTTTGTTTCGCTCGGCTGCCGGGAGGCTGTGTTCTTTTTGCAGTTCGATCTTTGCGCCGAATGCGGCAGCTGCCGCCTCGCAGGCTCTTTCGGTTTCGGCGGTTAATTTCTCCATGGCGGCATTGGTTTGCGCGCGGAGATCAAGGCTGAAGGAGGCTTTTCCCGGGATGATATTGGAACTCTCTCCGCCTGCCTGAAGCTTTGTCATCTTCACCGAATGCGGAATGCCGGGATCGAGATGAATGAAGCTGAGTTTCTGCACGAGAAGGGCGGCGATTTCAATACTGTTAAGCCCGAGATGCGGTCTCGCGCCGTGGGCTTCTTCTCCGATAATCTGGCCTTCAATATGCTGGCTTGAGCCATGCAGAATGGAGGGGGCGCATCGGCCGTTTGCCGTTTCCTGTACGGGGCGTACGTGCACACCGTATAAGTAGTCAACATCATCAAGCACGCCTTTTTCAATCATTTTCAGCGCCCCGCCGCCTTTTTCTTCTGCCGGCTGAAAAATAAAGCGGATGGTTCCCTTCGGAAGCTTCGGCTGACTCTTTAAAAGCATCATCGTGCCGAGCGCCATCGTCATATGTGAATCATGTCCGCATGAATGGTTCGCCTGAAAAACACCGTCCACTTCCTGCCACAGCGCGTCAATATCCGCCCGGACCGCCACAACCGGGGAGCCTTCTCCGATTTCGCCGACAACTCCGGTACAATCATCAAACGTGCGGGTCCGGCAGCCGGCCGCTTTCAGTTTTTCAGCCAGATATTCAGTCGTTTGATATTCTTTCCAGCTTACTTCGGGATGGGCGTGCAGGTGGTTAAAAATATCCATAATGACTTGTTTGTCATGCTCTGTGAGTCTGTTCATGCCGTAAGTCCTCCTTCAAAAGCTGTCTGTTTTTTATTTTTGATATTGAAAACAGGCAATCGGTCTGTATATAATATAGCACATATCTGTATTTTCTGAATAGTTTATAAATTTAAAGCGGGATGGTGATGTTATGGCTGTGCCGAAGACCGAACCTGTATTGAAAAAGAAAAAAATGTTTGTCATGCCCGATGCTTATGTGCTGCTGTTCATTGTCGCTTTACTTTGCGCGATAGCGTCGTACATCGTTCCCGCTGGAGAATTCGACAGGGTGACAAAGGGAAGTGTGACGTCTGCCGTCCCTGGAAGTTATCATTCTCTGGATCAGTCCCCAGTCAGCCCGATCGCCTTTTTTACCGCGATTCAGGAAGGGATGACAAGTTCCGCACCGATTATCTTTCTGATCCTGTTTACGGGCGGCACCATTGCGATTTTAGAGAAAACGGGCGCCATCAATGGATTGATTAATAACGTGATCAGTACGTTCCGCACAAAACAGCTGCTGTTTATTGCGATTGTCGGATCTCTATTTTCGATTCTCGGCACAACCGGCATCGTCGTCAATTCCGTGATCGGTTTTATTCCGATCGGCCTGATCGTCGCCCGTTCGCTGAAATGGGATGCCGTGGCCGGAGCAGCCGTCATTTATATCGGCTGTTATGCGGGGTTTAACGCGACGATTCTATCACCTTCACCGCTCGGGTTATCACAAAGCATCGCGGAGCTGCCGATGTTTTCCGGCATCGGCCTGAGGATTGCCGTCTACATTTGTTTTCTGCTATCATCTATTTTATATATTTATCGGTATACGAGAAGACTCAGAAAAGCAAAGGACGCCAGTCTGCTGGGGAACGATTGGTTTCCGGCGGCAGGCTCAATCCGGCAGGTTTCTGATCAGGAGGACAAGCATGTCCCGTTTACTGTCCGCCATAAGCTGATTCTGGCTGTTGCGGCTTTGTCGCTTGCCGGCTTTTTGTACGGTGCGCTAACCCTTGGCTGGTCTGATTCAGAAATGGCCGCCGTGTTCATTTTCATCTCGATCGTCTCCGGACTGATTGCGGGGATGGCGGCAAATGATATCGCAAAAACGTTTATCACAGGCTGCCAGGGTCTCGTTTACGGCGCGCTGATCGTCGGAATGGCGAGAAGCATTTCCGTTATCCTTGAACACGGAAAGCTGCTTGATACGGTAGTCAATGGACTTGCGTCACTGCTCCACGGTTTCAGCCCGATGGCAGGCGCAATCGGAATGTATATTTCCAGTGCTCTGCTTCATTTTCTGATTTCATCAGGATCGGGGGAGGCGGTTGTATTTATACCGATTTTGGCTCCGCTTGCCGATCTGATGGGCATCACGAGACAGGTGGCGGTTGAAGCGGTCATGCTCGGAGAAGGCGTTGTAAACTGTGTCAATCCGACATCGGGCGTATTGATGGCCGTGCTGGCCGCAAGCGGTATTCCGTACGTAAAGTGGCTGCGCTTTATGGTTCCGCTGGCGCTGATCTGGTTTGTGATCGGCCTGGTGTTTATCTGCATAGGCGTTTTGATCAAATGGGGTCCCTATTAAACGTTTTTGTCAATGATATTTCGGTTTATCATTATGAATCGGCAAGATATAATGGGAGTTGTAAGCCATTCTTAAAAGTACGGGAGGAAGTCATGAATCAGCATCGGAACCGACTTTCAAACGTGAATGGAAAGAGTGAGAGTGTGAAAGAGAAAGAACGAATGATTTGGTCAGAAGTCGGAATGCTTGTGGGCACATTGTCTTTGCTTGATATCATTGTACGCGGGCTTGTCCTGAACTGTCCGTTTAGGGAATGGGCCGGAAGCTTGGCGGTTTTCTTCATTATAATTGTTTATTATTGTATCAGAGCAGGAGCGGCGGGAATGCTCATGCCGAGAATAGACACCAAGGAAGAACTGCGAAAACGAGTGAAGCAGCAGCGGATCGATTCAATTGCGGTCGCTTTTGCGGCAGCTGCGCTTACGATGTACGACAGGGGGCTGCCCCATACATTCTTTGCTTGGCTGAAAATGATCTTTCTTTTTATCGTCTGCGGAGGCGTTTTGTTTTTGCTTCGGTATGTCATTGTGAAGCTGTCTTACAGAAGAGCGATAAAAGAAGTGAAAAAGAAATCATCTTGATAGGTGGTTTCTTTTTTTGTTGATCTGATAGGAATATAGATTTGATTTCACTCTGACACGTTGCTTTGATAGAGAGTGTGTGATAAGTTGAAATGAAAGCGTTAACAAAATTCTCCAGTCTTCACAACATTCGAAAGGAGGAAGCTGAAGAAAGGGTAAGAGGAATTTTTGACTCCGCAGTCAGTCTTCAAAAAATCAAATAAGGAGTGTCAAAAATGTTTGAAAAACGATTCAAAACCTCTTTACTGCCGTTATTCGCCGGATTTTTATTGCTGTTTCATTTGGTTTTGTCAGGGCCTGCGACTGCAAACGCTGAAACCGCTGACAAATCAAATGAGGTGACCGCATCTTCAGTCAAAAGCGGAACCATCCTTCATGCCTGGAATTGGTCGTTCAATACGTTAACACAAAATATGAAAGATATTCGTGATGCAGGCTATGCAGCCATTCAGACGTCTCCGATTAACCAAGTAAAGGAAGGGAACCAAGGAGATAAGAGCATGAGGAATTGGTACTGGCTGTATCAGCCGACATCGTACCAAATCGGCAACCGTTACTTAGGAACTGAACAAGAATTTAAGGACATGTGCGCAGCCGCAGAAAAATATGGCGTAAAAGTCATTGTCGATGCGGTCATCAATCATACGACCAGTGATTATGGCGCGATTTCTGACGAGATTAAGCGTATTCCAAACTGGACCCATGGAAACACACAAATTAAAAATTGGTCGGACAGATGGGATGTCACTCAAAATTCACTATTGGGGCTGTATGATTGGAATACTCAAAATACTGAGGTGCAAACCTATCTGAAACGCTTCTTGGAAAGAGCATTGAATGACGGAGCGGACGGATTCCGCTATGATGCCGCCAAGCATATAGAGCTTCCGGATGACGGGAATTACGGCAGCCGATTTTGGCCGAATATCACAAATACAGCGGCGGAATTCCAATACGGAGAAATCCTGCAAGACAGCGCGTCCAGAGATACTGCTTATGCGAATTATATGAACGTGACCGCTTCAAATTATGGGCATTCCATCAGGTCCGCCTTGAAGAACCGCAATCTGAGTGTGTCGAATATTTCCCATTATGCATCTGATGTGTCTGCGGACAAGTTGGTCACATGGGTGGAATCACATGATACGTATGCCAATGATGAGGAAGAGTCTACATGGATGAGCGATGACGATATCCGTTTAGGCTGGGCAGTGATCGGTTCCCGCTCAGGAAGTACACCTCTTTTCTTTTCCAGACCTGAGGGCGGAGGAAATGGTGTAAGATTTCCCGGAAAAAGTCAAATAGGCGATCGCGGGAGTGCCTTATTTAAAGATCAGGCGATCACTGCGGTCAATCAATTTCACAACGAAATGGCCGGGCAGCCTGAGGAACTCTCAAATCCGAATGGCAACAATCAAATCTTTATGAATCAGCGCGGCTCAAAAGGCGTTGTGCTGGCAAATGCAGGATCGTCTGCCGTTGCCGTCAATACGTCAACGAAATTACCTGACGGCAGGTATGATAATAGAGCCGGCACCGGTTCATTTCAAGTAACGAACGGCAAACTGACAGGCACGATCAATGCCAGATCCGCGGCTGTTCTTTATCCGGACGATATCGGAAATGCGCCTCATGTCTTCCTTGAGAATTATCAAACGGGAGCAGTCCATTCTTTCAACGATCAGCTGACGGTCACCCTGCGTGCAAATGCGAAAACAACAAAAGCCGTTTATCAAATCAATAACGGGCAGCAGACGGGATTTAAGGACGGAGACCGATTAACGATCGGAAAAGGAGATCCAATCGGCACGGCATACGACATCAAGTTAACCGGAACGAACAGCGAGGGTGCAGCAAGAACCCAAGAATACACGTTTGTCAAAAAAGACCCGTCTCAAGCCAACATCATTGGCTATCAGAATCCGGACCATTGGGGCCAGGTAAATGCTTATATCTATAAACATGATGGAGGCAGGGCCATAGAATTAACCGGATCGTGGCCGGGGAAAGCCATGACTAAGAATGCAGATGGAATTTACACGCTGACGCTGCCTGAGAATGCGGATACGGCCAACGCCAAAGTGATTTTTAACAATGGCAGCGCCCAAGTGCCCGGACAGAACCAGCCCGGCTTTGATTATGTGAAGAATGGTTTGTATAACAATTCTGGTTTGAATGGCTATCTTCGGCATTAATGAATAGAGAAATCAGGATTTCTCAGAATGCCTGACTAAGCGCCGCCTTCAATGATTTTTAATCAAGCTGAAAAGATGACAGAATCCTAAAACCCAACCGTTTTAGGATTCTGTCAAAAATCTGGGGGGTTTTCAAGACAAAACTTTTCTCTTGCAAAAGTTTGTGAAATAGTGCACAATATAAATGTGAAATACTTCACAATAAAAACAGACACCACGAAACACTGGAGGATAAGCATACATGATGAACGAACGAGTGAACAAAGTAGCATTAATCGGAGCAGGTTTTGTTGGAAGCAGTTATGCATTTGCGTTAATTAATCAAGGGATCACAGATGAGCTTGTGATCATTGATGTAAATAGAGAAAAAGCCATGGGAGATGTCATGGATTTAAATCACGGAAAGGCATTTGCGCCTCATCCGGTGAAAACGTCTTACGGAACGTATGAAGATTGCAAGGATGCCGATATCGTGTGCATCTGTGCCGGAGCCAACCAAAAGCCGGGCGAAACGAGACTTGAGCTGGTTGAAAAAAACCTCGCCATTTTCAAAGGCATTGTCGGTGAAGTCATGGCAAGCGGATTTGACGGCATCTTCCTCGTTGCCACAAACCCAGTCGACATTCTCACTTATGCGACATGGAAATTCAGCGGTCTGCCGAAAGAACGCGTCATCGGCAGCGGCACGACACTGGATTCTGCGAGATTCCGTTATATGCTGAGTGAATATTTCGGAGCCGCTCCGCAAAACGTACACGCCCACATTATCGGCGAGCACGGCGATACCGAGCTTCCTGTATGGAGTCACGCTAATATCGGCGGAGTGCCGGTGCAGCAATTGCTGGAGAAAAATGCAGCTTACAAACAGGACGAGCTGGATCAGATCGTGGACGATGTGAAAAACGCCGCCTATCATATTATTGAGAAAAAAGGCGCGACATATTACGGAGTGGCGATGAGCCTCGCCCGCATCACAAAAGCGATTTTGCGTAATGAAAACAGTATTTTAACCGTCAGCACATATCTGGACGGGCAATACGGTGTAAACGACGTCTTTATCGGCATTCCGGCCGTCGTCAATCGGAACGGCATCGCCGGTGTGACGGAACTTGAACTGAACGAAACAGAACAGCGTCAATTCAGCCATAGCGCAAACGTGCTGAAAGACATTCTCGCTCCGCATTTCGCGGAGTAAACAAAAAAGCAGTACATGGCAAATGCCATGTACTGCTTTTTTTAATTCGCTTTTTTCGCCATTTCCTGAGAGGTTTTTACTCTCGCTTTTCCCATAAACAAAATGGTGATGGCTGCGATGACGATCGGCGCCAGAGCAAGCGTGAATACATACGTGATGCTCTGCGACATTGCGTCAATAATTTGGTCCAGAATGTGCGGCGGAATATGAGCGCGCGTGCCGGCCTGGAAAATGTCCTGAGGATTTCCGATGTTCTGCATCGCGCCGCCCGCTCCTTTCATGCCGCTGAATGAATCGGTCAGCTTGTTGGTAAACACATTCGTCTGGATGGTTCCGAAAATCGTCACACCGAGCGTCATGCCGAATGATCTCAAAAACGAGTTTGTTGAGTTGGCGCTCCCGCGGTAGCGCGGCTCGAGATCGTTCATGGACGCGGCCGGCAGCAGTGAAAAGTTGAAGCCGACGCCGAATCCTGAGATCAGCATGAATACCGTCAGCATCGTGCGCGCCGTATCCGGAGTCATATTGGAAAGCAGCAGCATTCCGATAAAGAAAGCGACCACGGAGATCAGCATCAAATTACGGAACCGTACTTTCGTCTGGAAAATTCCGCCGATCATACTTCCGATAACAGAACCGATCATCATCGGCGTCAAAATAAAGCCCGCGCTTGTCGCGGTGCTGCCGTACACAGCCTGAACGAAAATCGGGATAAATACCGCTAAAATCACAAATGTGGCTCCGTAAAGGAAAGCAAGAATCTGTGCCGTAGCAAATAAACGGTTTTTAAACATCCAAAAAGAAATAATCGGTTCTTCCGCTTTTCTTTCTACAATGAAAAAGGCGATAAAGAACACGGCGAACACAGCGAACAGACCGATGATCTGAACGGAGTCCCAATCATACGTTTTTCCGCCGAGCTCAAGAGCGAACATCAGACCGACAATGGAAACCACCAGCGTAATCGCGCCGGCCCAGTCGATTTTCTGTTTCTTGTGCTCAAGTGATTCTTTATAATAACGAAGAATGAAAAATAACGATAGAATGCCGATGGGCACGTTGATGTAAAATACCCAGTGCCAGCTGATGGAGTCGGTAATAAGCGCGCCTAAAAGCGGCCCGAGAACGCTGGACAGGCCGAAAACGGCGCCGAACATCCCCGACATTTTTCCGCGTTTTTCCGGCGGAAATAAATCAAAAATGATGGTGAAAGCGATCGGCATCAGCGCGCCTCCGCCGATTCCCTGAATGACGCGGTAAATAATGAGCTGGTCCATTGTTTGGGCAATTCCGCATAATGCCGATCCGATTAAGAAAAGAATGAGACCGAATAAAAAGAAACGTTTCCGCCCGTACATATCGGACAGTTTGCCGTAAATCGGCATACCGGCCATTACGGCTACCATGTATGATGCCGTCACCCATGCGAACTTATCGAAACTTCCGAGGTCCGCCACGATATTTCCCATCGCGGTGGCAACGATTGTATTGTCCATAGCCGACATTAAAATGCCCAGCAAAAGGCCGATGACGACAAACTTCGTCGAGGCGTCCTTCGCGGCTGTTTGTTCCATGCTTTTTCCTCCTATACTTACTTTTGATCATCAAATTTGCTATGATCATAATAGATTTGCCGAAAATTATCTTGATCGTCAAGATAAATTGATTTTATAGGGAGGCCTGTCAGTTGTCAACAAGAAATACCAGAAGCGAGACGGAGGAAACCGCGATACAGTTATTCCGGAAGATGGCCACAAGGACGATCCTGTTTCATCAGGCGGCCGCTCAATCTCTCGGTCTGTTTCCGACCGATTTGAAATCAGCTGATATTTTAAATGAAGCAGGCCCGATGACCGCGGGCGAGCTTGGGAAAAAAACCGGCCTCAGCACAGGTTCGGTAACGGCGCTCATTGACCGGCTCGAAAAAGCGGGATATGTCATGAGGAAAAAAGATCCTGAAGATAAACGGCGGGTGATCATTGTGCCGCTGACAGCCGGAAAAGCGAACGTGAAACAATTGTTCAGCTCCTTATCCCAGTCCACCATCAGCCTTTGCCGGCAATATAAAGAAGAAGAACTGCACCTGATATTCGATTTTCTCAAAAAAGTGACAGACATAATGGAAGATGAGCTTGAGAAATTAAAATAATATATCATAGCCCGGCCCATTCATGAATAATTTGTACAAGTTGCATGAATGAGGGGGAAGCCAATGAACATCTTTTTAAGCTACATCGTTCTCGGGCTGTCATTGTCAGCACCTGTCGGCCCGGTCAATGCGGCGCAAATTGACAAAGGCATCAAGAACGGCTTTTGGCATGCATGGATTTTCGGTCTTGGCGCCATGGCGGCAGACGGGCTGTATATGATTCTGATCTATTTCGGGCTGTCTCAATTTTTGACGGCGCCTTTCGTGAAAACGTTTTTGTGGCTTTTCGGTTTTTTCGTGCTGACCTACACGGGCGTCGAAACGTTAAAAAATATAAGGGAAGCCATGAACGTCAGAAGCGGAAAAGGAAAACCGGCTTTTTACAAAACATTCGGTGCGGGATTTTTTATTTCTCTTTCCAATCCGCTGAGCATTTTATTCTGGCTCGGCATATACGGCAGCATTCTCGCCAAAACCGCTGAATCCTTCGATGCAAACCAGCTTTTGATTTACAGCTCCGGCATTCTTCTCGGCATTTTGATCTGGGATTTCTGCATGGCGATTGCCGCAAGCACTTTCAGAAATCTTCTCCACGAAAAAGCGCTTCGCTGGCTGACGGGAGCGGCAGGTGTGTCTTTGATCGTTTTTGGTTTTTATTTCGGATGGCAGGGGATTCAAATGCTCATCTCATAAATAGAAGGACTGTCACCCATCGCCTATCCCCATCATAACGTATCATGACGATACTGGAGGTGGGGCGATGGCCAGCGGGCTGTACACAAAAAGTTGCCTTGAGGAAAAGTTATTGGATCTGCCAAATTGGCAGAGAATCGCTTTTGAGCTTCTATCAGAAAAAGTAGGCGATGAAGCGGACACCTTTCCGTGCATACCCGGACGTCAGGGATTTCTGACAGATCAGCTTCGGATATCCTTTGCGGGTGATCCCCGCGAGCAGGGAACCCCGGAGGAAGTGGGGCTGCTGCTGTCCGAATACGGAAAAATCTCAAGGGAAACCGGAAGATACGCGTCGCTGCTTGTGATTTTTGATACGCCTGAGGATTTAGCTGAGCATTATTCCATTGAGGCGTATGAAGAGCTGTTCTGGTCTTTTTTAAACCGGCTGAGCGGCTGCGACCCGAAAGACTGGCCGGAAGATATGCCGGAAGATCCTGAACATTATAAATGGGAGTTCTGCTTTGACGGCGAGCCGTATTTTATTCTGTGCGCAACGCCTGCGCATGAAGCGAGACAAAGCAGAAGCTTCCCGTTTTTTATGCTGGCGTTTCAGCCGAGATGGGTTTTCGAAGGGTTAAATGATTCAACCGCGTTCGGACGCAATATGAGCCGGCTGATCAGAAAACGTTTAGAGGCATACGACGAAGCCCCTCTTCATCCCCGATTGGGGTGGTACGGAGGAAAAGACAATTTAGAATGGAAGCAATATTTCCTCCGTGATGATGAGACGCAAGTGTCAAAATGTCCTTTTTCCTATTTGAAAAGATTGTTTAAGCTATGATCCGGCAGGGCTGTGTCCCTGCTTTTTTTGTACGATCCATGTCACGATCGCAATGACGGCGAGAAAACAAAGGCTGACCAGAAAACCGGGCCGGCTCGATTTCTCAAACAGCGTCCCGGAGACGGCGGCCGCAATCAGCACCAGGGCGATAAAAATCTGTGCCGTTCCCGATTTTGTCGGTTCGATCAGTTTCTTGCCTGAGAACAAAATGAACACCCATGTATACAGAAGCATGAGGCCTGCCGCGGTGGTCATGTGTTCATATATATTTTTCGGCAGCACCAAAGACAGGATGATGGAGACGATGAGTCCGGCGAATGTCAATCCGAGCGCAGGCCAGCAGATTTTTTTATTTTCCTTCAATCTGAAGCATTTCGGCGCATCTCCGTCATCAGCCATCGTACAAAGCAATGTCGTCACGGCAAACAGCGAGGCGACGAGCGTAGAAAACCCCGCAATAATAAAAATCCCGTTAAAAATATCAAGAATGACATCTAAATGAAAGCCTTTCAGAGATGTAATAAACGGGCTGTCCTGTTCGGTGAATTTACCCAGCGGCACTAACAATAACGCCAGGCCGAGAGAAATGACGTAAATCACCGCAAGAACGATAAGCATCAGTCTGCCTGATTTTGAGGCTTCCTCCGGCTTTTTCAAATGTACGGTCATCAGCCCCAAGACTTCAATTCCCCCGAAAGCGTAAAACGCATAAATCAGCCCCGTCCACAAACCCATCGCTCCGTGCGGGAACAAATCCTTTGATTCATTCGGCACCTGGACATCCGGTTTATGAGAAAATATACCGCACAGCGCCAAAATGGCGATGACGATAAACATAAAAATGGCCGCCGTCTTGACAACAGCGAGCACATTCTCCGTTTTTTGAAAAACGGACAGCCCCGTAAAAATAATTAAAAGACCGAGCACCGCATAGATGGAGGCGAGAATCCACAGCGGCATATTCGGAAACCAATGCTTCGTAAACAGCGAGATGGCTGTCAGCTGGCTTCCCGTAATCAGCATTTCAGACGACCAGTACACCCAGCCGTTGCTGAAACCGGCCCAAGAGCCGAAAGCCTTTCTCGCATAAGCGCAAAAAGACCCCTTTTCGGGCTGCTTAGCCGAAAGCTTCGCGAGCTGCTCAAAGACAAAATAGGTGCCGAGCCCGGCAATAAGAAATGAGATCAGCGCGGAATATCCGCTTTTGACAATAGCGATACTGGACCCGAGAAAAAAGCCCGTCCCGATCGTGCAGCCGACGCCGATTAAAGAGAGCTGCCACCAAGCGAGATTTCCTTTAGGCTGGTCCTGTGATTTACCCATGTAATTCAACCCCTTTATCAAAGCTTAGATTGCGGCCGGCAGAACGGGAATATACATCCAATAAATTGCTTTACATGAAACAAACGGCCGGGGTTCATAATAGAAGAAAAAAGGAGCAGTCTGATGACACAGCAATTTATCGTACCGCCGAAAAAAGGGCTCGGCCTGAAGGTTCACAAAGGGCAGATTATAAAAGTAGTCGATGTGGAAGGGCAGCAGGTGGCTGATTTTACGGCGTATCATGCCAAAGACTTTTATGAGCATCTTGATCAGGGCGCGACGATTGATGCCAATCAGTCCATTCATGTGAAAACGGGCGATCATATTTATTCAAATTTATATAAGCCGATGCTGACGCTGATTGAAGATACTGTCGGCAAGCATGACCTGCTGCTTCCCGCCTGCCGCCCGGATATGAACAGGCTTTTATACGGAAAGCATAAAGACGAGCTCCAGGATACGTGCTATGACAATATGAGCGGGGCGCTTGAACCATTCGGGGTGCCGCGGCCGCATATGCATTACCCGTTTGCCATCTTTATGAATACGGTGCTTGATGAGAAGGGGAACTTGTCAGTCGAAACGCCTCTGTCTGACGCGGGTGATTACGTACGGCTCCGTGCGGAAATGGATCTCGTCGTCGCGTTTTCATCCTGCCCGATCGAAAAAGGAAAATGCAACGGAGACAGCATTACGGCGCTGCGGGTGGAAATCAGCTGATCCCGGTGTATTTGATTCACTTAAAAACTGCACCTGTGCTATATTTAACAGAGAGTCGTACATAGTGGCATGATTCATTTTCAGCATGAACGGGAAATGAATCATAAAGAAACAATGCAGGAGGAGTGATTGGGATGAGCATCCAGAAACAAATTATGAATGATCTCCACGTAAAACCCTCAATTGATCCGAAACAAGAAATTGAGGACAGAGTGAACTTTCTGAAACAATATTTGAAAAAAACAGGTGCCAAAGGCTTTGTGCTCGGCATCAGCGGGGGGCAGGATTCCACGCTTGCGGGACGCCTCGCCCAATTGGCGGCTGAACGCATCAGAGAGGAAGGCGGAGACGCGGAGTTTATCGCCGTCCGTCTTCCGCACGGCGCACAGCAGGATGAGGATGACGCCCAATTGGCACTCAAATTCATTAAGCCTGATAAATCATGGACGTTTGATATTAAGTCCGCTGTCAGCGCGTTCGCCGATCAGTACAAAAAAGAAACGGGCGATCAGCTGACTGATTTTAACAAAGGAAATGTAAAAGCCAGAATGAGAATGATCGCGCAATATGCCATCGGCGGACAAGAGGGGCTGCTTGTCATCGGTACCGACCATGCGGCTGAAGCGGTGACCGGTTTCTTCACGAAATACGGTGACGGCGGAGCTGACCTGCTGCCGCTGACCGGATTAACGAAACGACAGGGCAGACGTTTATTAGAAGAGCTCGGCGCACCGGAACGCCTGTATTTGAAATTACCGACAGCCGATCTGCTCGATGAAAAACCGCAGCAGACGGACGAGACAGAGCTCGGCATCACATACAATGACATTGATGATTATTTAGAAGGCAAGGACGTTTCTTCCGAAGTGATTGAGGCGCTGGAAAAACGCTATCTCAGTACGGAACATAAGCGTCAGGTGCCGGCATCAATGTTTGATGATTGGTGGAAATAAAAATAAAAAAACCTCCCTTTTGAAAGGGAGGTTTTTTGTTTATCTTATTTTTATTTATCTACACTTTCATAAATGCCTACCCAATACCCCTTACTGCTGTCATAGTATTTGCTTTTGAAAATCCACTTTGTTCCGTTTAAAACGAAAGAAGCAGCGAAATTGCCGTCAGGGCTTTGAACGAGTTTGATAGCATTAATGCCGGCATCTGCTTTTGTTGAGATTGGGCTATTTTCCACGGATGACGTTGCTGTTGGTGATGAGGCAAAGGCAGGAGCGGCAGACATCAGTAAGGCAAGAGACAGCGCAGAACCGGTTAACACTTTTTTGAATTTCATTTCGAACACTCCCTTTTCAAAAGAAATGTATTACAGTGTTAATAATTAGACTATTATCCATAAAATTCCTTCTCTGTTTCTGAAATTTTTTTCTTAATTTGAAAAAAACATCCCTTCAAAGGGGATGTTTTTTATTTCTTAAAGCAGTGTCTGATCTCATTCAGAGATTCTTTCATATGCGCTTCAGCATGACGGCCGAAGTATTCGAGTGACACGAATCCGCCGTACTGCCTGTTCAACAGTTCTTTCAGAAAGGGTTCCTGCCGTAAGTCGCCCTGCAGAACAGACACCGGCCTGCTGAGATACCAGTTGTCAAAATTCCAGTGATAGTTTTTCAGGTGGATATGGCTGACGGTATGATACAGTTTTTCTAAAGCGGGCATTTGGTCCACATGATTGACGTGAAGGTTGGAGCCGTCAAAAATAATGCGGACCCGCGGATGTCCGATATCCTCTAAAAATGCCAGCGCCGCCTCCGGTGTATCCGCGTACGTATCGTAATGAATCTCAAGCCCGATATTGACGTCATAGTCATCTGCGAGCCGTGCCGCCTGCTGAAATTGATCAACGGCGCTCTGCCACTTCTCTGGTGATGTGCGGCGAGAAGCCAGGTTGCCCGCAAAGACTCTGATCAGGGGACTGTGAAGCTGCCGTGCCGCGCTTAATGCCCTTTGAACATCTTTTAACGCCTGCCTTTCATCCTGAGTGGCGAAGTCAGTGTACAAGCTGACAGCCGGCACCTCGAAGCCTTCCTCCTGAAGCTGCTGATCAAGCCTATCGAGCGGGCCGATTTCTTTTATATATTGTTGGGCGTGCCCGTACCACAGTTCGATTCCGTCAAAGGAGTGCTCTTTTGCGAAAGAAATGACATCGAGAATATGCTTTTTTTTAAACCCTGTCGTGCAAAAGCTCAGTTTCATCGGTAATCCTCCCGTTAACTGTCTATCCTATATGTGTTTTTTCCCCGGATAAGCTGCGGATAAACAGACGAAAAGGGTAAACACTTTTTTTATGGAAGCGGTGCATCCGGTCAGTATTGAACACAAATTGTTTAGTGCTTTTTTGCGTCAAAGTATTAAATAATTGCTCGAAGTGTTGTACAATTAATTTCATTCGAGTAAGGGGGAGAAGCCATTGAAAAATGAAACGGAGCTGACGGACTTCAGGCCCGTCCGCAATAAACCGACTCGCGCTCGTTATGTGATACTGATTCTTTTGTTTTTTATCACTGCGATTAATTATATAGACCGTGCAAGTGTATCCATCGCCGCCCCGTCCATTCAGACTTCGCTGAACATAAGCCCCGCTCTTTTGGGCGTCGTATTTTCCGCATTCAGCTGGACCTATACGGGTATGCAGATTCCCGGCGGGCTCATTTTGGACAAATTCGGGTCAAAACGGACGTACGGAGTTTCTTTATTTGTCTGGTCGGTTTTCACCGGAGTGCAAGCTTTTGCGGCCAGTTTCGGATTTTTATTCGGCTGCCGCCTGATTATCGGACTGGCTGAATCGCCTGCCTTTCCCGCAAACAACCGGATTGTCACGACATGGTTTCCGAGGAGGGAACGCGCCTTTGCGACTGGGGTTTACACAGCGGGGGAATATGTCGGGCTGGCATTCGCCACACCGGTTTTATTTTGGGTGTTAACGGCATTCGACTGGCGAGCCGTCTTTATTTCCTCAGGGCTGCTCGGGCTTGTTTTCTCCGTTTTCTGGTTTAAGATGTATCAGGAGCCGAACCGGTATCGAAAAGTGAACCGGGAAGAGCTTGAATATATTAAAGAAGGCGGCGGGCTGACAGAGGTGTCTGAATCAGCCGGCAGGATCACGTGGCGGGATTTCGTCCAGCTTCTTAAATACCGCAAGCTTGTCGGCTTGTATATCGGCCAATTCGCCGTAGCGTCCACGCTGTTCTTCTTTTTGACATGGTTTCCGACTTATCTGGCGGAGGCAAAGCACATGGCTTTCTTAAAAGTCGGCTTCGCCGCATCAATCCCGTATATCGCCGCCTTTTTCGGCGTATTGTTCGGCGGATTTTGGTCTGACAGCATGATGAAGCGGGGCGTATCGGTGAACGTTGCCCGAAAGACGCCCGTTATCCTCGGTCTTCTGCTGACGGGCTCCATCGTGCTCGCGAATGTTACGGATTCTTCCCCGGCGGTTTTGGCGATCTTATCCATTGCTTCTTTTGCGCAGGGCATGTCCAATATTTCCTGGACGATGCTGAGTGAAGTGGCGCCAAGCGAGACAATCGGATTGGCAGGGGGCGTGTTTAACTTTTTCGCCAATATGGCCGGTATTATTACGCCGCTTATCATCGGGTTTATCGTCTCTGCGACCGGTTCATACAACGGAGCGATTCTGTTTGTCGGCGCTGTCGCCTTTATCGGGGCGTTTTCTTATATTTTCATTGTCGGAAAGGTGGAACGCATTACGCTCCGGTAGATCGAAAAACTCATCGCATTATCTCTATATTTCAATATGGAGTTATCATATAATAAACATAACTTTTTCATTCCTTAGGAGGATTTCGCCGAAGATGAACGCAAAACGTGCCATTCCCGTAAGAGAAAGAAATATCGTACTGATCGGATTCATGGGTGTCGGTAAGACAACAATCGGCCAGCTGGTCGCTAAAAAATTATACAGAGACTTCATTGATATTGATTTGCAGATTGAGAAAGATTTCAACATGTCCATCCCGGAAATGTTTGAGAAAAAGGGTGAAGCCTTTTTCCGTCAGACTGAAAAGGACTATATATTAGATATTTGCCGCAATACGAAATTCAAGATCGTGTCTCTTGGGGGCGGTTCGTTTAAACAAGAGGAAATCAGACAATGCTGCCTGGAAAACTGTCTCGTGCTCCATCTTGATTTATCATGGGAGAATTGGAAGCAGCGGGCTGACCTGCTGATTGAAAGCCGTCCCGTTCTGCATAACCGTTCAATGGATGAAATGCAGCAGCTCTTTAACGAGCGCCAAAGCATCTATGATAAACATAATTCAAAAGTGGCAACGGATAATCTGGAACCTGAAGAAATTGCCGATTATATCGTTGAAACGTTAAAAATCGGCTGGGACCTGTATCAGCCGATGTAAAAGAGCTGTGCCGCTGTGAGCGCACAGCTCTTTTTTGTTTTCTGTTAAACAAACGTTTGATAAAAAGTGAAAGCGTCCGCCGATCATTTATAAAAATTTTTAGAAAATAAGTGTAAAATCGTGTTAAGATAGAGTCAGAAAATTAAATCTTATAAAACAAAGGAGAATAATCGGATATGCAATTATACGACTTGCCGCTTGACCAACTGCAGACCTATAAACCAAATAAAACTGCTCCTCATGACTTTGCGGATTTTTGGGCATCATCATTACATGAGCTTGCAAAAGAAGAGGCAAAGCCTGATTTGACGCCTGAAAGCTACCCGGCTGACGGCGTGAAAGTATTCCGGCTGAAATACCGAAGCTTCGGCAAGGCGGAAATTGAGGGATGGTACGCCGTTCCCGACCGAAAAGGCCCGCATCCGGCCATCGTGAAATACCACGGCTACAACGCAAGCTATGACGGGGACATACATGACATCGTCAATTGGGCGCTTCACGGATATGCCGCGTTCGGGATGCTTGTCCGCGGCCAGCACAGCAGCACAGATACAAGCGTCTCACCGCACGGACACGTTCCCGGCTGGATGACGAAAGGGATTTTAGACAAAGATACATATTATTACCGCGGTGTGTACTTAGACGCAGTAAGGGCTCTTGAAGTCATCAGCAGCTTTGATGAAGTGGATGAAACGAGAATCGCTGTCATCGGGGGGAGCCAGGGAGGCGGGCTTTCCATCGCCGCGGCGGCGCTTTCCGACATTCCGAGAGCGGTTGCGGCTGATTATCCGTACTTAAGCAATTTTGAGCGGGCGATTGACGTCGCACTTGATGAGCCGTATCTTGAGATTAACTCCTTTTTCAGAAAAAACGGCAGCCCTGAAACGGAGAAAGCCGCGATGAATACACTGGCCTATTTTGATATCATGAATCTGGCGGACCGCGTAAAGGTGCCGGTTCTCATGTCCATCGGGCTGATTGACCGGGTGACTCCGCCGTCGACGGTATTTGCCGCTTACAATCATCTGGAAACGGAAAAAGAATTGAAGGTTTACCGGTATTTCGGCCATGAATATATACCTTCTTTCCATACGGAGAAGCTGGCCTTTCTGAAAGCGCATCTGAAAGGCTGACAGCAGTGAAAAGCCCAAGTACTTGGGCTTTTTTCATGAATGATGACGGAAAAGGACGGATACAAATGAAACAAAGGATCATCGAAGAATTAAAACGAATTGAGGCAAAGCACGACGTTAAGGTGCTCTACGCCGTAGAATCGGGAAGCCGCGCATGGGGATTTCCGTCAAGTGAAAGCGACTACGATGTACGGTTTCTCTATGTGCCGAAAAAAGAATGGTACTTTTCCATTGAACCGCATAGGGATGTCATAGAAGAGCCGATCCATGACATGCTTGACGTCAGCGGCTGGGAACTGAGAAAAGCCCTGCGGCTCTTTAAAAAATCAAATCCGCCTCTTTTGGAATGGCTTTCTTCGGAGATGATCTATTATGAAGCTTTCACAGCGGCTGAAAAGCTCCGAGAACTGAAAACCCGCGCCTTTTCGCCCGAAGCATCCCTCTATCATTATCTTAATATGACAAAGCGGAATGAAAAAACGGAATTGCGGGGCAGTGCAGTGAAGATTAAAAAGTATTTTTATGTCCTGCGGCCTCTCCTTGCCTGCAAGTGGATTGAAACGTTCGGCACCGTACCGCCGATGTCATTTCCCGTACTGGCAGATGCCCTATTGACGGATGAAGCGCTCATTTCTGAAATCAGCACACTGCTTACAAGGAAAAAAAGCGGACAGGAACTGGCTCCGGAACCCGGAAATACGATTATTCATGCCTTTATAGAAGAGGAAATAGAACGCATCGGTCAGTATGCCAAAACGGTCAAAACACCGAAACCGGATATAACGGACGAACTGAATCATCTTTTGATTCAGACTGTCGAAGAGGCTTGGGAAGAAAAAGGCGGGAATTGACGATTTCTGTCATTTCCGCCCGCCTTTTTTCGGCATGATCCGCCTGCTCTCTAAGAAGCTGATTGTGGAAAAACCACAAAAATTTATCAGAATCTTTGTATTTTTAGAATATTGTGAGAGGATGTTTTGTCCATTTACAATAGACTCATACAAATACTTCTTAGATTGCGGGGTGTTAAGGTTGGAAGTGATTACAAGAGATTTTTTCTTATTTTTATCCAAGAGCAGCTTTCTCAATAAGATGGCGCGAGGCTGGGGAAGCCGTGTGGCAGCCGGCAAAATCATCGGAGGAATGGATATCCGCAGTTCTATCCCGACAATCCGACATTTGAACAGCCAAGGGCTGTCAGTTACTGTCGATCATTTGGGTGAATTTGTCAACAGCGGTGATGTCGCGAAAGAACGCACCGAGGAGTGCATGCAGACCATCGCTTTAATCGCTGATGAACAGCTGAATTCCCAAGTGTCATTAAAAATGACGTCTTTAGGTCTTGATATAGATCTCGATCTCGTCTATGAAAATATGACGAAAATCCTCCAGACAGCGGAAAAACATAAAGTCATGGTGACGATTGACATGGAGGATGAGACGAGATGCCAGAAAACGCTGGATATCTTTAAAGACTTCCGAAGCCGGTATGAATACGTAAGCACCGTGGTGCAGGCTTATCTGTACAGAACGGAGAAGGACCTTGATGATCTTGACCCGCTGAATCCGTTTCTGCGCCTTGTCAAAGGAGCCTATAAAGAATCGGAAAAGGTGGCCTATCCTGAAAAAAGCGATGTAGATGAAAATTATAAAAGACTCATCCGCAAGCAGCTTTTAAAAGGACATTATACGGCAATTGCCACGCATGACGACAAGATGATCGAATTCACAAAGCAGCTTGTCAAAGAGCACGGCATTCCAAACGACCGCTTTGAGTTTCAGATGCTGTACGGTATGCGCTCGCAAACCCAGCTCAGCCTAGTAGAAGAAGGATACAACATGAGAGTCTACCTGCCTTACGGCGATGATTGGTACGGCTATTTCATGAGACGGCTCGCTGAACGCCCCTCAAATATCGCATTCGCCTTTAAAGGGATGACTAAGAAGTAAAAAAGGGAGAGATGACAATGACTACACCTTATAAACACGAACCATTCACGAATTTCCAAGATCAATCGAACGTTGAAGAATTCAAGAAAGCGCTTGCGAAGGTAAGCGAGTATCTGGGAAAAGATTATCCTCTTGTCATTAACGGTGAAAGAGTGGAAACAGAAGCGAAAATCGTTTCAATCAACCCGGCTGATAAAGAAGAAGTCGTCGGAAGAGTGTCAAAAGCTTCTCAAGAGCACGCTGAGCAAGCGATTGAAGCGGCTGCGAAAGCGTTCGAAGAGTGGAGATACACATCTCCTGAAGAAAGAGCGGCTGTCCTGTTCCGCGCGGCTGCCAAAGTCCGCAGAAGAAAACATGAATTCTCCGCTTTGCTTGTAAAAGAAGCAGGAAAGCCTTGGAACGAAGCTGATGCGGATACCGCTGAAGCCATCGACTTTATGGAATACTACGCGCGTCAGATGGTTGAATTGGCAAAAGGCAAGCCGGTCAACAGCCGCGAAGGCGAGAAAAACCAATATGTCTACACACCGACAGGCGTAACGGTCGTCATTCCGCCTTGGAACTTCCTCTTTGCAATTATGGCGGGTACGACGGTGGCACCGATCGTAACGGGCAACACGGTCGTTCTAAAACCGGCCAGCGCGACACCGGTCATCGCGGCGAAATTCGTAGAAGTGCTTGAAGAATCGGGCCTTCCGAAGGGCGTTGTCAACTTTGTGCCGGGAAGCGGGGCGGAAGTAGGAGACTATCTCGTCGATCACCCGAAAACAAGCATCATTACATTTACGGGATCACGTGAAGTCGGTACGAGAATTTTTGAACGCGCGGCAAAAGTGCAGCCGGGACAGCAGCATCTGAAACGCGTCATTGCAGAAATGGGCGGTAAAGATACGGTTGTCGTTGACGAAGATGCGGACATTGAATTGGCGGCTCAATCCATTTTCACATCAGCATTCGGCTTCGCGGGACAAAAATGTTCTGCCGGTTCCCGCGCGGTTGTGCATGAAAAAGTATACGATGCCGTCTTGGAGCGCGTCATCGAAATCACTGAATCAAAAGTGACGGCAAGCCCTGACAGCGCTGACGTGTATATGGGGCCTGTCATCGACCAAGGCTCTTACGATAAAATCATGAGCTACATTGAAATCGGAAAAGAAGAAGGCCGTTTAGTAAGCGGCGGCACCGGCGATGATTCAAAAGGCTACTTTATCAAGCCGACGATCTTCGCTGACCTTGATCCGAAAGCCAGACTCATGCAGGAAGAAATTTTCGGGCCGGTCGTCGGGTTTTCTAAAGTATCAAACTTTGATGAAGCGCTGGAAGTGGCAAACAATACTGAATACGGTTTGACAGGAGCGGTCATTACAAATAACCGCAAACATATTGAACGGGCGAAACAGGAATTCCATGTCGGCAACCTGTACTTCAACCGCAACTGTACGGGAGCGATTGTCGGATACCATCCGTTCGGAGGCTTTAAAATGTCCGGCACTGATTCAAAAGCGGGCGGCCCGGATTATTTGGCCCTCCACATGCAGGCGAAAACAATCAGTGAAATGTTTTAAGAGGGACTGAATGGGCATCCTCCTCGCGGGGGGTGTCCATTTCACCATAAACATATAAAGCGGAGGAGGAAATGCCATAGCAAACATTCAGTTGATTATATCCATTTGTATTTATATGGCGGGCATGCTGTTTATCGGTTATTTCGCCTACAGACGGACGTCAAATCTGACGGATTACATGCTCGGGGGGCGTTCTTTAGGTCCTGCCGTCACAGCGCTCAGCGCGGGAGCGGCGGATATGAGCGGATGGCTCTTGATGGGGCTTCCGGGCGCCATGTTCTCGACGGGATTAAGCGGCGCTTGGATTGTCATCGGCCTTGTGCTCGGAGCATGGGCGAACTGGCTTTTCGTGGCGCCGAGACTGAGAACGTATACTGAAAAAGCGGGGAATTCCATCACCATTCCGGGTTTCCTTGAAAATCGTTTCGGTGATCATACGAAGCTTCTCAGACTGTTTTCGGGTCTTGTCATTCTCGTCTTTTTCACATTTTACGTATCATCGGGCATGGTCTCAGGAGGCGTCTTATTCAACAGCATTTTAGGGTTGGACTATCACACCGGCCTGTGGGTTGTGACAGGCGTCGTTGTCGCCTACACCTTGTTCGGGGGCTTTTTGGCGGTAAGCTGGACGGACTTTGTCCAAGGGATCATCATGTTTGCGGCGCTTATTCTCGTGCCGATTGTGACGATTTTTCATACGGGCGGCCCGGGAGAAACCGTTGCCGATATCCGTTCCGTCAACCCGGAACTGTTTAACATGTTCAAAGGAACGACCGTCCTTGGCATTATTTCTTTATTTGCGTGGGGGCTCGGCTATTTCGGGCAGCCGCATATTATTGTGCGCTTTATGGCGATCACATCTGTGAAAGAAATCAAACGCGCCAGACGGATCGGCATGGGATGGATGATTTTGTCTGCAATAGGCGCGCTGTTTACGGGTCTTGCGGGAATCGCGTATTACCATCAGAACGGACTGAAGCTGGCTGATCCGGAAACCATTTTTATTCAGCTCGGCAACATTCTGTTCCACCCGATTATTACGGGATTTCTCATTTCTGCGATTTTAGCGGCCATTATGAGTACGATTTCGTCTCAGCTGCTCGTTACGTCCAGTTCTTTAGTAGAGGATTTGTATAAGTCCATGTTCAGACGTTCGGCTTCTGATAAGGAACTCGTATTTCTGGGGAGAATGGCAGTGCTTGCGGTGTCAATCATCGCCTTGGTGCTCGCCTGGGAGAAAAACAACACGATACTAGGTCTTGTCAGCTATGCATGGGCGGGATTCGGCGCGTCATTCGGGCCGGTCGTACTGCTCAGTTTATTTTGGAAACGGATGACGAAATGGGGGGCACTCGCCGGCATGATTGCGGGAGCGATTACCGTAATCATTTGGGCGAATGCCGGTCTTTCAGACTTTTTGTACGAAATCATTCCGGGGTTTGCTGTAAGCCTTGCCGCTGTATTTGTCGTCAGCTTGTTGACACATGCTCCGTCAAAAGATGTCACAGATCAGTTTCATGAGTACCGTGATACACTTTCTCAATAAAAGCAAGGAACGAGAGGAAGAAGGGACCGCCCTTTTTCCTCTTTTCACGATACAGAATTCCGGATTATGCCGTTTTGGGAATATATGAATTTTTTTCTATACAAAAAGTCACCCCTCAGAGTATGATAAAGATAAAAAGAGCATAGGAGAAATAGGTATGGAAGAGCTTTTAGAGAGAGTTTTTTCATTTACGGACATTGATAAATTAATTGATTTCATCAGTTACGAATTGCAGAAGCCCGTCATTCTGGAAAGTGCGGATTTCTTTTTGCTTGCCTATAATTCTTATTACATTAATCACTTCGACTCCGCCAACCAGCAGACGATATTTTCAAAAAAATGCCCCGTGCAGATTTTTGAGAGGTTTCTGAAGGACGGGGTGATCGAAAAACTGAAAACCGTTCCTGAACCGTTCCGTGTTGAAAAAATAGACAGTATCGGGCTGAATCAGAGAGTGGTCGTAAGCGCAAAACATAAAGGGGAAGTGATGGGCTACATCTGGATTCAGGAGCTCGACCGCGACTTGACGGACGAGGAGCTCGACTTTTTATATGAAACCTCATTCCATGTCGGAAAAATCATCTATAAAACGAACCGGCTGAAACAGGAAAAGGAAGAGAGAGCGGAAGACCTGGTGAAACGGGCAATCTTTCAGCAATTCTCCTCTGAAAAGGAGTTCAGGCGGGAGGCGGAAAAGATGAACGCCGTGCTGCCGTCGGTTTTCTCGGTGGTTGTCCTGCATGCCGCAAATGGGGATGGGGAGGCAGTCGAAGATTTGAAGGAAAATATCAAATCGTACTTGAATTTGCGGGATAAAGTCAGTCACGTCTTAACCATTGATTCCAATATTGTCATCGTCGTCGCAAGCTTCTCGCAAAAAAGCTCCGGCACTTCGGCAGCATCTGAATTCATCCACAAACTGCTGACTCATTTTCACTTTCAGAAGATCCCCACTCCCATCTATATCGGAATCGGCAATGAATACAGCAGCATCCTGAAGCTCGGGAAAAGTTATATAGAAGCCCTTGAAGTCATAAAGGCTGCAGAAATTACCGGAAACCAGGAAAATATCCCGTATGAATACAGCAAGCTCGGGATCTACCGCTATCTTGAAAGTATCGAAGAAAAAAACGCCTCACTGGAATATGTAAACCATGATTTAGCTTTATTAAAAGCCAAGGATAGAGAAAGCAGCACCGAACTGCTGAAAACGTTAGAAATCTATCTCCTCAATAACTGCAAAACAAAACCAGCCGCAGAACAGCTTTTTATTCATCAAAACACATTGAACTACCGTATCAAACAGATTCTTGACATGACATCAATTAATTTAAACGACTTCAGGACAAGGTGCCAGCTGTATCTTGATATCATGCTGATGAAAAAGAAATAAAAAAGAAACCAGTCTCCGTACTGGTTTCAGCTTTAATACCCTCCTCAACCTCAACATCTCATTGGACCGTGCTTCTTGAATCTCCATCCTTTTCCGCAAGATGAGAACTGAACAAACACTGTTTCCCGATGTATGGTATACTTTTATTGATATTGATTCTCAATTGAAAATGTTTGAAGTATAGATATAAACGGGAGGCAGAATAATGGCGGAAAATCATGAGGTGTATGACGTCACGATTATAGGCGGGGGCCCGATCGGCCTGTTTACGGCTTTTTATTGCGGGATGCGCGAGCTGAAAACGAAAGTGATTGAATTTTTGCCGCGGCTCGGGGGGAAAGTGTCTATGTTTTTCCCGGAAAAAATCATCCGTGATATCGGCGGAATTCCGGGGATCGCCGGGGAACAGCTGATTAAGCAGCTGATGGAGCAGGCGGCGACATTTGAGCCGGATATCGTGTTGAATCAGCGGGTGACCGGATTTGAGCGGCTGAATGACGGGACCATTGTGCTGGAAAGTTCCGAAGGGGAAAAGCACTATACACGCACCGTGATTTTGGCTGTCGGCATGGGAACGCTTGAGGTCAATGAGCTCAACAGCGCGGATGCGAGCCGTTATTCAGGGAAAAACCTTCATTATAAAGTGGAGAAGCTGGATGCGTTTGAAGGTAAGCATATCGTGATCTCCGGAGGGGGAGATACCGCGGTTGACTGGGCGAATGAGCTGGAACCGATTGCGGCGTCTGTTACCGTCTTGCACCGCCGTGAGGAGTTCGGCGGTTTAGAAAGCAGCGTGGCGAAAATGAAGCGGTCTTCCGTGCGGGTGTTTGCGCCGTATCGTCTGAAGCATCTCAACGGCACCGGGGAACGGATCGAGAGCGTCACCGTTTGTCATACTGAGTCTGGCCATTCTGAAGACATCAAGGTTGATGAGCTCATTATCAATCACGGGTTTAAAATTGATCTCGGCCCGATGAAGGATTGGGGGCTTGAGATAGAAGAAGGCCGGATTAAAGCCGACAGACATATGCGGACGAATCTTCCGGGCGTGTTTGTTGCAGGTGACGCCGCCCATTATGAAAGCAAGCTCAGATTGATTGCCGGCGGCTTCACGGAGGGACCGACCGCCGTGAACAGCGCCAAAGCCTATTTGGACCCGCAGGCGGATCAGATGGCGATGTATTCGACTCATCATAAGAAATTGGTGACACAATAAAAAAGGGAATGGCCCCCGATGTTGAGCCGGGGGTCAGCTGTGAACGAGCATGTCTTTCATTTCATTTTGTATAAACGCAAATAACTGTTCCTGATTTTTCACGGCGGTAAATCCGTAACCGGCGGGTATGTCTTCACCGATGCAGATGACGGGAGGGCGGTTTGCTGTCGGATTCGGTGATATGCCGATCTGTTTTCCGGCGCTGAGCAAATGCTGAGCGGATTCTTTGCCCGGACAGATAATCATTTGCAGAGGAGACTCACTGATTGTGCGTTCGATCATCGAAGTGAACCGCTCATCTGCGATATGTTCATGAGTGATATAAAACGGGCATGATACTGAGTCTGGCATATTTTCTGCTGCTTGACGGCTTCCTACAATGAGCGAATGCGGAGAATCACCTTGATGGCCGGATAGGCGGAAGCCCCGTTTTGTCAGTTCCGTCTTTGCCGCTTCAGTCGCTGCATTCAGGCTTGCTGTCACCCGGCGGATGTCAATCTGCTTGAAAGCCAGTGTGTCAAAAAATTCACAGACCGCGTGGCGTGATGTGAAAAAGATCTGTTCAAAAGTGCTGATCCGCTTCAGGATGTTTTCGTTAGCGGGCATTTTTTTAACAATCCGCTTCGGCCATTCGATAACATCAGCGCCATACTCGCGCAGCTTGCCTGTCAATGTATGTTCATCATCGCCATGAGTGATCACCATGATATGCCGCCCGATGAACGGTTTGCTTTCAAACCAGCTATATGTTTGAAGATTTACGATATCTCCGATGACGATAATGGCGGGGTTGGTGATGTTTTGGCTTTGTACTTTTTCATAAATATCCTGAAGCGTTCCTTTTACGCTGCGCTGGCGGCCCCATGTTCCCCATTGAATGACGAGTACGGGGACGGAGGGGGATTTCCCGTGCTCCATAAGCTGCCGGCATATAAATGACAGATTTTTAACCCCCATGTAAAACACAAGCGTTTGAACGCTTCGAGCCAGCCCTTCCCAATCGAGATTCGGCCGGCCTTGTAATGATGTATCATGAGCAGTGATCATGGCGAAGGACGAAGCGCAATCACGATGGGTGACGGGGACGCCCGCATACAGCGGCGCCGCGATTCCCGAGGTGATGCCGGGCACCATCTCGTAGCGGATGCCGTGCCGATGAAGCGCCTCCGCTTCTTCGCCGACTCTGCCGAACACGCTTGGATCTCCGCCTTTCAAGCGGACTACGGTGAAGCCTTCCGCCGCTTTTTCAATCAGCAGGGCATTTATCTCCGACTGTTTCATAAAATGGCGGTCGGGCAGTTTTCCGCAATAAATGAACCGGCAGTCTGGAGAGGCATATTCAAGAAACGTTGGGTTTGCAAGCCGGTCATACAAAATGATATCCGCTTTCTCCAGAACCTGTTTCCCTTTTACCGTAATCAGCCCCGGGTCTCCAGGTCCGGCACCGACAAAATATACAATTCCGTTTCTCATGATGACGTCATCCCTTCATCTGTTTAAAAAGTGATCCGACCCTTTGATCAATACAGGAGGTATACATTCTCTCCTTCGATCAGTGTTTCGTATGTTTTAATACAGCCATGATCCGGCTCTTGGACTTTTCCGTCTTCTAAGGAAATTTTCCAGTCATGCATCGGGCAGAAGACGTATTCTCCGCTGACGATGCCTTCAGCCAGGACGCCCCCTTTATGAGGGCAGCGGTTTTCGACGGCGCGGACGCTTCCGTCAGAAAGCTTAAATACAGCAAGTTCTTTCTCTTCTATATATACGGTTTTTCCTAACTCCTCAGGAAATTCGTTTAGCCTGCCTAAGCAAACCTTTGTCATATCTTTGTTAACCATGTCCGTTCCTCCTTACTGTTTTATGAAGTCGTGACGACATTTTCAAATAAATCTTTAGAAGCTTTTTTATCTTTAAGGAAATATTGCCACGGATCTTTGTGAACAGAGAGTGTTTCATTCATTCTGCCGTTGAGCTCCTGCCGTTTTTCCGGATCGTTCAATACAGATTGGACATGGGATAAACCGATGCGCTCAAGCCATGCGGATGTGCGCTCCAGATAGTTAGCCGTTTCTCTGTAGTACTGAAGGTAAGCGCCCGCGTATTCTAAGACTTCTTCATTCGTTTTCACTTTCATCAGCAAATCACCGGCTCGCAAATGTGTTCCGCCGTTCCCGCCGGCATAAAGCTCCCAGCCTCCGTCGATGCCGACAACACCAAGGTCTTTAATGCCGGACTCCGCACAGTTCCGCGGGCAGGCAGACACGGCCATTTTGACCTTATGAGGCGTATTGAGCCCTTCGAATTTTTTCTCAAGCGCAATGCCCAGTGCCATGGAGTCTTGCGTGCCGAAGCGGCAGAATTGTTCGCCTACGCATGTTTTTACCGTGCGGAGTGTTTTTCCGTACGCGTAGCCTGAAGGCATATCAAGCTCGGCCCATACTTTCGGCAGGTCTTCTTTTTTGACGCCGATGAGATCAATTCGCTGGCCGCCTGTCATTTTAACGAGCGGGATCTCATATTTGTCGACGACATCGGCGATCTTGCGGAGATCCTGAGAGTTGGTCACGCCGCCGTACATCCGGGGCACGACAGAGTATGTTCCGTCTTTTTGAATATTGGCGTGCATCCGTTCGTTCACAAAACGGGATGTTCTGTCATCCTCGTATGTAGACGGATTGATCATGCCCAAGTAGTAGTTGAGGGCAGGCCGGCATTTGGAGCAGCCCTCCGGCGTTTTCCAGCCGAGCACGTTCATGATTTCTCTCGTATGTGATAGCCCATTGGCTTTGATTTCTTCTACGACTTCATCTCTCGAAAGCGAGGTGCAGCCGCAAATCGCTTCTTTTTGCGCGGATGCGTCAAATTCTGAGCCCAGTGTATATTGAAGAATGTCTTCCACGAGCGGTTTACAGCCTCCGCAGGAACGGGATGCCCCAGTGCATGCTTTGATTTCGTCCGTTGATGTACAGCCTTTTTCCTGAATGGCTTGAATAATCGCGCCTTTTGATACACCGTTGCAGCCGCAGATGATTTCATCGCCGCTCATCGCCGCGGTCATGCTTGCGCCTGCTTCCTGGTCAAGAGGCTGTAAGATGGATATCTTGGAAGTTTCGGAGATATCGGCTTCTTTTTGAATCATTGAAAACAGGCGGCTGCCCTCGCTGCTGTCTCCGAATAAAACAGCGCCGACAATTTGATTGCCTCTCAGGACGATTTTTTTATAGATGCCGTCCTGCTCATCAAAAACTTTAATCGCTTTTTTCTCCTCTGATTCGTTAAAGTCACCGGCAGAGAATACCTCGACGCCTGATACCTTTAATTGAGTGGAGAGAACGGAGCCTTCATACGGTTTTGTTTCAATGCCGCAAATATGTTTGGCCAGCACTTTTGCCTGTTCATAGAGCGGCGCCACAAGACCGTATGCGATTCCGCGGTGCTCGGCACATTCACCGACAGCGTAAATGTGCGGGATTTCAGTCTGCATATAATCGTTAACAATGATTCCGCGGTTAACCGGAATGCCGCTTTCCGCGCCAAGCTGTGTATTCGGGCGGATGCCGACCGCCATGACGACTAAATCAGCTTCGATGCTTGTGCCGTCTTTAAAGCGTACGCCTTCGACACGGTCAGTACCGACAATTTCTTCGGTTTGCTTTTCAAGTAAAAAGGTCATGCCTTGTTTTTCTAATTCGTTTTGCAGCAGGCGCCCTGCAGTTGGATCAAGCTGGCGTTCCATTAGGTATGGAGAGAGGTGGATGACAGACACGTCCATTCCGAGATTCAGCAGCCCGCGAGCGGCTTCTAAACCAAGCAGTCCTCCGCCGATGACGGCTGCTTTTTTATATTGTTTTGACGCGGCGAGCATCGTGTCGGTATCTTTTATGTCCCGGAATGCCGTGACGCCTTTTTTATCTGCGCCCGGAATCGGAAGGATAAAAGGGACAGAGCCTGTCGCCAGGATGAGTTCATCATAGGGCTGGATTCTGTCTGCATCTGTAATGACGGTTTTGCTATCCTGGTCCACTTTGATGACTGTTTCACCGGTATGCAGCTGAATGTTGTTTTCTTTGTACCAGTCCCAATCGTTTAACGTAATATCTTTAATATCTGTATCGCCTTGAAGCACTTTTGACAGAAGGATTCGGTTATAGTTGGGATGAGGTTCGGCCCCGAATATTGTAATCTCGAATTCGTCTTTTGAAACACGCAGTATTTCTTCAATCGCTCTTACCCCGGCCATTCCATTTCCAACAAGGACTAGCTGTTTTTTTTCCATCAGATGATCCGCTCCTTATCTATGTTTTCTTTAGCGTAGCACAGCGAAAACAGATATTTAAGATACATGTTATGAGATGTAACAAAAAATACTAAAAAATCTAAAAATTTTATGAAAAATTATATTAGGCTGATACGTGCAGCGCACATCTTAAAACCGGGCATTTTACAGTCCGGATCCAAGGCTTCACCAATTAAATCGTTGACGTTTTGCGTGTCAGACCAATGGAAGGGGGCAAACAGTGTATGATGTCTGACTTTTACTTGATTTTAAATAGAGAATGCATCAGAATAAATAGTAACGATTACGATTTAATACACTGTACATATTAGTTGAACAGAGACAGTCACAGATAATAAATCGTAATCATTCTATTTTGTTGGGAGGCTATTTTTATGGTGAAAATTCCGGTTACAGTATTGAGCGGCTATCTTGGTGCTGGAAAGACGACAGTTTTGAATCATATTTTACAAAACCGCAACGGTTTAAAAATTGCCGTCATCGTTAATGACATGAGCGAAGTAAACATAGACGCTGGCCTGGTGAAACAGGGAGGGGGCTTATCACGGACAGACGAAAAACTCGTAGAATTATCCAACGGCTGTATCTGCTGCACGCTGCGTGAGGATCTATTAGTCGAAGTTGAGAAACTCGCCAAAGACGGCAGATTTGATTATATCGTGATTGAATCAACAGGGATCAGTGAACCGATTCCCATTGCCCAGACATTTTCTTATATAGATGAAGAAATGGGCATTGATCTGACAACATTCTGCAGGCTGGACACAATGGTTACCGTGGTAGATGCAAACCGATTCTGGCATGACTTCCAGTCCGGTGACAGCCTTCTTGACCGGAAAGAAGCTGCGGGAGAAGAGGATGAACGGGAGATTGCCGACCTATTAATTGATCAAATTGAGTTTTGTGATGTGCTTATTTTAAATAAGTGCGACATGGTGGGCGAAAAAGAGCTTGAACAGCTTGAAACAGTTCTTCGCGCATTACAGCCCCGTGCCAAGCTGATCCGATCCGTCCGCGGAGAAGTGCCTGCCGAATGCATTTTGAATACCGGTTTATTTGAGTTTGAAGAAGCGAGTTCATCAGCAGGATGGATAAAGGAGCTGACGGCAGGCCATGAAGCGCACACTCCGGAAACAGAAGAGTATGGAATCACTTCGTTTGTGTATTCACGGCGTCTGCCGTTTCATACCGTTCGTTTTGACAGCTGGCTGCATCACTCAATGCCTGACAGCATTGTGCGCGCAAAGGGAATTGCCTGGTGCGCAACCCACAACAGCTTCGCGCTGCTGATGTCTCAGGCGGGTCCGGCGGTCTCAGTTGAGCCTGTCTCTTATTGGGTGGCGGCGATGCCGAAACTTGAGCAGGAGCAGATCAAACAGCAGGAACCGGAGATTCTGGAGGATTGGGACGCTCAATTTGGAGACCGTCATACGAATCTGGTATTTATCGGGATTGATTTAGATGAAGCAGCCATTACAAAGGAATTAGATCAGTGTCTGCTCACGCCGTCTGAGTTCGATTCTGACTGGTCTCAATTTGAAGATCCTTTTCAATGGGACATTCAGCGGGCTGAATAACATACCAGCCAAGTTTAGAAGCATGTGAGAAGGGAAGGAGTGATGAAAAAGGAGCTGAACAATGTGAAAGCACTGACATACCAAGGAAAAGAACATATGGAAGTGAAAGAAGTCCCTGCACCCGTCATTCAAGATGAGAGGGATGTCATCGTTCGAATCACCGCAACCGGAATTTGCGGTTCAGACCTTCATTTATATAAAAACGGAATACCCGCTGATCCGGGTTACATCGTTGGACACGAGCCAATGGGAATCGTTGAAGAAACGGGCAGTCAAGTGAAAAAGCTGAAAAAAGGCGACCGGGTCGTGATTCCTTTTAACATCGGCTGCGGAGAATGTCATTATTGCAAGCACCAGATGGAAAGCCAGTGTGATGAATCAAATCCCAATCCTCATACAGATGCCGGCGGCTTATTCGGTTTCTCGGAGTTTAACGGTAATTATCCCGGCGGGCAGGCTGAATATTTACGAGTGCCCTATGCTGATTTCTCTTCTTTTCTGGTTCCGGCAGACAGCGAGCTAGAAGATGAACAGGTACTGCTTCTGTCAGATGTCATGCCGACCGCCTTTTGGAGCGTCCAGCACAGCGGAGTGAAAAAAGGGGACACAGTCGTTATTCTGGGCTCAGGTCCGATCGGTTTAATGGCGCAAAAATTCGCTTGGAAAAAAGGCGCAAAGCGGGTCATCGCAGTCGATCAAGTCCCGCACCGCCTTGAACATGCGAGACGCATAAACGGAGCAGAGACCTTCAATTTTTCAGAGCATGAAGAGATCGGGAAACTGCTGCATGAACAAACGTCAGGGGGCGCGGATGTTGTGATTGATTGTGTCGGAATGGACGGCACGCCGCTTTCAAAAGAAAAAGAAAAGCAAAAACCGAATCAGTTCGGAACCATCAGTCCGATTCTGACAGCGTCAGAAGCCGTTAAGAAGTTCGGTACTGTTCAGCTCACAGGCGCATATATTTCCGAAGCGGACGGTTTTCCGATCGGTGATTTTTTCACGCGCAACGTTTCTCTAAAAATGGGCCAGGCACCCGTTATCCATCTGATGCCGATGCTGTATCAAATGGTCGAACAAAATGAAATTGATCCGACGGATATTATTACGCACAAAATGAGTCTTGCGGAAGCCCCTGCTGCATATGATATATTTGACAAAAAAGAAGATGGCAACATTAAAGTGATTTTGAAGCCATAGAGCGAGGGGAAACACAATGAATACTTACAGACCGGCGGGATTTTGGATCAGATTGGGAGCCGCAGTACTCGACTATTTAATTATTTCAGTGCCTTTGGCGATTATTTATATGCTGGCAACGGGAAAAGATCCGGAGGAGAGCGCAATGATCAGCATCATTTTGACTCTTTATTCTATCTTGCTTCCTGTATACTGGAACGGTTATGTTATCGGCAAAAAGATCTGCGGTATCCGCATCGTCAAAAAAGACGGCACTCAGGTAGGCTTTCTCACTATGATTTTAAGAGTGCTTGTGGGCGCCTTAATTTATGGTGTGACGTTAGGAATCGGTGTGATCGTGAGCGCATTTATGGTCGGAATGAGAGAAGACAAACGGTCGATCCATGATTTTGTGGCAGGAACGTATGTTACATACGCATTGCCGGACGAATCGATTGAAAAGAGCGAATAATTTCGCTCTTTTTTTTGCATAAAAACTGGATGGAGGCACAACATATAACAAACGCTAAAGGAGGAAAAAGTCATGAAAAAAGCTGCGTTATCATTGGCTGCGTTTTTCATTACGGCAATGGTTTTCATAGTGCCGGCACATGCCGCTGAAACAAAAATGCCTTCAACAATGTCACTTACGGTACAGCAGAAAAAAGAAATTGAATCTCTTGAAAAGGAAATACTCAAAAAACGTAAACATGTCATTTCCAAATATGTTGAATACGGTGTCCTGCCGAAAGAAAAAGCAGAGCATATTAAACAGCATATGGACAGGCGCTTTAACATGATGAAACAAAATGGCTTTATCCCCAAGCCTCCCCCTCATAAATTGGAGAAGCGGCATCATCATTCTTAAGCATCCGGCAAGATGGGTGCTTTTTTTGTTTTATCGGGATTGCTCTGGAACGCAAAAATAACAGGTAAAACGTTTAAAGGCTCAAACGGCGATACAGCAGCCGGCCGTTATGAACGTTATAAAGAAGATGTCGCCTTGATGGCAGAAATGGGTTTGAAAGCTTACCGCTTTCTGTCAGCTGGCCGAGGATTTTTCCGAGCTTCGATTATTCACCGGCTTATCCGCTTACAAGTCACCCTGAAGACAAAATTGCATTTGAAGTTTTTACTGGTATCGGAACGTGATCGAAATAAACGGTAAGAGTTTATAAGAGTTCCCTGAGAGAAATATGTTTCTCTCAGGGTTTTCTTTTACATTGCGGCCGCATCGATAATATACGTATCTGCATGCAGATCGGATAATTCGGCAGGCACTGAATAACAAGTAAGGCTGTATCGGCCTTTCGGAAGATCGAAGAAAAGCCGTTTTGACATCACGCTTTCAATCTCAATTCCATCTTTTACAGCTTCAAAGGAAACAGCCGCTTTTTTCTCATAGGATGGTACCGGTTCATTTGTATTAAGCCTGAGGACAATAAATGCCTTCGTATTTCTCCTTGCTTCAAATGAAACAGCTCCGTCAGCCTCCGCAAATCCTTTTTCAATGGCTTCATCCGTCCAATCGATAACAGGCGGTTCGGAATCTTTTTGGAAGATTGTAAATTGATGATAAGAAATGATAAGTTCTTGCGGTTTCCATGATTTAATCAATGCGCTGCTCCTCCTGTTTCGTTACTTGATTTTAAATAATACTCTCGTTCCATCTGGATCATTGGTAAGCTGGTGTCCGACCCAAGAGCCGGCCCCGCGGTTGTCTGCCGGAGAAATATATTCTACGGAGGCATTGTTTCCGCCCTGTTTACAAACCGCCATCGGCCATTCATCTCTGTCGTACCCCGTTTTTACAGGCACATGTTTAAGAGATTGCTCACGCCGCTTATGTACTCCGTCTCTGTCAATGGTGCAAATGCTGGGATGTCCTTCTTTTATCGCGTCCTTAATATGCTTTGCTGTTTCCGGATATCGATCGGACGGAAATAGGATTACTTTGTCGTAATCGCTTTTCTGAACGGTCTGCTCGTTATCTGAGAAAATATCACCCTTGATCAGGGCCGCAACTGCTCCGGCAATGATGATAAGAACAAGCAGCAGTGCTTTTAATGTTTTCAAGAGTATCAATCACCTCCAGTTTTAAATTGCTGTAAAGCTGGTCCAAGAATAAAGCAGAATCGGCCCGCTGTAAAGCTGTTAAAATATATTTTTCAGCCTCAATTCAACTGAATATCTGTAAAACCGTCTGCACAAATTAGTTTTATCCAATAAAAAACCGGTCAGAAAGTCTTTTTTGCAGTTTCTCTATTCAGAAATGAATGATTGCGGCCGTCTGAATAATTGGCTATTATAGCGATAAGCTCACCAGCAGGGTATCTTCGTCAGCGAGTTTCCGGATGAAAACCTGGCCGGATGTAATCGAGCGCCGCAGGACGATAAAAAGACGGCCATCTGATAAGAAGGCCGCCAGTATATCATTCCAGATTTGCATGATTTGCAAACATGTCTGCCGAATTCAGTTCTTTTTTCTCCATGATTTTTAGAATAACCGCATCGTAAAACAGCAGGAGAGTCTGTTCAAATAAAGAACCCATCGGCTGAATCGTCTTTCTGTCTCCGCCGGTCTCATCCTTAGGAGAGCCGGGAATCGTTATCGTAAGATCCGCAAGTCTGCCGAGACTCGAGTCAGGATTAATCGTTAATGCAGTGATGATGCCATTAAGGCTTTTGGCTTTTTCAGCGGTATGAAGCAGGCTTTTTGTTTCGCCTGAGCCTGAGCCGATGATGACGAGACCGCCTTCTTTGAGGGGAGGGGCAAGCGTCTCACCGACGATGTAAGCGTTCAGCCCGATATGCATCATCCTCATGGCGAACGCTTTAGCCATAAAACCAGAACGGCCCGCTCCGGACGTGAAGATCTGATCTGCAGCTAAAATCTGATCCGCAAGCTTGTCAGCTTCATTGTCGGCTATTAACGCTGCAGTACGGGATAATTCATTTAGGATTTCATGTAAGTATTCCGTCGTTTTCATGATCCTTGTGTGATCAGCTGTTTCATTTTAGAAGCAGTATCCGCTTTATTGTCAGCTCCCGTAATGCCTCCGCCGACAATGATTAAATCTGGGTTTTGTTTGATGGCTTCAGGAAGCGTATCAAGTTTAATGCCTCCGGCAATTGCGGTTTTAGCGCTCTTGACTGCTTTTTTAATCGCCGTCAGTTCCTCGAATGAATTTTTTCCTTCTGCTTGAAGATCATAACCTGTGTGGACACAAATATAATCAACACCGAGTTGGTCAATTTCTTTTGCCCGTGTTTCAAGGTCTTTTACGTTGATCATATCGACGAGGATTTTTTTCTGCTGTTTTTTTGCTTCGGCAACAGCTCCTTTGATCGTCGAATCATCTGTCGCCCCTAAAACGGTGATGATGTCGGCGCCTGCTTCTGCCGCTTTCATAATCTCGTAACCGCCTGCATCCATGATTTTAAGATCGGCAAGCACTTTCAGGTGAGGAAAGGCTGTTTTCATTTCCTGCACGGCTTTCAGTCCTTCATTAATGACGACGGGAGTGCCGATTTCTACAACATCTATATATTGTTCGACCTCTTTCACAAGTTCAATTGCTTCAGGGATATTCACTAAGTCTAATGCCAGCTGTAATTCCACTGTATATTCACTCCTCTTCTTAATGTATCTACATTCTATAGAGTGCCCTGCATGTTGAAAAGTACGCACTTTAAAGTCTAATAGTTACTTTGAGGATACTGTCCCCCGCAGGCAATGTGTTTTGTCTCAGCAAAACTGCGTGGTAGTATAAATGGATGAAAGCTCTGTGAAAAAGTAAGCAAGTGTTTATAGATGATCAACGTACGAAAAGTAAGAGGAAGGAGAATAGCCCGTGAGCCGAATGGATAAGAAAACGTTTAATTGCGAAAAGGAATTGACGCTTGCCGTGATAGGCGGGAAGTGGAAAATGCTGATTATGTGGCACTTGGGAAAAGAAGGGACAAAACGATTTAATGAGCTGAAAGCTTTAATTCCTGATATTACGCACAAAATTCTTGTGAATCAGCTCAGGGAGCTGGAGCAGGATCTGATCGTTCATAGGGAAGTTTACCCTGTTGTTCCCCCGAAAGTGGAGTACTCATTAACGGAGCAAGGAGAGACCCTTATGCCGATTTTGGACGCTATGTATAAGTGGGGAAAAGAATATATGGAATTAATCAACATTGATAAAACTGCAATAAAGGAATCTTTTTGAAGCGCTCTATGTAAAATAGGGCGCTTTTTTTTGCGCGGTTTAATGAAATCATATTGCGAACGATTAAATCTCCTGTTTCGGTTCTTGCGCTGTTTTTTCCCCGTCAGCTAATATATGAAAACTATTTTCATTCTGCCATAACTGGATATTCGAAAGATTTATACTATAGTTTAAAGATTTTTAATTTTACATAAATAATATTTTTAAAAATAAATTGCGGGATGCCGCAAAATACCCTCTGGAATTGTCGGAATTTTTTTCGGTGTGCCGCATGAAACTTTTCACCCATTTTTCGGTGATAAAAACAATAATTTCATATAAAGTGAACGTAAGTAGATATATAGTAATTCATGAAGAAATAGGTAAACCCTGTTGCTTACAAACATTGGATTCTTGTCTTGATTTCTCATAAATTTGAGCCGAATTTCGGACTGTGCGGGTGAATGGATTGCGGATTTCGGCGGTGATTAAATCGGGATCGTTTTGGAGGTAAGTGGTTCTTTTGGCTTGATAATGAGTTAGGGACATTGAGGGAGGCTGTTTCTAAGGGAGAATTGACAAATTTATCTTAAAAAGGGGAGGCGCACACATATGGAAATAACTTTTTATCCTTTAACAAATGCACAAAAACGTATCTGGTATACAGAAAAATTCTATCCGAACACAAGTATTTCAAATCTTGCGGGTTTCGGAAAGCTCATTTCTGAGGACGGCGTACAAGCTCATATCGTTGAGAAAGCGATACAGGAATTTGTCCGTCGCCATGAGTCGATGAGAATCCGTCTTCGGCTTGATGATGAGGGGGAGCCTGTTCAATATGTGAGCGAATACCATCCGCTGACGATCGAGCATACAGACATCAGGCAAGCCGGCTGCTCTGCGGAAGAGCTGTCAAAATGGGGACGTGACGAGGCAAGCAAACCTCTGGCGTTATATGATCAGGATTTATTCCGTTTTTCCGTGTACACCATCAGCGAAAATGAGGTCTGGTTCTACGTTAATGTGCATCACGTTATTTCAGACGGAATTTCCATGACCATTCTGGGCAATACGATTACTGATATTTATTTGGAGCTTTCGGGCGGAGCAAGTGAGAACGAGGCGGAGATTCCTTCCTTTATCGAGCATGTGCTGACAGAGCAGGAATATGTGCAGTCGAAGCGGTTTAAAAAGGATCGGGATTTTTGGAACGGACAGTTTGAGACCGTACCGGAGCTTGTGTCTTTAAAACGGAGCCAGGCAGATGCGGGTCTTGATGCGAAACGGTTTTCTCAAGAAATTCCTCATGACCTGTACGGCCGGATTCAATCATTTTGCGGGGAGCATAAAGTCAGCGTTCTTTCCTTGTTCCAGTCAGCTCTGATCGCTTATCTCTACAAAGTGACAGGCCGGGATGATGTCGTCACGGGTACGTTTATGGGAAACCGGACGAATGCGAAAGAAAAGCAGATGCTCGGGATGTTCGTATCCACGGTGCCTGTGCGGACAAGTGTTGACGGAAGCCAGCCGTTCTTGGAATTCGTCAAAGGCCGGATGAAGGATCTGATGAAAATTCTTCGCCACCAAAAGTATCCGTATAACCTGCTTGTCAATGATTTGCGTGCTTCAAAAAGTTCGCTGAGCAGATTGTTTACGGTGGCTCTGGAGTATCAAGTGATGCAGTGGCAGAAAAAAGAGAATCTGTCCTTCCTGACGGACCCGATCTTCAGCGGAAGCGGAACAAATGATATATCGATTCACGTGAAGGAACGATGGGACACCGGGAAATTGACGATTGATTTTGACTATCGCAGTGACATATTCAAGGCGGACGAAATTGCTTCTGTTTCTGAACGTTTGATCACGCTGATTGAAGATGCGATATCATCTCCTGACCGTGTAATTGATGAGCTGGCTCTTCTTTCAGAATCCGAGAAAGAGCTGCTTCTGAAGCGTGCCTCCGGCAATCCGGTCGCTTATCGCAAGGAGATGACGATTCCGGCGCTGTTTGAAGAGAAAGCGAAGGCACTGACTGACAAACCCGCGGTTGTATATGAAGGCCGGACATTGTCCTATCGCACATTGCATGAACAGTCAGGCCGTATCGCCGGACGCCTTCTTAAAGCCGGGATATCAGCCGATTCTCCTGTCGCTGTGCTGCTTGGCCGATCTGACCGTGTTATTGCGGCAATATTGGGAATTTTGAAAGCGGGCGGCGCATATGTGCCGATTGATCCTGACTTTCCGGCGGATCGGATTCAGTACATCTTGGAGGACAGCGGAGCGAAGGCTGTTCTGACAGAGGCGGGAATACAGGCGCCTGAAACGAATGCCGAACAGATTGATTTTGATGAGGCCGTTCAGTATGAGACGGCCGCTGACGGTGTCTGCACACAATCAGACCGGCTGGCTTACATTATCTATACGTCCGGTACAACAGGGCGGCCGAAAGGCGTGATGATTGAACACCGGCAAGTTCATCACCTGGTTCAATCACTGCAGCAGGAGATTTATCAGTGCGGTGAACAGACATTAAGAATGGCGCTTTTGGCCCCGTTTCATTTTGATGCGTCCGTTAAACAGATTTTCGCCTCGCTTCTTTTAGGTCAGACGCTTTATATCGTGCCGAAAACAACTGTTACAAACGGCTCGGCACTGCTGGACTATTATCGTCAAAACCGGATTGAAGCCACTGACGGAACGCCTGCGCATCTGCAGATGATGGTCGCAACGGGAGATGTCAGCGGAATTGAACTGCGCCACATGCTCATTGGGGGAGAAGGCCTGTCCGCCGCTGTTGCTGAACAGCTGATGACGCTCTTTCATCAATCGGGCAAAGCGCCGCGGCTGACAAATGTCTACGGGCCGACGGAAACGTGCGTAGATGCGTCCGTGTATGAGGTGTCACAAGATAACGGAATGAATCAGCAGGCGGCGTACGTTCCGATCGGAAAACCGCTCGGCAACGCCCGGCTGTATATATTGGATAAGCACAAACGGCTTCAGCCTGACGGTACGGCTGGTGAGCTGTATATCGCGGGAGACGGTGTAGGCCGCGGCTATTTAAATCTTCCGGATTTGACCGCAGAGAAGTTTTTGCAGGATCCGTTCAACGAGAGCGGCCGCATGTACCGCACGGGTGATATGGCGCGCTGGCTGCCGGACGGAACAATCGAATATATCGGCCGAGAAGACGATCAAGTGAAAGTCCGCGGCTACCGTATTGAGCTGGGAGAAATTGAAACGGTGCTCAGAAAAGCTCCGGGCGCGGCGGAGGCCGTCGTACTGGCACGGCCGGATCAGCAGGGCAGCTTAGATGTTTGCGCATATATCGTTCAAGAAAAAGGAACTGAGTTTCATCCTGCCGAGTACCGGGAGTATGTGTCCAAACACCTTCCTGATTACATGGTGCCCGCTTACTTTACAAAAACGGATAAAATTCCGCTTACGCCGAGCGGGAAGGCAGACCGCAAAAAGCTGTTCGCGCTTGATGTGCAGGCTGTCAGTTCGTCAGAGTATGCGGCGCCGAGAAATGAGACGGAGAAAACGCTCGCCGTCATCTGGCAGGAAGTCCTCGGAATGGACAAGGCGGGTATTTATGACCATTTCTTCGAGTCTGGCGGTCATTCCTTAAAGGCAATGACGCTTTTGACGAAAATTCATAAGCAAATGGGCGTGGAAATCCCGCTGCAATACTTGTTTGAGCATCCGACAATCGCGGCGCTTGCCGATTATGCGGTAAGCCGAAACGAAGGGCCGGATTACAGTGCGATTAAGCCGGCTGAGAAGCAGGAGAGCTATCCGCTTTCGCTCGCCCAGCAGCGCATCTATATCGCGAGCCAATTTGAAGATGCGGGGGTCGGGTATAACATGCCGGCAGCAGCCGTTATCGAAGGCGCGTTAGACCGTGAAAAACTTGAGCGTGCATTTTCTGTCTTAATCAGCAGGCATGAAGCGCTCAGAACATCGTTTCAATCAGAGGACGGCACGCCGAGACAGGTGATTCACGAGCATGTTCCGTTTCATATTGAAATGATCGAAGCGAGCGGGAGAACGAATGAACAGGTAATGAAGGATTTTGTGCGCCGTTTTGAGCTGGCGGAGGCGCCTTTGTTCAGAATCGGCCTGCAAACGCTCGGTCACAATCGCCATATGCTGCTGTTTGATATGCATCACCTGATTTCAGACGGAGTATCAATTTCCATCATGCTGAAGGAACTGGCAGAGATCTATAGCGGAAAACAGCTGCCTGACTTGCATATTCAATATAAAGATTACGCCGTCTGGCAAGCGGAACGGGCGGAAGAAGGCTACAAGAAAGAGCGGGCGTATTGGAAAGAAGTCTTTAGCGGCGAACTGCCGGTGCTTCAGCTGCTCCCTGATTACCCGCGGCCGCAGGTGCAAAGCTTTGAGGGTGACCGCGTATCAGTCAAGCTGCCGAAAGAGCTGCGGGACCGGCTGCAGAAGCTCGCCGGGAAAAACGGAGCCACCCTTTATATGGTGCTGTTATCGGCATATTATACGCTGCTTTCTAAGTATTCAGGACAGGAAGACATCATCGTGGGAACACCATCGGCGGGAAGAAATCATTCCGATACCGAGGGACTGATCGGGATGTTTGTCAACACGCTTGCGCTGCGAAGCTCCGTGAAGCAGGATCAGACATTTACAGACTTGTTAGGTCATGTTCGCAAGCAGGTGCTGGACGCGTTTTCTCACCAGGACTATCCGTTTGAGTGGCTGACCGAGGAGCTGAATGTGCCCCGGGATATGAGCAGGCATCCGATATTTGATACGATGTTCAGTCTGCAAAATGCTTCGAACGGAATTCCGGAGATCGGCAATCTTACGCTGTCTCTTCATGAAACCAACTTCAATATCGCCAAATTCGATCTGACAATGCAGGCCCGGGAAACAGCGGAAGGCATTGCGCTTGATTTGGATTATTGCACGAAGCTGTTTAAGCGCTCGACGGCGGATCGCCTGCTTGCGCACTATGTCCGCCTGCTGGAGAGTGCGGCAGCTCAGCCGGATGCGAAAATCAGAGAATATGACCTGCTTTCTGAACGGGAGGCTTTGAATCAATTACAGCGGTTCAATCCGGAACGCACAGTGTACCCGAAAGAGCAAACGATCGTGCAGATCTTTGAAGAACAGGCCCGAAAGAACCCTGACCGGACGGCTCTTCAGTTCGAAGGGGAAACCCTGTCGTATCAGCAGCTGAATGAACGCGCCAACAGGCTTGCGCGGCATATTCTTTCGGTCGGTGGCGGCGGGAAAACCGCGGCTGTTTTATGTGAACGGTCAATGGACATGATTGTTTCCATTATGGCTGTGTTAAAAGCGGGGTCTGCCTATGTGCCGATTGATCCTGAGCATCCGGTTCAGCGGATTCAGCATTTCTTCCGCGACAGCGGGGCGAATGTGCTCCTGACTCAGCAAAGCCTCAAGCCGCTTGCGGAAAAGGCCGGTTTTCAAGGCGTCATTGTGCTTGCTGATGATGAGGCAAGCTATGAAAAGGACTCTCACAATCCAGCATTGCCGTTTGATTCCAAGACGATTGCCAATCTCACTTATACATCAGGAACGACGGGTACGCCGAAAGGAAACATCGTCACACATGCCAACATTTTGCGGACGGTAAAGAACACGAACTATTTGACCGTTTCTGAAGAAGATACTGTGCTCGGACTGTCAAACTACGTCTTTGACGCCTTTATGTTTGATATGTTCGGTTCGCTGTTAAACGGTGCAAAGCTTGTGATCGTCCCGAAAGATACGGTGCTGGACATGACGCGCCTGTCCCGCGTGATCAAACGGGAGAATGTAAGCATTCTGATGATTACGACGGCCCTGTTCCACCTGCTTGTTGATATGGAGCCGTCCTGTCTGACGACGCTTCGGAAAATCATGTTCGGGGGCGAAAGGGCGTCTGTTGAGCATGTCAAAAAGGCGCTGGCGGCAGTCGGAAAAGGAAAGCTGCTTCATATGTACGGTCCGTCTGAGAGCACGGTGTTTGCGACATACCATCCGGTGGATGTGATTGAAGAGGATACGCTCTCTGTTCCGATCGGAAAACCGGTCAGCAATACGGAAATCTTCATCATGAACACGGCCGGACGAATGCAGCCGGCAGGTATCCCGGGCGAGCTGTGCGTCAGCGGGGAAGGTCTCGTGGAAGGCTATTACAACCGTCCTGAACTGACGGAAGAAAAATTTGTAAAGCATCCGTTTAAGGAAGGGGAACGGATGTATAAAACGGGCGACTTGGCCAGATGGCTGCCGAATGGCGATATTGAGTTTATCGGACGTATCGACCATCAGGTGAAAATCCGCGGCCAGCGGATTGAGCTTGGCGAAATTGAGCACCAGATCCAAAGCCATGACCAGATTCAGGAATGCATCGTGCTCGCTGTGGACCAGGGAGCGGGTGACAAACTTCTTTGCGCGTATTTTGTCGGCCTCCGAGAAATCTCTTCCCGGGAGCTGAGGGAGCATACGGCGAAGGATCTTCCGGCTTATATGATTCCGGCCGTCTTTATTCAAATGGATGAACTGCCTCTTACAGGAAACGGGAAGATCGACAGACGGGCGCTGCCGATGCCTGATGTGACCGCAGCGAATGCTGTGTCATATACGGCGCCGAGCAATGAAACAGAACAAAAACTGGCGGATATTTGGGCTGAGGTGCTGCAAATGGAGCGGGTCGGCGTGCACGATCAGTTCTTTGAGATCGGAGGCCATTCGTTAGCGGGAATGAAACTGCTTGCTCTCATCCAGAAGACCTTCAGCGTGCAGCTTACATTAAAGGATCTGTTCACTTCTCCGACGGTTGCGGGACTGACGCAGCTGATTGAAGGCGCTGAGCGGAAGACGGCTGAAAGCATCGTACCGGCGGCTGTGCAGGAAACGTATCCGGTTTCTTCACCGCAGAAGCGGATGTTCGTGCTTCAGCAGCTGGAAGGCGCTGAAACAAGCTATAACATGCCGTCTGTGCTCCGCTTAAAAGGGAAGCTTGATGCAGAAAAGCTGAAATTTGTCATGAAACAGCTGACAGAACGCCATGAAGCCTTCAGAACGACGTTTGACATAAAGGATGGAGAAACAGTTCAGCGTATATGGGCCGAAGCTGATATTGACATGGAATATTACGAAGCCTCTGAGGAAGACGCTGGACAAATTATTCAGAGCTTTATCCGGCCGTTCCGCCTGGATCAGCTTCCTCTCGTCAGAACGGGGCTGGTTAAGCTGGCTGAACATGATCACCTGCTGCTGTTTGACATGCACCATATCATTTCAGACGGCGCTTCAGTCGGCGTGCTGATAGATGAACTGTCCCGCCTGTATGGCGGCGAAACGCTTGAGCCGCCGCGGATTCATTATAAAGACTATGCGGTATGGCAGCAGAAATTTATTCAATCAGAGCAATACCGCAAGCAGGAGGAGCATTGGCTTCGGGAGCTTGACGGCGAGCTTCCGGTATTGACGCTGCCGGCTGATTACAGCCGTCCGGCTGTGCAAACCTTTGAAGGAGACAAGCTGGTCTTTTCACTGACTGAAGAACAGACGTCGGCTCTTCGCAGTCTTGCGAAACAAACGGATTCTACCATGTACATGGTGCTGCTGGCGTCATACAGCGCTTTTCTCTCAAAATTGAGCGGACAGCATGACATCATTGTCGGCTCTCCGGTTGCGGGACGGTCACATGCGGATCTCGCTAACGTCATCGGTGTGTTTGTGAATACACTCGCGCTTCGGTCGTATCCGGAAGCGGACAAAACGTTCACAGATTATCTTGAAGAAGTAAAACAAACCGCTTTACGTGCATTTGATGCGCAGGATTATCCGCTTGAGGACCTTCTGCAAAAGATTGAGGTGCAGCGTGATACGAGCCGAAATCCGCTGTTCGATGCGGTATTCTCCATGCAAAACGCAAATGCTGAAGATCTGGTCATGGAAGGAATTGAGCTGAAGCACCATCCGTTTGACAGAAAAACAGCCAAGTTTGACCTGACGATGACGGCTGATGACACAGACGGAGGCTTAACGTTTGTGCTTGAATATAACACTGCGCTGTTTAAACCGGAAACGGCAGAGACGTGGAAGCATTATTGGCTTCATCTGTTAGAAGCCGCCGCGGAAAATCCGGCCGCGAAGCTTTCTGAGCTTTCATTGGTGAATGAAACAGAAAAACAAGCCCTTCTTGACGCATGGAAAGGAAAAACAATTTCCGTGCCGCGGGACAAAACGGTTCACCGTCTCTTTGAAGAAACGGCCGCCCGCCACGCGAACCGTCCGGCCGCGGCATACAACGGCGCGAAATGGACGTACGGCGAGCTGAACGCAAGGGCGAACCGCATCGCGCGCATTCTCATGGACTGCGGTGTTACAGCTGACGAACGTGTCGGCATTTTGACGAAACCGTCCTTGGAAATGGCTGCGGGCGTACTCGGCGTCCTGAAAGCGGGCGCGGCATTTGTGCCGATTGACCCGGATTAC
>NZ_JBIUFR010000007.1:0-59985 GCF_053545315.1 Bacillus sp. CIS52
ATTAGGCACGCCGCCAGCGTTCGTCCTGAGCCAGGATCAAACTCTCCGATAAATGGATCACAGACTAAGTTCACTGCATCCTGCAGTAACGTCTGTGTGATCTGCATCGTGCAGACCTTAGTTTGACTGACTACGCACATCGCTGTGCGATTTATTTAAAACTTTGAATTAACAGGTACGTTTTGTCTTGTTTAGTTTTCAAAGATCATTACCGCTTGTTGAAGCAGCTTTATTATCTTACCACTCAGCTTCTTTTATGTCAACAACTTTTTTCAAGTCGTTTTCGAAGCTTTTTATTTTGTCTGCTGTTCATCAGCGACGAATAATAATATACCATGCATCCGCTAAATATAGCAAGTGTTTTTTTCATCTTTTTTTAAAACTATAATTCGTTATATTCATCTCCGCTACAGCATACGATGTAATCAAGCATGGACAAGATAAGGAGGCGTCATCAGTGAACCACTTCTACGTGTGGCACATCAAAAGGATAAAACAGCTGCTTATTATTATTATTGCCGCATTTGCAGCAGCCAGCTTTTTTTATATACAGAGAGCTGTCCCCCTTCCTGTATTTTTGACTGATAACGGTCCAAAAGCGATTTCTAAAGGGGAGACGAAATCAGACGAAGTGGCATTAACATTCGATATCAGCTGGGGTGATGAAAAGGCGGTTCCGATTCTGAACGCGCTGAAGGCAAACGGCATTAAAAACGCCACTTTTTTTCTGTCAGCTTCTTGGGCGGAACGGCACCCGGACACAGTCGAACGTATGATTAAAGACGGGCATCAAATCGGAAGCATGGGCTATGCGTATAAGAACTATACCAGTCTAGAGGATCAAGACATCAAGAAGGATATCCTCAGAGCCCAGACAGCATTTAAGAAGATGGGTGTGAAGAATGTTCATTTACTCCGCCCGCCGACCGGACAATTTAATAAAAAGGTTCTTACCATTGCACAGCAGTACCACTATTCAGTGGTTCATTACAGCATTAACTCACAGGATTGGAGAAATCCCGGCCCTGATAAAATCATTGAAAATGTAAACAGTCATATAAAAGGCGGCGACATTGTTCTGCTGCACGCCTCTGATTCAGCAACGCAAACCGAAGAAGCGCTCCCCGCCATCATTCACAATTTAAAACAAAAGGGTCTTAAAAACGTGACTGTCGGTGATCTGATCGCAAATACTGACGTCAAGTCATCAGAAGTGAAATAGGCTACCTCTGGGCAAACTTCGGCAGCATTAACAGCTGAAATGCGTTGCAGCCCATCAGCGGAATCAGCATCAAATAAAGCCAGTCCTCATTATTCACCCTTAACGCAGGAACCCATTCAAGCGCTGTAATTACGACCATTAAAAATAACGATGAAACGAACGTATTTTTTGAGGACTGCTTTTGTTTTATATATGCCGTCAACAGGCCGACGGCAAGAAGAGCAAGCGGAAGCCAGACAAACCCTGCAATCGAGTCATCCCGCTCACCAAAAAACAAAAATCTCACATACATTAAATCAAAAGCAACAAACAGAATGATAAACAGCTGAAGCAGATTCCAAAGCGAGCTTGATCTGAGGATTTCAAGGGCAAAACGGTGCACTGTCAAAAATACGAAAAATCCCATTTGACTGATCACACTGAAGATCATGCCTACTCCGATAAACCAGATCAGAACGGAGAAAATCTGACCGGCCTCAAAATTCAGAAAGAACCCCTTGTACTCCCCCCACTTCAGTGCAAATCCCACGACGCTTGTAATAAGAGCGCCCACAGCTAAAATCGAAAAGAAAAATCGAACAAGCCCGCGGCTTTTCATCTCTTATTCATCCCCCTGACAATCGCGTTCAGCGATATTTTGTTATGTATAAATCCATTCTGGTGAATCATATTAAAAGTAAGAACAAGTAAGGAAGGAGCTTACGCATGTCAAAAGCCAAAACGCTATTGATAAGCTGTTTTGTTGTATTATCTGTAACAGCTTGCGCTCCAAAAGACCAAGCAGCGGATATGGATTATGACCAGACTAAAAAAATGGTTGTCGATATATTAAAAACAGATGATGGAAAAAAAGCAATTAAGGAAATATTAAATGACGATGCGATGAATGAGGCATTGGTGATTGATCAGAATGCCATTAAAGGCACAATAGAGAAAACCCTCACCTCTAAAAAAGGGGCGGAGTTCTGGAAAACCATCTTTGAAGACTCAAAGTTCGCCGAGAGCTTTGCAAAGACACTTCAGCCCGAGCACGAAAAAATCATAAAAAAACTGATGAAAGACCCTGATTATCAGAAAAGTTTTATGCAGATCATGCAGGACCCCGGCATGGATAAAAAATACTACGAGCTGGTGAAAAGCCAAAAATTCCGCAGTTACTTAGAAGATGTGATTACAGAGACACTTTCCAGCCCGCTTTTCAAAAAGCAATTTGAGGATGAACTGAAAAAAGCGGCTTCAAGCTCAGAAAAAGAAAGCTAATAAAAGGCCGGGCCGTTTGATCCCGGCCCCTTTTTTATTCAGCTGTTTTTTCAATAACTTTTTGGGCGATCCCCATATAAATTTCTCCGATCGGATGGCTTCTGTCATAAACAGAAGGCGCAAACTGGTCTTTGTCCCAATCAGGCTGTTTTAAAGGAATTCTGCCAAGCAGCGGCACCTGCAATTCCTCTGCAAGCTTATCCCCTCCGCCTTGGCCGAACACGTATTCTTTCTCGCCGGTTTTTGCACTTTCATAGTAAGCCATATTTTCAATGACCCCTACCACTTCATGATCTGTCTTAATCGCCATAGAACCCGCTCTCGCCGCTACAAATGCAGCCGTAGGGTGCGGCGTTGATACGATAATCTCTTTGCAGCTCGGAAGCATCGTGTGTACATCGAGCGCAACATCACCCGTACCCGGCGGCAGATCGAGAACGATATAGTCAACCTCTCCCCAGTCAACCTCATGGAAGAAGTTGTTCAGCATCTTACCGAGCATAGGCCCTCTCCAAACAACCGGAGCGTTCTCTTCGACGAAAAAGCCCATAGACATGACCTTTACTCCAAATCTTTCGACAGGAAGCAGTTTTTCTCCTTCTACTGTAGGACGAACTGTAATACCCATCATGTCAGGCACGCTGAATCCGTATATATCCGCATCGATCAGACCGACTTTTTTGCCGAGCCGAGCAAGAGAAATGGCCAGATTGACGGAAACCGTTGATTTGCCGACTCCGCCTTTTCCGCTTGCCACTGCCAGAAAGACCGGCGGATGTTTCCTATTCAGCAGGGTTTCGCTTTCAGACGCCGGCTGGCTGAATTTCGCCAATGTCTCTTCCGGCAGCTCTTCAAACCGAAGACCGACAGTTTCCGCTCCTGCTTCTTTCAGAACGGATACCATTTCCTGCTGAATGCTCATTTGCTCAGCCGTCCCCGTTTTTGCCAATGCAATTTTCACACTGACATGCCGTTTTTCCGGCTTGATCTTTACTTCCTTAACGGCATCCAATTCTCCCAGCGGTCTATGAAGAAAAGGTTCGCGCATTTTTCCGATTATATTTCTTACTTCATCTTCTCTTATCATCGAACCCTCACCCTTTGTGTATTCGTTTACAAATGGTATTATACCATATATTAATTATAGAATCGGCGAAAAACCCTCCTTACTCGGGAGGGTCGCCTTTCTCTGTGAAGTATCTCAATACGCCCTTATACACGGAAGAAGCGATGATATCCTGATATTTAGGCTGGCCGAGCCTCTTCGCTTCTGCCGGATTGGATAAAAATCCGATCTCCACCAGCGCGCCCGGTTTGGTTACATTCTGCATTAAATATATGCCGTGTATCCGTTTCGCCTTTCTCGTCGTATTCTCCAGGTTAATTCTCAGTTCATCTTGTATATACTTTGCCACTTTTTCATTCTCTTCGTATTTTCCATAGTAGAAACTTTGGGCGCCGCTCCATCTCGGTGACGGTATGGCGTTCAAATGAATGCTGATATAAAGCTCCGCCTCTGAACGGTTGATGAGTTCCACACGCTTTCTAAGGTCTTCCGCTTTGCGTCTGCTGTAGCCTTTCGTCCCTTCAGGCGCCAAGTCGGTATCCGTCTCCCGCGTCATGATGACCAAAGCCCCTTGCTCCTGTAAATAGTCTCTCACCCTGGAGGCCACCTCAAGAGTAATATCTTTTTCAAGATGACTGCCTCCCGTAGCGCCGCCGTCCGGTCCGCCGTGTCCCGGATCGAGATAGATGATTTTCCCGCTCAGCGGCAGGCTCCACGGCCGCCAGGAATCATCATTATGAAATTGAAACCGGAATAAACATAATAATATGATAAAGCCAAGTAAAAAACCGAGCCATTTCAGTTTTTTTCTCATACTTTTCCCTCCCGCTTGTCCCCGTTATTAATAAGTATGGGACAAGGGAAGAAATTATGATTACCTCATGCGGAGCTTACATTGTTTTTCTCTTTGCAGGAATCCTTCCGTCCACCAGCTGTTGATAAACCGGCAGGACGCTTCATAGATTTCTTTTTGTTCTACTGAAGAGTATTGCTCATGCGTCCAATTGCAAAGATATTCAAAAAAATCGACCGTCAGTTCTTCCTCTTCTTCAGCCGAACGCGCGTTTGCCCTCTGCAGGGACTCGCCATAATAGCCAAAGACGCCGAACCGGCCGCCTAATAAATACGCTTCTATTGCAAAATCTATGCATCCTTCACTGAGAATGCCGTTTTCGTCCTGAAAAAAGGGAAACAAGGGGGTAAGACACGCTTTTACGGATTGAATGATTTGCGTCAGTGACAGCTCCTTGAGTAAATTTTTCTCAAGCTCATAATCCTTCTGCCGTTTCACGTCTGAAAAAGATAAAACCTCTGCCATTGCCATTTCACTCTCCTTTTTACTGTTATTTTGAAAGGAATAAGGAAAAAGCATGCTTTGTTGATAGTGGAAATCCTCCCAAATGAAGGGGTTTCATGTTAACTGGGAGAATAAAGAGCAGAGGTGACGTTATGAAAAAGCTGTTTCAATACAATTGGACGGTGCGTGATGAGTGGTTTGCGATATGTGAGAAGCTGAGCCGAGAGGAACTGACGAAATCCCGGACGGGCGGAATGGAGAGCATCTTGCGGACTTTATTTCATATCATTGATGTCGAGATCAGCTGGGCTCGTGCCATTTTAGGTAAAGCTGATGTTTTGCCTGCTGAGTCTGATTATGCCAGCATACAGGATCTCCGGAAGCTCTCTGAACAGTATCGGGAGGATGTCATTCAAGCGGTCTCCGGCAAAGGAACGGATCTTGTTAAGCCGGGCTGGATGGACCAAACCTTTCATAAAGACGATATTCTCCGCCACATCCTTGCGCATGAGATTCACCATATGGGACAACTATCGGTTTGGACCAGAGAAATTGGAATAGAACCGGTTTCAGCTAATGTGATCAGCCGTCCGCAGTAAAAAGCCGCAAAAAAACAGCACCGGTGACGGGATGCTGTTTTTATATTTTGATGCTTCTTGTTACGGAGTATGTATTAATGTATTCATCCAGAACGAGGCCGCCCTTGTCCTCATAAAAGCCCGCAACCATGAAGCCTGCGTCAATCTGGCCTTTAATTTGATCCTCTAACGTATGGCCGAATTCAAATGCTTCATGATTCTCAATGAGTTCCTGTACTTTTTTCTTGCTCAGATCTTTTTCATCCGAAAACGGAATGGAATACTTTACTTTTAGGACGCCCTCCTGCTCTAAATCCATATCAAATAAGAACACGACGGGATTTACAAAACCGGAGACTAACGATCCGCCCTTTTTTAATACGCGATAGGCTTCTTTCCATACCGGAAGAACTGAATCAACAAAGCAATTCGATACCGGATGCACGATAAAATCAAATGACTCATCATCAAAACAGCTCAGATCATTCATGCTGCCTTTGACAGTCCGAAGTGTAAGGTGATCCCGTTCGGCAACCATTCTGTCTTGCGCAAGCTGCTTTTCCGAATTGTCAAAGACGGTGACATCAGCACCTGCAGCAGCCAGCACCGGGCCTTGCTGTCCTCCTCCTGAAGCGAGACAAAGAACCTTCAAACCGTCTATGGATGGGAACCAATCCTCCGGCACGCCTTTTGCGGGGGTCATTCTGATGCTCCAATTGCCTTTTTTCGCTTCACCAATCGTATGGGAATCAACCGCAACCGTCCATTCATTGCCCGTTTCGACTTTTTTATCCCATGCCTTGCTGTTATGTATGGCTAACTGATTCATTATAACTGCGCTCCTTATTGGTAATGAATAGAGTATAACAAAACAATTCTAGAAAAACATTGGATAACCTCTTCGATATGAGAAAAAAATACAAAAAAACCACAACCAAGAAGTTGTGGTTTTTGCAATCCAAAACGATTAACGTTTTGAGAACTGAGGTGCACGACGAGCGCCTTTAAGACCGTATTTTTTACGTTCTTTCATACGAGCGTCACGAGTCAGAAGACCAGCACGTTTAAGTGTTGCACGGTATTCTGGATCTGCTTCAAGCAAAGCACGAGCGATACCATGACGGATTGCTCCAGCTTGACCAGATAAGCCGCCTCCATGTACGTTTACTAAAACATCATAAGTACCAGCTGTTTCAGTTAAAGTTAATGGTTGTTTGATATCTTCGATTAGAGCTGGAGATGGAATGTGCTCGCTGATTTCACGATTATTAACGACGATACGACCTTCTCCTGGAACTAAGCGCACACGCGCTACAGAACTTTTACGACGGCCAGTACCGTAATATTGAACCTGTGCCAAATTGGTAACCTCCTTTTTAATTAACCGCGAAGTTCGTAAACTTCAGGTTGTTGTGCTTGGTGTGGATGCTCAGAACCACGGTATACGTTCAATTTTTTGAACATTTGACGACCTAGAGAACCTTTTGGAAGCATGCCTTTGATAGCAAGCTCAAGCATTTTCTCAGGGTAGTTTGTACGCATTTCAAGAGCAGTTCTTGATTTCAGACCGCCTGGGTGCATTGTGTGACGGTAGTAGATTTTATCAGTTAACTTTTTACCAGTTAACTCGATTTTTTCAGCGTTGATGATGATCACATGATCTCCTGTATCAACGTGCGGTGTATAAGTCGGTTTGTGTTTTCCGCGAAGGATAGATGCAACTTCTGTAGAAAGACGTCCTAGAGTCTTGCCAGCAGCATCAACAACTAACCACTTGCGTTCAATAGTACTTGCGTTAGCCATAGGTGTTGTACGCATTGAATTTCCCTCCTAAATGATCTGTCATTTTCAATAAACTTCTGTTACGTTCTATTTCACAACACAATAAGTTCCGGGGCTTATCGTGGGGTTGAAATACATACCATATGATATCTTATAACTTTATGCAGACTCTGTCAAGAAAATGTTACACCTGGTTTAGTTGTCATAGCAGACGCGCCATAAATACAGCCCGTGCCCCGGTGCGGTGCGCCCCGCGGCTTCGCGATCCTTCGCTTCCAGCATTGCTTTTACATCATCAGGAGAAAATTTTCCAGTTCCTGTGTCCAATAACGTTCCGGCAATGATTCTGACCATATTATACAGAAATCCGTTTCCGGTGATCCGCATTTGCAGGCCGTCTCCGGTCTCAGTCCAATCCAGTTCGTAAACTGTTCTGACTTTATCCTGAACCGCGGTATCAGCCGCGCAAAAACTTGTGAAATCATGTGTCCCGATGAGGTGCCTTGAAGCTTCCCTCATTTTCTGCACATTAAGCTGATATGCAAAATGGTAAGCGTAATGTCGTTTAAATACGTCCGGGTGTTTCTCCGTATATACAAAGTAGCGATATTCCTTTTGGACTGCGCTAAATCGTGCATGGAACCCATCATCCGCAATCTCTGCTGTTTTGACGGCAATATCATCAGGCAGCAGGGCATTGAGCGCAAACGGCCATTTTTCAGCCGGAATGGACAGCGGCGTATCAAAATGAATGACCTGCCCGGCAGCATGAACATCGCTGTCAGTGCGGCCCGATGAGATGACAGGCACCCTGCCGTCCGTTTTGTGAATAACGGCGAGCGCCTTTTCCAATTCACTTTGAACGGTCCGTTTTCCAGGCTGAACCTGATATCCGTTAAACAAATGCCCGTCATAAGCAATGGTACATTTCATTCTCATTCAGCAGCACCTCTAACTTCTTAAGAAAAACAATAATACGGCTAATACGATGATGAGCAGAATAGCTCCGGTATCCTTGCCGGTCCAGACAAGCTTTCTGTATTTCGTTCTCCCCTCACCACCCTGGTAGCCTCTCGCCTCCATGGCGACCGCGAGCTCTTCCGCGCGTTTAAAGGCGCTGACAAACAGCGGAACAAGCAGCGGAACAACAGCTTTGATTCTGTCTTTCACCGGGCCGCTTGTAAAATCCGCCCCCCTCGCCATTTGCGCCTTCATGATCTTATCCGTCTCCTCCATCAGCGTCGGGATAAAGCGCAGCGAAATCGACATCATCAACGCGAGTTCGTGTACGGGCAGCTTCACCTTTTTAAATGGATTCAAGAGCTGCTCCATTCCATCCGTTATTTCAATCGGCGTTGTCGTCAGCGTCAGCAGCGTCGTCATAAAGATGAGGTAGACGAAACGGAGAGAGATAAAAATCCCCTGTACAAGTCCGCCCTCATACACTTTAAACCAGCCAAGCTGAAAAATGACAGACCCTTCATGCGTCATGAAGATGTGTAGTAAAAACGTAAACGCCACAATCCAGATAATCGGCTTAAGCCCCTTCAGTAAAAAGCTGAAAGGCACTTGCGTTAAGGCGATCACCCCGAATGTAAATAAACCGAGCAAAGCGTACGTCTGCACGTTGTTTGCCAAAAAGACGATACATACAAAAAGAAAGATGCTGACAAGTTTTGTTCGCGGGTCCAATCGGTGAATAAGCGATGAACCGGGGACATACTTTCCGATAATCATGCTGTCCATCATTGGTCCTTTTCCTCCTGAAAGAAAGCCTTAATTTCGCTGGCGGCATCCTGCAGGGTCAGCATGGGTTTCTCATACTTGACGCCGAGAGCCGCCTCAAGCCGTCTCTGAAACTTCACCGATTCAGGAAGATCCAGGCCCATTTCGGCCATCTCTTCACCTTTTGCAAACAAGTCGCGCGGACTTCCCGTCGCTTTAATGGTTCCTTTGTGCATGACGATCATCTCGTCGGCATAGCGGGCGGCATCCTCCATACTGTGGGTGACGAGAACGGTAGTCAGGTTCCCACGCTTATGAAGCGCATAGAACATGTCCATAATGTCCTGGCGCCCTCTGGGATCAAGGCCGGCCGTCGGTTCATCCAAAACCAGCACTTCCGGCTCCATCGCGAGAACGCCGGCAATCGCCACTCTGCGCATCTGACCGCCGCTGAGCTCAAACGGCGAACGATCCAAAATGTCTTCCGGGAGGCCCACAAGCTCCAGCATCTCTTTCGCCTTTCGTTCAGCGTCTTCTTTTTTCACACCGAAATTCATCGGTCCGAATGAGATGTCCTTCAGCACAGTCTCCTCAAACAGCTGATGTTCGGGAAATTGGAAAACGATTCCGACTTTTTTTCGCAAAGTCTTAAGATTTTTATTCTTTTTACCGGCTGCCAAAATCGTGCTGCCGAGTTCCAGCTGTCCTTTAGTAGGTCTCAGCAAACCGTTTAAATGCTGTAAGAGCGTCGATTTGCCCGACCCTGTATGTCCGATGACGGCCACATAGCTGCCCTCTTTTATCACGGCATTGATATCATACAGAGCAAGCCGTTCAAACGGTGTCTTCATTTGATAGCGATGTTCTACATCTTTGATTTTAATGTCCACAGCTCATTCACCAGCCCTTCCTGAGTCAGATGGTTTTTCGTTAACGCCAGTCCGCTTTCTTTCAAAAGCAGGCTGAGCTGGAATGAGAAAGGCAAATCAAGACCGATGCGAACCAAGTCTTCATTTAATTTAAAGATCTCTTCAGGCGGGCCTTCTGCATACTTCCTGCCGCCGTTCATTACAATGATTCTGTCCGCCCTTGCGGCTTCTTCCAGGTCATGTGTAATCGAAATGACGGTGGCCGTGCCCTGATCTTTTAAGCGTCTGACAGTATCAAGGACTTCTTCTCTCCCGATCGGGTCAAGCATGGATGTCGCTTCATCCAAAATCATAATATCAGGACGCGCAGCAATAATCCCTGCGATCGCCACTCTTTGTTTTTGACCTCCGGAGAGATGGTGCGGCTCTTGATCAAGAAAATCCTGCATATTGACTTGTTTGACAGCCCAATCTACTCTCTCGATCATTTCTTCGCGCGGAACACCATTGTTTTCTAAACCAAAAGCCACATCATCGCGAACCGTTGTTCCGACAAATTGGTTATCGGGATTCTGAAAGACCATCCCTATTTTTTTTCGCACATCCCACACGGTATCTTCAGTCAGTTTGATGCCGCCGACTTCAATATCTCCGGCCTCAGGCAAAATCAGTCCGTTCAGCGCTCTGGCCAAAGTCGACTTCCCTGAACCATTGTGGCCTACGATAGCAAGCCATTCTCCTTCGTATACCTCCAGACTCACACCGTCCAGCGCCGGTCTTTCTGCATCTTTGCGGTATCGAAATAAGATGTCTTTTACGGATATAAGCTGTTTTTGATCCACGGGTGCCTGGCCTCCTCTCAGCTATAGCTCTGCTTTTCTGTCTCATAATAAAAAGTTCTGGTATCTAAAAAAAGGGCATAGATCCAGTTAGAAACTGTCCCGCCCTTCTTTAGATACACAAAAATATGTGATTAAACCAATTCGATGATTGCCATTGGTGCACCGTCACCACGGCGAGGACCAAGCTTCATAATACGTGTGTATCCGCCTTGGCGCTCCTCGTAACGAGTTGCAATGTCAGAGAATAATTTTTGAAGTGCATCTTGGTTATTTTCTTCATTTGCAACCTCGTTGCGAATGTATGCAGCAGCTTGACGACGAGCATGCAAGTCACCGCGCTTACCAAGAGTGATCATCTTTTCAACAACAGAGCGAAGTTCTTTCGCACGTGTTTCAGTTGTTTCAATTCTTTCGTTGATGATCAAATCTGTTGTAAGATCACGAAGCATAGCTTTACGCTGTGAACTCGTACGTCCTAGTTTTCTGTATGACATGTGATGTCCCCTCCTTTAATGGAATGCTGTTTCTAAATAAAAAACACACGAAAATCCTAGTTCACATGGAAACTAGATCAATCGTCTTTGCGAAGGCCGAGTCCAAGTTCTTCTAGTTTCGCTTTCACTTCTTCAAGTGATTTGCGTCCCAGGTTGCGAACTTTCATCATATCTTCTTCCGTCTTGTTCGCAAGTTCTTGAACCGTGTTAATGCCCGCACGCTTCAAGCAGTTGTAAGAACGGACAGAAAGATCAAGTTCCTCAATCGTCATTTCAAGAACTTTTTCTTTTTGATCCTCTTCTTTTTCAACCATGATTTCAGCATGCTGAGCTTCGTCAGTTAAACCAACGAATATATTAAGGTGTTCAGTTAAAATCTTAGAACCGAGAGCAATTGCTTCCTTCGGTCCAGTGCTTCCGTCAGTCCAAACATCAAGTGTAAGTTTGTCATAGTTTGCAACCTGGCCTACACGAGTGTTTTCTACCTGATAAGATAAACGAGAAACTGGCGTAAAGATTGAATCGATCGGAATCACGCCGATTGGCTGATCGTCTCTTTTGTTCGAATCAGCAGGTGTATACCCACGTCCTCTCTGTGCAGTAAGGCGAACTCGGAAACTCGCATTCTCACCAAGAGTCGCGATATGAAGATCCGGATTAAGGATTTCAACATCGCTGTCGTGTGTAATATCAGCTGCTGTGACAGTTCCTTCACCCTGTACATCAATTTCGAGCGTCTTCTCTTCATCAGAGTAGATTTTCAATGCAAGCTTTTTAATGTGCAAGATTATCGTTGTAACATCTTCCACAACGCCTTCGATTGTCGAGAATTCGTGCAGTACACCATCTATCTGGATCGATGTTACAGCGGCACCAGGGAGTGAGGATAAGAGGATACGACGTAAGGAGTTACCCAGAGTTGTACCATATCCACGCTCAAGCGGCTCTACGACAAACTTACCAAATTTGGCATCGTCGCTGATTTCAACCGTTTCGATTTTTGGTTTTTCAATCTCGATCATTACTTAAAACCCTCCTTCAAAACGTCGAAACCTCGAATAGAATCATATGAGATTCCATCCGAAATTCCCCATTGTTTAGTCCCGTATGTGCTCAGGCAACGAGTCGGTGCATTCGTTTCATAAATAACTGTATCATAACCCATTATTGACAGGGACACAAAATCTATACAAACAAATTACACGCGGCGACGTTTTGGTGGACGGCATCCATTATGAGGAACAGGAGTTACGTCTCTGATAGCTGTAACTTCAAGTCCGGCAGCTTGTAAAGCGCGGATTGCAGCTTCACGGCCAGAACCTGGTCCTTTAACAGTTACTTCAAGAGTTTTAAGTCCGTGTTCGATTGAACCTTTAGCAGCTGTTTCAGCAGCCATTTGCGCAGCAAAAGGAGTAGATTTACGAGAACCTCTGAATCCTAGAGCTCCGGCACTTGACCAAGAAAGAGCATTACCATGAGTATCAGTGATCGTAACGATCGTGTTATTGAAAGTTGAACGAATATGAGCGATTCCTGACTCAATATTCTTTTTCACGCGACGTTTACGCGTGTTTTGTTTACGAGCAGCAGCCATTGTTTAGGTACCTCCCTTACTTATTTTTTCTTGTTAGCTACAGTACGACGCGGACCTTTACGAGTACGCGCATTGTTTTTAGAGTTTTGTCCGCGAACAGGCAAACCTCTGCGATGGCGGATTCCGCGGTAGCTTCCGATTTCGATCAGACGCTTGATGTTAAGAGAAACTTCACGGCGAAGGTCACCTTCTACTTTCAGTTTGTCAATAACATCACGGATTTTACCAAGTTCTTCTTCAGTAAGATCACGCACACGAGTATCTTCAGAAACACCAGCCTCTTTCAAGACTTGCTGAGCCGTTGTGCGGCCAATTCCGAAGACATATGTTAAAGAAATAACAACACGTTTGTCACGTGGGATATCTACACCAGCAATACGAGCCATTCTCTGGGCACCTCCTTATTAATTATCCTTGTTTTTGTTTATGCTTTGGATTTTCACAGATCACCATTACTTTTCCTTTTCTGCGAATAACTTTACATTTCTCGCAGATTGGTTTAACTGATGGTCTCACTTTCATGTGTTTCCAACCTCCTTCAGTTTCCGGAGTGCTTTATTTGTAACGGTACGTAATCCTGCCACGAGTTAAGTCATATGGAGATAATTCTACCGTAACTTTGTCTCCAGGTAAAATGCGAATGAAGTGCATGCGGATTTTACCAGATACGTGAGCCAAAACCGTATGGCCATTTTCGAGTTCAACTTTGAACATCGCGTTTGGCAGAGTTTCGACTATCGTACCTTCCACTTCAATTACATCGTCTTTCGCCATTCAAGTGTTCTCCCTTCTTCAAATCAGTAACTTGCTCTCTGACAAATTTCAAAAGAGAAAATCTCAGTTATCCGTTTGTCACACGCCCTGTTTCGTTTATACTGTTCTGAACTTCCGGAGATACGCAATCATAAAGGGTGAATGATTGATATTCTTTTTCTAAGGAGAATGAAATGTACGCTTTTCTCCGTCTGCTTTAGTACATGATGATGAATCGTCATTCCGATAACAGCAGCTAGCCGGTTTTTCCTCCGACCAATTGTAAACCTACAATCTGCCCAGGTGCGGAATGAAAAACATGTGTCACGGAATTCATTTCATCATCTAGACTTTTGTCAGTATATCAAAACCCGTTTCCGTAATCGCAATCGTATGTTCAAAATGAGCACACTTTTTCCCATCTACCGTTACAACCGTCCAGTTATCAGCCAATGTTTTCACATACCGGCTGCCAGCGTTAACCATCGGTTCTATAGCGAGAACCATACCAGGCTTCAGCCTAGGTCCTTTGTTTGGCGGACCGTAATGAGGAATTTGCGGATCCTCATGCAAGTCTTGACCAACACCATGTCCGACATACTCCCTAACAACTGAAAACTGCTCATTTTCGACATACGTTTGTATTGCGTGGGAAATATTCGACAAACGTTCACCTGGTTTTGCTTCCTTCAAGCCTTTATATAAAGACTCCTCTGTCACTTCCAGCAGTCGTTTATCATCATCACTGATGTTTCCTACCGGATATGTCCAAGCAGAGTCACCATGATAACCATTTAATTTAGCACCGATATCAATGCTGATAATGTCACCGTCACGCAAAACCCTTTTACCGGGAATTCCGTGAACGAGTTCTTCATTAACTGATACACAAATGCTCCCGCGAAACCCATTATACCCCTTAAAAGATGGGATTGCACCCTGCTTCTCAATAAAACGTTCGGCAATTTGATCCAATTCTTTTGTCGAGATTCCTGGTTTAATGTGCTTTTTCATCTCTTCATGAGTCAAAGCCACGATTCGCCCTGCTTCCCGCATGATGCTAAGCTCACGAGGGGTCTTACAGATAATCATTTGCTCAATCCTCCAAGAAGCTCTTTCACATCTTTGTACACGTCATTAATGTCCTGCTGGCCATTGACGTTGACAAGATACCCTTTCCCGGAATAAAAATCCAGTAAAGGCTGAGTCTGCTTCATGTTGACCTCAAGCCGTTTTGAGACGGTTTCCTCATTATCATCTGCCCGTTGATAAAGGTCTCCTCCGTCTTTATCACAAACACCCGGCGTTTTCGGCGGATTGAAAACCAAATGATAGGTTGTACCGCAAACACTGCAAATTCTGCGTCCAGTCAAACGTTCCATTAAAGAGTCTTTGTCTACTTTAATGTTGATGACATAATCAATCGGCTTGCCGTATTCCTCAAGAATGTTTTCAAGAGCTTCAGCCTGAGCGACTGTTCGCGGAAATCCGTCCAGAAGAAAACCTCTTTCACAATCATCTTTGCCGAGTCTTTCTTTGACAATGCCGATTGTGACTTCGTCCGGTACGAGCTCGCCTTTATCGATATAAGACTTTGCTTCGAGTCCGAGTGGTGTTTCTTCTTTCATAGCAGCACGGAACATATCTCCCGTTGAGATATGAGGTATCCCATAATCCTCAACAATTCGTTCTCCCTGTGTGCCTTTACCGGCTCCAGGAAGTCCCATTAAGACTAAGTTCATTCGGATTTCCCCCGTCCTCTCTTATTTAGAGGAATGGTTAAAACCAGTCCTCTAATTTTTCATAAATCCTCGGTAATTACGTTTCACTAACTGGCTCTCCAGCTGCTTCATTGTCTCCAAGGCTACCCCCACGACAATTAACAAAGATGTTCCGCCAATCTGTGCACTTTGAGGCAATCCAGCGAATTGAATGAAAAAGATAGGAAGAATGGAAATCACGGCTAAGAATATAGAACCCACAAACGTAAGTCGATACAAAATGCTCGTAATTCTATCTTGAGTCATTTTCCCTGGACGAACCCCCGGGATATAGCCACCCTGTTTTTTAAGGTTATCTGCCATTTGTTCAGGGTTTACCTGCACAAAAGCATAGAAGTACGTAAAGGCGATAATTAATGCGACATAAACCGTCATGCCCACCGGATGTGTATTGTCAAAGTTGGCTTGAATCCACTTTGTCACATCGTTTGTTCCGAAAAATGACGCGATAGTACGCGGCGTTATAAGAAACGCAACCGCAAAGATTACCGGAATAACCCCTGCCGGATTCACTTTAAGCGGAAGGTGAGTTGACTGGCCTCCGCCAGCAGGTGAACGACCTTGCCCTTTTGCATATTGAATCGCGATTTTGCGTACGGCCTGCTGAATGAAAATAACACCAACAATTACGGCCAAAATCGCAATCACCAGTAAGGCGATTTTTACAATATGAATAAACAGCTGATCGCTGCTGCCGACAAATTGAGTCTCATAAATCTGCCCAACAGTTTTCGGAATACTAGCCACAATCCCCGCGAAGATGATGATCGAAATTCCGTTTCCTACTCCATTGGAAGTAATTTGTTCTCCCAGCCACATTAAAAAAGCAGTTCCTCCAGTGAGTACTAAAGCAATAATCAGATATGTCGATATGCCGGATTTCTCAATCAGCATACCATTTGCCAGGTTGTTAAACCCGTAAGACATACCTAATGCCTGGATAAAACCAAGCACAATCGTAGAATATCTCGTGAACTGAGCTAATTTACGGCGGCCGACTTCACCTTGCTTAGACCACTCGGTAAACTTCGGCACAACATCCATCTGAAGCAGCTGAATGATGATCGAAGCAGTGATGTAAGGCGTAATTCCCATCGCAAAGATGGAGAACTGATAAAGCGCACCGCCGCCAAATGTATTAAGGAGATCAAAAACCCCCATCGAACTTTGTGTCTGCAACGCCTGAGCATTAACATATGGCACAGGGATAAACGCACCTATGCGAAAGACGATAAGCATGAGTAATGTGAAAATGATTTTATTCCGAATATCACTCACACGCATAAAGTTGGAGATTGTCTTAAACAAGTTAGATCACCTCAGCTGTACCGCCAGCAGCTTCAACAGCTTCTTTCGCAGAAGCAGAGAATTTATTGGCTTTTACAGTTAATTTTTTCTCTAATTTACCGTTGCCAAGAATCTTTACTCCTGCATTTAGTTTGCTAATAACACCAGTCTCAAGAAGAAGTTCAGGAGTGACTTCCGTTCCTTCCGCAAAACCGTTCAATTTGTCTACGTTCACAATAGCGTATTCCTTACGGTTGATGTTTGTAAAACCACGCTTAGGAAGACGTTGGAATAAAGGCATTTGTCCCCCCTCGAATCCAGGGCGCACACCGCCGCCGGAACGAGCGTTTTGACCTTTGTGACCTTTACCAGCTGTTTTACCGTTACCAGAACCAATACCACGACCTACGCGATTGCGCACTTTGCGTGAACCTTCTGAAGGCTTTAATTCATGAAGTTTCATTAGGACACCTCCTTAGCCTATAATTTATTTTTATTGTTCTTTAACAGAAACTAGATGAGATACTTTATTAATCATACCGCGGATCGCAGCGTTATCTTCATGAACGACAGTTTGGTTCGTTTTCTTTAAACCAAGTGTTCTGACAGTAACGCGCTGATCTTCCGGGCGACCGATTACACTGCGTTTGAGGGTAATTTCTAATTTAGCCATTAATGTTCCCTCCTTATCCTAACAGTTCTTCTACAGATTTTCCACGAAGCTTCGCAACATCTTCGGCACGTTTAAGCTCACTTAAACCTTGAAGTGTTGCACGGATCATGTTGATCGGTGTGTTAGAACCTAAAGACTTAGAAAGGATATCAGCAACGCCAGCAAGCTCAAGTACCGCACGTACAGGGCCTCCAGCGATAACTCCAGTACCTTCAGAAGCAGGTTTCAACAAGATATTGCCTGCACCGAAACGTCCGATGATTTCGTGTGGAATCGTAGTTCCAACCATTGGTACTTCAATCAAATTCTTTTTCGCATCTTCAACAGCTTTGCGGATTGCTTCAGGTACTTCTTGTGCTTTACCAGTACCGAAACCTACGTGACCGTTTTTGTCACCGACAACGACTAGAGCTGCGAAACGGAAACGACGACCACCTTTAACAACTTTCGCTACGCGGTTAACCGTAACTAAGCGTTCTTCTAACTCTAATTTGCTTGGGTCAATACGACGCATAATCATGTGTCCCTCCTTTTTTTATTAAAATTTCAGTCCGGCTTCACGAGCTGCATCGGCCAGAGCTTTTACACGTCCATGGTATAAGTATCCGCCGCGGTCAAATACTACGTCAGAAACACCTTTCTCAGAAGCGCGTTTCGCAACGAGTTCACCGACTTTAGCAGCAGCAGCGCTGTCACCAGTGCTTTCCACGTTCAAATCTTTGTCGAGAGTAGAGGCACTAACAAGTGTAACGCCATTTACATCATCGATGATTTGAGCATAAATGTGTTTGTTTGAACGGAACACATTCAGACGAGGTCTTTCAGCTGTGCCTGAAAGTTTAGCACGAACACGAGCATGTCTTTTTTGACGAGCAGCATTTTTGCTAGTTTTCGTAATCATCCTTGGTCACTCCTTTCTTCACTTTAAGCGGTCTTACTTAGCAGATTTACCTTCTTTACGGCGAACAACTTCACCTTCGTAGCGAATTCCTTTACCTTTGTAAGGCTCTGGAGAACGTACAGCGCGGATGTTAGCAGCAGTAGCTCCTACACGCTCTTTGTCTGTACCTTTTACAACTACTTTCGTTTGAGAAGGAACTTCGATTTCGATGCCCTCTTCAGGAACCATCTCAACAGGGTGAGAGTATCCAACGTTTAAAACAAGTTTGTTACCGGATTTAGCCGCACGATAACCGACACCGACTAATTCCAAACCTCTTTCAAATCCTTTAGATACGCCTTCAACCATGTTTCCAAGCAGACTGCGAGTCGTACCATGCAATGCACGGTGCTCTTTATGATCAGATGGACGAGTGACTGTAAGCACGTTGTCCTCAATTTTGATTTCCATATCAGGATGGAAAGTACGAGTTAATTCTCCTTTTGGTCCTTTTACAGATACAGTGTTGCCTTCGTTCAGCGTTACTGTAACTCCAGAAGGAATCTCAAGCAGTTTTTTACCTACACGAGACATACTAAAACACCTCCATTCTTGTTAAACTTCTTACCAAACGTATGCTAGAACTTCTCCACCAGCTTGTTTTGCACGGGCTTCTTTGTCCGTTAAAACACCTTGTGATGTAGAAATAATCGCGATTCCAAGACCGTTAAGTACGCGAGGTACTTCATTTGATTTAGCGTATACACGCAAACCTGGTTTGCTGATTCTTTTAAGACCAGTGATAACGCGCTCGTTGTTTTGTCCGTATTTCAAGAAAACGCGGATGATACCTTGTTTGCTGTCTTCTACGAACTCAACGTCACGAATGAAACCTTCACGCTTTAAAATGTCAGCAATTTCTCTTTTCAATTTAGAAGCAGGAATTTCAAGCTTCTCATGACGTACCATGTTTGCATTGCGAATACGAGTCAGCATATCTGCAATTGGATCTGTCATAACCATTATATAATTACCTCCTTCCCATTCTTGGGGATTACCAGCTGGCTTTTTTCACGCCAGGAATTTGTCCTTTATATGCAAGCTCACGGAAACAAATACGGCAAAGTTTAAATTTACGAATGACTGAGTGCGGACGTCCGCAGCGTTCACAGCGAGTGTACTCTTGCACTTTAAACTTTGGTGTACGTTGTTGTTTCGCAATCATTGACTTTTTAGCCACGATTTCGCCTCCCTTTCATTGATTATTTCTGGAACGGCATACCTACTTGAGTTAATAGCTCACGAGCCTCTTCGTCAGAGTTAGCAGTCGTTACGATAACGATGTCCATTCCGCGAACCTTTGTTACTTTATCGTAGTCAATTTCAGGGAAGATTAACTGTTCTTTGATACCAAGAGTGTAGTTTCCGCGACCGTCGAAAGATTTCTTAGAAATCCCGCGGAAGTCACGTACACGCGGTAAAGATACAGAAATAAGTTTATCAAGGAAATCATACATGCGCTCTCCGCGAAGAGTTACTTTCGCACCGATAGGCATTCCCTCACGAAGACGGAATCCAGCAATTGATTTCTTCGCACGAGTAACGACAGGTTTTTGACCTGCGATAAACGTTAATTCTTCAACAGCACTGTCAATTGCTTTCGCATTTTGAACAGCATCACCAACACCCATGTTGATTACGATTTTTTCGATTTTCGGCACCTGCATAACAGAGTCGTAGTTGAACTTCGTCATTAAAGCAGGTGAAATTTCTTTATTGTACTTTTCTTTAAGGCGGTTCATGAGATAGACCTCCCTTCCTTTAATTACTATTTATCTAAAACTTGCCCAGATTTTTTAGCAATACGAACTTTTTTGCCATCTTCCACTTTGTATCCTACGCGAGTCACTTCACCTGTTTTAGGATCGAGCGGCATAACGTTTGATACATGAATTGGCGCCTCTTGATTAGAAATACCGCCTTGAGGGTTTGTTTGAGTCGGTTTAGAGTGTTTCTTCACCATGTTTACGCCCTCAACTAGAACGCGGTCCTTTTTAGGGAAAGCAGCAAGGATCGTACCTTGTTTGCCTTTATCTTTACCAGAGATAACCATAACTTTATCGCCTTTTTTCACATGCATCCTGATCGCACCTCCTTGAGTAAGGCATTTATTTCATTAGATAACTTCTGGAGCCAGAGAAACAATTTTCATGAAGTTGTTTTCACGTAATTCACGAGCAACCGGTCCGAAGATACGAGTTCCACGCGGGCTCTTGTCGTCACGGATGATAACACATGCATTCTCATCGAAGCTGATGTATGATCCGTCAGTTCTGCGTGCTCCGCTTTTTGTGCGAACGATAACAGCTCTTACGACTTCACCTTTTTTGACAACGCCTCCTGGTGTTGCTTGTTTAACCGTGCAAACAATTACATCACCAATGTTAGCCGTTTTACGTCCAGAACCGCCAAGAACTTTAATAGTAAGTACCTCACGCGCACCGGAGTTGTCAGCAACTTTTAAACGAGTCTCTTGTTGAATCATTATTTGTTACCTCCCTTCGGAAAAAGAATTCCGAACTTTATTAGATAATAACAGCTTCTTCGACAACTTCTACTAGACGAAAACGTTTAGTTGCAGATAATGGACGAGTTTCCATGATCTTTACGATGTCTCCGATTTTAGCTTGATTATTTTCATCATGTGCTTTTAATTTCTTTGAGTATTTTACGCGTTTACCGTAAATAGGATCCTTTTTGTATGTTTCAACAACAACAGTGATGGTTTTATCCATTTTGTCAGAAACAACACGGCCTTGGTAAACCTTGCGTTGGTTACGTTCGCTCATGCTCACGACCTCCCCTCAGTGATTATTTGTTAGCAGCAATTTCTCTTTCACGAATCACAGTTTTCATGCGCGCGATAGCTTTGCGCACTTCACGAATGCGAGCAGTATTTTCAAGTTGTCCTGTCGCTAATTGAAAGCGAAGATTGAAAAGTTCTTCTTTAAGAGACTTTACTTTTTGTTCAATTTCAGCAGTGGTAAGGTCACGAATTTCATTAGCTTTCATTTGATTCACCACCAATTTCTTCACGTTTTACGAACTTCGTTTTAATTGGCAATTTGTGAGATGCAAGACGAAGCGCTTCACGAGCTACCTCTTCAGACACACCAGAAATCTCAAATAAAACTTTGCCCGGTTTTACAACAGCTACCCAGCCTTCAGGAGCCCCTTTACCGGAACCCATCCGTACCTCAAGCGGTTTAGCAGTGTAAGGTTTTGAAGGGAAAATTTTAATCCAAACTTTACCGCCACGTTTCATGTAACGAGTCATCGCAATACGTGCAGCTTCGATTTGGCGGTTCGTGATCCAAGAAGCTTCAAGAGCCTGGATACCGTACTCACCAAAATGTACTTCAGTACCGCCTTTAGCGCGACCGCGCATTTTTCCGCGATGCTCTCTGCGATATTTAACGCGTTTTGGTAATAACATATTATTTTCCTCCTTCCTCAGTTTTCTTCTTAGTAGGAAGAACCTCTCCACGATAGATCCAGACTTTTACACCGAGCTTACCGTAAGTTGTGTCAGCTTCAGATGTTGCATAGTCGATGTCAGCACGTAAAGTGTGCAATGGAACAGTTCCTTCACTGTAGTATTCAGAACGAGCGATGTCAGCTCCGCCAAGACGGCCGGAAACCATTGTTTTCACACCTTGTGCTCCAGCACGCATAGTGCGTTGGATTTGTTGTTTCTGCGCACGGCGGAAAGAAATACGGTTTTCTAGTTGACGAGCGATGTTGTCAGCTACAAGCTGAGCATCAAGATCTGCTCTTTTGATTTCAAGAATGTTAATGTGTACACGCTTGCCAGTTAGGCTGTTAAGGGCTTTACGAAGTGCTTCAACTTCAGATCCGCCTTTACCGATTACCATACCAGGCTTAGCAGTGTGGATCGTAATGTTAACGCGGTTTGCTGCGCGCTCGATTTCTACTTTAGAAACAGAAGCGTCAGAAAGGCGTTTGCTAATGAATTCACGAATTTTTAAATCTTCGTGCAGGAAGTCAGCGTAATCTTTACCAGCGTACCACTTAGATTCCCAATCACGAATGACTCCGATACGAAGACCGACTGGATTTACCTTTTGACCCACTACTTATCCCTCCTTCTTTTCTGATACAACGATTGTAATGTGGCTCGTACGTTTGTTGATTTGGCTCGCACGTCCCATAGCACGCGGGCGGAATCTTTTTAACGTTGGGCCTTCGTCAACAAATGCCTGAGAAATAACCAGATTGTTAGCGTCCATCTCGTAGTTGTGCTCAGCATTTGCGATAGCAGATTTTAAAACTTTTTCGATGATTGGAGAAGCAGCTCTCGGTGTTAGGTTCAAGATAGATACTGCTTCGCCTACTTGCTTACCTCGAATCAGGTCCATTACTAGACGTGCTTTACGAGGAGCAATACGGACTGTTCTTGCAACAGCTTTAGCTTGCATTTAAAAGCCTCCTCTCTTAGCGTCTTGTTTTTTTATCGTCACTGGCGTGGCCTTTGTAAGTACGAGTCGGTGCGAATTCGCCCAACTTGTGGCCTACCATGTCTTCAGAAATGAATACAGGCACGTGTTTACGTCCGTCATATACTGCGATTGTGTGACCGATAAATTGTGGGAAAATAGTTGAACGGCGAGACCAAGTTTTTACAACTTGTTTCTTGTCCGTTTCATTTAATTTCTCGATTTTTGTCATCAAGTGTCCATCGACAAATGGTCCTTTTTTCAAGCTGCGAGCCATTTTGGAACCTCCCTTCGTGATTGCACTACGGTCCGAAATGAACCGTAGACAACCCCGTTATTTATTTTTACGACGACGTACGATAAATTTATCAGATTTGTTCTTTTTCTTACGTGTCTTGAATCCAAGAGTCGGTTTGCCCCAAGGAGACATTGGTGATTTACGTCCGATTGGCGCGCGACCTTCACCACCACCGTGCGGGTGATCGTTAGGGTTCATTACAGAACCGCGGACTGTAGGGCGGATGCCTTTCCAGCGAGAGCGTCCTGCTTTACCAACGTTGATAAGTTCGTGCTGCTCGTTACCTACTTGACCGATAGAAGCACGGCAAGCAGAAAGGATCATGCGAACTTCACCAGAGTTAAGACGTACAAGAACGTATTTGCCTTCTTTACCAAGAACCTGAGCAGATGTACCAGCTGAACGTACAAGCTGTCCGCCTTTGCCAGGTTTTAATTCAATGTTATGCACAACAGTACCAACAGGGATGTTGATAAGTGGAAGTGCGTTACCTACTTTGATGTCAGCTTCAGGGCCGGACATGATTTCAGTACCTACTTGAATTCCTTTTGGTGCAAGAATGTAACGTTTTTCTCCGTCTACATAGTTGATTAGTGCGATGTTAGCTGAACGGTTTGGATCGTATTCAACTGTAGCAACGCGTCCAGGTATACCATCTTTATCGCGTTTGAAGTCGATAACACGGTATTGGCGTTTGTGTCCGCCACCTTGGTGACGTACAGTCAATTTACCTTGGTTGTTACGTCCGCCTTTTTTGTGAAGGGGAGCAAGCAAGGATTTTTCCGGCTGGTCAGTCGTGATTTCAGCAAAATCTGAAGTTGTCATGCCACGACGTCCGTTAGAGGTCGGTTTATACTTTTTAATCGCCATTTTGAATTTCCCTCCTTCTTTTTACAGATAATTAAGCTTCAAAAATTTCGATTTCTTTGCTGTCTGCAGTAAGTTTTACGATCGCTTTTCTGCGACGGCTAGTCATACCAGTATAGCGGCCGACACGTTTTGATTTCCCTTTGTAGTTCATGATGTTGACTTTGTCAACTTTCACTCCAAAGATACTTTCAACTGCATCTTTCACTTCTGTTTTATTAGCTCTTACATCAACTTCAAAAGTATATTTCTTTTCAGTCATTAAATCAGCAGAACGTTCAGTAATGACGGGGCGCTTAAGAACATCACGAGGATCTTTCATTATGCAAGCACCTCCTCTACTTTTTCAACCGCAGCTTTTGTAATCAGAAGCTTCTCGTGGTTGACAACGTCTAACACGTTGATTCCGTTAGCTTGAACAACTGTAACTCCAGGGATGTTGCGTGCAGAAAGAGATACTGCTTCGTTTGCATCCGCAGTTACGATTAAAGCTTTTTTCTCAACAGACAATCCTTTAAGGATAGCTGTCATTTCTTTTGTTTTAACCGTATCAAGAGTAAGATCTTCAAGAACAATAATGTTGTTGTCGTTCACTTTAGAAGACAATACTGATTTGATTGCCAAGCGGCGAACTTTTTTAGGTAATTTGTAAGAATAGCTGCGTGGTGTTGGGCCGAATACGACACCACCTCCGCGCCATTGCGGTGAACGGATTGAACCTTGACGGGCACGACCTGTACCTTTTTGACGCCATGGTTTGCGACCTCCGCCGCGTACTTCAGAACGATTTTTTACTTTGTGAGATCCTTGACGTAAGGAAGCTCTTTGCATAAGAATAGCGTCGAATACTACGCTCTCATTTGGCTCAATTCCAAATACAGAAGCGTTTAATTCGATATCACCAGCAGTAGAACCGTTTTGGTTGTATAATGCTACTTTTGGCATGATCAATTTCCTCCTTTCCTAAGAGACTTATTTAGATTTAACAGCACTTTTTACAGTGATTAAAGTTTTTCTCGCACCAGGTACGTTACCTTTAATCAAAAGAAGATTGCGCTCAGCATCAACTTTTACGATTTCAAGGTTTTGGACAGTGATTTGATCTCCGCCCATGCGTCCAGGTAATAGTTTACCTTTGAATACACGGTTAGGATCTACAGGTCCCATTGAACCAGGACGGCGGTGGTAGCGTGAACCGTGAGACATAGGTCCGCGAGATTGTCCGTGGCGCTTGATTGCACCTTGGAAACCTTTACCTTTAGATACTCCTGTTACATCTACGATTTCTCCTGCAGAGAAAATTTCAACCTTGACTTCCTGACCAATTTCATACGCATCCATATCCACGCCGCGTAATTCTTTAACGAAGCGCTTAGGAGCAGTTTCCGCTTTTGCAACGTGTCCTTTTTCCGGTTTGTTTGAAAGCTTTTCACGCTTATCGTCAAAACCAAGCTGGATCGCTTCATAGCCATCGTTTTCAGCTGTTTTCTTTTGAAGAACAACGTTTGGAGCTGCTTCAATAACAGTTACCGGGATAAGATCACCGTTCTCTGCGAATACTTGCGTCATACCAATTTTTCTTCCTAAGATTCCTTTGGTCATTCGTCACACCTCCTATTAAGATCATTCTATATTTTTGAATTAAAGTTTGATTTCGATATCGACACCAGATGGTAAGTCTAATCGCATGAGAGCATCAACAGTTTGTGGTGTTGGGTTCACAATGTCGATTAAACGTTTATGTGTACGCATTTCAAATTGCTCACGAGAATCTTTGTATTTGTGCACCGCACGAAGGATTGTGTAAACTGATTTTTCAGTTGGCAACGGAATCGGACCAGATACGCTGGCACCAGAACGTTTTGCCGTTTCAACAATCTTCTCTGCAGATTGATCAAGGATTCTATGATCATATGCTTTTAAACGAATACGAATTTTTTGTTTTGCCATTATTTTCCCTCCTTTTCGCCTACATCACGTTAGACAGTTCTCCGTGAGAAAAACCTGATCACCTTGCCATGGCAAAGCGGCCGGGTGTGTCAGCAACCTCTCACTTCATCGCAGTCAAAGACCAACATACACTATTATACAGAAAATAGACGTATGTTGCAAGGTTTATTTGAAGAACCTTGTGGTTTTCACACTTTGATTATTATACAGGTGATGTCTTGATTAATCAAGGATATGCCTGTTTTCTTTCAGAGATGGAAAGATGCGAACCGGCTGACAACTTCGGCAAAGCGCTCAGGCTCCTCTAAGTGAGGCGAATGGGCTGAGTTTTCAAACCAGTGCCATTCTTTATACGGCGCTTCAACCATCTGATAATATTCGTAAGATGTCGTTCCCGGAACCGTCAAATCGAATTTGCCTGACATAAAACAGCATGGTATTTCAATAGAAGAAACTGATTCCCCGGCATCAAAGAAAATGAGATCTTCCCACAGATGTTTCAGGCTGAACATTTGTCCCCGCGCAGCCAAAAAGCTCCCTCTCACACCGTACGGTTCCCCAAACAGCATTCGTCCGCCTGCTTTTAGAGCGCCGATCGGATTGTGGGTGAAGCCTCCTCCCTTCATCTCGATACAAAGCAGAAACAGCGACCGCTGCAGCTGTCCGTTCCATGGAGGTACACCGATAAAATCCAGCGTCTTTTGCAGCAGGCGGTGTTTACGCTCCCTGCTCCATGCTGTCAGCTGCCGGTAAGCTTCTGCTTCCTCTTTTTGAATATTAACCACTTGACTGATACCGATATACGCATAATACAAATCAGATCTCTTTTGGAGAGCGTGAAGCGCCAAAACTGATCCCCACGAGTAGCCTGCGATATATACTTTTTGCCTGCCGAATTGCTTACATAAACGTTCGGTCAAATGAATGGTGTCGGCCGTCAGCTGATCCAAAGTCATAGATGATTCCGGAATATCTTTTGAATACGAGAGTCCCGCCCCTCTCTGATCCCAGTTCACAACAGTGAAATGCTTTTCCAGCTTGTTTTGGTACTTTCTCGCATAGCCGATTTGAGGGGTGCCGGGGCCGCCGTGCAAAAACAGAAGCAGCGGATTATCCCTGTCGTCGCCATTAATCATAATGGTCTGTTCGCTGTCGTTAATCAGCAATTGCTGAAGCATTGAAATCCGTTTGTTTGTCTTGAAGTTATCATTCATCGCTCTGCTCCTAAAATTTGTATAATCTCTATTATACATTGAATCAGCCGGGAAACAAAAAAACGAGGCCCCATAAGGGACCCCGCATGTATGAACGAGTCGATTACTCAGTGATTGTAGAAACAACGCCTGAACCAACTGTACGTCCGCCTTCACGAATAGAGAAACGAGTTCCTTCTTCGATAGCGATTGTAGAGATAAGTTCAACGATCATTTCAGTGTTATCTCCAGGCATAACCATTTCTACGCCTTCTGGAAGATTGATGATACCAGTTACGTCAGTTGTACGGAAGTAGAACTGAGGACGGTAGTTAGAGAAGAATGGAGTATGACGTCCACCCTCTTCTTTAGAAAGAACGTAAACTTCAGCTTTGAATTTGCTGTGTGGAGTGATTGTACCTGGTTTAGCAAGTACTTGCCCACGTTGGATGTCTTCACGAGCTACACCGCGAAGAAGTGCACCGATGTTGTCTCCAGCTTCAGCGTAATCAAGAAGCTTACGGAACATTTCAACACCTGTAACAGTTGTTTTGCTGTTTTCTTCTTGAAGACCGATGATTTCAACTTCGTCACCGACTTTAACTTGTCCGCGTTCTACACGGCCAGTAGCAACTGTACCACGACCAGTGATTGAGAATACGTCCTCAACTGGCATCATGAATGGTTTTTCAGTATCGCGTTCTGGAGTTGGGATGTACTCGTCAACTGCAGCCATAAGTTCAAGAATTTTTTCTTCGTACTCAGCGTCGCCTTCAAGAGCTTTAAGAGCAGAACCTTTAACAACTGGTACATCGTCACCAGGGAAGTCGTATTCGCTAAGAAGATCGCGAACTTCCATTTCAACAAGCTCAAGAAGCTCTTCGTCGTCTACCATGTCGCATTTGTTAAGGAATACAACGATGTATGGTACACCAACGTTTTTAGAAAGAAGGATGTGCTCACGAGTTTGTGGCATTGGGCCATCAGCAGCAGATACTACAAGGATAGCTCCGTCCATTTGCGCAGCACCAGTGATCATGTTTTTAACATAGTCAGCGTGTCCTGGGCAGTCAACGTGTGCATAGTGACGAGTGTCAGTTTCGTACTCAACGTGTGCAGTAGAGATTGTGATACCGCGCTCACGTTCTTCTGGAGCACCATCAATTTGATCGTACGCCATAGCTGTACCTTTACCAGATTTCTTATGAAGTACTGTTGAGATAGCAGCAGTTAATGTTGTTTTACCATGGTCAACGTGTCCAATTGTACCGATATTGGCATGTGATTTGGAACGGTCGAATTTTTCTTTAGCCATTCTAAAATCCTCCTTAAGAGCTTTTAATTAGTGATGTATAGAGTGATAGAAAGTGAAAGCAAGCTTTCACGTTCTCATCTTACAATAGTAGTTATACTTGAGTTAAGTGGCAAAATCAATTATTCGCCTTTATTTTTTTTGATAATTTCTTCAGCAATGCTCTTCGGCACTTCTTCGTAGTGATCCATGAACATAGTGAACGTACCGCGACCTTGCGTGTTAGAACGAAGGGCAGTAGCGTAACCGAACATTTCAGCAAGAGGTACCATCGCACGAACAACTTGAGCGTTACCGCGCGCTTCCATACCTTCTACGCGTCCGCGGCGAGAAGTAATATCGCCCATGATGTCTCCCATGTATTCTTCAGGAATAACCACTTCAACTTTCATGACTGGTTCAAGAAGAACTGGGTTACATTTGCTGACTGCATTTTTCAATGCCATAGAAGCAGCGACTTTAAACGCCATTTCGTTTGAGTCAACATCATGGTAAGATCCATCAAAAAGTTTCGCCTTGATGTCGATTAGCGGGAATCCTGCTAGGACACCATTTTCAAGAGAGTCTTCGAGACCTGCTTGTACGGCTGGGATGTATTCACGAGGAACAACACCACCGACGATTGCGTTTTCGAATTCAAAGCCTGCGCCTTCTTCGTTCGGTTCAAATTCGATCCAAACGTGACCGAACTGACCGCGTCCGCCTGATTGACGTACGAATTTACCTTCAACTTTTGCACCGCTACGGAATGTCTCACGGTACGCAACTTGAGGAGCACCAACGTTAGCTTCAACTTTGAACTCACGCTTCATACGATCAACAATGATATCAAGGTGAAGCTCACCCATACCAGAGATGATTGTTTGACCCGTTTCAGGGTTTGTTTGTGTGCGGAATGTAGGATCTTCTTCAGCAAGTTTTGCTAAAGCGATACCCATTTTATCTTGGTCAGCTTTTGATTTAGGCTCAATCGCTACGTCGATAACTGGCTCTGGGAATTCCATGGATTCAAGGATTACAAGATCCTTCTCATCACAAAGAGTATCTCCAGTAGAAGTATCTTTTAGACCTACAGCAGCTGCGATGTCTCCAGCGTAAACAGTAGAGATCTCTTCACGGCTGTTAGCGTGCATTTGAAGGATACGTCCTACGCGCTCACGCTTGCCTTTTGTAGAGTTCTTTACATATGAACCGGAATCAAGTGTACCGGAATATACGCGGAAGAACGTCAGCTTACCGACATAAGGGTCAGTCATAACTTTAAATGCAAGTGCAGAGAATGGCTCTTCATCAGAAGAATGACGAACGATCTCTTCATCTGTATCAGGACGTACACCTTTGATTGCAGCAACATCAGTTGGCGCAGGAAGGTAGTCAAGAACAGCATCAAGTACAAGCTGAACACCTTTGTTTTTGAAAGCAGAACCAACAAGTACAGGGTAGAATTCAACATTCAGTGTACCTTTACGGATTGCAGCTTTCAGTTCAGGGATAGTGATTTCTTCACCTTCAAGGTACTTTTCCATAAGCTCTTCATCAAGCTCAGCTACAGCTTCAATCAGGCTGTTGCGAAGCTCTTCAGCTTGTTCTTTGTACTCTTCAGGGATTTCTTTCGCATCTGAACGAGTTCCAAGGTCATCTTCGTAGAAATACGCAACGTTTTCTACTAAGTCGATGATACCTTCGAAGTTGTCTTCAGCACCGATCGGCAATTGAATTGCGTGAGCGTTAGCTTGAAGACGGTCTCTTAAAGTTCCTACAGAGTAAAGGAAGTCTGCGCCGATTTTGTCCATTTTGTTGACAAATACAACACGCGGCACTCCGTAAGTTGTTGCTTGGCGCCATACAGTTTCTGTCTGAGGCTCAACACCTGATTGAGCATCAAGTACAGCAACCGCACCATCAAGTACACGGAGTGAACGTTCAACTTCAACTGTGAAGTCCACGTGTCCCGGTGTATCGATGATGTTTACACGGTAACCTTTCCACTGTGCAGTTGTTGCTGCAGAAGTGATTGTGATACCGCGTTCTTGTTCCTGCTCCATCCAGTCCATTTGCGAAGCACCTTCGTGAGTTTCGCCAATTTTGTGGATACGGCCTGTGTAGAACAAGATCCGTTCTGTAGTCGTCGTTTTACCGGCATCGATGTGAGCCATGATCCCGATATTACGAGTTTTTTCTAAGGAGAACTCTCTTGCCATTGGGTAATTTCTCCTTCCTTATTAGGGAATTATTATTTTGATTATATGAATCCTACCAGCGGTAGTGAGCAAATGCTTTGTTCGCTTCTGCCATCTTGTGAGTGTCTTCACGTTTCTTAACGGCAGCACCAGTGTTGTTAGCTGCATCAAGAATTTCGTTAGCCAGGCGCTCTTCCATTGTTTTTTCTCCGCGAAGACGCGCATAGTTAACCAACCAGCGAAGACCAAGAGTTGTACGGCGTTCTGGACGAACTTCTACAGGCACTTGGTAGTTAGCTCCACCTACACGGCGTGCTTTTACTTCAAGTACAGGCATGATGTTTTTCAATGCTTGTTCGAAAACCTCCATTGCATCATTGCCAGTGCGTTCTTTAATGATATCGAATGACTTGTATAGGATTGTTTGAGATTTACCTTTTTTACCGTCGATCATCATTTTGTTGATCAGGCGGGATACCAGCTTAGAGTTGTAAAGCGGATCAGGTAAAACATCTCTTTTTGCTACAGGACCTTTACGTGGCATCTGAATATCCTCCCTTCATAGTTTTAATGATTTATTTAATTACTTTGCTTTAGGGCGTTTCGTACCGTACTTAGAACGGCCTTGCGCACGGTTTTCAACTCCGGCAGTATCAAGCGCACCACGAACGATGTGGTAGCGTACCCCCGGTAAGTCTTTTACACGTCCGCCGCGGATCAGTACAACGCTGTGCTCTTGCAGGTTGTGACCGATACCAGGAATGTAGGCAGTAACCTCGATTCCGTTAGTCAAACGAACACGAGCATATTTACGAAGTGCTGAGTTCGGTTTTTTCGGTGTCATTGTACCCACACGAGTACATACCCCGCGTTTTTGTGGAGAAGATACGTTAGTGTGCTCTTTTTTAAAGCTGTTGTATCCTTTGTTTAGTGCAGGTGACTTAGAGTTTTCAACTTTGCTCACGCGTCCCTTGCGAATTAGCTGATTAATTGTAGGCATGTTGTGTTCCTCCCTTCATTACGTTTTATAACCCACATACCCAGGTGGTTCATCATTAGGCAAAAAACAATGTCTTTACACAAGATTGAAATCTTATATAAAAACAAAAAGTACGCTATAACATAATGGCAACAGCTGCTGCTCCCACTTCAATTCCGCAGGCTTTGCCGAGCTTTTTCATGGAATTTACCATACAGACGTCGATGTCCCGGTTCTTTGCAAGCTGGATAACGCTAGCCGTAAGAACTGTATCCGCGTCTTTTGCCACGACGACTTCCTTTACTGAACCTCGTTTCAGAGCTTTCACTGTTTGCTTCGTACCAATAATAATTGATTTGGCCTGTGATACTTTATCATAAGACATAAACATATCCTCCAAAGTAACAGGTTTTATTTCGAGCACCTTGGTTATATTATCACTCCGCGGAACGGATGTCAACATCGTATGACATTTTTTAGTGCAGTCCGCCGCCAGAATAATTGTAATACTGAGGAAAAGCTGTCGAAACAGCCTTTCCTGCAGCAGTTTCTATTATTCAGCCGGAACCATATCTTCCGAAGGCTGAACGTTTGAAACAGGTTTTACTTTTCTGTAATTCATCATACCGGTACCGGCCGGAACCAGTTTACCGATGATAACATTTTCTTTCAGGCCGAGAAGCTCATCGCGCTTGCCTTTAATCGCAGCATCCGTAAGAACGCGTGTTGTTTCTTGGAATGATGCGGCAGACAAGAATGAATCTGTCTCGAGTGAAGCTTTCGTGATACCGAGAAGGACAGGACGCCCTGTAGCAGGCCGGTTGCCTTCAAGCAGCACTTTTTTGTTCGCTTCTGTGAATTGGTGAATATCAAGCAATGTGCCAGGAAGAACATCAGTATCTCCGGCATCGATCACACGGACTTTGCGAAGCATCTGGCGAACCATTACTTCTACGTGTTTATCGCCGATTTCAACCCCCTGCATACGGTAAACCTTCTGAACCTCGTGCAGAAGATATTCTTGAACCGTTGTCAGGTCAGTGACTTTAAGAAGTTCTTTCGGATCGATAGAACCTTCTGTCAGCACTTGACCGCGAGTAATCTGATCACCCTCAGCCACTTTCAGACGTGAGTTGTAAGGTGCTGTGTATGAACGTGTCTCAACAGCGCCTTGAACAACAATTTCCTGCTGTTTGTCGCGGACTTCATTGATTTCGGCAATTGTACCGTCAATCTCAGAAATCGTCGCTTGACCTTTAGGATTACGCGCTTCGAAAAGCTCTTGGATACGCGGAAGACCTTGTGTGATATCGTCTCCGGCAACCCCGCCTGTGTGGAACGTACGCATTGTTAACTGTGTTCCAGGCTCACCGATAGATTGGGCAGCGATAATACCTACTGCTTCGCCGACTTCAACATCAGTTCCGGTTGCAAGGTTTCGTCCGTAGCATCGTTTACATACACCATGAGGAGTGTTACATGTGAACGCAGAACGGATCCACACTTCTTCGATTCCGGCTTCAACGATTTCCAGCGCTTTATCTTCATCGATCAATTCGTTTTCGTTAATGAGCACAGCACCCGTTTCAGGATGTTTGATCTGTTTTCTGGCGAAACGTCCGATCAGACGCTCTTCCAGACGCTCGATGATTTCCGTACCTTCTTTAAGCGGTTTTGCAAGAATACCGCGGTCAGTTCCGCAATCTGTTTCACGAATGATAACATCCTGCGCAACATCAACAAGACGGCGTGTAAGGTAACCTGAGTCAGCTGTTTTCAGGGCGGTATCGGCAAGACCTTTACGCGCACCGTGAGTGGAGATAAAGTACTCCAATACCGTCAGACCTTCACGGAAACTTGATTTGATAGGCAATTCAATGATTCGTCCAGCCGGGTTGGCCATCAGACCGCGCATACCCGCAAGCTGCGTAAAGTTAGATGCGTTACCACGGGCTCCTGAGTCACTCATCATGTAGATCGGGTTGACTTCGTCTAATGATTTCATCAGTTTGCCTTGGATAACATCTTTCGCTGAACTCCAAATTGAAATGACTCTTTCATATCGTTCTTCTTCGGTGATTAAACCGCGTCTGAACTGTTTCAAGACATTATCAACTTTGCTTTGTGCTTCTTCGAGGATTTCCTGCTTATCATCGAGAACGACGATATCAGAAACCCCTACCGTGATACCGGCTTTCGTTGAATATCTGAAACCGAGGTTTTTCATACGGTCAAGCATCTTAGACGTTTCCGTGATATGGAATCGTTTAAAGATTTCCGCGATGATTTTACCCAAAATACCTTTTTTAAACGGTGCGTTGATCGGCTGGTCTGCAATCACAGCTTTTACGTCTGCACCTTTATCTAAGAAGAAACGGTCAGGCGTTTTCTCTTCAATGTTGCTCTTCGTAGGTTCATTCATGTAAGGGAATGACTCAGGAAGAATTTCATTGAAGACCAACTTACCGACTGTTGTAATTAACAGTTTTGAACGCTGCTCATCCGTAAATGTCACATTCTTCAGGGAGTTCGCTGCAACAGCTACTCTCGTATGAAGGTGAACATAACCGTTTTGATAAGCAAGAAGCGCTTCATCCGTATTTTTGAAGACCATACCCTCGCCGACTGCTCCGGCGCGCTCAAGTGTCAGGTAGTAGTTTCCTAATACCATATCCTGAGACGGCGTAACAACCGGTTTACCATCTTTAGGGTTCAAGATGTTTTGGGCCGCAAGCATCAGAATGCGGGCCTCAGCTTGAGCCTCAGCTGATAAAGGTACGTGAACCGCCATTTGGTCACCGTCAAAGTCAGCGTTATAAGCTGTACATACTAACGGGTGAAGACGGATGGCGCGTCCTTCAACAAGCGTAGGTTCGAAAGCCTGGATACCTAATCTGTGAAGCGTAGGGGCACGGTTCAGTAAGACCGGATGCTCCTTAATGACAGATTCAAGTACATCCCATACTTCTGGCTGCACGCGTTCGATTTTGCGTTTTGCGCTCTTGATGTTGTGAGCGAGACCTTTTTCAACAAGCTCTTTCATAACGAATGGCTTGAAGAGCTCAAGCGCCATTTCCTTCGGCAATCCGCACTGATACATTTTCAGATGCGGACCTACGACGATAACGGAACGTCCTGAGTAGTCTACACGTTTACCAAGAAGGTTCTGACGGAAACGTCCTTGTTTCCCTTTCAGCATGTGAGAAAGAGATTTTAACGGTCTGTTACCAGGACCTGTTACAGGACGTCCGCGGCGGCCGTTGTCAATTAAAGCATCGACAGCCTCTTGAAGCATACGTTTTTCGTTCTGAACGATGATGCTTGGCGCACCAAGGTCCAAAAGGCGTTTCAAACGGTTGTTACGGTTGATGACACGACGGTAAAGGTCATTCAGGTCAGACGTTGCGAAACGTCCGCCGTCAAGCTGAACCATCGGTCTTAATTCAGGCGGAATAACCGGAAGCACGTCGAGAATCATCCAAGACGGCTTGTTTCCTGAATTACGGAAGGCTTCAAGCACTTCAAGGCGTTTGATCGCACGTGTGCGGCGCTGGCCTTGAGAAGTTTTCAGCTCTTCTTTTAACATATCAACTTCTTTGACAAGGTCGATGTCCTGCAGAAGTTTATTAATGGCTTCCGCACCCATAGAGGCTTGGAATTTGTTTCCGTACTTATCCAGATACGCACGGTATTCCTTTTCGGATAAAAGCTGTTTCTTTTCGAGCGGTGTATTGGCCGGGTCAGTTACGACGTAAGAAGCAAAGTAGATGACTTCTTCCAGCGCACGCGGTGACATATCCAATACAAGACCCATACGGCTCGGAATACCTTTGAAATACCAAATGTGAGAAACCGGGGCAGCCAGTTCAATATGCCCCATTCTCTCACGACGGACTTTAGCCCGCGTTACTTCAACTCCGCAACGGTCACAAACTACGCCTTTATAACGAACCCGCTTGTACTTGCCGCAATGACATTCCCAGTCCTTAGTCGGTCCGAAAATGCGTTCGCAGAACAGGCCGTCCTTTTCAGGTTTCAATGTACGATAGTTTATCGTTTCAGGCTTTTTCACTTCACCAAAAGACCATGAACGGATTTTATCCGGTGAAGCAAGACCGATGTTCATATACTCAAAATTGTTCACATCTAGCAAGGGGCCTACCTCCCTTTTTATCTTCGGATTAACCGATGTCACTTGCCTTTATCAATCACAGACTATTCTTTCGTTACTGCGTCACGTTCAACGTCTGGAGATGCTGTTTCTTCCGGCGCTTCATCACCTGATAATGCAAGGCCGTCAGCTTGTTTCGCATCTTCCTCGTCTTCTAGATCTCTCATTTCTATTTCTTCTTCATCGCCTGAAAGGATTTTCACGTCCATACCTAAGCTTTGAAGCTCTTTGATCAATACTTTGAATGATTCCGGAACACCAGGCTCTGGAACATTGTCGCCTTTGACGATGGCTTCATATGTTTTCACACGTCCGACCACGTCATCGGACTTCACAGTCAGGATTTCTTGAAGCGTGTAAGCTGCGCCGTAAGCTTCAAGCGCCCAAACCTCCATCTCACCGAAACGCTGTCCGCCGAATTGGGCTTTACCGCCGAGAGGCTGCTGCGTAACAAGTGAGTAAGGACCTGTAGAACGGGCATGAAGTTTATCATCAACCATGTGTGCCAGTTTGATCATGTACATGATTCCGACAGATACACGGTTGTCGAACGGTTCTCCTGTACGGCCGTCATAAAGGACTGTTTTAGCGTCTCTTGACATGCCTGCTTCTTCAAGTGTTTCCCACACATCTTCTTCACGCGCGCCGTCAAATACAGGTGACGCGATGTGAATGCCGAGGTAGCGGGCAGCCATACCCATGTGAAGTTCTAATACCTGACCGATATTCATACGTGATGGTACACCCAGCGGGTTAAGCATGATATCGATCGGCGTGCCGTCAGGAAGGTAAGGCATATCTTCTTCAGGAAGAATCTTCGAGATAACCCCTTTGTTTCCGTGACGTCCGGCCATTTTATCACCTTCAGAAATCTTACGTTTCTGAACGATATATACGCGTACAAGCTGGTTCACTCCCGGAGGAAGTTCGTCTCCGTCTTCACGGTTGAAGACTTTTACGTCGTGGATAATTCCGCCGCCGCCATGAGGCACACGGAGGGAAGTATCACGGACTTCACGCGCTTTTTCTCCAAAGATTGCGTGCAGAAGGCGTTCTTCAGCCGTAAGCTCAGTTACACCTTTAGGCGTTACTTTACCCACGAGAAGGTCTCCGTCGTTGACTTCCGCGCCGATACGGATAATTCCGCGGTCATCAAGGTTGCGAAGCGCGTCTTCCCCTACGTTTGGAATATCGCGGGTGATCTCTTCCGGTCCAAGCTTTGTATCACGTGCTTCTGATTCATATTCTTCAATGTGAATTGATGTGTATACATCATCTTTCACAAGGCGTTCACTCATGATGATGGCATCCTCATAGTTGTAGCCATCCCATGTCATGAAGCCGACCATTACGTTGCGGCCGAGAGCAAGTTCACCAAGCTCCATTGAAGGGCCGTCAGCAAGGATTTCTCCTTTTACTACTTCATCGCCGACACTGACGATCGGACGCTGGTTGTAGCACGTACCTTGGTTGGAGCGGACAAATTTCAGCAAGCTGTACTTATCCAGGTTGCCTTTTACTTTTTGGCCGTCAATTTCTTCATAGCGGCGCACCCATACGTTTTTCGCTTCCACCCGTTCAACGATACCAGGGTGTTTACAAATAACGGCTGCACCGGAGTCTTTACCGGATACGTATTCCATACCCGTTCCGACGATCGGAGCTTCCGGCTGCATCAAAGGCACAGCCTGACGCTGCATGTTCGCTCCCATAAGGGCACGGTTCGAGTCATCGTTTTCCAAGAACGGAATACATGCTGTCGCAGCAGATACAACCTGTTTAGGAGATACGTCCATGTAATCCACGCGGTTGCGGGCTACAACGGTGTTTTCCCCTCTGAAACGGGCTACAATGCTGTCATCCAAGAATGAACCGTCATCGCTCAGCTTAGCGTTCGCTTGGGCTACGACATAGTTATCCTCTTCATCAGCAGTCAAGTAGTCGATTCTAGGCGTTACTTTTCCTGTTTCAGGATCAACGCGGCGGTATGGCGTCTCAATGAAACCAAAGCGGTTTACTTTCGCAAATGATGACAATGAGTTGATCAAACCGATGTTCGGGCCCTCAGGCGTTTCGATCGGACACATACGGCCATAGTGAGAGTAGTGAACGTCACGTACTTCCATACCTGCACGCTCACGCGTCAAACCGCCCGGTCCGAGAGCTGACAGACGGCGTTTGTGCGTCAATTCAGCAAGCGGGTTCGTCTGGTCCATGAATTGAGAAAGCTGTGAGCTTCCGAAGAACTCTTTAATAGACGCAATAACAGGTCTGATGTTAATCAGCTGCTGCGGCGTGATTGTATTTGTGTCTTGAATAGACATTCTTTCACGTACGACACGTTCCATCCGGCTTAAACCGATACGGAATTGGTTTTGCAGGAGCTCACCTACAGAACGCAGGCGGCGGTTTCCGAGATGGTCGATATCGTCAGTGTCGCCCACTCCGTGCAGGAGATTGAAGAAGTAGCTGATAGAAGAAATAATATCAGCAGGCGTAATGTTTTTAATCGCCTCTTCAATGTAAGCATTGCCGATCACATTGATCGTCTGCTCTCCTTCTGCATCAGTAGGAGCATAGATTTTAATGGATTGAAGCATCACTTCATCCTCGACAACGCCGCCGTTAGGATAAAGTTTTCTGAAGCCGATTCCATTTTCTAAGTATGGCAGTACTTTATCAAGTGTTCTTCTGTCAAGAATCTGCCCTTTTTCAGCGAGGATTTCACCTGTTTCAGGATCCACCAGTGTTTCTGCAAGGCGCTGGTTAAACAGACGGTTCTTGATATGAAGCTTTTTATTAATTTTATAGCGTCCTACATTCGCAAGGTCGTATCGCTTAGGATCAAAGAAACGGGAATCCAGCAAACTTTTTGCGTTTTCTACTGTAGGCGGCTCTCCCGGACGAAGGCGCTCATAGATTTCAAGAAGCGCTTTGTCACTGTTTTCAGTGTTGTCCTTATCCAGTGTATTGCGGAGATATTCGTTCTCACCAATGAGATCGAGAATCTCTTGATCGGAACCGAAGCCGAGAGCACGCAAAAGAACCGTAACCGGCAACTTACGTGTGCGATCAATGCGGACATACACAACATCTTTCGCATCAGTTTCGTATTCTAACCATGCGCCACGGTTTGGAATGACAGTCGCGGTAAAACCTTTCTTACCGTTTTTGTCTACTTTACCACTGAAATATACACTTGGAGACCGAACAAGCTGAGATACGATAACACGTTCTGCACCGTTGATGATAAAAGTACCGGTATCTGTCATAATAGGGAAATCACCCATGAAGACATCCTGGTCTTTTACCTCTCCAGTTTCTTTGTTAATTAAACGAACCTTCACTCTTAGCGGAGCTGAGTAAGTCACATCACGTTCTTTTGACTCTTCAACGGGATACTTAGGATCTCCTAAACTGTAGTCAATGAACTCAAGAGAGAGGTTACCAGTGAAATCCTCAATTGGTGATATGTCTTGAAACATCTCTCTAAGACCCTCATCAAGAAACCACTGATAAGAAGAGGTTTGAATTTCAATGAGATTTGGTAATTCTAACACTTCGCTAATGCGAGCATAGCTTCTGCGCTGGCGGTGTCGTCCATACTGAACTAGTTGACCTGTCAACTGATTCACCCCTCAAATCATGCGTATTATATGTGTAATAAGCATTCCTTACGATGAAGAAATACTTTTACAAGACAAAAGAAAAAAGGGTTTCTAATTAAGAAAACCACATCCAAAAACAAATACCGATTTTATTAGCATTTCCATGTTTGTATAATTTATACATGCACTATGATTATTCAGCATATCATGCAAAATATATACATTGGCATTTTACAATATTAACATAGCTGAAAATTCAAGTCAAACTTTTTTTGCTTTTATGATATAATAGCCTTTCTTTTTTTGAACGACGGAAACTTCGTCAAAAAGCTCCTTCAGTTTTTCAATGGCAGAAGGCCCGCCCTGTTTTTTCTGTATAACGATCCACAACTCACCTGAAGCCCTTAAATGCTCAGCGCTTTTTTCAAAAATGGCATGGACAACTTTTTTTCCGGCGCGGATTGGGGGGTTTGTAAAAATAGAAGCAAATGTTTGAGCAGAATCAATATTTGAAAATAAATCACTCTGATAAATCCGAACGTTTTTTATTCCGTTTTTTTCTGCATTTTCATTTGACAGCTCTACGGCTCTTTCATTCACGTCAATCATGTGCACGGTCCGGTCTGTAAATTCACCGGCGAGCGACAGACCGATCGGGCCGTAGCCGCAGCCTGCATCCAGGAAGTCACCATCAACCTCAGGCTCTTCAAACGCTTCAATTAAGACTCGCGAACCGAAATCAACTTCCTTTTTTGAGAAAACGCCGCTGTCACTTGTGAATGTATAAGATCTGTTCCGCAGTGTAAATGACCATGTCTGTTTATCGCTTTTGACTGAAGGTTTTTCTGAATAATAGTGTTCACTCATTATTAGAACCTCCTTTTTTAATGGCGCTTAAAGAAAAGCAAAGAAAAAGCCCGCCTCATAAAAGCGAGCTTCCCCTACAGGCAAGTGAAGATTACTTAACTTCTACAGAAGCGCCAACTTCTTCAAGTTTAGCTTTAAGCTCTTCAGCTTCTTCTTTCGCAATACCTTCTTTAAGTGGTTTTGGAGTGTTGTCAACAAGTTCTTTAGCTTCTTTCAAGCCAAGACCAGTGATTTCACGAACAACTTTGATAACTTTGATTTTCTGAGAACCTGCACCAGCAAGGATAAGGTCGAATTCGCTTTGCTCTTCAGCAGCTCCGCCAGCAGCAGCTCCGCCAGCTACAGCTACAGGAGCAGCAGCAGTTACGCCAAATTCTTCTTCGATTGCTTTTACTAGGTCGTTCAATTCAAGTACAGTTGCTTCTTTAACGGAAGCAATGATTTCTTCGATATTTAAAGCCATTTGAAATTCCTCCATTTGTTTTATTTTAGGGTAAAATCAGATTAAGCGCCTTGTTCTTCCTTTTGATCTGCAACTGCTTTAGCTGCAAGTGCAAGGTTGCGAACTGGAGCTTGAAGTACGCTAAGCAACATAGAAAGTAAGCCATCGCGTGAAGGAAGTTCAGCAAGAGCTTTCACTTCTTCAACAGAAGATACTTTACCTTCGATAACGCCCGCTTTGATTTCCAGAGCTTCGTGGTTTTTCGCGAACTCGTTAAGAACTTTCGCCGGAGCGACAACATCTTCAGTACTGAATGCGATCGCATTCGGTCCAGTTAAGACATCATTCAAACCATCAAGTTCAGCTTGTTCAACCGCACGGCGAGTCATTGTGTTTTTGTACACTTTGAACTCTACGTTAGCTTCGCGAAGCTGTTTACGGAGTTCAGTTACTTCAGAAACGTTAAGTCCGCGATAGTCAACGATGATCGTTGATTTGCTTTCTTTCAGTTTAGAAGCAATCTCTTCAACAACAACTTTTTTTGTATCAATTGCGCTGCTCATGGTTACACCTCCTGTAGATTTTGTGTAACACTTATACCGCTAGGTGATCACGACTGTGACGACGATTTCATATAAAAAGCCTCCATGTGGACATGGAGGCTGTATATACAAGCATACGTAACGTAATAGCTGTGATATATATACACCTCGGCAGGATATTAAGCCTCAGCGGCCCCTGCTGTCTACGGTATAAATGACATATTATATTTTACAACATTTTGAATCATATCAGAATGCTGATCTAAAGTCAAATATTATTTTACGTTGAAAGTTGAAGCGTCTACTTTGACACCAGGTCCCATAGTAGATGTTACAGCAACGTTTTTCACGTAAACGCCTTTAGCTGCAGCAGGTTTAGCTTTCAGGATTGTATCGTACATTGTTGTGAAGTTCTCAACAAGTTTTTCATCCTCGAAAGAAACTTTACCGATAGGAACATGGATGTTGCCAGCTTTATCAGCACGGTATTCAACTTTACCAGCTTTGATTTCGCCGATTGCTTTTTCAACTTCGAAAGTAACTGTACCAGTTTTAGGGTTTGGCATTAAACCTTTTGGTCCAAGTACACGACCGATTTTACCAACCTCACCCATCATGTCAGGTGTAGCTACGATTACATCGAAATCGAACCAGCCTTGTTGAATTTTGTTGATGTAGTCAGTATCGCCAACGAAATCTGCACCAGCAGCTTCAGCTTCTTTCGCTTTTTCGCCTTTTGCGAAAACGAGAACGCGCTGAGTTTTACCAGTTCCGTTTGGAAGCACGACTGCTCCGCGGATTTGCTGATCGTTTTTACGAGTGTCAACCCCTAAACGAAAAGCAACTTCAACTGTAGCGTCGAATTTAGCTGTGTTTGTTTTTTTAGTAAGCGCCACTGCTTCAGCGACGTCGTAAGCCTTTGCACGGTCTACAAGCTTCGCAGCTTCAACGTACTTTTTACCTTTTTTAGCCATTTTAAAATTTCCTCCTTATGTGGTTATAGCGGAATAACCTCCCACGAATAAGGGTTGCGAACTTGTGAAAACTCGCAACCCGACAAGAAACAAATTAATCCTCGATAACGATACCCATACTGCGGGCAGTACCTTCAACCATGCGCATTGCCGCTTCAACGTCTGCTGCGTTTAAGTCAGGCATTTTCGTTTCAGCGATTTCGCGAACCTTATCGCGCTTAACGGTTGCCACTTTATTACGGTTTGGTTCACCAGAACCAGACTCAATTCCAGCTGCTTTTTTAAGCAATACTGCAGCAGGCGGAGTTTTTGTAATAAATGTAAATGAACGGTCTTCGTAAACCGAAATTTCAACAGGAATGATTAAACCAGCTTGGTCAGCTGTACGAGCGTTAAACTCCTTACAGAATCCCATGATATTTACACCGGCTTGACCTAGTGCAGGTCCAACTGGCGGCGCTGGGTTAGCTTTTCCAGCAGGAATTTGCAATTTTACAACTTTTACTACTTTTTTAGCCACGAGACACACCTCCTTAAGTCCGTGATGTGGTAATAGGGTAAACCCTCCCACTCAAGGTTTCATTCTTTATATGAATGACGAAATATCAAGCTAGCTGCCTTGGATTAGTCCAAGACGTACCTTTGCTATATTATCATTAATATATAGCAATTTCAAGTTTTTTCACATTACAATTTGTCGATCTGGGTAAATTCCAGTTCAACCGGCGTTTCACGGCCGAACATGTTAACGAATACCTTCACTTTGCTCTTATCATAATCAATCTCTTCAATTGATCCTGTAAAGTTGGCGAAAGGCCCGTCTATGACTTTGACTGTCTCATTCAATTCAAAATCAATGTCGGTTTTCCGTTCATCCATGCCCATCCGTTTTAAAATGGTTTCCGCTTCGCCAGGAAGAAGCGGAGTCGGCTTTGAGCCTGAACCGGCTGATCCGACGAAACCGGTAACGCCCGGCGTGTTGCGGACCACATACCAAGAATCATCAGTCATGACGATTTCAACAAGCACATAACCCGGGAACACTTTCTTTTTGACTACTTTTTTCTTGCCGTTCTTAATATCAGTCTCTTCTTCTTCAGGAACGACCACGCGGAAAATTTTATCCTGCATTCCCATTGATTCCACACGTTTTTCAAGGTTCGCTTTTACTTTGTTTTCATAACCGGAATACGTATGAACAACATACCAATTCTTTTCCATTCTATCAGGACTCTGCAGTCCTTCCCTCCCCGCATTTAAAAATGAAGTGTAAAACAAAAAATAGGCTCAGAGCCTATGAATCCTTTTTTCAACACAATAAAAAACCCGCTGAACGGGTTTTGGCAAACGATATTATGATCTATTATAGCACGTATTGCTGATCATTATTCAACTATTAAACGAATTAATTGAGAAATTCCTGTATCAAGGAGGGCAAAAAAGATAACAAAAAAGATAACCGTTGAAATCACCGTGATCGTATAGCGCGTTAACTCTTTGCCTTTAGGCCAGCTAACCTTTTTCATTTCTTTCCCAACATCTTTAAAGAAACTCATCATGCGCATGTAAAAGACCTCCACAATTTAAAAAGCGAACACTATTTTGTTTCTAAATGAGCTGTATGTGAATTGCAAGTGCTGCAGTACTTCTTAACTTCTAACCGCTCAGCCGCTGATGCAGAGCTTTTCATTGTCGTATAATTACGATTTCCGCATGTTTTGCATGCCAGCGTAATCTTTTTTCTCATGTCGATACACCTTTTCCTAAATAGACATCATTTATCTTAATAAAATAGCACAGTCAGAAAAATTCTGTCAATATGACATAGAAACCCGCTACAGGCTGATTTCTCTTATTTCTAAATACTTCTCAAGCTTGCGCTTCACGCGCTGCAGGGCATTATCAATTGATTTTACGTGTCGGTTTAAGTCATCTGAAATTTCTTGGTAACTTCTTCCGTCCAAGTACAAAACAAGCACCTTTCTCTCCAGATCGCTCAGCAGTTCTCCCATTTTCATCTCAATATCATCGAATTCTTCCTGATTAATAATCATTTCTTCAGGGTTTAACGTTTTTGCGCCTGAAATGACATCAAGCAGTGTTCTGTCTGATTCTTCATCAAAAATTGGCTTGTCTAAAGAAACATAAGAATTTAAAGGAATGTGTTTCTGACGGGTAGCTGTCTTTATTGCGGTAATAATCTGGCGGGTAATGCATAATTCTGCAAAAGCTTTGAATGAAGTAAGCTTGTCCTCCCTAAAGTCTCGGATAGACTTATATAAGCCTATCATCCCTTCCTGTACAATATCTTCTCTGTCGGCCCCTATTAAAAAATAAGACCTGGCTTTCGCCCGTACAAAATTACGGTACTTCGTAATCAAGTAATCTAACGCATCACTATCCCCAACATGAACCTTTTCAATGACCTGCTCGTCCTCCAACTGGCAAAACTGCACTTTGTTGAATTTTCCCTTGCTGTTCTGTAGATTCACTGCGATCCCCCCGGCGCACGTAGATAGAAATATTATACATTAATGGGCGAAAAAGCGTCAACCTAATCCAGGCCGCCGCGCCGCCACTTTTCAAACGTTTTCAAAACCTCTTCGGACAGCTCGATTTTACCCGGGGGTTTTTCGGAAGTGATCTTTGAAACCCGTCTTTGAATCCGTCGTTCTATCGCATCCACTTCCCTCAGCAGCTCCCGGGCGGATTTACGTAGAGCCCCTTGTCCGAAAATCGCCCACTGCTCCGTGTAATCAGAGGTTGCGACATGAATCTGTGTCGCAATATTATTCAGCGCCTGTGCAAGCTTCTCAATCCGCTCATCCGCCGTTTCATTCTCCCGTGTGAAAATCACTTCGACTCTGTGATTCGTGTGTTTTTTCTCTATGCCTTTTACCAGATGTGCGTCAAACACCACAATGACTTTAATTCCCGTGTACGACTGATACTCCGCCATCTTCTGAATCAGCACATCTCTCGCTTCTTCAAAACTGTTCGCTTTTAAATCCTTTAGCTGCGGCCAAGCTCCTATCATGTTGTATCCGTCTACTAATAGGATGTCCATTTGTCTTTATTCCCCTAAAGGATTGCGTTTCCGGTAGACTTCATACATCAGAAGGCCGGCCGCTACCGATGCATTCAGAGACGTGACTTTTCCGGCCATCGGAAGTTTAATGAGAAAATCACATTTCTCTTTCACAAGACGGCCCATTCCTTTGCCTTCGCTTCCGATAACGAGCGCCAAAGGCATGTTGCCGTCCATAGAGCGGTAGTCTTCCCGGGCGGATGCATCCGTTCCCACGACCCAAATGCCCCGCTCCTTCATTTCATCAAGTGTCCGGGCAAGATTGGTCACCTTCACGACGGGAATATGTTCAATGGCACCGGTCGATGCTTTTGCGACCGTCGAAGTCAGTCCGACCGCTCTGCGTTTCGGAATCACGATGCCGTGCGCGCCGACAGCGTCAGCCGTTCTCATGATGGAACCGAGATTATGAGGGTCTTCCAGCTCGTCCAATATGAGAAAGAAAGGCTGTTCGTTTCTCTGTTCCGCTCTTTTATATAATTCGTCTAATTGTGCATATTCATATGCCGCCACCTGAGCGACAACTCCCTGATGCTGCCCCTCCACCATCTGATCGAGTTTTTTTCTCGGCACAAATTGAATGGTGACGCCGCGCTTTTTAGCAAGCTCCATAACTTGCTGCGCCTGTCCTTTTACTGTGTTTTCCGCCATCCATAACTTATAGAGTTTGCGATCCGACTTTAACGTCTCAATTACCGCGTTTTTTCCTATGACGTAATCATGTTGCTGACTCATTTGTTTTCCTCCCTGACGTCCCGACTTGTATAGCTTCTGTAATCAGCTGATTCAGTCTTTCTTCTCTTTTCTCAAGAAAAAGATATCCGAGCAAAGCCTCAAAAGCTGTACTATGGCGGTACGTCTGTACATCTGTGTTTTTAGGCGTCGTCCCTGATTTCGCGTTTCTTCCCCTTCTCACCACGGCTTCCTCTTCCTCCGTGAAAAAGGATTCTTCCTGAAGGCGGAACAGAATGTCTGCCTGTGATTTTGCCGATACGATCCGGCTCGCCTTCTTATGAAGGTCATTCGGTTTCGTATGGCCCTGCTTAAGCAGGTGATGCCGGACATATATTTCAAAAATGGCATCACCCATATAAGCGAGCGCAAGACCGTTTAACTGCTTTGAATCTTTGATTTGTTCAAATTGAAGCATCCGCTTACTCTCCCCGCTTCCAGCGAGTTCCCTGAGCCGTATCTTCAAGAATGATATTCATGCTTTTCAGCTGATCGCGAATTTGGTCTGACAAAGCAAAATCGCGATTGCGGCGGGCTTCATTTCTCTTCTCGATCAATTCTTCAATCTCTTCATCGACAAGCTCTTCTTCGCCGAGCGTAAGTCCGAGAACGGATCCGATTCGGTCAAACATGCTGATAAAGGCTTTAATGACGTGATCCGCCGTATTGTCCTCCTGCATGTAGTAGTTGGCAAGCTTCGCCAAATCAAACCAAACGGAAATCGCATTCGCCGTATTAAAATCATCATCCATCGCTTCTTCAAATGCAGCGCGGTGCTCTTCTATTTTAGCGAGCCATTCATCATCATTGTCAGTCAGATTCGTGCTGCTAATCAAACGATGGTTTAAATTACTGTAGGCCGTCTTCAGGCGGTTAAACGCGTTTTTTGTTTTCTCAAGCAGCTCTTCCGAATAGTTGATCGGGTGGCGGTAATGAACGGACAGCATGAAAAATCTCAAAAGCTGCGGGTCATACTGCTTAATGATATCGTGCACCAAAACAAAGTTGCCGAGCGATTTTGACATTTTTTCATTATCTATATTGATGTAACCGTTGTGAAGCCAGTATTTTGCGAATGTCTTGCCTGTTAATGCTTCAGATTGGGCGATTTCGTTCTCATGGTGCGGGAATGTCAGGTCCTGACCGCCGGCATGAATATCGATTTCGTCACCCAAATATTTTTTCACCATTGCGGAGCATTCAATGTGCCAGCCCGGGCGGCCTTTTCCCCAAGGGCTATCCCATGAAATTTCTCCGTCTTTGGCGGCTTTCCAAAGAGCAAAGTCCAGCGCATCCTCTTTCTTCTCACCGACACGGATACGAGCGCCCGATCTGAGTTCATCAATTGATTGCTGTGAAAGCTTGCCGTAGCCTTCGAAGGCTCTTGTTTTGAAATAGACGTCGCCTTCCGATTCATAAGCGTAGCCTTTTTTAATCAGCTCGCTGACAAATTCAATAATGGCGTCCATGTTCTCCATGACTCGAGGGTGAAGATCCGCTTTCCGGCATCCGAGGGCGCCCACATCTTCAAAATAAGCTTTAATAAACCGCTCAGAAACGGTCGGAACGTCCTCGCCGAGCTCATTAGCCGCCTTAATCAATTTGTCATCAACATCTGTGAAATTCGATACGTATTGAACATCGTATCCCTTATACTCCAAATAGTTGCGTACGGTATCATACACAATCGCCGGACGGGCGTTTCCGATATGAATATAGTTGTATACAGTGGGTCCGCACACGTACATTTTTACTTTTCCTTCCTCAAGAGGAACGAATGTTTCCTTTTTCCGTGTCAATGTATTATAAAGTGTAATGGTCATTTTTGGTTGATCCTTTCTTTTTTATCTTCCAGTTCAGCCTGCAGCTCAAAAATCTGCTGCTCCAATGCTCTTAACCGGTCAGCAACCGGATCGGGCAAGTCTTGGTGATTGAGATCGCGTTTGATCTTTCTTCCGTTCTGAATGACGACTTTTCCAGGTATGCCGACAACGGTTGAAAAGTCGGGAACATCACGCAGCACAACGGAGCCGGCCCCTACTTTAGAGCCTTGCCCGACTGTTATAGAGCCGAGCACCTTCGCCCCCGTTGCAATTAAAGCATCATCTTTAATGGTCGGATGCCGCTTTCCCTTTTCTTTTCCCGTTCCCCCGAGAGTGACACCTTGGAATACCGTCACGTTATTGCCGATTTCACATGTTTCCCCTATGACGACCCCCATACCGTGATCAATGAAAAACCTTCTCCCGATGGTCGCGCCGGGATGGATTTCAATTCCGGTAAAGAAACGGGCAATCTGTGATATCAGGCGCGCAAGGAAGAAAAATCTCCGTTTATATAAAGCATGTGCAATCCGATGCGCCCATATAGCATGTAAACCAGAATAAGTTAAAACAACTTCAAAATAGCTTCTTGCTGCCGGATCTTGATCGAACACTGTATCTATGTCTTCTTTTAGCATTTTAAAAAACACATGCTTCCCCCCATTCTCTCCCCGCTCCAGTCTGTTTTTCCGCCTATAAAAAAAGCGTCTCTGCATGTAAACATGACAGAGACGCTTTTACCGCGCGGTTCCACTCTGTTTGAAAAACAAAACGTGTTTTCCCAACTTTAAAGCCGGTAACGGCGGCGGCCGCCTTTAAATACTGATTTCCGCAGAAATGTTCTTCAAAGGTCTTAAGGGCGCACTTCTAAAACATAACGCATGAATCTCTCTCAGCCGATGAAGATTCTTTCTGTAATGGTCATTGTTTTATACTCTTCCCTGTCAACAATCGTATATTTAAATGCTTTTCAGGCGTTTTACGGCTGTTTCTCTGCCGATCAGCTCAATAGCCTGCGGAAGCTCCGGACCGTGCGTCTGGCCGGTAACCGCTACACGAATCGGCATGAACAGCTTTTTGCCTTTATGGCCTGTTTCTTTCTGAACGGCTTTAATTGAGGCTTTGATCTGCTCTGGCGTGAATTCTTCAAGCTCTTCAAGCTTCGCAGCAAATGCGCTGAGCACTTCAGGCACCTGTTCTTCCGCCAGAACGGCTTTTGCCTCTTGATTATACTCGATTTCATCATTAAAGAACAAATCAGTCAGCTCGACAATTTCAGCACCGTAGCTCAATTGCTCGTGGTAAAGAGAGATTAACTTACGCACCCATTCCCGCTCTTCGGCAGAAAGCTCAGTGCCGACTTTTCCTGCTTTTTGCAGGTGAGGCAGAGTCAGTTCAACAACTTGATCAAGATCCAGCGCTTTGACGTATTGGTTGTTGACCCATTTCAGTTTATGCATATCAAACAGAGCCGGTGACTTAGATAAACGATTCACATCAAAAATTTCAATAAATTGTTCTCTTGTGAAGAGCTCTTCTTCACCGACAGGAGACCAGCCGAGAAGTCCGATAAAGTTAAACAGCGCTTCAGGCAGGTAACCCAGCTCATCATACTGCTCAATAAACTGGATAATTGATTCATCACGTTTACTTAATTTTTTGCGGCTTTCGTTCACGATAAGCGTCATATGTCCGAATTCAGGAATATCCCAGCCGAACGCCTGGAAAATCATGATTTGTTTCGGTGTATTTGAAATATGGTCCTCACCGCGGAGCACGTGCGTCATTTTCATTAGGTAATCGTCAATTGCGACGGCAAAGTTATACGTCGGTGTACCGTCTTTTTTAACGATGACGAAGTCGCCGATACCGTCTGATTCAAAAGAAATCTCGCCTTTTACGATATCGTTAAAAGTGATGATTTTTCCTTCCGGCACGCGGAAACGGATGCTCGGCTGTCTTCCTTCGGCTAAAAACTGCTCCTGCTCTTCCTGAGTCAGGTTTCTGTGTTTGCCTGAATAGCGCGGCATTTCCCCGCGGGCGATCTGCTCTTCACGTTCTTTCTCAAGTTCTTCTTCCGTACAGAAACATTTATAAGCAAGCCCTTTTTCAAGCAGCGCTTCATAGTACTCTTTGTAAATGTCATTCCGTTCAGACTGGCGGTACGGGCCGTATTCTCCGCCGACATCCACACTTTCATCCCAGTCTATGCCGAGCCATTTCAGATAGTTAAGCTGGCTTTGCTCTCCGCCTTCAATATTTCGCTTTTTGTCCGTATCCTCAATCCGGATAATAAACTTTCCGCCTTGGCTGCGGGCAAATAAATAGTTAAAAAGCGCCGTTCTGGCGTTACCGATATGCAAATGTCCGGTCGGACTCGGTGCATAGCGGACGCGTACTTCATTTCCCATGTTCAAATACTTCCTTTCATCTCGTCTGTAGCCTCTAGCCGAATATATGTATCTATTCTACCACCAAATAGACCGGGCATCAAAATAATGATCAGGCTTTTTGGATCAGAACGGTAGCCTGAGCGGCAATTCCTTCGGCTCTTCCGGTAAACCCGAGCTTTTCTGTCGTTGTTGCTTTTACATTTACTTGGGAGACGTCTGCCTCAAGGCCTTCCGCTATTCGTTTTCTCATCGCATCAATATGCGGCGCCATTTTCGGCTTTTGCGCAATAATCGTGCAGTCTATATTTCCGAGTACGTACCCTTTTTCTTTGACAATGTTCCAGACATGCTGAAGCAGCTTAAAAGAATCCGCATCCTTGAATTCCGGATCAGTATCCGGGAAATGCTTGCCGATATCTCCTTCACCTACCGCTCCGAGGCACGCATCTGCAACCGTGTGCAGCAATACATCCGCATCGGAATGCCCGAGCAGCCCTTTTTCATAAGGAATTTCAATTCCGCCGATGATAAGAGGACGGCCTTCCGTTAGTTGATGCACGTCAAATCCTTGTCCGATTCTAAACATTATGATTCCCACTTTCCGCTTTCATGATTGCTTCCGCTGATATCAGATCATCGGGCGTTGTCAGCTTAATATTGGTATAGCTGCCTTCAACGATACTCACCTGATAGCCATCAAGACGCTCAACGAGACTGGCGTCATCTGTACCTAAGAAGCCTTTGTTTGCCGCTTCCCTATGCGCCTTTTTCAATAAAGAAAGACGAAAAGCCTGCGGCGTTTGAACGGCCCACAAGCTTGAACGGTCAAAGGTCTCCGCAACCCGGGAGCCTTCCGCCCGTTTTATCGTGTCTTTCACAGGAACAGCCAGGACAGCCGCTCCCGTCTCTTCTGCTGTTTCAGCGAGTTTATCGATATGCTGATGCGTGACAAACGGGCGCGCCCCGTCATGAACAAGAACGACGGACTCCTCATCAATCACTTTCAGTCCTTCGTATACACTATGCTGACGCTCCGCTCCGCCGATGACAAGCTCAATTTCCGCTTTAACCGGAAACTGGGCAAGCAGCTGGTGAAAATCTTCCCGTTCACTCTCGTTTATCACCAGGATTATTTTCTGACAAGGCGCGTGGCTTTCAAAAACCCGCAGTGTGTGTATAATAACAGGCGCACCCTTTAAGCCGATGAACAGCTTATTTTTCCCGGCTTTCATCCGTTTCCCTTGTCCGGCAGCCGGAATGACTACGACATACTCCATCATTAACTCCCTCTTAAAGAGCCTTCTCAAGCAGCTTAGGCTTGGCAAAAATCATTCGCCCCGCCGCTGTCTGCAGCACGCTGGTTACGAGCACATCAATATGTTTCCCTATATAATTGCGGCCTTCTTCCACAACGATCATTGTTCCGTCATCCAAGTAAGCCACACCTTGATTATGCTCTTTCCCGTCCTTAATCACCTGCACATTCATTTCTTCACCCGGGAGCACAACCGGCTTCACCGCGTTTGCAAGGTCATTAATATTCAGTACCGCAACCTTCTGAAGCTCACATACTTTATTTAAATTAAAATCATTCGTCACAACGACACCGGATGTCAGCTTCGCAAGTTTGACAAGCTTGCTGTCAACCTCTTGAATGTCTTCGAAGTCGCCTTCATAAATTTCAACCGTAATATCCAGTTCCTTTTGAATGCGATTCAAAATATCCAGTCCGCGGCGTCCTCTGTTGCGTTTTAAAACATCTGAAGAATCAGCGATATGCTGTAATTCCTCAAGCACAAATTGAGGAATTACAATGACTCCTTCTAAAAAGCCCGTCTGACAAATATCTGCAATTCTCCCATCAATAATAACACTTGTATCCAAGATTTTCAGCCTTTTCTCCTGTTCCTCCTGCTCCTCATCGGCACTTCCTTTTTTCTTCTGCATTCTTGCAGAAATGGAGAACAGACCGATCAGTTCATCCTTTTTCTTAAATCCGACCTGGAAGCCCAGGTAACCGAGAAAGAAAGCCAGAAAGACCGGGATGATGGTGCTGAATATACGGTACGGAATATTGTCCAGCGGAATCACGTTTACAATGAGATATGCGATGATAAGTCCAAAAACCAATCCGAGACTTCCGAATAACAGATCCGGCACCGGAGCTCTCAGCAAAGAATCTTCAATCCATTTCACCCAATTAATCACATATTCTGTCGTCCATATACTGATGAGAAAAAAGATAATGGCACCAATTGCAGCAGACGTATATGCGTTTGTTATTAAAGGTATGTCCTGTATATTTGACAGTACAAACAATTCAGGTATTAAAAAGATACCGACAACGCCGCCCACAATAATGAAGAACGCCTGAACTATTCGTTTTAACATACCTCCACCTCCTTTTAAGTAACATTTTTCAGCAGGCTGTCAAAGCCTACAAATATCAGAATAAACAAAAACTAACAATAATATACCCGGATTCTGACAGGTTTAAGCGATACTTAAAGCTGTCTATCTATATAGTGTTTTTCTTGAAGACGTTTTAAACCTTTTTTGATTTTTTGGGCGCGCACCTCGCCGATGCCTTCAACATCATCCAGCTCTTCAACAGTGGCTTCCGTTATGCTTGGCAAAAATCCGAACGCCTCAACCACATTTTCAACAATCGGCATCGGCAGACGCGGAATTTTATTCAGCAGTCTGTACCCTCTCGGCAGCACATAATCATCAAGGTTGGTAGAAGCGGGATATCCAAGCAGCTTAAACAGAATGGAATCATCAAGCAGATCATAGCTGGACATATCCTGAAGCTCTTTTAACAGCACGAACGGATCTTTGATTTTTTCTTTCACATAGTCTTTGATGAAAAGAGCCGCTTCTTCTTCCATATCCGTAATCAGCTCAATCACCTGCAGACGGATTAAGTGGCCTTCCGTTCCGAGTTCTTTAATATACATGTTGATTTCATTTTTTATACGGAGCACCATTTCATAGCGGTGCATGACGGACAGCACGTCACTGAATGTCACGAGCTCCTCAAACTCTAAAGCGTTTAAAGCAGTAATCGTTTTGTCTAAAATGGTTTTATACTTCTCAAGCGTTTGAATGGCCTGGTTTGCTTTTGTTAAAATAAATCCTATGTCCTTCAGTGTGTATTTCATGCTGTCCTGGTATAACGTAATGACATTTCTGCGTTCAGAAATGGCGATGACGAGACAGCCGGTCTGCTTCGCCACCCGTTCCGCCGTACGGTGCCTCATTCCCGTTTCTGAAGAAGAAATGGTCGCTTCCGGCATAAGCTGTGTATTCGCATAAAGAATTTTCTGGCCGGAATCGCTTAAAATAATGGCACCGTCCATTTTGGCCAGCTCGTATAGGTGAGCGGGCGCAAATGATGTATTAATATGAAAACCGCCATCCACGACTTGCTTTACCTTATCATTGTATCCGACAACAATCAGGCCGCCTGTATTTGCCCGCAGTACATTCTCTATCCCGGCTCTGAGCGGCGTGCCCGGTGCAACGAACTGCAGAATTGCAGACAGGTCAAGCTCTTGTTTCGCCCCTTTTTTCTCTTTTTCCATCTATTATGATCCTCCTAATGAAGTACGAAGCGCTTCTGCAACATTTGCTACTCCGACAACCTCAATCCCTTTTGGTATTGTCCATCCGCCTGCATTCGCCTCAGGTATGACCATACGCTTGAAGCCGAGTTTCGCCGCTTCTTTTACGCGCTGTTCGATTCTTGACACCCTGCGGACTTCTCCTGTCAGACCCACTTCACCGATAAAGCAATCTGCAGGATTCGGCGGTGTATCTCTGAAGCTTGAAGCAATGCTGACGGCTACTGCCAAATCAATCGCCGGTTCATCCAGTTTGACCCCGCCGGCGACTTTTAAATATGCATCTTGATTCTGAAGCAAAAGCCCCACCCGCTTCTCAAGCACAGCCATGATTAACGACACCCTATTGTGGTCAATCCCTGTAGCCATGCGGCGCGGGTTTCCAAAGCTGGTCGGTGATATGAGCGCCTGAATTTCAACCAGGATCGGTCTCGTTCCTTCCATTGACGCAACGATACTCGAACCCGAAGCCCCGGCAGAACGCTCTTCCAAGAAAATTTCCGAAGGGTTCAGCACTTCTGTAAGCCCCTCTTCCCGCATTTCAAAGATGCCCATTTCATTTGTTGAGCCGAAACGGTTTTTTACAGCCCGCAAAATACGGAATGTATGGTGCCGCTCTCCTTCAAAGTATAGAACGGTATCGACCATATGCTCAAGCAATCTCGGCCCTGCGATCGATCCTTCTTTTGTGACGTGTCCGACGATAAAAATCGGAATGCCGTTTGTTTTCGCGATTTTCATCAATTCAGCCGTACACTCTCTTACTTGTGATACACTGCCGGGAGCTGAGGTGATGTCGCTTTGGTAAACGGTCTGAATGGAGTCTACGACAACAAATGCGGGTTTCATCTCTTGTATAGCAGACGAAATATACTCCATATCGGTTTCAGATAAAACATGTAACAATTGGCTGTTGATTCCAAGCCTGTCAGCGCGCAGCTTCGTTTGCTTCACGGATTCTTCCCCGGAAATGTAAAGCACGCTGCCGGCCGTGTCTGCTAATTGTGCGGATACTTGAAGAAGGAGCGTTGACTTCCCGATGCCGGGGTCGCCGCCGATTAATACTAACGAGCCCTTCACAACGCCGCCGCCAAGCACTCTGTTAAATTCTTCGAGCTTGGTTTGAACACGGGGTTCTTCTGATGTTTCAATTGATGTAATGGGTGATGGTTTCTGGACGGTTTGAACGGAGTGGGAGAAAGCCGCCCGCCGATTCGCCGGCGCTTTTTTGATGGTTTCTTCCACCATTGTATTCCAAGCCCCGCAACCTGGGCATTTCCCCATCCATTTTGCGGATTCATAACCGCATGAGTGGCAGATGAATTTTGTTTTTGATTTAGCCATATATGCTGTAAGACCTCTTCCTTATCAAATATTTCTCTATATAACAAAGTGAGGCATACACTTGCTTACGTATGCCTCATGTTTGTCACTATATTAGTTCGTTTTAGCAGTTGTTTTTACGACAAATTTGCCGTCTTCAACATCAAGAACGATGTGCTGACCTTTATCAATATTGCCTCTGAGGAGCTCTTCTGATAACCGGTCCTCCACATGCTTTTGAATCGCTCTTCTTAACGGACGTGCGCCATATTCCAAATCGACGCCCTCGTCTGCTACTTTTGCTTTTGCAGCATCCGTCAGCTCTATAGAGAGATCTTGTTCTTTCAGACGTTTTGTTAACTGGTCAGACATAAGCGACACGATGTCTGTAAGATGTTTTTTCTCAAGGGAGTGGAAGACGATAATTTCGTCAATCCGGTTAATAAATTCAGGTCTGAAAGCACGCTTCAGCTCTCCCATGACTTTGTCTTTCATGTCTTTATGGTTTTGTGATTCATCCTGCACATTGAAGCCCACATATTTGTTGCGTTTCAGCTCGCTCGCTCCGACGTTTGACGTCATAATCAGAATCGTGTTGCGGAAATCAACAGTGCGTCCTTTTGAATCAGTCAAGCGTCCGTCTTCAAGCACTTGCAGGAGAATGTTAAACACATCAGGATGCGCTTTTTCAATTTCATCAAGCAGTACGACAGAGTAAGGTTTTCTTCTCACTTTTTCCGTCAGCTGGCCGCCTTCATCATAGCCGACATATCCCGGAGGAGAACCGACAAGACGCGAAGTCGAATGTTTCTCCATATATTCGGACATATCCACTCTGATCATCGCTTCTTCATCACCGAAAATGGATTCCGCCAGCGCTCTTGCCAGCTCTGTCTTCCCTACGCCTGTAGGGCCTAAGAAGATGAATGAACCGATCGGACGTTTCGGATCCTTCAAACCGGCTCTTGCACGTCTGACAGCCTTCGCAACGGCTACAACGGCTTCATCCTGGCCAATGACGCGGGAGTGCAGAATGCTTTCCATATTGAGAAGCTTATCTGTTTCCGTTTGCGCAATTTTAGATACAGGCACCCCGGTCCAGCTGGATACCACCATTGCGATATCCTCTACAGAAACTTCGGAGTTCTCCTGGCCTTGTTTTTCTTTCCACGTTTTTTTCGTATCTTCCACCTGTTCTCTCAAGCGCTGCTCCGTATCACGAAGAGAAGCCGCTTTTTCAAACTCCTGGCTTTGAACGGCAGCGTCTTTTTCCTTGCGAACTTCATCGAGTTTCTGCTCAAGCTCTTTTAAGTTCGGAGGCGTTGTGAAGGAACGGAGACGCACTTTTGAACCGGCTTCGTCAATTAAATCGATCGCTTTATCCGGAAGGAAGCGGTCAGAAATATAACGGTCAGACAATTTAACCGCCGCTTCGATCGCTTCATCGGTAATGGATACGCGGTGATGCGCTTCATAGCGGTCACGAAGACCTTTTAAGATCTGAATGCTTTCATCGACTGACGGCTCATCCACCTGAATCGGCTGGAAGCGGCGCTCCAGAGCTGCGTCTTTTTCGATATATTTGCGGTATTCATCAAGCGTGGTCGCACCGATGCACTGAAGCTCTCCGCGAGCGAGTGAAGGTTTTAAAATATTCGACGCGTCAATCGCGCCTTCTGCTCCTCCAGCTCCGATCAGGGTGTGCAATTCGTCAATGAATAAAATAATATTGCCGGCCTGACGTATTTCATCCATTACTTTTTTCAGACGGTCTTCAAATTCTCCGCGGTATTTCGTGCCTGCTACAACCGTTCCCATGTCTAATGTCATTACGCGTTTATCACGTAAAATTTCCGGCACTTCATTGTTGATGATCTGCTGTGCGAGACCTTCAGCAATCGCAGTTTTACCTACACCCGGTTCTCCAATCAGAACGGGATTATTCTTTGTTCTGCGGCTTAATACCTCAATAACACGCTGAATTTCTTTGCTTCGGCCGATAACCGGATCAAGGCTGTCTTCCCTCGCAATCGCGGTTAAATCACGCGCCAGACTGTCAAGCGTCGGCGTGTTTGCGCTGCTATTTGTTCCCGCTCCGGATGCCCCTGTCTCATTGCTTCCGAGAAGCTGCAGAACCTGCTGTCTCGCCTTATTGAGACTGACACCCAGATTATTCAGTACTCTCGCGGCGACTCCCTCACCTTCACGAATCAGCCCAAGAAGTATATGCTCTGTTCCTACATAAGAATGACCGAGCTTTCTGGCTTCATCCATTGATAGTTCTATTACCTTTTTGGCTCTAGGCGTGTAATGAGGGACAGAGGTGGTGCTTTCCTGCCCTCGGCCAATCAAACTTTCCACTTCTTTCTGCATTTTATCTGAATTGAGGCCAAGCGCTTCTAAAGCTTTAAATGCTATCCCTTCACCTTCACGGACTAACCCCAATAATATATGTTCAGTTCCGATATTTGTATGGCCTAAGCGCAGTGCTTCTTCCTGTGCCAGTGCCAATACCTTTTGAGCCCGCTCTGTAAATCTTCCAAACATCATATCGAATCATCCTCCTGTCTATTTGCACTCATTTCTAAATGCAGCCTTTCCCTGATAAGAGCCGCTCTTCTCACGTCTCTTTCGTTCGGCCGTAATGCGCCGCCCGAATATTGCTGGAGAAAACCGGGCTGTGTCAAAATCATCAGTTCATTAAGTATATTGCTTGATAGCCCTTTAATGATCCCCAGGTCTATCCCCAGCCGAACGTCAGAAAGGCATTTCGCCGTTTCCTTCGATTCAATCATTCGGCAGTTGGATAAAACTCCGTAAGATCTGAATACCCGGTCCTCTAATTCAATTTTCGAGGTTTGATAAAGCGCTTCTCGGGCTGAGCGTTCCTGCTCAATCAGCTGGGCAGCCACACTGTTCAAATCATCGACGATATCCTGTTCTGATTTTCCAAGTGTGATTTGATTTGAAATTTGAAAGATATTTCCTAATGCTTCGCTGCCTTCCCCGTAAATTCCTCTAACAACTAAACCTAATTGGTTAATTGCCGGTATAATTCGATTCAATTGCCTAGTTAGTACAAGACCCGGCAAATGCATCATGACCGAAGCCCTTAGTCCCGTCCCTACATTTGTAGGACAGCTTGTTAAGTATCCTCTCTTCTCCCCAAAAGCGTAATCCACTTTCTCCTCAATCCAGTCATCAACCTGGTTTGCCGCTTTTATGGCGTTGAGAAGCTGGAAGCCGGGGAAGAGACATTGAATTCTGATATGATCTTCTTCATTTAACATAATGCTGACTTCTTCATTTTCAGAAAGCAGACAGCCGCCAAACGGTGATTCCGTTAAATTCGGGCTGATCAGATGCTTTTCCATCAGCACCCGTTTTTCCAAAGGCTGAGCTTCACTCATTCTGATTAAATGAAATTGACCGATATCAGGCAGTTCTTTCCCTGAAAAATGATCTTCGAATTGCTGAATAATGGATGAGGCTTCTTCATTCGTATACCGGGCAGGAAACTTTATATTTTCAAAGTTTCTGGCCAATCGTATACGGCTGCTGAGTACAATGTCACTTTCAGGTCCCTTTTGCTTCATCCAATTGCTTAATGCGTCCTGAATAAAATGCTTGAGCGACATTACCCTTGTTCCTCCTCACTATCTGTGCCTTTTAATTTCTGCTCTAACGACCGGATCTGATCCCTGACCTGCGCCGCCTTTTCAAACTCTTCCTGGTGTATTAAAGATTCAAGTTCCTTTTTTAACATTTCCATTTGCCGTCTTACATGCAAGTTTCCGCCTATGCGTTTCGGAATTTTCCCGGCATGCACCGTATTCCCGCTGTGGACTTTTCGCAAGATCGGCGTAATTTGGCTGTGAAATGTATCGTAACACTCCGCACAGCCGAACCGCCCTGTTTTTCTCAGCTGTTGAAACGTCATGCCGCATTTCTTACAGGCCGTGCCTTGCTCTGAATAGCCGAACATTTGAGAACCCGTGTTTTGAAATGAAGACTCCATATTCAGCAGTCCTGATAATAAATTATGAATCGAGAACCCTTGGTTTCCACTTATACCGTATGAATCACTATTTTCTTTTGCACATTGTTCACAAATATGAACTTCTTGCTTTTCTCCATTAACAACTTTCGTAAAGTGAAAAGTGGCCGGTCTCTCATTGCACTCTTGACAAATCAATCTTTTCACCCGCTTACTTTAGTTTTAAAGATGTGAGCATCGCCTTCATCATTCTGGCTCTTAGTTCATCCCGTTCAGGCAAATCAATATATAGAACTGAACGATCCATTACACTCACCATCATTTTAGCTTCTCTTTCCGAAATAACCCCGTCCTCTAACAGTCTGAGAATAATGTCATCAGAGGCTGCCTGGGACAAGTGGGTATGAATCTGCGAAATAATATTATTGATGAGGATGACTTCGTTATTCATTTTAACTTTGATAATACGAATATAACCGCCGCCTCCCCGTTTACTTTCAACAATATATCCTCTTTCGCTTGTGAATCTGGTGTTGATGACATAATTTATTTGGGAAGGAACACACTGAAATTTATCAGCAATTTCACTGCGTTTGATCTCTAAAATTTCTTTGCCATTTTGATCTAATACTTGTTTTAAGTACTGTTCAATGATGTCAGAAATATTATGTCCCACTCAACCCCCTCCTTTATTGACTTTGACTATATTTGACTTTAATCTTACTATAAGGTGTTTCGCAAAATTTTTCAACTGTATCGCTCTATCTCTATTATTTCCACTTTGCACAAGCATAAAACCTGCTTTTACAAAAAGGTATATCGTTACTTTTCTCATATTATATAACCTATGCAGAAAAACACAAAAAAGACAGCTCATGATGAGCTGTCTTTACCGTATGATTGCTTGGCGGCGTCCTACTCTCACAGGGGGAAACCCCCGACTACCATCGGCGCTGAAGAGCTTAACTTCCGTGTTCGGCATGGGAACGGGTGTGACCTC
>NZ_JBIUFR010000008.1:0-55220 GCF_053545315.1 Bacillus sp. CIS52
GTTTTGAGAGAACACTCTCAATGGTTTGGTGGCGATAGCGAAGAGGTCACACCCGTTCCCATGCCGAACACGGAAGTTAAGCTCTTCAGCGCCGATGGTAGTCGGGGGTTTCCCCCTGTGAGAGTAGGACGCCGCCAAGCAATCATACGGTAAAGGCAGCTCATCATGAGCTGCCTTTTTTGTTTTGAATAAAAACAATACAAACACCGAAATACGGCAACGCCCATATACTAATTGCAAACTTCAAAAAGGTCCAAATTGTGTATACAATCAATGGCTTCAGGGAAGGCTATTCATACGGAGGTGGGCACAAATGAATGAAACGTCCAGCCATGAAGAAACATGTATTGTGTGTGAAACTAAAAAAAGCAGGGGTATTCATATTTATACGAAATTTATATGTTTAGAGTGTGAGAAGAAAGTAGTTTCAACTCCAACCTCTGATCCGAATTATGAATTTTTCGTTCGTAAACTGAAAAGCCTTCATACACCGACATTATATTCTTAACCCTGAAAAGGGTCTTTTTTTTGCTTTAAAATAAGGGAGTAGTTTTTTCACTTTTTATAAAAGAACTGATACGATAAGAAGAGGAACTTGTTTAGAAATGGAATGTAATAGATAATACTGATAAAAGTGAATAAATAGGAGTCGATCCAAATATGAAACCGTTTATTCAATATATGAAATGGATGCTTTGCGGCAGCGCAGTTTTTGTATTAGCGGGGACAGCCGCTTTTACGATAGGGCATCAGCCTTTTCTGTATTCGCTTTTATACGGAGCAGCAGGCGGAACTGCCGTCAGTATGGCCGGACTGTGGAATGCGAAGCGCCTCTTTTTAAAAAAACACCGGTTGACAAGAAAAGAATATACTTATATCAAGGAAAATCTTGAGGAAGCAAGAAATAAAATCGTTCGATTGCGCAAGGCGCTTTTTCGCTCTAAAAGTATACAAATGCTGAAGCAGAATGCAGAGATACTGCGGATAACGCGGCGGATATATCTGCTCACCAAGCAGGAGCCGAAGCGTTTTTATCAGGCAGAGCGTTTCTATTATCAAACGCTTGATTCTGTTGTGGAGCTGACCGAAAAGTATGCTCTGCTCTCATCACAGCCGCGAAAAAATAAAGATTTATCAATGGCCTTGAGTCAGACAAGGATGACTCTTGCGGAGCTTGCCAGGCGGCTGGAAGAGGATCTTCATGAACTGATGAAGGAAGACATCGATGATCTGCATTTTGAACTAGATATGGCAAAGCAGTCACTGAGAAAGTAAGAAAGGGGGAAGGAAATGGCCAAAGACCGTTCCGATGATATCATGGGCGCTCAAAATGATCAGGCTGATCTAAAGCTTGCAGATACGCTGCCGGAAGAAAAAAGAGAAGCGGCACTTCAGCTCGCTGAAAAACTGGATCCCGGGAACATGCAAAGCATTGTTCTATTTGGTTCACAGGCGCAGGCGAATCTTCTTGAATTTTCCCATACGATGATAGAGCATGTGCAAAGAAAAGATGCAGGAGAGATGGGACAGATACTGTCTGATTTGATGAGAAAGCTTGACCAGGTAAACCCCGATGATCTGCAGATGAAAAACAAAGGATTCTTTGCCCGTTTGTTCAAAAGGGTATCCGGCTCTGTACAAGAAGTGCTTTCGAAATATCAAAAGACCAGTGTACAGATTGACCGTATCAGCAGAAGGCTCGAACTTTCTAAAAATGGGCTGTTGAGTGATAATAAATGGCTAGATCAGCTGTACGCCCAAAATAAACGTTACTTTTCTGACTTAAATATGTATATAGCGGCGGGTGAATTAAAGTTAGATGAGCTGAAAACAAAGCTGATTCCCGAAGCGGTAAGAAAAGCTGAATTAGGGGAACACAATCAAATGGCCGCTCAGGAAGTGAATGACCTTCGCCAGTTTGCCGGCCGTCTGGATAAGAGAGTGCATGATCTGCTGCTGAGCAGGCAGATTACGCTTCAGAGTGCGCCGCAAATCCGTCTGATTCAAAACACGAATCAGGCACTGGCAGAGAAAATTCAATCCTCCATTGTTACGGCTATTCCTTTATGGAAGAATCAAGTCGCCATCGCCCTGACACTAATGAAGCAGCGGAGTGCGGCAGATGCGCAGCAGAAGGCGGCGGATACGACGAATCAATTGCTCCTGAAAAATGCTGAGCTTTTGAAAACAAGTACAGTCGAGACCGCCAAAGCCAATGAGCGCGGACTTGTTGAGGCAGATACCCTAAAAAAAGTGCAGGAAAGCTTAGTCACCACACTGGAAGAAATCATGTCTATTCAAGAAGAAGGCAGGATGAAGCGCAGGCGGGCCGAGGAGGAGCTTATGATTATGGAAGGCGATTTGAAAAAGAAACTGCTTGATATGAAGTCCGGCCGGGATAATGGCTAGTTGGCAAAAAGTCTTAGCTTTAAGTTGGCTCACAGGCACGATATAATAAGAAAGACAGGCAAAGGATTTGTTTAAAATATGGACACACCTTTATATACAGCGCTGCTGAAGCATGCGCACCGAAATACGTATTCTTTTCATGTTCCGGGACATCACAATGGAGATGTCTTTTTTGATGAAGCCAGATCTGTATATCAATCTCTTTTATCTATTGATATGACTGAGATCACAGGGCTTGATGACTTACATCACCCGACGGGAGTCATCAAGGAAGCACAGGATTTGCTGAGCAGACTTTACGGTTCTCGGGAAAGCTTCTTTCTCGTCAATGGAACGACTGCCGGCAATCTGGCAATGATTTTAGCTGTTTGTGAACCGGGCGAACCCATTCTGATCCAGCGTAATTGTCACAAGTCTGTTTTCCATGCGGTGGCAATGGCTGGAGCCAAGCCGGTGTATTTAGCGCCGGAAATTGATAAAAACATGCATGTTCCGGCCCATGTACCCCTTCCGGTCATTGAAAAAGCGTTAGCGTCATATCCGAATGCGAAAGGCCTTGTTCTGACTAATCCGACTTACTACGGTCATGCTGCCGATTTGACCGCGGCAGTTAACAAAGCCCATTCATACGGCGTTCCTGTACTGGTGGATGAGGCTCATGGCGCTCACTTTGTGTTAGGTGAACCGTTCCCGCCATCATCATTGGATATGGGGGCGGATGCCGTTGTTCAATCGGCTCACAAAACGCTTCCGGCTATGACGATGGGATCTTACTTTCATTTAAACAGCACCCGCATTGACAGAGATCGATTAACCTATTATTTAAGCAGTTTGCAAAGCAGCAGCCCGTCATATCCGATAATGGCCTCTTTAGATACGGCGCGCGCTTATGTTCAGGATATCGCTGAAAAAGGGACACTCCCCGGTCATATGGCGCATATTGAACAAATCAAACGAATGTTCGCATCAATTTCTTCTATTGAAATGATCGAACCTTCCGGATTTGGGCTCAGGGCGGATCCGTTAAAATTCATTCTTCGGTCAAAGCTCGGACATTCCGGCTATTCATTACAAAGTATGTTGGAGAGTGAAGGCATTGTTGCCGAGCTGGCTGACGAGTACCAAGTATTGCTCGTCCTGCCGATAGGCGGCCGGCGGATGATAGAACAGGAAACCGTAAGAAACATACAGAGGAAACTGGAGAATACACCGCCCGATAAATTGCCGGATACCGTGAATTGGACCTTTCCGTCCATTTCGACACTTGAATATCCGCAAAATGAGATACGGAAGTTTACAAAAGAGCTTACGGATATAAATAAGGCGGCCGGACGCTTGCACGCGGGGAATATTATTCCCTATCCCCCGGGAATTCCGCTGATCATGGACGGAGAACGGATAACAGAAGAGATCGTACAAAAGCTTTCCCGTTTAATCGGCATGGACGCGCATATTCAAGGCTTGTTAAACGGGGAACAACTACTTGTTTATACAGAAGAGGAGAAATCATGAGCGGTTTATTTATTACATTTGAAGGTCCTGAAGGTGCAGGGAAAACGACTGTGCTTCAGGAAGTGAAAGAGATTCTGTCGGCAAAGGGGCTTCCGGTAACAGCGACAAGAGAACCGGGCGGCATCGACATTGCGGAACAGATCAGAGAAGTGATCTTAAATAAAAACAATACACTGATGGATGCAAAAACGGAGGCGCTGCTCTACGCCGCTGCGAGAAGACAGCATTTAGCCGAGAAGGTGCAGCCTGCATTGGAAGAAGGACGCATTGTGCTGTGCGATCGTTTTATCGACAGTTCGCTGGCTTATCAAGGCTATGCGAGAGGGCTCGGCATTGATGAAGTGCTTTCTATTAACCAGTTTGCAATCGGCGATACGATGCCTGATGTCACTATCTATTTTTCTATCGATCCGGAAGAAGGGCTGAAACGGATTACGTCGAATGATTCAAGAGAAAAGAATCGTCTTGATCTTGAGGCCCTGCACTTTCACACGAAAGTTCGGGAAGGATATCAAAAGGTGATGCAGCTTTTTCCGGAAAGATTTCATACAATCGACGCATCGAAAAAGAAGGAACTCGTCATTCAGGACGTACTTCAGGTGATAAATGAAACATTGAAAAAAATTCAGTTGTGACCTGTTTCTCATAAGTTGATATAATGAATGTAACGACCATGTTCTTTCCAACCTAAAGGGGGCCTATAGAATGAAATTAATAGTGGCAGTGGTGCAGGATCAAGACAGCAACAGACTTTTGAAAGTATTAACCGACCACAACTTCAGGGTGACGAAGCTTGCGACAACAGGCGGATTTCTTAAATCAGGCAATACGACGTTTATGATCGGGGTGGAGGATATCCGTGTCGATAAAGCGCTCAGCCTCATTAAAGAAAATGGCTGTAAACGTGATCAGATGATTGCCCCGGTATCCCCGATGGGCGGGAATGCGGATTCTTACGTTCCTTATCCTGTCGAAGTGGAAGTCGGCGGAGCGACGGTCTTTGTCCTTCCGGTCGATGAATTTCATCAATTTTAAGGATTTGACGACGTGAAAATAAATTCTGACTTACGCACATTTATTGAGAAAAAGCAGCAGCCTGCTTATAAAGCGGCAGAGCTTTCCGGGACGTTTAAAAGTTCAATGGACAGCCAAAGCAGCAAGCTGAAATTTGACCAGCTGAGCAGGTTCTTAACGGATATAGAAACGTTCGGGAAAAGACTGACGAAGTCGAGGAACTTCAAAGACTTAGCGAAATTCAAAGGATTGATAAAACGTTTTGTGAAAGAGGCCGTTGACAGCGGATTATCGCATGAAACGACGAAAAGCTTTGACATGTACGGCAGCAGCCGGACCTTGGGGCTTGTGAAAGAAATAGATGAAAAGCTGCTCCAGCTGACGGAAGAGATGTTAGATCAGGAAAAACCGGCAATTGATTTGCTGGATCGAATCGGAGAAATAAAAGGTTTATTGATTAACCTTTACACATAGAGAGTGATACAATGGCAATATCATGGAAGGAAATGACCGGGCAGCAGCCCAGAGTAATGCGTCTTTTGCATAATAGCATTGAAAAGAAAAGGCTTTCTCACGCATATCTGTTTGAAGGCAAAAAAGGTACTGGCAAATTGGATGCCGCACTGCTTCTCGCAAAAAGCTTTTTTTGCCTTGAAGACGGGACTGAGCCTTGCGGGGAGTGCCGGAACTGCAAGCGTATTGATTCCGGAAACCACCCCGACCTGCATGTGGTTCAGCCCGACGGATTATCCATTAAAAAAGCTCAGATCCAATCGCTTCAGGAGGAGTTTTCTAAAACAGGACTGGAATCGCATAAAAAGCTGTACATTATATCCCATGCGGATCAAATGACGACAAATGCGGCAAACAGTCTGCTGAAATTTTTAGAGGAGCCGAGTCAAGACACTATCGCTATTCTGATTACTGAGCAGCTCCACAGAATATTGGATACCATCGTTTCGAGATGCCAGGTTCTTCCGTTTCAGCCGCTTCAGCCGAAAGCAATAGAAGAAAGGCTGGTTGAACAGGAAGTAAGCCCTCACATGGCCAGACTCTTAGCAAATATGACAAATAATATTGCGGAAGCAGTCGAATTAAGTCGAAATGATGAGTTTGCAGAGTCCAGAGCGAAAGTGATAAAATTGTATGAAGTCTTACATCAGCGGAAAGGACATGCCTTTTTCTTCATTCAGGATCAGTGGGTGCCCTTTTTCAAAGAAAAAACCCATCAAGAAATGGGTCTTGATATGCTCTTATTGATATACCGTGATGTATTATCCATCCAAATTGGAAATGAAGATAAACTGATTTATCAAGACTTATTCCAATCAATAAAACAGCATGCGCTGCAATTTACACAAGAAAGCGTTACGAACCAAATTCTCGCTGTTTTAGAAGCAAAAAAACGGCTTCATTCCAATGTGAATACACAGGGATTAATGGAGCACTTGGTGTTAACGTTGCAGGAGGGATAAGCTTGTACAACGTAATAGGCGTCCGCTTTAAAAAAGCGGGAAAAATTTATTATTTTGATCCGAACGGATTTGATATAGAACAGGACAGCTGCGTCATTGTTGAAACTGTAAGAGGTGTCGAATACGGGCAGGTTGTCATCGCAAATAAACAAGTGGACGAGCATGATGTTGTGCTTCCGCTTCGAAAGGTCATTCGCGTTGCTGATGAACGCGATCTTCTCATTGTAGAAGAAAATAAACAAGAGGCCCTGTCCGCCTTTGAAGTCTGTCAGAAAAAAGTAGCTGACCACGGCTTAGATATGAAACTCGTTGATGTTGAGTTTACGTTTGACCGCAATAAAGTCATTTTTTACTTCACGGCTGACGGACGGGTTGATTTCAGGGAATTGGTCAAAGACTTGGCTTCTATCTTTAAAACAAGAATCGAGTTGCGCCAAATCGGTGTGAGGGACGAGGCGAAAATGCTCGGCGGTATCGGCCCGTGCGGGAGAATGCTTTGCTGCTCCACGTTCCTCGGTGATTTTGAACCGGTATCCATCAAAATGGCAAAGGATCAAAACTTATCGTTGAACCCGACGAAAATTTCCGGTCTGTGCGGCCGTTTGATGTGCTGTTTAAAGTACGAAAATGATGAGTATGAGACGGCAAAAGAACAGCTGCCGGATTTAGGCGAAATGATTACGACGGCAAACGGCCCCGCAAAGGTTGTCGGTCTTAATATTCTGGAACGGGTGCTTCAGGTGGAACTGAAGAATCGTGAAAAAGTGATAGAATATACTTGGGAAGAGCTCTTGGAAGAGGGCGTCGTATCCGCACAAACCACAGATTAACGAGGTGTGGAACCTTGGATAAAAAAGAGTTATTTGATACTGTCATAAACCTGGAGGAACAAATCGGTTCGCTGTACCGTCAGCTGGGTGACTTAAAGCAGCATATCGGCGAAATGATTGAAGAGAATCACCATCTTCAGCTTGAAAACAAGCATTTGCGTAAGCGGCTTGATGACACGACAGAGCAAATTGAGCAATTCAAAGCCGATCAGAAAGAAACAAAAACACAGAAGGCAGAGCAAAGTGATATAGGAGAAGGGTACGATAATCTGGCCCGGCTGTATCAAGAAGGCTTTCATATTTGCAACGTCCATTATGGGAGCGTCCGCAAGGGAGATTGCCTTTTTTGTCTGTCCTTCTTAAATAAAAAATGAGGAAAAGGCTTCCGCTGATGTCGGAAGCCTTTTTCAAAGAGTGCCGAAAGGAATAAGATTATGGTTTCATTACGTGATGATGAAAGATTGGATTACTTATTAGCAGAGGACATGAAAATTGTACAGAGCCCGACGGTTTTCGCTTTTTCATTAGATGCCGTGCTGCTGTCAAAGTTTGCATACGTTCCGATTCAAAAGGGAAACATCGTTGATTTATGTACGGGGAATGGAATTGTGCCGCTTCTGCTTAGTACAAGGTCAAAGGCGGATATCACCGGGGTTGAAATTCAGGAGCGTTTGTATGATATGGCGCTCCGAAGCGTGGAATACAACGGGCTGGACGATCAGATCAGACTCATTCATGATGATCTGAAAAATATGCCGGAAAGACTCGGACATAATAAATATGATGTTGTCACCTGCAATCCGCCTTATTTTAAAACACCGAAAGAGGCTGAGCAGAACCTGAACGAACATCTCAGAATCGCAAGGCACGAAATTCTTTGCACGCTTGAAGATGTAATTTCCGTCAGCAGCAAACTGTTGAAGCAAGGCGGAAAAGCCGCGCTCGTTCATCGGCCGGGCCGGCTTTTGGAAATCTTTGAATTAATGAAAGCGTACCGAATAGAACCGAAACGGGTTCAGTTTATCTATCCGAAACAAGGAAAAGAAGCGAACACTATTTTGGTTGAAGGAATTAAAGGCGGCCGCCCTGATCTCAAAATTCTTCCTCCGCTGTTTGTATATGATGAACAAAATGAATATACGAAAGAGATCCGCACGATTTTATATGGAGACAAATAGTCATTTCTTTTATGTGCTGCTGTGCAATGACAACAGTCTTTACGCCGGTTATACAAATGATCTGCAAAAACGGCTGAAAACCCACAATGAGGGAAAGGGCGCGAAGTACACAAGGGCGCGGAGGCCGGTTTCGTTATGCCATGCGGAATCATTTGACACAAAACGGGAAGCCATGCAGGCGGAATACCGTTTTAAGCAGCTGACCCGAAAGAAAAAAGAACAATATATAGAAGAAAAACGAAGCAGCAAGGAGGCTGTATATGTTAAGTCGCCAGATGAGTTTTAACGGAAAATCTGAAATGGGAATCCTTTATCTTGTTCCTACACCGATCGGCAACTTGGAGGACATGACCTTTCGTGCAGTGGAGACGCTGAAATCGGTCGATGTCATAGCTGCCGAAGATACGAGACAGACGAAAAAGCTGTGCCACGTCTATGATATAGAAACATCTCTTACCAGTTATCATGAACACAACAAAGAAAGCAGCGGCCATAAAATTATTGAATGGCTGAAAAACGGAAAGAATGTGGCTTTGGTCAGTGACGCCGGTATGCCGACAATTTCCGACCCGGGGGCTGAGATTGTAAGAGATTTTACCCAAATCGGCGGTTATGTCGTACCGCTTCCCGGTGCAAATGCGGCGTTAACTGCGCTGACCGCATCAGGCATCACCCCGCAGCCGTTTTTCTTCTACGGATTCTTAAACAGACAGAAGAAAGAAAAGAAGAAAGAACTCGAAATCCTGAAAAAACGCCAGGAAACGATGATTTTTTACGAAGCGCCGCACCGATTAAAAGAAACATTAACCGCCATGCATAACGTTTTGGGAAATCGAAACATCGCCGTCACGAGAGAATTAACGAAAAAGTACGAGGAATTCATCAGAGGAACCATCGCCGAGGTGCTTGAATGGGCAAATGAAGATCAAATCCGCGGTGAGTTCTGTCTCGTTGTCGAAGGCAATCAAGCCACTGAACCGGATGAAGATGACAAGCCTTGGTGGACGGAGCTTTCTGAGAAAGAGCATGTGGAGCATTACATAAACGAAGGAGCATCTTCCAAACAGGCCATAAAACAAACAGCGGTAGATCGGAACGTTCCGAAACGCGAGATTTATGACGCTTATCACATTCAATCATAAAAAAAACCGTTCTTGTATCGTAACAAGAACGGTTTTTGTATGAAATAACTTATTTTTGGTTTTGAAGCTGATTTTGAATTTCAGAGATGATTTGCTCAGCGCCTTCTTTGCTGAGTACCAATTTGCCGCCGGCAAGTTTAAGGTTATCATCAGAAACTTCACCAGTAACTTGGCAAGTCATGTTTGGTTTATATTTTTTCAGGATGATTTTTTCATCATCAACATAAATTTCAAGAGCGTCTTTTTCTGCGATGCCCAGTGTACGGCGAAGTTCGATAGGGATAACTACGCGTCCAAGTTCATCAACTTTACGTACGATACCAGTAGATTTCATTAACAGTCTCCTCCCGAGAGATAATTATTTTGTAGTTTATATTTTTCTTCGTCATTATTCGACAAAATTCCTTACATTCCTAGCATAACAAGGTTTCCAATAATCGTCAATCTTTTTGTTTACTATTGATTGTAAGAATTAGTTCTTATAGTAAGTAAAGCCTTGGAAATCCTGAAATAACAGGCTTTTTGACTGCTTTTTCGAACCTATTATCCTACTGAAAATCCTTTTAAATCAAGACTTTCGAACCAAGATGTTTTATATTAGTAGATTATATACGACAAATTTCGACATGTTAAGACTTTTTTTAATTTCAATAAAAATTTTTAATTTTATTTACTCTTTTACGCGCAGTACGTATATATCCTTGATCTTAAAGGCTAAGATGGTATCATAGATAGAGGACAAATATCAATATTGTATATCAAATAAAACCGCTCTCGTCCTTTGGGCGTGAGCTTTTCGACATTCTGAATGGGAGGTTGCAACATGCCGCAAGACAATAATACTTTTTATATTACGACCCCGATATATTATCCGAGCGGAAAATTACATATCGGCCATGCTTATACTACCGTGGCCGGCGATGCGATGGCGCGTTACAAAAGATTAAAAGGATTTGACGTACGCTACCTGACAGGAACGGATGAACACGGACAAAAAATCCAGCAGAAAGCGGAGGAAGAGAATATCACACCTCAGGCTTATGTGGATCGTGCCGTGGCTGAGATCCAAAAACTATGGAAGCAGCTCGACATTTCTCACGATGATTTCATCCGGACGACGGAAAGCCGGCATAAAGAAATTATTGAGAAAGTGTTCCAAAAGCTTCTTGATAATGGTGATATCTATCTGGATGAGTATGAGGGCTGGTACAGCATCCCTGATGAAACATTCTATACTGAAACACAGCTGGTGGATGTGGAACGAAATGAAAAGGGCGAGGTTGTCGGCGGAAAAAGCCCGGACAGCGGCCATCCAGTCGAATTAATCAAAGAGGAGTCATACTTCTTCCGCATGAGCAAATATGCAGACCGCCTGCTGAAGTTTTATGAGGACAATCCTTCCTTCATCCAGCCTGAATCACGCAAAAATGAAATGATTAACAATTTCATTAAACCGGGGCTTGAAGATTTGGCCGTTTCCAGAACGACGTTTGACTGGGGCGTAAAAGTGCCGGGAAACCCGAAGCATGTCGTGTATGTATGGATTGACGCATTGTTCAACTACATTACGGCGCTCGGTTACGATACGGAAAATGACGAGCTTTACAAAAAGTACTGGCCTGCTGACGTACACCTTGTCGGTAAAGAAATTGTCCGTTTTCATACCATTTACTGGCCGATTATGCTGATGGCGCTTGATCTCCCGCTCCCTAAGCAAGTATTCGCGCATGGCTGGTTATTGATGAAAGACGGAAAAATGTCGAAATCAAAAGGAAATGTCGTTGATCCGGTAACACTGATTGAACGCTACGGCTTGGATGAGCTTCGCTATTACCTGCTTCGCGAAGTGCCGTTTGGTTCAGACGGTGTCTTTACGCCGGAAGGTTTTGTAGAACGGATTAATTATGACTTGGCAAACGACTTAGGAAACCTTCTGAATCGTACAGTCGCTATGATCCAAAAGTATTTTGACGGTGAGATTGGTTCATATGAAGGAAATGTGACCGATTTTGATTCAGAGCTTTCTTCTGTAGCCGGTGAAACAGTTAAAGCATATGAAAAGGCAATGGAAAACATGGAGTTTTCAGTGGCTTTATCAACACTATGGCAATTAATCAGCCGTACGAACAAATATATTGATGAAACTGCTCCGTGGGTGCTGGCAAAAGATCCGGAAAAACAAAAAGAATTACGCTCTGTCATGTATCATTTAGCTGAATCATTGCGTATTTCGGCCGTACTGCTTCAGCCTTTCTTAACGCAGACGCCTGAAAAAATGTTTGCTCAGCTCGGGATTGAGGATCAGTCTCTTAAAGCTTGGGACAGCATCCAGACATTCGGCCAATTAAAGAACGCGAAAGTGAAAAAAGGGGAGCCGCTTTTCCCACGTCTTGAAGCTGAAGAGGAAGTAGCTTACATCAAGCAAAAAATGCAAGGGCCTGCTCCTGTGAAAGAAGAAAAAACAGAAGAGCCGCAAGAAGCAGAGCATCTTCCGGAAATTACGTTTGATCAATTTATGGATACAGAACTTCGCGTCGCAGAAGTCTTGTCCGCAGAACCGGTAAAAAAAGCGGACCGTCTGCTGAAGCTGCAAATTGATCTGGGCTTTGAACAGCGCCAAGTCGTATCAGGTATCGCGAAGCATTACACACCGGATCAGCTTGTGGGAATGAAGATCATTTGTGTAACGAATCTAAAACCGGTAAAACTGAGAGGCGAGCTTTCTCAAGGGATGATACTGGCAGGAGAATCTGACGGCGTCCTTAAGGTTGTAGCTGTCGACCAGTCATTACCGAAAGGCACCAGAATTAAATAATAGATGCAAAAGGTGTTTCACGTGTAACATTTCGTCGAACACCTTTTGTTTTTCAACAAGAAAGGAGTTTTTATGATGCTTTTTGATACACATGCACACTTAAACGCCGAGCAATTCGACACAGACTTAGAAGAAGTCATTGCGCGTGCAAAGGCTGAAAAAGTTGAACGAATCGTCGTTGTCGGATTCGACAAACCTACCATCACGCGTGCAATGGAGCTGATTGAGGAATATGACTTTATATACGCTGCGATCGGCTGGCATCCGGTAGACGCAATTGACATGACAGAGGAAGATTTATTATGGATTAAGGAACTGTCTGCTCATGAAAAAGTCGTGGCAATCGGAGAAATGGGCCTTGACTATCACTGGGACAAATCACCGAAGGATATCCAAAAAGAGGTATTCCGGAAACAAATCGCGCTTGCCAAAGAAGTGAACCTTCCAATTATCATTCACAACCGTGATGCAACCGAGGATGTTGTCACGATTTTGAAAGAAGAGGGAGCGGAAGAAGTCGGCGGCATTATGCACTGCTTTACGGGCAGCGCGGAGGTTGCGCGGCAGTGTATGGATATGAATTTCTATATCTCATTCGGAGGACCGGTTACCTTCAAAAATGCGAAGAAACCAAAAGAAGTGGCAAAGGAAATTCCGAATGACCGTTTGCTGATCGAAACTGACTGTCCTTTCCTGACACCCCATCCTTTCCGCGGCAAACGAAATGAGCCAAGCTACGTGAAATATGTTGCTGAACAGCTCGCGGAATTAAAAGGACTGACGTATGAAGAAATTGCTTCGATAACAACCGAAAACGCAAAAAGACTTTTCCGCATGAACTGACAAAATGCGCTGTCGTAACGTGTAAAGGCTTGTCCGATTCAGTGGATATGTAAAACGGTTCTACAAGCTTCCTTCTTCTCATAAGATAGGTTGTCGATATGTCTCTCTTCCTTTTTTTGCTTTGTTTTTGCATAATGAGGGATACGCTGAAGGTTTTTGATCTTCGAGATGGGAGGGTTGACAGCATTTTAGATACTCTATATAATCTCTCCGAGGAGAAGGAGGCGTTTTTCATCACACAAAAAATGAAAAAACTGTTTTCCGTAAAGCTTGGTAAAAGCAAGGTTATTCTTATTGCAGCTATTATTCTGCTGGGCGGAACCGGGACTGCATACGGGGCACATGAGCTCTCAAAACAATCAGTCTCTGTTTCTATCAACGGCAAGAAAAAGCAAATACGCACTCATGCAAAAACGGTTGGGGAACTTCTGGAAGATTTACATATAGAGACAAGAAATGAAGACCGGATTACCCCGTCTAAGCAGACAGCATTGGCTGAGAACATGAATGTCGTGTATGATGCTGCAAAGCAGATCCGTGTGACAAGAGGCGGAGAAGAAAAGACTTTATGGTCAACGGCAAAAACAGTCGGCGCATTTCTGAACGAACAGCATACACCTGTGAATCAGCACGATAAAATAGATCCAGCAGCAGATACGAAAGTGACAAACGGCATGAAAGTCACGGTCGACCCGGCTTTTCAGGTCACTGTAAATGATGCGGGAAAGAAAAAGAAAATATGGACGACTTCGACTACGGTCGCTGACTTTTTAACGCAGCATAAGATGGACATGAAAGACGAAGATAAAGTAAAACCGGCATTACACGAAAAGCTCACAAAAGATCAGGCCGGCATACAAATCACTCGTATCGAAAAAGTCACCGATGTAGTTGAGGAAAAAATAGCGTATCGAGTGAAAGAAAAAGAGGATGCGTCTCTCGACAACGGGAAAGAAAAGATCGTTCAAAAAGGAAAAGAAGGCAAGCTTAAAAAGCATTTTCATGTTGTCAAAGAAAATGGAAAAGAAGTATCAAGAAAGCTTGTCAAAGAAGAAACATCTGAAAAAAGCAAAGATCAGATCATTGCGGTCGGCACAAAGCGGCACAGTCCCAAGATTGAGCAGCTCAGTGCACCGGTGAAGGCATCTTCGGGTGAAACCGGATCTTCCGGTAAAGTGATTACCGTGTCTTCCACGGCATATACCGCAAGCTGCAGCGGCTGTTCCGGCCATACGGCTACAGGCGTTAACCTGACAAGCAATCCGAATGCCAAGGTCATTGCGGTAGACCCAAGCGTCATTCCGCTCGGCACAAGAGTCCACGTAGACGGATACGGGGATGCTGTGGCCGCAGATACGGGCTCAGCCATTAAAGGAAGACGGATTGATGTCTTTTTCCCTGAAAAATCTTCGGCATACCGCTGGGGAAAGAAACAGGTCAAAATAAAAATTTTAAATTAATTCCGATTCATTCAGAGGGTTTTGCGCCCTCTGTTTTTTTCGTTATAATAGGTAAAGTGTATTTTCAGTATATTAGACGTGACATGTAAACAAAGGTTTCGTTTTGGATATAAAAAGTTTTTTTGGAGGAAGTAATGAAAATTAAAGAAATTATTGTAGTCGAGGGACGCGATGACACTGCGCGCATAAAACTTGCCGTTGATGCGGATACGATTGAGACGAACGGTTCGGCAATCGGAGACGAAGTCATCAGGCAGATTCGGCTGGCGCAGGAAACGAGAGGAGTCATCGTGCTGACGGACCCGGATTTTCCGGGGGAAAAGATCCGGAAAACCATTTCCGAAGCAGTACCCGGCTGTAAACACGCATTTCTGCCCAAACATCTTGCCAAACCGAAGAACAAGCGCGGCATCGGCGTTGAGCACGCATCCATTGAAAGCATCAGAGCATGTCTGGAAAATGTGCATGAAGAGATGGAGGCAAAGCCGAGTGAGATTTCGGCTGAAGATTTAATACAAGCCGGTCTGATCGGCGGGCCGGCTGCCAAAAGACGCCGCGAACGATTGGGCGACCTGCTGAAGATCGGCTATACAAACGGCAAACAGCTTCAAAAACGGCTGCAAATGTTTCAAATCAAAAGAAGTGATTTTATTGATGCGCTCGATGCTATGATGCAGGAGGAACAGGATGAACAATAAAGATATCGCGACACCTATCAGAACGAAAGAAATTCTGAAAAAATACGGTTTCTCTTTTAAAAAGAGTCTGGGACAGAATTTCTTAATTGATACAAATATATTGGACAGAATTGTGGACCATGCGGAAATAACGGATCGGACCGGAGTCATTGAAATCGGACCCGGAATCGGCGCGCTGACAGAGCAGCTTGCCAAACGGGCGAAAAAGGTCGTCGCGTTTGAAATTGATCAGCGCCTCCTGCCCATTCTCAATGATACGCTGTCTCCGTATGACAATGTAACGATCATTCATCAGGATGTGCTGAAAGCAGACGTCAAATCCGTCATTGAAGAGCAGTTTCAGGATTGTGATGAAATTATGGTGACGGCGAATCTTCCGTATTATGTAACGACCCCGATCATCATGAAGCTTTTGGAAGAGCATCTTCCCTTAAAAGGAATTGTCGTCATGCTGCAAAAAGAGGTCGCTGAGCGGATGGCGGCTGATCCTTCCTCTAAGGAGTACGGATCGCTTTCCATCGCAGTTCAGTTCTACACGGAGGCCAAAACGGTCATGACCGTACCGAAAACGGTGTTTGTGCCTCAGCCTAATGTCGATTCCGCGGTCATCCGTCTCTTGCTTCGTGACGGCCCGGCGGTTGACGTCGATAATGAACCGTTTTTCTTCCAGTTGATTAAAGCAAGCTTCGCTCAGCGCCGGAAAACCTTGCTGAACAACCTTGTGAACAATCTTCCGGGCGGAAAAGAGAAGAAAGCTCAAATCGAAGAAATTCTCCAAGAAACGAATATTGACGGAAAGCGGCGCGGTGAATCCCTGTCTATAGAAGAATTCGCGCTCCTGTCCAACGGATTGTATAAAGCCCTTTTCTAAGAAGGGCTTTTTGTTTTGCGTCACCACTTGGACTGCCGCTACATAGGCTAGAGAAGAACCTTATTCATTCAACTGCAAGAAAAGCTTGAAACATCAAGCGCCGCAGCGGAAAGAGGTGCATTTGATAAGGCTTCTTTCATGATGAGGCTTAGTCTATTTGTGGAGTGGGTAACGTGCAATTTCAAATAGGAGATATGGTAGCCAGAAAATCCTATCAAATGGATGTTTTATTTCGCATTATCGGCATAGAGCAAACAAGCAAAGGAAATTCAATTGCCATCCTGCATGGTGACGAAGTCAGATTGATTGCGGATGCTGATTTTTCTGATTTGGCGCCTGTAAGAAAAGACGAACAGGCCGTGAGAAAGCAGAAAGATGAAAGCAGGATGAATGAATCTCTCGAGCTGCTCCGCCAGGATTATAAGCTGCTTCGGGAAAAACAGGAATATTATGCGACGAATCAATATCAGCATCAGGAGCACTACTTTCATATGCCCGGCAAGGTATTGCATTTGGACGGCGATGAGGCTTATTTGAAAAAGTGCCTGAACTTTTACGAAAAAATCGGTGTGCCGGTGTACGGGATTCACTGCCATGAGAAAAAAATGCCGGCATCCATTGAGGAGCTGCTCGATAAATACCGGCCGGATATTTTAGTCATCACCGGCCATGATGCATATTCCAAGCATAAGGGAGACGTGAACGATTTAAGCGCCTACAGGCATTCTAAACACTTTGTCGAAACGGTTCAAAGAGCGAGACGAAAAGTCCCCCACTTGGACCAGCTTGTCATATTCGCGGGTGCCTGCCAATCCCATTTCGAGTCTTTAATCAAAGCGGGCGCGAATTTTGCAAGTTCACCGTCACGCGTCAACATTCATGCGCTTGACCCGGTATATATTGTCGCGAAAATCAGCTTCACTCCGTTTATGGAGCGGATTAATGTGTGGGATGTCCTGAGAAATACGCTGACGAGAGAGAAAGGGCTGGGAGGCATTGAAACGAAGGGTGTGCTGCGTGTCGGTATGCCGTATAAATCAAATGGATGAGTGAAAAACCCGCATGAAATTCGCTATGCGGGTTAATTATTTTACATATTGATACATAAATTTCCGGAACTTGTGAAAAATAATGCAGAAATCAATAGAATTTTGTCAAAATAATTTTGTTGACAATGACTTATTAACGTTGATATAATTTAAATTTTGTTTGACAAAATTGGGATCTTGTTGTACAATAAATGTAGTGAGGTGGATGCAATGGCGAAGACGTTGTCCGATATAAAAAGATCGCTTGATGGGAATTTAGGTAAACGGCTTACGTTAAAAGCAAACGGCGGCCGCCGAAAAACGATTGAGCGTTCGGGCATTTTAGCTGAGACGTACCCTTCTGTTTTTGTGATACAACTAGATCAAGACGAGAATTCGTTTGAAAGAGTTTCATACAGTTATGCTGATATTCTGACTGAGACTGTTGAATTGACATTCAATGATGATGCGGCAAGCTCAGTAGCATTTTAATGGGCAGTGAACCTTTTGTTTACTGCTTTTTGTTTTGCCTTCTAAAGCTCTTCTAATTATTCCCTCGAAAGTTTCAGCTGATTAAACGGAAGCTATAAGTGTCACATGTTTTATCGTGGCGTGCACGAATGGTGATCAATTCTATAAAAGGGGTTGTTTCGTTTGGGCAGACGTCGTGGAGTTATGTCAGATGAGTTCAAGTATGAGCTGGCAAAGGACCTTGGTTTTTACGATACGGTGAAAAACGAGGGCTGGGGCGGCATTCGGGCGCGCGATGCCGGGAATATGGTAAAGCGTGCGATTGAGATTGCCGAACAGCAGATGGCGGCTCAGAACCAAAATAACCGATAATGCAGTGGCCCGGGGGACAATCCGTTCCCCGGTTTTTTCTATCGGCTGTCAAAATCGGCGTCAATTTCGGATAAGTACCTCCGGGTCTCCAAATGTGATACAATGTTCATACTTATGTTTAGATGGAGAAGTAGGTGAAAGCTATGCGTATTTTAGAAAAAGCGCCGGCCAAAATCAATCTGTCCCTCGATGTGAGGAGTAAACGCCCGGATGGTTATCATGAAGTGGAGATGATCATGACGACAATTGATTTGGCAGATCGGATTGAACTGACAGAACTGCCCGAAAACGTTATCAGAGTGGCGTCGCATAATCGCTTTGTTCCGGATGATCAAAGAAATCTGGCTTATCAGGCAGCCAAACTGCTCAAAGAACGGTTTCAAGTCAAAAAAGGCGTTTCCATTATGATTACAAAGGTGATCCCTGTAGCGGCGGGGCTTGCCGGCGGAAGCAGCGATGCGGCTGCCACGCTAAGAGGGCTGAACAGGCTTTGGGATTTAAAGCTTTCTGTCGAAGAGCTCGCGGAGCTTGGCGCTGAAATCGGTTCAGACGTGTCCTTCTGTGTTTACGGAGGCACTGCCCTGGCAACCGGACGCGGTGAGAAGATCAGGCATATCAGTGCTCCGCCTCATTGCTGGGTCGTGCTCGCCAAACCGACGATCGGGGTATCGACCGCCGAAGTGTACCGCCGGCTGAATTTGCAGCAGGTTCGGCATCCGGATGTACAGGCGATGATTGACGCAATTGAAGAAAAAAGTTTCCAAAAGGTGTGCAGCCAACTAGGAAACGTATTGGAATCGGTTACGCTCAACCTTCATCCCGAGGTGGCGATGATTAAAAATCAAATGAAACGCTTCGGTGCCGATGCGGTGTTAATGAGCGGAAGCGGACCGACTGTATTCGGTTTGGTTCAATACGAATCAAAGGTGCAGCGGATTTATAACGGGTTAAGAGGCTTCTGTGATCAGGTGTACGCGGTGCGGATGATCGGCGAACAGAATGCTCTTGATTAAATCCGTATGTTAAGTTATATTGTTTTTAAATTATTCGGATTTTGGGGGTAAGTTCATGAAGTTTCGTCGCAGCGGCAGATTGGTGGACTTAACAAATTATTTGTTAACCCATCCGCATGAATTAATACCGTTAACGTTTTTCTCTGAACGGTATCAATCAGCAAAGTCATCAATCAGTGAAGATTTAACGATTATTAAACAGACCTTCGAACAGCAAGGCATTGGGACGCTGCTTACAGTGCCGGGAGCTGCCGGAGGCGTCAAATACATTCCGAAAGTGAAACAGGCTGAAGCAGAAGCGTTTATACAGGAGCTGGGACAGTCTTTAGTAAATCCTGAGCGTATCCTTCCGGGCGGTTATGTATATTTAACGGATATCTTAGGCAAACCATCTGTCCTCTCTCATGTAGGCAGGCTTTTTGCTTCCGTTTTTGCGGAGCGGGAGATTGATGTGGTGATGACCGTTGCGACAAAGGGAATCCCTCTCGCTTACGCAGCGGCCAGTTATCTGAACGTTCCGGTTGTCATCGTACGAAAAGACAATAAAGTGACGGAAGGCTCCACGGTGAGCATCAATTATGTATCAGGGTCGTCTAACCGCATTCAAACGATGTCACTTGCGAAAAGAAGTTTGGCCACGGGGTCGAACGTTTTGATTATTGACGACTTTATGAAAGCGGGCGGCACCATAAACGGTATGATCAGCCTGCTTGATGAGTTTAATGCGAACGTCGCGGGAATAGGCGTCTTGGTTGAAGCTGAGGGAGTGAATGAACGGCTTGTCGATGAATACATGTCGCTGCTCACACTTTCAACCATCAATATGAAAGACAAAACGATTGAGATTCAAAACGGCAATTTTCTGCGATTTTTTAAAGAACAGCATTTAAAGAATGGGGAGACAGAAAAATGACAAAAGCAATCCATACAAAACACGCGCCGGCAGCGATCGGGCCATATTCACAGGGAATCATCGTAAACAACATGTTTTACAGCTCAGGCCAAATTCCTCTTACTGCTGAAGGAGAAATGGTAAACGGTGATATCACAGAACAAACGCATCAGGTGTTCAGCAATTTAAAGGCTGTGCTGAAAGAAGCGGGCGCTTCTCTCGAGACGGTTGTAAAAGCAACGGTGTTTATTGCTGATATGGAGCAGTTTGCGGAAGTGAATGAAGTGTACGGACAATACTTTGATGTACATAAGCCGGCAAGGTCTTGTGTGGAAGTGGCGAGACTGCCGAAAGACGCTCTCGTGGAAATTGAAGTCATTGCGCTGGTGAAATCTTAAATCTCAGAAAAGTGGTTCCGGTCTCCGGAATCACTTTTTTTATGCAGTATATGATCCCCCAATATGGTTTATCACCTAATTGTGTATGTATATCCTATATTTTCAAAAAAACTTTTTGAAATGTGCAGGAATTTAAAAAGAATCGTGGAATTGTTAGACTAATGCTTTTATATAGGGAAAAGGTGGTGAACTACTGTGGAAGTTACTGACGTAAGATTACGCCGCGTGAATACCGATGGTCGCATGAGAGCGATTGCATCCATCACGCTGGATCACGAATTTGTCGTACATGATATTCGTGTGATTGATGGAAACAATGGTCTTTTCGTTGCGATGCCGAGTAAACGCACCCCTGATGGAGAATTCCGCGATATTGCTCATCCTATTAATTCCAGCACGCGGGGCAAGATCCAGGATGCTGTTTTAAATGAGTATCATCGTTTGGGTGATTCTGAAGCATTAGAATATGAAGAAGCTGGGGCTTCTTAAACATAACAAAATGTAAGGACTGCTGATAAAGGCTGACACAAGGCCTTTTCCGGCAGTCCTTTTTTAAATCTGATTTTTCAGTAATAAAGCGATTACATAGAAAATTCTTGCACTTTTTGATGTCTTCTTGAAATCAACAGCTATTTAGGATATATTTTTCTATGGATAAAAGGGATATTGGAGGCCATTAAATGGATAAGCGGTTTGCAGTGATTTTAGCTGCCGGAAAAGGAACGAGAATGAAATCTAAGCTTTATAAGGTCCTTCATCCGGTATGCGGAAAGCCTATGGTAGAGCACGTCGCAGACGAGGCTCTGAAATTATCTTTAGCGAAGCTTGTCACCATCGTAGGACATGGCGCCGAAGATGTGAAAAAGCAGCTCGGACAGAAAAGCGATTACGCTCTCCAAGCAGAACAGCTCGGTACGGCTCATGCAGTCAAGCAGGCAAAACCATTTCTTCACGGAGAGAAAGGTGTCACGATCGTTATTTGCGGCGATACACCGCTTCTGACGGCGGAGACGATGGAAGCCATGCTGAATGAACATACAAACAAAGGCGCAAAAGCCACGGTGTTAACGGCCGTTGCCGACGATCCCGCCGGATACGGAAGAATCATCCGGGGAGAAGACGGCGCCGTTCAAAAAATCGTGGAGCATAAGGATGCTTCGGAGCAAGAACGTCTTGTGAAAGAAATCAACACGGGAACGTACTGTTTTGATAACGAGGCCCTTTTTCGTGTCATCGAACAGGTTTCGAATGAAAATGCCCAAGGCGAGTATTACCTGCCGGATGTGATCGAAATCCTCAAAGACGAAGGCGAAACTGTTGCCGCTTACCAGACTGGTAACTTCCAAGAGACGCTCGGAGTGAATGATAGAGTCGCTCTTTCTCAGGCTGAAATGTATATGAAAGAGCGTATTAACAAACGGCATATGCAAAACGGAGTCACTTTAATCGATCCGATGAATACGTACATCTCACCTGACGCACGTATCGGACAAGATACAGTTATTTATCCCGGAACTGTGATAAAGGGACAAGCTGAAATCGGCGATGAATGTGTCATCGGCCCTCACACTGAGATAGAGGACAGCTCGATCGGCAGCCGCACTGTGATTAAACAATCCGTTGTCAATCGGAGCAAGGTTGGGAATGATGTAAATATCGGTCCTTTTGCTCACATCAGACCTGATTCCGCAATCGGCAATGAAGTGAAGATCGGAAACTTTGTGGAAATCAAGAAAACACAATTCGGCGACCGCAGCAAAGCATCTCATTTAAGCTATATCGGTGATGCCGAAGTGGGCACGGACGTCAATCTCGGGTGCGGCTCCATCACGGTCAATTATGATGGGAAGAACAAATATTTAACCAAAATTGAAGACGGCGCGTTTATTGGCTGCAACTCCAATCTGGTCGCTCCTGTCACAGTGGGAGAAGGCGCGTACGTCGCTGCGGGCTCAACCGTAACTGAAGATGTGCCGGGCGAAGCGCTTGCCATTGCCAGAGCAAGACAAGTAAATAAAGAAGATTATGTGAAAAATATTCATAAAAAATAATCCTAAAATCGGAGGTTTACCATGTCTAACGAATACGGAGATAAGAATTTAAAGATTTTTTCTTTGAATTCAAATCCAGAACTTGCAAAAGAAATCGCGGATAATGTAGGAGTTCAATTAGGAAAGTGCTCTGTTACAAGATTCAGTGACGGAGAGGTCCAGATCAACATAGAAGAAAGTATTCGCGGCTGTGATTGCTATATCATTCAGTCTACAAGTGCGCCGGTCAACGAGCACATCATGGAATTGCTGATTATGGTGGACGCTTTAAAGCGCGCTTCCGCGAAAACAATCAACATTGTGATTCCGTACTACGGTTATGCGCGCCAGGACAGAAAAGCAAGATCACGTGAACCGATCACGGCAAAACTTTTTGCAAACCTGCTTGAAACAGCGGGTGCGACACGCGTGATCGCGCTTGATTTACACGCACCGCAAATTCAAGGTTTCTTTGATATTCCGATTGACCACTTAATGGGTGTTCCGATTTTAGGCCATTACTTTGAAGGTAAAGACTTGAAAGATATCGTCATTGTTTCTCCTGACCACGGCGGTGTGACGCGCGCCCGCAAACTTGCGGACCGTCTGAAAGCGCCGATCGCGATTATCGACAAACGCCGTCCTAGACCGAATGAGGTGGAAGTGATGAACATCGTCGGTAACGTGGAAGGAAAAACCGCGATTCTGATTGATGATATTATTGATACCGCCGGCACAATCACACTTGCCGCAAACGCGCTGGTTGAAAACGGAGCCGCGGAAGTGTATGCATGCTGTACGCACCCTGTATTGTCAGGCCCTGCGGTTGAGCGGATCAACAACTCTAAAATCAAGGAGCTTGTCGTAACGAACAGCATTAAGCTTCCTGAAGAGAAAAAAATCGAACGCTTTAAGCAGCTTTCTGTCGGACCGCTTCTGGCTGAAGCGATTATCCGTGTTCACGAGAAACAATCTGTCAGCTATTTATTCAGCTAAACCGAAACTTTAAGGTTTAAATCCCAGTTATTGTGGGTATTGTTCTAATAGGACGATAAAACGATAATTAGGATGGTGCTGAATATGGCAACTTTAAAAGCAAATGAAAGAACAGATTTTAAACGTTCGACGCTTCGGAAAATCCGTCATTCAGGACATGTTCCAGGGATTATATACGGTAAAGAAATAACGAATACGGCTGTCTCTTTAGACAGTGTCGAATTGCTTAAAACATTGCGGGACGAAGGAAAAAACACGATTATCACAATTGATGTCAACGGAAATCAGCAATCGGTTATGGTGACTGATCTTCAGACAGACCCGCTCAAAAACGAATTGACGCACGCCGATTTTCAAGTCGTGAATATGAGTGAGGAGCTGGAGGCGGAAGTGCCGATTCAGCTGACGGGAGAGGCGAAAGGAGTCAAAGATGGAGGCGTCATCCAGCAGCCGCTGCATGAACTTTCGATCAAGGCTAAGCCGAAGGACATCCCACAGACAATCAATGTTGATATTTCCGGGCTTGAAATGAATGATGTGCTGACCATCGCAGATTTGACTGCTGACGGCAATTATACATTTACAAACGACCCGGAAGAAGTCGTGGCTTCCATCCTGCCTCCTAAGCAGGAAGCATTCGAAGAAGATGCAGAACCGTCTCCTGAGGAAGAGCCCGAAGGAGAAAATCAATAAGCGCTTTAAGACGTAACCCGCCCGAGGTTACGTCTTTTGTGCTAGAATGAGAAGAATTACAGCGATGTTGAGGGAGGATTTACGATGCTTGTGATTGCCGGTCTCGGTAACCCGGGAAAAACCTACGAGAACACGAGACATAATGTCGGCTTTATGGCCATTGACGAGCTTTCTAAAGAATGGAATATTGAATTAAATAAAACGAAATTCAATGGACTTTACGGAATCGGTTTTGTTTCCGGAAAAAAAGTTCTACTTGTTAAACCGCTTACATATATGAATTTATCAGGGGAATGTTTGCGGCCGCTATTGGATTATTATGAAGCCGATCATGAAGATTTGAAAGTCATATACGATGACCTGGATCTTCCGACGGGGAAAATCAGGCTCCGGACGAAGGGGAGCGCAGGCGGACATAACGGAATTAAATCGCTTATTCAGCACCTCGGAACCCCTGAATTTGACCGGGTCAGAATCGGAATCGGCCGTCCCGTCAACGGGATGAAAGTCGTTGATTATGTGCTGGGCGCTTTTACGAAAGAAGAAGCGCCGCATATCAATGATGCCGTCTCAAAAACCGTAAAAGCCTGCGAAGCTTCCTTGACGAAACCATTTTTAGAAGTTATGAACGAATTTAATGCAAATGTATAAGATAAATAATGGGAGACCATACTAGGGAAAAATGATTTTTTCACATCAGGAGGTCCAATGTATGGCTTTGCATTATTTCTGCCGCCACTGCGGTTTTAAGGTAGGGAGCCTGGAGTATTCGTCGGTGCCGACACAGTCACTTGGATTTCAGCACTTAACAAATGAGGAAAGAAACGATATGATTTCATATAAAGACAATGGAGATGTCCATGTTCTTACAATTTGTGAAGACTGCCAAGAGGCGCTGGAACGCAATCCGCACTACCATGAACACAACACATTTATTCAATAATGAGCTTTGGTGTAGATTCTAGACCAAAGCGTTTTTCTGTTCTTGCAGAAAATAGAGAGGAGGGGCCCATATGGACAATATTCAAACCTTTATTAAAGAAAGCGATGATTTTAAATCCATTGTTAACGGTTTACATGAGGGGCTGAAGGAACAGCTGCTTGCGGGTCTGTCAGGTTCTGCGCGTTCTGTTTTTACCTCCGCCCTTGCACAGGAAACGAAAAAGCCGATTTTCTTTATCACTCATAATTTATATCAGGCCCAAAAAGTGACGGAAGATCTGACGGCGCTTCTCGGGGATCAATCTGTTTTTTTATACCCCGTAAATGAATTGATTTCTTCAGAAATTGCGGTGGCGAGTCCTGAACTGCGCGCTCAGCGGCTTGATGTCATTAATAGATTAACAAACGGAGAAGCGCCTGTCGTAGTGGCGCCCGTTGCGGCACTGAGAAGAATGCTTCCGCCGAAAGAACTGTGGAAAAGCAGCCAAATCACCATATCACTCGGAGACGATATAGAACAGGATCAGCTGTCTGCACGCCTTGTAGAGGTGGGGTATGAGCGTTCCGATATGGTTTCTGCACCCGGTGAATTCAGTATTCGCGGCGGAATAATCGACATTTATCCGCTGACGTCAGAACATCCGGTGCGGATTGAGCTGTTTGATACGGAGGTCGACTCCATCAGAAGCTTCAACTCTGATGACCAGAGATCAATTGAGACACTAAAAACGGTGGCCATCGGACCGGCGAAGGAACTGATCATCCGGGCGGAAGAAAAAGCCCGCGCGATGGAAAGGCTCGATAAAGGGCTTGCCGACAGTCTGAAGAAGCTGAAGCAGGACAAACAAAAGGAAATGCTTCATATCAATATCTCACATGATAAAGAACGGTTATCAACGGGACAGACTGATCAGGAACTTGTGAAGTATCTCTCGTACTTTTACGAAAAGCCTGCTAGTTTGCTAGATTATACACCGTCAGACACCTTGTTATTGTTAGACGAGGTCAGCCGGATTCATGAAATGGAGGATCAGCTCCAAAAAGAAGAAGCCGAATTCATGACAAGTCTGCTGGAAGAAGGAAAAATTCTGCATGACATCAATTTATCCTTCAGCTTTCAGGAGATTATGGCCGAGAAGCGGCGTCCTGCCATTTACTTTTCATTATTTTTGCGTCATGTTCAGCATACAAGCCCTCAAAATATCGTTAATGTGACAAGCCGGCAGATGCAGAGTTTTCACGGGCAGATGAATGTGCTCGCCGGTGAAATGGAGCGCTTTAAGAAATCAAACTTCACCGTCGTCTTTTTAGGCGCAAATAAGGACAGAACTGACAGATTGGCGTCCGTGCTGGCTGATTACGAAATTGAAGCCGCCAAAACGGACAGCTCCAAAGCGCTTGTACAAGGACAGGTCTATGTCATGGAAGGCGAGCTGCAATCCGGTTTTGAACTGCCGCTGATGAAGCTGGCCGTCATTACGGAGGAAGAGCTGTTCAAAAACCGAATCAAGAAGAAGCCGAGAAAGCAGAAGCTGACAAATGCCGAACGGATCAAAAGCTACTCTGAGCTTCAAGTCGGTGACTATGTCGTCCACGTCAACCACGGGATCGGTAAGTATTTGGGGATCGAAACACTTGAAATCAAGGGCATTCATAAAGATTACCTCAACATTCATTACCAGGGCAGTGATAAGCTGTACGTCCCGGTAGAACAAATCGACCAGGTGCAAAAGTACGTCGGCTCTGAAGGAAAAGAACCGAAGCTTTATAAACTGGGCGGCAGTGAATGGAAACGGGTGAAGAAAAAAGTTGAAAACTCCGTTCAGGATATTGCCGATGATCTGATTAAGCTTTATGCGGAACGCGAAGCAAGCAAAGGCTATGCGTTCTCGCCGGATCATGAAATGCAGCGTCAGTTCGAGTCTGCTTTCCCTTATCAGGAAACAGATGATCAGCTCCGATCCATTCAGGAAATTAAAAAGGATATGGAAAGAGAACGCCCGATGGACCGTTTGCTTTGCGGTGATGTCGGTTACGGGAAGACGGAGGTAGCCATCCGTGCGGCCTTTAAAGCGATCGCCGACGGAAAACAGGTCGCGCTCCTTGTGCCGACGACCATACTCGCACAGCAGCATTATGAAACCATTACGGAGCGTTTCCAAGACTATCCGATTAACATCGGTCTTCTCAGCCGATTCAGAACGAGAAAAGAATCTAATGAAACGCTCAAAGGTCTGAAAAACGGAACAGTAGATATCGTGATCGGAACCCACAGGCTCTTATCTAAAGATGTCGTCTATAAAGATCTCGGCTTGCTCATCATCGACGAAGAGCAGCGCTTCGGTGTTACGCATAAGGAAAAAATCAAACAGATCAAAGCCAATGTCGATGTGCTGACTCTGACGGCGACGCCGATTCCGCGTACGCTTCATATGTCCATGCTCGGTGTGCGGGACTTATCTGTTATTGAAACGCCGCCGGAAAACCGTTTCCCTGTCCAGACATATGTCGTGGAATACAACGGCGCACTTGTACGAGAAGCCATAGAAAGAGAACTGGCGCGCGGAGGACAGGTATATTTCTTGTACAACCGCGTGGATGATATCGAGCGGAAGGCTGACGAAATTTCCATGCTTGTTCCCGATGCGAAGGTGGCATACGCCCACGGAAAAATGACCGAAAATGAATTGGAAAGCGTCATGCTTAATTTTCTGGAAGGGGAATCAGATGTCCTCGTCAGCACGACCATTATTGAGACAGGCGTAGATATACCGAACGTCAATACCTTGATCGTGTTTGACGGAGACAAAATGGGACTGTCTCAGCTGTATCAGCTGAGAGGACGGGTCGGCCGCTCCAATCGTGTCGCGTACGCGTATTTTACGTACCGCAGAGACAAAGTGCTTACTGAGGTGGCGGAAAAACGGCTGCAGGCGATTAAAGAATTTACCGAGCTGGGATCAGGGTTTAAAATTGCCATGCGTGACTTGACGATCAGGGGAGCGGGGAACCTTCTCGGCGCCCAGCAGCACGGTTTCATCGACTCGGTCGGTTTTGACCTGTATTCGCAAATGCTCAAAGAAGCCATTGAAGAGCGTAAAGGCGATACGCCGAAAAGCGAACAGTTTGAGACAGAAATCGATATCGAGCTTGATGCATATATTCCTGAAAACTATATACAAGACGGCAAGCAAAAAATCGACATGTATAAACGTTTCAGATCAATCGCTACAATTGAGGAGAAAAATGAGCTTCAAGATGAAATCATCGACAGGTTCGGCAGCTATCCTAAAGAGGTTGAATGGCTGTTTACAGTTGCTGAGATGAAGGTGTACGGCAAATATGAACGCGTCGAACTCATCAAGCAGGATAAGGACGCGGTCAGATTCACTATTTCGGAAGAGGCCAGCGCCCAGATTGACGGTCAGAAATTGTTTGAACTCGGCAATAAATACGGCCGGCAGATCGGACTGGGAATGGAAGGGAAAAAACTGAAAATCTCAGTGCAAACGAAAGGACGCAAAACCGAAGAGTGGCTGGAGACCGTGCTCGGCATGCTGAAAGGCCTTCAAGATGTGAAGAAAGAAACAATCGCGTCCTCATAAAAATTGTTACTCTCTGGTGTATATTACATTTGATGTGACGGATACTAATTTCAAGCGAGTGGCGGAAGCTACATAAAGTAAAGAGCTTTAGTACTTTCCCTTAAATATCATCACATGAAAGAGAGGCACCAGAGAGATGAAAGCTACAGGTATTGTACGTCGTATTGATGATCTAGGACGGGTCGTCATCCCTAAGGAAATTCGGAGAACACTGCGAATCAGGGAAGGAGACCCGCTTGAAATATTCGTTGACCGCGACGGAGAAGTTATATTAAAAAAATATTCTCCTATCAGTGAGCTTGGCGATTTTGCGAAAGAATATGCGGATGCATTGTATGACAGTCTCGGTCATTCCGTTTTGATTTGCGACCGTGACGTGTATATTGCCGTTTCGGGCAGCTCCAAAAAAGAATTTCTGAATAAATCCATCAGCGATTTGCTTGAAAAAACGATGGACCAGCGCAGCTCGGTGCTGGAAAATGACGTAAAATCCGCACAGCTTGTTAATGACATTGATGAAGACATGAGCTCCTATACAATCGCTCCTATCGTGGCGAATGGCGATCCTATCGGTGCCGTGGTCATTTTTTCTAAAGAACAGGCACTTGGAGAGGTAGAACACAAAGCGGTAGAAACGGCAGCCAGCTTTTTGGCGAGACAAATGGAACAGTAGGTCTTATTACCATTATTGAAATAAGAAACGGGGAAAGAACAGCTCTTAAACAAGTGCTGTTCTTTTTCATATGTGCTCACTATCGGTTCGGCCGTTAGGATTGTGATATAATAAGCTCGTTTTATAGACGTAATTTTCTAGCGGCTGGAAGGAGCTTTTGGATGAACGATTCAGTTGGCGTCAAACGGCAATCGGCATGGAAAGGTGCTTTTGTGCTTGTTGTTGCGGGCATCGTGACAAAGATATTAAGCGCCGTGTACAGAGTTCCTTTTCAGAATATTGTCGGTGACGTCGGATTTTACATTTATCAGCAGGTGTATCCGTTTTTAGGCATCGCGGTCATGCTTTCAACATCCGGATTTCCGGTGATCATCTCAAAATTAATGAACGATTATAGCAATCATAAACAAAAAATAATGAAAATTTCCGCCCTTTATGTCACGGCGGCCGGACTTATACTGTTTGTGCTCATGTATGCCGGCGCGGCGCCGTTGGCCGGTTTTATGGGTGACGCCCGCCTTGAACTGCTGATACGGGTAGCGGCGTTCGCTTTTATACTGTTTCCGTTTACGGCGGTTTTTCGGGGGTATTTCCAGGGCGTGCATGATATGATGCCGTCCGCCTTATCCCAGATCACCGAACAGCTTCTCCGTGTGGCGGTGCTTCTCGGTTTATCTTTCTGGCTTTTGAAAAGCGGCCGTTCATTATATGCGGCAGGTGCGGGGGCAGCCTCGGGATCAATTGCCGGAAGCTTGGCGGCTCTTTGCGTATTGGCCTTATTCTGGTACAAGCAGGAAGACAAGAAGACAGACATCGGACATATCGAAACAGGTATCATTGTAAAAAAGCTGCTGCTTTATTCAGTCACCATCTGTATCAGCAGTGTACTCATGCTTTTGATTCAGCTCGTAGACGCCTTAAACTTATATTCACTGCTGTCAGACGGGACAAAGAGCCATGCTGCGAAACAGCTGAAAGGCATATATGACCGCGGACAGCCGCTCCTTCAGCTGGGAACCGTGTTTGCCGTCAGTATCGCCGCATCTCTTGTTCCTTCCATTTCAAAAGCGGTGCATGGGAACAAGCCGTTTATTATAAAAGAGAAAGCGACCTCTGCCATTAAGCTCTGCCTTGCGGTAGGAATCGGCGCATCGGCCGGACTTTTTTGCATTTTAGAACCGGTGAACATCATGCTTTTCCAAAACAGTGAAGGGACGCAGCCCTTACAAATATTCAGTTTATCTATCTTTTTTGCTTCGATTGCGCTTACGGCAGCCGCGATCCTGCAAGGCGCGGGACATACCGTCTTCCCCGCCGTGTCCGTCTTGGCGGGAGGGGTGCTGAAATGGGTGCTGAATGTTTGGCTGGTCCCGGACTGGGGTATTACAGGAGCGGCGCTGGCGACCGTCTTGGCATTTGCCGCAGTTGCGTGCCTGAATCTGCAGAGAATTTGGTCGAAGGGCTGGCTGACGAATATCGGCGGCATAATTGCCCGTTTGTGCTGGTGCACTCTGCTGATGGCTTCTTTTCTGCTCGTGTATACGAAGCTTTGGCAGTTATTCGTTCCCGTCAGCAGAACCGGAGCAGTATGTGAGAGTCTGTCTGCGTCAGTCATAGGGGGGCTTTTGTTTATTTATTGTATGATGAGAATGAAGATATTTACGGACGAAGAGCTGAGCAGCCTTCCTTTCGGCAATGCTTTAAGCAAATTGAACAAGAGGAGAGAAAAACATGGCAGGTAACATTACGGTCGTCGGCCTCGGCGCCGGTGACATGGATCAGTTGACAGTGGGCGTACATAAGCTGCTGACTCAGGCGAAGCATCTATATATAAGAACGAAAGACCACCCTTTGATTCCGGAATTAGAGCAAGAGGCTGCAGCGGATATCCGGTATTTTGATGATATTTATGAAAAGCACGATCAGTTTGAAGCGGTCTATGAAGAGATCACGGACATTCTGTTTGAAAAAGCGAAGCAAGAGGATGTCGTCTACGCTGTACCCGGCCATCCGTTTGTCGCTGAGAAAACCGTTCAGCTGTTATTTGAACGCCGGGAAGAACAGCAGGTGACGGTTCATACCGCCGGAGGACAAAGCTTTCTGGATGCCACCTTTAATGCATTGCGGATTGATCCGATTGAAGGGTTTCAATTTACAGATGCGCAAACAATGACGCCGGATGAGCTTGAGCTCCGCCATCACCTGATCATTTGCCAGGTTTATGACCAAATGACGGCCTCTGAGGTGAAGCTGACGCTTATGGAGAAATTGCCTGACGATTATGAAGTGGTCATCGTAACGGCAGCCGGAAGCAAGGGAGAAAAGATCACCAAAGTGCCTTTGTTTGAACTTGACCGCAATGTAGAGATAAATAACTTAACAAGTGTGTATGTTCCGCCGATTAAAAAAGAAGAACTCCTTTACCAGGAATTTTCCGCATTCCGAAGAATTATTCGTGAGCTTCGCGGGCCGAACGGCTGTCCGTGGGATCAAAAGCAGACACACCAGTCATTAAAGAAATATATGATTGAGGAATGCTACGAATTGCTTGAGGCCATTGACGAAGAGGACACGGATCACATGATAGAAGAGCTCGGGGATGTCATGCTTCAGGTTATGCTTCATGCCCAGATCGGAGAAGACGAAGGGTATTTCTCAATTGATGATGTCATCAGAGACATCAGCGCCAAGATGGTCAGACGGCACCCGCACGTGTTTAAGGATGTTAAGGTTCAGGATGAACATGATGTCGTCGCCAACTGGGAAGAAATCAAAAAGGCGGAAAAGCAAACAACATCCTCTTCATTGCTGGATGCCGTGCCAAAAACACTGCCTTCTCTTGCAAAAGCGGCCAAGCTTCAGAAAAAAGCCGCAAAAACCGGCTTTGACTGGGATGACGTTCAGGATATATGGGAGAAAGTAAATGAAGAGCTGAAGGAATTTTCTGCGGAGGCTTCCGCCGAATCAGCAGATGAAATCAGCTTAAAAGCTGAATTCGGCGATGTTTTATTTGCATTGGTCAATATCGGCCGATACTATAAAATTGAGCCTGAGGAAGCGCTCGCCATGACAAATGACAAATTCCGCAGACGCTTTGCTTATATTGAGAAAGAAGCGGCGGCAAAGGGACTTGAATTGACCGCAATGTCACTTGAGGAAATGGACAAATTGTGGGATGAAGCAAAAGAAATGGAGAGGAGATTCTAAATATGAGACTTGATAAGTTTTTAAAAGTATCCAGATTAATTAAGCGCCGCACTTTGGCGAAAGAGGTCGCCGACCAGGGGAGAATCACCGTTAACGGGAATCAGGCGAAAGCCAGCTCAGACGTAAAAGCCGGCGATGAACTGACGGTTCGCTTCGGCCAAAAGCTTGTCACGGTAAAGGTAAACGAATTGAAAGAAACAACCAAAAAAGAAGAAGCCGCGGGCATGTATACAATCGTCAAAGAAGAAAAACTCGGCGAATAGGCTTGTTCTAAACAAAGCTCCCGCCTCATACAATGCAGTAATAATGCTAAAAGTATCGAGGATATGGGGGCTGAATAGATGAATTCATATTATGAGCAAAAAGGTTCTTCTTCTGTTCCGGAACAGCATGATGTGACGATGAAAGGGAGAAAGCATTTAGACATTTCGGGCGTCAAGCATGTAGAAAGTTTTGACAACGAAGAGTTTTTGCTGGAAACGGTTATGGGAATGCTTTCCGTCAGAGGCGAGAACCTGCAGATGAAAAACCTTGATGTGGAAAAAGGGATTGTATCTATAAAGGGCAGGGTGTTTGACCTTGTATATTTAGACGAGCAGCAAGGGGATAAAGCTAAAGGGTTTTTTAGCAAGTTGTTTAAATGACGCTGACGACCCAATTTTATACGATGCTGGCAATGACCGGTATGGGCGCCTGGCTCGGAGCGTCGCTTGATACATACAGGCTGTTTGTCAGCCGCGCCAAAACGGCCAGATGGCTGTTATTCATTCATGACCTTCTTTTTTGGATTGTACAAGGTCTGCTGTTTTTCTATGTGCTGCTCAACGTGAATGAAGGTGAACTCAGGATATACATTTTCTTGGCTGTCTTACTGGGAATTGCGACGTACCAAAGCCTGTTTAAACGAATGTATATAAAAATACTGAAATTCGCCATCCATCTTGCGGTATCTCTTTACCAATTCGCAAAAAAGCTCATTCAGCATGTGCTGTTCCGTCCGGTGGTTCTGCTTTTTAAGCTGCTCATCGGACTGATCACGTTTATTTCTTTATACTCCTATCGGGTGAGCGCCTTTTTTGTGAAGTGTCTTTTTAAGATCGTAACGTTTTTGCTGCATCCGCTGTTCTTCCTGTTGAAACAATTATTGAAACTTCTTCCTGAAAAGTGGCGTCTTACTTTCAAACGATATTTTCAAAAAAGTGCAGGATTTTTACAAAAGAGCAAGAAACTAATCATAACAATCAGATCGACCATGATACGTATTTTGAAAAGATGAAAGGAGGACCGTCTGGTTTGAATCTATCTAGAGAACGTACAATAACTGAAATTCAAAACGACTATAAAGAGCAGGTTGAACGGCAATCCCAGCTTATGAAAAGAAGGCGGAAAGGGCTTTTCAGACGGTTGATCGTATTCGGCGCCCTTGTGTTGTTGACGGCTATTGTCTTAGCGGGTTCTCTGTGGTCACAGACCTCTTCCCTTAGCGCAAACGAAGAAAAGAAAGCTCAGCTGGAAAAACAAGTGAAAGAATTGGACGCGAAACAGGCTGATTTAAAAGATGAAATTTCCAAATTAAAGGATGAGGATTACGTCACAGAGCTTGCCAGAAGAGACTTGTTTATGTCAGGAAATGGTGAGATTCTCTTTAATGTAGAAAAGAAGAGCAAGTAGCCTTGTTGACACTTAAAATTTTATTTAGGTATAATTAAACAAACGATCTTTTTATAAGCCTAAGGAGGAGCACTTTTTTTATGTCGATTGAAGTTGGCAGCAAGTTGCAAGGGAAAATAACAGGTATTACAAATTTCGGAGCATTTGTTGAATTGCCTGGAGGCTCAACCGGTCTCGTTCATATCAGTGAGGTAGCCGATAATTATGTGAAAGACATTAACGAGCATTTAAAAGTCGGCGATCAAGTTGAAGTGAAAGTCATCAACGTTGAAAAAGACGGGAAAATTGGTTTATCAATTAAAAAAGCTAAAGACCGTCCGCAAGCCAGACCTAGAAATGATTTCCGTCCGAAAGAATCTTTTGAACAGAAAATGAACAAGTTTCTTAAAGATAGCGAAGACCGCTTATCATCTTTAAAACGAAACACGGAATCAAAACGTGGAGGGCGCGGAGCAAGAAGAGGATAACTTGCTGCTTTCTATAAATACATTGGAGCATCCGTCTATCCCGCGGGTGCTTTTTTTTGTAAACATCCATGTAGTCAGAAAATTAAAACTTCAAAGTTTCTGTTGACGGAATGAAGAAACCTTTGTATTATATAACTTGTGCTTATAAGCACTTATATGGCGGTGTAGCTCAGCTGGCTAGAGCGTACGGTTCATACCCGTGAGGTCGGGGGTTCGATCCCCTCCGCCGCTACCATATATTTTTGGCCCGTTGGTCAAGCGGTTAAGACACCGCCCTTTCACGGCGGTAACACGGGTTCGAATCCCGTACGGGTCATCAAGCAAATCGGCTTCTGTTGCAGAAGCCGATTTTTTCATATTTAGACAACTTTTTGAGAAATGTCGGAGGAAATAAGAAAGGAAAGGGGAACAAGGGAGAAAGCGTCGAAGAGTTCTTTGGAATCGTTACCTTCTTTTGACAAAATCCTATCTGTGCTTTCATTTATAATGACAAGCAACGAATAAAACAGGTGGGGGATGAGAGCAATGGAAAAAGCGGAAAGAAGAGTGAACGGGCCGATGGCGGGACAAGCTCTGGAAAAACTGCAATCGTTTTTTGAAAAGGCTGCAAAGCTTGCGGTTCATCAGGCGCATTCACTTTTTTTCTATAAGGGTTTCATTTATGTCGTGATCGGTTTTCTGCTTGGACGGGCTTTTATATTATCTGAGGTTCTTCCGTTTGCGCTGCCGTTTTTCGGGGCGATGCTTTTGATCAGAAGAGATAAAGCCTTCTATGCTTGTCTGTCATTGCTTGCAGGCGCGTTAACCATTTCGCCGAAACACTCTTTGCTGATTCTCACAGCTTTAGCCGTCTTTACTCTATTTTCAAAAATCGGTACATATATCATGCAGGACCGGGTGAAGATGCTGCCGATCGTAGTATTTTTCTCTATGGCTGCCGCGAGAATCGGTTTTGTATATATTGATAGCGGCGCTTTTACCACTTATGACTATGTGATGGCTGTTGTCGAGGCTGGCTTGGCCTTTATTTTGACGCTGATCTTTTTGCAAAGCCTGCCGATCTTCACGATCAAAAAAGTGAAACAATCATTAAAAATAGAAGAAATCATCTGTTTTATGATCTTGATCGCATCCGTTTTAACCGGTCTTGCAGGCGTTTCGTTTCAGGGAATGCAGGCCGAGCACATACTGGCCCGTTATGTTGTTCTGAGTTTTTCCTTTGTCGGCGGAGCAAGCATCGGCTGTACTGTCGGTGTTGTGACCGGGCTGATTCTCGGGCTTGCGAATATCGGCAATCTCTATCAAATGAGTCTGCTTGCGTTTTCCGGGCTTCTTGGCGGACTGCTGAAGGAAGGCAAGAAAGCCGGCGCCGCAGTCGGATTGGTGATCGGCTCACTGCTGATTTCATTATATGGGGAAGGGTCCGCCGGGTTAATGACCACCCTTTACGAATCTTTGATTGCCGTTGCCTTGTTTTTAATTACGCCCCAGTCAATTACGAAAAAGGTGGCGCGATACATACCGGGCACTGCTGAGCACAGTCAGGAACAGCAGCAGTACGCGAGAAAAATCAGAGATGTCACTGCCCAGAAAGTAGATCAGTTCTCCAATGTGTTTCATGCCTTGTCGGAGAGCTTCGCCACCTTTCATCAGACGTCTTCCGATGAGCAGGCTGAAGAAGGGGAAGTGGATCTCTTTTTAAGCAAAATCACCGAGCATTCCTGCCAATCCTGTTATAAGAAAAGCAAATGCTGGGTTCAAAACTTTGATAAAACATATGATTTAATGAAACAAGTTATGCATGAAACAGAGGAAAAACAGTATGCCTCAAACCGCAGATTAAAAAAGGAGTTTCAGCAGCACTGTTCCAAATCCAGACAGGTGGAAGAGCTGATTGAAGACGAACTTGCCCATCATCACGCCCATCTGACCCTGAAGAGAAAAGTTCAGGACAGCAGAAGGCTTGTTGCCGAGCAGCTGTTGGGGGTTTCTGAGGTCATGGCGGACTTTTCTCGGGAAATAAAACGGGAGAGGGAGCAGCATTTTATTCAGGAAGAACAAATGATAGAGGCGCTTCAGCATTTCGGAATCGAGATTCAGCATGTCGAGATATACAGCTTGGAGCAGGGCAATATTGATATTGAAATGACAATCCCGTTCAGCGGAGGGCACGGCGAGAGTGAGAAAATTATCGCTCCGATGCTGTCTGACATTCTTGAGGAGCAGATACTTGTCAAAAGCGAACAGCACTCGGCTCATCCGAATGGCTACAGCCATGTTGCGTTCGGTTCGACCAAGTCTTACCGGGTATCGACAGGCGCGGCTCACGCGGCAAAAGGAGGGGGCCTTGTCTCCGGCGACAGCTACAGCATGATGGAACTGGGGGCGAGAAAGTATGCGGCCGCGATCAGCGACGGCATGGGCAATGGGGCGAGGGCCCATTATGAGAGCAATGAAACGATTAAACTTCTCGAAAAAATACTCGAATCGGGGATTGATGAAAAAATCGCGATCAAAACGATCAACAGCATTCTGTCTTTACGGACGACAGATGAAATCTACTCAACTCTCGATCTTTCTATCATTGATCTTCAGGATGCAAGCTGTAAATTTTTGAAGGTCGGTTCAACGCCGAGTTTTATCAAACGGGGAGATCAAGTCATGAAAGTGCAGGCCAGCAATCTGCCGATCGGCATCATCAATGAATTTGATGTGGAGGTCGTAAGTGAACAGCTGAAAGCGGGAGATCTGCTCGTCATGATGAGTGACGGTATTTTTGAAGGGCCGAAGCACGTAGAGAACCACGACCTGTGGATGAAACGGAAAATGAAAGGGCTGAAAACCGAAGACCCGCAGGAAATCGCTGATATATTAATGGAAGAGGTCATCAGAACGCGTGCCGGCCAAATCGAAGACGATATGACGGTCGTTGTCGTCCGGATTGACCACAATACGCCGAAATGGGCATCCATACCGGTGCCGGCGGTTTTCCAAAATAATAAGGAGATTTCTTAATCCTTTCGTATAAATCACATTCCTTCTGGCGAAGATGGGACTAATCGTATCACCGGGAGGAATGAATGTGAATAAGGGACATTTAAATCAAGTTCTGCTGATTACAGATGGCTGCTCCAATCATGGTGAAGACCCGATTGCAATGGCGGCTTTCGCCAAGGAGCAGGGGATTACGGTGAATGTTATAGGAATTATGGAAGAAAACGCGATTGACCAAGAGGCAATGAAGGAAGTTGAAGGGATCGCCATGGCCGGAGGCGGCGTCCATCAAGTTGTGTATGCGTCTCAATTGTCTCAAACGGTTCAAATGGTGACAAAAAAAGCAATGACCCAGACACTTCAAGGTGTCGTCAATCAAGAGCTTAAACAAATTTTAGGGAAAAACGTTGAAATGGAAGAACTTTCTCCGGAAAAACGCGGCGAAGTGATGGAAGTGGTTGATGAACTCGGCGAAACGGTTCATCTGCAAGTGCTTGTGCTGGTTGATACGAGTGCGAGTATGGCGCCGAAACTGCCGACGGTGAAAGAAGCGCTGATTGATCTTTCCATCAGTTTAAATTCCCGGGCCGGTCACAATGAATTTGCTATGTGTATATTTCCCGGGAAAAGCCAGGAAGTTGAGCTTGTGCTGAATTGGACGCCGAAGCTTGAATCGCTTTCCGCTCTCTTTGCGAAGCTGTCAACCGGCGGTATCACCCCTACGGGTCCCGCTATCCGGGAAGCGGCGCAGCAGTTTGAAAGAATCCGCTCAAGAAGGAGCATGTTGGCAGATGATGAACGACGCTTTAACGAGTTTGGCATGTAGTCTGGCACCGGGAACGGAAATCCAAGGCAAGTGGAACGGCAAATCCTACAGATTGCTCAAACAGCTTGGCAAAGGGGCTAACGGTATTGTATATCTGGCAGAAGCATCAGGCGGACATGTCGCTTTGAAAATAAGCAGCGACAGCATGTCTGTTACCTCTGAAGTGAATGTCTTAAAATCCTTTTCAAAGGCCCGGTCGCAAACGATGGGGCCTTCTTTTTTTGATGCGGATGATGCCTTTATACCGCAGCTGAATAAAAATGTCTCTTTTTACGTGATGGAGTACATAGAAGGGCCGCTTCTTCCGCAATATATCAGCAGTAAGGGAACGGAGTGGATTCCGGTGCTGATGGTGCAGCTTCTTTCCAGTCTGTCTGTCCTCCATCAGCAAGGATGGGTCTTTGGCGACCTCAAGCCGGAAAACCTCATTGTAACCGGACCTCCGGCTGCCATTCGCTGCATTGATGTAGGGGGAACGACAAAACAGGGGCGCGCGATTAAAGAGTATACGGAGTTTTACGACAGGGGCTATTGGGGGTATGGAACAAGAAAAGCGGAACCATCCTATGACCTGTTTGCTGCAGCTATGATCATGATCCACTGTGTTCAGAAGAAAGAGTGCAAAAAGACAGGACAGCCGAAAGAACAGCTTCGTTCTATTATTGAAGGCCACCCGTTTTTGAATAAGTATAAGAAGGTTCTGTTTTCTGCTTTAAACGGGCAATATCCGTCTGCTGAAGCGATGAAACATGACATCCTGACGGCGGGGCAGAGCGCGGGCGTCAAAAGGGGAACCGCCGCCAAGCCTAAGGCGCAGCAGGCGAAACCGCGGCAGGGCACTGTTTCTCAGACGCGGTATAAACCAAAACAAAAGCCCGCGAAACACAATGGTTTGTTTGAAACAACACTTATTCTAATCAGCGTTCTCGCCCTTTATTTCGCTTACATCGTCTTTTTTCTCATCTAATGCCGGCCGGACGCCGATGTTCATGCTTCTTCTTTGCTTGGAGGGAATGAAAGTGATAGGATATGTATATCTTTAAAAAACCTGCTCATCGTGAGGGGGACATTGTGAAAAGCGTGGAAGATTTTTTCAAAACATATCATCTTCAGGCGGAGGGAGAAACGATTATTGCCGGAGTCTCCGGGGGCCCTGATTCAATGGCGCTTCTCAGCATGCTGAATAAGCACTTCGGGCATTCCTCCGTTATCATTGCGGCGCATGTCGACCATCAGTTCAGAGGATCTGAATCTGAAGAAGATATGAAGTTTGTGCAGTCATATTGTGAGGCGGAACACATCCTTTGCGAAGCGGTACAGATTGATGTTTCCGCATATGCAAGGAAGAATAAGCTGAACAAGCAGGCTGCCGCGCGTGATTGCAGATATCAGTTTTTTAAAGAGCTGATGGCAAAACACCAAGCAAAGTTTTTAGCGCTGGCTCATCATGGCGACGACCAAGTTGAGACAATGCTCATGAGGCTTGCGAAAGGTACGCTTGGGGCGGGGCTTGCGGGAATGCAGCCTGTCCGCGAATTCGCATCCGGCCTGCTGATCAGACCTTTCCTCTATACGGCAAAAGATGAAATTCTTGAATACTGCCGTCAAGAAGGGCTGTCCTACAGAACGGATGAGAGCAACACAAAAGACGATTATACAAGAAACAGATTCAGAAAGACCGTGCTTCCTTTTTTAAAACAAGAATCACCTGACGTTCATAAAATGTTTCAAAAGGTGAGTGAAGCACTGACAGAAGACGAACAATACTTGCAGTCATTAACGAAAGAACGAATGAATAAGGTTATTACAAGCAAGTCTGACACATCAGTTGAAGTCAATTCCTCTCAATTGCTTGCCCTTCCGATACCTTTACAAAGAAGAGGAGTTCAACTAATATTAAACTATCTTTATGAAAACGTTCCATCGTCGTTTTCCGCCCGCCATATCCAGCAGTTTCTTGAATGGGCAGAAAACGGAAGCGCCTCAGGAGTGCTTGATTTTCCGAAAGGGCTGAAGGTGGTCAAATCATATCAGACATGTTTGTTTACATTTGAACAATGGCAATGTGAAAAGATTCCCTTTGAGCTGCAGCTGCAAGGAGCAGAAGGTGAGACTGCTGTTCTGCCCAACGGCTTTATGATAGAGGTGGCCGATCAGGCCGACCCTCATATCAAAAATGGGAATGCTGTTTTTATAACAAGCAGAAACAAGGTGCAATTTCCTTTAACAATCCGGACGAGAAAAATCGGCGACCGGATCAAACTTAAAGGGATGAATGGCTCGAAAAAGGTAAAAGATATATTTATTGATCATAAACTGCCTCTGCGTGATCGGGACGAATGGCCGATTGTAACGGATGCAAGCGGTGAAATTATCTGGCTGCCTGGCTTGAAAAAATCCATCTTTGACAATCTTGTGATTTCAAACAGTGACCGCATTGTATTACAATATAGACAGCATGAAAAGTGTAGGGGGCAAGCATTAACATGAAACAAGATATCGAAAAAGTGCTGATTTCAGAAGATGAGATCCAGCAGAAAGTAAAACAGCTTGGAGAACAATTAACAAGCGAGTACAGCGACACGTTTCCGTTGGCAATCGGTGTGTTAAAGGGAGCGCTCCCTTTTATGGCTGATCTTATAAAGCATATTGATACATATTTGGAAATGGACTTCATGGATGTATCAAGCTACGGAAATTCCACGGTTTCTTCCGGAGAAGTCAAAATCATCAAAGATTTGGATACATCTGTAGAAGGCCGGGACATCTTAATCATTGAAGATATTATCGACAGTGGGTTAACCTTGAGCTATCTCGTAGAACTCTTCCGATATCGTAAAGCGAAATCAATTAAGATTGTTACCCTGTTGGATAAACCAAGCGGAAGAAAAGCGGACATTAAAGCAGACTTCGTAGGCTTTGAAGTTCCTGACGCGTTTGTTGTGGGTTACGGACTTGATTATGCCGAACGCTATCGCAATCTGCCTTACATCGGAGTGTTGAAACCGGCGATTTATGAAAGCTGATCGGCTGCCTGCTTCCGAGATGGTTATCGGTTGTATTGGAATGATTTTCTATGGTACTATTGAACATAGTTGTGCTTACTGTGGGAGGAGGTAAGGAATGAATCGGGTCTTCCGTAATACCATTTTTTATTTACTTATTTTATTAGTAGTAATCGGGGTTGTGAGTTACTTCCAGACTTCAAACCCGAAGACAGAAAATATGTCGTACAGTACGTTTATCAAGAACCTCGATGAAGGGAAAGTTGATAGCGTATCGGTTCAGCCTGTCAGAGGTGTTTATGAGGTAAAAGGACAGCTGAAAAAATACGACAAAGACCAGTACTTTTTAACACATGTTCCTGAAGGAAAAGGAGCAGACCAGATATTTGACGCAATTAAAAAGACGGACGTAAAAGTTGATCCCGCACAGGAAACAAGCGGGTGGGTGACGTTCTTAACGACGATCATTCCGTTTGTCATCATCTTTATTCTGTTTTTCTTCCTGCTCAATCAGGCTCAGGGCGGCGGAAGCCGTGTCATGAACTTCGGAAAGAGCAAAGCGAAGCTGTATACGGAAGAAAAGAAACGCGTGAAGTTTAAAGATGTAGCCGGCGCGGATGAGGAGAAGCAGGAGCTTGTTGAGGTTGTTGAGTTTCTGAAAGATCCCCGCAAATTCGCCGAGCTTGGCGCCAGAATTCCTAAAGGCGTGCTGCTGGTCGGACCTCCGGGAACCGGTAAAACATTGCTTGCGAGAGCCTCAGCCGGTGAAGCTGGCGTTCCTTTCTTCAGCATCAGCGGATCTGACTTCGTTGAAATGTTTGTCGGTGTCGGTGCTTCCCGTGTGCGTGATTTATTCGAAAATGCGAAAAAGAATGCGCCTTGCCTGATCTTCATTGATGAGATCGACGCGGTAGGACGTCAGCGCGGCGCCGGTCTTGGCGGCGGGCATGATGAACGCGAACAGACGCTGAACCAGCTGCTTGTTGAGATGGACGGTTTCAGTGCGAATGAAGGAATCATTATTATCGCTGCGACAAACCGTGCGGACATTCTTGACCCTGCATTGCTCCGTCCGGGACGTTTTGACCGTCAGATTACGGTAGACCGTCCGGATGTCATCGGCCGTGAAGCCGTATTGCAGGTCCATGCGAGAAACAAACCGCTTGATGAGACGGTGAACTTAAAAGCAATCGCTTCAAGAACACCTGGTTTCTCAGGCGCAGATTTAGAAAACCTTCTTAACGAAGCGGCACTTGTTGCTGCCCGTCAAAACAAGAAGAAAATTGATATGCGCGACATTGATGAAGCAACGGACCGTGTCATTGCAGGTCCTGCGAAGAAGAGCCGCGTCATCTCGAAAAAAGAACGCAATATCGTGGCATACCACGAGGGCGGTCACACCGTTATCGGACTTGTGCTGGATGAAGCCGATATGGTTCATAAAGTAACGATTGTTCCGAGGGGGCAGGCAGGCGGATACGCGGTCATGCTTCCGAGAGAAGACCGCTACTTCCAGACAAAACCTGAGCTTCTCGACAAAATTGTCGGTCTTCTGGGCGGACGCGTTGCCGAAGAGATTATTTTCGGCGAAGTCAGCACCGGGGCTCACAATGACTTCCAGCGGGCAACGAGCATTGCCAGAAGAATGGTGACGGAGTTCGGTATGTCAGAAAAACTCGGACCGCTCCAGTTCGGTCAATCTCAAGGCGGTCAAGTATTCCTGGGCCGGGATTTCAACAACGAGCAAAACTACAGTGATCAGATCGCTTACGAAATCGATCAGGAAATTCAGCGCATCATTAAAGAATGTTATGAGCGTGCGAAAACCATCCTGACTGAAAATCGCGATAAGCTTGAATTGATTGCTCAGACATTGCTAGATGTGGAAACATTAGATGCGGAACAAATCAAGCATCTCGTGGATCATGGAAAACTCCCAGAGCGCAATTTCTCAGATGACCATCTTCAAAAAGACGATGTGAAAGTAAACATTCTGTCTAAAACAGAAGACGAAAAGAAAGACGAACCGAAAGAATAGTTCGCTTTCCGATATGAAAACCGCCGGCTTATACCGGCGGTTTTTTTACTGGTTCCGTTTTGTTTACAAAAGAGCTGCAGATCGTGTATGGTATTGTAGAATGTTGAAAAAGTTATGATTAGAAACTATTCAAAAGTGGTGATAGAGGTTGTTACTGGTTATAGATGTGGGGAACACCAACACCGTGATTGGTGTATATCATGATGGTGAATTAGAATATCATTGGCGTGTAGAAACGAGCAGACACAAAACAGAAGACGAATTCGGCATGCTGCTCCGCTCCTTATTTGAACATTCCGGACTCATGTTTGAACAGATCGAAGGAATTATCATCTCATCCGTGGTGCCGCCGATTATGTTCTCTTTAGAAAGAATGTGCACAAAATACTTTCACATCGAGCCGCAGGTTGTCGGCCCGGGGATGAAAACAGGTTTAAATATAAAATATGACAATCCGAAAGAAGTGGGAGCAGACAGGATTGTCAATGCCGTCGCGGCGATTCATCAGTATGGCGGCCCCTTAATTGTCGTTGACTTCGGAACGGCGACGACGTATTGCTACATTGATGAAAACAAACAATATATGGGCGGCGCGATAGCTCCCGGCATTACGATTTCAACGGAAGCGCTGTACTCGCGCGCGGCCAAGCTTCCGAGAATTGAAATCGCCCGACCGGACAATATCATCGGCAAAAACACGGTAAGCGCCATGCAGTCCGGCATCCTTTTCGGCTATGTCGGACAAGTTGAAGGCATTGTCAAGCGGATGAAATGGCAGGCCAAACAAGAACCGAAAGTCATTGCGACAGGCGGTCTTGCCTCATTAATCGCAAATGAATCAGACTGTATTGATGTTGTTGACCCGTTTCTTACTTTAAAAGGGCTGGAAATCATTTATGAGCGAAATCGCGTGGGTCACGTATAGGAGGTTAAACGATGGATTATTTAATTAAAGCAATTGCATATGACGGTAAAGTTCGGGCTTATGCAGCCAGAACGACTGATATGGTAAATGAAGCGCAAAGAAGGCATGACACATGGCCGACGGCATCAGCCGCAATCGGCCGGACGATGACAGCGTCTCTGATGCTCGGAGCGATGATGAAGGGTGAAGATAAGCTGACCGTCAAAATAGAAGGCGGCGGGCCGATCGGCGCCATCATCGCAGATGCGAATGCAAAGGGCGAAGTCAGAGCATACGTAACAAATCCGCACGTTCACTTTGACCTCAATGAACAGGGGAAACTGGATGTGAGACGGGCGGTAGGAACGGATGGAACACTTAGTGTCGTAAAAGATTTAGGCTTGCGTGATTATTTTACGGGACAAGTAGAAATTGTCTCAGGTGAACTCGGTGACGACTTCACATACTACCTTGTTTCTTCTGAACAAGTCCCTTCATCCGTCGGTGTAGGAGTGCTTGTGAACCCTGATAACACGATTCTCGCTGCCGGCGGATTCATTATTCAGCTTCTTCCGGGGACTGATGAAGAAACCATTTCAACAATTGAAAAGCAATTATCTCAAATTGAACCGATTTCAAAATTGATTCAAAAAGGCCTGACACCGGAAGAAATTTTAGAAGAAGTACTGGGCCAGAAACCGGACGTACTTGAGAATATGCCGGTCAAATTTCACTGTTCTTGTTCTAAAGATCGTTTCGAAGCAGCCATTTTAGGACTAGGCAAAAAAGAAATACAAGATATGATAGAAGAAGACGGAAAAGCCGAAGCGGTTTGCCATTTTTGTAATGAGAAATATTTATTTACAAAAGAAGAACTGGAAGAGCTTCGTGACGAAACAACCCGCTAGCTCTTTAGCGGGTTGTTCTATTTTAAAAAAGGGATGGGGTAGATTTTGAAACCGAGAACACTTTTGACGATTATTGTAGCGGCGCTGTTAGTATGCAGCGCGGCAATCGCGTATCATTTAACAAAATCCCAAGCTGCAGGGTCATCTGAAGAATTCATCGCGACAATCGGTGATAAACATATCACGCGGCAGGACTGGATGAAAAAGATGGAAGACCAATACGGAAAATCAACCTTGGAAGACATGATTAATACACAAGTAGTGGAAGAGCTTGCGAAAAAGAATAAACTCACAGTTTCAAACAGCGAATTGGAACGTGAATTTCTTTTAATCAAAGCGGTGAATAATTCATTTTATGAAGACGATCATATTACGGAAAACGAATGGAAAGACCAGATCCGCTACAACATTCTTCTTGAGGAACTGCTGACGAAGGACATCGATATATCGGATAAGGAAATGCAATCATTTTATAATAAAAATAAAGAACTGTATCAATTCGATGATTCTTACAGAATCCGGCACATCGTCGTCAAAAGCAAAGAAGAAGCGGACAGGGTGCTTGCTGATTTGAAAGGCGGTTCCAGCTTTGAAGCCGTCGCCGCAGAGCGTTCCACTGACAGATACACGTCTCAGTATGGCGGAGACCTCGGCTTTGTCACGGAAAACCAGGAGAATATCCCGCAGGCATATATCACAGAAGCCAAAAATCTCAAAGAAAATGAATGGTCCGCTGAACCGATTAAAGTTTCTTCAGGATACGCCGTCATTCAGCTGAAAGAAAAGCTTAAGGCGAGAACTTTCTCATATAATGAAGTGAAGAGCCAAATCAGACGTCAGATCGCGATGGATCAATTAGGTGATAAGGCGACAGTCAAAACGCTGTGGAAAGAGGCGGGAGTCTCTTGGTTCTACGGGGAAAAAAGAACTAAATGATTGACAAAAAATTTTGAAATTGATAACTTATATTTATAATACCAATAAATTTAGTCGGAAATTGAGGTGTCCAACATGGTGCGTATTGCAAATTCTATTACTGAACTAATCGGAAATACTCCTATTGTGAAATTGAATCGCCTGACGGATGAAAACAGCGCAGATGTATATCTGAAGCTTGAATACATGAATCCGGGCAGCAGCGTAAAAGACCGTATCGGAGCAGCGATGATTGAAGCGGCTGAAAAAGAAGGCAAATTAAAAGCCGGCGACACAATCATTGAACCGACAAGCGGAAATACAGGAATCGGTCTTGCGATGGTGGCAGCGGCAAAAGGTCTCAGAGCCATTCTCGTTATGCCTGATACGATGAGCATGGAGCGACGCAATCTGCTGCGCGCATACGGAGCAGAGCTTGTGCTGACTCCCGGCGCAGAAGGAATGAAGGGCGCCATTAAAAAGGCGGAGGAGCTTGCAGAGGAACACGGCTATTTTGTGCCTCAGCAATTCAACAATGCGGCAAACCCGGAAATTCACCGCCAAACGACTGGGAAAGAAATTGTCGAACAGTTTGGAGACGACCAGCTTGATGCGTTCGTGGCCGGTATCGGGACGGGCGGAACCATCACGGGAGCGGGTGAAGTGCTGAAAGAAGCATATCCATCCATCAAAATCTATGCGGTAGAGCCGGCGGATTCTCCAGTTCTTTCTGGCGGAAAACCGGGTCCGCATAAAATTCAGGGTATCGGAGCGGGTTTTGTCCCTGAAACATTGAATACGGACATCTATGATCAGATCATTCCCGTGAAAAATGAGGATGCATTTGAATATGCCCGTAAAACGGCAAAAGAAGAAGGGATTCTCGGCGGTATTTCTTCCGGAGCGGCCATTTACGCGGCGCTGGAAATCGCGAAAAAACTGGGTAAAGGCAAGAAAGTGCTTGCGATCATCCCTAGTAATGGAGAACGTTACTTAAGCACCCCGCTTTATCAGTTTGAATAGAGACATACACACGGCTCCCGGCTGTATCCGGGAGTTTTTTTGTGCCTGAAGCATCGAAAATCCAAAAAACGTTTCGAATTTTATGGTTGGAAGAGAAATTCACTTTTTTCACCAGTATGATTGCTTTAAAATAAAACTACAGAAAAACGAAGCAGAGGATTGATACGATGGCACAACGCAGACCGGCAGGAAGAAAGATACCTTTTACGAAGCAAGCATTTTTACAGCAATATGAAAACCTTTCGAAATCGAGAAAACGGCATGTTCTGCTCGAAAGCGCGAGAGGAGGAAGATTCAGTATAGCCGGTCTAGATCCGATTGCGTCCGTCAGAGGGAAAGACGGAATCACAACGATCAAGCATGAAGGGGAAACGCTGTTTAAAGAAGGTGACCCGCTGCGGGCTTTTCATGATTGGTTTGAGACGCTTGGGACGCAAACCAATTATGAGTTCCCGGATTTTCAAGGCGGCGCGATTGGATTTATCAGTTACGACTATGCCCGATACATTGAGAATTTTAAAATGCTGTCTTTAGATGATTTGGAAACACCTGATATATACTTTCTCGTTTTTGATGATGTGGCCGTTTTCGACCATGAGGCTGAGGCGTTATGGCTCATTACCCATACCGAAGCGGAAGAAGCGGAGCTTGCGGAAGCAAAGCTGTCCGGATTAGAGGATATGTGGCGCTCCCGTCAAACGCGGGACGAGCCTTTTTCTCCGCTGAGCCGGGAAGGAGACGGATCGTATGCCGCTCCGTTCACTGAAGAAGGATTTTCACAGGCCGTAGAACAAATTAAGCAATATATCGCGAGCGGCGATGTGTTTCAGGTTAATCTGTCCATCAGGCAATCCCAATCCTTATCCGTTCACCCGTATGAGGTGTATAAACATTTGAGAAACGTCAACCCGTCTCCTTACATGGCTTATCTTGAGACACCGGGTTTTCAAGTGATATGCGGGTCGCCGGAGCTATTGGTGACGAAAAAGGGGAAGAAGCTTGAAACAAGACCGATCGCGGGTACGCGTTCAAGAGGAAAAGACGATGCAGAAGACAAGGCGCTGGCTGATGAATTAATTCACAACGAGAAAGAACGTGCGGAACACGTCATGCTTGTTGATCTGGAGCGCAATGATCTCGGTCGCGTATCGCGCTACGGCTCCGTGCGGGTTAACGAGTTTATGGCGATCGAAAAATATTCGCACGTCATGCATATCGTGTCAAATGTACAGGGGGAGCTGCAGGACGGATATGACGCGACAGACATTATTCATGCGGTTTTCCCGGGTGGCACCATCACCGGAGCACCCAAAGTGAGAACGATGGAAATTATAGAAGAGCTTGAGCCGACAAGACGGGGGCTTTATACTGGATCTATAGGCTGGTTCGGATTCAACGGAGATTTGCAATTTAACATTGTGATCCGGACGATCTATGCAGCCGGCGGACATGCTTTTATGCAGTCCGGAGCAGGAGTGGTCATTGACTCGGTTCCGAAGCACGAATACAAGGAATCGTTCAAAAAAGCTTTTGCCATGAAAAAGGCGTTAGAGCTGAGCGAAGAAGAGACAAAAAATTAGATGAGGTGAGCAGAGATGATTTTAATGATTGACAATTATGATTCATTTACGTACAACTTGGTTCAATATTTGGGTGAGCTGGGGGAGGAACTGATCGTCAGACGGAATGACGGGATTACGATTGAAGAGATAGAAGAGCTGGCGCCGGATTTCTTGATGATTTCACCTGGGCCGTGCAGTCCGGATGAAGCGGGGATCAGCCTTGAGGCCATCAAACATTTTGCCGGCAGCATTCCTATTTTCGGCGTATGTCTCGGACATCAGTCGATCGCACAAGTGTTCGGAGGAGATGTCGTCAGAGCGGAGCGGCTCATGCACGGCAAAACGTCAGACATTATGCATGACGGACAGACGATTTTTAAAGGCCTGCAAAATCCGTTGGTCGCCACCCGGTACCACTCGCTTATTGTTAAAGCGGACACATTGCCGGACTGCTTTACGGTATCCGCTCAAACCAAAGAAGGAGAAATTATGGCAATCCGCCATAATGAGCTGCCTGTTGAAGGTGTTCAGTTCCATCCGGAATCCATCATGACCTCCTTCGGCAAAGAGATGCTCAGAAACTTTATTGAGACACACCGTAAGAAGGAAGTGACGGTGTGATTATATATTTGAATGGTCAATATATAGAGGAGAAAGAAGCGGCGCTTTCTCCTTTTGACCATGGTTATCTGTACGGGATCGGCGCGTTTGAGACGTTCAGGCTTTATAACGGCCGGCCGTTTTTGTCGGATGCGCATGTCGCCAGGCTCAACAGGGCGCTTCGGGATTTGCAGATTGCGTACGAGGTGAATAAACAGGAGCTGCTTGATATGCTTGCAAGCCTGTTGCTCCTCAATGACATCAAAGACGGCAGCGCGCGTGTCCGGCTTAACGTCTCGGCAGGCGTCAGTGATAAAGGATTTACCGCCCAGACTTATGAAAAGCCGACCGTCCTTTGTTTCGTCAGCCGGCTTAATCCGGAAGCTTTGCCTCTTGAAAAAGAAGGCAAACTTCTCTCTGTCCGGAGAAATACGCCTGAAGGATCTTTTCGGTTAAAGTCCCATCACTATTTAAACAATATGTATGCTAAACAAGAAATCGGCAATGATCCGAATCTTGAAGGGATTTTCCTGACCCGAGAAGGAGATGTCGCGGAAGGCATTGTCTCCAATGTGTTTTGGCGAAAAGGAGACAAGGTCTTTACGCCATCCTTGGATACAGGCATTCTCGACGGGGTAACGAGACAGTTTGTCATTGATGAATTGAAACGGCAGGGGACAGAGGTTGCCGAAGGCCGATTCCGTTTTCAATCAATGCTTGAAGCGGATGAAGCGTGGATGACAAACTCCGTGCTTGAAATTATCCCGTTTTTTAAAATAGAGGAAGTGCCGCTGCCCGGAGTGAGCGGAAAAACGGTGCAATTGCTCCGTAAGCAGTATCAGCAGGAAATAAACAAAATGAATGTAAAGGAGGAGGAACAAAATGGCGCAGCAAACGATTGAACAGCCTAAACTGATTCATACAAAAAAAGGCGCTTTATCCTATAAGGAGAAGACACTCGTTATGGGAATTTTAAATGTAACGCCAGACTCCTTCTCTGACGGCGGAAAATACGACAGTACGGAAAGAGCGCTTCTGCATGCGGCGAAGATGGCTGAAGAAGGGGCGCATATCATAGATATCGGCGGCGAATCGACAAGGCCCGGCGCATCACTCGTGTCGGCTGATGAAGAACTGTCACGTGTAATCCCCGCTATAGAACGGATCACAAGCGAACTGGACGTTCCGATTTCAATTGATACGTACAAAGCGTCCGTGGCAGACGAAGCGGTGAAAGCGGGCGCCTCTATCATCAATGATATCTGGGGGGCGAAAGGTGACCCTGACATGGCGCCGGTAGCAGCCAAACACGGAGTTCCGATTATCTTAATGCATAATCGAAAAGAAAGAAATTATAACGATCTTATTCCTGATATGCTTGCAGACTTAATGGAAAGCGTAAAAATTGCCGCGGACGCCGGCGTTTCAGATGAAAATATGATTCTGGATCCGGGGATCGGCTTTGCGAAAAACTATGAGGACAATCTGGCTGTCATGAACAAGCTGGAAGTGTTCAGCGGGTTAGGTTATCCGCTGCTCCTGGCGACATCAAGAAAAAGATTCATCGGCCATGTGCTTGACCTCCCTCCTGAGGAACGTGCCGAGGGGACAGGGGCGACAGTATGCCTTGGCGTTCAGAAAGGCTGCGACATTGTGAGGGTGCATGATGTCAAAGAGATCGCAAGAATGACTAAGATGATGGATGCTATGTTGAACAAAGGAGGCGCGCATTATGGATAAAGTATATGTAGAAGGTATGGAGTTTTACGGATATCACGGTGTGTTCGAAGAAGAAAACAAACTCGGCCAGCGTTTCAAAGTAGACCTGACTGCCGAACTGGACTTGAGCAAAGCGGGACAAACGGATGACCTTTCTTACACGATTAACTATGCGGAGCTGTACAGTGTCTGCCGCGGCATCGTTGAGGGCGAACCCGTCAATTTGGTCGAGACGCTTGCGGAGCGGATCGCAGACACCGTTCTTAAGAAATTTGAGCCGGTGCGGCAATGTACGGTAAAGGTTGTTAAGCCTGATCCGCCGATTCCCGGCCATTATAAATCAGTAGCCATAGAAATGACGAGAACGAAATCATGAACAACACGGCATATATCGGTCTCGGCTCCAACATGGGCGACCGTGAACGTTACTTGCGGCGGGCAGTGGCCATGCTCAGCCGGCATGATGGCGTGACGGTGTCGAAAGTGTCCTCCATATATGAAACAGATCCCGTGGGTTATGAAGATCAAGATCAGTTTCTCAATATGGCCGTTGAAGTGAAGACGTCATTGACTCCTTTCGAACTTCTTGACGTGACGCAAAGCATTGAAGCTGAATTAGGCAGAACGAGAGAAATCCGCTGGGGGCCGCGAACGGCAGACCTTGACATTTTGCTGTATAATCGTGAAAATATTGAAACAGAGCGGCTGGTTGTTCCGCATCCGAGAATGTACGAGCGCTTATTTGTCCTTGCGCCGTTAAAAGAAATTTGTCCGCATGCGGATCATATCACGATAAGCGATGAAACAAACCAAGAAGGTGTAAGCGTATGGAAGCAGAAATCTGGGGTAGACGAATTCGTGCATTCAGAAAGCTGAAGGGGTATACTCAAGAAGGGTTTGCAAAAGCGATAGGTATTTCAGTTTCCATTCTCGGCGAGATTGAACGCGGAAACCGTTTGCCGTCAGCTTCGATCATTCGTGACGCTGCTGATGCTTTAAATATAAGCGCGGAGGAATTGGCTCCGCCTGAAAATGCAGGAAAGGAGGACGAATAGTGTTTAAAATCGGTGATATTGAATTAAAAAACAGAGTGGTTCTTGCTCCGATGGCCGGAGTCTGCAACGCCGCATTCCGTCTTACCGTTAAAGAATTCGGAGCGGGACTCGTATGTGCGGAAATGGTCAGTGACAAAGCCATTCTGTACAACAACGCGAAAACAATGGGAATGCTCTACATCGAGGAGAGAGAAAAACCTCTCAGCCTGCAGATTTTCGGAGGGAAGAAAGAAACCCTTGTAGAAGCGGCTAAGTTTGTCGATCAAAATACGACGGCTGATATTATTGATATTAACATGGGATGCCCTGTGCCGAAGATTACAAAATGCGACGCGGGAGCAAAATGGCTTCTCGATCCGAATAAAATTTATGAAATGGTATCCGCAGTAGTAGATGCTGTTGATAAGCCCGTCACAGTGAAGATGAGAATGGGCTGGGATGAAGATCACATTTATGCCGTGAAAAACGCCCAGGCTGTTGAACGCGCCGGCGGAAAAGCTGTTGCGATGCACGGACGCACAAGAGTGCAAATGTATGAAGGCACTGCGAACTGGGATATCATTAAAGAAGTAAAGCAATCCGTCTCTATTCCTGTCATCGGAAACGGCGATGTCAAAACGCCTCAGGACGCGAAACGCATGCTCGAGGAAACCGGTGTTGACGGAGTCATGATCGGCCGTGCCGCACTCGGCAATCCGTGGATGATTTACCGTACAGTTCAGTACCTTGAAACCGGTGAGTTAAAAGACGAACCGAAAGTCCGTGAAAAAATGTCAGTATGCAAACTGCACCTTGACCGCCTGATTAACTTAAAAGGTGAAAAGGTAGCGGTAAGAGAAATGAGAAAGCACGCTGCATGGTATTTGAAAGGCGTAAAAGGCAATGCGAATGTTCGCAATGAAATCAATCAATGTGAGACAAGAGAAGAGTTTGTACAGCTTTTAGATGCATTTACGGTTGAAGTTGAGACGAAAGAGCTTCAAAACGCAAAAGTAGGATAATACTCACCTCTATTTGCTGCTCACTGCTAGTTTTGTGCTGGCAGTTTTTCTGCTTTTTTCATGAAACAATATCTGTAATGGAGTGATAACAATGAGTCAAGAAGAGCAAAATCATGAGGAATTGAACGACCAGCTGCAAGTCAGACGCGATAAAATGAACCAGCTGAGAGAAAACGGCATTGATCCTTTCGGCGAACGCTTCGAGAGAACACATCAATCTCAGCAGATCATTGACGCCTACCAAGAGCTTTCTAAAGAAGAACTGGAAGAAAAAGCGATTGAAGTTACCATTGCAGGCCGTATGATGACAAAGCGCGGAAAAGGAAAAGCCGGCTTTGCCCATCTGCAGGACTTAGAGGGTCAAATTCAAATTTACGTAAGAAAAGACAGTGTCGGCGAAGAACAATATGAAATCTTTAAATCCTCAGACCTCGGAGACGTTATCGGCATCACCGGGAAAGTTTTCAAAACAAACGTAGGTGAGCTGTCTGTCAAAGCGACATCTTTTGAATTGCTGACAAAAGCACTGCGTCCTCTTCCTGATAAATATCATGGATTAAAAGATGTTGAACAGCGTTACCGTCAGCGCTATCTTGACCTGATCGTAAACCCTGACAGCAAACAAACGTTTATCACACGCAGCAAAATCATCCAAGCGATGAGAAGATACTTAGATGACCATGGATACTTAGAAGTCGAAACACCTACAATGCACAGCATACCGGGAGGGGCATCTGCGCGCCCGTTCATCACGCATCATAATGCGCTGGATATGCCTCTTTATATGCGTATTGCGATTGAGCTTCATCTGAAACGCCTGATTGTCGGCGGGCTGGAAAAAGTCTACGAAATCGGACGCGTGTTCCGTAATGAAGGTGTTTCTACACGCCACAACCCTGAATTCACGATGATCGAACTGTATGAAGCGTACGCTGATTATAAGGACATTATGAGCCTGACGGAAAACCTCGTTGCACATATTGCGCAGGAAGTGCTGGGAAGCACCACAATCCAGTACGGTGAAGAGCAGATTGATCTGAAACCTGAATGGAAACGACTCCATATGGTAGATGCGGTCAAAGAAGCTACAGGCGTAGATTTCTGGAATGAGATGACTGTTGAAGAAGCGCGCGGCCATGCAAAAGAACATGGTATCGAGATCGCAAACTCAATGACCGTGGGCCATATCATCAATGAATTCTTCGAACAAAAAATTGAAGAAACACTCATTCAGCCTACATTTATTTACGGCCACCCTGTAGAGATTTCGCCTCTTGCTAAGAAAAATCCTGAGGATCCGCGCTTTACAGACCGTTTTGAGTTGTTTATCGTCGGCCGTGAGCATGCTAACGCATTTACGGAGCTGAATGACCCTATCGACCAAAGAGAACGTTTTGAAGCGCAATTAAAAGAAAGAGAAGAAGGAAACGATGAAGCGCATATGATGGATGAAGACTTCGTTGAAGCTCTTGAGTACGGCATGCCGCCGACCGGAGGATTAGGTATCGGCATCGACCGCCTTGTCATGCTGTTAACAAATGCTCCGTCTATCAGAGACGTTTTATTATTCCCTCAAATGAGACATCGCTAATAAAAGGGAAGGCGCCGTTTCTGCATATCGCAGCACGGCGCTTTTTTAGAAACAAGCCGTTCATAAAGCTTTTTTGATTTTCTTTTAAAAAACTATTGCACTATTATTTGTGAGGTGGTATATTATTATTCGTTGCCGCTAAACAAGGCGCTGACGAAAAAAAGAAATTTAAAAAGTTATTGACTTCAAGAGATTGATAAGATATAATAATAAAGTCGCTTGAATGAAAGACAAAATGATCTTTGAAAACTAAACAAGACAAAACGTACCTGTTAATTCAAAGTTTTAAATAAATCGCACAGCGATGTGCGTAGTCAGTCAAACTACTTTATCGGAGAGTTTGATCCTGGCTCAGGACGAACGCTGGCGGCGTG
>NZ_JBIUFR010000009.1:0-23256 GCF_053545315.1 Bacillus sp. CIS52
CTTTTTCATTCTGTTTTCTTCCTTGGCGGGAGGCATGGGAAATCCGGGACAGGCCGGTTATGCGGCAGCCAACGCATTTATGGATGTTTATGCAGCCCGCAGAAACCGTCTCGTGCGGGACAACAAGCGGAGCGGGCAGACTCTGTCCGTCAACTGGCCGCTTTGGGAAGAAGGCGGTATGCGCGTGGACAAAGAGACCGAACGGCTGATGTATGAACAGACCGGAATGAAAGCCATGCGATCGGCATCAGGCATCCAGGCGCTTTATGCCGCTTTTGCCTCCGGAGAACACCAGGTCATGGTGGCAGAGGGCGATGAGAAACGGATTCGAAAAAACCTGATGCCTGAAGCGCCGGAACCGTCCCGTAGCATTCATGTGTCAAGGAAGACGCACGTCCATCTGCCAAATAAAGTACAAGCAGAACTCAAACATATGATATCAGGCATTCTGAAGGTGAAAGAAGAAGAAATAGATGCTGAATCAGAGATGAGAGATTATGGCTTTGATTCGGTTTCATTCACGCAGTTTGCAAATGAACTAAATAAAAGGTATAGGCTTGAACTGACACCGGCCGTGTTTTTTGAATACCCGACAGTCTTTAGTTTTGCCCAATACTTGCTGACGGAACATCCGGATACATTCGGCTCACAGGCAGAAACAGCAACAGAAACGGAGAAACCGATTGTGCGTAAAAAAATGAAGACGGAGCCATTCTCGATTTCGTCCCGCCTTCCTAAAACAAAAACCGCAGCTGCACCTGAAGAGCCCGTGGCGATAATCGGAATCAGCTGTGCATTTCCAATGGCTGAAAATCCGGAAATGTTTTGGGAGAATTTAGCCGGAGAAAAGGACTGCATTTCTGAAATACCGCCGGAGCGCTGGGACTGGAGACAGTATTACGGAGATCCGCAGAAAGATAAAAATGCCAGCAATGTAAAGTGGGGCGGCTTCATTGATGAAACTGCTCAATTTGATCCTTTATTTTTCGGTATTTCTCCGCATGAAGCCGAAATGATGGATCCTCAGCAAAGACTTTTAATGATGCATGTATGGAAAGCGATTGAAGATGCCGGCTGCTCTGCCAAAAGCCTGTCAGGTACAAATACAGGCATTTTTGCAGGCACGGCAAACAGCGGTTACGCTCAGGAAGCTTCAAAGTTCCATATAGAGATTGAGGGTTCTTCCGCCGCCGGAACGGTTCCGTCAATCGGTCCGAACCGCATGAGCTATTTTCTGAATATACATGGGCCGAGCGAACCGATTGAAACCGCCTGTTCAAGCTCATTGGTCGCTGTTCACCGTGCGGTCAGGGCAATTCAGGCCGGAGACTGCAGCATCGCGATTGCAGGAGGCGTCAATGCTATTGTGTCGCCGGATATGCATATCAGCTTTAATAAAGCGGGAATGCTCAGTGAAGACGGGCGCTGCAAAACATTTTCCGATCAAGCGGACGGGTATGTCAGAGCTGAAGGTGCCGGCATGATTGTTTTGAAAACATTATCCGATGCGGAACGTGACGGCGACCGTATTTATGCCGTTATTCGCGGAACGGCGGAAAATCATGGCGGACGGGCGGCTTCCCTTACATCGCCAAATCCGAAAGCACAGACAGAAGTCATGATAAAAGCTTATCAGCAAGCGAACATCGACCCCCGTACAGTGAGTTATATTGAAGCCCACGGCACGGGAACTGCGCTCGGAGATCCGATAGAAATCAACGGGCTCAAAGCGGCTTTTGCAGCGCTTTATCAGAAAGCCGGAGTAACGGCACCCGATCAGCCTCATTGCGGCCTCGGTTCCGTCAAAACGAATATCGGCCACACAGAGCTTGCCGCCGGCATGGCCGGTCTTTTAAAAATTATTTTGCAGATGCAGCACAAAACGCTCGTTAAAAGTCTGCATTGTGAAACCGTTAATCCGTATATCAGCCTCGACGGCAGCCCGTTTTATTTCGTCCGCGATACTCAGCCGTGGAAAGCGGCGACTGATGATAGCGGAAATGAACTGCCGCGGAGAGCGGGTGTCAGCTCGTTCGGATTTGGCGGTGTCAACGCTCATGTCGTGCTCGAAGAATATGTTTCTCCTGTTGAAGAGAAACAATGGACGGCCGGTGAACTTCAGCCGTCCTTATTCATTCTCTCGGCAAAGAGGGCGGAACAGCTGAAGGAACGTGCGGAACAGCTGCGCAGATATTTGGAAAAGTCACATTCAGCTGACGGAGCTCTTGCGGGTATCGCTTATACGCTTCAGCTTGGCCGGGATGAAATGGAAGAGCGCCTTGCCGTCATTGCTGAATCAAAAGAAGAGCTTACGAACGCGCTGAATGATTTCCTCAGCGGCAAGGAGACGGGGCAGAATTTCTTTACAGGCCGGAACAAAGCGATGAAACAGCTGTTTACAGAGATGACGGACAACGCAGAAATGAGCGGGACCGTAGATCAATGGATTGAAACAGGAAAGTATACAATGCTTGCAAAATTATGGGTGCAAGGTTTACATGTCGACTGGAATAAATTATATCCGGACGAAAAGCCAAAAAAAGCCAGCCTGCCCGTCTATCCTTTTGCGAAAACACATTGCTGGATACCGCACATTGCGCAGCATATAAGGCACCGGGAGACTTACGGGACTGATACGTCTCCGCTTGAGACTTATGAGCGCCTGCTTGATGAATTGGAGAAAAACGAAATAAGCATAGAAGCCGCTGTAAAAAGCACGATCGGTTTTTACAGGGATTAGCGTAATGGAGGAAACCATATGAAAGAGTTTCTGCACCGGGTTTTTTCTGACGTCAAAAATAAAAAAATGACAAAACAGGATGCGATCGGCATTTTGCGCGATTATGATATGCGGATGGGACTTCGCCAAGCGGCTTCCCTTCATCCGCTTGCTCAGCAGCATATTTCCGATGAAACGGGACAGGGATTCTCGGCAGCTTTCAGCGGCCGGGAATTTTTTCTCGCTGATGTTTCTTTACAGTATAAAAAGCTTATGCCCGGAGAACTTCTTTTGGAAATGGCGAGAGCTGCGGCTGTTTTGACAGTAAAGGAGACTGCGGCAGTCCGGCTGACGAATATTGTGTGGTCAAAACCCATTCTGACTGAGGCTGAGCCGTTCCATATCGAAATCAGGCTGATACCCGCAGAGGGTGAAGCCAAAAGGTTTGAGATTTATAATCCATTTTCTGCCGATTCCAGTCATCATGATGTGTACAGCCAAGGGACGATTCAGCCAGTTGATGCTGTGCCTGGCATGCTGGATATCAGCCGCTTGAAGGAAAACAGCGGTTCCCTGATGGATCAGCAGCAAATTGAAGCCATCACTCAGAACGATGCCGTTCAATACAATGAGCACATGAAAGGAATTGAGCGTATTTACGCCTCAGCAGGACGGATGCTGGCAGACATATCAATTCCATTGACAAACCAAAAAGAATCCTCCCGATTCGGCCTCCCTCCCTGTGTGATGCAAAGTGTTACAGAGGCATGCGCGCTGCTTGGCGGCAAAGAATATAAAACGCTCGCCCCGGTTTCATTGAACGAGCTTTTGTTTTATGAATCTTGTCCTGACAAGGTACGGGCCGAGATACAAGAGAAGGCGGGGAGCTTTTATATTGATTTATGTGACGAGGAAGGAAAAATATGGGCTTCCCTGTCGGGGTTGAAGCTGCAGCCTGTCATCAAGACGGGCGCTCCCGGCAAAACCAATGCCGAACACCGCAGTGAACGTTTGTATGAACAAACGCTTCTTCAGCTCAAAACGCTTTTTGGCCTGACTGCAAAAATTGCTGTTTCCAACATAGATACTGAAGAGCCGCTGGAAACCTACGGAATCGACTCAGTCACTGTGACGAAATTGAACCGCGAATTGTCTCTGCTTTTCGGTGACCTTTCCAAAACGGTTTTTTACGAATATAAGACACTGGGCTCCCTGGCAGCTCACTTTGTCACGGATTATCCAAAAGAATGCCGAAAATGGACAAATGATGATGAGCACCGTTCAGGCATATCAGAACAGGTTTTGGCAAATGAAGATTTTCCGGTGCTTCCGTCATTTATCAAGCGAAAGAAACGGCCTTCTTTTTCCAATGAGAATCAGACAAAAGAAGGGATTGCGATTATCGGAGTCAGCGGATGTTATCCGCAAGCTGAAACACTTGAAGAGTACTGGGATAACTTAGCAGCCGGAAAAGACTGTGTGACGGAAATTCCCGAAGAGCGCTGGGAAAAGGACAAGTACTACAACCCTGATCCCGAAGCGGCCGTGAAAGCAGGGAAAAGCTACAGTAAGCGGGGCGGGTTTCTGAAAGATGCCGCTTTCTTTGATCCGCTGTTTTTTCAAATTTCACCCCGTGATGCTTTGAATATGGACCCGCAGGAGCGTCTCTTTATTGAAATGTGCTGGCAGGTGCTGGAGGATGCCGGTTATACGAAGGAACAGCTTGAGAATCTGTATAACGGCCGGGTCGGCGTTTTTGCTGGCATTACGAAAAACGGGTACGGAATGTACTGGAAAAACGGCGGCACTCTGCAGCCGAAAACGTCGTTCAGTTCAGCGGCCAACAGAGTTTCCTATTTTCTTAATCTGAAAGGGCCGAGCATGCCGGTTGACACGATGTGCTCGTCTTCGCTGACTGCAATTCATGAAGCGTGTGAAAACATCCTTCGCGGCGAATGTGACATGGCGATTGCCGGCGGTGTGAATGTGTATACGCATCCTTCGGCTTATGCGGAGCTCAGCGCCTATCGAATGCTTTCAAAAGACGGAACGTGCAAAAGTTTCGGTGAAGGCGGGGACGGATTTGTTCCCGGTGAAGGCGTCGGGGCCGTGCTGTTAAAGCCGCTGTCAAAAGCGATGGCTGATAAGGACCATATTTACGGGGTGATTCGCGGCACTCATATCAATCACGGCGGCAGAACAAACGGGTATACAGTGCCGAGTCCGAGCGCCCAGGCTGACGTGATTTCCGGCGCGCTTGAAAAATCAGGAATACATCCGCGGATGATCAGCTGTATCGAAGCCCACGGCACGGGCACTGAACTCGGAGATCCGATCGAAATTGACGGTTTGACCCGTGCATTTCAAACGAAAACGTCAGATAAAGGCTTTTGCGCCATCAGCTCAGTTAAATCCAATATCGGGCATTTGGAAGCCGCGGCAGGCATTGCCGGTGTAACGAAACTGCTGCTCCAGTTTCAAAAACGAAAGCTGGCCCCCTCTTTACATTGCCGGAAATTGAATCCGAATATTGCATTTGACCGGACGCCGTTTGTGGTGCAGCGTGAATTGGCAGACTGGAAACGGCCGGTCATTGAGGAAAACGGAGCGCAGAAAGAGATTTCGAGAATCGCGGGAATCTCTTCTTTTGGCGCGGGCGGGGCAAATACCCACATATTGATAGAAGAATATATTGAACCTGATAGGGAGATTTCTGAGCCATTCACAGATGAAGACCCCGCAGTCATTTTATTATCCGCCAAACAGGAGGCCAGCCTGAAGCAGCGGGCGCAGCAGCTTCTTCAAGCGATCAGAAAAAATGACGTCACAGACCGCAGCCTCCGGGATGCGGCTTACACCCTTCAAACCGGAAGAGAAGCGATGGAAGAACGTGCGGCGTTTATCGTGACGTCGACAGAGCAGTTAGCGGAAAAACTGCAGCGTTTTATTGACGGCGGGACAGACGGCTGCTTCAGGGGAAAAAGCAAACAGCATAAAGACATTCTAGCCGTTTTTAAGGATGAAGATATGCAGGATGCCGTCCGTAAATGGATGAAAAGAAAAAAATTCGCGAAGCTTCTGGAACTTTGGGTAAAAGGGCTGAAGATTGATTGGGCAGAGCTTTATAACGGCAGCCTGCCGCACCGCATCAGCCTTCCCGGTTATCCATTTATAAAGGATCGCTATTGGCCGGACGATGCAGCGCCGGACAATGTTCGTGATGCTGAAACATTTCGTGAAATCCGCTTTTTACAGAAAAGCTGGGCAGAAAGCAGCCGTGTTCCGGCTAAGGAAGTGCGGGGCGTCATCGGAATAGCTGCTGATCACCAGACAGGAAATTTGGCCGTTGAGCTGTCCCGTTATTTCCCCGAGTCTGAAATCATTGACGCTGCATCACCGGAAATATCCGGGGGCGCGGCCCGGTTTGGCGGTCTGATTGATGTGACCGGATGCGGGACGGAAATCAAGCATGATGACGGCTGGATTCATCGTCTGCAGTCTCTCATTGACAACAGAAACCGCGGCCGAAAGCTTCAGCTGCTTTGTGTGACAAAGGGGCTTGAACCTTTTGCAAATGAAACGATAAATCTCTCAGGTGCAAAAAAGGCCGGATTGTACCGGATGCTCCAAAGTGAGTATAAGGATATCCGCTCGCGGCATATGGATGCAGAACGGACTGCCGAAGATCCTGAGCTGGCAAACCAGATCGCAGAAGAGTTTTTTCGCGATTCTGAAGACATCGAAGTGTGTTACCGAAACGGTGTGCGCTATCATGCGCGGTTAAAGGAAACAAACAGCTTAGCTGAAAAAGAATTTTCATTTCCGGAAGACCATGTGCTCTGGATCACCGGAGGGACCCGGGGACTCGGATATTTATTCGCCCGGCATTTTGCCGAACGTTACGGAGTCACGAAACTCGTGCTTACCGGAAAAGAAACAATGCCTCCGAAAGCGGAGTGGGATGACCATATCAAACGGGATTCCCCGTTTTCCGATAAAGTGAGAAGAATCAGAGAGCTCGAACAAAAAGGGGTCCGAACGGAAGTGCTGTCTGTATCTTCCGGCCCTGAATATGAGCAGGCCGTCAGCCGGGTGAAAGAGAAGATGGGGCCGATAGGAGGCGTGATACACGCAGCGGGAGCCGTAGATCTCGATCATCCCGCCTTTATCCGCAAAACAAGAGAACAGATGATGCCCGTGCTTGAACCTAAAACAGACGGACTGGACCTTTTGTATCAAGCGCTGCACAAGGAGCCTCTCCGGTTTTTTGCGCTGTTTTCTTCAGTGTCCGGCGTGATGCCGGAATTAGGAGCGGGGCAAAGCGATTATGCCATGGCTAACGCCTATATGGATTATTTTGCGGCCGCAAAAGGTTTTCCGGTGCTGAGCATCCAATGGCCAAGCTGGAAAGAAACGGGTATGGGCGAATCAAAAAGCCGAGTCTATCAGAAAAGCGGTTTAAAGAGTATCACTGACAGAGAAGGGCTGAGCCTGTTTGATGCCATTATGGCAGGCGATTGCGGATCTGTTATTATGCCGGCCGTCATCCACCCGGAAAAATGGGAGCCTGACCGTCTGCTGCTTTCATCCGGGCTTACTGAAACAAAGCAGCAGGAACAGGCCGATACAGAAAGCGTTGAGGAATGGCTGACGGGCATTTGCTGCCGGGAATTAAGACTGGAGCCGTCAAGATTTGAATCTGATACACCTTTTCAAGATTACGGAGCCGATTCCATCATGCTTGCCCAAGTGTCCAGAGCGATCGGAAAGAGGATCAAAGCTGACCTTGACCCGGCGGTGCTGTATGAATACCCTACGGTTGCTGCGCTGGCGGGATGGCTTGAAACAGCATACCCGGAAATCAAAGCTGCCGTTTCAAAACCGGTGCAGCCTGTAATCCCGTACATTCCCAAACAAACAGCAGCCGCTGTCATTCAGCCTTCCGGAGCTCCAGCGGCGCAAGACATCGCTGTTGTCGGGATGTCCTGCCGTTTTCCGGGAGCTGAATCAATTGAAGCTTATTGGAAGCTGCTGTCTGAAGGAACGTCGGCCATTCAAAGGGTGCCGAAAGAACGCTGGAAAACGGAGAAGGCGGATTATGCGGGCCTTTTAAAAAATGTAACGCATTTTGACCCGGAGTTTTTCCTTATTCCCGAAGAAGACATCAAGGCAATGGATATCCAGTCCTTTCTTATATTAGAAGAGGCGCTCCATCTGTTCAGAGACAGCGGTTACTCTTTACAAGAAATGAAAGGCAGGTCATCCGGTGTTTATTTAGGAGGACGCGGCGGCAGTATGCCTGACGAAAACCGTCTGAAGCATGCAAAAAATCCGATAGTCGCCGCCGGCCCGAATTACTTAGCGGCCAATCTTTCTCAATTCTTTGATTTGAAGGGACCGAGTCTCGTTTTGGATACGGCCTGTTCTTCAGCGCTTGTCGGTATGAATATGGCGATACAGGCGCTTTCTTGCGGCGAAATCGACTCAGCGGTGGTCGGGGGAGTCAGTCTGCTGGAATCCGGTCAAACCCACCGGATGTTCGAACTTCGCAATCTGTTAAGCGAAGAGCCTGCGTTTCATATTTTTGACCGCCGCACCGGCGGCATCGTATTGGGAGAAGGCGTCGGAATGGTGTATTTAAAAACAGCGGCCCAGGCTGTAAAAGACGGGGACCGGATTCATGCGGTCATTAAAGGCATTTCCGTAAACAATGACGGCAGAACCGCGGGGCCTGCCACACCGAATATACAGGCGCAAAAAGAAGTGATGGCCAAGGCGCTTGCCAAAAGCGGCAGAAAAGCGGAGGATATCTGCTACATTGAAGCAAACGGTTCAGGCTCTGAAGTAACAGACCTTTTGGAACTGAGGGCGATTGAAGCGGTGTACCGTATGCAAAACAGCGCGCCTTGCGAATTGGGGTCGATGAAGCCGAATATCGGACACCCGTTATGCGCTGAAGGGATTGCCGGATTCATTAAAACAGTGCTTATGCTCTCGCGCCGAATGCGTGTGCCTTTCCTTTCGGGCAAAGAGCCGATGACGCATTACGATTTGTCCGCCTCGCCGTTTTATTTTTCGCACGCTCTGCGTGAATGGACGGATTCACCGCGGATTGCCGCCGTCAGCAGCTTCGCTGACGGAGGGACGAATGCCCATGTCATAGTGGAAGCTTGGGAGCAAAAGGCGTATACCCCGGTTAGAAAGCCTTTGCCGAGACAGGAATTAAAACGCCGGCCCATTCGTCCGGACAAAGCCGAAAACCTGCATGAAAACGCACATAAGTCCCACCCGAATACGTTTTGGAAACAAATAAAGACTTACTGATTGCGCTGAAAATTGAACGTCGATATGGAGGAAGTTCATATGCGAGAGCAGCTTCTTATTAACAATCAGCATCCCGTTCTGAAACATCATAAAGCCTATGGAAAGGAACTGCTGCCGGGTCTGGCTTATATTGACCTGATCTATCAGACTTTCAGAGAAAACGGTTTTTTTCATGCCGGTCTTGAACTCAGGCACTTATCGATTTTTCACCCTTTAGCTCCTGAACAGGGAGAATCAATCCTGCTTTCCGTTGATTGTACAGTGAGCGGCGAAGGGCAGTGGAAGGTGGAGGTGAAAGGGCAAAAACAAGGTGACGAAGCAGCAGAGACAAAGGTATATGCCGCGGCGCACATGCATTCCGTCAAGCCCGCCGGCTTCCAAGAGAGCGTCCGGATGGATGCCGTAAAACAAACGGCGGCAGAAATACCGATTGAGGACATTTACGCGGAATGCAGGGATCAAGAACTGGTTCATTCAGGAATGATGAAAGGCTGCGGAAGCGTCTACCAAACTGAAAAAGAGATTTATATTGATCTGTCGGTGCAAAAGGATCAGCTGGAACATGCAGAAGAGGCGATGTTTCATCCCGCATTGATCGATGCGAGCAGCATCGGCTCCAATGTATATCTCGCTCCTTTGACGAGGGGGGAGGGGCAATTATTTCTGCCGCTGTTTTATGAATCGTTTTATTGCGCCGAATTGCTGCAGACGACATGTATCACCAAGATAAAAAAAGAATCTGTCACCCGTAAGAAAGATCTCGTTTACGTGACAATGGAGTTTTTCAATGAGGAAGGCAGAAAAGTCGGCGAACTGAAAAACTTCGCCAATAAACTGGTGAGGGACCCGGAACTGATCAACCAGAAACGGCAAAAGAAAGAACCTGACGGGAGGAATGCCGTCCCGGCTTCGCAAGCGGAACCGGCGGCTTCCGAGCCCCGCTCTTCGGAGACTTCCGCCGGCCTTACTGAACAGTGCATCGTTTATTTAAAAGAATTGCTTGCCGCCCGATTGAACAAACCTGTGAAAGAGATTGACCCGGATATCGGCTACTATGAAATGGGGCTGGATTCTCCGGGGCTGTTGGACATGGTAAAGGAAATTGAACGAAAAATCGGAACGCAGCTTCTGCCGACGCTGTTATTTGAATACACGACAATCACGGAATTGGCGGGGTATTTGTGCGAACATTACGGAGCCGGTTTCGGCCATGCTCAAAGCGGACATTCAAATGCTGAACCTTTGCACCGGGAAAAAAAGAGGACGACCCAAATCCGCGTGAAAAAATCGGCGTCAGCGGGAACGCAGAATGGAGATATTGCCATCGTCGGGATGGCGGGACGGTACCCCGGCGCCAAAAATCTTCGTGAATTCTGGGAAAATTTAAAAAATGGAAAAAACAGCGTAACGGAAGTGCCTCGTTCCCGCTGGGATACGAAGAAATATGAGCATTTGCGATCGCCGTCCGGCAAGCCGATTTCCAAATGGGGCGGTTTTATAGATGATCCGGATTGTTTTGATGCGAAATTTTTCCGGATTTCTCCGCGGGAGGCAGAAGCTAAAGATCCGCAAGAACGATTGTTTTTAGAAACATGCTGGGAAACGATTGAGGATGCGGGCTACACGCCGGAAACAATCGTTCAGCCGAAAGGGCCGAATAAGAGAATGAACGTCGGTGTGTTTGCCGGGGTGATGCATATGGATTATTCTCTCGTCGGCGCTGAAGCTGCGGCCAAAGGGCTGGTCTTTCCTTATCCCTTGAACTATGCGCCGATCGCAAACCGGGTTTCATATTTTTGCAATTTTCACGGGCCGAGCATGGCGGTTGACACGGTGTGTTCGTCATCTCTGACGGCCGTCCATATGGCGGCGGAAAGTCTGAGACGCGGTGAATGTGAAGCAGCTCTTGCCGGGGGCGTCAATTTATCATTGCACCCGACAAAATATATCACATACGGCTTGATGGATATGCATTCGAGTGATGGGCTGTGCCGCACGTTCGGCGAAGGCGGCACAGGCTATGTCTCAGCTGACGGCATCGGGGCCGTGCTGCTGAAGCCGCTTCACAAAGCCGAAGAAGATAAGGATCATATTTATGCGGTGATAAAAGGCAGCGCCGTCAATCACGTGGGAACCGTCAGTGGGATTACCGTGCCGAGCCCCGTGGCGCAGGGGGATATGATAGCTGAATGTTTTGAAAAAACGGGGATTGATCCCCGGACGATTTCTTATGTGGAAGCGCATGGAACCGGAACTTCTTTAGGAGATCCGATTGAAATACAAGGTCTTGTTAAAGCTTACCGCACGTTTACGGAGGATCGGCAATTTTGTGCGATCGGTTCCGTTAAATCGAATATCGGACATGCGGAATCAGCCGCCGGGATCAGCGGGCTTCATAAAACGATTTTGCAGCTGTTTCACAAAACGCTTGTTCCTTCTTTACACTCAGAGACGATTAATCCGTATCTTCGTTTAGAGGACTCGCCATTTTACGTGCAGCAAAAAACCGAGTCATGGAAAAAGCCGGCGTATACAGAGAAGGGCAGTGAACATTCCTGTCCGAGACGCGCAGGCATCAGTTCATTCGGGGCGACGGGTTCAAACGTTCATCTCATTTTAGAAGAGTACAGGCCTAAAAACCCCGGCATTACGGAGAATCAAGAGAGACCGTATATCGTGCCTCTATCAGCGAAAAATCCGGAGCGGCTGCAGGAATACGCTGCCCGCCTGCTGATATTTCTCAAAGATAAAGCGCTTGAAGGAAGCGGTCCGCTTCATGACAAAATAGATACAATGCAAAATCAGCTGGAAAATGCGTTGAGAGGTGTTCTGGCGGAAGTTCTGCATGTAGCGGCCGGCTCGGTAGATGGTGAACAGGATTGGAAGGAATTCGGCTTGGATGTCATGCAGCTGACACAGGTTTCTGAGCTGATGACGGATCAATACGGGCTGGAAATAGACATGACTGATCTCATACAGCATACTTCCGTCCGGACTTTAGCAGAATGTCTGACAAAAGTTGAGAAACATAAGAATATTCTTTCCGGTCTTTTCGGTCAGTCCGGCTTAGATAAGCAGCCTGATGAACCTTTTTCCCTGCGGTCACTGGCGTATACGCTGCAAACGGGACGGCTGGCAATGGAAGAACGGCTTGTTTTTTTAGTGAACGATCAAGCGGACCTGATCCGGAAATTAACCGAATTTACAGAACGAAAACGGCAGATTGACGGCTGCTTTCAAGGGCGGTCTGATAGCGGAACGGAAATCAGGGGTTTCCTGAATGATGAGCAGGATACGGAGGAGCTGATCCGAAAATGGATGGACAGCGGCACTTACAAAAAACTTGCGGAGTTGTGGTCAAAAGGATTTGAGATAGACTGGACGCGGCTGTATCAGGAGGAGAAACCGCGCAGGATGAGTCTGCCGACGTATCCGTTTGCAAAGGAACAATATTGGATACCGGAGCCCGATCATCCCGTTACTTCCATAAATACAGAAAGCAGGCTTCACCCGCTGCTTCACCGCAATACATCAGATTTGTTAGAACAAAAATTCAGCACGGTACTGAACGGAGATGAATTCTTCTTAGCCGATCATATCGTCCGAAACAAGCGTGTTCTCCCCGGGGCGGTTTATCTTGAAATGGCGAGAGCTGCGGCTGGACTGGCTGCCGCGCCGTTAGCCGCTGAATACACGGCTAAAACCGGCATTTCGCTGCGGTATATCAGCTGGATACGCCAGGCCGTTCATAAAAAAGAGCCGCTGCGAATGACGACAGGGCTGTCCTTGGAGAATAACGGCAATATTTCATTTCAGGTGTACAGCAATGAAAACGATTCAGACATTTATTGTGAAGGCAGTGCTGTGATTGAGCCGCTGTCTGAGGCGCCGGTCTTGCATATTGAACAGCTGAAAGCGCGATGCCGCAAAAAAGTGCTGTCAAAAGAAGACTGTTATGCGGCGTTTACAAAGGCGGAAATTGTATACGGACCTTCACATCAAGGAATTGATCACATTTATTGCGGGGAAAAAGAAGCCTTGGCTAAATTGGTGCTCCCTGCTTCCGTTTCTGATGAGGCCGAACAGTTTGTGCTCCATCCTAGTCTGATTGATTCCGCTTTTCAGGCGGCCATCGGCGTTATGAATGAAGATCAAGCGGGTTATCCGGAGCAGCCGTTAATGCCTTTTGAATTGCATGAACTGACCGTTTTTCATCCGTGCAATCCAAACATGTGGGCGGCCGTGTTTGTGACGCATGAAACACCGGCTGTGCGAAGAATGGACATTGATATATGTGATGAACGCGGCAATGTGTGTGTAAGGATAAAAGGATTTTCTGCCCGAATGGCCGAAAGTGCGCCGCCCGTAACCGATAATAAGCAATACGATCTGCCGGGTAATCTTACCGGAGCCGTCAAACTGATGCAGGTATGGGACGCAGAACCGATAGACAACCAAACCGGCTTCCCCATTTCTGAGGCAAAAGCTGTCATTATAGGCGGTACAGACGCGCAGGCTGACGCGGTTTTACGATTGTTTCCTAAAGCTGTGCGATTTGACAGCAGCCAAAGTGCTTCCGTTGAAGCGATATCTGATCTGCTCCGCCGTCTCGGTGAGATTCAGCATATGATCTGGTTTGCCCCTCAGCCGGCTGATTCTTACATCCATGATCAAAAAAGCGGGGTGCTGCAAATTTTCAGAGCGGCCAAAGCTCTTATCGGTCTCGGGTATGGAAAAGAGCAGCTCGGGATGACGGTGATTACGCACCAAGCACAGCCTATCACCCAATATGATGAGGTGCGTCCCGCTCATTCCAGTGTGCACGGTTTCGTCGGGTCTCTCGCTAAAGAACATCCGAGCTGGCACATCCGTCTGGTCGATCTTGAAGACGGGGGGGATTTCCCCGCAGAAGACATATTCAGCCTGCCCCGTGACCGTACGGGTAAAGCATGGGTGCGCAGACATCATGAATGGTACCGGCCTCAATTGCTTCCGGTCCAAAGCGAGCCGTCTGAAAGTGTTCCTTACCGCTATGGAGGCGTATATGTCATCATCGGCGGTGCGGGAGGCATCGGCGAGGTTTGGACAGATTATATGGTGACGATGTATAAAGCCCGAGTCGTCTGGATCGGGAGGCGGCCGCTGGACAGCCGGATACGCCAAAAAATAGACCGGTACCGGCCATCAGGCCCGGCTCCCGAATATATAGCCGCAGATGCTTCTGATCTTCCATCGCTTCAGCGCGCCTATGAACAGATTAAAAACACATACGGCACCATCAGCGGCGTCGTTCATTCAGCGATGGTATTTGCGAATGAAAGCGTAAAAGATATGGAAGAATCACAGTTTCACGCCGGCCTTAGAGCGAAAGTGGATATTTCCGTCAACATTGCCGAAGTATTTGCGAAAGAGTCTTTGGACTTTATTCTCTTTTTCTCTTCGGTTATTTCATATATTAAGAATCCGAATCAAAGTCATTATGCGGCGGGGTGTGCATTTAAAGACGCATTTGCCCATGAGCTTGCCGGACGGCTGTCATGCCGGGTCAAAGTGATGAACTGGGGTTATTGGGAGCGGGCTGACAATCACATTTCTGAAGAGTTTGACAGACTGAGCCAAATCGGTCTCGGGCTGATCAGCCGGGCGGAAGGGATGCAGGCGCTGGAAACTTTGCTGACGCAGCCGATCTCCCGTATGGGGCTGATGAAGCTGACCAAGCCGATTCCGATCGAGGGAATGAACCCTCATGAATTTGTGACTATCTGATTGCCTGTCAAAATGACGGAGCAAATTTAATTTTCTTAGGAGGATAAGGTTTTGGGTAAGGGAGACAAACAAAAAGACCGTACACAGTTATCCTTAAGAACAGAAATAAGCAATCAAATGAAAGAATTGAATCGGCTTTTGCTGCAAGTGCTGCGGGTGACGCTGCGTTCAATGGGGCTGACCGGCGAAGCGCCTGCGGCTTCCTGTCTGCCTTTATATGAGCGCTGGCTGGAAGAAAGCATCCGTCTTTTAGACAGCGATCTTAAAAGCGGTGAAACGGCCGCGGTTTGGGAAGAGTGGCATAAGAAGAAAAACGAATGGCTGAAAGATCCGGATATGAAAGCGCAGGCTCTGCTGACGGATACCGTCATTCAAGCTTTGCCTGACATTTTAACAGGCAAAATAAAAGCCACTGACTTGATGTTTCCCGATTCTTCAATGGAGCTTGTTGAAGGAATCTATAAGCATAACATTCTCGCTGATTATTACAACGATGTGCTGGCAAATGAAGCGTGTATGTATGTGGAAAATGTAATTAAAAACAATCCTGATGCAAACATCCGTCTGCTGGAGATCGGAGCGGGCACCGGCGGAACGAGCAGCACACTGTTTAAAAAGCTCCGCCCCTATCAAAACTATATTCAGGAATACTGTTATACCGACTTGTCAAAAGCTTTTTTAATGCATGCCGAAAAGGAATACGGCGCGGACAATCCGTATTTGACGTATCAGCTGTTTAATGTGGAGAAGCCTGCGGCGGGCCAGGGATTACATCTGAGAACCTACGATATCGCTATTGCCGCAAACGTGCTGCATGCCACCAAAAATATCCGGAAAACCTTACGGACGGCAAAAGCCGTATTGAAAAAGGACGGTTTGCTGCTCGTTAATGAACTGGGCGGGCATACGCCGTTTACACATGTTACATTCGGCTTATTAGAGGGCTGGTGGCTGTACGAAGACGAGGCGTTGCGGATTCCGGGGTGCCCCGGTCTTTATCCGGAAACATGGAAATCCGTTTTAATGGCTGAAGGCTTTCATTCCATTCAATTTCCGGCTGAAAACGAACGCCTGCACACCCAGCAGATTATCACGGCGAAAAGCAACGGAGTCATCAGGCAGAGCAGGGAAGCTTACACCGCGCAAAAGCGCCAATCAAACGTACCGCAACCATCCTCTGATCGTCAGCTCCCCATCAAACAAGCGGGAGAGGGGCTTGCGGAAAAGACAGCTGCTTTTCTGATAGGGGCTGCGGCAAAAGTATTAAAAATGCCGGCAAAAGAGATAAATCCGCTGGCTCCTCTGGATGAATACGGCATTGACTCTATTCTGATCGTTCAGCTGACGAATGAGCTGCGGGATCTCGTCCCTGATATCAGCAGCACGCTGTTTTTTGAATACCGGACGATAGAAGAGCTTGCCGCATACTTGACTGAAACAAAGGAGCGCGAACTGCATGCGCAATTTTCTGAAGAAGTCCGTCATACTGAAGCGGTATCATCCGGCTCTTTGCTTGAAAAAAGCACAGAGTACCTGAAACAGATCGTCAGCTCCATCTTAAAGATGCCGATTGAGGACGTTCAAGCCCATACGCCCCTTGAAGAATACGGAATCGATTCCATCTTAATCGTACAGCTGACCAACCGCGTGCGGGAAGACGTCCCTGATATCAGCAGCACATTGTTCTTCGAGTATCCGACAATCGGCGGATTAGCGGAATATCTCGTCAGCTCAAGACAGGAAGATATGGCTGGGATTTTCAAGACAAATAAAGAAGCCGAAAAGACGCCGCACACTTTACAGAAAAAGCAAAGCCGCAAAAAAAGCGCCGGATTGACGAAGCGCCAAGCGGCATCTTTTTCTGAAAAAGCGCCGCCCGCTTCCGAACCGCCGTCAAAACACCTTGAAGTGGCAATTGTCGGTCTTGCCGGGAGGTATCCCGGAGCTGAAAATGTTAATGAGTTCTGGGAACGGTTAAAGACCGGTGAACACGGAATCACCGAAATTCCGAAAGACCGCTGGGATTGGCGGGACTACTATGATGAGACAAAAGGGAAGGAAGGCCGGATGTATACAAAGTGGGGCGGCTTTTTAACAGATATTGATAAATTTGACCCGCTGTTTTTTAAAATCTCCCCGAAAGAAGCGGAGCGCATGGACCCGCAGGAGAGACTGTTTCTGGAAACTGCTTATGCGGCCCTTGAGGATGCCGGATATACCCCTGATTCACTATGCGCCGGTAAAAAGGTTGGCGTCTTTGCGGGTGTCATGAACGGCAACTATCCGACAGGGGCCCACTACCACTTTATCCCGAACCGCGTATCCTATGTGTTTGATTTTCACGGTCCGAGCATCGCGGTCGATACCGCATGCTCCTCATCCTTAACCGCCATTCATCTCGCCGCAGAAAGCATCAAAACAGGTGCATCTGAATGTGCGATTGCCGGCGGCGTAAATCTGATTACAGATCCGGTTCATTATATCGGGCTTTCTTCTATGAGAATGCTGTCACCGTCAAACGCGTGCAAAGCGTTCGGTGATAAGGCTGACGGGTTTGTTGACGGAGAGGGCGTCGGCTGTATCGTGTTAAAGCCGTTGAATAAGGCTGTTGCAGATCATGATCATATATACGGTGTCATTAATGGAAGCGCTCTGAACGCCGGCGGCAAAACGAACGGGTTCACCGTTCCGAATCCTAATGCACAAGGGGAAGTGATCGCAGACGCGATGGAGCGGGCAGGGATTGACCCGAGAGCAATCAGCTATCTGGAAGCCCACGGCACCGGCACTTCCTTGGGAGATCCGATTGAAATCGCAGGGTTAACCAAGGCTTTCCGCCGCTATACGGATGCAGCGCAATTTTGTTCCATCGGTTCTGTTAAATCCAATATCGGACATCTGGAAAGTGCGGCGGGCATTGCTGCGGTCACTAAAATTCTTCTTCAGATGAAACACGGATATTTGGTGCCGTCGCTGCACTCAAAGCAGCTGAACCCGGAAATTGATTTTGAAACTTCTCCTTTTATCGTGCAGCAGGAAACGGCAGAATGGAGACGGCCGGTCATAGAATCTGAAGGAGTAACACGGGAATATCCGAGAATCGCGGGTACATCTTCTTTCGGAGCGGGCGGAGCGAATGCCCACCTGCTGATAGAAGAGTATGAACCGGCCGAAATAACTTCGGCAGACTCCGGCCGTCCGGCGCTTTTTGTTTTATCGGCAAAAGATAAAGACCGCTTGCGCGAGCGGGCTCTGTTGCTGTCGGATGCCGCCGGAAACGGAACAATTACAGATGCGAATCTGCTTGACGCGGCATTTACCCTTCAAGTCGGCAGAGTCCCGATGGAAGAACGGCTGGCGATGACAGCGGACTCTGTTTCTGAATTGGAACAGAAGCTGACTGCTTTTCTGAATAATGCTGGTTCCGTAAGCGGGGTGTTTACAGGCCGGAGTGATAGTTCTGTCACAGAGACGGAAGACACAGTCAGTGATTGGATGGAAAAACGTCAATTTGACAGTCTTTTGAGTGCCTGGGTTCACGGGGCGCCCGTTGATTGGGCATCTTTATATAAAGGCGCGCTGCCGCATCGTATCAGTCTGCCGTCTTATCCATTTGCAAAAGAAAGCTACTGGATGAAGCGGGAAGAACCAAAAACCGGAACAACTGAATATGTGCATCCTTTCCTGCATGAAAATACGTCAACCTTGGCGGAGCAAAGCTATCATACATCTTTTACAGGCCGGGAACACGTTTTCCAGGATGTGAGAGGGGAGCGGGTTCTGTCGGCTGCCGTTTATCTAGAAATGGCGCTAGCGGCTTATCATCATGCGGCAGACAGCTCTGAAGAAAAAGAGATATGGATCCGAACGGCGGCATGGACTGACCCGATTACCGGCGGACATCACGGTGCGGGCGTCAATCTCTCCCTTTTGTCTGAAGACGGGGAAGGCATCCATTATGAAATATACAGTGACGCAGAGAAGCTGCATCATTATGGAATCGTCGGACAAGGGAACATACAGCCATCCCGCGTGCTTGATATTGTCTCCTTACAAAAAGACTGCCGCCCGCTGTCATTCGATTATGAAACACCAGGCACATCAGGTGTAACCATCAGTAAGGAGTTCCGCACCGTTGAAAAGCTTTATGCGGGAGAAAATGCGGTTTGGGCGAAGCTTGCTCTTATAGATGAAAGCGGCGGCCGTAATCCGGGATATCATATACCGCCGGAATTTTTGGACGCAGCTTTTCATGTCCTGGCAAAAACGGAGCCGTCAGTCCATATCGTGCCTGAAGCAGTTGAAGAACTGCGCGTCATGCGTCCGTGTTCATCGGGCATGTGGATGTATATTAATAAAAAGAATCAAACCGGCTGTGACATTCAATTTTGTGATGAAACCGGCATTATCTGCGCAGAAATCAAAGGGGTGAGAATGAGACAGCCGTCTCAGCAGGATCACGGGCAAGAGGAACAATCCGAGATGATGATATTTGAAGAAATGTGGACTCAGCAGCCTCTGGTGAAATCCATTCATGAAGAGCTGAAAACGATCATCTGTTTTCTTACGGGAGAAGCTGCCAGAAAGCATGCTTATCGGTCTTTACAATCTCTTTATCCGGGAACCGGCGTGTTTTTTATTTCACAGGGTGAGGAAACTCAAAAGCTTTCAAACACGCATTATCAAATTAAAATCACTGACGGACAAGCATATCAAGAAACGTTTCGGCATATTGAAACGGCTGCTGGCAAAGCGGATGCCGTTTTATATGGATGGCCGCTTGAAGATGAAAAGGCCGTGAAAGACTATTCTATTCTCTATCATGTGATCCGCGCAGCTGCTTCTTTGCGTTCTAAACCGAGGCGAATCCTTCTTTCCGCTCAGTGCGGGATCGATACCGATATCAGTTACGCCGAGTCATGGATCGGGCTGGAACGGTCTCTGAAACTGATCCTGCCGGAGACGGATACGGCCGCGGTTTATTTTGGACAAAAAGGACCGTTTGAAAAGCTGATCTATAACGTATGTGAAGAGCTTCACAGCGAGTCATTCCGCAGTGTCATGTACAGCGGGGAAAGCCGTCACGTCATGGAAATGAAGCAGACGGATATTGCCCCTGTTGAGCAGCGTGTGATAAAAAGCGGAAAAACGTACTTGATTACCGGCGGATGCGGGGGATTAGGCTTGTTATTCGCCGGATATTTTGCTGAAAAAGGACCGGTTACGCTCATTTTGACGGGGAGATCAGCGGCAGGCAGCCCGGTGCTGAACAAGATCAAGAGATTGGAAGAGTCAGGCGCCAAGGTGTTTTACGTGCAGGCGGATGCCGCAGATCAGGCTCAGATGGAGAAAGGTTTGCAAGAAGCGAAAGAGAAAGGATGCGGGCCGATTCACGGTGTCATTCACGCTGCAGGTCTTCAAGGTACTGAAAGCATTCTGGAGAAAGATCTGCAAACCTTTCAGCAAGTCTTATCGCCAAAAGCGGACGGCACCGCGGTGTTAGATCAGGTTCTGTCACGGGAGCCGCTTGACTTCTTCTGTTGTTTCTCTTCTTCTTCAGCGATTTTAGGAGACTTCGGTTCTTGTGACTACGCAATGGGGAACCGCTTCCAAATGGCTTTTGTCCGTCATCGGGATAAACTTGTGAGCCTCGGACTCAGAAGCGGCAAGTCACTTGCCATCAATTGGCCGCTTTGGAAAGAAGGGGGGATGCATGTCGGCACGGCGGAAAGCACCGATATGTATTTAAAATCAAGCGGACAGCGTTATTTATACACAGAGGAAGGACTCGAAGCCTTTGAAACATTGTTAGTCCAGCCGTCCAGCCAGTATCTCGTCCTGGCCGGCTTTCCGTCGAGGGCCAAACGCTTCCTGCAGATAGATCAAGGCGAACGGCCGATTTCGGGTTCTGTACACAGGAACGTCCCGTTTTCAGGAAGGCGGAGTGAAATGAAAGGCTTTACACTGGAAGAATGCGTAAGCTGGGATGTGAAGGAACTGGCGGCGGGGCTTTTGAAAATAGACAAGAACAGACTGACGGACGCTGACAATCTGGCTGATTTCGGCTTTGATTCTATCAGTTTGGCGGAATTCGCCTCTTCTTTGTCCGCTCATTACGGAATTGAAGTGACACCAGCCCTGTTTTTCGGACATTCCACACTGGAGAAGGTCGTCCGCTATTTTCTGACGGAACACAAGTCCGTCATGGAGCATGTCTATGAAGAAAAGAAACCTGAATCCACAGATCAATCTGTCTTTGAAAAGGCAGGAACGGAAAAGCGGAAGAAGCAGAGGGGAAGAAATAAGCTGAACGCCGGAACCGAGGGCAGTCAGGCAGCTGATTCCATTGCCATTATCGGCATGAGCGGCCGATTTCCTCAGGCACGCACGGCGGACGAGCTGTGGGACATTCTGTTTCAGGAAAAGGACGTTGTCGCACCGGTCGCAAAAAAAGGCTTCACAAGTTCAAAATGGAAACTCGGCGCTGTACCGGGGGCGGACGAATTCGACCCTTTATTTTTTGAAATATCGCCGAGGGAAGCTGAAACGATGGATCCGAAACAGCGGCTGCTTCTTCAGGAAGCGTGGAGGGCCCTTGAGGACGCCGGCTACGGCGCCAGTCACATCAGGCGGCAGACGATCGGTATGTTTGCGGGGGCGGAAGAAGGAGATTATCACCTTTTAACACGGGACAAAGGCAATGTCACGTCTCATCATAACGGTATTTTGGCAGCGCGGCTGGCTTATCACTTGAATTTATCAGGTCCTGTGATGGCGATAAATACTGCATGTTCTTCGGGGCTCGTTTCTGTCCATCAGGCGGTATTAAGCCTGCAGAATAAAGAGTGCACAACAGCTGTTGCGGCCGGGGTGAATATCATGAATACCCCGGACTTTTTTGAAACGATAGATAAAGCCGGAATGCTGTCGGAAAACGGGAAATGCTTCGCGTTTGATAAAAGGGCTGACGGCATGGTTCCGGGCGAAGCGGCCGCGGCGGTTGTTCTTAAGCCGCTGAGAGAGGCGGAAGCGGATGGTGATCCGATTTACGGGGTGATTCGGGCGAGCGGCATCAATTATGACGGGAAAACAAACGGAATTACCGCTCCGAGCGGCGTCGCGCAGACCCGGCTGCTTACTTCCGTTTATGACCGGGGCCGTATCAACCCTGAAGATATCGAATATATCGTCACACACGGCACAGGGACAAAACTCGGTGATCCGGTGGAAATTAACGCGCTTTATGACGCATTTTCTGCCTATACAAACAAAGAAGCATTTTGCGCGCTCACATCAATTAAAACCAATATCGGCCACACGTTTGCCGCGTCAGGCATTGTCAGTTTGATCAGTCTTTTACAGGCGTTCTCCCGTGAAATGATTCCCGCCAGTCTGCATTGTAGCGGGGAAAACCGCTATATCAACTGGGAGAAGAGTCCTTTTTATGTGAATAAAACGGGTAAACCGTGGCCTTCTCTGCCGGATAAAAACCGAATGGGGGCAGTCAGCGCATTCGGGATGAGCGGAACAAACGCCCATGTCGTTATGGAAAGCTATAAGCGCAGCGTTTCACCTCATCGGGATGCCCCTGCATATTTACTGACTTTGTCTGCAAAAACAAAGGATGCCCTTCAGGAAAAAATCGAAGATATGATCACTTGGGCGGAAAATGGCGAACTGAAAGAAAATGATCTAGCCCAGCTCAGCTATACGTTGCTAAAAGGACGGCATCACTTTAACCATCGCGCCGCCATCGTGGTTCAAGATGCTGATGACGCAGTGTATGTATGGAAGCAGGCAAAGCTTAATGAACATCACCCTTATGCGTTTTCGGGAAAAGTACCGCAGCACTTTGCAGGCCGTCAGCATATTCAGGAGCACATAATAGAAGTGCTCGGCAAGTGCAGCGCCTCATATTCTGACCATAGAAAATATCAGGAGCTGTTATGCGTGCTGGCAGATTTTTATTGTCAAGGTTATGAAATCGAAGGGGACATGCTTTATGGCGGACCTTTGCCGCGAATCGGCAATCTGCCGGGCTACCCGTTTGCCAGGCAGACGTATTGGGCGTCCGATTGTCTTCAGAGAGAGCTTGAAAGCCGGAACTCAGCTGAACGTGAAAAGCTTCACCCGCTGCTCCATGCGAATACATCGACCTTTACCGCCCAGCGCTTTACTTCTGTTTTTTCAGGGCGTGAACCGTTTTTTGCCGATCATATCGTCAATGGAAAACCGGTGCTTCCGGGCGCGGCTGCTTTAGAAATGGCCCGGGCCGCCGTTACGCTTGCCGCTGAAGACTTGCCGGACGGGAAAGCGGGTGTCCGGCTCAAACAGATCGTTTGGCTCCGTCCGGTGACGGCGCTTTCTGAAGGAGTGACGCTTCATGTAAAGCTTCAGCCGGAAGAAAACGGAGACATCGCTTTTGAAGCGTATGCCGAAGGAGAAAA
>NZ_JBIUFR010000010.1:0-16982 GCF_053545315.1 Bacillus sp. CIS52
TCTTACAGGCAGGTTACCCACGTGTTACTCACCCGTCCGCCGCTAACATCAGGGAGCAAGCTCCCATCTGTCCGCTCGACTTGCATGTATTAGGCACGCCGCCAGCGTTCGTCCTGAGCCAGGATCAAACTCTCCGATAAAGTAGTTTGACTGACTACGCACATCGCTGTGCGATTTATTTAAAACTTTGAATTAACAGGTACGTTTTGTCTTGTTTAGTTTTCAAAGAACTTTTTCGGCTTCTCTCGAAGCGACTTAATTATTATAACATATCATTATCATTGTCGTCAATAACTTTTTTGAATTTCTTTTTCGAAAATCCGTTTTGTCATCAGCGACGTATATTAGAATACCACCCTTGATTCATCATGTCAACAATAAACGACAAATTAAATGATGAAGCGTTTAATGACGATTAAAGCCGCGATGCCGGGTATTCCTAAAATCCCGCTGATACCGGTTGTGATCAGATTAACAGGTATATGAATGCCGAGACTCCCGCCGAATAAATTCACACCTGCCAGAAGAATCGCTCCGGCAATAAACTTAACGGCAGTCACACCAATCCATCTTAACGGCTTTGAAGATACTCCCCATAATAAAAGCAAAGCAACCAGACCGACAATCAAACCGATAATAAAAAAAGGCTCCATGAATCTTCCCCCTCGCTTGTTTAGTACAAGCTTATGAGAAGACCCCGGAGAATAGACCTCTTACTTCCATCTGCTCATTTTTAAATTCCGCTGCTTCGCTTCTTTCAAATAAAAAAAGTATTTAGATTCAGCGACTTTCAGCTCAAACAGCACCTCAGCTGAGGGCTCAAGACTTTTATCGACCAGACTCTTCTGTCTGTTCCATTCTTCTTTTTGTTTAAAGAGCTGTTCAATCAGTTTGTCATCAAACTCTTTTCTTAATGTATTTCTGCGAAGAAAACCCATGCCTCGCCATTTCCTCCCTTACAATTCACGTCTTCCTTCAAGAGCTTTTGAAAGAGTGACCTCATCAGCATATTCCAAATCACCGCCGACGGGCAGACCGTGGGCAATACGGGAGAGCTTGATGCCTGAGGGCTTTAACAGCCTCGATATATACATCGCTGTTGCTTCCCCTTCAATATTAGGGTTGGTCGCGAGGATAACTTCTGTCACTTGATCATCCTGAAGACGCTTCAGCAGTTCCGGAATCTTAATATCCTCCGGGCCGATGCCGTCCATCGGAGAAATTGCGCCGTGAAGAACATGATACTGGCCGTTATATTCCTTCATCTTCTCCATTGCAATAACATCCTTAGGGTCCTGCACCACACAAATGACAGATCTATCTCTTCTTGTATCCTCGCATATATAACAAGGGTCCTGATCTGTAATATGTCCGCAGATCGAGCAATATGTCAGATTCCGCTTCGCATTGACGAGCGCCTTAGCAAAATCCAATACTGTGTCTTCTTTCATACCTAGAACAAAAAAAGCCAGACGAACCGCTGTTTTCGGTCCGATCCCTGGCAATTTCATAAAGCTGTCAATCAGCTTTGATATTGGTTCAGGATACTGCATGTTTATTTATCCCCCTAGAATAAACCCGGTATGTTCATTCCTTTTGTAAATTGTCCCATTGTCTCATTCGTCATGTCATCGACTTTCTTGAGGGCGTCGTTTGTCGCAGCAAGAACCAGGTCCTGAAGCATTTCGATATCTTCCGGATCAACGACTTCTTCTTTAATCGCAACGTCTACAACTTCTTTTTGGCCGTTGACTTTTACAGTCACCATTCCGCCGCCCGCTGTGCCCTCAAGCACTTTTTCAGCAAGCTCCTCCTGAGCCTTTGCCATATCTTTTTGCATTTTTTGCATTTGTTTCATCATTTTTTGCATGTTTCCCATTCCGCCACGCATATTCAATCACTCTCTTTCATCTTATTAGTCTTTTATTTCAATCAAATCCGCTCCGACAAGCTTTTTCGCCTCTGCAATCAGCGGATCTTCTTCAGCCGGTTCGTTTGATCCTTCACTTTCCTGCTGATGATCATTTAAAAATTCTTCTCTTATTTTACCCCATTGTGCTTCCGGAACGCCAATCAAATCCATTCTTTTCCCGAGCATTGATTCGAGAATCTGTTCAAGATTCGTACGGACTCCGTTATTGTCTTCAGCAACCATTTTACAATGGATTTCGTATTTAAATTTAAGCACAAACGCCTTCTGGGCAGCGGCCACCGGTTCACTGTCATTCAAAAGAGCCGCATGAGACACTTTATTCTGCTGCTTCAGGTGTGCCAGCAGCTTGCCCCAGCTGCTTTTAAGCTGTTCAAGGTCAGGCCGTGTGGCTTCCTTCAATATTTCATGAATTCTTCCGGCCGGGGCTTTGTAATGGCTTTTTCCGCCTTTTTGAGGACGCGGGGCTTCTTTCGGAGCGCTTTCCGCCTGAACTTTCACCCCGGAGGTCTTCAGCCTTTCTACTTCCTGCTCAAGCTGCTGGATCTTATTCATCAGCATGCCGACCTCTGGGATATCTGCGGCCGCTTGCTGTGCCGTCTGGCATATTTTCACGACAGCCACTTCAAAAAAGATTCTCGGGTGGTTCGTCCACTTCATTTCCTGATGGCTTTTATTCAGGATGTCAATCATCTCATATAAAGCGGGGGCCGGTATTTCACCGCTCAGATTCCGAAACGTTTCATCGACCTTCACCTTCTCCAGGACTCCTTCTAAACCGGGAGCAGCCTGATACAAGAGCATATCCCTGAAATAGAAAATCATATCTTCAATCAGTTTGGCCGCATCTTTCCCCTGCTGGAGCAATTCATTGAGTGTTTCCAATGCTTCGGAAACCTGTTTGCGGTGAAGAGCAGATGCCAGTTTTCCAATATAGTGCTGGGAAACGGCTCCGGTAATAAGCAGTGCATCATCCACTGACAGCTCCTCGCCGCTGAATGATACGGCTTGATCGAGCAGGCTCAGCGCGTCCCTCATTCCACCGTCTGCGGCGCTCGCTATGATATCAAGGGCGCCTTCTTCCACCTTCAGCTGCTCTGCATCGACGATTGTCTTCATTCGTCCGACAATTGCTTTGGATGTAATCCGTTTGAAGTCAAAACGCTGACATCTGGAGATAATGGTTAAAGGAATCTTATGAGGCTCAGTCGTAGCTAATATGAAAATGCAATGTGCCGGCGGTTCTTCCAGCGTTTTCAAAAGCGCATTGAATGCGCCGATAGAGAGCATATGCACCTCATCTATAATATATACCTTGTAGGTAACGGCCGACGGGGCGAATTTTACCTTGTCGCGGATGTCGCGGATTTCGTCTACACCGTTATTCGACGCCGCATCTATTTCAATCACATCTGATATAGAGCCGTTTGTGATCCCCTTGCACGCCGCGCATTCATTGCACGGTTCTTCTACAGGGGCGTGCTCACAGTTGACTGCTTTCGCAAATATTTTAGCTGCACTGGTTTTCCCCGTTCCCCGTGGTCCAGAAAACAGATATGCATGAGAAAATTTCTTTTGCAAAAGGGCATTTTGCAGCGTTTTCGTAATGTGTTCCTGTCCGACCACATCTTCAAACTGCTGAGGCCTAAATACTCGATATAAAGCTTGGTAACCCACAGGATGCGCCCTCCTCTGTTATTCATCATGTTTATTATACATGAACGGGCTTTTAACGCCAAAACCCGTTTTTCATACACGAAAAAACTCACCTGTCATAAACAGGTGAGTCTGAAATTTGATGATTGATTTACCGTGCACCTTCTGTCGATTCGCTACCCTAAGCGTTACTTAAGCAGTTAGCTCAGCCCAGGCAACCCTGCGGCACATGAGAGGTTTCACTTAATGCTGCTTCCTTCCGGACCTGACATGGTTCATGAATTCCCATTGCGCAGGACCCAGACGTCAACGCCACTTACTTAAGGCAGACCTTACAGTAAACGAACCTCGAGAAGGGATTCGGCCCCGCTAGAGCGGATTGCGGGTACAGGGCACCGCTACCTCCCCGCTTAGCACGGCAAAATAAATATCAAATTTTTATATGCGCACCATTTATGATGCACACATAAGTATATCTGCTTCAGGCAGAAAATGCAACCGTACTACTCAGACAACTTTTTCCTCATGTCTTTCTTTTGCCGGCGAAGCTTTCTGAAAAAAGCGCTGAGCATTTCTCCGCACTCTTCTTCAAGCACGCCGCTCACCACTTCCGCTTGGTGGTTGAACCGTTCTTCCTGCAGAAGGTTCATAAGCGTTCCTGTACAGCCTCCCTTGGGGTCGAATGCGCCGAACACGACCTTATCGACTCTGGAAAGCACGACGGCTCCCGCGCACATCGGGCACGGCTCTAAAGTGACATAAAGAACGGCGTCTTCAAGTCTCCATGTTCCCAGCTTGCGGCACGCTTCGTCTATCGCCAGCATTTCCGCGTGGGCCAGCGACCGCTGTTCGGTCTCCCGCAGATTATGCGCCCGCGCCACGATCTCATCATGCAGAACAAGGACGGCCCCGATCGGCACTTCGCCTTTCGCTTCTGCTTTTTTCGCTTCTTTTATGGCTTCTCTCATATAATATTCATCATTCATCGGTTCAAGCTCTCTTCTTAAGTTTTTTCATGTCTCATAAAGGTTAAAATAGGAATACCCCAGCAGAAAGGAGTTGCCGGCATTGTCTGAACCTAACAACACAGCCCTTCTCATTGTCGATATGATTAACAATTTTCAATTTGATATGGGCGAACGTCTTGCTGAAAAAACCAAACAAATCGTCCCCCGTATTTTATCATTAAAGAAGCATGCAAAACAAAACAACTGGCCGATTATTTATATTAATGACCATTACGGGCTTTGGAAGGCGGATATTGATGCCATCAGGGAGGAATGCAGCAACGACAGAAGCGCATCCATAATAGAAGATATCTCGCCTCATCCGGATGATTATTTTCTCATTAAACCGAAGCATTCCGCTTTTTATGAAACGGCGCTTCATACTCTTCTGACCGAGCTGCAAGTGAATCGATTAATGATTACGGGGATTGCCGGGAATATTTGTGTGCTGTTCACGGCTAACGACGCTTATATGAGAGAATACAGTATTACCATCCCGAAAGACTGCACCGCTTCCAATAGCGACGAAGACAATGATTTCGCCTTGACGATGATGGAGAATGTTCTCTTCGCAGAAATAACCACGGAAAAACAAATTATCGACGAAAAATAAACATGATCGGCCTCCTTTTTTCATACATTTGATAGCGGATATGAAAGGAGGCGTTTTTCATTCAGATCTATGTAGTGAAACGGGGCGACACGCTTTCCGCTATTGCGGCGCGCTACCGGACATCCGCAAATGTCATTGCGGAAGCAAATAAACTGCCTAATCCCAATACACTGGTTGTCGGACAAACTCTTGTCATCCCGATTGAGGGTCAATATTACGAAGTGAAACAAGGCGATACTCTTGCGGCAATCGCCGGCCGTTTTCATATATCGGCCGCGGAGCTTGCGAGGGTGAACGGAATTCAGCTCAGCACCCCATTGCAAAGCGGGACCCGCCTTTACATTCCGCAGCAGACAAATAAGCCCGATATCGAATCAAATGCCTATATAGAACCGCGGGGAACGAGCGTAAGCGCTAATCTGCAGCAGGCGGCAAGAGAGGCCTCACCTTATTTAACATATCTCGGCGCATTCAGTTTTCAAGTGCAGCGGAACGGGACTTTAAAGGAACCGCCTCTCACCAATTTAAGAAGCATCAGTGACAGGCACAACACCGCACTGATGATGATCATCACCAACCTTGAAAACGACGCATTCAGCGATGATCTCGGGCGGCTCATTTTGAATGATAATACCGTGAAAACAAAACTCTTTCAGGAAATCGTCTCCACGGCTAAACAGCACGGCTTTCGCGATATTCATTTTGATTTCGAATATTTACGTCCTCAGGACAGAGAAGCCTACAATCGTTTTTTACGTGAAGCGAGGACGATTTTTCACCGTCAAGGCTGGAAGATTTCAACGGCGCTTGCTCCGAAAACGAGCGCGACCCAGGCCGGCAAATGGTATGAAGCACATGACTACAGGGCACATGGAGAAATCGTCGATTTTGTCGTCATCATGACATATGAGTGGGGATACAGCGGGGGCCCGGCTCAGGCCGTATCACCAATCGGCCCTGTAAGAAATGTCATAGAGTACGCGCTGACGGAAATGCCTGCTTCAAAAATCGTCATGGGCCAGAATATGTACGGCTATGATTGGACACTGCCTTTCAAACAGGGAACGACAGCGAAAGCCGTCAGTCCTCAGCAGGCAATCGCTCTGGCAGCACGCTATAAAGTCGACATTCAATATGACGAAACCGCCCAGGCTCCATTCTTTCGTTACACGGATGAAAATCAGAGACGGCATGAAGTATGGTTTGAAGACGCACGATCCATTCAAGCGAAATTCAATTTAATTAAAGAACTTCATTTAAGAGGAATCAGCTATTGGAAACTCGGCCTCTCCTTCCCGCAAAACTGGCTTTTGCTCGGAGATCAATTTCATATTGTGAAAGAGACGTTTCGTTAATTGGAAGCGTCTTTTTTCATGGGCTTTTCTGAGAGTGTGATACAATATAAAGGCCGGCAGATGACGGATGTTTGCAGAATTAAGGAGGATTTTCAATGAACAGAGCCCCTTTTATCGCGGTAGAAGGTCCTATCGGGGCGGGAAAAACGACACTCGCTTCTATGCTTTCTGAAGAGCTCGGTTTTCCTATGATTAATGAGATTGTGGAAGACAACCCTTATCTTGATAAGTTCTATGATAATATCGAGGAGTGGAGTTTCCAGCTTGAAATGTTTTTTCTCTGTCACAGGTATAAACAGCTTGAAGATACAGATCGTGATTACTTAAAACAAGGACAGCCCGTTTTGTCCGATTATCATATTTATAAAAATGTTATTTTCGCAGAGCGCACATTGCACGGACAAAAGCTTGAGAAATATAAGCAGATTTATCATCTGCTCACTCACGACTTGCCGAAACCGAATGTTATTGTATACATAAAGGCAAGCCTGCCGACATTGCTTCAACGCATCGAAAAACGCGGGCGCCCGTTTGAGAAAAACATCGAGCATCAATATCTGGAACGTCTCATTGCAGATTACGACACAGCCATCAGACAGCTTCAGGAAGAAGATCCGGATATATCTGTACTGACCATTGACGGTGATACCGAAGACTTTGTTTTGAATAAGACAGACTATGAAAGAATTGCCCGTCAGGTAAAGGAGCTTATTAAATGAAAGACATTCATATTCCAAACAACGCCATTATAACAGTAGCGGGAACGGTAGGAGTCGGAAAATCGACTTTAACCAAGGCTTTAGCAAAACGGCTCGGCTTTAATACCTCACTTGAAGAAGTGGATGAAAACCCTTATTTAGAGAAGTTTTATCATGATTTTGAGCGATGGAGCTTTCACTTGCAAATTTATTTTCTGGCTGAGCGGTTTAAGGAGCAGAAAAACATCTTTGAATCAGGCGGCGGATTCGTGCAGGACCGTTCGATTTATGAAGATACAGGCATATTCGCAAAAATGCATGCCGATAAAGGAACCATGTCGCTGACAGATTACAAAACATACACAAGCCTTTTTGAAGCGATGGTCATGACGCCATACTTCCCGCACCCTGATGTTTTGATCTATTTAGAAGGTGATCTTGAAAACATTATAGAACGGATTGAAAAGCGCGGCCGCGATATGGAGCTGCAGACAAACCGCTCCTATTGGGAAGAGATGTATAAACGGTACGAAGACTGGATCAGCGGTTTTAACGCCTGCCCTGTGCTGAAAGTGCGCATTGAAGATTATGACCTTGAAGCTGATGAACAGTCACTGGAACCTTTGATCGAAAAAATCAGCCGCGTGATCAACGAAAACAGAAATAAGTAAAAATAAGAAAGCGATTTTCCCGAACAGAGAAAATCGCTTTTTTTTGCATATAAAAAATCCGCTGCATCAGATGCAGCGGACAAAACAATCTCCAATATATGCTCGAGTTTCATTAGGTTTAAAATCAATATGGCGGAGGAAGAGGGATTCGAACCCCCGCGGGCTTTGACACCCCTGTCGGTTTTCAAGACCGATCCCTTCAGCCAGACTTGGGTATTCCTCCGTATCGACATTTAATAATATACCACATGACTTATTTTTCAGTCAAGCGCTTTTTTCATATTTTTTATTTCTTTTCTTAAACAGCTTGTCCGTCAGCTTTACTATCATACAAAAGACTCGTATCCAAAATCAACCGCTTTCTGTTATACGGCAGGAAAACACAGTGAAAACCAAGAATACATTCAAATAGATAACCTGTTCATAAAGGTGGAGAACACAATGAAAGTCATAATCGCACCGGATTCTTTTAAAGAGAGCATGACAGCAAAAGAAGCTGCCGACAGCATCGAAAAAGGATTCAAATCAGTCTTCCCTGATGCTGAATATATCAAGATACCCGCGGCGGACGGCGGAGAAGGAACCGTTCAGGCTTTAACGGATGCCACCGGGGGGAGAATCATTAATAAAACAGTGACCGGTCCGCTGGGAACCCCGGTAAACGCCGCATACGGACTTCTGGGAAACGGACGCACGGCAGTCATTGAAATGGCAGAAGCATCAGGACTTCATCTCATCCCCCGTCATCTCAGAGATCCGTTGAACACTACAACAAGAGGAACGGGTGAACTGATAGCAGATGCAGCTTCCCGCGGGGTGAGTGAAATCATCATCGGTCTTGGCGGGAGCGCAACCAATGACGGCGGGACCGGGATGGCGAGCGCGCTCGGTGTGCGTTTCTTAAATGAGGAAGGTCAGGAGATACCTGACGGCGGAGGCTCGCTGCACACCCTGGCTTCTATCGATATAAGCGGCCTCTCTCCTGATCTGAAACCTATCCGTGTCCGTGCCGCATGCGATGTCGAAAATCCTCTGACCGGGGAAAACGGCGCATCATATGTCTTTGGCCCGCAAAAAGGGGCGTCCGAGAAGACAAAAGTTGTATTGGATCGCAATTTACGCCATTTCGCTGATGTATTGAGACGGCAGCACGATATTGAAGCGGATACCGTAAAAGGCGCGGGCGCTGCAGGAGGTTTAGGCGCAGGGCTGATCGCCTTCTTACAAGCCGACCTTCAAAGCGGGATTGACGTTGTATTAGATACACTGTCCTTTTCAGATCAGATAAAAGGCGCTGACCTTATCATCACCGGAGAGGGGCAGATTGACGGACAAACAATATTCGGCAAAACCCCCGCAGGAATTGCAGCACGTGCAGCCGCTCAAAAAATTCCCGTTATCGCATTAGCGGGTTCCTTGGGAAAAGACTTTGAACATGTATACAACGGAGGAATAACAGCTGTATTTTCTATCGTGCCGGGCGCTGTAAGTCTTGAAGATGCCTTAGCATCAGGCCGTTTTAACCTTGAAAGCACAGCCCGGAGTGTCGCCGCTTTATACCAAACAGCAAAAAAGGCGCGCCTCTAGGGCGCACCTTTTTATGGTTTGATGACTTCTTTATTTCCCATATAAGGACGAAGCACTTTCGGAATGACGACACTTCCGTCTTCCTGCTGGTAGTTTTCCAAGATGGCAGCTACTGTTCTGCCGACTGCCAGACCGGAACCGTTTAATGTATGCACATGCTCCGGCTTGCCTTTCGCTTCGCGTCTGAATCGAATGTTTGCGCGTCTCGCCTGAAAGGCCTCAAAGTTGCTGCAAGAAGAAATTTCACGATATGTGTCTTGGCTTGGAATCCATACTTCAATATCGTACTTTTTCGCAGCTGTAAAGCCGAGATCTCCGGTACACATGCTCATGACACGATACGGCAGTTCGAGCAGCTGAAGCACCCGTTCAGCTTGATTTGTCAATTTTTCAAGCTCCTCATAAGAATCTTCCGGCTTCACGAATTTCACAAGCTCAACCTTGTTGAATTGATGCTGGCGGATCAAACCGCGTGTATCACGGCCGGCAGATCCCGCTTCTGAACGGAAGCAGGCGCTGAACGCGGCATAATTAATCGGCAGGTCTTCGCCGGATAAGATTTCATCGCGGTGCATATTTGTGATCGGCACTTCCGCCGTCGGAATTAAGAAATAATCCTCTTCCCTGATTTTAAAAGCATCCTCTTCAAATTTAGGAAGCTGTCCCGTCCCTGTCATGCTCGTACGGTTTACCATATAAGGAGGAATGACTTCCGTGTAATCATACTCATCAACGTGAAGATCCAGCATAAAGTTGTAGAGCGCGCGTTCGAGACGGGCCCCTAGTCCTTTATAAAACACAAACCGGCTTCCCGTTACTTTTGAAGCGCGTTCGAAATCAAGGATGTTCAAGCGGTCAGCGATATCCCAATGCGGTTTCGGCTCATATGCAAATGCCGGCGCCTCTCCCCACTTGCGAATTTCAATATTATCATCTTCAGTTTCCCCGACAGGCACTGAATCGTGCGGGATGTTCGGAATAGACAGAAGGATGGTTTCGAGCGTGGTTTCCACCGTGCGAAGCTCTTCATCAAGCTTCTTAATTTCTTCGCCTACTTCACGCATCTCTTTAATAATATGATCAGCGTCTTTTTTCTCCCGTTTCAAAACGGCGACCTGCTGAGACACTTCGTTGCGTTTTCCCTTCAGTTCTTCTACTTTGCCGATAAGTTCTCTTCTTTTTTCATCAAGCTCTTCAAACTTATCAAAGTCAGATAAGTCTTCGCCCTTAGGAATGAGCTTCGCTTTTACTTCTTGAAAATTGGCTCTCAGGACCTTCGTATCAATCATACATAACAACTCCTATCTGTTTTTATCGAAAATAAAAAAGAGCCCTCATCCCCTAAAAGGGACGAGAGCTCTCGCGTTGCCACCCTGATTGAAAACAAGCTTACACTTGCTTCCCGCTTTAACACATAACGGTTTTCCCGTAAATGCCTACTTGTTTTCAGCATTTCGCTCAAGGACGGATTCGGACAGCATCTTCCACCGATTCGCACCACCCATCGGCTCTCTTTGAAAGAGAGGCTTCCTACTGCTTCCTGTCAACGCTTTTCGATCTTTATTTGTGTTTATAATGTACTATAAGTATCAGCGGTTTTCAACTGTTTTATACAGCTGTTTCCCGCTTATGCTTTTCCGCCATCTTCACAAACAGCTCTGTCACCCGGTGGTCATCCGTCAGTTCAGGATGGAACGAGCAGCCGAGCAAATGCCCCTGCTTTGCAGCCACGATGCGTCCGTTATGCTCACAAAGCACTTCAACATCTTCTCCGGCTTCTAAAATGTGCGGCGCGCGAATAAATACACCCGTAAACGGCTCATCAAGGCCTTTAATCGTCAGGTCAGCTTCAAAGCTGTCGACCTGACGGCCAAAGGAATTACGCTCGACAACTACGTCTAACAGCCCTAAATGAGCATGATCGGTTCCCGCAATCTCTTTGGCTAAAATAATCAGACCGGCGCATGTGCCGAACATCGGCTTGCCTTGAGCGGCAAACTCGCGAAGCGGCTCCATAAAATGATACGTATCCATTAAACGCCGCATTGTCGTGCTTTCTCCGCCCGGCAGGATTAAGCCGTCGATGTCATTCAGCTGTTCAGGACGCTTAACGACAACACCTTTTGAACCACATGCTTCAATTGAACGAATATGTTCTCTTACTGCTCCTTGAAGTCCAAGTACACCAATTGTTAACATGCTTCCAGCTCTCCTATGGTTTTACCAGCCGCGTTCTTGCATACGCTGTTCCGGCAATAGATTTGAGATTTCGATTCCTTTCATCGCTGTGCCCAATTCTTTAGAAAGCTCAGCAATCAGTTTGTAATCTGTGTAGTGAGTCGTTGCTTCCACAATTGCTTTGGCGAATTTAGCAGGGTTGTCTGATTTGAAAATACCTGAACCGACAAATACGCCGTCAGCGCCCAGCTGCATCATCAATGCCGCATCAGCAGGCGTCGCCACTCCGCCTGCAGCAAAGTTGACAACAGGCAATTTGCCGTCACGTTTGATTTGAAGCAGCAGCTCATATGGTGCACCGAGGTTTTTCGCTTCAGTCATCAGCTCATCATCGCTCATCGCCGCAACTTTGCGCACTTGCGCGTTTACTTTTCTCATATGACGGACAGCTTCCACAATGTTTCCTGTTCCCGGTTCGCCTTTTGTACGAAGCATGGAAGCTCCTTCAGCGATACGGCGCGTTGCTTCGCCGAGATCACGGCATCCGCATACGAACGGAACAGTATATTCATTTTTATTTAAATGAAATTCTTCGTCAGCAGGAGTCAGAACTTCACTTTCATCAATATAATCTACTCCCATTGCTTCAAGGACACGCGCTTCAACGATATGTCCGATACGCGCTTTTGCCATTACGGGAATGGATACAGCATTCATTACTTCTTCAACGATCGTCGGGTCAGCCATGCGGGCAACACCGCCGGCAGCGCGAATATCAGCCGGAACTCGTTCTAACGCCATTACGGCAACAGCTCCCGCCTCTTCCGCAATCTTCGCTTGTTCAGCATTTACAACGTCCATGATGACGCCGCCTTTTTGCATTTCCGCCATTCCGCGTTTTACACGGTCAGTACCTGTTTGAGCCATTATTTGGTCCCCCTAGTCAATGTATAGTTAGATAATTTCTATCTCTTATTGTATCCCAGAAATACAATATTTCATATGGATATTCTTATTTTACAGTGTGATGGAAGAGATAGATATCATTTTTTTACTAACAATTTGGTTTTTTCAGTATATTAAGCAAAAGAGCCCTAACTTTCATCAGAGCTCTTTCTTATTTCTTAAAACCAGCCTGTTACCGTATCAACGGCGCTGTTCCAGATTCCGGAGAAGAAACCGCCGATGCCGCGCATCATCTGAACAAACCAGTTTGCTTTATCTACATCATTTTTCGTTACAAGATTCACGCTGAACTCTTTGGATTTGAGGAAGCCGTAGTCTTTGTCACTGCCTTTGTATGTAACTTTCAGCGTTCCGACTTTCGTCCCTTTTTTCACAGGAGCCGTGATTTCTTTTTTATCTAAAGTCACTTCGGCTTTATAGTTCTTTTCATCCCCGCTTTTCACAGGTATAGAAAGCGCCTTATCAGTCACAATATCGACTTGCTTGTCTTTCCCTTTGTCAACGTCAATCGTTTTGTGCCCTTTTACTTGAGAGCCTTCAGGGTAAAGGTCTTTCATTGAGAAATTGCTGTTAAATGCGTAATCGAGCATTTTTTTCGTTTCATCAAATCGTCCGGTATGCAGGTTGCCTTTTGCGTTTAACACAACGGTGATGACCCGCATTCCGTTCCGCTGTGCGGTGCTTGTAAAACAAGATCCCGCAGAATCAGTAGAACCCGTTTTTAACCCGTCAACGCCGGGATATTCAGAAACAAGGCCTTTTAACATGAAGTTCCAGTTCGGCATGTCCATTTCATCATCAGTGCCGGCTCTGAATTTCGTCTTAGCGATGCTTGTTGTTTTCAGAACTTCCGGATAATCAGTGATCAGGCGGTCTGCAAGAAGCGCCATGTCTTTTGCAGAAACTTCACTCTCTTCTTTAACGCCTTCTCCTTGCGGCTGCTTGCCGTGAAGGTCTTCATTCACAAGCCCGGTGGCATTTTTAAAATCATAGTTTGTCATGCCTAATTCTTTGGCTTTCGCATTCATTTCAGCGACAAATTTCGTTTCAGTTCCGGCAAGAATTTCGGCAACTGCAATCGCGGCTCCGTTAGCAGAGTAAATCGCCATGGCCTGGTACAGTTCTTTGACTGTGTATTTGCCGTCTTTCCGAAGAGGGACGTTTGATAAACTGTTGTCTTGAGAAATTTCATAGACGTAATCATCAGGAGTATACGTTTGATCCCATTTCACTTTTCCTTCTTTAATGGCTTCCAGAAGCAGGTATTCAGTCATCATTTTTGTCATACTGGCAATCGGCAGTCTTTTGTCTGCATTTTTACTGTATAAGATTTTCCCCGATGAAGCCTCAATCATTATCGCAGCTGAAGCATTGACATCAACCGGGTCATTGCCGGCTGCCTCCGCTTTAGACATTGGAACAAAGCAAGTTGCGGCCAGTGCCAGTACCACTAATGACACTAACAGCTGTTTCCATTTCGTGATGTTCAATCTTACGACCTCCGTCATTCATTTTAAATCTATAATTAAGCCGTTAAGGACATATTCAAATTCAAAACACAACAGTATAAATTTTATCACACTCGATATAAAAAAAATAGACAGAGTCAGCGACCCTGTCAAATGTTTTTTATTTGTAACAATTAAGAGATTGTATAGTTTGGTGATTCTTTCGTAATTTGAACATCATGCGGATGGCTTTCGCGAAGACCTGCTCCTGTCATACGGATGAATTGAGCTTCTTCTCTTAAAGCGCGTAAGTCTTTTGAACCGCAATATCCCATACCTGAACGAAGACCGCCGACAAGCTGATACACTGTTTCTTCTACAGGACCTTTGTACGGAGTCCGTCCTTCGATACCTTCAGGGACGAATTTCTTATTTTCTTCTTGGAAATATCGATCTTTACTGCCTTTTTCCATGGCAGCGACAGAACCCATACCGCGATACACTTTAAATCTTCTGCCTTGATAGATTTCAGTCTCTCCCGGGCTTTCTGAAGTACCGGCAAGCAGGCTTCCAAGCATTACGGCATGTCCACCGGATGCCAATGCTTTCGTAATATCACCGGAGAATTTAATACCGCCGTCCGCGATAATTGTTGCGCCGTGTTTTCTTGCTTCAGTGGCACAATCATAAATGGCAGTGATTTGCGGTACGCCTACACCTGCAACGACGCGTGTCGTACAGATGGAACCAGGTCCGATTCCCACTTTTACAATGTTTGCTCCGGCTTCAATCAAAGCTTTTGTCGCTTCAGCCGTTGCCACATTTCCTGCGATAATGTTCAGTTCAGGATATGTTTCACGAATTTTCGCAACCGTGTTCAGTACGCCTCTGGAATGTCCGTGAGCCGTATCAACCACGATAACATCGACATTCGCTTCAACAAGCTTGCTGACGCGTGTCATTGTATCGCCTGTCACGCCTACCGCAGCGCCGACAATAAGGCGTCCGTGTTCATCTTTAGATGAATTCGGGAATTCGATAACCTTTTCAATATCTTTGATCGTGATAAGACCTTTTAATTTGTTTTGGTCATCCACTAATGGAAGTTTTTCAATTTTATGTTTCTGTAAGATTTTTTCTGCTTCGTCTAATGTGGTGCCTACAGGAGCCGTAACCAGCTCTTCTTTTGTCATCACGTCACTGATTTTCATTGAATAATCAGAGATAAAGCGAAGATCACGGTTTGTAATGATTCCGACAAGCTTTTGATCGTCTTTATTATCTACGATCGGAACACCGGAAATTCTGTATTTCCCCATCAAATGCTCCGCATCGAATACTTGATGATCAGGTGTTAAAAAGAAGGGATTTGTAATAACGCCCCGTTCAGAACGTTTGACTTTGTCAACATGTTCAGCCTGCTGTTCGATGGACATGTTTTTATGGATAATGCCCAAGCCGCCCTGTCTGGCCATCGCAATCGCCATAGCTGATTCTGTTACTGTATCCATTCCCGCACTGATGACAGGAATATTAAGCTTTAACGTTTTTGTCAGTTCAACAGATAAATCCACATCACGCGGAAGTACGTCTGATTGAGCCGGTACGAGCAGTACATCATCGAACGTTAAGCCTTCTTTTGAAAATTTACTTTCCCACATTAGTAAATCCCCCTCTTTTCGGCAAAATATTATATGTAGATTATCAACTAGAAAACGGCATGTCAAGGAAGCGAAGAAGAGTTGAAATATTTAGATAAAGGAAAGGGTTTAAAAATACACATGAGAGACCTTGAGTGGAAAGAGTTATCATTATTTTATTCCGTGGAATCCTCCCAGAAATTCCTAAATAAAGTCTATACAGAAAGAGGAATGGAAGAACCAAAACGATATGCGTTTAAAAACAGTGAACGCTTCATATTTTTTATCAAACACGCCGAGTCCTTTTATAAACAGGCATCTCTCTCCCCTTTAGAAATTAAGCCTATTCTGTTGTTTTACGGGATGTCACAATTGCTGAAAGCCTGTCTTCTGACTACAGATCCAAGCTATCCGAGTCACGCCTCAGTACTCGCACATGGCGTTACTGCCCGGAAGCGCAAAAAGCAAAATTACAGTTTTAGGGATGATGAAGTGAAGGTGCAGCGCAATGGCTTATGTATACATGTAATGAATCACTTATTCGGAATAGCGGGTCTTGAGGAAGAACGGTATACAATGAAAAAACTGCTGACAGCCATTCCCGAATTGCACAGTGTATTTCATTTTCAAGAGAAAAAGAATTGGCTGACCAAAGTAGAGCTGAAAGATGACCTTGTTTTAGTTCCTGAACATACGGTGATTCAGTACAATATGTCTGACTCCCGCTTTGCAGAATATATCAGTCATCATTTGAATTGGTCTTTTGTCAGGAAAAGCCATAACCATTTGGTTTTTGAGGCTGATCCGCTAGATACTGAACCTTGGTCTTCGCCAAACTTAGCGTTTCACTTAGAGAAAAATCAATATTATCTTCCCTCTCAGCGTGATCAGTTCCTGCATCTTCCCGAAATGATAATTCATTATTTGGTCCTGTATAATATTGGGATGATTGCGAGATATGAAACGGAATGGTGGTATGAACTGCTGACACAGCATGTCAGCGATGATTATGTATTGATCCGGCGGTTCTTAGAGGTCACAGAACGTAAATTTCCTTATTACATTTCTAATTTCCTTAAGCAATACTTATAAACAAAAAAGACAGCTCATGATGAGCTGTCTTTACCGTATGATTGCTTGGCGGCGTCCTACTCTCACAGGGGGAAACCCCCGACTACCATCGGCGCTGAAGAGCTTAACTTCCGTGTTCGGCATGGGAACGGGTGTGACCTC
>NZ_JBIUFR010000011.1:0-14405 GCF_053545315.1 Bacillus sp. CIS52
CGAATCGGCATCCGCTTCTTCAGAGACAGCCCCTGTCTCCGTCTCACCTGTAAGGGCAGAAAGAGACACTTCTAGCGTCTCGCCGGAAAAACCGGGAACGGATAATCCCGACTGTTGAAGCAGGAGACAGGCGCCGCTGTCATCGAGCATATAGCGCAGCCTGTCCTCCGGATATTCCGGGTCAAGCGGCACGTAGGCGCCGCCTGCTTTTAACACGGCAAGCACTGAAATCACCATCTCCGGCGAGCGTTCAGCGAGCACGCCGACCACGCTTTCTTTGCGGACGCCTTTTTGGCGGAGCCAAAAAGCGAGCCTGTCTGTGTACCGGTCAAGCTCGGCGTACGTCAGCATACCGTCTGAGAAACGGAGCGCCGGACGATGCGGCGAAAGCGCAGCGCGGCGGGTAAACAGCCCGTGAAGCGTAGGAGCCGGCGGTTCAGCCGTTTCTGTACGGTTAAACGCAGTTAACACCCGTTTCTTTTCTTTTTCATCCGCCATATCAATATGCCGAATCAGCCGGTTTGGATTTCTAACGGCATTTTCAACGATCGTCAGCAAATGAGTTTGAATCCGTTTAATCGATGTTTCAGTAAATAAAGCGGATTGATAATCAAAATTCAGCTCAATCAATCCCGTATCTGTCCGCTCCTTAATTAAAATGGACAGCTCATTTGCCGTATGCCCGCTGAAAAACATCGCCGTTTCATAATCGAAGCCCTCCGCCTGATGCCACGCGAGAGGCTGGTATTGCATCGAAATCCCGATGATATTTTGCAGATCGTGATGAACCTGCCTTAATTCATTGACAAAAAGATTGTAAGGATATTTCTGGTGCCGCATAACAGACAGCTGCTGTTTTCCTACACTGCGGACAAAAGACAGGAACTCCGCATCCGGATCTGCCGTCATTCTGATCGGCAGTGTGCTGACAAACATGCCGAGCATATCCTTTTCGAGCTTGGAACCCCGGTTTCCGTAATAAGTACCGATGGCAATATCCTTTTTAGCCGTCAGACGGCTGATGCATATGTATAACGAAGCCATAAACAGAGAGATGATGCTGACATTATGATCTTTGCAAAAACGCCGGATTGATTGTTCTAAGGAGTGGGAAAGAGTGATTGTATCTCTGGAAGCTGCAGTGCTTTGTCTAAGATGAGAGGTTCGTTCCGCAAGTGAAAGGTGTTCAGGAACAGTTCGGTACGTTTCAGTCCAAAATGAACGATCTTTTTGAAAACGGGAAGATTGTAAATATTGCTGTTCTTTTTCCATGTAGCTGAGATAGGAAGGGCTTTGGTGTTCGGCCAAATCCTCGCTTCGCATGATTTTTTGGTAAATTTCAATGAGCTGATTGCCAAGCAGATTGAGCGAGATACCGTCCATGATAATATGGTGAAATTTTGAATAAAGCCAAACTTCTTCGTCTGACATGACAAGCAGAGTAAATTGATACAGCGGTGAATGAAACAGCTTGAACGGAACACGCGTCTGTGTGTCAATCCATGCATCCCGCTCTGATTGATCAATATGAGTAAAATCAACGGTCTCTAAAGAAATCGGCCGATGCCCGGCCAGATACAGCTGGGGTTCTGAGCCGTCCCCTTCCGTCAGTTGAAACCTGAGCGAATCATTTTGCAAGATAGAGAAATCTAAAGCACGGCGCAATACGTCAAAGTCGATATTTCCCCTGAATTTGACGCACGCCGCAAGATTGCAGATACTTGTGCCCGGCTCGAGCAGCTCTGTAAACCAGACTCTTCTTTGGGCGTGAGTTAAAGAATAAACAGTGTTCTTCAATGGAATCCCTCCATTTCAATTTAAGAGGATAAGAAAGTGAAATAATTACAATTAAAATTCGACATCATATGACTAAATCATCCATATAGCATTATTTTAAAACATATTTTAGAAATCACAATAAAAAATTAAATTTCCTCTAACATTTTTTAGAATATAGTATATTGTACTTACTTATATTCTTCATTTCTATAATTTTTATACCATGTGAAACGGTATGTATGCACATCACAAACTAGTTCTTAAATACTATAATAAGGAATAAAATGTATAATGAATCGCATCTTTAAAAAGATTTTGCCTCCCGGAAAGAAGTTTTTATAATAAAAATGAAAAAACGGTGACACATAAGAAAAGAAAGTGTCAAAAAGTCGGAATATTGAAGATATTATTTTTTGAAGAGATTGTTTCATAATAGCAATATAATATTCGTTTTCCATCAAAAAAAGCCGAATCCTATAAGGATCGGCTTTTTTATTGATTTGCCAGCACGACTGCGATTTTGTCTTCAATGTCTTTTCCGTCATCTTCGTCAAGCAATCCGTTTTGAAGCACGGAAAAAATAAGCGTATCCCCTGTTTTTGTTTCCGCATAGCCGGCGATTGAACTGACTGATGTTAGTGACCCGGTTTTCGCTTTAATTTTGCCTTCTGCCGGAGTATTCTTCAGCCGGTTCCGAAGGGTGCCTCCCGTCATTCTGTCACTTGCACCGGCGACAGGGAGCGAACGAAGGAAAGCCGGGTACCACTTTTCTTTCTGAACGGCATACAAAAGCTCTCCGATTTGGCCGGCGGATACGCCGTTAATATGAGAAACGCCGGATCCGTCTCTGGCAATCAATTCATCCGGATTCAGCCCGAACGATTTGAGCTCCGATTTCATCACGTCCAAACCCTTTTCCCAACTGCCCTCGCCTTTTTTCACTTTCCCCATTTCCTTGATCAGAATTTCGGCGTGCCCGTTGTTGCTCAGTTTCATAAACGGGATCAATAATTCCGAAAGAGGCATTGATGTCCGTGATGTGACTGGCTGGGTGTGATGCGGCATGCACCCTGTTTTGACCTTTCCTTTTACAGTGATGCCCTGTTTAGTAAGCGCTTGTTTCCATAAATCTAATGCATAGGACGACGGATCCCACACTGCCGCCCATTCTCTTGCCTTTGCCGCGCCCGCCGGCATGGTTCCCTTTACCGTAATCACATTGCCCCCATGCTCCCGTTCAACCGTCAAATCTTTCTTTTCATCAGAAGCGGCGGTTTTCACTTCATTTCTCACACGTACGACGTCCGTATGGGGAGAAATCGTAATATGCGCCTTTTTACCGGGCTGTTTCGCCGGGCTGATTTCCGCAATCACCGTTCCGGTATCATAATCCTCATTCGGTGAAGCGGTAAGAGCTGATACTTGCGCTCCATAATATTGGCCTTCATCGCTCCACGGCAGATCAACTGAATACCTGGTATCGTCATACCGTGAATCATCCCCGACCAGATCTCCTTTAATGACACGGATGCCCTTTTCCTTAACCTGTTTAGCCATCTTCTCAAAATCAGAAGCCAATAGGGTCGGATCGCCACTTCCTTTGAGATAAAGGTTTCCGCGCAGCTGTTTTCCTTTCACGGCGCCGTCTGCCCGTACTTCTGTTTTAAAGGTGTAATCTTCTCCAAGAACGGAAAGCGCCGCAGATGCCGTCAGCAGCTTCATCAGTGATGCAGGCCTCAGTCTCATATCTTCCCGGCTGCCAAACAGCACCTCCCCTGTTTTTGCCGATCGGACACTGACGCCTGCCGCGGCGCCCTTTAATGCAGGTTCTTCATTCAGAATGTGTTCCAGCTCTTTTTGCAACGCATTTTTTTGTTCGGCCGCTTTGGCGGAATCATCAATATAAGGAACGGCGGCTATGACCAAAAGGAGAAACACCGCGGTCAAGCGTTTGACATATGTTTTCAATGTTATCCCCGCCTCTTTCTTATTCTTCGTCATGCAAAATGGTGATCCGGGATGACGCGGCCGCTTCTTCGCCCGGTTTCAGTATCTGAAGCCCCGTCAGTGATGCAGGCTGATTCAGATTAAATGCATCTGTAACGGAGGTATAAGGCTCAAGACTGACAAACCCTTGCTTTCCGTCACCGTTATATACCACCCAATGCTTGAAAGACGTGTCTGCCTGATACAAAACGGATAGCTGCTCATCAGGATGATAAATAACAGCTTCGTTATTGCCGCCATTCCGTCCGGAAGAAAGAAAAACATCGTCAAACTGCTTATTTTTTAAAGACATTCCGTTACGGAACGCTTCTTTATCAGGCACATCCAATAAACGGCCCGTCGGCACGAAACGTTCATTTAATTCCCACATGCGGTCAGCCGTCAGAAAAAGACGTGATCGCTCTTCATTGAAAACAAAAGTTGAATGATAGCCCAGTCCCCAAGGAAAAGCCTCCGTTCCCTTGTTGATAATCAGCGCCCGCTGCGTAAACACATTGTTTTTTAATGTATAAGTCATCCGGACAATGACATCGTGCGGAAATTGTTTATGGACACGGGGAATTTCTGTAAGATCAATTTCTGTTTCGACTGTCAGTTCATCCGCCTCTTCTTTCGCCGCTACCAACTTCCAATGCTGGTTGTGAAGAAAGCCGTGAATATGATTATGTTTATCCTCTTCGTTTATGTCAAATTGATACGTGCGGCCGTCAAAACGAAACGTCCCGTCCGTAATCCGGTTCGGAGGGAATAAAACGGGAATACCGTACAGCATCGGTTTTTCGCGAAATTGTTCCGCGGTTTCCGGTTCTCTCAGAATCTGCATACCGGTTCTTTTATCCCGGATTGAAATGACATGTGAGCCCCAATCCGGCACAATGATGCATTCAGCCTGTTCAGTTTCCGCTTTTACGGCCGAAGCCCCTAAATAAGTCGTATGTTCAATCGTCATAAGCACCTGCCCTTTCCTTGTTTTCTAGCATGTATAGGAATTCCATTTTCTAAACTCATTTTCCTTCTCTGAAAAAAACATCGCCCGTATGAACTGAGCGATGTGCGGTAAAACCTTATTGAATCAGCCGGGTAATCTGTTTTTTCTTCCATACAAACCGGTAATACCCGTACTGCAGCAGCAGGCTGATGACAAAAGCTGCCGGATAACCGACCCAAATGCCGAGAATGCCGAGTTTCGTGTAATGAGATAGTATAAAGGCGATAGGCACCTCAATTCCCCAAATTGCAAAAATGCTGATAACAGTCGGCCATAATACCGTACCGCTCGCCCGCATTGTCGCTGAAACGATCTGAGCGTGACCGAAAATCAGATAGCTCCAAAGTGTAATCATAATAAGATTGCGGGCAATATGAAGCGTGTCCTGATCGGTTAAAAACAAAGCCAGTATCTGCCGGGAGAAGGTGTAAATCAGCACAATCAAAACCCCGCCGATCAAATAATTCAGGCCGATGCCGACTTTGATGACCTGCTTCAGCCGGCCGAATTGATTGGCTCCTATGGATTGGGCGGCAAAAATTGAAACGGCGATACCGAGGCTTACCGCCGGCATCTGCACATAACTCGCCACTTGGTTGACAACCCCGTAAGCAGCCGTCGCATTTGATCCGTAATGATTCACAAAAGAGATGACCGCGATTTCAGAAAGCGATACGAGAATCATATTGATGCTCGACGGAATACCGAGCCGCAGTAAAAGCGCGAGCAGCTTTTTGTCCATTTTAAGAGAGCGGAACGCAGTCCGGTCAAATGCAAGCGGGTGCTTCTTTTTCCGCAAATAAACCATTAGCACGATAAATGTCACGATGTTTGAAATGACCGTTGCATACGCTGATCCGTAAATGCCGAACTTCGGAAGCCCGAAAAGTCCGAGAATCAATAAAGGCAAAAGCCCGATGTTAATAACCGTACTGACGATTAACGTATAAAACGGGGTCTTTGAATCTCCCGTTCCGCGTAAAAATGTTGTATAAGCAAAATATAAAAACATCAGCGGCATCGCGCAAAACAGAATGCGCGCATATCGGACACTGACATCTATTACATTTTCCGGCGTTCCCATCAGCCGCAAAATATCAAGCGTAAACACACTGCCGACAACTGCCAGAACAATACCGAGCATAAAGGTAAACGTCAGCGTAGTGCCGACAATCGCTTTCATTCTCTCTTCGTTTTTCGCGCCGTAAGCCTGCCCGATCAGAATGGAACTTCCTGAACCGATTCCGATTGTAAAGGAAATCAGCAGGAAAAACAGCGGAAAAAAAGACGATACAGCGGCAAGCGCATCGACTCCGAGCCACCTTCCGACAAACACCATTCCGACCAACTGGCCGACAGATTGCAATACGTTGCTTAATAGCAGCGGGACTAAAAATAATGACATAGACCGCCAGACAGACTGGCCAGGGCCTTCCGCTGTCTCCAGATTATCTTGTACCTCCATATGTAGGACTCCTTTTTTGATTTTCTTCCATTTTATTATTCAGCAGACAGCTTGTAAAAACCTTTTGTTCAATGAAACTCTTTATCTTTTTCTACCGTCTTACATGGAAATAAATCATAAAAATAAAAAGTGCGGAAAATATTTCTGAAAAGGTATTGTAATCTTACCGTAATTATTGTAACATTTGTAACATAAGAGAAAGAGATTCGTTGAAGGAGAGATTATATCATGAAAAAATGGCTATTATTCCTCACTACTATTACATTGATTCTATCACTGGGCACTGCGGCGACTGCCAAAAATACGCCTAATGACCTAACACAAAAACAAGCACTTCAGCTGGCTCTGTCAGCAAGAGAACATTTTTGGAACACCATGAGCGGAGGAACGCTTAAGTCAAAAGCAAACTGCACATCCGAGCAGTTCGAATATCAAAATCTTCAATATGTATTCATGTGCAAAGAACTCGGAACAAAAGCGAAAGCCGTAAAATATCTGACACCCGCTTTTACAAAGCAGGCGATTGATAAAGGGCTTAAAGAGTACCACTTCACCGTAAAAGACGGCAAATTGGCTGTTCCGGTCGGCGACGGGGATAACCTCCTGAATTGGAAAAAAGCAAAAATGACCCTTCTTTCTAAAAAAGGAAGCGTCCAAACGTACCGCTTCACTGTACCGACTCTTGACGGTTCTCCGTCAGCAAAACGCGACGTTACATTCGTAAAAGAAAACAACGTTTGGAAAGTCAATCAATTTGATGCTGTTATATAAAGAAAAGCCCGCTAAAAGCGGGCTTTTTTGAATGATGCAATGGCGTGGAAAGGCTTTTCATGTCACGAAATATTTAGAGCATATGAGGGATTAATTATTATTTGAGTGTAATTTAAAAACTACGTGAAGAAGATACCCAAAACACCCTTGATTTATTTGAAAAAATGCCTGACGTGAAAACACCTGTATAGAAATCTGCAAAAAATGTGCAAATAAAAATAAAATCGCATCGTTTTTCAGCGGGTTCTCACAAAAATAAAAAGCTTGCAAAAACGACAAAAACCCTTGTGTGACAAGGGTTTTTCTGTTTTACCGACATTATTAATCTGCACCTATCTTATGCTGAAAACGCCCTAGGAGAGATTCGAACTCCCGACCTGCAGTTTAGGAAACTGCTGCACTATCCGCTGTGCTACTAGAGCCTGCTTATATAGTAACGCTGGCGGCCGTTTTTTTCAAGCCTACAGCCCGCCGAACACTTTATAAGCCGCTCTCGTCGTATCCTCATCTATTCCGATATAACGCATCGTAATAGACGGAGAAGAATGATTTAATATCCGCTGGAGTTCGGCAATATCTTTCGTCCTCTGATAAAAATGATACCCGAACGTCTTTCTCAGCGTATGCGTCCCGATCTCCTCCAATCCGCACGCAGCAGCTGCTTCTTTTAATATTCTGTATGCCTGAATCCGCGAAATAGGCTTATTCGTCCGTTTCGATTTAAACAAATAGTCATTCTCTTTCATATCTTTTGTATATGCGTATATGTCGGCCTTTAGAGATTCCAATATCAGAATTTTTCTTTTCTTTCTCGTTTTGCTCTCAGTCGCCCATACATGATCTTTGTTTCTGACATCCCTTACGCGAAGCGGCAGAACATCAGAAATCCGCAGTGCACTGTTCATGCCGAAAATAAATAAAAAATAATCACGTTCACTTTTCTTCATTAAATACTGTTTGACTTCCTGGATCTTCTCCAAACTTCGGATCGGCTGTACGATATGCATCAAAAAACCCCTTATAATTGGTAAAGTAACATATTGAGGATTATGTTACTATTATAGCTGAAACCCATTGAATGATAAAGGATAAAGCCTCTTATGTAACATAATATACATAGTGTTACATAAAGAAAATAAAACACCTGTTTTCAAAAAGATCCCCAAAAACATCGTTTATATCCCCGTGACGGGATTTTGAGGCATCGGAGTCTCTTAGTATTCAAAAAAGAAAACAGCGCCCTTAAAACGAAATATGAGCGTCCGATTTTTTTGTGAACAGCTGAAGAAATGCAAAAAAAAGACACAATATGAAATTGTGTCCTAATCTTCGTCTTTTACATCAATGTCTTCAGGGAGCGGTTCATTTAAAAACTCTTGTATCATTTCTTTATATTTCTCCAGCTGTTCAAGATGGGTTTGAAATTGTTCTTTGTTGATTAAATATTGCTGCCCGTCATGGACCGCTCTTATTTTATTCGTCAAAATAAGATTGTGTACATATTCTTCAGGAAGACTGGTAAACTCCGCTGTCTCTTTAATGGTTAAATACATGGCTCACGTTCCTTTCATATGTCATGTGAGTGAATTCTATTTTGTTTATTGTAGCTTATTTTTTGCCTTAATGCTTGTTTCACAGCTTTTTCTGTCCGGTTTCCCATTTATCCCATTTCCGACTGATTACATTCACACAGAAACCCCGGCTTTTTGCACACCGGACTATTCCGTTTGTCACTTGTGAAAACAGCACATTTTACTTACTCTATAATTGTAAGCGGAAAACAAAGGAGGCAGACTATGAAAAAGAAAAAGTTTATGAATCTCTGTTTTATCGTTCTGCTCAGTACTTTGCTCGCAGCCGGAAGCATCCCTTATCACGCTCAGGCTAAGAAACACCCGTTTTCCTATGATGACTACAAACAGGTAGATGTCGGCAAAGACGGCATGGTCGCCACCGCCCATCCTCTCGCTTCACAAATCGGTGCCGACGTGCTGAAAAAAGGCGGCAATGCAATTGACGCCGCGGTGGCCATTCAATTTGCATTAAACGTAACCGAACCGATGATGTCGGGAATCGGCGGCGGCGGATTTATGATGGTTTATGATGCGAAAACGAAAGACACCACCATTATCGACAGCCGGGAACGCGCACCGGAAGGCGCAACACCGGATATGTTCCTGGACGAAAACGGCAAAGCCATTCCTTTCTCTGAGCGGGTTACAAAAGGGACTGCAGTCGGTGTTCCGGGAACATTAAAAGGACTTGAAAAAGCGCTCGACAAATGGGGCACCCGCTCCATGAAACAACTCATCACCCCTTCCATTAAACTTGCCTCAAAAGGCTTTCCGATTGATTCGGTTTTAGCTGACGCCATCTCAGATTATAAAGACAAATTATCACACACTGCTGCAAAAGACGTGTTTCTTCCAAACGGAGAACCTTTGAAAGAAGGAGACACACTGGTCCAAAAAGACTTAGCCAAAACATTTACAGCTATTAAGTACAAAGGCACAAAAGCGTTCTATGACGGAGCATTCTCCAAAAAGCTCGCGGAAACAGTGCGGGAATTCGGCGGCTCAATGACAGAAAAAGATATTAAAAACTTCAATGTGACGATTGACGAACCGATCTGGGGAGATTACCAGGGCTATCATATCGCAACTGCTCCTCCTCCAAGCTCCGGCGGTGTTTTCCTGTTGCAAATGCTGAACCTTCTGGATGATTTTAAGCTTTCCCAATATGATATCCGTTCTTGGCAAAAATATCAGCTTCTCGCCGAAACAATGCATTTGGCTTATGCTGACCGCGCCGCATTTGCCGGGGACCCAGAATTCGTCAACGTCCCTCTCAAAGGTCTCTTGAATCCAGATTATATCAATGCCCGCAGACAGCTGATAGATATTAATAAAGTGAATAAAAAACCGAAAGCCGGTGATCCTTGGGCTTATCAGGAAGGCGCTGCAAACTATAAACAAGTCGAACAGCCGACTGATAAACAAGAGGGTCAAACGACTCACTTCACGGTAACCGATCGCTTCGGCAATGTTGTATCTTATACAACAACGATTGAACAGCTGTTCGGTTCCGGCATTATGGTTCCCGGATATGGCGTTGTTTTGAACAACGAATTAACAGACTTCGATGCGGTGCCGGGCGGCGCAAATGAAGTGCAGCCGAATAAACGTCCGCTCAGCAGCATGACTCCGACCATTTTATTTAAAAATAACGAACCCGTCCTGACTGTCGGCTCCCCCGGCGGAGCAACGATTATTTCTTCCGTTTTGCAAACGATCCTGAACAAAGTCGAGTACGGCATGGATCTTAAAGCGGCGGTCGAAGAGCCGAGAATTTACACAAACAGTATGACGTCCTATCGTTATGAAAAAGGAGTGCCGGAAGAAGCCCGCGCAAAACTGAACGAAATGGGGCATAAATTCGGCAGCAGTCCGGTTGATATCGGAAACGTGCAAAGCATCCTGATTGATCGTGAAAACGGCACCTTCACCGGCGTTGCCGACTCAAGCCGAAATGGAGCTGCAATCGGCGTAAACTTGAAGAAATGTGAAAAATAACAAGACAAAAGCCTCATTTCTCAAACTGAGAAACGAGGCTTTTGTTTATTCGGCGCTGTATTCGGATGAGGTTTTTTCAGACATTAACAACATAAGTGAAAGCACGCCGCACATTGCAATGACAACACCGCCTGCACCAATCCATGTCACTGACGCAAGAGACAGATGAGTGACAACAATGCCCCCGATACCTGCCCCGGCCGCCATAGCCAGCTGCATCATAGACTGGTTGAGGCCAAGTAATACACCTGATGATTCCGGCTCCATCGTTGCCAAATGATATTGCTGAGCCGGCCCGGATGACCAGGCGGAAAAGGACCAAAATATAAGCACTGCCGCCGCTCCGGCAGCAGAATGTGTAATAAAGGGCAATAACATGAGCATGATAGCATGAAGCGCCATTCCGCCGGTCAATGTGACACGCGCCCCCCATTTGTCTGCACTGAAACCGCCTGCTTTAGAGCCGGCAAGACTTGCAACCCCGAAAATAAGGAGCAATGTGCTCAGCATTCCGCTGCTGATATGAGTAACGTTCAGTAAAAACGGCGAAAGGTACGTATACGCAACTGAATAACCTCCAAGCCAAAAAAACGTGATGGCCAGGCCGACAGCCACTTTTCGTTTCTTCAAAAAAGAGAGTTGCTGAATGAGCGGCACGGGTTTATCTCCTTTTATCTCAGGCAGCGTGAAACGTATAATCAGCATGGCAATGATTCCAAGTGCCGCAATACCGGCGAAAACCATTTTCCAGCCGAAAGCTTCAGACACGGTTCTTCCAATCGGCACACCGATAATGAGCGCAGCCGTAAATCCCATAATGACTGTCGCAAGAGAGCTTGCCTGCTTTCCCGGAGGAGCGATTTTTGCTGCGATCGTAAGCGCGGTTACCACCACGCTTCCCGCTCCAAGCGCCATGATCACCCGCGCTCCCGCAAATAAGCCGAATCCCTGCACAAGGAAAGAAATGATATTCCCGATAACAAACAGCCCCAGAGCATAGATCATAAGCTTCCTTCTGTCCAGCCTTGCTGTCAGAACCATCACGACGGGCGTTCCGATTGCATAAACGAGTGAAAAAATTGTAATCAGCTGCCCTGCCGCTGCCACAGTGACGCCCAAAGAACCTGCAATTTTATCAAGCACCCCGGATATCACATATTCAGAGGTCCCAACTAAAAAGCTGATAATCGCCAAAATGTAAACCTTCCATGTATTTTGCATCTGATACACTCCTTCATTGATGATTTATATAAAGATATATTGTGATATATCGATATAAAAGATTAAAACAGAAACAAATCGAAATATGTCGATATGTAATCAGAAAAAGAAACTGAATCCCTCTTCAAAGGATTCAGCCCTACATTTCACGCTGAAAATAATCGGCCATCGCCTTTATCGCTTCTTCATCTCTTTTATAATAGGTATATTTGCCGATCCGTTTCGTTTGGATAAGGCCCGCCCGCTGAAGGATGGAAAGATATTGAGACGCCGTTGACTGTGTCATCTGAAGCTTATCGGTGATCTGACTCACACATACTCCGATTTCATTCATATCAATGCCATCATGCGGGGCGAAATGATGGTCCGGCTCTTTCAGCCATTGTAAAATCTCAAGCCGGGACTCATTAGACAACGCTTTAAAAACATCAATAGGTTTCATACGTTTTATTATATCGTGATTTTGCGATATGTCAATGTCGATTTACTTGAATCTCTTGTTTTGTTTCATTTATGATCCGGGAAACAAAATCACTCACACTCTCTTCAAATGTGTCTTCCTGTCCGTATTGTCTTACCTGTACAGATTGATGGCGGCACTCGTGATCCCCCACAACAGCAATATACGGTATTTTTTTCATTTGTGCTTCTCTGATTTTATATCCGAGTTTTTCATCCCGCTGATCAAGCTCAGCCCTGATACCCGCTTTCTTCAGCTGCCGGTGCGCCTGTTCTGCGCAGTCCCGGTGTGCGGTATTTGATACCGGGATGATTTTTGCCTGTACCGGAGCAAGCCATGACGGGAACGCTCCCCCGAAATGTTCGGTTATGATTCCGAAAAATCTGTCAAGAGATCCGAATACCGCCCGATGAATAACAACAGGACGGACTTTTTGATTTTTTTCATCAATATATGTTAAATCAAATTTCTCCGGCATTTGAAAATCGAGCTGGACAGTAGCGCATTGATGGCTTCGATTCAGCGCATCTTTTATATGAATATCAATTTTCGGGCCGTAAAATGCGCCATCCCCCCGATTAAATCGAAAACGATATCCCTGTTCTTTTAATACTTTCTCTAATGCGCTCTCCGCCCGGTCCCACAAATGTTCGCTTCCCATGTAATTGTCCGGTCTTGTTGACAGCTCAATATCATAGGAAAAACCGAATGCGGTGTACACCTCGTGAATCAGCTGAAGCGCTGAAGTAATTTCGCTCTCGATCTGATCGGGCGTTACAAAAATATGCGCATCATCCTGGCAAAAGGACCTGACGCGAAGCAGGCCATTGAGCGCCCCGCTGAATTCGTGACGGTGCACCTGGCCGAATTCAGCCATCCGAATTGGAAGATCGCGATAAGAACGAAGCTTTTCTTTAAAAATGAGCATGTGGCCGGGACAGTTCATCGGCTTTAACGCGAAGCGCTGATGATCGGCTTCTGAGAAATACATATTCTCTTTATAATGATCCCAATGGCCTGATTGCTCCCAAAGACGCTGGTTCATCATCATAGGTGTGCGCACTTCCTGATAATGATAAGCATCCTGCTTTGAACGCAGAAATGATTCAAGCGTATTTCGGATGAACTGACCGTTCGGCAGATAAAAAGGCATACCCGGCGCTTCTTCTGAAAACATAAAAAGCTGTAATTCCGCTCCCAATTTTCGATGATTTCTCTTCTCCGCCTCTTTTATCAGCTGAAAATGCCTGTTCAGCTCCTTTTTTGAAGAAAATGCCTTCCCATAAATGCGCTGCAGCATTTTTTGATTGCTGTCGCCCCGCCAATAAGCTCCTGACACATGAGTGAGCGAAAAAGCTTTTATCTGACCGGCAGACGCCAAGTGCGGCCCCCGGCATAAATCAATGAAGTCGCTCTGTCGGTAAATACTGATTGTATCATGCTGCGGAATATCGGCTAAAAGCTCGAGCTTCAGCGGCTCGTGAGCAAACAGATGCTCTGCCTCTTCTCTGGAGATTTCTTCTCTGATGATTTCCGGATTTTCTGAAATGATTCTGTTCATTTCTTTCTCAATGGCGGCCAGGTCTTTTTCTGTAATCGTTTCATCCATGTCAAAATCATAATAAAAGCCATTCTCAATAACGGGACCGATCCCTAAACAGACCTTCGGATACAGACGTTTTACCGCTTGCGCCAATACGTGCGCTGCTGTGTGTCTCATCACACCCAGCCCTTCTTCAGATTGAAAACTGCACAGTTCAATTTCAGCATCTTCATGAATGCTTCTTCTAAGGTCATATAACGATCCGTTTACCTTGCCGGCGGCTGATGTCTTTTTCAAAGCCGGACTGATTGATTGGGCGATCTCTTCTAACGTAACGCCTTTTTGGTATTCTTTTTGTTTCCCGTCAGGAAAAGTAATGACAATGTGCGGTTTCTTCACGGTCTGATCTCTCCTTTATTTTTAAGAAAATAAAAACACACTCATCCCAAAGCAAGGGGCGAGTGTGTGTCAGACCCGCGGTTCCACCCAAATTCCCGCCGCTTCAAGCGGCGGCTCATTGTTGCCGTAACGCGGCTATACGGTATCGGCTGCTTTCGTTCACCGATACAGCTCAAAAGGCGGTAAGCCCATTCTTCGTG
>NZ_JBIUFR010000012.1:0-10648 GCF_053545315.1 Bacillus sp. CIS52
CTCCATTCTGAGCCTGCCGCTTGATGAAAACGATGAAGCGAACCCGCAGACGGAAACCACGGCGGATCATCTCGCTTATATGATTTACACGTCAGGAACGACCGGACAGCCGAAGGGTGTCATGGTCGAACACCACGCGCTGGTGAACCTGTGTTTCTGGCATCACGACGCATTCGCCATGACGGCCGAGGATAAAAGCGCCAAATACGCTGGCTTCGGTTTTGACGCCTCCATCTGGGAGATGTTCCCGGCATGGACCATCGGCGCGGAGCTTCATGTCATTGACGAAGCGATCCGGCTGGATATCACCCGCTTAAATCACTATTTCGAAGAGCACGGCGTGACCATCACTTTCCTGCCGACGCAGCTGGCCGAACAATTTATGGAGCTGGAAAATACCTCTCTCCGCATGCTTCTCGTCGGAGGCGACAAGCTGAAGCGGGCGGTGAAACAGCCGTACACGATCGTCAACAACTACGGCCCGACGGAAAACACCGTCGTCGCGACAAGCGGCGTCATTAATCCGGAGGAAGGATCGCTTTCGATCGGACGGGCGATTGCCAATACGAGAGCGTATATTCTCGGCGACGGCAATCAGGTGCAGCCGGAAGGCATTGCCGGTGAATTGTGCGTGGCAGGCCGCGGACTTGCGCGCGGATACCTGAACCGTGAGGAAGAAACGGCGAAGCGGTTTACCGCAGATCCGTTTGTGCCAGGCGAGCGCATGTACCGGACCGGGGACCTCGTCAAATGGAACGCGCAGTGCGGTATCGAATACATCGGCCGCATCGACCAGCAGGTCAAAGTGCGCGGCTACCGGATTGAGCTTTCAGAAATTGAAGTCCGCCTCGCGCAGCTTGCGGACGTTCATGACGCGGCGGTGACGGCGGTGGAAGACAAAGCGGGCAATACCGCGCTTTGCGCCTATGTCGCACCTCAGCAGGATGATATCGAAGCGCTCAAAGCCGCGCTGAAAGACACGCTTCCGGACTACATGGTGCCGGCGTTCTGGGTGGAGATGGACGAGCTTCCGGTCACCGCAAACGGAAAGATTGACAAAAAAGCCCTGCCGGCGCCGGACATTGAGGCGGGAAGCGCCGCGTACAAAGCGCCGGAAACGGAGATGGAGACGCTGCTTTCTGACATTTGGCAGGAAGTGCTCGGACTGGATCAGATCGGCGTAAGCGATAATTTCTTCACGCTCGGCGGCGACTCGATCAAAGGCATTCAAATGGCGAGCCGCCTGAACCAGCACGGCTACAAGCTGGAGATGAAAGACCTCTTCCAGCACCCGACCATCGAAGAGCTCGTCTCTTACGTGGAGCGGACCGAAGGCAAGCAGGCCGACCAGGGACCTGTCGAAGGCGAAGCAGAATTAACGCCGATCCAGCGCTGGTTCTTTGAGAAAAACTTTACGGACAAACACCACTGGAACCAATCCGTCATGCTTCACGCAAAAGACGGCTTTGATCCGGTTCTGGTGGAAAGAACTCTGCAAGCATTGATGGAACACCATGATGCACTGCGGATGGTTTACCGTGAGCAAAAGCCGTATTACAGAGGGCTTGAGGATGCGTCTGTTGAACTGAACGTCTTTGAACTGAACGGACTCAGCGAAGATCATGAAGACCGTATCGAACGGGAAGCAGACCGTCTTCAAAGCAGTATTTCACTGGAAGCGGGACCTCTGCTGAAGGCCGGGCTCTTCCGGGCGGAAGACGGAGACCACCTTCTCCTTGCGATCCATCACTTAGTCGTAGACGGTGTATCTTGGCGGATTTTACTGGAGGACTTCACCTCCGTTTATACACAGCTCAAGCAAGGCAATGACCCGGCGCTGCCGCCGAAAACACATTCATTCGCCGAATTTGCCGAGAGAATCAAAGAATACGCAAATACGAAGGCGTTTCTGAAAGAAGTTGATTACTGGAAAGAGCTTGAGGAAAAAGAGGTGTGCACTCAGCTCCCGAAAGACAGGCAGTCTGGGGATCAGCGCATGAGACATACAAGAACGGTCAGCTTCTCTCTGACGGCTGAACAAACTGAACAGCTGACCACAAACGTCCATGAAGCCTACCACACGGAAATGAATGATATTCTGCTGACGGCGCTCGGACTGGCGCTGAAGGAGTGGACGGGTGAAGACACGATCGGCGTTCATTTGGAAGGCCACGGACGCGAAGACATTCTTGACGGCTTGAATATCACCCGAACGGTCGGATGGTTTACGAGCATGTATCCGATGATCCTTGAGATGAAACACGCCGACGACCTTTCATATCAGCTGAAACAAATGAAAGAAGACATCAGGCATATCCCGAACAAAGGAGTCGGCTACGGCATTCTGCGTTATGTAACGGCGCCTGAGCATAAAGAGAATCTTTCGTTTGAGATTGATCCGGATATCAGCTTTAACTACTTAGGCCAGTTTAATGAGATGTCGGATTCCGGCTTATTTACAAGATCCGATATGCCGTCCGGACAATCGCTGAGCCCGGACACAGAGAAGCCGAATGCGCTTGATATTGTCGGATTTATAGAAAATGGGCAGATGACGATGACGTTTGCCTATCATTCTCTCGAATTTCATGAAAAAACCATTCAATCGTTCAGTGACAGCTTTAAAGGGCACCTCCTGAAAATCATAGATCATTGCCTGGCTCAAGACGGTCCTGAACTTACGCCTAGTGATCTTGGTGATGATGATCTGACGCTTGATGAACTTGATAAATTAATGGAAATTCTCTAACAGAAAAGACAGAGGTGACATATGAGCAAAAAATCGATTCAAAAGGTGTATGCACTCACACCGATGCAGGAGGGAATGCTGTATCATGCGCTGCTTGATCCGCATTCTTCCTCCTACTTCACACAATTAGAGCTTAGGATTCACGGAAGTTTTCAGCTCGAGCTTTTTGAAAAAAGCGTCAATGAGCTGATCCGGACATATGACATCCTGCGAACGGTATTCGTGCACCAGCAGCTTCAAAAACCGCGCCAAGTCGTATTGGCCGAGCGGAAGACGAAAGTGCACTATGAAGATATCAGTCAATTAGATGAAGCTCGTCAAACCGAATATATTGAACGCTATAAACGCGACGTGCAGCAGCAGGGCTTTCATCTGGCGAAGGATATTCTTTTTAAAGCGGCGGTATTCAGACTCAGTGAGAAGGAGCTTTATCTCGTCTGGAGCAATCATCATATCGTCATGGACGGCTGGAGTATGGGCGTTTTGATGAAAAGCCTGTTTCAAAACTATGAAGCGCTTCGTGCCGGCCGGCCCGCCGGAGGAAGCCAGGGCAAACCTTACTCTGACTATATCAAATGGCTCGGAGGCCGGGATTATGACGAGGCGGAACAATATTGGAGCAGCCGCTTGGCGGATTTCGAACAGCCGAGCCTGCTCCCGGGCCGTCTGTCAGCAGAAAAGAAAGACTATCAAAATGAAGAATATTCTTTAGTCTGGGATGAAGAGCTGGTTTCGCAGATTCAGCAGACCGCCAACCGGCATCAAGTCACGGGGCCTAACCTGTTTCAAGCGGTGTGGGGCGCAGTGCTCAGCAAATATAACTATACAGACGATGTGGTGTTCGGCACTGTTGTATCAGGCCGTCCTTCAGAAATCAACGGCATAGAAACAATGGCCGGGCTGTTCATCAATACGATCCCTGTCAGAATCAAGATTGACAAAGAAGCAACCTTTTCTGACGTGATGACGGCAGTTCAGAAAAACGCCGTGGAAGCCGAGCGCTATGATTATGTGCCGCTCTATGACATTCAAAAGCGCTCTGCTCTGGACGGCAGCCTTTTGAATCATTTGGTCGCCTTTGAAAACTATCCGCTGGACAAAGAGCTGGAAAACGGGGGCATGGAGGAAAGACTCGGCTTTTCCATTAAAGTTGAACATGCTTTTGAGCAGACGAGCTTTGATTTCAATCTCATCGTGTATCCGGGAAAAACGTGGACTGTCAAAATCAAATACAACGGAGCGGCTTTTGCTCATGATGCCATCGAACGAACGGCGCACCATCTGACCCGCATGATGAAAGCGGCGGTCGGAACGCCTGACGCGCCCGTGCGGGATCTCGGCCTTGTTTCAGGCGAAGAAGAGCGGCAGATTGTTGACGTATTCAATGATACGAAAACGGCGCTTCCGGAAGAGGAGGCCGTTCACCGTTTGTTTGAAGCACAGGCAAACCGGACGCCCGCAAGCATCGCGATAAAAGAAGAGGGGCGCGAATGGACGTACCGTGAAGTGAACGAAGCGGCCAACCGCCTGGCGAGATATCTTGTGAAGAACGGGCTGGAAAAAGGCCGGACCGCCGCTATTATGAACGACCGGTCTGCGGAAACCGTTATCGGCATGCTTGCCGTCCTAAAAGCAGGCGGCGCATATGTGCCGATTGATCCTGCTTTTCCGGAGGACCGTCTCCGCTTTATGGCGGAAGACAGTTCGATTCAGATCGTGCTGACAGTTCAGGACTATCTGGAGCAAGCGGGCGCATTGCAAGTCCCGGTCATCATGCTGGATGAAAGCGCGGATGAAACGGTAAGCGGAGCAAACTTGAGTCTCCCTGCCGGCGGAAACGACTTGGCGTATATTATGTATACATCCGGATCGACCGGCAAACCGAAAGGCGTCATGATTGAACACAGAAATATCATCAGGCTCGTCAAACATTCGAATTATGTGCCGGTTCATGAAGAAGACCGCATGGCGCAAACGGGAGCCGTCAGCTTTGATGCCGGAACCTTCGAAGTCTTCGGTGCATTGCTGAACGGAGCTGCGCTTTATCCTGTTAAAAAAGAGACGCTGCTTGACGCCGGACAATTCGCCCAATTTCTGAAAGAGCATCGGATCACGACTATGTGGCTGACGTCTCCGCTGTTTAACCAGCTTGCCCAAAAGGATGCCGGCATGTTTAACACGCTCCGGCACCTTATCATCGGCGGTGATGCGCTTGTGCCGCATATCGTCAGCAAGGTGAGAAAGGCGTCACCGGAGCTGTCTCTTTGGAACGGCTACGGCCCGACGGAGAATACGACGTTTTCGACGAGTTTTCTCATTGATCAGGACTACGACGGCTCGGTCCCGATCGGGAAGCCGATCGGAAATTCCACTGCGTACATTATGGACGAAAACCGCAACCTCCAGCCGATCGGCGCTCCCGGTGAGCTGTGCGTCGGCGGAAGCGGAGTGGCAAGAGGCTATGTGAATCTGCCTGAACTAACGGAGAAGCAATTTGTCCGCGATCCGTTCAGACCGGATGAAATGATATACCGGACGGGAGACTTGGCGAAGTGGCTTCCGGACGGCACGATCGAGTTTCTCGGCAGAATTGACAATCAAGTAAAGGTCCGCGGGTTCAGAATCGAGCTCGGCGAAATCGAGGCGAAAATCAGCCAGGTGCAGAATGTGACGGAATCTGCAGCTGTGATCCGGAAAAATAAAGCGGATGAAAATGAAATCTGCGCTTACTTTACCGCAGACCGGGACCTTTCACCGGAAGACCTGCGCAAAACACTTTCGGAATCACTACCTGAATACATGATTCCCGCGCACTTCATACAGATGAGTCAGTTTCCGCTGACGGCGAACGGAAAAATTGATAAAAAGGCGCTGCCTGAACCGCAGACTGAAGCCGTTCAAAAAGAATACGAAGCGCCGAAAACGGAAGCGGAGCAGAAACTCGCGGACATTTGGGAAGGTATTCTCGGCGTAAAAGCGGGTGTGACTGACAATTTCTTTACGATTGGCGGACATTCTTTAAAAGCCATGATGATGACCGCTAAAATTCAGGAGCACTTTCAAAAAGAAGTACCGATCAAAGTGTTATTTGAAAAGCCGACCATTCAGGAGCTTGCGCATTATTTGGAGCATGAGAGTGAGGAGGAGCAGCAGTTTGAACCGATACGGCAAGCGCCTCATCAGAAGCATTATCCTGTTTCCTCAGCACAGCGCAGGATGTATATCCTTAATCAGCTCGGACAGGCCAGCACGAGCTACAACGTCCCTGCTGTACTTCTGCTGGAAGGATCAGTAGACAAAAACCGCCTTGAAGAGGCCATGCAGGCATTAATCAACCGTCATGAGACACTTCGTACATCGTTTGACATGGCGGATGGAGAAGTCGTGCAGACCATTCATGAAAATGTGAGCTTTCAGCTGGAAACCGCCGAGGGCCGGGAAGAAGATGCGGAAGAGCTGACAAAAGCCTTTATCAGACCCTTTGCGCTCAACCGTGCGCCGCTCGTCCGTTCGAAGCTGATCCGGCTTGAAGCTGACCGTCATCTTCTGCTGATTGACATGCATCACATTATTACGGACGGAAGCTCTATGGGCATTTTCATCGGTGATCTGGCGAAACTTTATCAAGGCACGGAGCTTGCGCTGCCAAAGATTCATTATAAGGATTTTTCAGTCTGGCAGCGTGAAAAAGCAAATCTGGATCAGCACGAGGCCTACTGGCTCGAAACGTTCAAAGGCGATCTGCCGGTGTTGGATCTGCCGCTTGATTTCCCACGTCCTGCCGAGCGCAGTTTTGAAGGGGAACGCGTCATCTTCGGGCTTGATAAACAGGTGACGGCGCAGATTAAGACATTGCTGGCTGATACGGATACGACGATGTACATGTTCTTGTTAGCCGCTTTTCAAGTGCTGCTGTCCAAGTATTCAGGGCAGGAAGACATCATAGTCGGATCTCCGGCAGCCGGAAGACAGCATCCTGATCTCCAAGAGGTGCCGGGCATGTTTGTCAACACAGTCGCGCTTCGGTCGCATCCTGCCGGCAAAAAAACGTTCAAGCAATTCCTGGACGAAGTGAAGACGGCGAGTCTTCAAGCTTTCGAGCATCAAAGCTATCCGCTTGAAGAATTAATTGAAAAACTGCCGTTAACGAGGGACACAAGCCGGAGTCCGCTGTTCAGCGTGTTATTTAATATGCAGAACATGGAGATCCCGTCTCTGCGGCTCGGAGATTTGGAGATTTCTTCTTACTCCATACATCATCATGTCGCTAAATTTGATCTTTCCTTAGAAGCGGCTGAGCGCGGAGAAGAGGTCGGATTGAGCTTTGATTACACGAAAGCCTTATTTGCGGACGAAACCATCCGCCGCTGGAGCGCTCATTTTGTCAATCTGATTAAAGCCTGCGCTGAAAATCCGGATATTCAGCTGGCCGAAGCAAGCCTGTTATCTGAACCTGAGCGGGAAGCGCTCCTCTCTGATGAAAAACGTACGGAAGCGGATCTCCCTGAGGGCACTTTTGTTTCGCTGTTTGAACGGCAAGCGCAAAAAACGCCTGATCTCACGGCGGTTGCAGGCGGAACAAGTCTGACATACCGGGAACTTGATGAACAGTCGAACCGGTTTGCGCGCCATCTTCAGGCGTGCGGAGCGGGCAGTGAGGACATCGTGGCTATTATGATGGATCGTTCGGCCGACTTGATTACCGCGATTCTCGGCGTCATGAAAGCCGGAGCGGCATTTCTCCCGATTGATCCGGAGACTCCTGAAGAGAGAATCCGCTATTCTCTTGAAGACAGCGGAACGAAGCTTCTGGTCGTCAATGAGAGAAACATGACCGCTGCCGCCGTTTATAAAGGAAAAACGGTCGTAATGGAAGGCGGAGAATGGCGGAACGAAAGCGCCGATCGGCTCGAAACGAATCCTGACGCCGACCAGCTTGCATATATCATTTATACCTCGGGAACAACGGGCAAACCGAAAGGCGTCCAGCTGGAGCACCGCAATCTAGTCAATTATGTCACGTGGTTCAGCCGTGAAGCCGGTTTGACCGAAGCTGACAAATCCGTGCTGCTGTCTTCTTACGCATTTGATCTCGGATATACGGCCATATTCCCGATCCTTCAGGCGGGCGGCGAGCTGCACATTGTGCCGAAAGAGACGTACACTTCGCCTGACCAGCTTGGTGAATATATACAGAAAAACGGCATTACGTATATGAAACTGACGCCGTCATTGTTCCATATGATCGTCAATACTGCCCGTTTTACGGCAGAACGCCGTTTCAGCCCGCTTCGTTTAGTGGTGCTCGGCGGTGAAAAAATCATCACGTCCGATGTCCGCAAGTTTCATGACGTATACGCCCATACTGACTTCATCAATCACTACGGGCCGACAGAAACGACGATCGGCGCCATTGCCGGACGGATCAATATGGAACGGCTTGATCAATATGAGCAGCGTCCCGTCATCGGCCGCCCGATCGCAAATACCGGCGCCCTTGTGCTGGACGGATCAATGCAGCTCGTTCCTCCGGGCGCAAGCGGCGAGCTTTATATTACCGGGAAGGGGCTTGCAAGAGGATATCTTCACCGTCCGCAACTGACTGCGGAGAAATTTCTCTCAAATCCTTTTTCACCGGACAGCCTGATATACAAAACGGGAGATGTCGTCCGAAGGCTTTCTGACGGGACGATTGAATTTATCGGCCGCGCCGATGATCAGGTGAAAATCCGGGGCTACCGTATCGAATTAAAAGAGGTTGAAACCGTGCTGTTAAGCGTAAACGGCATTCAGGAGGCGGTCGTTCTCGCAGTCAGCGAAGGCGGACTGCCGGAACTGTGCGCGTACTATAAAGCCGACAGCGAGCTGAAAGGCTCTGAGCTTCGCAAACAGCTTTCCAAAACACTGCCGTCTCATATGCTTCCGGCCTATTTCGTGCAAGTAGACCGCATTCCGCTCACAGCCAACGGAAAAACAGATAAAAACGCCCTTCCGAAACCGGGCGCAAGCCAGACGGCGCAAACGGCTTCAGCCTTGCCGGAAACGGAGCTGGAAGAGAAGCTTTGCCACATTTGGCAAAAGACTCTCGGTGCGGATACGCTCGGCATCGACGATAATTTCTTTGATTACGGCGGGCACTCTTTAAAAGGCATGATGCTCCTTGCCAATATCCAGGCTGAACTGGACAAAACGGTTCCGTTAAAAGCGCTGTTCGAACAGCCGACGGTCCGTCAGCTTGCCGCATATATCGAGAATTCAGCGGTATCTGAGAAATATCGGATGATCTCACCGGCAGACAGCGCTGACGCATACCCTTTATCATCCGCCCAAAAACGGATGTACGTCCTGAACCAGCTTGACCGGGACACAATCAGCTACAATATGCCGTCCGTTCTTCTGATGGAGGGAGAAGTCGATATTTCAAGGCTTCAGGAAGCGCTCAATCAGATGATCAATCGTCACGAATCTTTGCGGACGTCCTTTATCGATCAAAATGGCCTGCCGATGCAGCGGATCACAGAACAGGCTGACATCGAACTTCACATCTTTGAAGCAGCGGATGAAGAGAAAGCTGATCTTATCATTCGGGCATTCATCAAGCCGTTTGATTTGAGTGCGGCTCCGCTCATTCGGGCCGCTCTTGTCAGACTGAATGAACAGAAACACCTCCTGCTGCTGGATATGCATCATATTATTGCCGACGGCGTGTCCAGAAGCATGCTGGTCAAAGAGCTCGCTCATCTTTACAAAGGCGGAAGTCTGCCGGCGCCGAGCCTGCATTATAAAGACTTCGCCGTCTGGCAGAATGAACCCGAGCAGGCCGAACGGATGAAAGAGCATGAGCAATATTGGCTCTCCGCGTTCTCCGGTGAACTTCCTGAACTGAACCTGCCGACCGATTTTCCGCGTCCTCCGGTTCAAAGCTTTAAAGGACAGTCCGTCCGCTTCAGAGCGGGGCGTGAAACGGAAAAAGCGGTGCGTGAATTAATGGAGCAATCGGGAGCGACTCTTCATATGGTGCTTCATGCCGCGTTCCATGTCTTTTTAGGCAAAATCACGGGACAGCGTGATATCATTATCGGCTCGGTAACTGCCGGAAGAACGAGCGCCGAAGTTCAGGAAATGCCGGGGATGTTTGTCAATACGCTTGCGCTTCGCAATGAAACGCGCAAAGAACAGACATTCGCCGGGCTGCTCGAACAGGTAAAACAAACCAATCTCGACGCGCTGGCGCATCAAGATTATCCGTTTGAAGATCTGATCGGAAAGCTTGACCTGCCGAGAGATATGAGCCGAAATCCATTGTTCCAAGTCATGGTGACGACAGAAGATCCGGATAAAGAAACACTGGAACTGGAGAACCTGCGCATCACTCCGTATGAGTCGAACCAAGGCACGGCGAAATTCGATCTGACACTCGGCGGCTTTACGGATCAAAAAGGCCTCGGTCTTCAGCTTGAATATGCGACTGATCTGTTTAAAAAAGAAACACTTGAAAAGTGGAGCGCCGGGTTCCTGCGGATTCTGAAGCAAGCGGCAGAAAACCCGGACAGAAAGCTGCCGGAGATTTCCCTGATCAGCGATGCTGAAAAACAAGCCCTCCTTGACGCATGGAAAGGAAAAACAATTTCCGTGCCGCGGAACAAAACGGTTCACCGTCTCTTTGAAGAAACGGCCGCCTGCCACGCGAACCGTCCGGCTGTGGCATACAACGGCGCGAAATGGACGTACGGCGAGCTGAACGCAAGGGCGAACCGGATCGCGCGCATTCTCATGGACTGCGGTGTTACAGCTGACGAACGTGTCGGCATTTTGACGAAACCGTCCTTGGAAATGGCTGCGGGCGTACTCGGCGTCCTGAAAGCGGGCGCGGCATTTGTGCCGATTGACCCGGATTAC
>NZ_JBIUFR010000013.1:0-1426 GCF_053545315.1 Bacillus sp. CIS52
TTAGGCACGCCGCCAGCGTTCGTCCTGAGCCAGGATCAAACTCTCCGATAAAGTAGTTTGACTGACTACGCACATCGCTGTGCGATTTATTTAAAACTTTGAATTAACAGGTACGTTTTGTCTTGTTTAGTTTTCAAAGATCATTACCGCTTGTGAAGCAGCTTTATTATCTTACCACTCAGCTTCTTTTATGTCAACAACTTTTTTTAAGTCGTTTTCGAAGCTTTTTGTTTTGTCTGCTGTTCATCAGCGACGTTTAATAATATACCATGTTATCTTTCTATAAATCAAGTGTTTTTTAAAATAAAGAGGAAAAATATAATCAGTACATTATCTTAAAGTTTGAGAATGGTCGGGAAGACAGGATTCGAACCTGCGACCCCATGGTCCCAAACCATGTGCTCTACCAAGCTGAGCTACTTCCCGATTTCAAGTGCATTATGGCGCGCCCGAGAGGAGTCGAACCCCTAACCTTTTGATCCGTAGTCAAACGCTCTATCCAATTGAGCTACGGGCGCAAAAATAAATGGAGCGGAAGACGGGATTCGAACCCGCGACCCCCACCTTGGCAAGGTGATGTTCTACCACTGAACTACTTCCGCAAGAAATAATGAACTGTTAAAATAAAAACAACAGCATCAGAAAAAAGGAAAACTCAGTTATGCTCCAACCGGTGTAGCTCTCTGCTTAATCTAAAGCAAAAGCATATCCGGAAATTCATACAGTGCATTATGACAAAAGTAATTATATCAGGGTTTTGATAAAAGTCAATACCGTTTAAAAATTTAATAATAATCTGTACTAACCTAAGGCTGCAAAAAAGAAAACTTCGTTCTCTGGATCAGAACTTGACCATTCAAGAAATTAAACTGCTTAGATCTATTATACATACAATTAAGTTAACCTAATTATGCTATTTATATCACGGAAGCCATATCTCTTTGAAAATATAACAGCAGACTTCCTAAGAAGGCTGCTGTTATATTTTCACCTTGATTTCTGCGGAGAGCAGTAACAGGGTCTTTGCTTATTTAAATACAAAAATAACAGTTCCATAACGCGTGGAAACTGCTTCAGATCAACGTATTTAGATAAGCTTCCAAGCGGGCTCGAACCGCTGACCTCTTCCTTACCATGGAAGTGCTCTACCTGCTGAGCTATGGAAGCAATGGCTCCGCAGGTAGGACTCGAACCTACGACCGATCGGTTAACAGCCGATAGCTCTACCACTGAGCTACTGCGGAATATTATAAGCTTCATAAACAAAAACATGGTAGATAAAACAAAAAGCTTGGCGGCGTCCTACTCTCACAGGGGGAAACCCCCGACTACCATCGGCGCTGAAGAGCTTAACTTCCGTGTTCGGCATGGGAACGGGTGTGACCTCTTCGCTATCGCCACCAAACCATTGAGAGTGTTCTCTCAA